>CAVQRM010000004.1:0-286114 GCA_963715245.1 uncultured Chloroflexia bacterium
TGCGGGACCAACCCTTGGAGCGCGCCGAGCGACCGGGCCGAAAGCGGTGCTTGGACGCACCGATCCAGACGGCTCTGGTGTGTAACACCACGGGTGCGTTGGCGTCTCACCGGCAGCGGGAAGCTATGACGCGCGGCCCATGCTCACGGCCGCCCGGGCCGCGCCGAGCTACTGGCGAGACCGACCCGCCTCGATGTCTCTGCGGGAGACGCTCGTCTCGTCGCGGATGGAGGTGTGGGGATGATGCTCCTCAGAAGCGCGTCCGGAAAGCGATCTTGGTCACGGCTGGCCGGAGGGTTGACCCTGGCTCTCGCCCTGCTTCTCGGAAGTACGGGTGCCGCGGCGGCCGACTCGGCACTCGTCGTGCGCTACGACTCGACTTCGACAAGCCAGACCAACTGGAACAATCCCTGCACTGGCCAGGCCACGGTGGTTACGGCGACTATCGAGACGTCGGGCCAATACGTCGTCGATGCGAACGGCGGCTGGCACTTCCACGACCGCAGCGTGGCGGTCGACGGGTCGGACGACTTCGGCTGGGTCGTGACCAAGGTCACGGTCATCTCCAACCGCCAGGGCGTCGGCCATCAGTACCCGGAGGACGCAACCGCATTCACGTGGCTGATCCACCTGCGCTTGGAGAACCCTGTCACGGGACAGGCGTACGGCGGCACCTTCCTGTTCCACACCAATCTCAATGCCAATGGCGAGCTCGTGACGTTCGTGGAGAACGGGACGGCTCAATGCAACGGCCCAGCTTGACGGCCGAGACCTGGCCACGAGCAGGCGACCTCGCCCATGATTGGCGCTCGTCGCCACGCGCCACCAACAACGCACCGCGCCTGATGGATCGACAGGATTCTCTCAGCGACCTCAGGAGCCTACCCACGGCGAGCTGCACGACGTGATCGATGGGCCGGGCTCGAGGCTCGGCACCACCAGCCAACCCTCGGCCCGCCCCCGGTAGATCAGCTGCTCCGTGGTGAGGCCCAACCGCGCCCGCAGGTCGGCGAGATGCCGCTTCGCGGTGCTCGGACGGACGCCGACGCGCGCCGCCGCCTCAGGAACAGAACCACCAGCGGCGACGAAGGCAGCGAGGACGTCGACCTGGCGGGCGGTCGGCGTTCGCGGGAGCGTGCCCCGCAGGTGCCCGTCTCTCACGACACCGGGCTCACCCGGCTGCGCGTGATGAGCCCCAGGATCACCGCCGTCATCGCGAGGATCGCGCCGATCTGGTCGGGGGCGAGGGAAAGACCGAACGCAACGACCAGGGCGATCACGGCCTGGACGAGGGCGAGGACCATGGCCGGCTCGCGGCCCCATATCGTGCCGGGCTGGCTGTCCATCACTTCACGCGGACCACGTCGCCCGGGTGGATGAGTCCGGGGTTGGCGCGGTACTTCGCGTTCTCCGGGAAGGCGAGCAGCGCCTTGAGCGTGAGCTTGTGGGCGGCTGCGATCGCGGACAGGCTGTCGCCCGCCTTGACGGTGACCGTCGTGATCGGCGGCCGCAGGATCGCGTTCGCCCGGGCGATGACGCGCTTGACCCGGGCCTCTCGCGTCTGGCCGGCGGCCAGGGGTCGCTGCGGCGGCTGACACGCTGTTGATGTCGGCGTGGACGACCACGGTGCTGCGGTTGATCGGGATGCCCGTGCGCCTTCGACGCCGCGGCGACGAGCTGGGCGACCGCCTCGAACTGGGCGTCGGTGTAGGGCTCGGTCCCGGCGCCCGAGCACTCGATCGACTCGTGCACCCACTCGTTCATGTTCACGCCCGAGGCGACCGCGGCGGCGATCGTCGGGAGCTTGGTGTTGGGATGCGCGACGTCGCCCTGGCTCCAGGCCGCGTACTTCACCGGGTCGATCGCGCGGACGATCGTGCCGTCGCGGTCGATGTACGCCGTGGCGGACGGTCCCGGGGAGCCGGCCCGGTTGGCGTAGGTGCGCTCCTGGATCGCCGTCGCCTTGGCGTTGGCGGTCTGGTGGAGGCAGGCGAGGATCGTCGGCTTCCGGCGACGCCGGGCGCCCCGGGTCGGGTAGCCGTACGCCTTGTTGGTCAGCAGCGCGGTGATCGTCGTCACCTCACGCCCCTCCAGAGGGCCGAGGCCTCGAGCCCCAGGAGCGCGAGGATCGCGCCCAGAAGGGGGAGGAGGGTGCCCGGGGCTGACGTCGTAGCCGGGGACGACGACATCGAGGACGAGGAGGACGACGAGGACGAGCGTGAACGCGGCCGCGGCGCCGATCCGGGCCGAGGAGTAGTCGTCGGCCCGGCGGCGGTCCGGCGCATCGTCACGACGCTCATCGCCCATGCCGGCGCAGTCGGTCGATCCAGGCATCGACGAGGAGCGGCAGCACGAAGCGGTCGAGGGCGACGCCCATGACGACGCCGGCGAGGAACGCCAGGACGAGCTCGATCCCGCTCATCGGGCCGCCGCGAGGAGTTGACGGCGCGGACGTACCCGGTGGGGGGAACCGGGAGTCGGTGTGGATCGGACCAGCGCGCCGTCATGCCCTAAGGGTGCGGGCGGCGGGCCGCGGTTTCTAGTTGGCCGATTGGGCCATGTCTTCGGGCTCGGGCAGGCGCGAGGAGAGGGTCCACAGGAGCTTCGCCGTCGTCACCGCTCCGGCCCCGGACCGCGCCGCTCGACCGCCGCAACCGCGCCTCGCTCGACAACAACGAGACGGACGCAGGTGCGGCTCTCGGGATTGCACGTCCGCTCCGTGAAGGCCAACATTCGACGCCACGAGCATCTCAGCCCTGGAATCGCCGTCGGCCGAGCAGCATCGAGAAGGAGTAGTTCTACTCCCGGCTGATGCCTCCGGCACGATCGCCGTGGTCGTCGACTCGATCGACGGGGCCCAGCTTCGACGCCCTTCCTTCGCGCGCCTCGGAGATCCCTGCCACGGTCAAGTCCGACTGAGCGAACCCTGCTGCATGCGCGCGGCACCATTCGGGGACGCCAGTTCAGCCAGTGCCGCCGGTCGTCGTCATGGTGGCGCGACGTCGTGGTCCGACCGGAGGGCGTTGTCCGGGCCATGCCGCCGGCGATCAGTACCGGCGCGGGCTGGGCCGTGCCCTTGGTGGCGCGCTACCCGAAGCGACGTCAGCCCGATCGGGCCGGGCGCGTCGAGCGGAGCTGTTCCACGAGCGCCCGGGCGTGCTCCTCGACCGCCGGCGCGAACGACGTGCCGAGAGCGGCGCACGTCCGCCGTGAGACCTCCCCGAAGAGGTCCATCGTCGTCGAGAGCGCGGCCCAGACCTCGTCTTCGTCATAGCGGGCGAACGACGTCCGCAGGCCCTCAAGGGACACCGGATCCGCCCATTCCTCGAAGAACCGGCCCCGGAACCACGGGTCGCGACCCGCGGCGGCCGCATCCCACTCCAGGAGCCGGCGCAGTAGCTCCTTCATGTGGACATCGCAGGCGAGCTTCGCCCACCACAGCTCGCCGCGGCGGAGATGCTTCGCCGTCCAGACGGCGTGGTACCAGAAGTCGGACGCAACCTGCTCGAAGGCGGCAGCATCCGGCAGGGTCGCCGCCTCGGCCGCGATCGTCGGAGTCGCGTCCATCAGCCGCGCGGCCACGCCGTCCTTGTCGAGCAGGACGCGGAACCCGCGACCGAGGGCGGCCTGACCGGCCCGGGGATCGGAAGTGAGTAGGGTCTCGATCTCGTCGATGGCGAAGAACGCGAAGTCGACGTCCGCGCCACCGGCGAACAGCACGCGCCGCTCGGATCCGTGGCCGGCGGCGGTCGGCTCGAGGAACGTGATCCACGGGTCACCGATCGCTGCCACCCAGCCTGGGTCCTGCACGTAGCGGGAGGGCCCGTCGGTCAGGACGAGGACGTCCAGGTCCGCCCATTCGTCGGCGGGATGGTCCAGGCGCGCCCGCGACCCGATGACCAGGGCGGCGCGGATGTCGTCCTCCGCCGCCGCCCACGCGGCGAACCGCTCCGCGATGCGATCGTATTCCCGTGCGGCCCAGCCGGGTTCCGCCATCGGCAATCGCGTCCGTGTTACGGGACGGCTCGCCGGCGGGCGACCGCCGCCCAGACGACGAGGACCAGGAAGCCGCCGAGGCAGACCCAGCCCAGCCAGCGCCCGAACGCTGTGTAGAGCGTATCCACGTGGGCGGTGGGCACCTGGGCGATCATCGTCCGGTCCGTCGAGCGGAAGAAGTCGGTCTGGGCGAGCTCCCTCCCGTAGGGGTCAACGGCCATCGACAGGCCCAGCTCAGTCTGGCGCACCAGCGAGTACCCGTTCTCAACAGCGCGGAACACGGCCATCTGGGTGTGGACCGGGTCGATCTCGAACCAGTCCGCACTGGGGACCAGGAGCAGCCCGGTGCCGTTCTGCCCGCTCTGCTGGATCACCGCCGGGTAATCGGCGTCCCAGCAGATCACGCCCGAGAGCACGCCAAACGGCGTGTTCGCGGTCTGGAGCGTTCCGTCGCCGACCACGGTGCCCTCGAAGATGGCACCGCCGTACTTGACGTGTTCGATCACGATCGATCCGGCCGGATCGATCACCAGGAGCTTGTTGTCGACCGGCACCAGCGTGTCCTCGGTCCAGGTCCACAGCGGCACGGCCAGGTAGATCGCCTGTTCCCGGGCCAGGTCCTGGGCGCGAGCGGTGTAGGCAGCCTCGTCCGAGTCGAAGATCACGCCCGCGGTCTCGGGCCACACAACCACCTCGGCGCCGGCCTGCGCCTCGCGCGCGGTCGCGCCTGCAAAGGCATCCCAATGGGTCTGGAACAGCTGACGACGAGCCGCCGTATCGGACAGCTGTGCCATCGGTTCTTTCAGGGCATGGGTCGAATCGGCGTTGATCCCCGCCACACGGATCGTGTCACCCGACGAGGCGGGAATCAGGCGCAGGAAGCCGAAGATGAAGACGAGCGCGAGCACCGTGCCGAAGACGGTCAGTCCCCGCCGGACCCCGGCACCGCGAACCCGGTTCTCCCAGGCCCAGTTGACGACCGAGGCAAACCAGCCCATCAGGAAGGTGATCCCGATCATGCCGGTCACCGACGCGAGCTGCATGAGCGGCAGGTTCCCGTACTGGGTGAAGCCTGTCGCCGCCCAGGCACCGACCGGGTTGGCGTGGCCGTTAACGAATTCGATGGTCGTCGCCGCGAGCGGATAGACGAGCGTGCTCGGGAAGCCTCCGAGGCGGGGACCGATGAGCCGGTCGGCGAGAAACGGCAGGCTCCACAGCAACCCGTACAGAACGGGGAGGGACACGACCAGTGGCAGGGGCCATCCCGACGACGTCCACACGCTGCCGAAGCCGATGATGAAGGCCACAGCGAGGGCGATGAAGAGGAGGGCAAACCCCCGCCAGCCCCCATGGTCCCGCGCATAGCGCATCACCAGAACCGGCCCGATCCAGGCGGCGGGCGGAGCCAGCCAGTTCCCCATCGAGAACCCGATCAGCAGGGCTCCGGCAAGCAGGATCGCAAGGGAGGCGCCCCACCCGGACACGCGGGCCGTCGCGGATGCAGTCATCGGTCGACCTCCTTCTGGGATATGCCCGGCATGGCCATGGATCGAGCGGCGCTGGCGACCCGCACCGGCCCTAGGCTCGAGTGCGTGACTCGGCCCAGGCTCGCCAGAGCACGATCAGGCCGATGACGATGATCGCGACGCCCCAGTAGTCGAGCAGGTTGACTGCCTGGCCCCCGATCAGCAGGGCAGCGCCGATCACGGCCAGGATGCCGCCCGGGATGATCGGCCACCAGTGGTGCCTGTCGACGTGCGCGATCGCGCCGATCACCCAGATCGACACGAACCCGAGACCGAGGCCCAGGACCACGACGCCGCCGGTCTGCTCGTCCGTCGCCGCGAGGTTCTCCGAGGCGATGATCCCGGCGCCCAGACCGGTCATGATCCCGCCCGGGACCAGGTAGCCGTACTGGCGCGTGAACACGAACGCCACCAGGAACCCCAGCCATCCGGTCGCGCGAACTCGCGCCCACTTTCGGAGCCACTTCAGACATCCCCTTGCCTCCTTCCCGCGCGCCGGGCGACCCACAGTCGACCCCGGGACGCGGCGGCTCCACTTGGTCAATGGACAAGCGGGTCAAAGATCCGGATAAGTGCCATTCAGCCCCCTGCGGATGATCCGCTTGGCCTGTGGGGCGAATCGGCGGCCACGGACAACGAGCCCCGCCGCAATCCATTCCGGCACGACGATCCGTGGTGTCGAACCCGGCGGCTCATGTCCCGTAGCGACACGACCGCGTCCAGTAGACCGCTACTCGTCCGCCTGCACTCCGCCCTCGGGCTCGGGCAGCCGCGGGGCCAGGATCCACACGAGCTGCGCCGTCGTCGCCGCCCCGACCTTGGACCGGGCGTTCGCCAGGTGGTGCTTGACGGTCGAGTGCGACAGGCCGAGTCGGTGGGCGGCCGCCTTCTCCGACCCGGCGACGAGGACCGCGGCGACCACGCCGACCTCACGGTCGGTGGCGCGTTCGGCGGGGCGGCGAGCGACCGGCGCGTCATGCGCTCCGGAGCCAGTCGAAGGGCTCGGGCGGCTCGGCGAGCCGCATCGTGATCGGAAGGTCGTTGGTGGCGGGGCTATCCCTCTCGCCCCGACCAGATCGACCTTCTTTCGCGCGGACGACGCCGGCGCCGAAGGCCGCGTCCCAGCCCCGCGCTCTGGCGTGGGCCGTGAGCGTGAACATGAAGTCGGTCGCCCCCAGGACGTCGATCCGCTCGAACACGGCCTCGGCGATCGCATGGCGCCCGGCGTCCGACGTCTTCGCCCACAGGTCCGGCAGCGACTCCAGGTACTCCCGCGCCTCGGCCGCCGTCGGGATGCGTGACGGCGTCCCCTTGGATCTCCGGTTGACATTGAAGGGTTAGCGGCGCAATCTCGTCTCATCCCTTCATTCGTGGCAAGAGACTGAAGGGTTGTTGCCGGAGGCGACGTGCCTAGGACCATTGAGCGGACGTGGGAAGGAGACCCTGGCGCCGTGGGCGGACGCCGGGCACGTGCCTCGTTCCGGTACCAGGCGTTCGTCCCCGACGAGATCGCGGCGCTCAGCCCCGTCGTCCCGTTCGAGGTCGCCGACCTGTCGGCGGATGCCGAGGCGGCGATCCGGGCGCTCAACGAGCGCGCCTCGGTGGGCGGTCTCGAGGCGATCGGGCCCCTGCTCCTGCGGTCGGAGGCCGTGGCGTCGTCCCGGATCGAGGGCTACGACGTCTCCTCGCTCAATCTCGCGCGGGCACTCATCGACCCTCGGGCTGCGCGAGGCAGCGCCAGGATCGTCGCGGCGAACGTGTCCGCGATGGAGGAGGCGATCGCGATCGGCGACCGTACCGAGCCGGTGGCCGTCGCCGACCTGCTGGCGATCCACGCCGTGCTCATGGCGGGGGACGAGCGCGCGCGACCAGGCCGCGTGCGCGTGGAGCAGAACTGGATCGGCGGCCGGCTCGGCAACCCGTCCGATGCGGCCTTCGTGCCGCCGCCCGAGGACCTCGTCATGCCGCTGCTCGAGGACCTCGTCGCGTTCGTCGCCCGCGACGACCTGCCCGCGGTGGCGCAGGCGGCCGTCGCCCACGCGCAGTTCGAGACCATCCACCCGTTCATCGACGGCAACGGCCGCGTCGGCCGGGCCCTCGTGCACGTCGTGCTGCGGCGCCGCGGCGTCGCCGCCCGCTTCGTCCCGCCGGTCAGCATCGTCCTGGCGGCCCGGCCCACCGCCTACGTCGAGGGGCTCACGGCGTTCCGCGAGGGAGACGTCGCCGAGTGGATCGGCTCGTTCTCCGAGGCAGCCAGACGCGCGGCGGCCGCGTCGATCGAGCTCGCCGACCAGGTGGCCGCGCTCCAGGGCGAGTGGCGCGAGCGCGCGGGCCGCCCGAGGGCCGGATCCGCGGCGAGCAAGGCTCATCGCGCTGCTCCCCGCGCTGCCGGTGCTCTCGGCACCGACCGCCCGCGCGGCGATCGGCGTCAGCCAGCAGCAGACGCTCGCGGCGCTCAAGGCGCTGGCCGAGGCCGGCGTCATCCGCCAGCTGAGCGCGGGGACGTACGACCGCCAGTACGCGGCGACCGAGCTGTTCGACCTGCTCACGGCCTACGAGGAGGGGATCGTCGGCCCGGCACGGAGTGCGCGGCCAACGCCGTAGGCGCAGCCTCGGGCCCCTTCTGCTGTCGGTCGCGTCGTGGCCACGCCAATCGGCTCATCGCGCCACGTGGGCCAACGTGGGCGCACACGGGCGGACCTGGGCGAGGTCGCCGGGCCGGATTGCGCCGCGCAGGCGCCTCGGGCGCGAGGCTGCGGGCACTCCGTCCGCCTGCGCCGCCCGCGAGCGAAGACGCATGGGCCGCGGATGGTGGGCGTCGCACCACCGGCGCGGCCTGCCCCGCCCGCCGAGGTACGGGAGCTCGGCGCCGCAGGCCGGGCAATGGCGCGGCGTCGCGACGCTCGCGCCATCCGCTTGTGACGAAGCACGGCTCGATGCCTTGCGCACGCCGGCTCCCACCTGGACTATGCGATTTCGCTGACGGACCTCATCCGAACCGAGACGATTTGCGCGAAGACCTTGGCATCCTTGAGCGAGTACGCCTTGGCCTCATCGCTAACGTCCGACGGGGAGACCGCGTCGGGCTGCGGTAGTCGGGGGCCGAGGATCCACACGAGCTGCGCCGTCGTCGTCGCACCCACCTTGGACCGAGCGTTCGCGAGGTGGTGCTTTACGGTCGAGTGCGACAGGCCCAGGCGGTGGGCAGCCTGCTTCTCGGACCCGGTAGCCAAGACCGCCGCGACCACCCCGACCTCCCGGTCGGTGGCGCGTTCGGCGGCGTGGCGCGCTAGCCGACGCGTCATGCGCTCCGCAGCCAGTCGAATGGCTCCGGCGGCTCGGCGAGCCGCATCGTGATGGGAAGGTCGGTGGTCGCGGGGCTATCCCTCTCGCCCCGACCAGTCATACGCACTTCCACCCTGAACTCGCCACTCGCTGCGGCTGCCCAGCCGCGAGCCTCGGCTTCGACGCTCGGGTGGAGCCAGACTTCGTTCGGACCCAGCACGTCGACCTTGTCAGTCGGCGCTCCCGTCCACACGAGGAGCGCCGGCGCTTCCAGGCTGCTGTATCGACAGTGCGTCTACCCTTGTCCATGGACCTGCGAGCGAGTCGTCAAGACCTGGCGATGCGCTGACGACCCCCGGAGGTGGTGGATGAACCAGTTGAGAATGACGCGCTTGGCCGCGTTCACGGCTGTGCTGGCAATCGGTTTGGCAGCGTGCGGCGGTTCGGCTACGGAAGCCCCGGCGACGCAGGGCGCGAGCGCCGCGCCGGCCTCCTCGGATGGGCCCGCGGTCCCCACGGCGGATGCACCGTCCACGGCTGCTCCGAACCCGGGTGGCGGCCAGCTGAACACCGCTGTCGTCACGATCGGCACTGAGCGGTACGAGTTCAGCGACGTCAAATGCAGCATCTTTACCGCCGGGTACATCCAGGCAGGCAACTACGGTGCTGACCCCGAGGTCGTGATCGTGCTCCCGCCGCCCGGCTGGGAAGCGCAGGGCGACGTCTTCAGCCCCCCGAGCGTTCAGGTCACGCTCGGTTCGGGGGGCGGACGAGCAGGTGTGGTTCGCGGGTGACGACCCGCCGGTCGTGACCTCGATCCCCGACGGCTCCACGCAACTCGACTACAACGTTCCCGAGGGCCGGCCGGTGACCGCGACCGGGACGGGGACGTTCGTTGACGTCCAGGCGATCAACTTCGGTCGGGAATGGTCCGGCGTCGCCGGCTCGTTCGAGGTCAGCTGCCCGTAGCGTGACGATGCTGCCTGAACCGCGTGGCTCGGGAGTGTCGGTGTTCGGGAGGACGAGTCAAGGGCAGAGTCAGCTTTCGGCACAGGATCGCAGCCGAGGGCGGATAGGGATCGCCTTCCTGGTTGTCCCAATCCGCTGCCTCGGCGATTTCGGTTGACATGAAGTCGGATGCGGTTCCGACGATGCGCGCCAAACGACATTCGATCAGCCGCATGGAAGCCGTGTCTCATGCCTGCCGCCTGGCCGCCGCGAGCCACGAAACGGCACTCGATCGACATGTCACAGGCTGCTAACGCGCGTCCAACTCTGGTTGAGCAGTACCGCTCTTTGTGCGTTTCGGCCATCGCCTCCGCGGCGTGAGCGGTCATGGACCACCGCACTGGCGAGAACCCCCGAAGACGCGTGCAACTCGGCCGCGTGCACACGTCAGCTCGCGATCCACGCGGCTCGCGTGTCGTGGATGAACCGGTCCATGGGGATCGGTGGCCGCCCGGTCAGTCGCTCGACGTCGTCGGTCAGGCCGTCGGCGAGCCCCATCCGCGCCGCGGTATAGATGCCGAGCGTCACGCCGACCATGCCGCGCGGCATGCCTCGCCGGCGCATGAGCCGCCAATACGCGAGGAGTCCCGGGTCGGCGTAGCGGATGGGTCGCCCGAGCTCGGCCGTCAGCAACGCTGCGATCTCGTCGTAGGTGAGGGCGGCCGGTCCGGTCGGCGTGTAGGCCTTGCACTCGTGACCGTACTCGGTGAGGGCCCGCGCCGCGATCGCGGCGACGTCGCGCGCGTCGACGTGGGCCGTCCGCGAGCGCCGCCCGGCTGGCACCCAGATCTCATCGCGCTCGCGGATCTCGGGAGCGTGCGTCGTGGCCAGGTTCTGCATGAAGTAGGCGGCCCGAACGAACGTCCAGGCCAACCCGGATGTCCGCAGCCGGTCCTCGATCTTGCGGTGGGGCACCACCCGGTTCTTCTCGGCGCCCTGGATCGAGAGGAAGGTGACGTGGCGCACGCCGGCCGATGCCGCCGCGGTGAGCGCGGGCACGATGACGCCGTCGACGTCGGCGATCTGCGGTGGCCGGAGGAGGAACATCCGCTCGACACCGGCGAACGCCTCCCCGAAGTTGTCGGGGCGCGTGAAGTCGAACGGGACGATCTGGACACGATCGCCGAATGCGTCGCGGGCGACATCTACATCCCACGCGGCGACGCGAACGGGGGCGCCGAGCTGGAGCAGCTCGTCGACGAGCGGCGTGCCGACGTTGCCGGGGGCGCCGGTGACGAGGATGGGTGCGGTCATGAGATGGCGTCCTTCGAAGAGGAGGGAACGTCAGCCGTGTCGGGTCGGACGGCGGGCGGCTGGACGGCCGCGATGCCCTGCCACGCCTGCGCGATGACCCGGTCGATCCAGGCATCATCGACGGGCTCGCCGAGGACGGCACGAGCGAGGACGGCGCCGAACAGGCCGGCGTCGATGGCCTCGAAGTCGGCGTCGGCAGCGACGATGCCGCGCTCGACGCCGTCGCGCAGGACCCCGTGCACGACCGCGTGCCGGGGATCGAAGACCTGGCGTCGGAAGGCCGCGAGCAGCTCCGGGTCGCGCCGCTCCTGTACCAGCAGCGAGCCGAGCGTGGCCAGGCCGCCCGGCGACGCGAGCGCTTCGGCCGTCCGCGCCAGGAGCGTACCCAGCGCCTCGCGAGGGTGGGCCGGGAGCTCGGGGTCCGGCCCGGCGTTGAGGCGGAGCACGGCGGCGACAACGAGGTCGGCCTTCGAAGAGAATTGGCGGTAGATGGCCGGTCGCCCGACACCTGCAGCCTCGGCGATCGCCGCGATCGACATCGCCTGGTAGCCGACATCGCCCAGGAGGCGCAGTGTGGCGTCGAGGACCGCGTCGTCGATCCGGGCGTCGCGCGGACGGCCGCGTGACGGAGCAGGAGCGTCGGGGCCGGAGGCGGCAGCGGCGCCCCCAGCCGGGCCGATCATGGCCGGCCCGCAGGCTCGAGCGTGACGAGCACGAGGTGGGCCTTCGTCGTCGCCGTCTGGCGTGACTCGGGAGCGAGCCGCCCTTCGTCATCGACGTCGAGCCCGAAGCCGCGGAGCATGGCGGGACCGCGCCTGGCGACCTGGAACGCGAGTGTCTCGTCGTAGCGCGGGTCGTCGGGCATGACGATCTCGCCGCGACCCTTCCGCCAGCCGTCGGGCAGCCGCAACTCCACGTCTGCCCCGCCGACGAGGTTCGGCCACCACCGATACGTCGGCGAGGTGACCATCACGATCCGGTCTCCATCGCGCACGTAGCCGACTGGCGTGGTGAACGTCCGTCCCGACTTGCGACCCCGATAGCGGAGCAACAGGAGGGCCTTCGCCATCGGCCCGGCGAACCGGGAGTCGAGCAGTCGCTTCGTCAGCGGGTTCGTCGCGCCGATGACCCGCTGCATGATCCTGAACTGGCGGGTGTCGGTGAACGCTTGCGTCTCGGCCACGGGCACTCCAGAGAAACGATACGGGCCAAGACTGTAACATAAATAACCGAGTCGCCACAACGTCGAGGCGCTTGGCCTTGCCTGGGGTGTCAGCGACGGCAACTGAACGCGACCGGACGCGACGCCGACGTCACCCCAGTGGTTGCGACGGCCGCACCGGAAGCTCGTCCGTGGAGTGCCTCGGTCGATATGCTCGATTCCGTGCGTAGGGCGACGGCGGCACTGTGGGCGGAACAGGAACGACATCCTGGCGATCGACACCGGTTGTTCCGGGCGGTGGCCGATGCGGTCGATGCCGACACGGCCCTGTACCCGGGGTCATGGTGCGATGTCGCAGCGTCGTTCGTGTGGCCCTCGGTGACGTACGTCGACGCTGATCGACGAGCGGCCCGGTTCTTCGACGATACCGATGGGGTGCGGGAGATCGTCGCCGCGCAGGGTGACTCGGCGATTGATCCCGAACTCCGATTCCTTCACGCCGACTACACCGACTCCCTGCCGCTCGAAGCGGAGAGCTTCGACGTGCTCGTGTCGCTCTTTGCCGGCCCGGTGTCGCGCCACTGCACGGGGTACCTGCGCGTCGGCGGGGTGCTCCTGGCGAACCCGAGCCACGGTGATGTGGCCCTGGCGTCGGTCGATCCTCGCTACGAGCTCACCGGCATCATCCGCTCCCGAGATGGTGGCTACGCGTACGCGAGCGGCGAGCTCGAGTCCTACCTGGTCCCGAAGACGCCGGTCGGGGACATCGCCGAGCTGGTCGAACGCACGGGGCGTGGCATCGCATACACGAGGTCCGCGTACGCCTACCTCTTCCGTCGCGTGCGCTGACCGAGCCAGCCGATAGTCATCGCGGCACGCGGCCCTCATCGTGATGCTATGATGCATCGATGACGAAGGTGCGAACGACGCTGACGATCGACCCGGAGGTCCTGCGCGCCGTGAAGGTCCGCGCCGCCCGTCTCGGCAAGGGGGACAGCGACGTGATCGAGGAGGCGCTCCGGCGTGACCTCGGCCTCGACCTGCTTGACCGGCTGTGGGCGGCGAACGACCTCGACGATGACGAGGCACTCGCGCTGGCCACCGAGGCGCAGCACCGAACGCGCGGCTGACGGCCGGTGCGCGCCGTCCTTGACGCGAATGTCCTGATCTCGGCGATCCTCTCGCCACGTGGCACCCCGGCACGCCTGATCCTGGCGTGGCAGGCGGGCGCGTTCGACCTGGTCGTCTCGCCGCTGCTCCTGGCGGAGGTTCGACGAGCCCTCGCGTACCCGAAGCTCGAGCGGCTCGTCCCACCAGCCGACGCCGACGCCTTCGTGGCCTGGCTCGCCGCCGCCGCGGAGCTGGCCGCAGACCCTGCCGGACCGCCGCCCGTCCGCTCGGAGGACCCCGATGACGACTATCTCATCGCCCTGGCTGCCGCTGAGCGAGCGCTCCTGGTGTCCGGCGATGCCCACCTCACGTCGCTGGCGCCGCGGGTGCCCGTGCGCACGCCTGCCGAGTTCCTCGCCGGCCTGGGCGCGTAGGCAGGCCCAGGTCACGATCACAGCTCGTCTGCCCGAGGGCTCGAATCGCGGCCCTTGCCTCATGACATGATTTCGAGCGGTTCGAGCCCTCTCGCCCCGACCGGTGTCCGCTATCGGGACATCGTGGCGACAGGGCGAAGATGGCCGACGAGGTGCGCGATGTCGAGAGAAGACGTGGAGAAGGTGGCGGAGGCGTACATGAGCGGCGGCCCTTTTCCGCTTGCCGAGGACGCGGTCTTCACGTTCGAGGACTCCGGCGGGGTCTTCGAGGGCAGGGACGCCATATGGCAGATGCTCTCCGCGTGGTACGGCGAGATGTTCGAGGCCGAGTCGGAGAGACTCGCCGCGTTCGTGAGCGACGATGCATTCGCCGTGGAGTTCAGATTCCAGGGAACCCACATCGGGGACTTCTACGGCATTGAGGCAACCGGTCGCTCGGTTGACTTCCGGTTCGTGGGGGTCTACCAGGTTGAGGGATCGGAGATCGTGGCCGGCAGGACCTACCTGCCCATGGAGCGCATCAAGTCGATGCTGTCCTAGGGCGCGTCCCACGTCGACAGGCGCTCGACGTGAGCCCTCCGGACGCCGCTCAGGCCAAGCAGCTTGGCGCGGAGCCCGCGCTGCGATTCGGAGCAGCAGCCCCGTTCGAGCCCGCCCCCGAACCTCGAAGGCGTCCGTGTCGGCGTCGACGTGCTCCCCGGGTCGGGCCTGCCACGGGAACCCATTGCCGTTGCCCGAACCGAGGTCTAGGATCCCCGAACATCAGGATCCACCCCGCCGAGGATGACCCATGGGCAGCCCGACGTTCGCCAAGGTCCGACCCAGCGAGCGACAGCATGCCATCGACGTGATCGTCTCGGCCTTCGTCGACGACCCGTTCGTCCGAAACCTCTACCCGGACGACGAGTCGTACATGCGCCATTTCCCGGGGGCCGTCGTGGCATTCGGTGGCCTGGCGCTCGATGCCGGCACCGTCTGGCGGATCGGGGAGTTCGATGGGGTCGCCTTCTGGTATCCGCCCGACCTGTCGCCCGACGATGCGATCATCGAGCACTTCCGCCTCACCGTGTCGGCGGAGAGGCTGGACGATATCTTGGCCACGTTCGAGCAGATGGACCACGCCCACCCGGTCTATCGGCATTGGTATCTGCCGTGGTTCGGCGTCCACGCGTCCAGACAGGGTCGCGGGATTGGCGGCGAGCTGTTGCGCCGCTGCCTTGAGGTCGTGGACGCGGACCATCTGCCTGCCTACCTCGAGAACACCAATCCGCGCAACGGGCCCTTCTACGAGCGCGGTGGGTTCGTGCTGACGGGCGAGTCCCAGGCCGGCGTGGCCCCACCGATATTTTCGATGGTGCGCGAGGCCCGATAGCCAGGCCGGCGGCGCGCAGACCGAACACCGTGCGGGCCTGGTGCAGCCTGGCGTACGGCTCGCCATCGCCGACGGGCGCACTGCGATCGCCTCGAGCTCGTGAACGCGACACTCACCGACAAGGGGGGTGGAGAGAGGAGTGGTCACAATTCCTCCGCCTCGCTCATCCCTGCGGGCTCCTGCAGCCGCGGTCCGAGATCCACACGAGCTGCGCGGTCGTCGTCGCACCGACCTTCGACCGGGCGTCCGCCAGGTGGTGCTTGACGGTCGAGTGCGACAGGCCGAGGCGGTGGGCGGCAGCCCACGCGGAGCCAGCCACCAAGACGGCCGCGACGACCACGAGCTCGCGGCTGGTGGCGCGTTCGGCGGCGTCGGCGAGCCGCATCGCGATCGGGAGGTCGCTGGTGGCGGGCTATGCCTCTCGCCCCGACCAGACTGACCTTCCTCGTGCTCAGCATCGCCCGTTTCGGGGCACCTCGAAACCTTGCCCGAGTCAGGGGTCTCGCCCCGACCACCTTGTTCCTCGACGCGCAGGACGCCCGGCCCGAAGGCCTCATCGACCGGCGACAGGGTTTGACGGCGCGGACATACCCGGTGGGGGGAACCGGGAGTCGACCTGGATCGGACCAGCGCGCCGTCATGCGCTAAGGGTGGCGGCGGCCGGTCGCGGTTCCTAGTTGGCCGATTGGGCCATGCCGTCGAGTTGGAGCCCTGGCGGGCCGGGGGGTTTGAGGACGGAGACTCGCCCAGCTGGGCGACACATGAGGCCGCAGCCGAGCGCAATGCGTCGACTTGACCGGTGGCGTTCCTCGGTCTACAGTTAACCATGTGGTGAACCTTTGGTGGCAACCGTGGACGACTTGAGCCGGGTGTTCGACGCTCTGGCCAACGAGCACAGGCGCGAGATGATCCGGCTGCTTGCTCTTCAGCCCCGCTCGATCAGCCAGCTAGCGGAGCTCCGCGGTCTGTCGCTGCCGGCGATCCACAAGCATGTCCGCGTGCTCGAGGAGGCTGCGATGGTCAGCCGACGCAAGCTCGGGCGGACAAACTTCCTGGCACTCGAGCGGGTGCCGCTCAGCCGTCTACAGGCTTGGACGGGCCAGTTCCATCCATGGTGGGGGACCGATGCGGAGACGCTGGAGACCTACGTCGACGCGCTCCGTCGGGACCCAATAGCAACTGAGGAGGCATCGTGAACAAGTACGTATTCCTGGCCCACGGCGAGATGGACCGGACGCCGGAATCCCAGCAGGCGCATCGGGCGTGGTGGTCGTCGATCCAGGACCACGTGGTGGACTCGGGCAACCCCTTGGTCCATGGCTGCAATGTCACCCGAAGCGGGACGGTTTCGGAGCTCACTGCCGACCAGTCGCCGGCACTCGGCTACTCCATCGTGCAGGCCGAGTCGATCGACGATGCGGTCGCATTGCTGGCCGGGTGCCCGATGGACATGTGGGTCTACGAGGCGATGCCGATGTGACGCCGCGCCCGAGGTGGATTCCGGGTTCCACAAGACCGGAGCGGGCATTGCTGATCACGTCGGGTGAGGCTGGCCCTCGATGTGTTCCTCTACGCGGTCCAGCCACTCACCGGCGAGCGCGTTGAACAGCCCGGACTGCTCGCGCTCGAGCGCGTGGCCGGCCCTCGCCGACCTCCTCGTAGTTGACAGGGATGCCGCGGCTCAACGCCGTCCGGGTTGCCATTCCCTGATCGTGGCGAGAGCTGTCAAGGGCTCGCCGAGCGGGCACCGCTGCTGGGACTTGGCGCCACTGGTACGCGCCTTGGCGTCGTCACCGCAGGACGGTCGGCGAGCCGAGCCACGACGTACTCGGCATCGCGTCCGGCACCCGCGACGAGCATCGACGTGAAGCCGAAGGTGAAGGGGACACCCAGCACGTACAGCCCGGGCGTCGCGTCCACCACGCCACGGGTTCCGACCGGCCAGCCGTCGGCGCCCATGAAGCCCGGGACCTGCACCCAGTCGTAGCTCTGCCGGAAGCCGGTGGCCCAGATGACGTTCCGAACGTCGAGCGCCTCGCCACCGGCGAGCATCGGCTTGCCGTCGCTGACGCCCACGGTCCGCTCGTCCCGTCGCTCGACACCGGCGCGGGCGAGATCGTCGCTCCGGACTCGCAGGAGCGGTCCACCACCCGCCCGTACCAGCGGCGCCATCTTGCGGCCGATGGGTGTGCGCAGGGTCAGCAGGTGTGTGGCCGCCGTCATGTAGAGCGGCCAGACCAGGCGCGCCTTCCAGGAATCGATGACGCGGATCGGCAGCTCCCCATGCGATCGACCGGACAGCACCGTCCGATGTGAGCCGGCGAGTTCGTACGCGATGTCGGCGCCGGAGTGGCTCACGCCGACCACGAGCACCGGGCCGTCCCGGAGCTGGCCCGGGTTCCGGTAGTCGCTCGAGTGGAGTTGGCGGATGGACGGGTCGAGCCCTGTCGCGAACTCGGGGACGTGGGGCGTCGTGAACGAGCCCGTCGCGACGATCACGTTGGCGGTCTCGATCCGTCGCCTCCCAGCGGTCACGACGAATCCGCCGGCTGTGTCTTCAGCCGGTTCCACGCTGTCGACGCGTGTCCCGCTCCGCACGGGGAGGTCGAACCGCTTCGCGTAGGACTCGAGGTAGTCGCCCATCTCGCGCCCCGTCGGGTAGTGATAGCTCGGCGCGGGGAACCGCATCCCGGGCAGGCCGTTCGAGCGGGCCGGGCTGTACAGCCGCAGCGAGTCGTAGTGACTCCGCCAGTGATCGCCGATGCGCGCGTCGGCATCGAGGATGACGAACGGGATCCCGCGCCGGGCAAGGTGATAGCCGGCCGACAGTCCGGCCTGGCCGCCACCGACGACGACGGTCTCGATGCGTTCGGTCTCTGTTCGCTGAAGCATCCGGGCGACTCCTTCGGGTGAGGAGTGGACCGTAGGTTCGCGCCCGGCGGTCGCGCATCGGCGGAACTACCCAATCGTGTCGTGAGCTCGAATGGGTACCTCGGGCCACGGCCGCGCCATGGCGACCCGGTCAGCGGATGCCGGCCTCGACGGCGAAGGCCGTGGCCGCGGCTCGCGACGACACGTCGAGCTTGGTGAGGATGTTGCTCACGTGACGGTCGACGGTCCGCTCGCTGATCCCGAGGTCCGCGGCGATCACCCAATTCGTCAGCCCGGCCGCGACGAGACGGAGGACCTCGACCTCGCGTCCGCTGAGGCCGTGGTCCGGCGTGCCTGGAGCGGGCAGGTCGCCAGTCGCGGCGTCGAGCCGGGCGAGGTCCGGACGGGCGCCGAGCTCCCGGAACACACGCCGAGCCTCATCGAACTCGAGCGCGGCGGTCTCCTCGTCGCCGAGCTGTCGCAGCGCGGCCCCGATCGACACGCGAACGCGAGCGATCTCGTACGGTGCCCCGTGCTCGCGCCACGTGGCCGCGGCACGCCGCAGAGGCCCGAGGGCGGCCCGGGCATCGCCTTCGACCAGGAGCAGGACACCTTCCGCGTGCGCTGCCATCGCCCCGAGCAGCGGCACGGCCGACCCGACGGCGATCCGGGCCAGCTCGTCCACGGCCGATCGGGCGATCGTGAGGTCGCCAGCCGCGATGGCGATGTCGACACACGGTTCGAGCAGTCCGGCTCGGGTCATGGCGCCTTTCGCCTCGTCGAGCGCCCGGCGGATGACGACCAGCGCTGCGTCTGGCCGGCCCTCAGCGAGTCGGAGGAGCGCGAGACCGGGCTCGGGCGCGCGTCCCCACCGGTTCGCCTCGCGGTAGGCGCCGTCCGCTTCAGAGAAGTCGCCGCGCAGCCGATGAAGCTCGGCCTGCTGGTAGATCGCCTCGCCGACGGCCGGCTCCGGGGGCGGCCTCGAGAGCCACGCGCGCGCCTTTCCGGCTTCGACGGCCGCCCCCTGCCACGCGCCGTGGAGCCGCATGAGCTCCGCGCGATAGACGAGGCAGCGACCTCGATACGGGACGAGATCGGGCTGCGAGGCGCACCAGGCGGTGAGGGCCTCGGTCCACTGCTGGGCGCGACGAAGGTCGTAGATCCCCTGGAAGGCCTCGATCGACGCGCAGTAGACGGTGCCGACGATGATCGGCGACACCTCGCCCGTCGTCACCGCGACCATCGCCTCGTCGAGCAGGCCGACGCCCTGCGCGATCTCCGAAAGGTCGATGAGGGCGCGGCCGCGGCCCAGCCGTCCGAGGGCGTCGAGGTCCGGATCGCCGAATCGCTGGGCGATCTCCGCGGCGCGGGAGAACGACTCGTAGGCGGCAGCCGGGTCTCCCGCGCCGAGCAGGCCGAGTCCCTGTGGGATCAGGAGGAAGCCGCGCTCGACGCAGTCGATGCGGGTCTCGTCGAGGATGCGGGCAGCGCGAACGAGCCATCCGCCGCCGACGGCCACCTCGCCACGCTGGACGTGTAGCATCCCGATCCAGAATGCGCGTCGTGCCGCGCCGACAGGGTCGTCGGCGTCGAGTGCGGCCTGATAGGCCCGGCCCCACGCCGCCACGGCGTCATCGTCGCGGCCGATGAGGAACGCCGCGATCGCCGCTCGCTCCAGGTCCGCCGCGTCGAGCGGCGCATCGGGACCGACCGCCCGGTATGCCTCGTCCGCGGCCGACCAAGCGCGGCGGGAGAATGCTGCGCGGGCATCGACGATGTGGTCGGCAAGTGGCCGGTCCATGCCCGCTACTCTACCGGGCCGTTGCGGCCACGCCGGCCGGCTACGCGAGGGCTGCTTGGTCGGCGATCAAGCGGGCAACGACCGCCGCATCCTCCCCGACGCCGAGGAGCAGCGGCGATTTGGCTGACCGCATGAACGGAACGCCGACGAAGAAGAGTCCGTCCACGACCGTGCTCGCCCCGTCCGTCTGGATCGGGAAGCCAAGCTCGTCGAATGCGCCCGGCCACGACAGCCAGGAGCGGTAGTCGGGTCGGAAGCCACCGGCGAAGATGACCGCGCCGAACCCGGCCAGCGGGACGAGCTCGGGCGCCTGCCCGTCGAACGGCTCCGGGTCGGGCAACTCGGGCTGGGGCAATCCGCGCTCCGCTGCGGTCTTCCAGATGAGCTCTCTCACCTTGCCGTAGCGCTCGTCGCCCCAGGCCACCGTTTCGCCGAGGTCCGGGGCGAAGCGTGCTCCTTCGCCATCGGCACCAAGGAAATGGCCCACGAGGGTGACGCCGATGGCCCGCAGCGTCCGAAGGTGAAGGTCATGGGGTTGGCCATGCCCGGTGGCGATGCTGTTCCCTCCGAGCCGCGCACTGGGCGACGGCAGCGATGCGACCGTGCTATCGAGGATGCCCGACTCCACGAGCCACCACACGGTGTCCCTGTCCCCCATGCGGCGTGGCGTCCATGGCGCCTTGCCGCACGCGAGCACGACCTCGCGACCGGCTTCCGTCAGCTCCTCGGCCAGCTGGCACCCGGATTGCCCGCTGCCGACGATGAGGACGCGTCCGGGTGGCAGGGCAGCCGGATTGTGATAGCCGTGGAGGTCGATCTGCAGGAGATCCTCGGGCAGCGTGTCGGAGCCCGCGGGTCGATGGGCACGCTGGTAGGCGCCGCTGGCGAGCACGATCCGACGCGCCAGCAGGTCACCGGCCGAGGTCCGGGCAACGAAGCCCCCTGCCTGCGCCGTCTCGAGCGACCGGACGTCCACCCCCTCCCGGACCGGGGCCTCGGACCGGGCTGCGTAGCGCTCGAGGAACGCCACGATCTCATCGCGTGGCATGTAGCCGTCCGGATCGGTCCCGTCGTAGGCGCCCCCCGGCAGCTGGACCGTCCAGTTCGGGGTCACCAGGCAGAAGCTGTCCCATCGGTCACGCCAGGCCTGACCGATCCGGCCACGCTCGAGCACGACATGCTCCACACCGTGGCCGGTCAGCTCGTGGCTCGTGGCCAGACCCGCCTGGCCGCCCCCGACAACGAGCGTGTCGACCGTCTCCGTGGACCGGGTCATGAACCGGATCCGCAATCCGGCACGTTGCCACTCATCCGGACGATCCCAGCGTTCGCGTCAGCGTTGCGTCCCGGGCCTCGCTGGATTCCGCGGGGTCAGTGACCAGCATGGGACGTCCTTCCATCCAGGGCGCGTGCCGCGCTCGGGATCGGTGTGCACCGAGATCCACGCTTCGGATGGTGACGTCGAGCTCGCGACGGGCGTGTCCAGCCGGTCAAGTGCCGGATGGCGTCGCTGACCTCGCCCCATGACTGGGACCATGATCATACGCCCGCCTCATCGGTCTCATGGTTGGGCGGCCGAGCGCGTGTCCAGCAGAGCGTGGTACGACCAACCGCGGCTCGGCTCGTTCGATGACGAGCCGGGTGGGCGCCTGATCACACCGCGCTGAGTCGGCGGAGGGCCGCTTCACTCGCTGCGTCTGCCGGCAGGAGCGTCTCGATCCGAAGCTCCTCAAGGGTGATGTCGTGGGCTGCGCCGATCGTGGCGATCGTGGTGAACAGGCGAAGTTCGAGTTCGTGAGCGCGAATGTGGATCGGGACCAGGAGGTCGTCGGCCGTCGGCAGGTTCACGAGTCGGGAGAGGGCAGCGACACCAGGGTAGGTCTGGAGCTCCGCAGCCAGGTCCCGCAGCTGGTCATCGCCCGGCCGTGACGACACCTCGACGGCAAGGCGATCGAGGAGGGCCCCAGCGACCTGTTCCCAGTTGACGATCGAGTCGCGCAGGGTCCCCGGATGCAGAAGGAGACGGGCCACATTGACGCCATTCCGCACGAGAGTCGAGCCCGGGTCGACGAACAGACCGGTCAGGCGCTGCGCCGCCTGGTTGGAGAGAACGACAGTCCACGATCGATCGACGACGTAGGCGGGGATCGACCCGTGGGCTGTGACGATCCGTTCCAGCACGTGCCGCACCTGTCCAAGCGCGGCCGAGTCCAACGCTCGTTCCGAGTAGATCGGCGCATGTCCAGCTGACAGCATCAGGGCATTCCGCTCCCGCAGGGGGACGCTGAGCCCGCGAGCCAGCCGAACGACCATCTGGCGACTCGGAGTCGCCCTCCCCGACTCCAGGAAGCTGATGTGCCGCTGCGACACGCCGGCATCGAGCGCGAGGTCCAGCTGGCTCAGGTGTCGCCGGCTTCGCCAGCGCTTGAGTGCATCGCCGAAGGGGGGGATGGAGGTTGTAGTCACTCCGCCATGGTAGCTCCGCGACGCTGGCACTCGATTACCTCACAGGTAATTGAATTGACGCTGGCGAGGTGACACGATCGGCGCATGGAAGACATCATCACGTTGAACACTCGACAGCCCGATCACGGTCATCTCCTTCGCACCGCCCTGCTCGTCAATGCCCTCTACTCGGGACTCATCGGCGCCGCGCTGGTCGCAGCATCACCATTCATCGGGCCGTGGGCGGGGCTCGACGGATGGGTCCTGCTGGCCGTCGGAGTGGGCCTGGTCGGATACGCGGCGGTCCTCGCGATCGCTCGGCAGCAGGCACAGCTGCTACCGATCGTGGGTCGGCTGGCGGTCGGCGCGGACCTGGTTTGGGTCGCCGGCGCGGCGGCGCTGATCCTGATCGGCGATGTCCTCACCGGTCAGGGGAGTCTCGCACTCGCGCTCCTCACGGTAGGCGTGGGGACCCTCGCGGTCGTCCAAGCCCTCGGCTTGAGGCAGTTGGCAGGCATGACCGCCCGGGCGGCATGAGGTGATCGGGCCGGCCCGCTCCTTGGGGATGCGTCACCATCGGGCGCCACGAAGGACCCGGCCCAGCTGCGATGGGTCCTGATCGCCGTGACCGTGCTCATGGCTGCGGTGGTCACGGTGGCCACGAGCGGTACGCTGGGTCGTCCCGAACCGGGAGGTGACGCCTGATGTCCATGGCTAGCGAGGTGCGCGTGGTGGTCCGATGAGCCTGTCAATCGAGGATTGCAGCATCACCCTGTCCGATGGTCGCTCGCTCACGTGGGCGGAGTACGGCCCGCCCGATGGCACGCCGGTCCTCTTCTTCCACGGTGGCAATGACTCACGTCTCGCCGGGCGTCTGCTGGCGGAAGCCGCCGAGCGAGCTGCGGTGAGGCTCATCTGTCCCGACCGCCCGGGGTTCGGAGGTTCTGCGTTCCAGCCCGGGCGGCGGCTGGTCGATTGGCCATCCGATGTCACTGCCCTTGTCGACCACCTCGGGTTGACTGCGTTCCCGATCCTCGGTCACTCCGGTGGCGGACCGCATGCGCTCGCGTGCGCCCATGCGATGGGCAGCAGGATCCGCGCGGTGGCCACCGTCTCATCCGTGGCGCCACCGCCCGCGCCCAATCGCGGGATGCATCCGATGTTTCGGATCGTGAACGTCCTGATGAAGTCCTCGGCGCTCTACCGACCGATGGCGCGTAGCCAGTTGAGCCAGATGCGCGGATCGCCCGACCGCTGGTTGCAGGTGTGGGGCCGGATGCAGCCAGCCGACGGAGCCCTGTTCGGGCGCAGGCCGGAGGCAGCAGGCGAGATCGTCGCCGAGATGACCGAGGGAGCTCGACAGGGAATCGACGGCATCGTTCTTGAGGCACGCCTCTACCACCGAGGCTGGGGCTTTCCGCTGAGCGAGGTCGCTGTTCCGGTCCACGTGTGGCACGGGCGTCAGGATCGTCAAGCGGCCGTCGCCTGGGCGCAGCATCTTGCCGAGACCATCCCTGGTGCGACCCTCACGATCGTCGACGACGGCGGACACTTCTCCACCTTGATCGACCACGCGGGTGAGGTCCTCGAATGGCTGACCACGACGCGGCTCGCGGAGCGAGATGGGCCCGACGGCGTCGTAGACGTCCGCTAGGGCGTGTCCGTCTGCGCTCTGGGCTCCGGCTCGCGAGCCTGGGTCAGGCCGGCACGATGTTCGCGTTGTGGCGGAAGCGGTTGTCAGGGTCCCAGGTCCGCTTGATCCTGCGCAGCTTGGCGAATCGCTCCGGACCGAACGCCGCCGCGACACGGGCGGCTGTCTGATCGACCTCGGGATAGTTGAGATAGCCGCCTCCTGATACCGAGTAGGGCTCGAACAACCGTGCCGCTCGGCGTCCCCACTCGATGCCCGCCTCGTCGCCACCCGCCTCCCGCCAGATGCTGAGCGCGGTGACGTTCGCGACCGCCTGCCGTCCACCGAAGGCGGCGGAGTCGTCGGGGATCCGGTGCGCAGCGCCATGGATCAGCTCAACCAGGAGGAACCCGTCGTCGCCGGACCCCTCGGCGGCCGTGAGGAGGGCATCCGCCAGACCCGCAGGGGCTTCGCGCACGAGGTGGCCCTTCCAGTAGTGGCGGAGGCCGAAGGGGATCGGCGTGTATCGCGCCTGGGCCTCGAGCCACGTCATCGGTCGCACGCTGGCTTGGACAAGTGCCGGATGCTCGCGCAGCTCGCGGATCGCCGCGTCTCCCGCGTCCGGCTCGCCACGCCAGTCGATGTTCACCTTGACGATCGGCCCGCCGTCCTCGTCCGACCAATAGAGAACCGCCTGCGTCACGAGCTCGTCGGGGGCGGACGCGTCCAGCTCGAACAGCCGAGCCAGGACGTCACCGACCGCAGGTCCACCGTAGGACAGGGATCCGCTGTACATCCGTTCGATCGGGGTGAGCTGATAGCGAAACCGGGTGACGACCCCGAAGTTGCCGCCGCCTCCGCGGAGCGCCCAGAGCAGGTCCGGCTCACGTTCCTCATCGACATCGACGACCCGGCCATCCGCCGCCACGAGCTCCGCGCCGATCAGGGCGTCGCAGCCGAAGCCCTCCGACGCGATGATGTGGCTGATGCCCCCGCCCAGCGTCAGGCCCCCGACCCCGGTATCGAAGAACGTCCCCGAGGGAGCTGCGAGCCCGTGGGCGGCCGTCGCCACGTCGAGATCCATCAGGAGGCAGCCGCCTTCGGCCTCGGCGATCCCCCGTCCCGGGTCGACGGTCGCGGACCGCCAGCGCGACAGATCGATGACGAATCCATCGTCGGGCATCGAGTGACCTGCGACGCTGTGACCGCCGCCTCGCACGGCGATGGCAACGTCGGATTCGGACGCCCAGCGGACGGCAGCGACGAGATCATCCGTATCGGCCGGTCGGAAGATCAGACGTGGACGACGATCGAGCATGCCGTTGAACAAGGTCCGCGCGCTGTCGTACAGGCGATGGTCCGGGGCGATGACAGGGCCACGGGTCCGGGCAGCAAGCGATCGCTCGAGCGCGTCGATGGTCATGGCCTCCAGCCTCTCTACGCGAGGTCAACCACAGGATTCGCATCCTCACGTTCAGCTCCCATCGAGTCAATAGCGCGACGCATGACCGCTTCGCCATCGGGTCCCGGCAGCCGCGCGGCGAGGATCCACACGAGCTGCTCGGTCGTCCGCAGCCGTCCTGGTGACCGGATCGGAGAAGGCGGCGGGCCCGCGGCCTCGGGCTGTCCGGCTTCCCAGGACCAACGCCACCTCGGGCATCGGCCTCGAGTTCCGGTCTTGCCCTGGCCCGCCATCGCAGCGGGCGCCCCTGCGGAGGCAGGGAGGCGCCGACACGGAGCCCTGATGGGGCAGAATGGCGGCGTACGGGGAAGAGGCCAGCCGTCGCCGACGACCGGATCCTGTGGTCCCACGATGTGCACGCGGGAGAGAGATCTGATGCCGATCGTCGAGTACCCTGCTGGATCGTCGTTTCCCGGTGTCATCGGCCGGACGGCCGACGAGTCCAGCCCGGCCTGGCCCGCCCCGACGCGTGCGCGCAAGGGGACCCCGAACGTCCTGTTCGTCGTCCTCGACGACACGGGGTTCGGCCACCTCGGGTGCTACGGCAGCCCGATCGAGACGCCGAACTTCGACGCGCTTGCCGCGGACGGCCTCCGCTTCAACAACATGCACACGACGGCGCTCTGCTCGCCGAGCCGCGCCTGCATCGTCACCGGGCGCAACCACCACAGCAACGGCATGGCCTGCATCACCGAGTTCGCCACCGGCTACCCGGGCTACAACGGGATCATGCCGTTCGAGAACGGGATGCTCTCGGAGATGCTGCTCGACCACGGCTACGGCACCTACATGATCGGCAAGTGGCACCTCACCCCGAGCGTCTACGAGACGGCGGCCGGCCCGTACGACCGCTGGCCGCTGGGGCGCGGCTTCCAGCGCTTCTACGGCTTCCTGGGTGGCGACACGAGCCAGTGGTACCCGGAGCTCGTGTACGACAACCACCCGGTCGAGCCGCCCCGGACGCCCGAGGAGGGCTACCACCTGACCGAGGACCTCGTCGACAAGTCGATCGAGTTCATCACCGACCTGCGCCAGATCGACCCCGACAAGCCGTTCTACCTGCACCTGTGCTTCGGGGCGACGCACGCCCCGCACCACGTCGCCAAGGAGTGGGCCGACAAGTACGCCGGAGCGTTCGACGACGGCTGGGATGCGTATCGCGAGCTGGTGTTCGCGCGCCAGAAGGAGCTGGGCATCCTGCCCCCGGACGCCGAGCTCTCGCGCCACGACCCTGACGTCCCCGAGTGGGACTCGCTCAGCCCGGAGGCGCGGAAGCTGTCCGCCCGGATGATGGAGGTGTTCGCGGGTTTCCTGAGCCACACCGACCATCACCTCGGGCGGCTGCTCGACTACCTGCGCGAGCAGGGCGTCCTCGACAACACCATCGTGATGGTCATCTCCGACAACGGCGCCAGTGCCGAGGGCGGTCCGACCGGGACGACGAACGAGGCCCAGTTCTTCAACAACGCCCAGGAGACGCTCGAGGAGAGCCTGGCCGTCATCGACGAGATCGGCGGCCCGGAGCACTTCAATCACTACCCCTGGGGCTGGACGTTCGCCGGCAACACCCCCTTCCGGCGCTGGAAGCGCGAGACCTACCGCGGTGGCTCGACGGACCCGTTCATCGTGTCCTGGCCTGCAGGCGTCAAGGCGCGCGGCGAGGTCCGCTCGCAGTACGCCCACATCATCGACATGGTGCCGACGGTGCTCGATCTCCTGGGCATCGAACCCCCGGCGGCCATCCGTGGCGTGGCACAGGCGCCCATCGAGGGCGTCAGCTTCGCCCACGCCCTCGACGACGCCGCCGCGTCGAGCCGCCACCACACCCAGTACTTCGAGATGCTCGGGCACCGGGCGATCTACAAGGACGGCTGGCGCGCGGTCTGCCCGTGGCCGGGCCCGTCGTTCGCGGAAGCGGGCACCGGGTTCGGCAACCCGATCTCGGCTGAGACCCTCACGAAGCTCGATGCCACCGGCTGGGAGCTGTACCACATCGATGAGGACCCGGCCGAGAACCACAACCTCGCCGGCGAGAACCGCGAGAAGCTCATCGAGCTGATCGGCACCTGGTATGTCGAGGCGGGCAAGTACAAGGTGATGCCGGTCGACGGCTCGGGTCTCGCCCGCATGGTCGTCGAGAAGCCGCTCGTAGCGGTCCCACGCAACCAGTACACGTACGTGCCCGGGACGCAGTCGATCCCGAACTTCGCCGCGCCGCGCCTCCACAACCGTCCGCACAGCATCACCGCGACCGTGGACATCCCGGACGGCGGCGCCGAGGGCGTCCTGTTCTGCCAGGGGACCGCCGCGGGGGGCTACTCCCTGTACGTGAAGGACGGCCGGCTGCACTACGTCCACAACTACGTCGCCCGCCAGCGGTTCACGGTCTCGTCGCCCGACGCGCTCCCGTCCGGCCGGCATGAGCTGCGCTTCGAGTTCGAGCCCACCGGCCAGCCCGACATGCCGCACGGCAAGGGCGCGCCGGGCCGGCTCCAGCTCTACGTCGATGGGGCACTGGTCGCGAGCGCTGACGCCCCGTACACGACGCCGTTCATGTTCAATCCGGGCGGCGTCAGCTGCGGCCACAACCCGGGATCACCGGTGACCCCGGAGTACGCGAGCCCGTTCAAGTTCACAGGCAACCTCGAGCGGGTGGTGGTGGACGTCAGCGGTGAGCTGATCGTCGATCCGGAATTGGAGCTGCGGGCGCACCTGGCGAGGCAGTAGCGCCGATCGAACGCTGCGGACGCGGCGTCAGGCGCCTACGCCTGCAACCACCGGTCCAGCCATCCATAGGCGAGATCCCGTGCCGATCTCGGGAAGCTATGGCCACCTCCATGCATGTAGTAGCCGAAGGCCTGGGATGCTCCGTGGAGGTTGTAGACCTGGTACAGCTGAGCCCCAACCTCGGCCAGTAACTCCTGGTTGCCATAGGCCCGGTCGAAGTACGACGAGACGTTCAACCACGGCCGGGGAGCGACCAGTGCCGCCACCTCGTGCAGGTCGAAGGGCGGAGCGACGTCGTCCAGGAGGTACTTGCGCAGCTTCGGGATGTAGACGTAGCCATCCTCCAATGACCACTCCAATGCCTCTTCCTCTTCCGAGAACGCCGACAGCCCACAGTTGCTGACGGCAACGCGGATGCGCTCGTCGAGCGCCGCGGCGAAGATCGCATTGTGGCCGCCATGCGAGTGCCCGATGACCCCGATCCTGCCCGTATCCACGTCGTCGAGGGCGCACAGGACGTCGACGCCCGATCGCGAGTCTTCGAGGTTCTTGCCGACCATCGACCAGCCGGGGTACTGGTCGTAGAAGGGGCCGGAATTGAAGCTGCCGCAGCCGGGAAGGATGCGGTCGCCCGCGGTCAGGTGATCGGGCGCCAGGACGAGATAACCCCTCGTTGCCAGCTCGTGGCCGTAGGCGAAGTCGGGGGATCCACTCAAGCCCACGACTTCGCCCTTCCCCTCATCGACGGTCTGATGGAGGGCCAGGATCGCTGGTGCAGGGGTGACGAGATCCTTCGGGCGCAAGAGGAACGCCGTGATCGTGTCCCCTTCGCCGACGACGTAGGAGATCCGGATCCGAACGTAGGTGTCCAGCACCTCTTCGTCGACAACCCGGATCGACCTGGTGTTCCTGGCAACGGGTGGATCGCCGATGGTCTCGAAGAGGCGTGCGCGGATGCCCTCACGTCGACGCTCCCATCGGGGAAGCGCCTGGATTGCGCCGTCCTCGTCCGCCAGCAACCGCTTGAGGGCCATGGAGAACCTCCGACATCTGGTGGTGTGCGCCTGACGGCAGGCGGGGGCTACGACGCCGTGGCCACGGCCCGGAGCACGTGGGGAAGGAAGCGGAACGGCAGGGGCGGCTGCGCCACGTCGAACGTGCCCGCGAGGACGATCCGGAGATCGGGGCAGTGGAACGCCCAGGTGGCCGTCGAGCCGGTGTGCCCCACGATCGGCGGGATGGCGAACATCGGCGACATCCACCGCGCCGGCGCGTAGCGCATGACCCCGAGCCCGTAGTCGACCGGGAAGAAGATCCTGTTGGTGCGCTCGCCCATCCGCCGGAACGTGCCGGCGTCCTCGAACAGGTCGCCCGCCGCCAGCGCCTGCATGAAGCGCAGCTGGTCGGCGACCGTGGAGATGATGCCGCCATCGGCCCTCTGGAACGTGAGCGCCCCGGACGGGTTGAGCGCGATGTCCTTCGCCCACACGGTGGCGTCGGGCTCCGGCGAACGACCGCCCCGGGGTGGGTGCGGGTAGGACGAGGTCGCATCCAGCCCCAAGGGATCGAAGATCATCTTTTCGAAGAGCGCATGGAGGGGCTGCCCGGTGACGGTCTCCAGGACCGCGCCGAGCAGCTGGTAGTTGGTGTCCGCATACCGGGCCTTGCGCTTGCCCGAGCCGGCCGGCTGGGGCGGAAAGTGCGGCTTCATCGCCCGGACGGTTCGCAGCACCTCGTCGAATGGCATGGGGGCGTCCTCCCCGGCAAGCAGCCGGGCCTGGGCACTCCGCTCGCCCCGGGGGGCTTCGTCGTAGTAGTCGGCGAGGCCCGAGGTGTGACTCAGAAGATGCTCGACCGTGATCTCCCCAGTCCGGTCGATGCCGTCCAGCACGTGCAGACCCGCGCTGATCTCGCTCGGGAGGACCTTGGCCATACGGTCATCCAGGCGGAGCTGCCCCGCCTCGACGAGCTTCATCGTGACGACAGCGGTGAACAGCTTGGTGACCGAGGCGATCGGATAGCGGGCAGCGGCCGTCGCAGCGGTGCCGGCCGGATCGAGGACCCCGACACCCCGCATCCACGACCACGACCCGTCCGTGGCAGCCACTCCGGCGAGACCGTGACGAACATGGCGACCACGATCCACCGCCTTGCCAAGCAAGGCGTCGAGCCGCTGTTCGAGATCCGTCACCGAGAGAGTCTCCCACATGACGATGACGTGGACGCACGATGACCCCACCTCGGGCTGCGTCGTCGACATGCTCCAGGTGGATGGCGGGAGATCGCCGTACGCCACGACCACGTACGGACACTACGACCCCTCGCGCCCGCCGTTCGCGAGCGGCAGAATCAACGGGCGGCGAGATGGTCCAAGCGTCGAAGCAGCGGACCACGCCACTGGTCGGCCAGGGCCGGATGCTCGGCCACCGCGCGCAGGCGTTCCGGCGACAGACGTCGGTCCAGCATCGCGAGGTGGGCGTCATGCACGCTGACGCCGGCGGCGTCTGCCTGGGTCAGCGCGATCGGACCCGCAGCGGGCACTTCTCCCGTCTCGAGAACCCGCAGGTACCAGCCAGTTCGCCCTGATGCTCGGAACCGGGGCCCGATGTCGTCGCGTTGGCGGTACAGGCTGAGCTTGTAGCACGGCCAGCGCGGCTGGGTCACCTGGAGCCTGGCCGTGCCCCACTCCCAGATGTCGCCGATGCGGACATCCTGCTCGAGGACGCCGACCGTGCTCAGGTTCTCACCGAATGGCGCGTCACCGAGCACCTCGCCGAGCTCATCTGCCCACGGCTGGAGATGCTCGGATGGGTATGCATACACGGCCTTGTCGGGCCCGCCATGGACATCGAGGTCAGCCTGGCCGTCGCCGGCGAGATCCAGCCATGAAAGCCAGAGGCGCGAATCCGGGTCGACCGGATGCTTGCGGATCCCGCTCCAGACCCGGTCGCCCTTCACCTCGCCCAGGAGGGCCGGCGTTCCGACGTTCACCGCCGCGAGCCGCACGAGGGTCACATGAACCTCATCTCTCGATGCCGCCCGGGGCGCTGGCGGGGGCGGTGAGTGCTCCTCCGCGACGCGAACGTGCAGGTACTCGCAAGGTACTGCACGAGTCCTGATGGGCGCCTGCTGACGGGCCGCATCGGGCCCTACGCGCCTGGGCCGGCTGACCCGTGCGTTCCCGCCGCGGCGACCGGGTCCGCGCCGTACCAGGTCCCGGTGCTGCGAAGCGCGGCGAGGCGTGTGAACGAGGCTCGGTCGGCGTTGCCGGCCGTGCGGTAGCGGTCCATCTGGCGCTTGTGGGTCGCCTGTCGGTGCGCCCAGGCGACGAGCGACGCCTCGTCGTCCCAGAACGAGAGGGTCGGCGGGTCGATGGCGATGATCCCGGGAAAGAAGAACGAGTGCTGGGACCGGAGGCCCGGGACCGCCGTCATCGAGATCCGCACCGCGGCCGTCCCGGTCCCGACGTCCTGCACCCGAGCCATGTCGAGGCCATCACGGTTCCAGCCGATGGTGGTGAGCACGACCACCGGCTTGTCGCGGCCGGGCGCGCTGGCGAGCGGATCGAACAGGCGGGCCGGCGCCGTGCGGTCGATGAGGTTGGACTCGCCCTTCGTGCGGTGCGGCGCGAGGACCCCGCTCCAACGCTCCGTCGCGTCCGCGAACCACGGGACGGCGGTGTTGACGTCCTCGGCCAGCCTGTCCGCCGACTCCCTGTCGCCGTGCAGGCCCACGACGAGGAACGTGAACGCCTCGCGCGACGCCGGGTCCGTGCCCGCCGCCCGGCAGTCGGCGCCCACCTCGCAGAACAGGAGCCCGGGCCGCTCACCGGGATCGGCCGGCTCTGCCACCCGCAGCTGATCGAACCGCGCCAGGTGGAGCGAGATGAACGAGGCGGCGACCATGTCGCGGATCATAGTGGGAGCGCGAGCGATGGCGATCCCGCGATCGTCGGAGGGCGAGGCGGCCACTCGTGTCAGGAGGCGGGCGACGGCATCAGGGCGGCAAGCTCCTGCGTCAGATCCGGCTTCTCGAACGGGTCAGTCTCCACGATCTTGCCATCCGCGAGACGGTAGTAGGTCAGGCCCCAGCCGTCGATCTTCTTCCCGTTGACGAGGGTGATTCCGGTCGTGACGCGAGCGACCACCGCATCCCCTTCGGCCACCAGGTCCACGATGTCGAGGCGCATGCCGGAGATGACCGCGCCCATCGCGGGCCACGCGGCCTTGAAGCCCGCGAGGTCGGTGACCCCCATCGCCGTGTTCACGTAGTCCGGGGCAAGCACATCGTCGACGGTGTCGAGATCGCCTCCTTCCAGGACCTCCGTGATGAACCGGCGGACGACGGCCTTGTTCTCTTCAGTCGACATGGCGGACGCTCCTCGGGGGACGTGGATGGGCAGCAAGTATGGCCCGGGCGTCCCGTGGAACGGGATCGCGTTGTGGGCTGACCAAGACGACCAGGTGAACCTGCGCCGTGGTCGCCGCGCCAACCCTGGATCGGGCATTCGCCAGGTGATGCTTGAGGCGCGTCTGCGACAATCCGCGGATGAGCGCCACGACCTCTTCGAGGGCGGCGGGCCCTGCGCCGGCTGCAATCGTCCGTTCGATCCACGGGCTCATGGCGGAGCCCGGTTGATGCTCGCCCGGACGGAACCAGCCTGTCTCGTCATCGCCGACATCGCGGGGTACAGCGGCTACCTCGCCGGCGTGGAGCTCGACCACGCCCAGGACATCCTGGCGGACCTGATCGACACGGTCGTCGGCGCGCTGCGCCCGTCCTTCAAGCTGGCGAAGCTCGAGGGCGACGCCGCATTCATGTGGGTGCCCACGGAGACGGTCGACGGCCCCGGCCTCCAGGACGTCATCGGGGGCTGCTACTTCGCGTTCCAGCGCCGGATCCGGGACATCCGCCAGGCATCGACCTGCGAGTGCAACGCCTGTGTGCGGATGCCCGGGCTCGACCTCAAGTTCGTCGCCCATCACGGCGCCGTCGCCCGGCAGCGGATGGCCGGCCGAGAGGAGCTCGTGGGGACGGATATCGTCGTCGTCCACCGCCTGCTCAAGAACCGCATCGGCGAGGACCTCGGCGTGCCGGCCTATGCCCTGTACACGGACGCACTCGTGGGCGCCATGGGGCTCGAGGATCCCGCGGCCGCCGGGATGCACCCGCACCGCGAGACCTTCGAGTCCGTGGGCGAGGTGGCGGGCTGGGTCACCGATCTCGGGGCCGCCTGGGAGGCGGAACAGCGGCGCGTGCGGACGAAGGTGACCGATGATGAGGCGCTCGCGGTGATCACGATCCCGGCGGCCGTCCCGCGCGAGATCCTCTGGGAGTGGACGACATCGCCGGCGCGGCGGATCCGCTGGACGTCGGGCATGACGGAAGTGGTCGAGGACCTCGCGGGCGGCAGGCGGGGGATCGGCACCGTCAACCACTGCGCGCACGGCAAGAACGTGTCCATCGAGGAGGTCATCGACTGGGTCCCGCCCGAGTACGAGACGAAGCGGGTCAACACGGGGTTCAGGGGCGTCCCGCGACTCGTGATCACGACGGAGCTCATCGCGCGCGGCCCGGGCCAGACCGACCTCGTCTACCGGGTTGCCCGGCCACGCTCGCTCAAGGACCGGCTCATCCTGCAGGCGATGGAAGGGCAGTTCCGGACCGCCGTGGTGCGCGACAGCGCAACGCTCATCGAGCTCGCCGCGGCCGATGCGGCAGAGCGTGCCGCCGGCCGTGACGTGGAGCCGGACGTCCCGACGCCTGCCGCCCGCCACCTGTCCGCGCCGGTGTCGGCGACAGGCGAACCCATCGCCTACCTTCCCGAAACGTAGGCGCCAGGACCCGTCGTCACGCCCAGGGGAGCCCTCCGATCTCCTCGGGCACGGCGTCCCGCCTGCTCGTGGGCAGCGCGAGGCTCCCGCGAGGCGGTTCGACGGCGAGCGTCCAGTCGTAGTCACCGAAGGCCACGCGCGGCCGTGCCGTCGGGACCACGACCTCGTAGCGGCGCAGGAGGCGGAGGATGCCTCCGATCCCACTGAAATCCCCGAGGTACCAGAGCAGCAGACGGGGGACACGGACAGCGGCACCACCGTCCAGAACGGCGGTCTCGCTCGAGAGGTACGACCGGGCGGCGGCGTCCAGCTGCGCGTCGAGGTGCTCGGGGTCGTACGCGGCGAGCGGCGGGCAGCTGCGGGCGCCGCAGTTGAGGGCGAAGTGGATGCGCGGATCGAGGCGACCGACGCGGTGGAGCCGCTCGAACCGTGATGGCACGGGATTGCGCAGGTAGCCCAGGCTGAGCGCGAAGGTCGAGCGACGCAGGATGCCGTGCTCAATCGCGTTGGGGCTCAGGCGTCGGCCGGCCACGGTGATGGCAGACGAGGAGAAGAACCGCCAGCGTCGACGGTAGGCGCCCGGGTCCTGGAGCAGGCGCGCACGAACCGCGCCGTTGTAGACGTTGAGCCAGAACGCGAGACGGTGCACCGGATCGGAGAGCGCGACCGCGAGCGCCGTCGGATCGAGCGCGGCGAGACGTCGCTCCGCCACCGGGTCGCGGCGGCCGGTTCGGGCTGCCGCAACGAGGGCCGCCGCGGCGTCGAGCGCATCCGTCGTCGCGGCGATCATCGGACGTACATGTTCTCGGTGTAGCACCACGCGAAGCCGCGGTCGATCGGCATTGCGATGATGACCGGGTGCTGTGCGGTGGCGGCGTGGCGCTTGGCATGGCCGGCCTGCGACTCGCAGCAGCCGACGTGGCCGCAGGAGGCACACATCCGGAGGCTGTGCGTGCTGGAGCACTCCTCGCACTTCGCGCCCGAGGGGGCGGGGAGCGAATCGGGGAGGTGGGTACAGGCGGTCTGGGTGCCGCCGCCGAGCGATCGAAGCCATCCCATCGCCCCATGTTCGTGGTGACCGTGGCCGGCGGATGTATGCCCCGTTACACAACAGCTACTCCCGGTCGTTGCCGGCCACCTCGGCGAGCCGCTCCGCGTCCCGGATCACGACCTGCTGGGGTGCCGTGTCGAGCAGTCACTGGGTCACGACGTCGACGGCGCTCACGACCCGACCTCGTCCCGCCCGGTTCCGGTGATTGGGGACGATGCCGAGAGTGTCCCCGTTCCACCGGCGTGCTCGGCCGGAGTCGATCGCCGCCGCCCTCGCGCTGACCGGGAATGCTCGCAGCGCCGTCATGCTGTCCTCCCCCGCAGGCTGTGGGCGATGCGGCCGGCAAGCATCCTGTTACCGTTGCGACCGCCGATGGCCACCGAGTCCGCCTGCCTGCTGATCGCCGACATCTCCGGGTACACGGGGTACCTCGCGGGGGTCGAGATCGATCACGCGCAGGACATCCTGGCGGACCTCACCACCACGATCGTCAGCGCGCTCCGTCCGGGCTTCCGGCTCGCGAAGCTCGAGGGCGACGCGGCGTTCACCTACGCGATCACGGACCGCATCGACGGGTCAATGCTGCTCGACACGATCGAGCGCTGCTACTTCGGCTTCCGTCGTCGTCGGCGCGACGTGCGCCAGGCCACGTCGTGCGAGTGCAACGCGTGCATGCGAATCCCGGACCTCAACCTGAAGTTCGTCGTCCACCACGGCACGATCCTCCGCCAGCGCGTCGCCGGCCGTGAGGAGCTGCTCGGCTCGGACGTCATCGTCGTCCACCGCCTGCTCAAGAACTCGGTCGTCGAGGCGACGGGCATCGAGGCGTATGCGCTGTTCAGCCAGCCCTGCGTCGACGTGATGGACGTGGACGTCGATGCGCTCGGGATGCGGGCGACGAGCGAGACATACGAGCACATCGGGACCGTGCCGGCCTGGGCACACGACCTGGAGCGGCGGTGGGAGGAAGAGGAGTCGCGGACACGCGTCGTCGTCGACGCAGGCTCGGCCGCCAAGGAGATATCCATCCCGGTGATGGCCCCGCCGCAAGTCGCCTGGGAGTTCGTGACCGCCCCGGGCCGTCGGGTCCTGTGGCAGATCGGACTGACCCGCGTCGAGGTGGTCGCCGGTGGCAACCGCCGTGGGGTCGGGGCGACGACCCATTGCCTGCACGGTGCCGGGACGAGCGTCGAGGAGATGCTCGACTGGCGACCCTACGACTACTTCACCCTACGGAATTCGATCCCAACGCCGATGGGCGTGCTTCGCCTCCTTGAAACGACCGAGTTCGAACCGACGCCCGACGGCACGATCATCCGCTGGCGCTGGGCAGAGCCGAGGTCGGCCAAGGACCGGGCCCTCATGCGGCAGATGGAGTCGTTCCTCGATGAGGCGATGGCGACGAGCGCTGCCCTGCTGAACGAGCAGCTCGGGGCGGAGCTCGAGCGCCGCCGGCTGGAGGCCGCCGAGGAGCCCGACCTGCCGACGCCACGGCCGGAAGGCCCGCTCGCGGGTATCGCGCCGGCGCCGTAGCGACCAGGACTGGGACGAGCGTGACGACGTACCTCATCCTGCTGCGCGGGATCAACGTCGGCGGCAGGAACACGGTGCCCATGGCACCGCTGCGCGAGCTCCTCGAGGAGCTCGGGTACTCGAGCGTGTCGACGTACATCGCGAGTGGCAACGTCATCCTGCGCTCGCGTCGCGCACCGGGTGTGATCAAGCGTGAGATCGAAGGCGCCTTGCCCGAGCGGTTCCGGCTCGACAACGAGCTGATTGCGGTCCGCGTGATGACGCACGCCGAGCTTCGAGCCGTCGTCGCCGACAAGCCGCGGGGCTTCGGCGAGCAACCCGGGACGTACCACAGCGACGCGATCTTCCTGATCGGGATCGACGCGGCGCAGGCGATGGAGGTGTTCGACCCGCACCCGGAGGCCGACCGCGTGTGGCCCGGAGACGGCGTGATCTACTCGCAGCGCCTCAGCGCGCAACGCACGAAGAGCCGGCTCAACAAGGCCATCTCGACCCCGCTCTACAAGGCGATGACGATTCGCAGCTGGCAGACGACGCTCGCGCTGCTCGAGCGCATGGACGAAGGTCCGAAGCAATGAGCCAGCCGGGTTCGATGACACGCGTCGGGCCGGGCTACGACTGGGGGCAGCGAGGGGCCCGGTGGACGGGCATCACCAGCAGGGTCGTCGACGTCGGTGGGGCCCGTGTCCACTATCTGCAGGCCGGCGGCGAGGGATCGAGCGCATGGTCGTGCACGGGCATTCGCTGGGCGGCCTCGTCGGTGCCATGTTCGCCGGACGGGTCCCCGATCGCGTCGAACGCCTGGTGCTCACGTCCGCGCCGCTTCCCGGGCTCCCCGATCCACCGCCGTTCCCCGGTGCATGGCGCGTCGGCCTCCGTGTGGGACGACCCGTGGCTGACGTCCTTGTGGGCACCGGTCTCCGCCTGAAGGCCGACGCGTGGCGTCGCCGGGTGAACGACGCGATCACCGCCCCGACGTTGCTGCTCTGGGGCGCCGACGACCGGGTGATCCCGCAGCGTCTCATCGAGGATGTCGAGGCGGCGCATCCCGGCTGGAGCTCGCGCACGATCGATGGCGTCGGGCACCTGCTGCCCTGGGAGTCCCCCGAGGAGTACGTCGAGCTGGCCGGCTGACAAGCGCTCGCGCGCCGGGCGTCCCGCCCCGCCGCTTGACCTTCCCCGACAGACTTACGCCATGCACCCAATGAGCGGGGCGGCATGACGATGCGAACGCTTGAGACGGACTACCTCGTCGTTGGCGCCGGTGCGATGGGCATGGCGTTCACCGACGCCCTGGTCGACCATGCGGACGTCCACGTCACGCTCGTCGACCGTCGCCATGCAGCCGGCGGGCACTGGCAGGACGCGTATCCGTTCGTCCAGCTTCACCAGGCGTCGCTGTTCTACGGCGTGGCATCCACGGTGCTCGGCGGCGGCGGGGTGCAGCAGAGCGGTCAGGAGGCGGGGCTCCAGGAGCGGGCCCGCAAGGCGCAGGTCCTGGCCTACTACGACGACATCCTCAATCGCCGCATGATCGGGACCGGACGCGTGCGCTTCCTCGGGGCGACCGAGTACCACGCCGACGGCTCCACCCACGTGCTCACGTCCCGGGTCTCGGGCGAGACCGTGCAGGTCAATGTGCGACGAAGGCTCGTCGACGCGACCTACCTGTCGCCCACGATCCCGGCGACCACGAAGGCCCCGTTCCGCGTGGCCGACGACGTCCGCGTTGTCCCCGTCAACGAGCTTGCGAACCTGGCGGCCACGCCTCGGCAGTTCGTGATCGTCGGCTCCGGCAAGACCGCGACCGACGCCATCGTCTGGCTGCTGACCAACGGCGTCGAGCCCGATCGGATCGTCTGGATCCGCCCCCGCGATCCCTGGATGCTGAATCGCGCCGTCGTCCAGCCCGATCCGGTCGTGGCGCTGGGGCAGGTGACCGACATCATGACCGCGGCTACGGACGCCGCGTCGCCCGACGATCTCTTCCTGCGCCTCGAGGCTGCCGGAGTGATGCTCCGTATGGATCGCGGCGTCCTGCCCGCGATGGCCAAGACCCCGACGCTCGGTACCTGGGAGCTCGACCTGCTTCGGACGGTGGAGAACGTCGTCCGGCTGGGGCACATCCGGCACGTGACCGGCCGCGAGATCGCCTTCGCCGAGGGCTCGGTGCCACTGGAGCGGGACACCCTGGTCGTGCACTGCGCCGCCTCAGGGATCCGGCACCAGCCGCTGGTGCCCATCTGGGGGCCCGACGCCATCCGACTCCAGACCATCCGGGTCGGGTTCCCGTGCTTCTGCGCGGCGCTGGCCGGCTACGTGGAGGCAACCAGGGACGACGACCGCGAGCGCAATCGACTCTGCGCGCCGAGCAACCTCGCGAACATCCCTGCTGACTGGGCGGAGATGGTGGTACGCGGGACGGCCAATGCGCGCATCTTCGGCGCCGAGCCGGACATCGCGGCATGGGCCAACGACTGCGCACTCAACCCGGCGCGCATCGAGCCATCGCGCCGGGACGATCCCGCGGTGCTGGCCGCCAGCGATCGGCTGGCCGCCGTCATCGATCGAGGCCTCGACTCGGATGGCTGAGCTCGCCCATGACCCCGGGCTGGCGATTGGCCCCGGCAGCCGTTAGGCGTCCGTCCGGGGCATCCGTCCGTGCGCGGCCGACGTATCAAGGTGGCAGACAGCAGCAACCGCACCCGGGCCGTCGTCGCCCTGCATGGAGGTCCGCCATGACCCGCCGCCTGCTCGCGCCCCTCGCCGCCATCCTCGCTGTCGCGCTCGCCGCGACCGCCACCCTCGGCGCCACCTTCCCATCGCGTATCGAGTTGCCAACGGGCTGGCAGGGCGAGGGGATCACGGCCGGCCGCGGGACCGTCGTGTACTTCGGCTCGCTCGCGACCGGCGCCCTCGGACGGGCCGACGTCCGGACGGGGGAGGTCGCCATCCTCAACGCCGGCGTGGGCACCCCGGTCGTCGGCATGGACTACGAGGAGCGGACCAATCGCGTGTGGGCTGCGGGCGGCCCGTCGGGTCTCGTGTACGCCTTTGACGCCGCGACCGGTGACCTGCTCCGTGCGTACGAGGGCGCCCCCGGCTTCCTCAACGACGTCGCGGTGACCAACGACGCCGTGTACGTCACCAACTCGGCGGCCGCGTCGCTCGTCGTGATCCCCTTGTCGCCCGACGGGACCCTGCCTGCCGCGGACGCCGCCGAGGTGCTCCCGCTGTCGGGCGCCTGGAGCCAGGTGCCCGGGTTCAACGCCAACGGCATCGTTGCCGTGCGTGGATCGCTCATCGTCATGCACTCCGCGCTCCAACAGCTGTATCGCGTGGACCCGGCGTCGGGCGTCACCGCGGAGCTGGCAGTGGGCGCACCGCTTGCCTTTGGCGACGGCCTCGAGCTGCGCGGCTCCACGCTGTACGTCGTCCAGAACCGCCTCAACCAGGTCGCGGTCGTCGAGCTGGGGGAGGGCGTCACCTCGGGCACCGTCGTCGACGTCCTGCCCGCAGCAGGCGCCGATGTCCCGACCACGGCGGCGTTCGCGGCCGGCCGTCTCTGGCTCGCCAACGCCCGGTTCGGGATCGCTTCGCCCGCGACCGAGGCGTTCTGGATCACTCAGCTCGCCCCGTAGCCACCGAGACCACCGTGGGGGCAGGGCGGCGGCGCATCGGAAAGGCCACTCGTTCCAGGTAGCGACGTCCCGACCGCTGCGCCCGCCGCGACGCCAGCTCACCCGTGCCATCCTTGCGCGCGTGACGGATCCCCAGGCGCCCGCCGAGACGCGCATCGACCGCTGGCTGTGCGCGGTGCGCCTCGTCAAGACCCGCCCGATTGCGACGCGCCTGTGCGAGGCCGGCCACGTCCGCGTGAACGGCGTGTCGGCGAAGCCGTCGACGAAGGTGCGCGCGGGCGATCGGGTGGAGGCCTTCATCGCGGATCGCGAGCGCGTCGTCGAGGTCGTGCGACCGATCGAGTCGCGGGTCGGCGCCCCCGTCGCTGTGACCTGCTACGTGGACCACAGTCCGCCGCCGGTGGTGCGGGAGGTCCGGCCGGGGATCATGGCCGTCCGGGGCGAAGGCCGGCCGAGCAAGCGTCTCCGGCGCGAGCTCGAGCGCCTGCGCCGCGCCGCCGACACCTGAGCGCGACACCCAGGCCCGACGCCGCCCCTGGGAGCATGACTTCAGCGCGACCGAGGTGGACGCGGCAGTCCGATTGACCGGTCGGGGATACTTCGCCAACACGAGCGGGACGGCCTGCATGAGGCGGGGCAGCCACGGGATCTGCTCGGAGGGGAGAGGGCATGCGGCGAACAACGATCGTGGCCGGGTTGGCTGGCGTTGGAGTCGGCCTCCTGGGCATCGCCTGGTTCGCGCTGTACCTCGCCCAGCCGATGCTCGGCTTCGCGGACACGGACAATCCGGCGCTCGGGGTCCGCTTCGTGCGCGCCAATCCCGAGATCTTCACGGCCACCGGGACCCTGCTCATCCTGTCGTCGATCATCCTCACGATCGCGGTCACAAGCCTGGCCGCAACGGGGCGGCAGGAGCCTGGCTCATGGGCTCTGCGGAGCGCGTCCGCGTTCGGCCTGTTCGCCGCCTTCTCGTTCCTGGTGTTCGGTGCCATGCGTATCGGCGCGGTCGGCCCGCTGCTCCACATCGCCTCCCTTGACGCAGCCTGGGGCGAAACCGCCTATCTCGTCGTCCAGATGGCCGGCGTCCAGGGCGCGTTGCCGGCCGGCCTGCTCGCGCTCAGCCTGTGGGCCGTGGGGCTCAGCCTGGTCGGCCTCCGCACCCGCCTCATCCCCATCGCCATCTGCGTGCTCGGGATCGTCCCGGCAATCCACGTCATCGGCCGGCTGGTCGGCGAGCTCGGGGCGCTGCCAGACGAGGCGTGGCTGCTGATGATCCTGTCCATCCCGGGCACGCTCGTGTGGTGCCTGCTGCTCGGGGTGGGGCTGCTCATCCGTGCGCTGCGGATGGCGGATGTCGGAGCGAGCGAGCGAGGCGCCCCACCGGTGCCGGTTCCCGTGGCCGCCCACGGCGAGTAGCCGATCCGGCGACCCCCGTCATCCAGCAGTGCGTGGCCGGGATGCTCATCGCTCGCTCGCCATGGCCCACCCGCTGTTCGTGACCGGCTAGCCGCTGGACGCGGTGCAGGTCGGCTGCTGCTTCGCGAGCAACGGCGAGGGCACCGTCCCGGCCTGTCGTGGTTGCGTCGTTCAGCTCACGCTCCGCGCCCGGACCTGGACCTCGTGTGTCTTGAAGTGGTCGTGGACGGTCCGCGTCCTCGAGCCCGGCAAGGGTGCATGTTCCACAGGTCGATCACCGCAAGACAACTAGTGCCGGGTGACAATATTGCCTCATAGCAACTAAATGGACTACAGTCAACGGCGTCGCGGGAGGTGGAGATGACCAGGGACCAGATGGTCGACTCGCTGGCCGGCATCGTGTTCGGTGGTGTCGCGATCACGGCGTCAGCGCTCGAGCACGCCACCGATGGCCAGGAGGTCACGTTCACCCAGTGGCGGGCGATCCTCATCGTCGGGGAGCGCGACGAGGGCTGCCGGGTCGGCGAGGTGGCCGGCTTTGTGAACGCCACCCTGCCGACGGCCAGCCGACTCCTGCGCCGCCTCGAACGACGTGGCCTGCTCGTGCTCGAGCGGGACGAGCAGGACCGCCGAGCGACGCGAGCGCGACTCACCGACGCTGGGGTGCGGATCCGGTCGTCGGTGCTCGCCTATCGCCGCGCCGAGATCGCTGCGATCGTGGACGAGGTCGAGTCGCCGGCCGCTGTCGAGGGAGTCCTGCAGGACCTCGCCGTCAGGTTCCGTGCTCGAGGACACGTCCAGACCGCGCCGAGGCAACGTCCGACACAGCCGGAAGCGACCGCATGACTGTCGACAGCGCCATGTTCATCGCCATCGCGGAGATCGCTGGCGTCTTCGTCGGCTTCGGTGCGCTGATCAGCGTGACGCGCCGATCCGACATCGAGCCCGCCCAGCTGGGGTCCATCCGGGCCGTCGTCACCGCAGGTCTGACCGTCGTCGTCGCGGCACTGATCCCCGTCGTCCTGGCGAGCTACGGCGTCGAGGGCCGGACGCTGTGGTTCGTCTCCAGCCTCGCCTTCCTGGGACTGAGCTGGGCAGTCATCGGCCTGTCCCTTCGAGCGGATGCGAACCGGCAGCTCGTCGCGAGCCTCGCCAGGACGCAGCCCGGAAGCAGCCTGTTCTTCTGGCTCGTCCTCGAGGTCCCCATCCAGGTGCCCTTGATCGTCGCGGTGCTCGGGCTGGCGCCGGACGTCGACCCGGCCCTCTACGTCACGGCCCTGGCGTTCAACCTGTTCGAGGCGGCATTCGTCCTGGCGCAGTTCGTCTACTCGCAGGGCGCCGTCGCCGATCCCTCGGACGAGACGGAGGCCACGCCCACGAAGCAGGTCTGAGACGTGCCAGCGGTACGCAGTGGCCAGCTCGCAGGATCAGCGAGTGGCGGCGACCAGCATCTCGGCGAGGCGCTGGGGCTGCTCGCGGAAGGGCCCGTGACCGGTGGCGATCTCGACGATCTCCGCGTCCACCGACGCCGCCATCGTCCGTTGGAGCTCCGGCGGCACAACCGTGTCGGCGGTGGTCAGGATGTAGGTGCGACGGACGGATGCGGGTAGCTCGCCGTCCCACCGCTGGCGCAGCACGGCGATGCCCTGCGGGCGCTGCGTTCGCTCCAGGTACGCGCGAACCGCGTCCTGCTCGGCGGGATCGGCCGCGGCGACGTACTGGTCGATGTTCAGGGCACAGAGACCCGGGCCTGCGCCGACGACGAACCCGCCGAAGGCGGCGATCCCCGCAGCCTCGTCGCCCGCGGCGAATGGGTCGCCGCCCACGAACAGGTCGAGCACCGATGCGCCCGGCCGCGGGATCCAGGCCGCGACGTAGACCACCGGCAGCTCTGGGTGCTCCACGGCGATCCTCGCGGCGGTGAAGCCGCCGAACGAGTAGCCGACCAGCACGACGTCGGCCAGGTCATCGGGGAGCACGGCGCGCACGGCGTCCGCGTACTGCTCCAGGGTCGCCGCCGCATCGTCGCAGGGCAGGTCCACGATGGTCACCGTGTGGCCGGCCGACGCCAACGGCTCGATGAGCGGGTCAAGCGTGGCCGGCGTGTCCCAGGCCCCGGGAACGATGACGAACGTCGACACCCTGTGATCCTCCGCGGCGAAATGCCCGCACGGCCATAACCCAAGCGGGTTCCACAGTATGGCGACCGTGCTCCCGCTCGACGATCGCGGTCCTCGCCGCCTTGACGGTCCGGGCTGACCGACCGCCCCTGCCCCCGATCGTCCGCTGCTGCCTCTGGTACGCTCCGCCAATTCTCGGCGCCCGTCCCCCGTCCGAGACCTCGAGAGGTGCCTAGGTGGAGTTGCTGCGTCCCGATCAGCAGTGAGCGGCGGCACTGACGCTCGCCGAGGCGTTCGCGAGCGACCCCCTGTTCGAGATCCTCGCCCCCGACCCGGCTCGGCGGGTGAAGCTCGGGCCCCCGATGATGAGCATCCTCGTGGCCTACGGCCTGCGCTACGGCCGCGTCTGGGCGAACGACGACGCGTCCGCAGCGGCAATCTGGCTTGCCCCCGAGAGCGGGCCGATGACGATGCCCCGGATGCTGCGGGCCGGCATGTGGCGGGCACCGGCCGTGCTCGGGCTGGACGGCATGGGCCGAATGTCGAAGGCGATGTCCGCGACCGAGGCCTTCCACAAGCAGGTCGAGGGTCCCCACTGGTACCTGATGACGATCGGCACCCGGACGGCCCGGCAGGGGCAGGGCCTGGGCTCGAAGCTCGTCGAGATGGGGACGTCGCGGGCAGATGCCGCCGGCGTGCCGTGCTACCTCGAGACCGGGACGGACTCCAATATCGCCTTCTACCGGAAGCGCGGGTTCGAGATCATCGGCCAGGCCGACTGCTACGGGTACACGCTGACGGGGATGGTCCGCCAGCCGCGGTAGCCGCGGGTGTCAGTGCGAGGAGCGCGCCGCCCGGAACACGTCGAGGAGCCGGTCAACGGCCTCCTCGGGGACCGCGTCAGGGGTCAGGTGGCCGGCGGCCTCGACCACGCCGCGTAGCTGGTCGATGTACATGGAGCAGCCGTCGCAGCCGGCGAGGTGCGTGTCGATCCGCGCCTCCAGCTCGGGTGAGATGGTGCCCTCGAGGTAATCGCTGGCCAGCGCGACGAGCTCGACGCACGCAACCGACCGATCGGCAGCGCCGTCGAGCCGCTCGGAGTCGCCTGTCATGGGAGCGTCATCGTGGCGCGGCATCATGCCCCTTCTGTCCGTGCGTGGCCGTGAGCGTTACACATCCGCTCCCCGCTGGTAGCGCTCGACCGCCGCGCGAACCCGGGTCCGCGCGCGGTGAAGCAGGACGCGCTGGTTGCCCTGGCTGATGTCGAGCGCCTGGCAGACCTCGTCCGCGGTCCACCCCGCCACGTCGCGCAACCGCATGACGAGCCGCTGCGCAGGCGGCACGGTCTCCAGGGCCTCGGCTACGAGCCGCTGCAGCTCCTCGCCGAGGACGCGACGCTCGCCATCCTCCCAGGACGACGGGCCGTCAGCCCAGTGGCCGGAGTACCGCCCCGCCTCCTGGAAGCGACTCGGGTCGAGGATCGGCGTGTCGTCGCCGGCTTCGGCGTCCACGAGCGACGAGAACGCCACGCTGCGCCGATCCCTGACCCCGCGGCTGCGCGCTCGATTGATGACGATCCGCGAGATCCAGGTGCGAAGCGAGCTGCGACCCTCGAACCGGTCGATGCCCCGGATGACGGCGACCCACGCCTCCTGCACGACCTCCTCGGCCGCGTCCGGATCGGCCACATAGGCCCGCGCGAGGCGAACGAGCGACCGGTGCTCGCGCCGCACCAGGTCGGCGAATGCCGCCTCGTCGCCCGCGCGCAAGCTGCCGAGCAGGGCCTGCTCGCGGTCACCGAGCGTCTGTGCGGCCGGCGGTTCCATGCCCGGCGCATCGGCCATTCTGGGCCATCTCCGAGGTACGGATGCGAGCACGACGGCAGCGCCGCGCCACGCCAAGCGTACGCCAGGGCCGCACCCAGGGCGACGGCGCCCGTGACCGCCGGCGAGCCGGTGTAACGATCCGCGTCGTTCGCTGACTGCCTTGCACGGGACGTCGTCACCGCCGGGCACCGAGCCCGGCGCGACCCCCAGGCGGCACCCGCCGTCACGAGAGGACTCACTGATGAGCGACACCAGCGATCGCACCCACGTCGGCTCGTTTGCCGAAGGCACGCGCACCCTCCCGCACACCGATGCGGACCACGCCATGGGTCATTTCAGCGAAGGCGGCGAGCAGAGCCACGACGCCCTGGCTGGCATGGTCGGCCGGTTCAGCGAGGGAGACCTCGCCATGCACGCCGATCACGAGCGCATCGGTTCGTTCGGCGACGTGGACTGCCCCGTGTGCAAGGCGATGGCGGAGGGCGCCGCCAGCTGAGCTCTGCGCCTGGGCAGACGCAACCGCACCTCGGAAGACCGCACCCCGGTGCCCGCCGGCACCGGGGTGCGAAGCGATACCACGCTCCAGGCCGGATCGTGGGCTCGACTAGACTTGCCCTCGTAGTCCGGTTGCGCCCGGACGAGCGGAGGGACACACCACGGTCGCGAAGGCCCCGAAGCAGACGCCCCAGGCAGCGAGCGTGCTCGTCGGCGAAGATCACGCCGCATTCCGGCCGTCCTTCCCGCTCGTCGACGCGAAGTTGCGCAAGCCCGTGCTGCGACCGTGGATCGTCCGTCGGGATCGCCTGGTACGACGGCTCCTGGCAGAGCCGTGGGCACCCGTCGTCTCGGTCGTTGCGCCGGCCGGCTACGGGAAGACGATCCTGCTCGCGGACTGGGCGTCCCGGGAACGACGGCCCATCTCCTGGCTGACGATCGACGACTTCGACAACGAACCGAGCGTCTTCCTCACCTATCTTGCGGCGGCGCTCGCCCGCCTCGCCCCGATCGATCCCGAGGTCGGACGGGCGATCGGCTCCTCGCGTGCGCGCCTCCTGGCGACGGCGGTGCCCCGTCTTGCCGCTGCCCTTCATCGGATCGACGGGCCGTCCGTCCTCATCCTCGACGACGCACACCGGCTCGTCGATCGGACCTGCCTGGATGCGCTCGCCGCGCTGATCGACCACCTGCCGGAGGGTTTCCAGGTCGCCGTGGCGGGACGCTCCGCACCGGACCTGCACCTCGCCAGGATCCGCGCCCGTCGGGATCTCCTGGAGATCGGCACGTCGGAGCTCGCCCTGGACGCGGAAGAGACGAGGAGGCTTGCCGCCGCGGCAGGACGCTCGCTCACGGCCGGCCAGGCCGATGACCTGCGCAAGCGGACCGAGGGCTGGGCGACGGGCATCTACCTGGCCACGCTGGCCGACAGCAGATCGTTCGCTCCCGGCCGCGGGAGCGTGATGGTCTCCGGCCAGGATCCGGCGATCGCCGATTACCTCCGCTCCGAGCTGCTGTCCACGCTTGGCGACGAGGACCAGACATTCCTGACCCGGGTGTCGATCCTGGAGGTTGTCGAACCCGCGGTCGCCGACGCCGTGACGGGGATGGGCGGAGCCGCGGAGCGCCTGCGGGTGCTGGCCCGGGAGAACCGTCTCGTGGCGCCGCTCGCCGGCGGTGCGCCGTCCTACCGGCTCCACCAGGTCCTGTCCGAGTACCTCAGGGCCGAGCTCGATCGTCGGGAGCCCGGGTCTGCGACCGAGCTGCACCGTCGCGCCGCCGGCTGGTTCGAGCGTGCAGGCCGAGTCGACGTGGCGGTCGAGCACGCGCTGGCCGCAGCGGATGAGCTGACTGCGGCGCGTCTCGTGGCTTCGATCGCGCTACCGATGCACTACGCCGGACACACGGACCTGCTCGATCGCTGGATCCGGACGATTCAGCGAGGCGACCTTCGAGCAGCTGCCGCCACTCGCCGTCGTCGGCGCGCTGGTGAACGGCCTCAGCGGGAGGGCGGAGGCCGCGGAGCGACTCGCCGGCATCGCGGAGCGGTCGACGTTCGCCGGGACGCCCGGCGGACGGGTCCGCGTCATTCGAGTCGGCCCGCGCGATCCTGCGGGCAGCCATGGCTCGACACGGGCCCGCCGATGTGCTCGCGTCCTCCCAGCTGGCGCTGTCACGACGAGCCGGCGACGAGTCCGTGGCGCCCGTTGCCCTCTACGGTCTGGCCGCCGCGCACCTGATGCGCGAGGAGTTCGCCGAGGCGGACGCCGCCCTGACCGAGGCGGTCGTCGGCGCAGCCCTGGCCGGCACGTCCCCGTATTACGGCCTGGCCATGCGCGCGTCCGTCGCGATCGTGGGGGGCGACTGGCGGACCGCCGAGCGGCTCGCGCGGGAGAGCCACGCCGCCATCGACGCAACGCACCTCCGCGACGTCGCCACCGCCATCCACGTCCACGCTGTCTCGGCCCGCGTGGCAATCCATCGCGGCGACAGCCGCTCGCGGCCGGGAGGAGCTCGTCCACGCCCAGCTCGTCCGCCCGCTGGCGTCCTACGCGATGCCATGGACCGCCGCGGGAGCGCTCGTCGAGCTCGCTCGCGCCTACCTGGCGATCGCCGACACGGCAGGCGCCCGGACCGCCGTCGCAGAGGCGGAGGCAGTGGTGCGCCGGCGACCCGACCTCGGCTCGTTCGCGGACGCGCGTCGTTGAGGTACGGCGCATGGTGGACGAGGCGGCGAGCTCGCTGGCCGGGCCGTCGACGCTCACGCCCGCTGAGCTCCGGGTGCTGTCACTGCTCTCCACGCATCTCACCTTCCAGGAGATCGCTGATCGGCTCGCCAACTCCCGCAGCACGATCCACTCCCATGCGGTGTCGATCTACTCGAAGTTCGGGGTGACCGGGCGCAGCGAGGCCGTGGAGCGAGCGATCGAGCTCGGACTCCTCGAACCGTTCCCGGGACTCAGGCTCACGACCGGGAGTCAGCCAACGAGGGGCTGACGGCAGCCACTGGTTCGACTCATCTGGTCGATGCGTCGCGTCCGCTCTTCGGCAGACCCTTTGTGCACAGGGGTGTGGTGCCGTCCACACCCGTTCGCCTCAGGCACGCATGAGAGGTCCTGCCCATGGTCACCGAACGAGTCTCCACCACGGTGCCGCTGAACTGGAACGAGGTCTGGTTCACCAACTGCCCCATGGTCTCCGCCAACAACGTCGACCAGGAGCTGGGCTGGTGCCGCGAGGAGTTCAAGAAGATCGGCGTCGAGTACGCCTACTTCCGCCACGCACCCGAGAACAACTGGTACCCGCACTACATCCACAACCTCGACAACCTGATCCGCTTCGGCGGCCTCTACCCGCCGATCCACGTGAACGCCGACCTTCGGCGCACCGTGCTGCTGGGAGCGACCTGGGTCTACGAAGGCGGCTGCATGGTCGTCCGTGCCCGTGACGACGTCTTCAAGATGTCGGACCTCAAGGGCAAGAAGATCGGCATCAGCAAGAGCCTGAACACCATCAAGAACGACTGGTGGCGGATCCAGGAGCACATGGGCATCCTGAACATGCTCAAGCTCCACGACATGACGATGGACGACATCGAGCTCGTCGAGTTCCCCTACCCGGACGACTGGTACGACAAGCCCGAGATGCTTGTCCCGCCGATGAACAACCCGTCCGAGCTGTGGATGCGCCGCGACCACAAGCACGACCTTGCCTTCCGCCCGCTCGAGAAGGCGCTGCTCGGCGGTGTCGTCGACGCCATCTACACCCAGAGCAAGCCCTTCCAGCATCTCCAGGAGGCCACGGGCCAGCTCAAGATGATCGAGGACCTGTCCCGGTACCCCGACTGGACCATCCAGGTCGCCAACACGCCTGCCGTCATCACCTGCACCAGGGAGATGGCCGACGAGCATCCCGAGCTCGTCATCGCCTACATGAAGGCCATGATCAAGGTCGGCCGCTGGGCCAACGAGCACAAGCGCGCCGCCGGCGCGATCCTCAACCGCCAGACGTTCTATCTGGATGCCGAGGACACGTACCAGGGCATCAAGCACGTCGACATGGTGCCGAGCCTGAGCGCAATGAACATGCAGACCATCAAGATCGGCAAGGACTTCATGTTCAGCCACGGGTACATCAAGAACGACTTCGACGTGGACGAGTGGGCCCGCCCGGAGTTCCTGGAGCAGGCGGCGACGGAGGTCCTCAAGGAGGAGTGGGAGCGCCGGAGCTGGAGCAAGCTTCCTGAGGGCGGCGGGCTCGAGGTCGAGGGGACCCGGCTCGGGTAGCAAACACGTCGGCGGGGGCGACCCGTGAACGAGGTTGCCCCCACCGCATCGCACGACGACCTTGAACAGCCGGGCTCGCCCGCGGGCCCGACGAGGAGAACGCCCGCCATGGCGAAGACTGCACTCCAGATGGTGATGGACGCGAGCGCCCGGATCGGACATGTGTCCCCTGCGGCGGCCGATGCGGAGATCGGGTCCGGGTCCGTCACCGTCCTCGATGTCCGCGAGCCGACCGAGTGGGAGCACCACATCGCGGGCGCCGTCCAGGTGCCGAGAGGGTTGCTCGAGGCGGCGGCCGACCCGGCGAGTCCTCGACACCTGCCGGCCCTCGACCCCAGCCGTCGCGTGATCGTCTACTGCCGCTCCGGCGCCCGGTCCGCGCTTGCCGGCGCGACGCTCAAGGAGCTGGGCTACGAGGACGTCGCGAACCTCGACGGCGGCATCACCGCCTGGAAGGACGCGGGCCTGCCGATCGCGGAGCACCACGAGGGCGTCTAGCCCTCACCCGCGACACGGATTCCAGGAGAAGCGCGGCGCACGGCCGCAGAAGCGCCAGCGGCCTGATCGGAGGCGCCCAGTTCCAGTCGGTCAACGAGTACCGAGCGAATCGCGTCGACCTGCAGCGGTGCAGGCGCGTCCCATTCACCTGAGGTGCTGTGGCGCCTCCAGGAAGCCCGGATGGACCACGTGGATCAGCACCCCTGCCGCGGCAAGGGTTCCCGCGATGACCGCGTCCACGGGGAGCTCCGCCACGACCGCCGCCTGCCCGAGCCCGGCAGCGACGGCCCCGGCGTACGACCAGGCCATCATGATCCCGTGCGCCTCGCTCGTGGCGCGGCCGCGACGTCCCAGTACGACGATCCCGTAGGCGGCGGCGAGCGTCGCCACGCTCACGAGGGTCAGCACATGGAAGGGACCGAGTGCGCCGTCGGTGTCGACGGCCCACGCCGCCAGGTTCACGTAGATCATCGCGCCGAGGTACAGAAAGCCGAGGCGTCGATGGCGCATCGTCCCCTTCCGGGCAGCGAAGATGACCACACCGCAGACGAGCGCCACCACGGCGGCCGAGACGTGCAGCAGCCCCGGAGGGATCAACGGGCGGACGCGGGCTGCATGACGCGACAGGCTACAGCGAGGCTGACGGGCGCGCTGTCAGCCTGCTCCGTGGGATGCCACGTTGAAGATGGTCCCGACCGCGAACAGGACGCCGTAGGCGAGCCACAGGCGCCGGTCGATTCGCCCGAGCGGCCACCAGTAGAACATCGTCGCGGCGAGGTACAGGCCGACGTACGTGGCGAATACCGGGACAAGGATGGGCGTGCGCCACTCGACGGGGTTGGCGATATCGACGTAGAAGCCGAAGGCGGCCCACGCGGCGTACAGCGGTCCGGCGATCCACTGGCTCACGGGTGCCCCGAGCCGGGCCAGGAGGACGCTGGCGATCAGCGCCGGGACGGCCATCGCGTAGACGATCCAGCCGACCTCGAGCGCCGTCTCGAACGACCATGTCCGCAGCGCGAAGTACGCCGTGAGCGTCGCCTGGATGACGAAGGCCGTGCCGACGAACAGCCTGTCGGCCCGGGCGCTCTGCCCGCGATCCGGGCTGGTCCGTCCCGACGAGTGGCGCTCGCCCGACGCGCCGCTCACCGGCCCGTCTCGAGGAGGCCCGTGACCGTCGCGCGGTACTGGTCGAACGCCAGGCGTCCCGCCTCGGTCAGGCTGTACGTCGTCCGGGGACGCCTGTCGACGAACGCCTTGCGGACGCTGACATAGCCGGCCGCCTCGAGCTTGGCCATGTGCGACGACACGTTCCCGGCGCTGAAGCCGGTCCGTGTGGCGATGTTGACGAAGTCGGCCTCGTCGACGATGTACAGGCTCGACATGAGCCTGAGTCGCGCTGGCTCGTGGATGAGCCGGTCGAGCTCGCTCACGCGTTGACACCGGCCGACGTGGTGCGGAGGAACCACGCCAGGAGCACGACGCCCGTACCGAGCATGACGACGCCACACACGAACAGTGGCCAGCCGGGCTGGGGCGCCACGGCGACCATTGCCGCGGCCGCAAGGAGGAGAACCGCCGCGTATCCCCACACGCGACGCAAGCCGGACGCGGCGGCCAGGATGATGACCGGGATCGTGACCAGGACCGCCGGGATCGCGGGGGCGAACGACGACATGTCGACCCCCTCCGCCGGCCTCACGTCGAAGATGGCCAGTCCGGCGGCCAGCCCGAGTGCCCCGATCCCGACCACCACGAGGGCGACGAGCTGGCGACGCTCCCACGTGCGACGCGGCGCGGTCCATCGGACGTAGCCCGAGCGGGGTTCGATCAGCCGCCGGCGGAGCGGCACCACCATCGGGGCGAGCGCCGCGGGAACGATCGCGGCCCACGGGGCGATCGCGTCGAACCACAGCCAGCTCGCGCCGATCCAGATCAGGGCTAGCCCGCCGAAGATGTCGAAGACCCCGTCGGAGAACGACTCTCGGTACGTGGTTGTCTCGAGCTGGTCCAGGTCAGGGCCGTGCATGGCGTCCTCCATGACACAGAATACTTTGCTCCGCAAAGTATAACACGAGGGCGCCCCTCCGCGCGGCTGGCTGGCTACCATCGTCGAGATGTCCCACCGCACATCCCCGTTCCTCGACGAGGAGCGAGACGCGTGGCGTCCGTTCGAGGCCCTCGCTGACCTGACCGACGCGCAGCTGACCCACCCGGTCGAGGCCGCCCACGGCTGGACGGGCCGCCAGCTCATGGCGCACCTGCTGTCCGGGCACGAGGTTGCGCTGGCGGTCGCGGGCGAGCTTGCCCACAGCGAGACGAGCGCAACCCGGGAACGCGCCGACGCGGACTGGGATGCGCGCGGCGGCGACGCCGTCAACGCCGAGATCGACGCGACCTGGGCGGCGCTGACGATGGACGAGCTGCGCGACCGCTTCGCCACCCTCCCGGGCCGGCTCCGCGGTGCGCTCATCGTCGTCCCGGAGGACCGCTGGCTCGAACACGACGACCACCACCGCTTCTTCCGCTCCGAGACGACCGACCACTACCCCGACCACCTCGCCGACCTGGCAGCAATCCTCGCAGCCGCGCGCTGACGGGGCCGTGGTTCCCGGCGGCCCTCGAATCGGCCGCCGGCCATGGCACGGTGGCGGCATGTCCCATGCCGTCAAGGTCCCGGCTCGCGGCGACCCAGCCGCCACCGAAGTCGCCCGCGAGGCGATCACGATGGCCCTCTACGTCTCGCTGTCCCTGTTGGCGGTCATGGTCGCGCTCCCGCCGCAGGACCTCGTCGGGTTCGAGACCCCCGCGCTCCTGGTCGCCGAGATCGCGCTGCTCTCGGTCATCTCGGGCGTGGCGTACGCCTCGTCCCGCAAGGCGGCGGCGGGCGTCGTCCTGGTGGTCAAGAACCTCGTCCCGCACTGACGGCGGGGGACCGTCAGCGGAGGGACTGGACCGCGGCGCGCTCGATGTCCAGCCCCGCCCGGTGGCGGGCGAAGAACGTCTCGAACCCGGCGACATCGCGCGGGTCGGGGGCGATCGCCGTGCCCATGCTCCCGGCGATCAGGTCGTCGAGGTAGTCGGGGAGTGAGCGGGTGGTGTCCTCGCGCAGCATGTAGGCCGCCAGGACCGCCATGCCCCAGGCGCCGCCCTCCCCGGCGGTGGCCGGGATGCCGACGGGCACGTTGAGCGCGGCCGCCATCATGCGCTGGCCGGTGTCGCCGCCCTTGAAGAACCCGCCGTGGCCGCGGATCTCCTCGATCACGACCCCCTCGTCGACGGTGAGGATGTCGAGCCCCGTGCGCAGCGAGCACAGCGACGAGAAGTACATCGCACGCATGACGTTCTCGAGCGTGAACCGGGCGTCCTCGCTGCGCGCGAACAGCGGCCGGCCCTCGGTGAAGCCCGTCATGTGCTCGCCCGAGACGTAGTTGATCGCGAGCAGCCCGCCGGCGTCCGGGTCGGCCGCCATCGCCAGCGGGAGCAGCCGGGAATAGAGCTCGTCGGCGGTCACGTCCGCTCCGAGCACGCGCCCGACCTGTCCGAACAGCGAGACCCAGGCATCGAGGTCGGACGAGCCATTGTTCGAGTGGGCCATGGCGACCGGGGACCCGTCGGGCGTGACCACGATGTCGATCTCCTCGTGGACGCGCGACAGCGGCCGCTCGAGGACGATCATCGCGAACACCGACGTCCCCGCGGAGACGTTGCCCGACCTCGGCCGGACCGCGTTCGTCGCGACCATGCCGGTGCCCGCGTCGCCCTCGGGTGGGCAGAGCGGGATGCCCGCCTGGAGCGTGCCGGTGGGGTCGAGGAGCCGGGCACCGTCGGGCGTGAGCCTCCCTGCCGAGGCGCCCGCCGCCAGCACCGTCGGCAGGATCTCGCGGAGCGTCCAGCCGAGGTTTCGCGGCGCGATCAGCGCGTCGAACGTCGCCATCCGGGCGGCGTCCCAGTCGCCGGCGGCCGGGTCGATCGGGAAGATGCCCGACGCCTCGTCGAGGCCGACGACGTGCTCCCCGGTGAGGCGCCAGTGGACGTAGCCGGCCAGCGTCGTGAGGTGCGCGAGCTGCGAGAGATGCGGCTGCCCATCCAGGATGGACTGGTACAGGTGGGCGATCGTCCACCGCTGGGGCACCGCGAAGTCGAGGAGCGGCGACAGCTCGGCGCACGCCGCGCCCGTGATGTTGTTGCGCCACGTGCGGAAGGGGACGAGCAGGTTGCCCTCGCGATCGAGGGCCACGTAGCCGTGCATCATCGCGCTGACGCCCAGGGCGGCCACGCGTCGCAGCTCGACCCCGTAGCGGGCGCGGACGTCCTCGACGAGCGCGGCATAGCAGGCGGCGAGGCCGCTGAACACGTCCGCCATGTCGTACGTCCAGACGCCGTCCCGCAGCTGGTTCTCCCACGCATGCGAACCGGACGCGAGCGGGGTGCTGTCGGGGGCGATGAGCGCCGCCTTGATCCGGGTGGACCCGAACTCGATCCCCATGACGGCGGCACCCGACTCGATCAGCTCCGCCACGTTGCCCGTCTGCTCGCTCACCTGGCCACTCCTTCGGGCCGGTCGTGCGCCGCGCCCATCACCCGATATCGTCGCACTCATCGGCCCGCTCGGGCGGTCCTCCGACGTTCCCGGCGGGGGGCCGTCCGGCCTGTTCCTGCGCGATGCCCCTACACCGCCACGTCCCGGCGCGTGAACAGCGCCGTGCCGACGCCGACCAGGGCGATGGCCACGAGGACGAGGATCGCGAGGTCCGTCACCTGCACGCCGTTCACCAGCGGCCTCCCCCCGGAGTAGAAGTGGAACGGTGAGATGTCGCGCGCCCAGCCAAGGCCGTCGATCTGGGCCGCGAGCGTGTTGCCGAAGTAGGAGAGGATCGCGACGACCGCGACCACGCCCGAGGTGATCGACCGGGATCCGGTTGCGGCCCCCACGGCGAGCGCAAGACCGCCGAAGAAGATCCCGAGCACCGCGAGGTGGATCGCGGCGGCGAGCAAGCTGGTGGCCCCGAGGTCGGAGAACTGCGCCGGTCCCGAGATCGCGACGAGCGCCGCGAACAGGACCAGGCAGACGGCCACGACGGCGACCGCGAGCGCCCCGAACCGCTCGACGACGATCCGGACCCGGGAGACGGGATGGGCGAGCAGGAGGTCCAGGCGACCCGCGTCCTCGTCGCCGGCGACCGCGCGGATCCCCATCCACGAGGCGAACATGATCGTCAGGATCGGGCCGAGGAGGCCGAACGTGGTCGATCCGAGGTAGCCGGCCGGCGTCGCAATGGCGGTGAACCCGAGCGCCTCCATGAGCTCGGGCGCCATGTTGTCCATCATCCCGGCGACGTCCGGCGCATTGATCACGGGGAAGAACGCGGCATAGAACGTGCCGACGGCGACGATGCCGACGGCCCACGCCAGGATGCCCCGACGCTCGTCCCGGATCGTCTTGGCGAGCAGGCTACGCAGCATGGTCGCCCTCCTCGCCGCGGTACAGGGCCAGGAACAGCTCCTCGAGATCCGGCTCCTCGGCCGTGATGGTCACCACCTCGAACGCGGCCGCGGCCTTGATGAGCGCATCGGCCGAGCCCGCCTGGAGGCACCGGACGACCGGCCCGTCGACGCGAAGCTGCGTCACGCCGGGCAGGCCCTCGAACGCGGTCGGGGGGACATCGGCGCCGAACTGGATCTCGATTCGCCGGGCCGCGCGTCCCCGCAGCGTCGCGAAGTCCTCGATCGCGACCATCCGCCCGTCCCGCACGATGCCGACGCGATCGGCGGCCTGCTCGACCTCGCTCAGCACGTGGCTCGACATGAACACGGTCTGGCCGTTCGACTTCGCCTCCGCGACGAGGGCGAGGAAGGTCTGCTGGACGAGCGGGTCCAGCCCGGACGACGGCTCGTCGAGGATCAGCAGCTCGGGCTCGTGCATGAATGCCTGGATGATCCCGACCTTCTGGCGGTTGCCCTTGGACAGGCTGCGGATCCTGGTCCGCTGGTCGAGCTCGAGTCGCTCCGCGAGGGCGTCGACGCGCCCGGCCGGCACGCCCCCGCGCATGTTGCCGAGGAACGTCAGCAGCTCCCGGGAGGACTGGCCGCCGTCGACGACGAAGTCTCCCGCGAGGTAGCCGATACGCCGGCGCAGCGCCGGCCCGCCCGCCCGTGGCTCCGTCCCGAGCACCCGGGCGGTCCCGCCCGTCGGCCGGATCAGGTCCAGCAGCAGGCGGATCGTCGTCGTCTTGCCGGCCCCGTTGGGTCCCAGGAACCCGAACACCTCGCCCTCGCGGACCTCGAGGTCGAGCCCGTCCAGGCCCCGGCGCTTGCCGTAGCGCTTGGTGAGGCCTGCGGTCTCGATGACACCGGTCATGACGCGCCTCCTCCGTGCCGGCTCTCGCGGTACCGGTCGATGAGCCGAGGGATCTCGGCCTCCACGTAGGCATAGAAGTCACGTGCCTCGCGCAGCCGATCGCCCCGATCGCCGTCGGGCTCCGGGAGCATCTCCAGGCCCTGCTCGAGCGTCCGCCGGAGGAGCGAGAACAGGTCGGCGGCGGGGATCTGCTCGAATGCGCCGGGCGCCACCTCGAAGAAGTAGCCCCGCTGCCCGGGCGCCGGTGTGCGCCGGATCCAGCCGGGAGCCTCGAGGAGGCGGGTGGCGATGCTCACGGACGCGCGGCTGACGCCGAGCTCGGTCGCGATCTGCCCCAGCGACTGCTGCGCCGGATCGCAGATCAGCAGCCAGCCCAGGACACGCGCGACCATCGGCGGCATGCCGATCTGCTCGCCGACGACCCCCATCTGCTCCGAGAAGCGCCGCTCCGGCGAGAGCCCATCCATTCGTTTAGCCATTGCTAAACGATGTTACACGAGCCTCAGGCGGTCGCGGCGGCACCGAGGCACACTTGCCGCGTGCTGATCATCCTGCCGCCGTCCGAGTCGAAGCGGCCGCCGCCGGACCACGGCCGGCCGGTCGACCTCGCGACGCTGTCGTTTCCGGCGCTCACGGCGATGCGGGAGCGGGTGATCGACGCGCTGATCACGACGAGCACCCGCGACGATGCCTTCCGGCGATTGCACGTCGGGCCGTCGATGGCGGCAGAGGTCGCCCGGAACACGCGGCTCATCGAGCTGCCGGTACGGCCTGCGCTCGAGGTGTACACGGGGCCGCTCCACGCGGGCCTTGACGCGGCGAGCCTGTCGACAGCCGCGATGGGGCGCGCCGCCCGGGAGCTGGTCGTCGCGTCCGCGCTGTGGGGTGCGCTCCGTCCCGTCGACCGGATCCCCTCGTACCGGCTGCACGTCTGCTCGCGTCTCGAGGGTCTGGACCGCCTAGAGCCGCAGTGGCGGGAGGTCCTCCCCGACGTCCTCGCGCAGGCGGCTGGGGAGCACGGCGTGATCCTGGACCTCCGGTCGCCCGCCTACCAGGCGATCGGGATGCCCGCCGGGCTCAACGACCGGACCGTCACGCTGCGTGTCGCGCAGCGCACGTTCGGCGGCGGACGGATCGGCGACGTGGTGGCGAAGCGTGTCCGGGGGCAGGCGGCTCGCCACCTGCTCGAGTCGGGCGCGGCGCTCAAGGATCCCGGCTCCGTCGCGGGCGAGCTCGGGGAGCGCTGGCCCGTGGACCTCGTGCCGCCCGCGCGCCGCGGCAGCCCGTGGGTCATGACGCTGATGACGGCCGCCTGAGCGACGACGGAGCCTGTGCCGATGACGCCCCGTCCACTCGAGGTCACCAGGGAGCAGATCCTCGCCTACCGGCAGGCCGTCGGTGACCTCGGCGAGCGGCGTCCGCCCGGCGCCGGCTCCCTGCGGCGCGCCGCGTGGGCGGGGCTCCAGGACAGCATGCCCCGGGCCGCGCTGCTCTCGATCCACGCGCGCGTCCGGGACGCTGGTCCGTCCTCGTGGGAGGACGAATTGCTGGTCCAGCTGTGGGGACCGCGCTACAGCGCCTTCGTCGTGGCGGCGCAGGATCGTGGCGTGTTCACGCTCGGACGGCTCCCGGACGACGGCCCGCGACGGCGCCGTGCCGTGGAAACGGCGGACCGGATCGAGGCCTTCCTCGCAGGCCGGCGAATGACCTACGGGGACGCCGGGCACGCGATGGGGGTGTCTCCGAACATGCTGCGGTACGCCACGCCGACGGGCCGCGTCCTGCTGCGCTGGGACGGCGCCCGACAGCCGACGATCTGGACGGTGCCGGCGCCGGAGATCGACCCTCCGGAGGCCCGCCTCGAGCTCGCGCGCCGCTACCTGCACGTGTTCGGCCCCACGACCGCGGCGGCGTTCGGCGAATGGGCGGGGATCCAGCCGGAGCGCGCTCAGACGACGTTCGCGGCGCTCGAGCCCACGCTGACGCCGGTTCGGACCCCCACCGGGGACGCGTGGATCCTGGCCGACGACGAGCCGCTGCTCAGGAACCCCGGGGAGCTGCCCGGGAGCACGCGGCTGCTCCCGAGCGGGGACGCCTACACGCTCCTGTGGGGGGCCGACCGCGAGCTGCTCGTCCCGGACGCCGCCAGGCGCGGGACGCTGTGGACGTCGCGGGTCTGGCCGGGGGCCATCCTCGCCGGCGGCGAGCTGGTCGGGACGTGGCAGCGATCCGACGCGAACGTCACCCTGCGGCCATGGCAGCGGCTGCCGAGCGCCGAGCGCGCGGCGATCGAATCCGAGGCCGCATCGCTGCCGCTGCCCGGAGCGGCGGGCCGGATCGTCATCACCTGGACAGGAGACTGACGACAGCGCGGGGTCACCAACCTGCTCCCGATCGCGCCGCTGACGGGCAACCTCGGCCTCTCGTTCGTGGCCCTCTCGTATGCCGGGCGGCTCCGCGTCGCCGTTCGGGCCGACGCCGACCAGTTTCCCGACCTCGACCTGCTCACGGCCGCGATGGAGCGCGACTGGGCCACGCCCGCGGCGACCGACGCGACGCGGTTGGGCAGCGACGCCACGCGAGAGGCGGCACGATAGCCGTCGGCGATCGACGAGGCGGTCAGCCCCGGCGCCGGCGCTCCAGGAGATCGGCAGGCATGTGCGGTGTCTTCGGGTACGTGACAGGCCGCGATGCCGCGCTCGGGCCGATCCTCATCGAGGCCGCGCAGCGCCTCACGTACCGCGGCTACGACTCGGTCGGGGCCGCCACCATCCGCGACGGCGTGATCGACCTGCGCAAGGACGTGGGCAAGGTCGACACGGTGGCGGCCCGCCACGACTTCGCGGCGATGCGCGGCACCCGCGGGATCGCGCAGCTTCGCTGGGCGACGTTCGGGGCGCCATCGCAGGTCAACGCCCAGCCGCACCTCGACTCCGACGGCGCGATGGTCGGGGCGCACAACGGCAACGTCGTCAACAACGCGGAGCTGCGGCTCGAGTTCATCGCCGAGGGGATGACGGTCCGCTCCGACAACGACGGTGAAAGCTGCGTCCACGCCGTGGAGCGCCACGTCCGGCAGGGGCACGAGCTCGTCGAGGCGATCCGGCTCGCCTACGACGACCTGGAGGGCGACTACGCGTTCGTCATCGGGCAGGCCGACGATGACCGGCTGTACGCGTTCAAGAAGGGGTCCGGCCTCGTCGTCGGGATCGGGGATGGGTTCACCTGCGTCTCCTCGGACCTGCCGTCCGTGCTGCCGCTGACGCGCACCGTCATCCGGCCGCTCGACGGGGAGATCATCACCCTCTGGGCCGATCGGGTCGAGGTTCGCTCGGTCGCCGACGGCAGCGTCGTCGACCGCCCGGTCGAGGTCGTGACGGAGTCGATGGACGCGGTCCGCAAGGGTGGCTACGCGCACTTCATGGCGAAGGAGATCCACGAGCAGCCGCAGGTCGCCCGCGAGCTCCTGCACCTGCTCGACGCGAGCGCGGACGTGGCGCCCCTCGTGGACCGGATGCGGAACGCCAGGAACCTGTTCCTCATCGGCTGCGGGACGAGCTTCCATGCCGCCTCGGCGGGCTCCGTGTACCTCGCCCAGCTTGCGGGCCGGGTGGCGGTTCCCGTGCTTGCGCCGCAGTTCATCGCCCAGTACGCGCCCGCGGTGGGCCCGGAGGATGTCGGGATCTTCGTGAGCCAGTCGGGCGAGACCAAGGACGTCCTCAACGCGCTCGAGGCGGCCGAACGCCGCGGGATGACCGCCTTCGGGCTGGCCAACGTCGTCGGCTCCACGCTGACCCGTACTGCCCGGCTGTGCCTGCCGCTGGGCTGCGGCTACGAGATCAGCGTGCCTGCCACCAAGACGTTCACGAACCAGGTCCTCGCGTTCCTCTACCTTGCGTACCGCCTGGCGGGTCGGGACACGGCTGCCCTCGCGCGCGTGCCGGACCTGATGGAGGAGACGCTCGCCGTCGTCGCGGACCAGGTGGAGGCGATCGCGGCCGAGATCAACACCTGGGACGACCTCTACTGCCTGGGCTACGGGGCCACGTACCCGATCGCCCTCGAGGGCGCCCTCAAGCTCAAGGAGATCACCTACGCGCACTGCGAGGGGATGCTCTCGACCGAATTCAAGCACGGCCCGCTGTCCGCGGTGACCGACGGGTTCCCGATCATCTTCGTCGCCGGTCCTGCCGACACGCCGCTCATCATCAGCGGCATCAACGAGGTCAGGGTGCGCGGGGCGCGGGCCATCACGATCGCCGAGGACGATCCGCGCCTGCGGGCCAACGGCGACGTCCTCGTGGCCCTCCCGCGCTCGGATCCGCAGATCAACGCCCTGCTCGCCGTCCTGCCCCTCCAGCTGCTCTCGTACCACATGAGCGTGCTCAGGGGCATCGACCCCGACTTCCCGCGGAACCTGTCCAAGACGCTCACGGTGGACTGAGCGGCAGCCGGGCTACGCCCCCGTGCCGCAGAAGCGGGCGCTGACGTCCCACGGGCGGGTCGCGGCGGGTCGCCCGGACACCGCCGCAGATCACCGCCGGTGCTATGTGCCGGCAATCTCCGGCCTCGTTCGCGCGGACCGCACCGGGACACGCCCACTCCGATGCCAGCCATCACTCGGGGTGATGAGACACGCCATATCGTCCTGTCTCGGGCTTCCAGCACGACGATCTGACGCCACGGGTCCGGATCAAGCTCCGAGACAGCACGGGCTGTGATGTGCGGCGCAGCAAGCGGTGGCCCGCGTGCGGGCCTGGGTGGGCGGTGTGCTGAGAGGTCACCCGGGCCGCTCGCGAACCCTTGACTGCTCCTAGTACGACAGTTACTATGGTTTCCGTAGCAACCGCGGAGCGCGGAGCACCAGCCGCAAGGAAGCGTCCTCATCATGCAGTTCGGAATCTTCACCGTCGGTGACGTCACCACGGATCCCACCACCGGTCGCACCCCGACCGAGCACGAGCGGATCAAGGCCCAGGTCGAGGTCGCGAAGCTCGCCGACGAGGTCGGACTCGATGTCGTGGCCTTCGGGCAGCACCACAACCCGCCGTTCGTCGCGTCGGCCCCCACGACGACGATGGCGTACGTCGCCGCGCAGACGCGACACATCATCCTCTCGACGGCGACGACCCTCATCACCACCACCGACCCGGTCCGTATCGCCGAGGACTACGCGACCCTCCAGCACCTCACCGACGGCCGGATGGACCTCATGCTCGGCCGGGGAAACACCGGCCCCGTCTACCCGTGGTTCGGCAAGGACATCCGCCGGGGCGTCGAGCTCGCGGTCGAGAACTACGCCCTGCTCCACCGGCTGTGGCGCGAGGACGTCGTCAACTGGCAGGGCCAGTTCCGGACGCCACTCCAGGCGTTCACGTCGACGCCGCGCCCGCTCGACGGCCTGCCGCCGTTCGTGTGGCACGGGTCGATCCGGACGCCCGAGATCGCGGAGCAGGCGGCGTACTACGGAGACGGGTTCTTCGCGAACCACATCTTCTGGCCGGCCGAGCACACCCGCCAGATGGTCCGCCTCTACCGCGAGCGGTTCGAGCACTACGGCCACGGGCAGGCGGACCAGGCGATCGTCGGGCTCGGCGGCCAGGTGTTCATGCGCCGCGACAGCCAGGCCGCGATCAGCGAGTTCCGCCCGTACTTCGACCGCGCGCCCGTCTACGGCGGCGGCCCGAGCCTCGAGACGTACATGCGCGAGACGCCGCTGACCGTCGGCAGCCCGGAGCAGGTGATCGAGCGCACGCTCGGCTTCCGCGACTACGTCGGCGACTACCAGCGCCAGCTGTTCCTCGTCGACCACGCGGGTCTGCCGCTCAGGACCGTGCTCGAGCAGGTCGAGCTGCTCGGGACCGAGGTCGTCCCGGTGCTCCGCCGTGAGTTCGACGGGCTCAGGCCGGCCCACGTGCCGGACGCCCCGACCCACGCCGCGCGCCTCGCCGCCCTGCGCGGCGCCGATGACGGTGCGAACGCCAGCGCGGCCGGTGACACCGACAGGGGCGACGCCGGCACGGGTGGCGACGCCACCGAGCCGGCGGTGGACCGGTGGACGGGCACCCGGGCCGAGGACGAGAACGTCCCGGCACTTCGATGACCCACCGCATCGTCACCGTCGTGAGCGGCGGCCTCCGGTCGCCGTCGACAACCCGCCTCCTCGCCGACCAGCTCGGCGTGGCGGCGGGAGCCGCGATCGGCGGACGCGGCGACACGGTCGAGGTGCGCGTGGTCGAGCTCCGCGACCATGCGCACGCGATCACGGACGCGCTCCTCACCGGCTTTCCGACCGGGGAGCTCCGATCCGCGATCGAGGACGTCGCCGGCGCGGACGCGCTGATCGCGGTGACGCCGGTCTTCCAGGCGTCGTACGGCGGCCTGTTCAAGTCGTTCATGGACCTCGTCGAGGCCGGGTCGATTCGTGGCGTCCCGGTCCTCCTCGCGGCGACGGGCGGCACGGAGCGCCACTCGCTGGTCATCGAGCACGGGCTCCGGCCGCTGTTCTCCTACCTCGGCGCGGTCACCGTGCCCACCGGCGTCTATGCCGCGACCGCGGACTTCGGCGGGAGCGGGACGCCGGGCCTCGCCGGCCGGATCGAGCGCGCGGCGGACGAGCTTGCCGCGCTCCTCGGTGGCGACGCTGCCGGGCGGCCCGCCGACCAGGAGCTCGTCCCGTTCGAGGACCTGCTCGCCGGCACCGGCCCGGGCGACCGGCACCAGGGAGGGGCGGGACCGTGGTCGTGAAGGCGGTCGAGAGCGAGTGCTCGGTCATCGAGGACGTGATGGGGATCCTCGGGCGAGCCTGGGCGGGCGCCGTTGTCCAGGCAATCCTCGAGGGCAACTCGCGCTTCAACGACATCGCCCGGGCGATCCCCGGCGTGACCGACGGCATGCTCTCCGCGCGGCTGCGCGAGCTGTGCGCACGTGGCCTCGTGGAACGGGCCGTCGAGCCCGGACCGCCCGTGATCGTGACCTACCGCCTCACCGACGCCGGCCGGGACGTCGCGCCCGTCCTCGACGCCGTGCGCGCGTACGGCCGGGCCCACCCCGAGATCCTCGCGACCTGAATCCGGCCGCCCGGCGGCCGCCCCGACCCTCGCCGAGGCGCGAGAATGGACGCGTCGCGCCCTGATCCACGTCGAGGAGTCGCCATGAACGTCCAAGGCAAGGTCATCGTGGTCACCGGCGGCGGGAACGGCGTCGGGCGTGCCGTCACCCTCGAGGCACTCCGGCGTGGCGCGCGCGTCGCCGCCATCGACATCAGCGCGCCCGGTCTCGACGAGACGGTCAGACTCGCCGCCGCCGGTAATCGCCTGTCCACGCACGTGCTCGACATCACCGACAGGGCGGCGGTCGGCGCGCTGCCAGCCGAGGTCGCCTCGATCCACGGGCAGGTCGACGGGCTCATCCACCTCGCCGCGATCATCCAGCCGTTCGTCCGGGTGAAGGACCTCGAGGACGCCGTCATCGAGCGCGTCGTCAACGTCAACTTGTGGGGGACGCTCCACCTCAACCGCGCCTTCCTGCCGGTGCTCATGGAGCGGCCCGTCGCGCACCTGGTCAACACGGCGAGCATGGGCGGGTTCATCCCGGTGCCGGGCCAGTCGATCTACGGCGCGACGAAGGCGGCGGTCAAGTTGCTCACGGAGGCGCTGCGCGCGGAGTGCCGAGGGACGCCCGTCCGGGTGACCGTCGTCATCCCCGGCGGCATGGCGACGAACATGCCGGCGAACTCCGGCGTGAGCATCACCATCGACCCGGAGATGGCCGCCAAGGCGGCGAAGAACCTGACGACGCCCGAGCAGGCGGCGAACCTGATTCTCGACGGGATGGCGAAGAACGCCTACCGGGTCCTCATCGGCCGCGACGCGAGGACGATGGACCTGCTGTACCGCGTGAACCCGAGCGGCGCGGCGGCATTCCTCGCCCGCCAGATGAAGGGCCTCCTCGGGAGCTGACGCTCGCCGCAGCTGCCGGGATCGGTCGGCGTTAACCCGGCGTTCGTGCAAGCATTCCGTCCGGCGGGCACTCGCACGGCCCGCGGAGGGACATGACGACCGAGCAGGACGGCGGGCGACGGAACGGGAGCGGCGCGCCGATCGACGGGACGGACAGGCGCTGGCGCGATCGGTTTCGACCGGTCCTGGTGACGTTCGCCAGCGCCATCCTGCCGGGTCTCGGCCACCTCCTGATCGGCCGCCGCCGTGCCGCGCTCGCGTTTCTCGTCCCGAGCGTCGCCGTGCTCGTCCTCGTGCTCGCCTGGGCTGCGTCTCAGGGGATCTACCGGGTTGCCGCCGCCCTGCTGACGCCGGGCGCCCTCACGTTGCTGTTCGCGTTGAACATCCTCGCCCTCGGATGGACCTCGGCGGCAGCGGTCGATGCCCTGGGCCGGACCCAGCCCGGGAAGGTGGCCGTCGCGGGGTCGATGGCCGTCCTGCTCGCGCTCGTGCTGGTCCCGCACCTGGTCGTCGCCAACACGATCCTCGCCACCGATGCCTTCCTCGACGAGACCTTCGCGCAGGCGGAGCCGACACCGGCGCCCGATGCCACGCCCGAACCCGAGTTCACGGAGCCGCCCGAGGAGACGCCGAGCCCCACCGGTCCCGCGCCGTCCGGGTCGCTCGCGCCCACGCCGTCGCCGACCGCCGTCATCCCGCCGTACCCGGAGGACAGCGGCGACGGGACGCTCCCGGCGTTCGGGGCCGCCGTGCCGTGGAAGCGTGCCGATCCGGCCAAGCCGTGGGGCAACGACGGCCGGTTCGACCTGCTGCTGATCGGGTCGGACGCCGGCAAGACCCGCTGGAGCCGACGGAACGACGTGATGCTGCTTGTCGAGGTGGACGTCAAGTCCGGTGCGGTCGCGATGGTCGGCATCCCGCGCAACATCCAGAACGCGCCGTATCCACCCGGCCCGGCCCGCGACGCATCGCGGTGCGGGTGCCAGCCCGGGCTCATCAACGAGATGTACGTGGAGGCGACCGTCCGCCACCCGGGCTTCTGGCCGGGCCGCGGGTCGGTCAAGGGCATCGGCGCCGTGCGCTCGGTGGTCAGCACGTTGACGGGGCGCCCGATCGACGCGGTCCTGATCGTGGACCTCGTCGGCGTGATCCGCGTCGTCGACGCAATGGGCGGCGTCGACATCGACGTGCCCGAGACCGTCATCGACCACCGCTACCCGGACCCCGGCAGGGGCAGCGTCGAGCTCCGGATCGAGGCCGGCCCCCAGCACTTCGACGGGCGTACGGCTCTCGCGTATGCCCGCACCCGCCACATGGACAGCGACTACGGCCGGATGGAGCGTCAGCAGGTCCTGCTGCTCGCGATCCGGGACCAGCTCGGGCCGGCGGCGATCCTCAACGCTCCGGCCCTGTTCGGTGCCGCCAAGGGCACCGCCTGGACCGACCTCCCGCGCGAGGCGCTCCCGCCACTCGTCGAGCTGTTCGGCCGGGCTGCGGACGCGAAGGTCAAGCAGCTCCGGATCATCCCGTCGCGCTACCCGACATCGCTCACCGCCTGGTGGGTCAACCGGATCCGCCGTGACGTGGCCGACCTGCTCCCGGGCACGCCGGATCCGCGGACGATCTCCGTTCCGCGTCCCGTGGCCACGCCGAAGCCCACGCCGAAGCCCACGCCCAAGCCGACGACGAAGCCATCGGTCGCGCCGTCCGACGCCCCGACGCCGAGCCCCGACGCCACACCCGAGCCGACGCCGGAGCCGACGCCCGAGCCGACTGCCCCGACACCGGCCGCGCCCTGAGGGGTCACCAGACCACGGCGACGCTCGCCCTGACCGTCGGCGGCGGTTCCTGCCGCATCGGGGCATACTGCCCGGACCATGCTTCGTCACGTCCCGGCGATGCTCCTGGCGCTCTGCCTCGTCGCCGCGTGCGCCCCGGCCGAGGGCGTCGAACCCCGTCACGCCTCGATCCCGCCGGCGACACCGGACGTCGCCGCGGTCATTCCGTCCGCCGCACCGGCGGTCGAATCGCCGCCGCCCGCGATCGCGAGCCCCATGCCCGCGGTGGTCGCCCCGCCACCCGGCGCGTCCGCGGCGCCCGTGCCGTCTCCGGCGCGGTCCCCCGAGCCGTCGGCCATCCCCGACGCCGGTCCCTACGCCATCAACCTCGCGACGGTCGCTGACTTCGTCCCGCAGTACACCTTCGAGTGGTGTGTCGGCGCGAGCATCCAGATGGCCCGGTCGATCATCACCGGCACCCGCAACGAGTCACGGGCCTCCCAGCGCCGGCTGTGGGAGAAGGCCCGCGACCTCACTGTCGGCAGCCCGTACGGTGGCGCCAACCCCGCCGGATGGGCCGCGGCGCTGAACGACCTCGACCTCGGCCCGTACCGCCTCGTGAGCCTCCCGACCTTCGACGCGGCGGTCCGGCGCGCGGCCCGCGCGCTCGCCGACACCCGGCGGCCGGTCGGGCTCGTGATGTGGGCGGGGCGCCATGCGTGGGTGATGACGGGGTTCAAGGCGACGGCCGACCCGCGCACGGACCGGGGCGCGACGGTGACAAGGGTCAGGATCATGGATCCGCTGTACCCGCACGGGTCGAGATGGGGTGCGAGCCCGGCTCCCAACCGCCTGATCACGCTCGAGACGCTCGGGCGCCAGTTCGTGAGGCGTGACCGGCCCGACTACGACTTCGGGGTCGACCCGGGCTGGCTGCTGGTGCTCCCGGTCGGCTGATCGCGCCGGCGGCATACCATCACTCGTGAGGCCGCGTCCGCCCGGGCACGGTCGCACGGAGGCTCGGACTTGGGCACACGCCACGCACCCGGGGCGGTCACGCCGCCATCGTCGTCCGCCAGCCGGCTCGCCTGGGCGACCTGATGCCGCGTTTCGCCGAACGGATGGCGCTCGTCCAGCCGTCGGCCATCCGGGACCTGCTCCGCTTCGGCGCGGACCCCGACCTGATCTCGTTCGGCGGTGGCTACCCGGATCCGGACCTGTTCCCGATGGCCGGGATGCGCGCCGTGTTCGACGAGCTCCTGGCCGGCAGCTCGTCGGTCCTCCAGTACACCGTCTCGGACGGGATGCCGCGCCTGCGCGAGCAGGTTGCCGAGCGCATGACACGCGACGGGGTGGCGTGCTCGGCATCGGACGTGCTGATCCTCCAGGGGGCGCAGCAGGGCCTGGACCTGGTGGGGAAGCTCGTGCTCGACCCGGGCGACGTGGTGATCACCGAGAACCCCACGTTCCTCGGTGCGCTCATCGCGTTCGCGCCCTGCCAGCCGGCGTACGCCGCCGTCCGCACCGACGACGACGGGATGGACACCGACGACCTCGAGCGCGTCCTCGCCGCCAATCCGCGGGCGAAGCTCATCTACACGGTGCCCGACTTCCAGAACCCGACCGGCGTCACCCTGTCGCTGGCCCGCCGCCGGCGGCTGATCGAGCTTGCGAACCGGTACGACGTGCTCGTCCTCGAGGACAGCCCGTACCGCGAGCTCCGCTTCGCCGGCGAGACCCTGCCCACGCTCAGGAGCCTCGACACCGAGGGCCGGGTCGTGTTCGTCGGCAGCTTCTCCAAGATCCTCGCGCCTGGGCTGCGCCTCGGCTGGTCGGTGGCGAGCAAGGAACTGACCCAGCGGCTGGGCCTGCTCAAGCTCGCGTCGGACACGCAGTGCAGCACGCTCAACATGGCGGCCGCCTCCGCGTTCCTCGACCGCTACGACGTCGACGCGCACATCGCGAGCATCCGGACCGCGTACCGGCGCAAGCGGGACCTGATGCTGTCCGTGATCGAGGAGCGGTTCCCGCCGTCCGTCACCCACACGTCGCCCGACGGCGGCCTGTTCACGTGGCTCACGTTTCCCGAGGCCTTCGACGCGGCCGTGTTCCTGCGCGACGAGGCGATCCCTCGGGCGAAGGTGGCGTTCGTGCCCGGCGCGACGTTCTTCCCGGTGACCCAGGAACGCAACCACGCGCGGGTCAACTTCTCGGGCGTGTCCGACGAGCGGATCGTCGAGGGGATGACCCGACTCGCGAGCCTGCTGCGGGAGCGCCTGCCGGGCTGACGCGGCTCGCGTCGGCTCCCGCTGCTAGCTCCCGGTGGCGAGCGCCGCGAGCAGGGACGACGCACCGGCTTCGATCGGCTCACCGTGGCCGACCAGGAGCGTCTCGAAGGTCAGGTCGCCAAGCTTCGCGACGGAGGCGAGTGCCTCGTCCATGTCGTCCGTGAACTGCGGGCTCGGGAGTGCCGGACGGCCACCCTCGGTGCGCAGCGCGTCGCCGGCGACGAGGATGCCCCCGCCGGACGGATCGAGGACACAGATGCTCCCGGCCGTGTGGCCCGGCGCCGTGATCACCTGGAGGTCGAAGACCCGGTCGCCGTCCTGGACCGGGGTCAGGGCGCGCGGCACCGTGATCGAGGCGATGTCCTCCGCGCCCGCGTAGCCCGTCGCATCGGGCGCGCGATCGAGGATCTCGCTCGCGCTGCCCGCGTGGTCCGAGTGGTGGTGGGTGAGCACGAGGTGGCCGACCGCCGACCAGCCCAGGCCGACCGCACGCAGGGACTCCTCGATCGCGTCGGTGCTGCCCGCCACGCCGGTGTCGACGATCGCTGCCGCCCCGCCGTGCACGAGCACGTACGCCGACACGAAACCAAGGTTGACGCGGGCCCACGACGACGACCCGGCCACGGGCGGGGACGACGTATCGCCCGTGGCCTGGGGGGGCGCGCTGGCGGACGATGCCGGCGTGGGCGCCGCCGATGCGCGCGGGCTGGCCGTGCCCGAGGCTGCCGGGGCGCACCCGGCGACGCCGAGGACGGCGAGGGCGAAGGCACCGCGACCGAGGTCGGCGACGAAGGTCCGGCGGGCGAGGGTGCGATACGGGTGCACGGGCGCGGTCTCCGTGGGTCGGGAACGGCTACAGGGTGGCATACGTCCGGCGGAGCCCCGTCGGATCGGCTGGCGGTCGGCGCCCCGGATGCGCGGCGGGGAAGCGGCGTCGGTGGCAGCATGGATCCATGCCCCTCGACCTGCGCGCCCACGCCGAGGCACACGATCGCCTGCTGGCGGCCCGCCTTGACGTGCTGATCCCGACGCTCATGGACCGCGCGGAGCTTGACGCCTGGGTCGTGGCGGCACGCGAGTACACCGAGGACGCGGTGCTGCAGACGATGCTGCCGGCGACATGGCTCGAGACGGCACGGAGACGGACGATCCTCCTCTTCGTGCGCACGCCGGACGGGATGCGGCGGGTGGCTGTTGCGCGCTATCCGGTCGGCGATGCGTTCCCGGCGGCGTGGGATCCGGAGGCCCAGCCCGACCAGTGGGCCCGCCTTGCAGAGCTCCTCGTCGAGGCCGATCCTGCGCGCATCGGGGTCAACACCTCCGCGGTGTTCCCGCTGGCCGACGGGCTCTCGGCATCCGAGCGTGCAACGCTGGTCGCGCATCTCCCGTCGGCGCTCGTCCCCCGGATCGTCAGCGCCGAGGCGTGCGCCATCGGCTGGCTGGAGACGCGCCTTCCCGAAGAACGACCCGCGATGGCCGACGCCTGCCGGGTGTCGCACGACTACCTGCGGCGGGCGCTCTCGGCGGAGGTGGTCAAACCCGGAACCACCACCACGACGGACGTGGAGTGGTGGCTTCGGAACACCGTCCACGCGGACGGACACGGGTCGTGGTTCCACCCCACCTGCACGGTCCAGCGCCGTGGCGGCTCGGCCCGCGACTCGTTCGCCGCGAAGCCGGGCGCAACGGTGATCGAGGCGGGCGACCTGGTCCACATCGACTTCGGCATCGTCGCCGGCGGGTACTGCACGGACCAGCAGCAGCATGCCTACGTCCTCGCGCCCGGCGAGACACTGGCGCCGGACGGCCTGGTCGAGGGGGTGGCACGCGCCAACCGGCTGCAGGACCTGCTGCTGGCCGAGTTCGCGGCGGCGAGAACCGGCAACGACATCCTTCGCCGGACGCGTGGCGCGGCCGCCGCCGAGGGCATCGAGGGGAGCATCTACACGCACCCGATCGGCGTCCACGGCCACGCCGCTGGTCCCACGATCGGCCTGTGGGACAACCAGGACCGGATCGACGGCCAGGGCGACTACCCGGTGTGGCCGTTCACGGCCTATTCCATCGAGCTCCAGGCGCGCGCGGCCGTGCCGGAGTGGGACGGCCAGGTGGTCCAGTTCATGCTCGAGGAGGACGCCTGGTTCGACGGTGCCGCCTGCACGTTCCTGGACGGACGCCAGACCGGGCTGTGGCTGATCTGACCCGACGCGGCTCGGGTCACGCTGCTGGCGGGTCGATCCCGATCATCGTCGCCGGCTCCCGCAGGGCGGCGCGCTCCACGTCGTTCACCGGGAGGCAGTCGCGACGTGTCGCCCGCGCGATCGTGATGACCCGATGGCGGCCTGACCGGTCGGTCTGGGAGGTTTGGGCCCGTCGGCCCTGGTGAATCCGCCGCCCGGCTCGCGCCGCGACGTCCGTTCAGCCCGTTCGCCGGGGGCGTCCGGGCGGGATGATCCGCCGGGCGTCCCGCCCATGCGCACGTTCCTGCGCGCCATCGCCGCCCGCCCGCGGCGACACCCCGGAGGAATTTCTTGCGCTCCTACATCATCGCCGTGCTGATCGCGGCTGGCGCGGGTCTCGCCACGGACCTGTTCGCGGCTCGGGGGCCGGTCACCGCCGCACAGGGTGTCGCCGTGATGCTCGTGGCGTTGGCGGTCGGCGCGGCCGGCGGCGCGCTCGTGCGAAGCCGGTGGGTCCTGCTTCCCCAGCTGCTCGCGTTCCTCGCGGGCGTGGAGCTCGGGCGGATCGCGCTCGAGGTCCCGTCGCTCGCCTTCCGCTTCGACAACGTCTACGGCGTGATCTCGTTCGTCATCACGCGCGGCGTGCATCTCCTGCTGCTCGTCCTGCCGATGGCGACGGGTGTCGCCGTCGGGATCCTGCTCGCGGCGCGGCGCGACGGCGGCGGTCGCGGAAACCGGCGGCTGCCGCTGGGCACGGCGCTGCTGGGCGTCGCCACGGTCGCCCTGATCGCGCTCGTCGCGTGGCCCGCCAGCACGCCCCCCGTGGTGGACGAGGCGGGCAACCCGGTGGACGGCGCGATCGCCGAGCTCGCGACGGTCCGGCTGGGTGGCACCGACCAGGCCGTCCTGATCCGGGCCGCCGACCCCGACAAGCCCGTGCTGCTGTACCTCTCGGGTGGGCCGGGACAGTCCGATCTCGCGCTGGGTCGCGTCCTGAGCGACCCGTGGGTGCGCGACTTCGTGGTCGTGGACCTCGACCAGCGGGGCAACGGCAAGTCGTACCCGGCGATCGACCCGTTGTCGGACATGACGCTCGATCGCGCGGTGGCGGACGTCATCGAGCTCACCGAGGACCTCCGCGAGCGCTTCGACGAGGACAAGATCTACCTCATGGGGGAGTCCTGGGGCACGATCCTCGGCGTGCTCGCCGTCCAGCAGCGGCCGGACCTCTACCACGCGTACGTCGGCTCGGGCCAGATGGCGGACGTGGCCGAGACCGACCGCAGGATCTACGACGACCTCCGGGCGTACGCCGCGCGGGCGGGCGACGCGGACCTCGCGGCGAAGCTGGTCGAGATCGGCGAGCCGCCGTACCGCGATATCCCTTGGGCGAACTCGAACCTGCTCGCCTGGTACGAGTACCTGTACAAGCCGTACACGCCATCGGCCGGGTACATGACCCGGGGCGACGCGTCGGGCCTCGACCCGTTCGGGGCACTCGGGTCGGAGTACACGTTCCTCGAGAAGGCGAACGTGCTCCGCGGGCTCATCGACACGTTCACGGCGATGTACCCGCAGCTGTACGACCTCGACTTCCGGGCAACCGTGCCTCGCCTCGAGGTACCCGTCTACGTGCTCGACGGCCTCGCCGAGCTCGACGGCCGCCGGGACGTGATGCTCGAGTGGTTCGACGGGCTCGACGCACCAGTCAAGGAGCGCGTGGAGTACGCGGGCGCGGCGCACTCGGTCGCCTTCGAGCAGGCGGACGAGGTCCTCGGCCTGCTCACCGAGACGATCGTCCCGAGCACGTACCAGCCCTAGCTGCGAACCCGATCCGCAGCCGCGGCATCGCTCGACCCGCTGGCGGCCATGCCCGTCGCGGCTCGCTTGCAGCGTTCTTCACCTGGTGTTGAAGCGCCGATAACACGGGCCCGGCACGGTAGGCGCATGACGATCTCGAGTGCGATGCCGGAGGGTGCCGCGCCTCACGCGCACCCATTCACGATGGGGGCCCACGCCCGCGTCCTCGCCACCGCGCTGATCCACCTGCTCGACCGAGACGAGGGTGCCCCCGCGCGCTGGCACACCGACGACTTCGCGGCAGCCGTCGATGACTGGCGCAGCGCGCTCCGCTCCGTCGCGGACCACCCGGCGGCGCGGATGGTGAGTCTGGATCCTGGCCGGGAGGTCGGCTTCGACGAGGCCGCCACGCGACTCGCCCGGGACCCGCTGGATGTCGCCGCTGCCCTGCTGCACCTCGAGCGAGAACGGCGGGAGCAGCTTCCCGGATGGACCGATCTGGTGCGACGCGGCATGCCCGCGCGGGATGATCGTGACGCCGCGCTGTGGTTCGGATGAGGACGCCGCTCGCCGATGACCGCCCCCCGGTTCTCCGGTGGGTGTACCTGGCGGAGGCGAGTCCGTTCCTCGACGGCTCGCCGGTGGACGGGCGCGGGATGCAGCTGCACGACACGCATGAGCCGGCCCTCGCCCTCGAGTCCGGCACGCCCCGCCGGCTGGACCTGCTCCTCCTGCTGGCGCTCACGGCCGCGGTGATCGTCGGGCTGTGCATCGTGCTCGGAAGCGGACCGTCACACGCCTGAGCGGGAGCCCTCTCGCCCACCGAATCCGTGCCTTTGGCCGGTGAGGACCGTCCGCCCGGCCCTCATGCGCCGCCCCATCGATCGAGTACCAACAGGTGCACGCACGCGCACGGACATGGAGGACAGATGGCAACCACGCTCACCCAGATCGACGGCTTCCTCGCGCTCAAGCGACTGGCGGTCGTCGGCGTCTCGCGAAACCCCAAGGAGATCAGCTACACGCTGTGGCAGGAGCTCCGCCAGCGGCGGTATGACGCGGTTCCGGTGAACCCGGCCGCCACGGAGATCGACGGCCAGCGCACGTACGCGAGCGTCCGGGACATCGATCCGCCCGTCGAGGGCGCGCTGATCATGACGACGGCGGCCGTGGCCGAGCAGGTCCTCGAGGACTGTGCGGCGGCGGGGATCGAGCATGTCTGGCTGTACGGCGGCCTGGGCGGCGGCGCCACGAGCGACGCCACGATCGCGGCGGCGGAGCGCCACGGGCTCGACGCGGTCGCCGGCCACTGCCCGTACATGTTCCTGCCCGGCACCCCGTTCTTCCACGGGCTCCACGGCATGGGCAAGAAGCTGACGGGCAGCTACCCCAAGGCGGGCTAGCCGATGGCGACCGCCGCCGTCGTGTACCGGAGCGCGACCGGGACGACGCGCCGGCTCGCCGAGGAGCTCGGCGCGCACCTGGAGTCGAAAGGCATCTCGACCAGCGTGCAGTCGGTGGGCGAGTGCGACCCGGCCTCGCTCGCCGGCGTCGATCTCGTGCTGCTCGGCTGCTGGACGAGCGGCTTCTTCGTCGTCGCCCAGCATCCGGACGAGCCGTGGCTGGCCTTCGTGCGCGAGATGCCCTCCCTCGACGGCGCCCGCGTCGGGCTGTTCACCACGTACAAGCTCGCCACCGGCTCGATGTTCGCGCGCATGCGCGCGGCCCTCGGCGTGAAGGCCGGCTCGATCGATCTCGAGCTCAAGTCGCGCGACGGGCACCTGTCCGACGCCGGCCGCCAGGCGCTCGACCGGTTCGCGGGGATCTCCTAGCCGGCCGACCCCTTGCGGCGGGTGGGATGATCCGCACATGGTCGAATACGGAGAAGGGGTAGGGCAGGGGACCGGTGCCGGCGCGCCCATCGGCGTGGGCAGCGGCGGTGGGTCGCAGGACCTGGGAGCGGGCGCGTCCGCGTTCGTGCAGAACACGATCGACACCGTGGCCGCACTGCCGCCCGAGCAGCTGCTGCTCCTCGTCGTCGTGGTCGCCTTCCTCGGCCTGCTCGTGCTGCGGCGCGCGTTCTAGCTGCCGCGCCGCCCGCCACGGGCCGCATCGAGGACGACGCGCGCGCCCGGCTCCAATTGGGCGCCGGTGTCATCATGCGAGCCAGACCGTCGTCCCCACGCCCTCCAACCCGCCCGCTCGATCGAAGGGGTCAACACCGATGGCGGACGTTCCGTACCCCCGGGTGCACGTCATCGTCAACCCGGCATCCGGGAAGGACGAGCCGATCCTCAACGTGCTCAACGATGTCTTTCGCGAGCATGGCGTCGAGTGGGACATCAGCGTCACCCACAAGTACGGCGACGCGGTCGCGCAGGCCCGGGCCGCGATCGACGGCGGGGTGGACCTGGTCGCCGGATACGGTGGTGACGGCACCCAGCACGAGATCGCGAACGCCGTTGTTCGCGCCGCGCGCGATGGCGGCCGGCGGGTGGTGATGGGAGTGCTGCCGGGCGGGACCGGCAACGGGTTTGCGCGAGAGGTCGGCGTGCCGGGCAAGCTGCGCGAGGCGGTCGAGCTCCTGTGCACGAGCCGGAACACCCGGGCAATCGACGTGGGACGGCTGGCATCCGTGGGCCAGGCCGCCGTGGGTGACCGGTACTTCATCCAGCGCGTGTACATCGGCGTGGAGCCCGAGGAGCAGACGAGCCGGGAGCTGAAGGACAAGTACGGCGTCTTCGCCTACGCGGTGAACATGGCGCAGCGGCGAGGCGACGCGAAGCACTTCCGGTACCAGGTGGACGTCGACGGGGAGCAGGGCGAGATCGAGGGTACGAAGATCTACCTCATCAACTCGGGGATGATGGGCACCGGCCTCCGGATCACGCACACCTACTCGATCGAGGACGGCCTGCTCGACTGCTTCGTGGTCGATACCGCCAACCTCGACACCCTGGCGGCGGCGGCCGAGCGATTCCTCGCGGTCCCGACGGACGGCGCGTCCCGGCACTTCCGGCAGGCGCGCAGCGTGCGGGTTGACGCGGACCCGGAGCAGCCGATCTGGGCTGACGGCGAGTACATCGGCCGGACGCCCCTCGCGGTCGACGTCCTCCCGGGCGAGCTCCGCATTGTCGTCCCCTGACCGGCCACCGCGACTCGGACTGTTCCACCGCGCGTTCGACCGGCTCTACCCGGCCATCCGGTTCACGTACGAGCGGGTCATGGGCCACGTGTGGTTCTCGCAGATCACGTCCGTACTCTGGCTCGGTGGCGCGCCCACGTACGGCCGTGACTTCGAGGAGATCGAGCACCTCGGCATCACCGCCGTCGTGGACGTGCGGGCCGAGCGCGCGGCCGAGGCCGCGTTCTTCGCGGAGCACGGGATCGCCCATCGGCAGTACTTCGTGCCGGACGTGACCGTTCCCGACGAGGCGGTGCTGACCGACGCCGTGGGCTGGATCACCACCTGGGTGGCCGAGGGACGAACCGTCCTGGTCCACTGCGCGAAGGGTCGCGGCCGGTCGGCCACCGTGCTCGCGGCGTACCTCATGAAGACGGAGGGCATGACCTTCGAGCAGGTGAGCGACTTCCTGACGGCGAAGCGGGCCCTGGTCAAGCTCCAGGACCGGCATCGCGCCGTCCTGGAGTCGTGGATCGCACGAGGGTGCGGAGCCAGCGACCGGGCCGTCGATCGGCCCGTAGCCGGGCGGCGCTACCGGACGATCGGGCGACCGCTGCGCGCCCAGGCGCCCGTCCCGCCACGGACGGACACGGCTCCTTCGAACCCGTTGTCGACGAGCCAGGCGGTGGCGCCCTTGCTCCGGCTCCCCGACTGGCAGATCACGGCGTACGGCTTGTCGTGCTTGAGCTTGCCCGCGCGATCCGGGAGCCGCTTGGCCGGCACGTGGATCGCGCCGGGCAGGTGCCCGCTCCGGAACTCGGAGTCCTCGCGGACGTCGAGCACGCGGATCGCGCCCCGCTGCAGGAGCGCGTCGAGCTCCTCGATGTCGATCTGGGGCCCGCCGAGGCGGCGCAGGAACGAGAGCACGGAGACCTCCGGGGCCGGTGCCGGGTGGTGGACCCGACATCCAGCCGCGAAGGATACCCGGGGTCGCCGGGAGTGGCGGGCGGGACCCCGGTCGCCGCCCACCACCTGTCGCGTGGCCTGGGTGATCAGGGCTCGATGTCGATCGAGGCGATGATCGCGTCGAGCTCCGCGCGATCCGCGGCCGTGGTCCCGGCCGGGTACCGGCCGTTGAACGTGAGGCGTTCGCCATCGACGTCGACGATGAACATTCGGTTCAGCTCAGTCGGTGCCCTGTACCCACCGACGGCTGCGCCGTCGCGCGCTGCCCACAGCCAGAAGCCGTTGGCTGTGCCGCACGCCTCGATGTCGGCCGTGACCGTCGACTCGACGACCTTGGCGCTGATACCCGTCGACCGTAGACGGACGTGGGCGGGCCGGCCTCGGTCCCGGGCTGGTTGGCGAGCGCGTCGGCGAGCTCGTCGATGCCCGGGCCCGGCGTGGGCTCGAACGAGGGTGTGGTCGGTGCACGGGTCCACGAACGTGCCGTTGATCGGCCACACGGCGAACAACGCTCCGGCCTCGCTGTCCTGGAACGCCGACCGTAGTTCTTGGCGATCATGTCGCCTTCCTCGAGGCTAGTCCAGCCGGCGGGCACCTCGATCGTCAGGCATGGATGCCGTGCATCGCTCGGCTCTCCGGGATCCGGTAGCGGCCGGGTTCGATGATCACGCCTTCGAGGTCGGGCAGCTACGGGATCGGCGACGCGCTGGGCACCGCGGGTCGGCGCGGCGGTCGCGGTCGGGATCGGCGTGGGAGCCGCGCCCGACCCCTGGCTGGGTCGAACCCGGCAGCAGGCTGAGGCCGATGACGCCGACGACCACGACGGCCGCCGCCGCGCTCACGATCTTCGAGGGTTGCGTTCATGTGGGTGGGCCTCCGCGCCTGCCATCGGTGGCGGCGCTGGGGGGTCGAGGGGGAGCTGGTCGAGCACCGGGTCCAGGACGCGGTCCGGGAGGTCGGTGACACCGTTCTCCAGCCACGACCGGACGATGCTGGTGGTGTCGCGTTCAGGGTTCACTGGGCTGCCTTCCACGCGACCGCCTGGGCGTCGGCATCGAGTGCCGCGCGCAGCCCACGCATGGCGTAGTACAGGCGGGATCGGACCGTGCCTGCGGGGACGTCGAGCGTCTCCGCGATCTCTTGGATGGTCAGGTCGAGGTAGTGATGCATCACCACGACGGCGCGATGGTCGATGGACAGCCGTCGGAAGCCGCGCTCGAGCTGGTCCCGATCGTGGACCGAGGCTCAGGCCCTCCGGCACCCCCGGCCCGTCGACCGGCAGGATCGTGAGGTTCGGCGCCCAACGGCGGGTCTGCCGTCCGTGCGAGTAGCACGCACGCACGAGCAGCCGGTACGACCAGGCCTCGAAGCGGGCCGGGTCGCGGAGCTGCGGAAGGTCCTGCCAGATGGTCAGCAGCGCCTGCTGGGTCACATCCTCGGCGACGTCCAGATCGCGCAGGATCCGGTGGGCCACCGCGTGGAGGCGGCCGCCAGTGGCGATGACGAGGCTCGCGAATGCCTCCTCGTCGCCCTGTTGCGCCGCGATCACGAGCTCGGTGTCCATGTCCCTCCGCCGTGGCGTCGCCCTGGGTGGGGACGCTTCACACGGTATGGGGCGTGTCGAGCGACCGGCGACTCAATGCCGGAGGATGCGGCGGCGGTCATGGCCATCGCAAGCGCCGCATTCGGGCGGGGTATTGGCCAAGGTCCTCCGCCCGCCACGTGATGCGTCGTCCCGACCGCCGGCCTCGAGGCCCCGAACGGCACGGATCATCGGTGCCTCCGGCCGGCGCGGGTGGTTGAAGTCGGGGACTACCGTTAAGGACGGCCACGGTACGGTGCCAAAGGGTGTCGCCAGAGCCTCGCGGCAGGGCCGCGGGAGGCAGCATGTCGAACGGAAACCTACGCGACCAGATGCCGGATCCCTTCGGGGAGCCCCTGCCAGTACGCGTCGTGGACGCCACGATGGTCGCCGCGGGCGATCTCCCGGAGTCCTGGGAGTTGCCGGCGACGGCGGCGGACACCGAGGACACCCGCGACCGCAGCTTCGAGCGGCTGCCCCACCGGCCCGCGTCGGTGGCGGAAGTGCCCGGCAGCGCGATGGCCGACCTCCGGGGAGCCGTCGGCGAGCTCGGGTTGGAGCAGCTGTTCGTGATCCCGCGCATGCCGCGGCCCGTCGGCGCGCACAGGAACGCCTGGGTCGTCACGCCGACGCAGGTCGTCGCCGTCGCCAACGGGTTCATCGCGGTGTGGCTCGATGACGGTCCCGGGCCGCGGATCCGTGCCATGGTGCCGTACGCCGACGTCGCGGCGATCATGGACCGCAACATCCTCCTGTATGGACGCCTCGAGCTCATCGGACCCGAGGAGTCGATCGTCGTGCGCTACAACGCGGTGGGCCGCCCGGAGCTCCGGCAGCTCCTGTTGCCCGTTCGGCGCGCCTTCGCGCCGGCCGACGCCCGCCTGCCGGCAGGGACCGGCACACAGCCCGCGGATCTGCCCCACAAGTGGATGGCGCTCGTGCAGTCGACCGAGATGCAGCCCCAGGGCCCGGATCGGGTCGTCGTGGCCGCCGGCGAGCTCGGCGACCCGACGCCACGGCTCCACAACGGGGTCGCGGTGCTCACCGGCCGGGAGCTGCTCGTCGCCACGGAGCCGATGGCGGACATCGCACTCGCGCAGTACGGCGTCGACCTGCTCGCGGTGCCCCGGACGCACGTCACCTCGCTGTACGGCAGCGGCGACACGCTGCTGGTGCACCTGGCGACCCGCGCCCGGCCGATCGAGATCAGGATCAGCGCCGACCCGTCGCTCGTCGCCGCCGCGACAACGACGCTGGGCTCGATCGTCGCTGCCGGCACTCCGGTCCCGGTCGGGGTCTGATCACTCCCAGTCCTGGGTTCGCCTGGCGAGTGGGGTAATCCCGCGCACCCAACGATCCTGCGGTACATTCGTGAGCGGGCGCAGTCGCGCCTTCCAACGTGAGATCACCAACCCGGAGGACGCCGCGTGCGCCGCTCGATCATCGGACTCGCCATCGTGTCCATCGCCCTCGTGGCCGCAGCCTGCTCGTCCAACCCGGGCGCCGGCGGCACGATCGATGGCACGTCCTGGAGGCTCACCGTCCAGGACGTCGAGGGCACGGAGACCCCCGCGCCGGCAGGCGTCGTGGTCACGGCCGTCTTCGCCGACGGCCAGGTGACCGGCTCCGCGGGCTGCAACACGTACAACGCCACCTTCACCGCCTCGGGCTCGAACCTCACCTTCGGCACGGTCGCGACCACCGCCAAGGCCTGCGATGCCGCCGTTGACGCGTTCGAGCAGCAGTACCTCGCGAACCTCGCGGCCGCCGCGTCCTACACCGCCACCACGGACGCGCTCACGGTCTGGGAGTCCGGCGGGAAGCAGCTGCTGGTGTACGAGGCGGCTCCCGAGAACCCGCTCCTCGGCGAGTTCAACGTGACGGGCTACAACAACGGCAAGGAGGCCGTGGTGTCGCCGCTCGCCGGCACGACGCTCACCGCCACGTTCGGCGCCGATGGCCAGGTCTCGGGGAACGCGGGCTGCAACACGTTCACCGGCGGCTACACGCTCGAGGGCACGTCCCTCACGGTCGGCCCGCTGGCCACGACGATGATGGCCTGCGAGCAGGACGTCATGGACCAGGAGACGCAGTTCCTGACCGCGCTCCAGACGCCGACCGCGGTCGAGACGTCCGGCGCCACCGTGACCCTCCGCGCAGCCTCGGGCGCCACCCAGGTGATCCTCGCGCCGGCGAACTGAGCCCCGGCGGATCACCCGCGGACCGGGTTTGCGGAGCGGACCCGGTCAGGCGTCGAGCGCTTCTCGGACGAGGCGGATCAGCGTCGTCGACCGCATGTCCCCGAGATGGGCCAGCTGCGTCTCGCAGCTGAAGCCGTCGATCACCAGGGTCGCCGGCTCGTCCCCCGCGAGCTGGGCGCGAAGCCTGGGCAGCCATTGCTCCTGGCCGATCCGGCGCGACAGCGCCTCGTGGTCCGCGCGGTAGCCGAACGAGCCCGCGAGGCCGCAGCACCCGGCATCGGCGAGCTCGGGGCGATACCCCGCGCGGCGCAGCAGCGCGACGTCCGGCCCAGGTGTGCCGATCGCGCGGCCGTGGCAGTGCGGGTGGACGAGGACACGACCCCGGTCCACGGCGTCGCGTGCCGCGCCGCCGTCCTCGGCGAGGGCCGCGGTCTGCAGCAGGTGCTCGGCCGGGCTCCGCGCGAGCGAGGCGACGCGACGCGCGCGCGGATCGTCCGGGAGCAGGGACGGGAGCTCGTCGCGGAACGAGGCGAGGCAGCTCGGTTCGGGGACCGGCGGTCGCTCCCCGTATCTCGTCACCGTCCCGTCACGCGGACGGGGCATCGTGGCATCGTTCGAAGCCCACGCATGGAGTGGTTTCACGCCGGTGGCCGATCTTGGCACGAGCCTCGTGTTCGCGGCGATCGCGGGCGTCCTGACCGTCGCGAGCCCCTGCGCGCTCCCGGTGGTCCCGCTCGTGGTTGGCGCCGGCCTGGGTGGGGGACGACGGCGCCTGGTCGGCATGGCCATCGGCTTTGCGGGGACGTTCGTCGTGGTGACGATCCTGCTCGCGTCGACCCTCGCGGCCCTCGGCGTCACGACGGCCCAGCTCCGGATCGTGGCCGCGCTCGCGCTCGCGGCGCTCGGCGCGACGATCGCCATCCCCGCGCTCGGACGCCGGGTTGAGCGGTCGCGGCTCCTGACGAGCGCGACGGCGAGAGCCCAGGGGGCGCGTCCGCGCGGTGACGGGCTCGCCGCGGGCATCGGGCTCGGCGCGGCGATCGGCGTGATCTGGGCGCCGTGCGTCGGGCCGATCATGGCCGCGGCGATCGCCGTGTCCATCGCGGCCGGGCCCTCGGCGGACGCCGTCCTCATCGCCTCGGCGTACGCGCTGGGTGCGGTCGTGCCCCTTGCCGCCATCGCGCTCGCCGGCAGGCGTGCGACGCGGCTCTTCGGGCCGGCGCGCTGGCGAGCGCAGGCGATCCGGGCGTTCGGCGTGGCCACGCTCGCGGCCGGGCTGGTGGTGGCGACCGGGCTGGACGTTCCGCTGCAGACCGCTGCGACGGCGATCCTGCCTCCCGGGTGGGGGACGGCGATCGCGGGCGTCGGCGATGCCGGTAGCAGCGACGCCGGCAGCGGCGATCCGGCGTCCGGAGGCGGGACCACGGTCCTCGACCCGGTCGCCAACGTCGACGGGCGCACGCTCCCTGCCCCGGTGAGCACGGCGCTGCCGGGTCCCCTCGAGCTGGCCGACCTGGGTGCCGCCCCCGAGCTCGCCGGGATCACCAGCTGGATCAACAGCGAGCCGCTGACGATGGCGTCGCTGCGGGGCAAGGTCGTGCTCGTGCACTTCTGGACGTTTGCCTGCAGCAACTGCAAGGCGGTCCAGCCGTACGTGAAGGCGTGGTACGACCGGTACGCCGATGCGGGCTTCGTGGTGGTCGGGGTGCACACGCCGGAGCTGTCGTTCGAGCGCGAGATCGCGAACGTCCGCGATGCCGTCGCAGACCAGGGGGTCGAGTTCCCGGTGGCATTTGACCCCGCGTTCGCCACGTGGAGGGCGTACGAGAACGGGGCGTGGCCGGCCTTCCACTACGTCGATCGCGAGGGCCGGATCCGCTATGCCCGGGGCGGCGAAGGCGACTACGAGCGCTCCGAGCAGGTCATCCGCCAGCTGCTCGCGGGGGGCTGAGCCGTTCGGCTCGTGACGGGTCTACGATGGCGGCGTGACCGAGATCGCCCCAGGCCTTCGCGTCGAGGGCCCCGTCCAGGCAGAGGTGTTCGTCGTCTGGCTTGCCGGTGACCACCTCGAGCTGACGGGGCCGTGCGGTGCGGCCCCGTGGTTGATCGAGCTTGGCGCGGTCGATCACCCGGTCGAGGTCGTCACCCGGATCGTGCGGGACACCCTCGGCGATCCGATGCTCGTGCACTCGACCTCGTGGCGCCGCGAGGCGGCGGCCGTCGTGCTCAGCTTCGTCGTCGTGATCGACGAGGCGCTCGTGGGCTCGATGGAGAGCATGCCGATCGGCCGGGCGGAGCTCGCTCGCGGCGAGGCGACGGCGGCTCCCCGCGCGATCGCCTCGGCGCAGGTCGTCGAGCACGGGCTGCGCCACATGGCGTGGCTGGCGAAGGACGACCCGGTGGTCGCCGCCGAGCTGCCGACCGCGTGGCAGGTGACACTCTCGTCGTACATGCCGGAGCCGTTCCGGAACCTGGGCTAGGAGGGACGCCATGGCCGAACCGCTGCTGACCGTCCGCTGCGTGTGCTCCTGGGAGGTCACCGGGACGGAGGACGAGGTCGTGGCCGCGACGGCGGATCACGGCCGGCGCATCCACAACATGGACGCGACCCGGGAGGAGATCCTCGCGATGTCCGCGCCCGCGAGCGGCGCGCCGGCGGCGACGCAGGAGGCGGGGCGCGATCCCCGATGACCGACCCGACCGCTCTGCTGATCGCGGAGCTGGCCTCGGCAGGCAGCGACGCGGTGAGCCGAGGTCTCGTCGTGGCGTCGGGCGGCAACCTCTCGGCGCGCCTCCCCGACCGGGATGCCTTCATTGTCACGGCCGCAGGGACATGGCTCGACCGGCTCGGCCCCGAGGACTTCTCGCTCGTCGGCCTCGATGGCAGCGTCATCGGCGGCAGCCCGGACCCGTCGAGCGAGTGGAAGCTCCACTGGCGGACCTACCAGGCGCGACCGGACGTCAACGCCGTGATCCACCTCCACCCGCAGATGGCGGTTGTCCTGGACGCGCTCGGGCACGAGGTGCGCCTGCTCACGCTCGACCACGTGATGTACCTGCGCCGGGTTGCGCGCGTCCCGTTCTTCCACAACGGCTCCGACGAGCTCGCGGCGGCGAGCGCGGACGCCTCGCGCGACTGCGACGCGGTGATCCTCGCCAATCATGGCTGCTCGACGCTGGGAGACACCGTCGCGATGGCGTACCGTAGGGCACTGAGCCTCGAGGAGGCAGCCCAGAACACGTTCCGCTGCATCCAGCTCGGCGACCGGGACACGACGTTCCCGGAGGACGCGCTGCCGGGCGTCCATCACCCGTAGCGACATCGCCCGATCTGGGCGATGCAGCGCCGCCCGCGCGGGCGCCTAATGGATGGCGTGCACAACCTGACAAGGAGGAAACATGACCGAACGATCGCTCGATGAGCTGGGGCCCGTCGACTACGTTGTCGTCGAGTTCCCGGCCGGGCAGCAGAACTTCACCGGTGAGGCGGCGGCAGAGTTGCTGCGCCTCCACGACGCCGGGCTCATCCGGATCATGGACCTCATCATCATCGGCGTGGGCACTGACGGAACCGTCATGGCCCAGGAGCTCGGCGACCTCGACGACATGGGCGAGCTCGGTCGGCTCGAGACCGAGCTGGCCGAGACCCTCGCGGAGGCGGACGTCCTGACCTTCGGTGCCGCCATGCGGCCCGGGAGCATCGGTGCCGTGCTCGTGTTCGAGAACCTGTGGGCAGCACCCTTCGGTGCCGCGATCCGCCATGCCGGCGGACAGCTGATCGCCAACGGCCGGATCCCCGTCCAGGCCATCATCGCCGCCGTCGAGGCGGACGAAGCCGCACTCGCGGCAGCAGGAGCCTGACATGCCGCTTCGACCGTCCCGAATCGCGAAGGCCGCCGTCGTCACCGCCGCGGTGACACCCGGCCCGTCGCCCGTTGCCAAGGCCGCCGTCGTCGGCGCCGCCGTCAGCCCCGGCCCGTCGCCGATCGCAAAGGCGGCCGTCGTCGGTGCCGCCGTCACCCCGGGCCGGCCGGGACGCCGCCGCTTCTAGCCAGGACCCGGCTCCCACCACGCTGATCGGCCCCCGAGCCCCGAGTGGGTTCGGGGGCCTCGTCGTGTGCGGGCCTTCTCGGTGCCGAACCCGCGCCCGGGTCAGGCGCCTGCGCCGGACCCGGTTCCCGCGTCCTGGCGAACCCACGTCGAGCCGCCCGCGCCGTCGCGGACCTCGACGCCGGCCGCGCTCAGCCGGTCCCGGATCAGGTCCGCGGTCGTCCAGTCATGGCCGGCGCGGGCCGCGTCGCGCAGCTCCAGCAGCGTCGCGACGAGGGGATCCAGCTGCTCACCCGCGTCAGCGGCGCCACCCGCGTGCTCGCCGAGCCGGACGATGAGCGACCGGAAGGTCGCGCTGGCGTTGTCAAGGTCGGGGCTGTCCTCGCCGGCACGGACCCGCGAGGCGATGGCCGTGTCCAGCTCCAGCAGGGCTCCGACGGCCTCGCGCAGGTCGTCCCGCTCGATCGCCGCCATGAAGGCCCCCTCGAGGTCGGTCATCTCGTCGCGGAGCGGAGCCGCGGGACGAACCGTTCCGCCGGCGTCGTTGCCGATCGCGTGGGCCGCTTCACGCACGTGGTCGTCCGAGTCGCCTGCAGCGAGGCCGGCTGCGATGTCCTCGAACGCACCGATCGCAAGCTCCGTCCCCGCGGTGAATCGCGTGCTTCGGCCGTCCACCCGGACCGTGACCCCCCCGAGGCCCGCGATCGTCGCGCTCCCGGTGGCGAGGTCGAGCAGGAGTGCCGTGTGGCTGTCCACGCCGAGGATGAACGCACCCTCCGGCAGCGCTCGCTCCAGCGTCCGGAGCCGTCGCTCGCCCATGTAGCAGAACCGGGTGTCGTGGTTGCCGCCCTCGGCGTTGTCGTAATGGGGGACGACGGCGGCCCGCAGCCCCGTCGCTCGACCGAGGAGGTCGAGGCCCTCGAGCCAGTGCGGGTCCTCGCCCACCTTGTAGATCTCGTACACCGGGATTGAAACGACCCCGAGCGTGAGCGCGGCGGCGCTCGCCATCGTCAGCACGCCGCCACCCGTGAGCTTCTCCGCGAGCGCGTCCGGGATCGGGCCGCCGGCCCACTGGCGGAGCGCGTAGCTCGGGCTGCCCGGCCCGGCCATGACGTAGCGGGCGGCGCGGATGCGGGCGACGGCGGTGGACAGGGTCACGGCGTCGACGTCCCGGCTCCGGTACGACGCGACCTCGACGGGTCGGCCGACGCTCGTCGCGAAGAACTCGACCGTGCGGGCCGAGAGCTCGTCCGCGTTCTCCTGGAACCCGTACGGCGTGTCGACGATCGCGCCGCCGACCTGCGATCCACCGAGGCGGTCGAACAGGGCGCGGTGGACTTTGGCCATGGTCGGCGCCGCCTCGCCGGAGCCCATGATTGCCAGGACGCGGGGCTCGCTCATGCGAAGAACCCTTCTGCGACCAGGTCGATCATCACGTCAGCCAGTTCGTCCGGGTGCTGGGCGTGGATGTCGTGGTCGCCCGTGAACCAGCGGAGGCGGGCGTTGGGAAGCGATGCCACGGCGAGGTCCACGCCCTCGCGCTTCTGTTGGGCCCGCTCGGACGCGCCGCTGTCCGCCGGCGCGAGGAGGACGGGCGTCGGCACGCGGGTGTAGGTCTCCGACGGACGGTGGTCCCACATCCCGCGCAGGACGGCGATGTGGCGGTCGTACGTGAGCCACGGGGCGATCGTGCCGTCCGGTCGGACCTCGAAGTTCGCGAGGACCCCGGCGATCCCGGCCTCCGGCCAGTCCGGGTGCGCGGCGCGGATGTGACGCTCGATGTCGTCGCGGTGGAGGCCGGCGAGCCTCGGCGGGGCGAGTGCCTCCTCGCATGCCTCCCAGCTCGGGAAGGCCGCGCACGGCTCGATCCAGCCGCCGTCCACGCACGCGATCCCGCGCACGGCTCCCGGGTGGCGGGCGGCGAGCTCCAGGACGACGTTCCCGCCCCAGGACTGGCCGGCGACGATCGGGCGATCCCAGCCGAGCGCCCCGATGACCGCTGCCACGTCGTCGGCGACCGTCGCCATGTCGTACGGGCCGTCGGGCTTCGACGAGCGCCCGTGCCCACGCAGGTCAACCGTCGCTGCCGGGTACCCGCGCTCCGCGAGGTGCGTCGCCACGCCGTCCCACATGCGGGCATTCGACGCCAGCCCGTGCACGAGCACGAACGGCACACCTGAACCTGTCGAGGTCACATTCGCGCGCCGGTGTCAGGCTGTCGACGGCGAGCTCGACGCCCTCGGCGACCGGGATTCGCTGCGTCTGCATCGCTCGATGATAGGGGGACGCGGCGTCCCGCCCGTCCGTCCACCGCCGCGGGATGGTCCACGACCGCTCCGGTCAGGCGACCGAGCCCAGCGCCTCGAGCGCGACCGCGCACCCGTCCTCCGACCGGAGCTGCTCCGCGACCGGCTGCACAGCCGAGCGCGATGGCACCGCGGCGAGCGCCGCCACCATCCGATCCCGGCTGACCTTGCCCGACGACACCGGCGGTGCGCCGAGTCCACGGCGGGCGAGCAGGCGCCCCCAGAAGGGCTGGTCCGCGAGGAACGGCACGACGATCGACGGAAGCCCGGCTCGAACGACGGCGTGCACGGTGCCGGCGCCCCCGTGGTGGATGGCCACGGCACACCTCGGCAGCACCGCCGCGTGCGGCACGGCCGAGCGCACGAGCAGGTCCTCTCCCCGGAGCTCGTCGGGGACGACGAGCCCGCCCCACCCCGTCGCGACGAGGATCCGCAGGCCCGCGGCTCGCGCCGCCTCCGCGATCGCGCGCCCGCGGGCGGCCCCATCGCCAGCCGCCATCGAGCCGAAGCCCGCATAGAGCACGTCGCCGTCCGCGGCGAGGAACGACTCGAGCTCCGGGTCGAGCGCCGCGGGGGTGGCGTCGGGCTCGTGGAGTTGCCCCGTGAGGATCGTCGTCTCAGGCCAGTCGGCCGGGCGAGGAAGCAGCGCCGGGCTGGCCGTCACGAGCGACCGGGCGCGGGTTGGAAGGGCGCCCTTCTTCGGGAGGCCGAGCTCCGCCCGCAGGTCCCGGAGGACGCCGCGGAACATCCCCGCCGCCGCATCGGCTGCCCGGTAGGTCGTCCGGTTGAGCGGCCCGAGGTTCGCCGAGACCACGCCCGGGGCGGGGAACGTCGCCGTCGGCGTGGAGACCGGGACCATCTCGACGAGCACCGTCGGCACGCCGAGTTGTGCGCCGGCGAGGTCTGCGCTCAGGATCTTGGGGTGGTGGACGATGACGTCCGGCCGGAACGCCACGGCCGCCTCCGCGGCGGAGCGCAGGATCCCGGCCATCATCGGGGCGATCGTGCTCCGAAACGCCCGCATCGCCTTGAGCGGGGACACGCCCTGCTGACGCAGGCAGGGCTCGTCGAGCGCGTCCCGGCACCCGGCAGCCGGCGCGACCACTACCGGCTGGCCGGTGACACGTGGACCGGTGCAGGGGCGGTCAAGCAGGAGCGGTTCGAGGCGTTCGCGAGTCTCGCCGCCGACGGCCTGGCGGCGGTCCCGAAGGGGGGGCCCGCCGCGGAACGCCTCGGCGAGATGCACGCCTTCTACATGTTCCTCGCCGAGGAGATGCCTGCGCTGCTCGAGCGCTGGCGCCGACGGCGCGACGGCTGACACGCCCTCAGGACGTCCGCGGCACCGGGCCGGATCCACCGCCGTCACCCGCGGCCAGCTCCCGCGTGAGCCGGTCCTCGAGGGCGGCCAGCACGTCCAGCGTGTCCGGGCTTGTGCCCTCGGTCGCACGCCGTTCGCGCAGGAACTCGATGAGCTCGACGAAAACGTCGATCCGCGCCCGCTCCGCGTCCGATCCCCGGGCGAAGGCCACGATCCCGTCGGCGATCCGCGCGTGCACATGCTCGCGCCCGATCGTCGCGAGGACCCCGGAGCGCTCGAGGAGCGCGCGCACCAACGGGCGGACGTTGCTCAGCCAGAGGGCGATCCCGTCCGAGGCGAGCCGCCGCTGCAGCTGTTCGAGCGCCTCCACAGCCGGCACGTCGGCATCCCTCGTCAGCGACAGGTCGAGCAGGACGACCGTGGGCGGTGGTGACGTCTGCCGGGCCGCCTCCACGACGGCATCGCGGATGGCGGTGGCGTTCGCGAAGAACATCGTCTCATCGGGGCGCACGATGACGAGCCCCGGGATGGACGCCTCCGATGCCGACTCGAGGTCCACCGGCTCGAGGTAGCCGCGCGGCCGGCCGAGGAACGTGAGGCGCGGCTCGCTTGCCCGCCAGATCACGACGCCAAGCGACGCCACCACCGCCACCCCCAACGCGACCAGGGTCGGCGCGACCAGGACACCGACCAGGGCGATCATCGCCAGTACGAAGTCGAGCCGCCGGAGCGCCCACAGGCGGCGCAGCTTGCCGACCTTCATCATGCCCGCGACGGCGACGATCACCACCGCGCCGAGCGTCACCTCCGGCAGCGGCTCGAACAGCGGCGTGAGGAACAGGGCGACGAGCGCCGTCGCACCCGCGGCGGTGATCAGGGACGCGGGCGTTCTCGCCCCGGCGCGGTCGTTGGCGGCCGACTTCGACAGCGACGATCCGATGGGGAACCCACCGAACAGCCCGGCGCCGGCGTTCGCGGACCCGATGGCGATCAGCTCCCGGTTGGGATCGATCCTGCCGCCGTGCTTCTGCGCGAACTCGTTGGCGGGGCCAACCGCCTCGGCGAACGCGACGAGCGCGATCCCCAGCGCGCCGGCGAACAGCAGCGGCAGCGCATCGAGCCCGGCGCCGGGCAGCGAGGGTCGGGCGAGGCCGGCCGGCAGGTCGCCGACCACGTGCACGCCGAGCGCCTCGAGGCCGAGCGCCACCGAGGCGGCGATCGCCCCGAGCAGGACGACGAGGGCGGCAGGGATCCGAGGCACGCGGCGCTCGAGCAGCACCATCGACGCGATGCACACGATCCCGATCACGAGGGTGAGGGCATGCGTCTCGCTGATCTTCGGGATCAGGTCCACCAGCAGCTCGACCGCGGTCTCGCCGTGGGCCTCGACGCCCAGCAGCTTGGGGATCTGCTTGATGCTGATCAGCAGGGCCAGGCCGAAGACGAAGCCGACGAGCACGGACTCCGAGAAGAACTGGGCGATGCGGCCAAGCTTCAGCAGCCCGGCGCCGATCGAGATGAGCCCGGCCAAGAGCGCGAGCGCCGCCGTCAGGACCGCGTAGTCCAGCGTGCCCGCGGGCGCGAGATACGAGATCGTCGCCGCGGACATGATCGCGATCGCCGACGACACCGCCACGACGAGCTGGCGCGAGCTCCCGAGCACCGCGTAGGCGAGGAGCCCGATCGGCGCGGCGTAGAACGCCGTCTCCGGGGGCATGCCCGCGAGCTCCGCGTACGCCATCCCCTCGGGCACGAGGATCGCGCACACGGTGAGGCCGGCGACGACGTCGGGTCGGAGCCAGCTCCGCTGGTATCCGGGCAGCCAGTCGAGGACCGGCCACCGCCGGCGCGTGCGTGCTCCCGGGACGTCGGCCGTCATGGGGTCAATGCTGGCACACCGGGCGGCGCCGTCCGTCGCCCGATCTGGGCGATCCGGGAGTCGCGCGCGGGGCGGATCGCCCCGCGAAGACACCGCACCCCGGGTCGACGCCAGCGGCTGGTCAGCCCCCACCGGCCAGGTGCGCCACGAGCCGGTCGATGAGCACGACCTGCGTGGCCTTGATGCAGGCTCGCGCGGCGCCCGGCTCGTACCAGGCGACACGATCGATCTCGGGGACCTCAACGAGCAGGCCGGAGCGAGGTGGCCACTCGGTCATGTAGGTGTTGCTCGTGGACTGGTCGGGATCGAGGTCTCCCTCGGCCGCCCAGGCATGGACTCGCTTGCCACCCTTCTGGACGATGTCACCCAGCGGGATCAGCTCGACGGCACCCAGGTCGTGGCCGGTCTCCTCCGCGAACTCGCGCAGCGCCACAGCGACGAGGTCCTCGCCCGGCTCGACCTCGCCCTTGGGGATGGACCAGTAGCCCTCGTCCTTCGCCGCGTACCGGGGACCGCCAGGGTGGGCGAGCAGGACCTCCAGGCGGCCGTCGACGCGGCGGAAGAGGAGGATCCCGGCGCTGATCCGTTCGGTCATCGTGTCGATGGTAGCCATGTGGACGTGGAGGGCCACCGCCGACGGGCATCGCAGGCCCCGCGCAGATCAGGTGCCCGTGGAGCGCGGGATCGTCTCGAACGGCGTCTTCTGCTTGAACCGGTCCTCGGGGATGGGCGCGCCCGCGCGCAGGAGCGCCACCCGCCAGCGCGGCGAGTACCCGAGGACCCATCGGAGGGAGCGCATGGACGCCCGGCCGACCGGGACCGCGCCCCGGCGGGCGTGAACGTCGAGGACGTCACGCAGCCGCTCCGGGAGCGTGCCCACGGCAGCCCCCGCCATCAGCCGATAGCTGAGCAGTACGGCCGGGGCGAGGGGCGGGTGCCTGAGGAACCGGACGGCCTCCTCCATGCCCGGAGACGGCGCGAGGGCGGGATGCTCCGCGATCCAGCGGGCGAGATCCGCCGCCGTCTCGGGCAGTGGATCTGCGCCGAGGAGCCGGCCGATGCGCGCCTGCTCGGTGACGAACCGGTCGCTCTCCTCCGTCGACAGCGCACGAGGCCCGAACACCTGGGCAGCCACGAGCAGCGAGTCCGTGAGCGAGTTGTGGACCCACGCTGCCAGCGCCGGGTCAGCCGCCGTGTACGGGATCCCGCGATGGGAGGTTCCACGAACCCTGACATGCGCACGTCGAACCGCCCCGACCGCCGCGTCCACCTCCGGCATGGCGCCGTACGAGGTTGCGGTCACGTAGTTCGAGGTACGCGACAGGCGTCCGAGCGGGTCCTCCCTGTAGCGCGAGTGGTCCGCGACACCCGCCACGACCTCGGGATGTGCCGCCTGGACCAGCAGCGCGCGGATGCCCCCGATGAAGGTCGACGCGTCGCCCATGATCTCCCAGGTGATGGAGTCCGGGCCGAACAGCCCCGGGTCGCCCGCATGGCTGAGCGTGTCGGCCAGGGGGTCGTCCGCATGCGAGAACAGCCCCTCGGCCTCGCGGACGACACGACGCCGCAGGCGATCGGCGGGAGCGGAGACCAGGGAGCGGGGAGACATCACGTGCACGTCATGGTATTCGGCTGACGGGTTCGCACTGTGCATCTCGAGGCCGGTCATCGTCAGCTTCCCTGCAGGCGGGGAGCCAGCTTGATCCCGGAGAGCCCGCCATCGACCGCGATCACCTGGCCCGTGATCCACCCCGCCTCGGATGACACGAGGAATGCCGCCAGCGCGGCCACGTCCTCGTCATCGCCGACCCGGCCAAGGGGATGCATCGCCTCGGATACCCGGAGCGTCGCTTCGCTCTCGATGAGACGCTGGGTCAGGCGCGACCGAACGAGGCCGGGCGCGATCGCGTTGACCCGGATCCCCCGCCCGGCGTAGGTCGCCGCCGCCGAGGTCACGAGACCGTCGATCCCTCCCTTTGCCGCAGCAATCGCCTCGTGGTTGAGCAGCCCGATCCTCGTGGCGGCCGACGAGAACAGGAGGATGGATGCGGGCTGGCCCCGTCGTGCCGTTCGCACGAAGGCGCGGACGGCGTAGAAGGCCGACAGGAGATTGGTGCCGAGGACCTCGTCAAGCTCGGCGTCCGAGATGGCATGGATGGGCTTCAGCAGCGTCGAGCCAACGGCGTGAACCAGCGCCTGGGGTGGCCCGAGGCGCTCCGTGATCTCCGCGAGGGCCGCGTCGACGGCCGTGGACACCGTTGCATCCGCGACGATGGGAAGGGTCCGTGGCCCGAGCTCGGCGGCCACGGCAGCGAGCCGCTCGGGGTCGCGCCCAACGAGACCGACCTGCCACCCAACCGCGCACAACCGCCTTGCCGTGGCCGATCCGATCGCCCCGGTCGCGCCCGTCACGACGGCGACGGACGCGCCACCGACGCCTTCAGCGCTCATGACGCAGTTGCCTGCGGGTGCCGGCCGCCAGCCGGCACCACTCGGACGATCGATCGATCATGTCCCGGACTTCCTCTCGGACCGACGGCGTATCGTGGACGGAAGCCACGCGGGCCGACACTCTCCCTTCGCGACAGGCGTTCCGGGGGATGGCCCGGTTCCGCGGGTTGTCTGTCGGCCAGTGCGGCGCGCGGGGAGCCATCCGGTGCGCCGGTCGAAGCGAACCAGAGCCGACAACGATGAGCGGGCCTCTCCCAGCCCCGCGCACCTGCTACCTGCGGCCCGCTCGTCGACCGACCAATCCCCTGAGCCTGACGAGGCCGCCGATCGCGATCAGCTCTCGCGCAGGGTGACCGGAGCGACCAACGCAAGGAGTGCGGCGACGTGGCTGCCAATGACATGGATTGGACCTATCCGGCCGGCGCCGGCGACTCCGGAATCTTCGAGATCGGCCGTCGGCTTGCCGAGGCGCTGGGTCGCGCACCCGATGCCACGCGCTTCACCTACGACCCGCGTTCCATGCTGCGAACGACCCGGGACATCGAGCGCGCGTCGACGGGGGGCCGATTGCTCGTGGGCTTCCAGGCTGCCGCAAAGTTCGATGTCGAGGCAGACCGGTACCGGGCCCTCCTCGCTGCCGGCACCCATGTCACCGCGTGGGCGGCGGGGCAACGCGCCGAAACGCATGGCCTCGAGGACCTCGACTACCGGGCCCTCGCCGCCGACACCCGCCGCCTCGAGAACCAGTGGTTCCTCGTCACCGATTCGCCCGAGCCCCTCGCGTTCGTGAGCTACGAGCTCGGGGACGCGACGATGTTCGGTGTCGGCGGCGCCGCGAGCCCCGGCAAGCGCTTCGTCGGCTTCGTCTCCGACGACGCCGACGTGATCGACCTCCTGATCCGCACGCTGCTGCCGATCGGGGCTCCGCCTCCCCCGGAGGAGCAGCCACTGCCATCCGCGTCCGCCATGGAGCTGGTCGAGGCCAGCGAGGCCCTGCGTGACGTACCCGCATCCGGTGCCGGCGACGGGGCGGTCGTGGTGGCGGTGGGGCGAGGCGCTGACCGCCTGGCGTTCATCACCGCGCTGGCGATCGCCCGGCGCGAGGACCGCGACCTGGTGATCGTCGACCGCTCGGCCGAGGGCCTGACCAGCCCGTACCACGACATGCGTGGCGACGATGCCTACCGCCCGTCGCCCGATCGGCTGTTCGACATCTTCGTCGCGCGCCGCGAGGGCAGGGGGGCCCTGATCACCTATCTCGAGGCGTCGGAGGCTGCCGGCGTCGCTGCGGGCGGCTGGTTCCCCACGGCCTCTGGGGCAGCGGGCATGGCCGAGGCCGGCCGGCGGTTCAGGGGAGCCGTCGTGGTGCTGCCGTCGGACGTCAACCGACCGAGCTTCGCGGAGCGGCTCCGGGGCATGGCCTCGGATCGCATCGGACCGGTGATCGGCCTTCCCTTCGTCGTCGCGGCGGAGGCCTGACGCGCCGCCAGGGCCGTTCGCCACTTCCGGCCGCCAGGGACTCTCGTCACCGCCGTGGTACACGACGTGGAACGGCCCGGCCGCTGCAGCGTCGATCGCCGCGATCGCCACCCTGGAGCCTGCCGTGATCGGCGGCGGGCACGGTCACCCGATCTCCGGCCCCGGGACGGCCGCGGCCGTGCGGGCGTTCGCGGTGCGCGCGGGCCAGGCCCCCTCGCGAGCGGAGGCCTCCGCTCGCGGGATCAGGGGAAGCGGTTGAACCAGACGGCGGCGAGGCCGGCGCCGGCCACGACGAGCAGCAGTGCCGCCGCGGCGAACCACTGGGTCACCTCCTGCTCCTCCGGCCGTGAAGCCCACCTTCGACCCGAGCTGCTCGTAGATCTCCGCGAGGTCGTCGGCGGTGGGGGCCTCGTAGAAGCGTCCGCCGGTCAGCTCCGCGACGGCCGTGAGGGTCTCGGTGTCCGGCGGGACCTGGAGGCGCTGCAGCTGGCCGAGCTGGTCCTGGACCTCCACCGTGCCCTCGGGCGTGCCGAGCGCGATCGTGTAGATCGGCATGCCGGCAGCCGCGGCCTCCTCGGCGGCGTCGAGCGGCTCCACGGTGCCCATCGAGTTCGCGCCATCGGACAGGAGCACGGTCGCGGTGACCGGGACGGCGTCCTCCGTCGGGTCGTCGGACGGAGCCGGCGTGGGCTCCGGCGTCGCCTCGGGCGCCGCAGCCTGGCCGTCGAGGCCGTCGTCGACCGTCGCGGACGTCGTGCGCGCGTCGGCGGTCGCGTCGACCGACAGCGCGATCGCGTCGCCGAGCGCGGTGCCGCCGTCGGTCCGAAGGTCGGCGATCGCCTCGAGGATCTCGGTGCGGTCATGGGTGGGGGCGACGGCGACGCGGGCGTTCGACGAGAACGTCACGAGGCCCACCTGGAACGTCTCGGGCAGCGACTCCACGAACGTCGACGCGGCATCCTGCGCGGCGGCGAGGCGGCTGGGACTGACGTCCGTCGCCTCCATCGATCGCGAGACGTCCATCGTGAGCATGACGGTGGCCTCCTCGCGGGGCACCTCCACGGTCATCACGGGGCGCGCGAGCGCGACGGAGAGGGCCGCGATCGCCGCGAGGTACAGCGCGGCTGGGATGTGCCGGCGGACGCCGGGGCGGCGCGGGACGAGGTTGGTGAGCAGGTCCACGTTCGTGAACCGCACGACGTAGCGCGAGCGGCGGCGCTGCACGAGCAGGTAGACCGCGAGCGCGATCGGGACGAGCAGGAGGCCGAGGAGGAGCCCGGGCGATTCGAAGGTCATGGAAGCATTCCCTGGATGCGGAGCTGGTCGGCGAGCGACCGCAGCCAGCTGCCGGAGGTGGACAGGACGACGTGGCGGACCTGGAGACGGCGCAGCTCACGGGCGACGTGATCGCGGTCACCGGCGGCGGCCTCGGCGAAGCGCGTGCGGAGGGTGGCCGACGAGGTGTCCACGCGGACCTCGCGCCCGGTCTCGGCGTCCACGAGCGTCAGGTCGCCGACGTCGGGAAGGGCGTCCTCGCGCGGATCCCGAACCTCGATCACGAGCACGCCGTGGCGCTGCGCGACGGCGCCCAGCTGCGGCAGCCAGTCGAGCGGCCCGCGCAGGTCGGTCACCAGCACCACCAGGCCCCCCGGGGACGTGCCCCGGGCGACGAAGCGGAGGGCGTCCTCGGGCGTCCGGACCGTCGGGGTCGCCCCGCTCGGCCGGCCGTCGCCGCCGTCGGCGGCATCGAGCTCGGCGGACAGGAGGGTCGCGAGCAACGCGGAACGCCCGGCGCGGGCGGGGATGCGGATGTCGCGGGTGCCGCCGAACGTGATCACGCCGAGACGGTTGCCGCGCTGGGTGGAGAGGTGGGTCATCGCGATCGCGACGCCCTCGGCAACGTCCGCCTTGCGGCGGTCGGCGGTCCCGAACTGCATCGACGGCGACACGTCGAGGACGAGCCAGGTCGTGAGGGCGCGCTCGGGGACATCGACCCGGACGTGCGGGACCTGCATCCGGGCGGTGACGTTCCAGTCGATCCGCCGCACGTCGTCGCCCGGCTGGTAGGGCCGGACCTGCGCCAGCTCCATGCCGCCGCCGATGTCGCTCGAGCGGAACTCGCCCGCGACGAGCCCACGGATCCGCCGGGCGATGGTCAGGTCCAGCGCGCGGAGGAGGGCCTCGGGCGTGGGTCCGGGACCTGGCCGGGCGGGCGTCCGGTCCGGGCGCCCGGAGAGGAGCGTCATGCGCTCCGCTCCTCCGTGATCAGGCGCGGCGCGGGGACGGCCGGGAGGATCCGGGCGAGCATCGCATCCGGCGTGATCTCCTCGGCGAGCGCCGTGAAGCTCGGGACGATCCGGTGGCGCAGGACGTCCGGGGCGAGCTCGTAGATGTCGGCGGGGATGACATAGCGCCGGCCGCGGAGCAGGGCGAGGGCGCGTGCCGCGTGGACGAGGTTGATCGAGCCGCGAGGGCTGGCCCCGAAGCCGATGTAGGGCTTGAGGTCGGCCTGGCCGACGAGCTCCGGCTGGCGGGTGGCCGCGACGATCGCGACCGCGTAGTTGACGAGCACCGGGTCGACGTAGATCTCGGGCGTCGCGGCCTGGAGCACCGCGAGCGACTGCGCGTCCAGCACGGTGCGCACGGCGGGCGCCGGCCGGAGCGAGCGCTCGACCACCGTGGCCTCCTCGGCCGCGCTCGGGTAGCCGACGACGACCTTCATCATGAACCGGTCGACCTGCGCCTCGGGCAGCGGGTACGTGCCCTCGGACTCGATCGGGTTCTGCGTCGCCATGACGAGGAACGGCTTCGGGACGGCGAACGACTGCTGCCCGATCGTGACCTGGCGCTCCTGCATGACCTCGAGCAGCGCCGATTGGACCTTGGCGGGGGCGCGGTTGATCTCGTCCGCCAGGAGAAAGTTGCAGAACACCGGGCCGAGCTCGGTGTCGAAGGACGCGCTGTCCGGGCGGTAGATGCGGGTCCCGACGAGGTCTGCGGGAACGAGGTCCGGCGTGAACTGGATCCGCCGGAAGGACGCGTCGAGGGCGTCGGCGAGGGTGCGGATCGTGAGCGTCTTGGCGAGCCCCGGGACGCCCTCCAGGAGCAGGTGCCCGCCCGAGAGCAGCGCCACCAGGACGCGCTCCAGCATCGCGTCCTGGCCCACGATCACCCGGCGGATCTCGAACAGGACGGACTCCGCAGTGGCGCGGGGATCGAGCGGCTCGCGGATGGCCTGCGGGGCGTGCACGTCGCTGGTCGGGGTGGTCATTCGGGTCCTCCGGTGCGCGCCTGGGCGCGGGATGGGTCGGGTTGTCAGGGACACCGCGTGGCGGGTGCATGGTGTCCCTGGCTCCGATCCTTCGGAGGGTTTCTGAGAGTTCCCTGACAGTCGGGGCCGGATACAGTGACTGTTGTCGCTTCTCAACCCGGGCATAACCCGGCGTGCCACCGAACCCCATCTGGCCGCACATCATCCCGATGGGGGGACGCTCGGCGGAGCGGGCAGCGGCAGACTTTGGCCGCAACCACTCTTGGAGGAGCCGATCGATGGCAGCGATCATCCCACGCTGGGAGTGGCGCACCTTCGGACCGGGTGTCGCGATCGCCGAGCCCGCCTTCGCGGCTCTCGAGTCGACCGGTGTCCAGGAGAGCGACGAGACGTACGTCCTCGCGCCGGCCGGCCGGCCGGCGACGGTGAAGATCCGGGCCGGGCTGCTGGACATCAAGGAGTTCGTGGAGACCGACGCCGAGGGCCTCCAGCAGTGGCGGCCGATCATGAAGGCGGAGTTCCCGCTGGACCGGGATGCGGTTCGGGGCGTGTTCTCCGCCTTCGGACTCCCGGCGCCGGCGCTCTCGCGTGACGCGTACACGCTCGAGGAGTTCAGCGACGAGCTCAGTGGCCCCGGTGGCCTGCGCCTCGTCGCGGTGCACAAGCGGCGGGTCCGCTACGTGATCAACGGCTGCACCTCCGAGGTGACCGACGTCACGGCGGACGGCATCCCGTCACGGACGCTCGCGATCGAGTCCACCGACGGTGCCGCGGTCATCGAGGCGGTCCGCTCCGCGGGTCTCGGCGGCTTCGCCAACACCAGCTACGGCCCGGGCCTCGCATGGATCCTCTCGGGGGCGCCCGAGCGGTACGCGGTGATCGACGCCGGGACGAACTCGATCAAGTTCCACGTCGCGGAGCGTGCGGCGGACGACACCTGGCACGCCATCGTGGACCGATCGGAGATCACCCGCCTCGGGGAGGGCCTCGACACGACCGGCGAGATCTCGGCGGACGCGCTGGACCGGGTCGCCACGGCGATCGCCGGGATGGCCGACGAGGCCCGCCGGCTCGACGCGCTCGCGCTCGTCGCGGTCGGGACAGCCGGGCTGCGGATCGCCCGCAACAGCGCCGCCGTCGTCGCCGCGATCCGCGAGCGAACGGGTGTCGCCGTCGAGGTCATCTCGGGCGAGGAGGAGAGCCGCCTCGCGTACCTCGCCGTCAAGTCAGCCCTCGGCATGGACGAGGGGACGCTCGCCGTGTTCGACACCGGTGGCGGCAGCACGCAGCTGACGTTCGGCCGCGGCGCCGTCGTCGACGAGCGCTTCAGCGTCAACGTCGGGGCCGTCCGCCTCACCGAGCGGTTCGGGCTGGACGGCGTCGTGTCCGCGCAGGTCCTGGCGGAGGCCATGGCGGCGATCGGGGAAGAGCTCGACCGCCTCGACGGCCGGCCACCGGTCGACGCGCTCGTGGGCATGGGTGGCGCGGTGACGAACATCACGGCGGTGAAGCACGGCATGACCACCTACGACCCGGACCTCGTCCAGGGCACGGTGCTGGACCGGGCCGAGATCGACCGCCAGATCGAGCTGTACCGCACGACCGACGTCGAGGCGCGGCGCTCGATCCCGGGGCTGCAGCCCAAGCGCGCGGAGGTGATCCTCGCCGGGGCGTGCGTGATCAGGACGATCCTGGACAAGCTCGGCGCCGACTCGCTGACCGTCAGCGATCGGGGCCTGCGCCATGGGGTGCTCGTCGAGCGCTTCGGCGCGACACTCGCGACAGCGGAGGGATCAGCTCGATGACAACCACAGCCACCGGGGCCGCCACCCCTCCGGCCGGCGGGCCTCGCCTCACCGACGCCCAGCTGGGCGAGATGATGCGACTCATCGCGGGCGCCGACAGCGTCGAGCTCAAGGCGACCGTGTCGGCTTCACAGCACCGCGCCACGATCCAGGGCCTGCCGATGGACCCGGTGGAGGCCCAGCCGCGCCAGGTGTTCTTCTTCGACACGCCGGACCTCGCGCTCAACAACGCGGGGATCGTCGTGCGCGCGCGCCGGCGCCAGGGCGGCGCGGGCGACACGGTGATCAAGCTCCGGCCCGTCGTTCCTGCCGACCTGCCGGCTTCGATTCGCAAGCAGGCCGACTTCAACGTCGAGGTCGATGCGCTGCCGGGCGGGTTCGTGTGCTCCGCCTCCTTCAAGGGTCGTGCCGACGGCTCGGAGATCCGCCAGGCGGTCGCCGGCAAGATGCCGCTCCGGCAGCTGTTCTCCAAGACCCAGCGCGAGTTCTACCGGGAGCACGCGCCCGATGGTCTCGATCTCGATTCCCTTGTCCCGCTGGGTCCGACGTTCATCCTCAAGACGCGGTTCGACGTCGACGCCGGCAAGCGCGCGCTGCTCCGGGAGCTCGTCGCCGAGATGTGGCTCTACCCGGACGGATCCCGGATCCTCGAGCTCTCGACCAAGTGCATGCCGCGGGATGTGCTCTCCGTCGCGGCCGAGGCACGCGCGTACCTCGTCGCGCACGGAGTGGACCTCGGCGGCGAGCAGCAGACCAAGACGAAGACGGCGCTCGAGTTCTACGCGGGACAGCTCAAGGCCGAGTCCGCGGGCCCGGCATAGCGCGAGCGCCGGCGACGGCCGGCAGGAAACGGAGGCGATTAGCCATGCGGCGTTTCATCGTCGAGACGGTGGTTGACGGGCTGATCCTGCTCGTGATCATCCTCATCCTCGGGGTGTTCACCGTTGCCCAGCCATTCCCGTTCGGGGCGGAGTCTGCCCCGATCGCGCAGCTCAGGGGCGCCGGGGTGATCCCGTTCCTCATCGCGGCGGCGATCCTCGTCCTCGCGCAGCGGTTCGTCAGGCCGGTGATCGTCGCGTTCACCGGCCGCCTGCTGCTGTCGACGATGGGCCTGTTCCTCGTGATCGTGAACGCGATCGTGATCTGGGTCGCCGCGCTCGTCGCCCCGGACCTCGCGATCGTCGCCCAGCCGTCGATGCTGTGGATCCTCGTGTTCGCCGCCCTGTACACGCTGCTGGGGACGGTGATGGACGCGCTGCTCGGCCTGAATCGCCCCCGCGCGGTGGTCACCGGCGGGACCAACAGCCTGTGGCGCTTCCTCGAGTCCCTGCCGACGCCCCGCCGGAACCTGATCATCGAGAACCTTCGGCTCCAGCAGATCTACGACCTCGTGTACGCGGCTGCGCTCGAATCCACGCTCCAGGGCACGCCGGTTGGGCGGTTCCGCAAGTGGTTCTCGCTCAAGGTCCTCGGCGAGCCCGACCAGTTCGCCGACACGAGCGGTGTCGAACGCTTCCGCCTCCTCCTCCAGCAGCTCGGCCCGACGTACGTGAAGATCGGCCAGATGATCGCCAGCCGGGGTGACGCGCTGCCGCCCGACATCGTCGCAGAGCTCTCGAAGCTCCAGAGCGACGCCGCGCCGTTCCCGTGGGAGGACGCGCGATCCGTGATCCGCCAGGAGCTGGGCAAGGACCCCGAGGAGCTGTTCGCGACCATCGAGCCGGAGCCGTTCGCGGCCGCGTCGACCGCGCAGGTCCACCGCGCAACCACACACGACGGCGCGATCGTCGCGGTAAAAGTGCAGCGGCCGCAGATCGTGGCCAAGACGAAGGCCGACCTGGGCGTCATGACGGAGCTCGCCCGGATCGCCGAGCATCGCCTCGCGCTCGCCCGCAAGGTGGGCGTCCGGGCGATGGTCAACGAGTTCGCCACGGGCGTCCTCAAGGAGCTGGACTACCGCAACGAGGCATACCACGCCAAGCGGCTGTCGCTGAACATGGAGCGCTTCCCGGAGATCACCGTACCGCGGATCTACGACGAGCTGTCCGGGCAACGAGTCCTCACGATGGAGTTCATCAAGGGGATCAAGATCTCGAAGACCGACGAGCTTCGGGCCGCGGGCTTCGACACCGACGAGCTGGGCGACGTGTTCATCCGCGCCGTGATCAAGCAGGTCCTGATCGACGGCTTCTTCCACGGCGACCCGCACCCGGGCAACCTCATGGCCGATCCCGAGGACAAGCGGCTCGTGTTCCTCGACATGGGGCTCGTCGGCCAGCTGACGAGCACCCAGCGGGTTGACCTGCTGGGCCTGATCTACGCGGTCAAGGGGGTCGACATCCAGGCCATCGCCGACGGGCTGATCGCCCTGGGCAAGCCGACTCCCCAGTTCGACGAGGTGCTGTTCCGCGCCGATGTCGACCGCCTCGCACGCCAGTACCTGGTGTTCGGCGGGGTGGACTCGTTCGGCGGCGCTCTGAGCGGCTTCATGGGGGCCGTGTTCGACAACGGGCTCCGCCTCGACAGCAGCCTCACGCTGGCGATCAAGGCGACGATCCAGGCCGAGGAGACGGCGCGCGCCCTGTCTCCGAGCGTGGACATCGCGGACGCCGCGGTGACCGAGGCCAAGGCGGCCCTCGTGGCCTCGCTCGAGCCGGATCGCATCGAGAAGCAGCTCACCTCGACCGCCGCCCGCCTGTCAAGGGAGGTCGCCCGGCGCGTGCCGTCGATCGAGAGCGCCGCGTTCCAGTGGCTCGACGCGTTCAACAAGGGCAAGCTCACGGTGGAGCTGGACACGTCGCAGCTGACGCAGTCGGTCGACAAGCTCGGGGGCCTGGGGCGCCAGGCGACGGTCGGCCTCATCGTCGTCGGCCAGCTCATCGGCACCGCGATCGCGATGGTCATCCTGCTCCAGCCGGCACTCGCCGCGTTCACCGGGTTCGCCTACGTGGCGATGATCGCGTTCGCGCTCACGCTGCTGGTGAGCTTCTACGTGCTGTTCCAGATGCTGTTCTGGGGCGCCGGCGACGACTGATCCGGCATCGGCAGCGACCGCCGGGCGTTCCGGCCCCGGACATGCAGAACGGGCGCACCCGGCGGGTGCGCCCGTTCGTGTGGTCGCAGGTGGGGCGGTCAGGCCTCCGGTGATGTCAGCCCGAACGCCGCCTTCACGTCCTTCGACATCAGGTACAGGATGATGACGATCGGCAGCAGCGACATGCCGAGGCCGAGCCCGCTGCCCGGGTACTCGAGCATCCACAGGAACGCCTCGAACAGGGCGATGCCGGCGACGATCATCGCGAGCATCCAGGCCCACGGCTGCGTGGTCCACAGGCCGAACGCCGCAGCCAGCCAGAGCAGGCCGCCGAGGATGGCGAGCCAGCCCCACAGCCCGGCCTGCTCGAACGCCTGCAGGTCACCGAGGGCGCCGAACCAGTCGAAGCCGAGGATGCGCAGGCCGAGGAACAGCCAGCTGAAGCCAGCGATTGCGGCAAAGAAGCCGATCACCGAGATGAGAATGGGCGGGTTCTTCACGTTGTTGTCTCCCTCCGCGAGTCCGTCGCTCGCCGCAGCGCGGCGTTGGGCGCGACGTGTCAGCCGAGGAGCTTGGCCTTCGCGGCCGCGAACTCCTCGTCGGTGAGGACGCCCGCGGCATGCAGGTCGCCGAGCTGCTTGAGCTGCTCCATGTCGATGCCGGCCGGTGCGGCCGGGGCCGGCGCCGCCGCGGGCGGCGCCTCGACGTACACGACCTCGGGCTCGGCGGCCGCCATCTCCGCCTGCTGCTGCGCGGCCTGGTTTGCGTACTTCTGGTCCTGGTGGTGGCGGACGGCACCGGCGGTGCCGGCGACCACCGCGGTCGTGGCGGCGGCGCGCATCAGCGGGCGGCCTCGGCGTCGCATCATCATGGTCGGGTCTCCTTCGAGCTCAGCGGGATGTCAGGCGGTCTTGCCGATCGCGATGGCGTGGGCCTCGAGCTCGTCGCTGAGCTCTTCGAGGATCTCGGGGGCGATGGTCGCGCGACCGACGAGGAACCCGCCGGCTGCCTGCATGGCCTCCTTGATGTCGACGGCCCAGTGGTGCTCGAACAGAATGACGAGCGCCGACGTGTCCGGGCGCAGGCCGAGCGCGATCGACTCGATGTCCTCGGGCGTGAGCAGGCCCATGCTGTCGCCGAGGAGCGAGGCGAAGGACTCGAAGCGCGGATCGTCCTTGTTGTCGATCTCGACGACGGCGACGTCGCCCGTGGTGTCCTTGATCAGGAACACGACGTCCACGAGGCGGATCGTCTTGTTCTCGACGACCTTGGCGATCTCGTGCGCGATGCTGCCGTCGAAGCGGTTGCCCTCAAAGCCGACGACGATGTATTCGAGCGGTCCGAGTGTCACTGTGTCCTCCTGTTGTTCCGAGCGTCAATCGAAGCGCGCATCAGCACCTGCGGCATCACCCATGCAAGGTGATTCTCCCGCGCCGTGGCTAGACGGTACAACCTCGACGTTCACGGGGCGTGCCTCCGGCGTCGTCCGTTCAGGTGTGGCGCATCGAGGGTGGCCGCCTCGGGGATCGCGGGATTGGCCGCTGCCGCCCGCTGGTACCAGGCGGCATACCGGCTGGCGCCCCACGCGGCGGTCACGCCGTGGACGACGAGGCTGATGGTCACGGTCAGCAGCACCACGTCCGTGATGACCTGGGCGTTTGGGACGGCGGCCTCCACGACGGCTGCGGCGAAGACGATCGAGGCGAGACCGCGCGGCCCGAACCAGCCCACGTACCCGACAGTCGCCAGGGCGAAGCCGCTGCGCGCCATCGCCACCGCGACCGGAAGGATCCGGACGACGGTCAGGCTCAGCGCGGCATAGACGACGGTCTCAGGTGTCGCCCGCAGCAGGATCGGACCGATGAGGCCGACGCCCAGCAGCAGGAACCCGATCGCGGCGAGCACGTCCGCGGTCTGCTCCGGGAGATGGAATGCCTCCTCCTCGACGTGGTCCCTGAGCGCGGCCCCGGTCACGATCCCCGCAACCCAGACGGCGAGGAAGCCACTGGCCTCGACGCCGTCCGCGATCGAGAAGGTCGCGATCGCGAGCGCCACGAGCGCGATCGGCAGCCACCGGGCATCGGCGAGGCCGCGCTCCGCCGTGATCCGGATCAGGCGCCCGCCCACCAGCCCCATCCCGAGGCCGATCGCGGTGGACCCGAGCAGCGCGAGCGCCAGGATCTCGACGGCCTGCAGCTCTGTCTCGGCGCCGCCGGCAACCAGGCCGACCGTGATGAAGATCGTGACGAACGGGAGCGCGAGGCCGTCGTTGAGGCCGCTCTCGACGTTGAGGGCGTTGCGCACGATCGCCGGCACGCGCGGATTGGCGACGACCGCCTGGCCGAGCGCCGCATCCGTGGGGGCGAGGATCACCCCCACCAGGGCGGCCTGCCACAGCTCGATGCCCGGCAGCAGGAGCAACGCGAACAGCGCCCCAGCGATCATCGTCAGCGGCAGGCCGATGCCCAGGAGCCGTCCGGACAGGCTCGGCTCGCGTGTCCAGCGGCGGATGTCGAGGCTCGAAGCGTCGGCGAACAGGACCATCACGAGCGCCGCCTCGAGCAGGAGCACGAGGACATCGTCGTCCGGCGCGACGTGCACGATCCCGAGGACGGGGCCGGCGAGGAGACCGATGCCCGCGAAGAAGATCGGCGCGGTGATGACCGTTCGCCCGAGCCGCCGTGAGACCAGGACGTAGGCGAGCACCGCGAGGGCGACCAACGTCAGCGGTTCGACCATGCGGCTCGGGCTCCTCCTGCGGTGTGCGACCATCATGCTCTGCGGCAGTGCCGGTCGCGACATCGTGCGCTCTGGGTGATGGCGTGCTCGCTCACGCCGCGCACGATCGACGACGGGCGTCGGGCACCGCCAGTCCCTGAGGGAGCGATTCGTGGGCGAGCAGATCGTCGAGGGGGGCACCGGTCCGGGCGCTGCTGGGCCTGGCGCGAGCGAGTTTCCGGTGCTCGACGAGGCCGGCCATCAGCTCCGTGCACCGTGGGCGGCGAGCCTTGCCGGGTTGCTGTTTGCCGCACTGTTCACGGTGGCCATCGTGCTCATTCGCAACAGCCCGCTGTCGACTGACAGCCAGGCGGCGCTGAACGCCGCCTTCGCCGGTGGCCGCGACCTGGGCCTGTTCATCAGCACGGTGTACCTCGTGCCGTTCGCCGGGATCCTGTTCCTGTGGTTCATCGCGGTGATCCGGGACCAGCTGGGCGATCGTGAGGACCGCTTCTTCGGGACCGTGTTCTTCGGCAGCGGGCTCCTGTTCGTGGCCCTCGTGTTCGCGGCCACCTCGGTCGCCGCCTCGCCGAGCGTCGGGGTGCGGTACCTGGATCTGCCGGCGCCGTCCATCGACCAGCTCCAGATGACGCGCTCGATCGCGTACACGCTCCTGTACGTGATCGCGACCCGGGCTGCGGCCGTGTTCCTGATCTCGATCTCGACGCTCGGTCTCCGGAGCGGCGTGTTCCCGCGATGGTTCGCGGCGACGGGTTACCTGTTCGGCCTGACGCTGCTCCTGTTCATCAGCTTCTGGGACCTCTATGTCCTGTCGTTTCCGGTCTGGGTGGCGGGGGTGAGCCTCTTCATCCTGCGCCGCGAGCGTGCCCGGGTCCGGCAGGCACACGGGATGACGGGACCGTCGGGCGCGACCGGATGACCGACGCTCTGCGGCAGGTCCCCGGGCGTCTGCGGCGGGCGATCGAGGGCCCGGACGGCCCGCCGCTCGCCTGGACGCTCCGCGGCTACCGCCCGGAGCAGCTCTCCGGGGACGCGATCGCGGGACTGACGGTGGCGGCGTTGGTCGTGCCGCTCACCATCGGGTACGCGACGGTCGCGGGCCTGCCGCCCGAGATGGGGCTGTACGCGTCGCTGGCGCCGCTGCTCATGTACGCCGTGTTCGGTTCGGGACGGCGGCTGATCGTGGGCCCGGATGCGGCGTCGGCCGCGCTCATCGGCGCGACGCTCGCGCCGCTCGCCGCAAGCTCGGACGACCGGGTCCGCCTGGCATCGGCGCTGGCCCTGATCGTCGCCGCCATCTTCCTCGCGATGCGGCTCGCCCGGATGGGCTTCCTCGCGGACTTCCTCTCGCGGCCCATCCTCGTGGGCTACCTCGCGGGCGTCGGGATCACGGTCGCCGTCGGACAGGTCGAGAAGATCCTCGGTGGTCCGGTCGTGGCCGACGCCCTTGCCGTCCTGCGCAGCATCGACTGGACGACGGCCAATCTGGCCGCGGTGCTCGAGGCAACGATTGGCGCGATCGAGCGCTCAGGCGCGAACCTCGCGTCGGCCGCGGTGGGCGTCGGCGTGCTGCTGGTGCTCCTCGTGGGTCGCCGGGTGGCGCCGAAGGTGCCCATTGCCCTGCCGGCGATGATCATCGCGCTCCTTGCGAGCATCCTCTTCGACCTCCAGTCCCGGGGCGTCCAGGTGCTGGGCCCCGTGCCGGCGGGCCTGCCGCCCCTCGGCATCCCGGTCGTGGGCATCGAGGAGATCGTTGCCCTCCTGCCGGGTGCCGTGGGGATCGCGATCCTGACGTTCGCCGACACGTCCGCGACCGGCCGCAGCTTCGCCGCGCGGCACGCCGAGCGCACCGATGCCAACCGGGAGCTCGTGGCGCTTGCCGCCGCCGATGCCGCCACCGCCGTCTCGGGCGGCTACCCGATCAGCTCCAGCCCGTCGCGGACGTCCGCGTCGGAGGCCGCCGGCTCGAGCACGCAGCTCACCGGGGTCATCGCGGCGGCAGCCGTCGCCGTCGTGCTGGTCCTCCTGACCGGGCCACTCTCGTACCTCCCGATCCCGGCGCTCGGCGCGGTGATCCTCGTATCGGTGCTCGGGATCATCGACCTGCCACAGGTCAGGGCGATCCTCGTGGTCAAGCGCAGCGAGGGTGCCATCGCACTCGCCGCGATGATCGGCGTGATCCTCTACGGCACGCTTGTCGGCGTCGGCATCGCGGTGCTGCTCGCCACCCTCAACATCGTGCGGCGTGCGGCCACCCCGCCGATCGTCGAGGAGGTCCGCCAGGCGAACGGCCTGTGGGGCGACCGGGCGAGGTCGCCGACCGGCCGGCGCGTTCACGGGGTGGTCGTCGTCCGGTTCACCGGTCCGCTGTTCTTCGCCAATGCAACGTCGCTCCAGGCGAGGATCCGCTCCCTCGTGGCCGCGCGGCCGGATGCCGAGGCCGTAGTGCTGGACCTGGGCGCCACGGCGGACATCGACCTCACGGCGGGAGATGCGCTTCGGGACCTCGCCGCCGAGCTCTCACGCGCCGGCGTCCACCTCGCGGTCGCGCGCCCGCTGGGGCACGTGCGCGACCAGCTGCGGCTCTACGCGCTTGACGGGCTCATGGCCGCGACCGGTGGGACACGGGGCAACGTCGATGCGACGATCGCCGGGCTCGGGCTGGACCCGACCAGGCTGCTCGCATCGGGGCCCCCCGAGGCGTCTGGCACCACGGGCGACAGCAGCCCTGGGCCCACCCTCGGGCCGGTCGACCAGCGTCTCGTGGTCCGGGTGCTCGGGGGTCTCGCCGGGGTCGTGGTCGCGGCAGTCGTCATCGGCATCCTGGTGACGGGCTCCCGCGACACCCCGACGGCCGGACCGGCGCCCATTCCGAACCTCGTCGGGCTCCCGCTGTCCAGGGCGAACACCGCCGCCGTCGACGCCGGGTTCGAGCTCGCGGAGCCGTTCTACGTCCGTCGCGACGATCAGCCGGAGGGGACCGTCCTCGCCCAGGATCCGCCGGCGGGGACGGTGGCGGACCAGGGGACCGCGATCCGCCCCATCGTCAGTACCGTCCTCCAGCTCGTGGTCGTCCCGGACGTGATCGGGATGACCGAGTCGGACGCGATCCTCGCGCTGACCGGGATCGGCCTCCAGGTCCGGCGCGCGCCGTCGGTGTACGACCAGGTCGTCCCGCCCGGCGTCGTCGTGGCCACGAGCCCGCCGGCAACGACGTCGGTCACGGGTGGCACGGTGGTGGAGTACGTGGTGTCGCTCGGTCCGGACCCCGCCACCGAGGCGTCGCCGCCCTCGTCGGCACGACCCGAGCCCAGCGAGGCCCCAGCCTCGAGGTCGCCCGCGTCCACCGTGACGCCGTCGCCGACCGCCGGCCCGACCGGCTCGGCACCGGCCGCGTCGGCGACCCTTCCCGCGGCCACCTCGTCCGCGCAGCCGTCCGGTGGGACGCCAACGCCCGCTGCGAGCCCGGCGAGCAGCCCGTCGGATGCCCCGCCCGCACCCTGATCCCCGCGGGGTCAGCCCCCGCCCGCAGGCGTATCGTCGCCGGCCGCAGGCGTCTCGTCCGCCACCGTCGATTCCGGCGGCGCCCCGGCGTCGGGCGATCCGTCGCGCACGGTCGGGAACACGGTGGGTGCCGGTCCCGGCACTGCCCGCTTCAGTGGTTCCACCTTGTTCCGCAGCAGGACCGCGATCGGACGCGACGAGGGGAAGGCCTCGAGGATCGCCACCAGGCCCACGGTCAGCGGCACGGCGAGCAGCGCCCCCGCGGCGCCCAGGATCCACGCCCACACGAGGACGGACAGGAACACAACGAGCGGGCTGAGGTTGAGCTCGGAGCCCATCACGACCGGCTGCAGGAAGTGGTCCTGCGCGAAGTTGATGAGCGTGTAGCCGATGACCACGATCACCGCCGGGGCGAGGCCCCCGGTCAGGAACGCCATGATCGTCGGCGGGATGACCGCGATGAACGTCCCGATGTTGGGGATGAAGCTGGCGGCGAACACGAGGAACGCCCAGAGGATCGGGAACGGCACCCCGAGGATCGCCAGCAGCACGAACGAGAGGACCGCCGCGAACAGGCCGAGGACGGCCCTGACGAGAAGGTACCGGCGCAGGTCGATGCCGAACTGCTCCATCCCGAGGATCAGCGCGTGGCGATCCCCGAACGCGTCACGCGCCCGCTGCTGGAGCGACGAGCCGCCGACCAGCGCGTAGACCATCGTGATCGCGAGGACGAAGATCGCGAGGCCCGCCGACGACAGCGCCGAGGCCACCGGGCGTGCGAAGGCGAGCAGCTGCTCCGGCGAGATGACCTCGGTGATCGCGGCGATGTCCGGTTCGACGCCGAATCCGGCGAGCACGTCGAGGATCACCTGGACCTGGTCCCGCAGGCGCGCCTCGTAGCGCGGCACCAGGATGACGAGCTCAGCCACGGACAACGCGGCGATCGCGGCGGACCCCAGGACGATGACGAGGATGACGAGGATCGCGCCGGTCAGCGCCACCCCGTGCCGGACCCCGCGCCGGCGGAGGCCGGGCACCATCGGCCACGCGACGAGGGCGAGGAACAGGCCGAAGACGACGGGGACGATCAGCGAGGCGAGCTCGCGAAGGGCGAGTGCGGTGACGAGCACCAGGACCAGCACGAGCAGGGGCCGCAGGAGACCCGTGCCCAGCTGCGAGGACAGGCCGCCGGGTTGCGTCTCGGGCGGATCGCCGCCGTGCTCGTCAGTCGTCATCGGGCACCTCGCGTAGAGGGAACGCCGGAAGCATACCGGCGGACGGGGGCAGGCCCGAGGTCGCTGCGGCCCGTACCCGTGCGGCCGATCGGACCTCCCCACCATTTGCAACGTTCCGTATGATCGGCGCGAGGCGACCGGCCTTCGGCCGGTCCATCGGAGGGAGAGGATATGCAGCTCGTCATCGCGCTCCTGGCCGTCGTGCTGGGTGCAATGTTCTGCTTCGGGGGGTGGCGGTTCTTCCTGCTGATCCTGCCGTTCTGGGGCCTGTTCGTCGGGTTCAACGTCGGCACCGAGGCGACGCGCGCCCTGTTTGGCGACGGCACGTTCGCGACGCTCACCAGCTGGGCGGTCGGCTTCGTGCTCGCGCTCGTGTTCGCGGTCCTTGCGTACCTCTACTGGTATGCGGCGATCGCGGTCCTTGGCGGCACCGTCGGGTACATCCTCGGGGCAAGCGCCTGGGGCCTGATCGGCAACGAGCAGGGCGTCGTCGCGTTCGTGATCGGCGTCGCCGTTGGCGTGATCTTCGCGATCGGGACACTCGTCCTCAACGTGCCCAAGTGGCTCGTCGTGGGCCTCACCTCGATCGGCGGGGCGGCGACGATCGTCGCAGGCTGGTTCATCCTGACGGGCCAGATCCCCACCGACGACATCACCTGGAACGCGATCGGCCAGGTGATCAGCGGCAGCTTCATCTGGCTGATCGTGTGGGCGGCGCTCGTCGTGATGGGCTTCCTCGCCCAGATGGTGGCCCCGGCCCTCGGGCCGGACGGCTACGAGCCCGACCAGAGCCGCTACCGCTACGGGAGCTGATCCCGTCCGTCACGTCCGGATCCCCGGGGTTGCGAGCACACCCCGGGGCCGGACACGCACCCACCCGGAACGAACCGCCCGACGCCCATCGGGCGGTTCTCCATTTCCGGCCTGCCACATCCGCCCGGCACCGGCCGGCCCGCCCCGGCGATCAGTACCCGGCTCCGGGTGCGAGCCGCAGGTCCGTCACGGACACGCTTCCGGGGAGCGTGCGGGGGATCACCAGGGCGACGCCGTCGAGGTGCGCGGGGTCGAACGCCGGGTCGTCGGCCGAGAACGCCGCGAGCGGGATCGCGTACGACTGGACCACCTGCTCGGCGGGGGTCCGGAGCGACAGGTCGAGCCCGCCGATAGCCGCCAGCGTCGTCGCGACGTCGCTCTTCGCGAGGACCGCCCGCAGCGGCGGCGGCAACGCGCCCCACGTGCGCAGGGGAAGCACCACCCGCACGCCGTCCGAGGTCCACGCCTCCACCGCGAGCTCAGGGGCCGGTGCGGCCCGAGCGCCGGGCGGGTCGCTCGGCGTGGTGACGTCGAGCCTGATCTCCGCCGCGTCGCCGGCGATGCCGCCAACGGACGATCCCGCCAGACCCTGCACGCCCCATCGAGCGTTGCCGGTCCCCTCCGTCCACCCGAGGACCGAGGCTTTTCCCTGCTGCGTGTCCTGGAGCGCCCGGAGCGGCAGGTCCACCACCCGCGGCGCGGCGAGCTCCTCGCGCACGATCTCGAGGCCCTCCGCCGGCAGACCGCCCATCGTCATGGTCACGAGGTCCGTCCCTGCCCCGTCGTCGGAGCGGACGACGTACACGTCGTCGGGCAGCCACTCACGGCCGGCCATCGGGCGCCGGAAGAAGGCACGGTAGCCGGTCTCCGCGTGGAGGCTCGCCTCCAGGAACGCCGAGATCGAGGTCTTCGCCACGTCCTGCTGCTCGGCGGCGGTGGGCAGCGGCGCGAGGTTGAGCAGGGCACCGCTCCACCGACCGTGGTCCCCGGCACCCCACTCGGTGTTGAACTGCCCGTGGTTCGCCCGCGCCGCGTAGAGCGCGGCCTTGAACCCGCCCTCGGCGACCGTCGTCCGGTTGTACTGGCGGATGCCGCTCCACGCCCGGGCGTCCGCGTCGTGCCCGCCGCTGAGCTCCAGGAGGTCCACACCGTCGAGGCGAACGACCGCCCCGAACTGGCCGTCCGACGGCGCGATCGCCACCACGGCACGTACCCGGAGCCCACTGGGCCACGGCTGGAGCATCGCGTTGCCTCGCTCGAGGCGGGCCCACGTCGCCGCGATCGAGGCCGCTTCGCCGCCGCGGGAGTGGCCGATGAGCGCGACACGGTCGAGGTCCACCCTGCCCGCGAGCGGCGTCGACGGATCGTCGTTCCAGGCGCGCCACCGGTCCAGGTGATGGAGCAGCAGCCACGCCCGCACGTCCTGCTCCGCGCCTTCCCAGTCGCCGGCCCACGAGCCGTTGAGAAAGTTCTCGTCGACCGACGCGGTGATGAACCCGCGGCTTGCCAGGTGCTCGCCCAGGTAGGCGTAGCCGGCCTCGCTGGGCGTTCCCATCGCGTGGTTGCCGTGGACGACCAGGACGAGCGGGAACGGCCCATCGCCCTTCGGCATCCAGACCCGCCCGTTGAGCGGAAGCGCCTCCGGGCCGAACCCCCACAGCAGCCGGCGGACCTCGTCCGCGAGCCCGCCGAGCGGGGGAAGGGCGTGGCTCCCGTCGACGGTCGGGGTGCGGAGGAGCGCCCCCTCGCCGTACTCGGGTCGCCGGTCGGTCCCGGAGCCGTAGGAGAAGGTGGACACTGCGTACGGCCCCGTGGCACCCGGATCCTCGAGCGTCGTCGCGATGCCGGCTCCGTCGTACGCCGCGTCGGGCCGGACGAGGTGGTCCGTCGAGCCGGGCCAGACCGCGATCGCCAGCGCCCACACGGCGATGCCGACAGCCACGATCGAGCCGGCGAGCGCGATCAAGCGCCGGGTGCGGCCCGGCGTGCCAGGGAGATGCCGGAGCGCCGTCCACGCGAGCCCGACCCCCGCGCCCGCGAACCCGGCGAACCAGAGCCACGGTGCCAGGACCCCGTCGGGGGCGATGAATTTGCCGATCCCGACGGGCACGACGACGTAGACCACGATGAGAATCGCGGCCATCAGCGCGACACCCACCCTGGGCACGGCCGCCACGATCCGGAACGGCAGGACGACGACCGCCGCGAGCCGGCGCGGCAGACGGGTCCGAGCGAGCACGGCGCCGAGGCGGTCCCGGATCCACCCGCACGCGGCGATGATCCCGACGAGTGTGGCCCAGATGATCCCGATGACGGCGCACGTGACGACGGTCGTGACGAGGACGTCCACTGCCGTCCCGAGGCCGAGCGCGCGACCCGCGCCGCTCATGGCCGTCTCGACAACGTAGGCGATCGCGAACCCCACCACGAAGCCGTCGAGGGCGCCGCCGACGAGCGCGAACGTCTGGCGCGCGATCAATGCCGCGGTCTGCCTGGGCGTGCTGGCCGTACCTGCCACGATGACCTGTCGAGCGCGGACCTCGCGCGGCCGCGCCGGCGTGGAACCACCCCGGATCGTGCCAGCCGGGGCCGCGCCGCTCGCGGGCCGGTCGTCAGGACCCGGCAGGCGGATCTGCCCGTCGGATCGCGGGCCGTTCCGCCCGACACCGGTCGCCCACCCTCGGAGCCGCGGTGTGGCACGATCGGGCGTGATGGCCAGCCGCCCCACCGCCAGCGACCCGTCGACCGTCCTCGAGGACGTCGTGCTGGAGCACCTGGCGCCCGCGCCGCGCTGGATCGTCATCGTCTGGAACGACCCGATCAACCTCATGACCTATGTCACGTACGTCTTCCGGAAGCTGTTCGGGTACAGCCACGAGCACGCGCATTCGCTGATGCTCAAGGTGCACTTCGAGGGACGGGCGGTGGTGTCGGGTGGCTCGCAGGAGCGCTGCGAGCACGACGTCTCGCGCCTCCATGCCCACGGCCTGTGGGCCACCATGCAGCAGGAATGAGCGAGGAGGAGCCGCCGCTGGCGGATCGCATCGCCCGCGACGAGGACGGCTCGATCGCGCTGCGGCTGGCCGATCGCGAGCGGGAGATCCTCCGGGCGCTCGTCGACGACCTGGCGCACGTCGTCGGCGCGCCACCGCTCCCCGTGGAGCCGTGGGACGCGGACGGCCGGCTCCCCGATGACCCCGACGACCTGGCCGGCGCGGCCGACGCCATCGACGCGATCGTCGAGCATGCCGGTGTCGACCCGGATGAGGCCGACGACGGCGACGACATCGCGACGGCCGACATCCGGGCGCGGCTCTATCCGTCGGCCGCACCGGAGGATCCGCACGCCGACGCCACGTACCGGCGGCTCGTCCACGAGGATCTCGAGGCCGGGCGGCGGGCGCGGATCGCGGTGGTCCTGGCGACGCTCGATGCCCGCTCGCTCGACGACGCGCAGGCCGAGGCGTGGCTCCAGACCCTCAACGACCTGCGGCTGGTGCTGGGGACGCGGCTCGACGTCACCGACGACGCCGAGTCCGGGGTCGTGGACCCGGAGGATCCGCAGGCGGCCGCGCGGCTCCTCTACGGATACACCGGCTGGCTCGAGAGCCAGTTCGTCGACGTCCTGGCAGCCGTGCTCCCAGACGGATCCGAGCCGCCCGATCCGGACGGTGCGGCGGACGTGGACGAGTCCGTGCGCGAGGACGACTCGTAGGCGGCGTCTGCCCGCGGCTGATCCGTCAGCCGGGCCCGAGCTCGAGTCCGGCCGACCGGCAGTCCTCCGCGAACGCCGCCTGACCTTCGAGCGTGGGGTCCCACCGGCCCGGGAAGCAGATCAGCCGGTCGAGGCCGGTCCCGGCAAGCTCGGCGAGCGCGTCCACGCGCGCCTGGCCGGTCAGCTTCATCTCCTCGTCCCGGCTGTACATCGAGAAGCGCAGCGTCGCCGGGTCGCGACCCGCCGCCTCGCACTTCGCGCGCACCTCGGCGATCCGGTCGCGGACGTCGGCTGGGCGCAGGAACACGAAGTTGAGCTCGTCCGCGAACCGGATCGCGTAGCCGGCGGTCCGCTCCCGCCCGTTGCCGCCGACGATCAGCGGGATGTGCGGCTGGATCCCCTTCGGCTCGTTGATCGCGTCGCGCACGCTCGCGTGGACGCCCTCGTACGTCGCGTGCCCGGGCGCCAGCATCCGGGTGATGATCTCGAGGTGGTCGCCGAACTGGTCGAGGCGCACGCGGAGCGGCGGGAAGCCGAACCCGTACGCCAGCCACTCGTCCTCCTTCCAGCCGGCGCCGATCCCGAGCTCGAAGCGGCCGCCCGAGATCACGTCGATGGTGGAGCTGAGCTTCGCGGTGAGGCCCGGGTTGCGAAATCCCGTGCAGACCACCATGTGCCCGATCCGGACGCGCGTCGTGACCATCGCGAGCGCGGCGAGGACCGAGAACGACTCGAACGTGATCTCGTCGGTTGGGACCGGGACCGTGTGGAAGTGGTCGAACGCCCACAGCGACTCGAAGCCCAGGTCCTCTGCCTGGACGGCAAGCTCGACGGTCCGCGCCCACGCGGCTGCCGGGTCCCATCCGTCGTACTCGCCCTTCCAGCCCTGGGGCGCCATCAACCCGATCTTCATCCTGGCTCCATGTCCGGGACGCGCGCCTGCCCCCACGATCCGAGGGTACGCCGCTCAGGCCCTGAACGCCGAATGCACCGCCCCGGCAACCCGGCGCGCGAAGTCGTCCTCGAGGCCGCCGCCGAACACGAGGCGGAAGTAGACGGGACCAACGAGCAGCTCCGTGGCGATGTCCGGGTCGGCGTCCGGGCGGAGGTCACCGCGCTCGATCCCGCGTGCCACCACCTTGGCGATCTCGTCTCGGCGGGCTCGCACAACCGTCGCCCGGAACGGGTCGCCGACGGTCGGGTTGCCGGCGATCTGCGACAGGAGCGCCCGGATCACCGGGCCGAAAGGTGTGTCACGGATGGCGTGGAGCGCGTGCTCGACGCAGAGGTAGAGCTCCTCGCGCGTGTCGCCAAGGTCGTCGACGGCGATGTGCGGTGCGGCGAGCTCCGCGAGGAGCTCCTGGGCGAGCGCCTCCTTCGAGGGCCAGTGGCGGTACAGCGTCGCCTTGCCGACGCCGGCCCTCGCGGCGACGTGCTCCAGGCGGAGCCGCGTGAACCCGTGCTCCACGAGCTCTTCCCGGGCGGCGTACAGCATCGCCCGGTGGGCCGCACTGCTCCGTGGCCGGCCGCGCCCTCGGGCGGGAGCCGAACCGGTAGCGGGAGAGTTTCGAAACGGAACGTCTTGATTATCTGCGCCCATCGACATATGATACGAAACGGTTCGTATCGCTACAACAGGTAATCATCACCATGCGTCACTCGCGTTCCCTCGTCACCTACATCGAATCCGCCATCGACCGCACCCCGTTCTGCGCCTGCGGGTCGCCCATGACGCCCGTCGATCACGACGGCGAGCTGTGGCTCGAATGCGCCACGCACGACGAGGTCCGCCACGGCCTCGGCGCCCGGATCTCGGCGCTGTTCTTCGGCCACGACCGCCAGCTGCTCCTCGCCCGCGAGGAGTACGCCGCCTGACCTGACACGGCCTGCGGGTATGGCACCTTGCGCCTCCGCGCGCAAGGTGCCAGCCTTCGGACGGTGAAGCCGTTCGTCCCCGACACCTTCGAGCCGCCCCTCGCGCTGGATCACGAGGCGTTCCGGCTCCGACCGCTCGGACCGGAGCACAACGAGTCGGACCATGCCGCCTGGTCGGGCAGCATCGAGCACATCCGCGCCACCCCGGGATTCCCCGACGGCGACTGGCCGAGGCCGATGGCGCTCGAGGAGAACCACCGCGATCTCGTCCGCCACGCGGCCGACTTCACGGCGCGGGCGGGGTTCACGTACACCGTGCTCCAGCCGGACTCGGACACGGTGATCGGCTGCGTCTACATCTATCCCACCGATCGTGACGGGTACGACGCATCCTGCAGCTCGTGGGTGCGGGCGGTGGACGCGCACCTGGACACGCCGCTGTACGAGGCGGTGCGCGCCTGGCTCGCCCGCGATTTCCCGTTCAAGCGGGTCCACTACGAGGCCCGGCCCACCCGCGATTGACCCGAGGCAGGGTCAGGCGGACCTCCGGCGCTCCAGCACCAGCATCAGCACCGCGAGGGCCAGCATCACGGCGCCCGCGACCGCCCAGAACAGCGACCCGGTCATGAAGCTGCCGCCGACCACGCCGACGCCCTGCCCGATCCAGACCACACCGACGAGGGCCAGCAGGAGCGCGATGGCGAGGCGGGCTGGGCGCATGGGATCTCCAGGGTCGGACGGTGCTGCCGACAACGGTACGCCGGCGCGGCCTCCGCGGATGTCGGCACGCATGACCTGACCCGTACAATCGGGGTGCGCGTCCCATCCCCGCACAGCAAGGGACTCCCCGATGATCGACCCTGAGGCCCAGATCGAGCGCGACGGGCTCAACAGCTACCCGGTCGCCTTCCTCCAGAACCTGATCGACAACGGCGAGGGCTGGCAGTCCGAGGGCTCCCTCTCAGCCGCGATCGTGCGCGCGCTCGAGGACGGCACCTGCGTCCTGGGTCCGGTGGCCCACCGCGACTACCACAACAACATCGTCCCGGCCCGCTCCGACGTGGCACCCGGCGCCAAGGGCAGCCTCGAGTACGCAAACGCGAAGCGTGCCGAGCGCGGCCTCCCGCTGCTCGCCGTGGGCGAGGATGGCTTCGTCCGCGAAGTCGCCCAGGCCTGACGCGCCCCGCCCGGGGCGAACAAGCCCGCCCGGGGCGAACAATAGGGGACCCACTGCACCCGAGGATCCGATGACCTACGCGCCCGCTCCCGACCGCAACGCCACCATGCCCTACCGCTACTGCGGGCGGAGCGGGCTGCAGCTCCCGGTTCTCAGCCTCGGCCTGTGGCACAACTTCGGCGATACCACGCCGATGAGCGTCCAGCGCGAGATGGTCCACACCGCGTTCGACCTGGGCATCACCCACTTCGATCTCGCGAACAACTACGGGCCCCCGTACGGCAGCGCCGAGACGAACTTCGGGCGCATCCTGCGCGAGGACCTGTCGGCATACCGGGACGAGCTGATCATCAGCAGCAAGGCCGGCTGGGACATGTGGCCGGGGCCGTACGGGCAGGGGGGCGGGTCCCGCAAGTACGTGCTCGCGAGCCTCGACCAGAGCCTCGCGCGGGTCGGCGTCGACTACTTCGACATCTTCTACAGCCACCGATTCGACGTGGACACGCCGCTGGAGGAGACGATGGGGGCGCTCGCCCATGCGGTCCGCCAGGGCAAGGCCCTGTACGTCGGGATCTCGTCGTACTCGGCAGGCAAGACCCGCGAGGCGGCGGCGCTCCTGCGGTCCGAGGGCGTCCCGCTCCTCATCCACCAGCCCAGCTACAACATGTTCAACCGCTGGGTCGAACCGGAGCTGCTCGACGCGCTCGAGGAGACGGGCGCCGGGATGATCGCGTTCACGACGCTCGCCCAGGGCCTGCTCACGACGAAGTACCTCGACGGCGTCCCGGCGGACGCCCGCGTCAACAAGCCGGGCGGCAACTCGTTCAAGCGGGAGACGCTGACCGAGGAGAACCTCGCCCGCGTTCGCGGGCTGAACGCGATCGCCCAGCGGCGCGGCCAGTCGCTCGCCCAGATGGCGCATGCGTGGGTCCTCCGCGATCCGCGCGTGACGACCTCGCTCGTGGGCGCGTCCTCGGCCGAGCAGATCCGCGAGAACGTCGGCGCGATCGCGAACCTCTCGTTCTCGCCGGACGAGCTGGCCGAGATCGACCAGTTCGCCGTCGAATGCGGGGTCAACCTGTGGGCGAAGCCGAGCACTGACCAGCACGTCTAGCGCCGTCCCCACACGATCCGGAGCCTGCCCGATGCCTGTGCTCGCCGACTACCCCCGCTCGAACCTCCGCTTCGGGCCGTCGCCGATCCAGCGTCTCGACCGCCTCACCGCGCACCTCGGCGGGGCGACCGTGTGGGCGAAGCGCGAGGACGTCAACAGCGGGCTCGCGTTCGGCGGCAACAAGGTGCGCAAGCTCGAGTACCTCCTCGCCGACGCGCTCGCACAGGGGTGCGACACGCTCGTGTCGATCGGCGGCGTGCAGTCAAACCACACCCGGCAGGTCGCCGCGGTCGCGGCGCATGCGGGGCTCGGCTGCGTGCTCGTGCAGGAGCACTGGGTGGAGTGGCCGGACGTGACGTACGACCGGGTCGGCAACATCCTCCTGTCGCGCCTGATGGGCGCCGACGTCCGCCTCCACCCGGCCGGGTTCGGCATCGGCTTCAAGGAGAGCTGGGAGCAGGCGCTCGCCGATGTCGAGGCGGGCGGCGGGAAGCCGTACGCGATCCCGGCCGGGGCGTCGGACCATCCGCTCGGCGGTCACGGGTTCGCCGGCTGGGCGTTCGAGGTGGCCGAGCAGGAGCGGGAGCTCGGCGTGTTCTTCGACACGATCGTCGTGTGCTCGGTCACCGGGTCCACGCAGGCAGGGATGATCGCCGGGTTCGCGGTGCTCGAGGACGCGGGCGGGCGGCGGCGGCGGGTCATCGGCATCGACGGGTCCGCGACGCCGGTCGAGACGCGAGACCAGGTGGCGCGAATCGCACGCCGGACGGCGGCGGCGATCGGGCTGGAGCGTGACCTTCGCGAGGACGAGATCGTCCTCGACGATCGCTACCACGCGGGCACCTACGGCATCCCCGACGCGTCGACGCTCGACGCGATGCGGACGGCGGCGCGCCTGGAGGGGATGATCACGGACCCGGTCTACGAGGGGAAGTCGATGGCCGGGCTCATCGACCTCGTCGCACGGGGCGAGATCGACCGGTCGGCCAACGTGCTGTACGCGCACCTCGGCGGGCAGCCCGCGCTCAACGGCTACGCGTCGCTGTTCACGTAGCGGCGCCTCTCAGGGTTCTCGAAGGGTCGCCGCGCCATACTGGCGGCGCACCAGCCGCTCGGAGCCCGTCGTCCCATGACCTCCCGAACCGTCCTGCCCGCGCTCGCCCTCGGCGTCGCGCTCGTCGCCGCCGCCTGCGGCTCGTCCTCGCCGTCGGTCGCGCCCGGGTCCGACGACCCGGCCGTCGGCTCGAGCCCGGTCGTCGCCTCGAGCTCCGCCGCCGAGAGCTCCGCCGCCGAGAGCTCCGCCGCCGAGGCGCCCGCTGCAGAGCGCATCGAGTGCACCGGGATCCGCGGCCCCGGCCGCCGGGCTCGAGTGCACGGCACCGGCCAGTCCCACCACCTCGCAGACCGAGGGCCCGTATTACACGCCGGGCGCGCCCGAGCGGGCCGACCTCGTCGACGAGGGGATGGCGGGCACCATCCTCCAGCTGTCGGGGTTCGTGGTGGACACCGACTGCACGCCGCTTGCCAATGCCACGGTGGACGTCTGGCAGGCCGACGCGACCGGCGAGTACGACAACAGCGGCGGCTACCGGCTCCGCGGGTACGTGCGCACCGACGCGAACGGCCGCTGGTCGATCCGGACGGTGGTGCCCGGCGAGTACCCCGGCCGCACCGAGCACATCCACGTGAAGATCACGCCGGACGGCGGATCCACGCTCACCTCGCAGCTGTACTTCCCCGGCAGCACCGAGAACGACGGCGACGGGATCTACAGCCCGGACCTGCTGCTCGACATCGCCGAGACGGCAGACGGGCTGCTCGGGACGTTCACCTTCGTCGTCGAGGCGTAGGGACCCCCGTCGCCCTGACCCGGCTGTGAGTCACGGCGGCCGCTCTCGAGCACCGCTCTGCGCCGCAGGTGCCCGTTGCGGGGCGAGTCTGAGCGCGGCAGGTCGCGTCTTGACTCAAGGCGGAGTCAGAACGGGGCTCCCGCGGCCTCGTCGAGCGCGGCGTCGAGCGCTGCGAGTCCGCCCTGGAGCTCCTCGGGCTCGGGCCAGCCGTAGCCGAGGCGGAAGTGCGACCGCGGCTGCTCGAACCAGTGACCCGGCCCGACAACCGTGCCGTGGCGCTCGAACAGCAGCTCGTAGAACCGGTCCACGTCGAGCCCGGCGGCCACGTCGGGGCGGATCCGCGGGAAGCCGACGACGCCTCCGCGCGGCGGCACCCACTCGAACCGCGGGTTGCCGTCGATCCACGCGGACGTGATCTGGAAGGCCGCATCGATTCGGGCGCGGATCTCCGGCAGCCACTCGGGCCGCCGGCGGAGCGCCGCCAGGGCGATCGTCTCGTCCACGAGCGACCCGCTGATGAGGATCTGCTCCTTCGCAGCGAGGAACCGCCCGAACAGGTCGCGGTCCTGGGTGATCAGCCACCCGACCCGGATCCCCGGCAGCCCGAACGTCTTGGACAGGCTGGTGACGGAGATGACCCTCGGACTCAACGACGCGCCCACCGGGAGCGCCTCGCCGAACGTCATCTCGCGGTATGTCTCGTCGAGCAGCAGCCGGGCGCCGCCGTGCCGCTCCACGAGCGCGACGACCGCGTCGAGTGTCTGACGCGACATCGTCGCCCCCGTCGGGTTGTGCGGCGTCGTGAGCGAGACCAGCTTTGTCGCCGGCCGGAGCATCGAGGCGATGCGGTCGACGTCGACGGCCCACCCGGCGTCGTACTCGAGGTCGAGGTACTCCACGTCCGCCCCGACCGCCCGCGGCGTCTCGACGTTGGTCGCGTAGTTCGGCCGGGCGACGACGAGGTGGTCTCCGGGCTCGAGGAGCGTCGTGTGGACGATGAACAGGGCCGCGACCGCCCCGGGCGTGACGAGCACGTGGTCGGGTGAGACGCCCGCCCCATCCGCCGCGACCAGCGAACGGAGCTCGGGCAGGCCGAGGTGGTCCCCGTACTGGAGGACGAGCCCGCCGAGATCGGCGGCCAGGCCGGCACCCACGTCCGCGAGCGTCGCGTCCGAGACCGAGCTCTCGGCCAGGTTGTGGCGGATCCGCCCATAGCCGAGCTGCTCGGGCGACTCCACCTCGATCGGCATCCGCCGGTAGCGCACGGGATCCTCCTGCGGGGCACGGGGCCGAGACGGACGGCGCGGGCCGGCCCGAGGTCCGGCGGATGGCGCGTGCCCGCGTGACGATTGTGCGGGCCGCGCCCGCGATCCGTGGCACGATCCGCGCATGGACGTCACCCGGTTCGCCGCCGCCCTCGATGCCGGCGAGACGATCCTGCTCGATGGCGGCCTCGCGACGCAGCTCGAGGCGGACGGCTACGACCTCGCGGACGCGCTGTGGTCCGCCCGCCTGCTGGTCGAGGAGCCGGAGGGGATCGTCCGCGCCCACCTCGCCTACTTCCGAGCGGGGGCACGGGTCGCGACCACCGCGAGCTACCAGGCGACGTTCGAGGGGTTCGCGGCCCGCGGCATCGGGCGCGATGACGCCGCCGCGCTCATGCGCCGGAGCGTTGACCTCGCCGTCGAGGCGAGGACCCGCTTGACGTCCGAGCACGTCGAAGGGGGTGATGGCCCAGCCGCGATGGACGACGCACCGCGCTTCGTGGCCGCGTCGATCGGGCCGTACGGGGCGATGCTCGCGGACGGCTCCGAATACCGCGGCCGCTACGGCCGCACCGTCGCACAGCTGCGCGACTTCCACCGGGAGCGCCTCGCGGTCCTGGCGGGTACCGGGGCGGACGTGCTCGCGATCGAGACCATCCCGGAGCTCGAGGAGGCGACCGCGCTCGTGGACCTCCTGCGGGAGACGGACGATGCCGCGGCCTGGGTGGCATTCTCGTGCGCGGATGGCGGCCACATCCGGAGCGGCGCCCCGATCGAGGAGGCCGTCGCTGCCGTCGACGGGGCGCCGGGCGTGGTGGCGATCGGCGTCAACTGCACGCCCCCGGAGCACATCGACGAGGCCGTCGCCCGGATCGCCGCGACCACCAGCCTGCCGATCGTGGTCTACCCCAACAGCGGCGAGGGGTGGGACGCCGTGACGAAGACCTGGACCGGCGCGGTGGCCGGGCGGGTGGACGCCGCGGCGGCGCGGCGCTGGGAGCGGGCCGGCGCGCGTCTCGTTGGCGGGTGCTGCCGGGTGACGCCGGACCAGATTCGCGGGCTCGCCGCCGGCATCGGCGGGGCCGGGTGAGCGGGGACCGCCGCTCCCACCCACGCGGCGCACGGTCAACGTCGGGCCGCCGGGGCTCCGGTTTCGTGACCAATGTCCCGGGGTCGGCTGCCGAGCGTCGGCTAGCGTCAGCATGTCCCCGGGCACCCGCGCCCGCGTCACGGAGGTTCACGGCGTGTCCGCAGCGTCCCGATCCCTGGTCCTGATCGCCGTCGCGGTGGCCCTCGCCGCCTGTGGTGGCGCGGTCGCCCCGCCCGCCCCGGCCGCGACGCCCGACACGACGGCGCCTGCCAGCACGCCGATGCCGGCCGGCACGTACACCACCGCGACGTTCCAGCCGCCGCTCACGTTCACGGTGCCGGACGGCTGGGAGCTCGTCGCCGACACGCCAACCTGGGTCCAGCTGCGACCGGCCGGCACGCAGAACATCGGGATCTACCTGTTCCGGGACGCGTTCGCCCTCTCGCAGGACCCGGCCTGCCCGACAACCGCCGAGCCGGGCGTCGGCACCACGTCCACGGAGCTCACGGCATGGTTGCGGGGCCTCCCCGGCCTCGTGGCGAGCAGCCCCGCCCTGGTGACCGTCGGCGGCCTGCGAGGCACGTCGCTCGACCTCGCGATCAAGGCCGACTGGACCGAGTCCTGCCCGTTCGCGGACGGCCTGCCCACCGTCCCGCTCATCCGCAACGACGGCATCGAGCGCTGGGTCCTCGCGGGCAGCGAACGGCTCCGCTTCTACCTGCTCGACGTCCCGGGCGGCGGCAACGTCATCGTCGACGTGGACGACTTCGAGGGCTCCCAGATCGACTCGCTCATCGCGGCCGCGACCCCGATCATCAAGAGCTTCCAGTTCGCGACCGAGTGACCGCCCGGCCGGGGTAGCATCCGGCCATGACGACGACTGCCGCGCGCATCCTCGCGCTGATCCCGGGGTACGAGGAGGGACCGCGCATCGGGCCGGTCGTCGAGGCGACGCGCGCACACCTCCCGGTGCTCGTCGTGGACGACGGGTCGAGCGACGACACCGCGGCCAACGCGGAGGCCGCCGGTGCGGAGGTCATCCGGCAGGTCCCCAACCAGGGCAAGGGCGCCGCGCTGCGGGCCGGGTTCCGTCGCGCGCTCGACGAGGGATACGACGCCGTCCTCACCCTCGACGCCGACGGCCAGCACGATCCGGCCGAGATCCCGCGCTTCGTCGCCGCGTTCGATGCGCCCGGCGCGTCCGGCCCACGCCCGGAGCTCATCATCGGTCGGCGTGACTTCGCCCGGATGCCGCCGGTCCGGCGCCTGTCCAACACGGTCGGGCACGGCGGCCTTCTCGTGGGCGGTGGGCAGGCACATCCCGGACAACCAGTCGGGCTACCGGCTGCTCGGCCGGCGGCTGATGGCGGCCACGCTCGACAGCCGCGGAGACCGGCTTCGAGTTCGAGGTCGAGATGATCGCGGTCTGCCTCCGCAGCGGCTGGACGCTGGACTGGGTGCCGATCTCGACGATCTACGCGGGCGAGCCGAGCCACGTGAAGCCGATCGCCCACCTGCGCCACTTCGTGCGCGCCACACGCGCGGCCCGGAGGCTGATGCGCGAGGGCCGCTGACCCTCGCCCCCGCCCGCTGCTCCTTCGCCCGGGCCGCCGACCCGGGGCCGTCGCCACGGCACCGTCATTCGTCCACCGGCATCCGTGGCATCCGTCCACGCTCCGCCGCGATCGACGTCCGATGGCACGCGACGGCGCCCCGGTGAGCATGAGGCCATCGTCCTCGCGATCCCGAAGGAGCACCGCCACGATGACCCTGCTCGCCGCCTCCGACGCCACGCCCGCCATCGCCCCGAGCCCGCTGCGGTCCACCGGCCTGCGGACCCTGCACGCGGCGATCCGCGGCCAGGTGGTCGTGAACGGCGACCCCGGGTTCGACGCCCTCCGCGGCGTCCACAACACGCGCTTCGACCGGACGCCGGCCGCGATCGTGCGCCCGGCCGACGCGCTCGACGTGTCCCGCGCGGTCCTCGTCGCGCAGGAGCTGGGCCTCGACCTGGCGGTCCGGAGCGGCGGCCACAGCGTCGCGGGCCTCTCCACGACGGACGGCGGCCTGCTGCTCGACATGCGGTCGCTCAACGGCGTGGACATCGACCCGATCCGCTGGACCGGCGCCGCCCAGGGCGGCGTGACCGCGGGCGAGTACACCCTCGCGGCCCACGAGCACGGCCTCGCGACGCCGTTCGGCGATGCGGCGACGGTGGGCCTCGGCGGTCTCACGCTCGGTGGCGGGGTCGGCTGGCTCACCCGCAAGCACGGCATGACGATCGACAACCTGCTCGAGGCGGACCTCGTGACGGCGGACGGCCAGCTGCGAACCGTCAACGCGGACGCGGACCCGGACCTGTTCTGGGCGATCCGCGGCGGCGGCGGCGACTTCGGCGTCGTCACGCGGTTCCAATACCGGCTGCACCCGGTGGCGATGGTCACGGGCGGCGCGCTGTTCCTGCCGCTCGCCCGCGACGTCCTCCGCGGCCTCATCGAGGTCTCCGCCGCGGCGCCCGAGGAGCTCACGCAGATCACCATGATCATGCGGATGCCGCCCGCGCCGTTCGTGCCCGCGGAGCTCGTCGGGACGCCGGCGGTCATGGTCATGCCGGTGCACGCCGGCCCGCTCGACGAGGGGACCGCGGCCATCGCCCCGTTCCGCGCCCTCGCCACGCCGTACATCGACATGGTCGGCCCGATGCCGTACCCCGCCATGTACAAGCTCACCGAGGGCGGCGCGCAGGCCGGCCCGAGCTTCACGCGATCCGCGATGCTCCCCGGCCTCGACGAGACGGCCATCGGCGCGATCGTCGATCGCCACAGCTCGCCCGGCCCGTTCGCGATGACGCAGCTCCGCGTCCTGGGCGGTGCGATGGCCCGGGTGCCGTCGTCGGCGACGGCGTTCGCCCACCGCGATGCCCTCGTGATGGCCACGATCATGGCGGTCCCCGGCGGCCCGGACGACGGGACCCTCGCCTGGGCCGAGGCATATCACCGCGAGCTTTCCGGCTCCTCGACGGGCGTCTACTCGAACTTCCTCGCGGACGAGGGCGAGGCCCGGATCCGCCAGGCCTACCCTGGCGCGACCTACGAGCGCCTCGTCCAGGTCAAGCGCCGCGTGGACCCGGACAACGTCTTCCGCGCCAGCCACGACAGCCGGCCGAGCTGACGGTTCGGTCGGCCACCGATCCCGCCCTCGCCATCCGCGCCCCCGGTGATCATCGCCGGGGGCGCATCCGTGTTCCCGGGGACCCGAACGCTGCGCGAGGCGATCCTGCGCCGGCCCACGGGCGGCATCCAGCGCGGACTTGCGGGCGAACGTTGCATAAGGCAACTTCATCCGTCCACCACCCGTCCTGAAGCCGGAGGCGTCATGCTGCGATGAGCCGAGAATGGCTCATCGCGTGCCCGAAGCCCGAAAGACCCAATGACCTACCCCGACAACCTGTCCACGCCGCCCACGAGTCCCCCCGCGCCTCCCGCCGCCCCGCCGTTCGCCCCTCCGCTCGACGGACCGGGCTTCGCCGTGCCCCCCGCACCGGTCGCGGTGCCGCAGGCCTCGGGAGGCGGCTACGGGAAGTGGCTGTTCGTCATCCTCCTGCCGGTCCTCGCGATCATCACGTTCTCCGGCGGCGTCGCCGCGGGAGCGAGCGGGCTGTTCGGCGGCGCGGCGGCCCAGGCGACGGCCGCGCCGGCCACCGGGAGCGAGCACCTCGACCTGATCGAGGAGGCGTGGCGCACGATCAAGGACAACTACGTCGACGCGAAGAACCTCGACGACCGCGAGCTGACGTACGGCGCGATCCGCGGCCTGACCGAGGCGGTGGGCGACGAGAACCACACGAGCTTCCTCACGGCCGAGGAGGCGAAGGCCATGGACCAGTCGCTGAGCGGCACGTTCGTCGGCATCGGGGTCCAGGTCGGCGAGGACGACGAGGGCGGCCCGGTGGTCAACTCCATCATTCCGAATACACCCGCCTCGGAGTCGGAGCTCCGCCGCGGCGACCGGATCATCGCCGTCGACGGCTGGAAGACCGCCGGCCAGACGATCGACGAGATCGTGTCGCGGGTCCGGGGGCCCGAGGGCGAGCCCGTCACGCTGACCATCGCCCGCGAGGGGGTCGCCGACTTCGACATCACGATCATCCGCCGCAAGTTCGACCTCCCGCTGGTGACCTGGGCCATGGTCCCGGGAACCGACGTCGCGATGATCCGTCTCGAGCAGTTCGCGACCGGCGCGACGCAGGGGATCAAGGACGCGTTCGCGGATGCCACCGCGGCCGGCGCCACCTCGCTCGTCCTCGATCTGCGCGGCAACCCGGGCGGCTACGTCACCGAGGCCATCGGCGTCACGAGCCAGTTCGTCGGCGACGGGATCGTCTACCAGAGCGTCGACGCGTCGGGGAAGACGGAGCAGGTCCCGGTCGAATCCGGCGGGGTGGCCACCACCATCCCGCTCCTCGTCCTGGCCGACGGCAGCTCGGCGAGCTCGGCGGAGATCGTCACCGGCGCGATCCAGGACGCGGCACGCGGCACCGTCATCGGCGAGAAGACCTTCGGCACCGGCACCGTGCTCGGCCGGTTCGACCTCTCGGACGGCTCCTCGATGCGGATCGGCGTCGAGCGCTGGATCACCCGGGACGGTCGCCCGATCTGGCGCGAGGGCCTGGAGCCCGACATCAAGGTCGAGCTGGCCGACGATGCGGTGCCGCTGTTCCCGGACGACATCCGCGACCTCACCCCGGCCGAGCTCGCCGACTCGACGGACGCGCAGCTGCTGCGGGCGCTCGAGTACTTCAAGAACGGCCGCTGACGGCAGGTCGCCGGTGCCCGCGACGCGGGTCGCGGTTCGACCGGAATCGAAACGACCGCCGGCTGTGCCGGCGGTCGTCTGATTCGAGGCGCGAGCGAGGACTAGCGGGTCGCCGTCCTGCTGGCTGCCACGTGGCGGCTCCAGTCGGAGGTCCGGCCGTCCGGCGATGCCGAGCTGCCGAGCCAGCCGCACACGCAGGTCACTTCCTGCGCGCGGTGCCGGTACTCCGCGATGACGTGCTTGCGCTCGTCAACCGGGGGTGCCGGGCGGCGTGGCGGCAGTCCGTTACCGGGACGCCGGGGCTCCGTCACGAACCTCAGGCCCGTCGCTGGGCGAAGCAGGAGCTGCAGTAGACGGGCTTGCCGGAGGTCGGCCGGAACGGGACCTCGGTCTCCTGGCCGCAGGACGAGCAGGTCGCCGCGAACATCTCGCGAGGACCGCGGCTCCCGCCGCCGCCGTAGCCGCCGCCGGAGCTGTAGCCGCCGCCGGAGCTGTAGCCGGAGCCGGAGCTGTAGCCGGAGCCGGAGCTGTAGCTGCCGCCGCCGCCGTCAGCGTTGCGCTGGGCCTTGCGGGCCGCACGGCAGGTGGGGCACCGGCGGGGCTCGGTGAACCCGCGCTCGGCATAGAAATCCTGCTCGCTGGCAGTGAAGGTGAACGACTGGCTGCAGTCGGCACAAGTGAGCGTCTTGTCGACGTTCATGAGATCCACTTCCTCGTGGTTGCGACGGTTTCCGCGATCTTCCTCGGCGGAATCCGGGAGGGAGTGGATCGAGTCGGCCGTTCCTGGCTGCGCCCTACGGTGGGGCGTCGCAGGGAGGATACGCCATTTGAGCCCGCTCGCCCAGTCCCCCCGGGTCCATCCGATCGGGTGATCGGCCCCGGCGAGCCCTTGTTGACCTCCGGCCACCCATCCTGGGCCCGGTCATCACCCGCCTGGGGCGAGCGAGCCTGGTCGCCGTCCCGCCGCGCGCAGGGCCACCTCGATGAACGGCCGGAGCCGCGTCGACACCTCCAGCTGCGTGTGCCGGAAGGCGGCGAGGCGCTCGGCATCCGACCCCTGGACCTCCGACGGATCGTCCAGGCCCCAGTGCAGCGTGTTCTCCGAGCCCGGGAACACCGGACACGTCTCGCGCGCCCGGTCGCACACGGTGATCACGTAGTCGAACCGCCGGTCGAGGAACTCGGTGATCGCCTTGCTGCGGGCGCCGGACCAGTCGATGCCGAGCTCTGCGAGCGCACGGATCGCGTACGGATTGACCCGGGTCACCTCCGTGCCGGCCGAGTGGACCTCGAAGTCGGCGCCGCCGTACTCGCGCAGGAGGGCCTCGGCGAGCTGGCTGCGCGCCGAGTTGTGCGTGCACACGAACAGCACGCTGATGGGACGGTCGGACATGGGTCGCATCCTCCTTGCGCGGCCGGCGGCCACGATGGTCATCTCGAGATCCGTGAGCTCGCCTTCGAGGCGGTCGAGATCCGCCCGCTGGCGCGCGATCGCCGTCCGCTGCTCCGCGAGCAGCGGCGCAAGGTCCTGGTCGATCTCCCCGTGATCCAGGCACAGGCGCGCGAGCCGGCCGGCGTCCTCGGGCCCGAGCCCGAGGCGCCGCAGCGAGGCGACCAGGCGCACCCGCGCGAGGTCCGTCTCGGCATAGTCGCGATACCCGTTCTCCCGGCGGGAAGGAGCGGGCAGCACGCCCGCCTCCTCGTACCAGCGGACGGCGGACGCGGCAACCCCGGCTCGACGGGCGAGCTCGGCGATCCTCATCCGGAGGCCGCTCGCTGGACGTGGTCCGGGCGCCGAAGGGGGGTGGCGGTGACGTGCATGGCCGAAGGGTAGACCTTCAAGTCACTGGAAGGTCAAGCCCGGAATCGGCACGCCGGCGCCGTCAAGCCCGGATCCCGGTCCGTGCGGCCCTGCCGTGGTGACACTCGGCCCCTTGGACATCTCACGCAGGAGTGTGATGTTGGACCCGTGACGATCCACCCGACCATCCGTTCGCCGCCCCATGCGCGCTGAGCTGCCGGTCGTCGCCCAGCCGCGGCTGGACCTCGAGGCGCCCGACGTCGCCGCGGCGCAGGCTGCTGCCGCCCTGCTCGCGGACCGGACGCGGGCGTCGATCATGCGGCTGCTGCGCGACGGCCCCCACTGCGTGTGCGAGATGGCCGCGGCCCTCGGCGAGCGCGAGAACAACGTCAGCAACCACCTCGCGCGGCTGCGTGAAGCTGGCCTGGTCCGTGCGAGCCGCCACGAGGCCAACGGGCGCTTCCTCTACTACGAGCGCGACGACGCGGCGGCGGCGCGGGCCCTGGCCGTGCTCACGGACGTGCTGGGGTGACGACGCTCGCGGCCCGCCGGCTCCACGTCCCGCTGTGGCTCACCGTGCTCGCCGGGACCGTCCTCTGGCTGTTCCTGTGGTTCATCAACCTGCCGCTCTCGTTGTGGCTGACGTTCGAGGTCCTCGGGCTCGATCCCGCGTCGCAGCTCGGCCAGGCGGTCGCGTTCTTCCTCTACGACGTGCCGAAGGTGCTCCTCCTGCTCACGGGGATCGTCACGCTCGTCTCGTTCCTGCGCTCGTTCGTGTCGCCGGAACGCGTCCGGGCCGCGCTCGCGGGACGGCACGCCGGCGTCGGCACGGTCGCGGCGGCCGGGTTCGGGATCGTGACGCCGTTCTGCTCCTGCTCCGCGGTGCCCCTGTTCATCGGCTTCCTCGAAGCCGGCGTGCCCGCTCGGCGTGACCTTCGCCTTCCTCGTCGCGAGCCCGATGGTCAACGAGATCGCCATCGTCCTGCTGTGGGGCCTGTTCGGGCCGCAGATCACGATCGCGTACGTCGTTGCCGGTCTCACGGTCGCGATCTTCGCGGGGCTCCTGATCGGCCGCCTCAACCTCGAGCGCTACGTCGAGGACTACGTCTGGACGATCCGCGCGGGCAGCGCCGCGATCGACTACAAGCCGACGATGAGCGACCGGGTCCGCGAGGCCTGGCGATCGACGATCGACATCGTCCGGCGGGTCTGGCCGTACGTCGTGGCGGGCATCGCCGTCGGCGCCTTCATCCACGGCTTCGTGCCCGACGGAGCTGGTCGTCGCGATCGGCGGCGAGGACAACCCGCTGGCCGTGCCCGCGCTCGTCGCGCTCGGCGTGCCGCTCTACAGCAACGCGGCGGGCACGATCCCGATCGTCGAGGCGCTGATCGGCAAGGGGCTCCCGCTGGGGTCCGCCCTCGCGTTCATGATGGCCGTCACGGCCCTCTCGCTGCCCGAGATGGTGATCCTGCGCAAGGTCATGAAGCCGCGCCTGCTGGCGACGTTCGTGGGGATCGTCGCCGCCGGGATCGTCGCCATCGGCTACCTGTTCAACTGGATCACGTAGTGGAGATCATCCAATGACGGTCATCGAAGTCCTCGGCCCCGGCTGCCAGAAGTGCCAGTACGTCGAGCAGGTCGTGCGCGACGTCGTCGCCGAGGCGGGGATCGACGCGGACATCCGCCACGTTACCGACTTCGCCGAGATCGCCTCACGCGGCGTCCTGAGCACGCCGGGGCTCGTCGTCGACGGGACGGTGGTCATCGCCGGTCGGGTCCCCACGCGCGAGCAGGTCGCGGGGTGGCTGGGCGTCGCGGCTGTCCCGGGGACGCGCGGCTAGCGCTTCGCGGGCAGGCTGGCGGCGAACGCGAGGGCGCGCTCGACCCAGGGATCCAGCGCGGCATCGTCGCCGACCACGTCGGGCGGGAGCGTCGCGTAGCCCGTCATCGTCCGGCCGGGCATCGGCGTGAACGGCGCCGCGCCGGGGAGCGCCAGCAGCGTCTCGAGGTCGTCGGGCGCGAGGCGGACCATCCACGACTCCGCGAACAGCCCGGTGGCCAGGTTCCCGCCGACGAACAGGGCCGGGTACCCGAACATCTTGCGGCGCTCGCCGGCCGGGTGGCGGGCGGCGACCTCGTCGAACCGGGCGACCAAGGCCGCGGAGGACTTCTCGAACGGCGGCATGGGCCTACTCGATGCCCGGCCGGATCTGTCCGGTTGGCACGAGGAGCACGTACTTGCCGGCGAACCGGTTCCCACCGGGAAGGCGGTTCCAGGAGCTGTTGCGGTTCGTGTTGCGCCGCACGAACTGTTTCCCGACGGTCGCGACGGAGACCGCCGTGCCGGGCTTCGGGCTGGAGCCCCACGCGTCCGAGCCGTGCGGGTAGAGCGGGTCCAGGACGTACGCCTTCGTGACCGTGTACTTCTTCGCGAGGAGCGGATCCCCGGTCGCCTCGAACCCGCTCATGACCCACGCATGGCGCCCGCGCCAGACGAGGAGGCCGACGGGTCGCCGGAAGGTGCGGATCGCGGTCGCGGCGATCTTCATCGCCTGCTGGAGGCTGTCCGCCCCGACGATCCGGTACGCGCCCGCGCCGCGGATCACGAGGCCCGCCGCCCAGCCGCGGATCGACGCACCCTGGCGCTCGAAGCCGCTCGGGGTGGGTCCGCTCCAGGCGCGCGCGAGGTCCTGCAGCCGGCGCTGCGTGCGCGCGGAGCGGTCCGCGCCGGGCTCCATGATGTTGAGCATCATCTGGACGCTCGCCCCGACGCACTGGACGAAGTTCGTCTGCGGCACGAAGTCGTTGCTGCGCGCGAGGTTCACGCGGTAGGTGGAGGCGGCGTCGACGCTCGCGGGGACGGCTAGCGCACCGCCGCCCAGCACCATGGCGAGCGCGACGGCGACGAACGCGGCGAGCGGCCGGCGGGGCAGGGTCGTTGCGTTGCGCATGAGATGTCGGAGGATACGCCGATCCGTCAGGAAGGGTTCTCGGCCCGCTCCCGGCCACGGCTGAGGCCCCGGTCGTCGGCGCCGTCCTTGGCGCCCGGCCTTGGCCACTGGCTACCGGCCCGGCCTCGGCGCCCGGCACTGGCTGCGCCATACGCATTGAAACCACCTATGAGAGGCCAACCCGGCCGAATTCGGGCGTCCCAGGCCACGAAGACGCGGATCGGGGTCGGAATCTGCGGATTCGCCGACTGACAGTCCGATATCTCCCCGATCGGGCAGGTCGATGGGTGGTTTCGTTGCCTGTGGCGCGGCGGGCGGGCTGAGCGACGGCGGGCGGGCCGAAGACGAGCCGGCGAGCGACAGGCCGGCGGCCGAACGCTACCTCGGGCTGGCGATGAGGGCGGCGCTACCCGTCGGCGAGGTTCGGGGCGAGCCAGCGGGCTGCCTCGTCGACCGGCAATCCCGCTCGACGCGCGTAGTCCTCGAGCTGGTCCCTGCCCATCCGTCCGACGCCGAAGTAGTGGGACCCCGGGTGCCACAGGTAGATCCCCGAGACCGAGGCGGCCGGCAGCATCGCCATCGACTCCGTGAGGTGGATGCCCGGCGCGCGCCTCGGCGTCCAGCAGCGAGAACAGCGTCCGCTTCGCGAGGTGGTCGGGCGTCGCGGGGTAGCCGGGCGCCGGGCGGATCCCCTGGTAGCGCTCGGCGATGAGGTCCTCGTTGGGCAGCGCCTCGTCGGGCGCGTAGCCCCACAGTTCGCGGCGGACGCGCTCGTGCATCCGCTCCGCGAACGCCTCGGCGAGGCGGTCCGCGAGGGCCTTGGTCATGATCGCGCTGTAGTCGTCGTGGGCCGCCTCGAAGCCGTGCACGAGGTCGTCGATCCCGTGCCCCGTCGTGACGGCGAACGCGCCGACGTAGTCCGCGACCCCGACCGGGGCGACGAAGTCCGCGACCGAGACATTGGGCCGGCCGGCGGCCTTCGCCATCTGCTGGCGGAGGGCGTGGAGCCGGCCCGCTTCGGTCGTCCGCGTCTCGTCGGCCCACAGGACGATGTCGTCGTCCTCGGTGGCGTTGGCCGGCCAGAACCCGACGACCGCCGAGGCCCGCAGGAGGCGCTCGCCGACGATCCGGTCGAGGAGCGTGCAGGCGTCGGCGTGGAGCTCGCGGGCGGCGGCGCCCACCAACCCGTCCGACAGGATCGCGGGGTACGAGCCGCGCAGCTCCCAGGTCTCGAAGAACGGCGTCCAGTCGATCCGGTCCACGAGCTCCGCGAGCGGATAGTCCTCGAACGTCCGGACGCCGAGGAACGTCGGCACCGGCGGGGGAGCAGCGACGAAGTCGAGCCGCAGGCGGTTCGCGCGCGCGTCGGCAATCGGGAGGCGGGTCACCTTCGACGCGCGGCCTTCGCGCTCTCGGCGGACGGTCTCGTACTCCTCGCGGAGGTTCGCGAAGAAGGCGGGCCGCGTCCTCTCGTCCACGAGCGCCCCCGCGACCCCCACCGCCCGCGACGCATCGGCCACGTGGACCACCGGCTGCGAGTACCCGGGCGCGATCTTCACCGCGGTGTGCAGCCGGGAGGTCGTCGCGCCGCCGATGAGCAGTGGCGTCGTCATCCCCTCGCGCTCCATGATCCCCGCGATGTGGACCATCTCGTCGAGGCTGGGCGTGATGAGCCCGGACAGGCCGATGAGATCCGCGTTCGACCTCGCGCGCCGTCTCGAGGATCCGCGCGGCCGGGACCATCACCCCGAGGTCGATCACCTCGTAGTCGTTGCAGCCGAGCACGACGCCGACGATGTTCTTGCCGATGTCGTGGACGTCGCCCTTGACGGTCGCCATGACGATCGTGCCGGCACGCTTGCCCGTGCCCTCGCGCTCCATCTCGAGATAGGGGATGAGCACGGCGACCGCCTTCTTCATCACCCGGGCGCTCTTCACGACCTGGGGCAGGAACATCCGCCCGTCCCCGAACCGGTCGCCCACGATGTTCATCCCGGCCATCAGCGGGCCCCTCGATGACGTCGAGCGGCCGGGCCGCAAGCAGCCGAGCCTCCTCGGTGTCGTCGACGATGAACGCGTCGTTGCCCTCGACGAGCGCGTGCGTCAGCCGCTCGCTCACAGGAAGTCGACCGCCATGAGAGGTCGTCGCCCGCCCGCTCGATCGCCGAGCCGCCGGCGTAGCGCGGTGCGATCTCGAGCAGCCGGTCCGTGGCGTCGGCCCGGCGGTTGAGGACGACGTCCTCGACGCGCTCGAGCAGCTCGGCGTCGATGTCGTCGTACTGGGGGATGACGCCCGCGTTGACGATCGCCATGTCCAGGCCGGCGCGGATCGCGTGGTACAGGAACACGGCGTGGATCGCCTCGCGGACGCGGTCGTTGCCGCGGAACGCGAAGGTCACGTTGGACACGCCGCCGCTGATCCGCGCGTGCGGGATCTCCGCCTTGAGCCGCCGCGTTGCCTCGAAGAACGACAGCGCGTAGTTCGCGTGCTCCTCGATGCCGGTGGCGATGGCGAAGATGTTGGGGTCGAGGATGATGTCCACGGGGGCGAAGCCCGCCTCGCGCGTGAGCAGGTCGTGCGCGCGACGCAGGACCGAGACGCGCCGCTCCACGGAGTCGGCCTGCCCGGCCTCGTCGAAGGCCATGACCACCACTGCGGCTCCGTACCGGCGGCACAGCCGCGCCTGGCGCAGGAACTCGTCCTCGCCCTCCTTGAGGCTGATCGAGTTGACGACGCTGCGGCCCTGGAGCTGCCGCAGCCCGGCCTCGATGACCGACCACTTCGAGCTGTCGACCATCACCGGGACCTTCGCGACGTCGGGCTCGGTCGCCAGGCGCCGGAGGAAGCGGGTCATCGCCTCGACCCCGTCGAGCATCGCCTCGTCCATGTTCACGTCGAGGATCACGGCGCCGTTCGCGACCTGGTCGCGCGCGATGGCGACGGCCTCGTCCTCGCCCTCGCGGCCCGCCGCCATGAGCCGGGCGAACTTGCGCGAGCCGGTGACGTTGGTGCGCTCGCCGATGTTGACGAACGCGTTGCCGGGCATCGGGATCGTGAGGGGCTCGAGACCCGACAGGCGCGTGACGGCGGGCAGGTCCGGGATCACGCGCGGCGGCACGCCCGCGACGGCGGCGGCGATCGCGGCGGTGTGCTCGGGCGTGGAGCCGCAGCAGGAGCCCGCGAGGTTGACGAGGCCCGCCCGCGCCCACTCGCCGAGCAGCGTGGACGTCACCTCGGGCGTCTCGTCGTAGCCGCCGAGCTCGTTGGGCAGGCCGGCGTTCGGGTACGCGGCGAGCGGCACGTCCGCGATCCGCCCGAGCTCCTCGACGTGCTCCCGGAGCTGCTTCGCCCCGAGCGCGCAGTTGAGGCCGACGAGCAGCGGGTCCGCGTGCCGGATCGCCGCCCAGAACGCCTCCACCGTTTGCCCGCTGAGCGTCCGGCCGGACGCGTCGACGATCGTCCCCGACACGACGAGCGGCAGCCGGTAGCCGAGCGCATCGAACGCCTCGTTGATGCCGAAGATCGCGGCCTTGGCGTTGAGCGTGTCGAACACCGTCTCGACGAGCAGGATGTCGGCGCCACCCGCGGCCAGGCCCTCGGCGACCTCGCGGTATGCCGCCGCGAGCTCCTCGAACGACACGTTGCGCGCCGCGGGGTCGTTGACGTCGGGCGAGATCGACGCGGTCCGGTTCGTGGGGCCGACCGACCCGCCCACGAAGCGCGGCGCCCCGTCGCGCAGCTCCGCCTCGTCCGCGGCCTCGCGCGCCAGGCGGGCCGCGGTCTCGTTGAGCTCCCGCGCGAGGTGCGAGAGCCCGTAGTCCGCCTGTGCGATCCGGGTCGCGGTGAACGAGTTCGTGCTGACGATGTCGGCGCCGGCGGCGAAGTACGCGGCATGGATCTCGCGCACGATGTCCGGTTGCGTCAGGACGAGCAGGTCGCTGTTGCCGCGGAGGTCCGTCGGGTGGTCGGCGAAGCGCTCGCCGCGGAAGTCCGCCTCGGTCAGGCGGTGCTGCTGGAGCATCGTCCCCATCGCCCCATCCAGCACGAGGATCCGCTCGCGGAGCAGCTGCGGGAGGCGCTCCAGGCGGGCGGCACGGGTGAACGGCGCGGTCGGGTTCGGCAGGCTCATTGGCGGGCCGAGTGTAACCCCGGTCCACGTCCGGTCAGGACCGCGTGGGCATCCGGTGCGCGCTGCCCGGTGCGCTCACGAGCGGCCGAGCACCACGTCGATGCCGGCTGGCGACCGGGTGGTTGGCGGCATGCGCGTAGAGGAGACCCCGACCACGGAGGAGGAGACCCTGAGCGGCGAGGTCGAGCAGAAGCCCGCCACTGATCGCGGGCTCGCCATCCGGCGGGTGCCCGACCGTGCCGCCTGCCGCGACGCTGCGACCCATCGCCGGGACGAGGGACGGGGCGGCTGCCATCATGGGCCCGGACGGACCGGGAACGCCCGGCCACTCCCGCCACGTTTCGCGCGGCTGCGCCCCGTCGCGCTCGATGAGTTGAGGTGACCTGGGCATGCGCATCCTGGTGATCGGGGCCGGCGGCGTCGGCAGCGCGGTGGTGGGGATCGCTGCCCGCCGGAGCTTCTTCGAGCACATTGTCGTGGCGGACTACGACCCCGCGCGCGTCGAGCACGCCCTCGCGCAGGTGGCGGGCGACGCGCGCTTCTCTGGTGCGCGAGTCGACGCCTCGGACGTCGCCGCGATGGTGGCGCTGATCGGGGAGCATCGCGATTACCCACGTCCTCAACGCGGTGGATCCGCGGTTCGTGATGCCGATCTTCGACGCCTGCTTCGAGGCCGGCGTCACGTACATGGACATGGCGATGTCGCTGTCGCGGCCGCACCCCGAGCAGCCGCACGCGCTCACCGGGGAGAAGCTCGGCGACGCCCAGTTCGCAAAGGCCGCGGCGTGGGAGCAGGCGGGGCTCCTCGCCTTCGTGGGGATGGGGGTGGAGCCCGGGCTCTCGGACGTGTTCGCCCGCTACGCCCAGGAGCACCTGTTCAACGAGATCCACGAGGCGGGCGTCCGGGACGGCGCGAACCTCACGGTGGACGGGTACGAGTTCGCCCCGTCGTTCTCGATCTGGACGACGATCGAGGAGTGCCTCAACCCGCCGGTCGTGTGGGAGGACGGCCGGTGGTTCACCCTCCCGCCGTTCAGCGAGCCGGAGATCTTCGACTTCCCGGAGGGCATCGGCCCGGTCGAGTGCGTCCACGTCGAGCACGAGGAGGTGCTCCTCATCCCGCGCTGGGTGAACGCGAAGCGCGTCACGTTCAAGTACGGCCTCGGCGACGAGTTCATCGGCGTGCTCAAGACGATCCACAAGCTGGGCCTCGACAGCACGGAGCCCGTGTCCGTGAAGGGCGTCCAGGTCTCGCCGCGGGACGTCGTGGCGGCGTGCCTCCCGGACCCGGCGGGGCTCGGCGACCGGATGCACGGCAAGACGTGCGCGGGGACGTGGGTCACGGGCCTCGGCAAGGACGGGGCGCCGCGCCAGGTCTACCTCTACCACGTGGTCGACAACGCGCAGACGATGGGCGAGTACGGCGCGCAGGCGGTCGTGTGGCAGACCGCCATCAACCCGGTCGTGGCGTTCGAGCTCCTGGCGCTCGGCACGTGGTCCGGCGCCGGCGTGCTGGGGCCGGAGGCGTTCGACCCGGTGCCGTTCCTCGACCTGCTCACCGAGTACGGGTCCCCGTGGGGGATGCGCGAGGAGACGCCCGCCACGGTCGAGTAGCGGGGCGCCCCGCCCGGCGGCGCCCCCGCGCCCCGCAGTTCTGCCAGCGACCATCCCGGATGGTGGTAACCCATCCCCGCCAGCGATGTGCTGTCACCTACCACCCGGGATGGTGGTAGCCCGCGCCTGCCCCGAATTGCGGCCGGTTCACGGGCAGGCTCATGCGTGAGGATCCTGCTGCGGTTGTCAGAACCTGGCCTATCACCATCCCCGTTGGTGAGCGACAGGACCTGGCCCAGGTCGGCCGCCGAACCGCTTCCTAGATGCCCTCGATCCGGCGCGTCGGCAGGCGGGGTCCGTAGCGGGGCGCCTTGATGCCGGCGACCTCCAGCAGCCGGATGACCCGGGCACGCTGGCCGCGGTAGGGCTCGAGGAGCTCCAGCATCCGCGCGTCCGTGCCGCGGGGCTCGCCGGCGAGCGCCCAGCAGACCATGTTCGGGATGTGGAAGTCGCCGACGCTCACGGCATCGGGATCGCCGAACGCCCGGAACCCGACCTCGGCGGCCGTCCACGGCCCGATCCCCGGGAACGCCTGGAGCGCCGCGTAGGCCCGGGCGAGGTCGTCCGCCCCGCCACTGAATGCCTGTGCGGCCAGCCGCTCCAGCCTCGCCGCCTCGCGCGCGACGGCCCGCACGAGCTCCGCGCGCCGCCGCTCGAGGCCCAGCGGATGGAACGCGTGGTAGGGGAGCGCGGCCAGCACGTCCGGCCGGGGGAACAGCCGCAGCCCCGGTGGTCCAGGCGCGTCCTCGCCGTGCACCCGGACGAGGTTCCGGTAGGTCCGGCGCGCCTCGTCGCCCGTGACCTTCTGCTCGAGGATCGCCGGGACGAGGGCCTCGAACACGGCACCCGTCCGCCCGATCCGGAGGCCCCTGAACCGGCGTGCCGCGTCCGCGACGACCGGGTGCTGCGGCTCGAGGGCGCTCGGGTCGTCGTCGGCGCCCACGAGCGCCGCCGCGCCCGCGATGGCGAGCGCAGAGCCCGGTCCCCACGCACGGACTCGAGCGCCCTGGGTCGCAGGCTGCATGAACAGCGTCGCCGGACCGCCAGCGTTGCGTGTCGTCCGCCACACCGCTCCCGAGGCCTCGATGCGCAGCGTGGGATCACCGGCGCCGCGCCGATTGACGCCCACCGTCCGCGCGAGGTCCAGTGCCCCGGAGATCGGGACGAGGAGCTCGCCGTCAGCCAAGCCCGCTGTGCGTCGGTCAGCGTGGGGGTGTGGGCGATCCATCTCCGCCACTCGATCGCACGATGGGCACCCCTATGGCCGCTTGAAGATCGCGTGGCCGCCGATCCGGCGCCAGCGAACGGCGCGCTCCCCGTCGATCGTCGTCCACTCGAAGGTTGCGCGGAGATCGGGCCCGGCGAAGCTGGAGGTGATCTCGAGCACCCCGGGGGCACCCTCGACATCCCTGACGCGGAGCGACTCCGGCCACCTCGCCGCGGGATCGGCCGCAAGCCGCTCGCATGCTTCAACGAAACGGGGCAGGACCGCCTGAACGATCCGTCGCTCGTCGCGGGACAACCGGTCGCGGTCGCCGAGGAACGGCTTCGTCAGCTCGAACTTCACCGCCGGCCAGGAGCTGGCTCGAAGACCTCCATCAGCTCGTCGACCCCTTCGACCACCACCGTGGACCCCGCCTCGATGGCGGCATCGGCCTCGCGCTCCATTGCCTGCCAGCGCTCCGTCCAGAACCAGGCCTGCTCCGCCGGTACCGCCACAACGGGCACAAGCTCGATGCGGCCGTCGTCCCGCTCGATCAGCCTGACCTGGGCGTCCGGCTGGTCAAGATGGAGACGCCGTCGAAGGTCGGCCGGCAGCGCGAGCGTGCCGCGGGACTGGATCGTCAGCAGATGCGTCTTCATTGCATTGCAGCATAGCCGCAATGCGGCCGTCGTCAAGACGCGCGGTGGCCGCGGTTGGCAGGATGCCGATCCGGCGTGGCGCGAGTCGGGTCCACCTGGCACGCGGGACTGTCGGGTCGGGTGGCGAGGCTGGGCGGATCGCGGTAGCCTTCAAGGCCTATCGTGCGAACCAGGATCATCGTCGCGTTCGCGGCCATCATGGCCGCCTCCGCCCTGGTCGCCGTACCCGAACCCGCGGAGTCGCTGCCGCCGAGCACGGCGCGATCGGTCGATCCGGCACAGCTCAGTGCCGTGGCGCTCGGCCTGCCCGCGGAGTCGGTCACGTCGACGACGACCACCACCACCGACCCCGCGTACCACTCGGCCGACCGGCTCGAGCCTGCGGCCGCGCTCATCGAGCCCGGCGCCAACGAGGCTGCCGGCGACCGTCCGAAGGTCCGCCAGCCCGCGCCCAAGTTGGGCTCGTTCACCAAGAACTACTGGCGCTTCGACCCGAACATCAGCTGGTACGGCCCGGGCTTCTACGGCAACGGCACGGCGTGCGGCCAGACGCTCACGAAGGAGCTCGTCGGCGTTGCGCACCGGAGCCTCCCATGCGGGACCAGGGTCCAGTTCCGGTACAACGGCAAGGTGGTGACCGCGCCCGTCATCGACCGCGGCCCGTACGCCGCCGGCCGCACGTGGGACCTGTCGAAGGGCCTGTGCACGCTCCTCGACCACTGCTTCACCGGCACGATCGAGTGGCGCTTCGCCCCGTAGTCGCCGGTTCCAGCGAGTGTCTCGTGGCCCGGTAGCCACGGTCCGCCGCCACCCGCGGTTGACAAGGCCCCGGCCGCTCACGATGCTGGCGGCCGAGGGCACCGGCCGACCGGCCGGAGTGGAAGAGGGGAGCGTCAGGCGCACATGGTCGTCGCCCCGGTGGCACGTCGCCCGGCAACGATCGTGTCCGCGGATGCCGCCGGGTACAGCCGCCTCATGGCGGCCGACGAGCTGGCCACGATCCGCACGATCAGCGTGTTCCGCGAGGAGGGCGAGCGGATCGCGGTGGAGCACGGCGGGAGGCTCGCGGGCGCGCCCGGCGACAACCTCCTGTTCGAGTTCGAGACGGCGGCCGGAGCACTCCACGCCTCGCTCGAGTTCCAGGCGTACGTGGCAGCTGCGAACGCCATGCTCCCCGAGCAGGATCGGATGCACTTCCGCATCGGGATTCACACGGGCGAAGTCCACGACGACGGCGAGCGCCTGTTCGGCTCGTGCATCAACATCGCCGCCCGACTCGAGCGCCTCGCCCGCTCAGGCGGCATCTGCATCTCGGGCGACGTGCGGGCCGTCGTGGGGGTAACCCCAACGCTTGAGGACATCGGCCCACAACAGGTCAAGAACATCCCGTATCCGGTCCATGCCTACTTCGTCGACGTCCCGGGCCAGGAGATCCCGGTCGCTCGGCCGGCGACCTCGGGCTGGCCCGCGATCGCGGTGATGCCGTTCGAGACCGGCAGCGGGGACACCGACGCCGACTACCTCGCGGACGGCGTCGTCGAGGACATCATCACCACGCTCGCGCTGTGGCGGCAGTTCCCGGTGATCGCCCGCAACTCAACCTTCACGTACCGGGGCCGGCCCATCGACCCGCCGGCCGTCGCGCGGGAGCTCGGAGCGGAGTACCTCGTCGTGGGGAGCCTGCGTCGGTCGGGCTCGCGCGTAAGGATCTCGGCGCAGCTGCTCGACTGCCGGGGCTCCCAGACGCTGTGGGCGGACCGCTGGAACACCTCCTTCGACGACCTGTTCGACACGAGCTCGGAGCTTGCGGCCGCGATCACCGTCGCCGTGCGACCCGAGCTGCTCAAGGTGATGTCGGAGAAGTCGCGCCGCCAGGCCCCGGCCGACATGACGGCGTGGGACTACGCGATGCAGGGCCTGTGGCACCTCAACCGGGTCACCAGGGAGAACGGTCTCGAGGCCGTCCGCCTGCTGACGAGGGCCGTGGAGCTCGACCCGACATCGGGCTTCGCCCACGGCCACCTCGCCCACGCGCACTACCGGCTGCTCCAGCAGCACTGGACGACGGACCGGGAGGCGGACCTCGCCGCCGTCATCCGCCATGCCGAGCGCTCCGTGGCGTGCGACCCGACCGACGCGACGGGGCACCTCTACCGATCGCTCGGACTGTCCGTGCAGGGGCGGCGCAAGGAGGTCATCACCTCCCTCCGCCGGGCCGTGGAGCTCAACCCGAGCCTGCCGGTGGCCCGGTCGCTGCTGGGCCAGTTTCTCGGGATCGCCGGCCGGACCGAGGAGGGCCTCGCCGAGCTCGACCACGCGATTCGTCCAGCCCCCGCGACCCGCAGCTGTGGTCCTTCTGGGCCGGCAAGTCACTCGTCCTGTTCAACGCGCGCCGCTTCGAGGAGTCGCGTGCCGCAAGCGAGCGGACGCTCGAGGTCGAGCCCGGTCGAGGCAACGCGCTCGCCAACATCGCGTCGACATCCGGGCTGCTCGGGGACATGGATCGCGCACGGGCGGCGCTCCGCGAGACGCTCGAGGTCTGGCCGGACTTCACCTTCGAGACGTCGATGACGATGTTCGCGACGATCCCCGCCTGGGCCATCCGCGAGTACTGGCGGGGCATGCGCCTCGCCGGCTTCGAGCTCACCGACGAGCAGGTCCGGCAGGTCTGGCCGGACGGCATCGACCCGTGGGCCCCCGCCGCGCCGGAGGAGGTCGTCCCCGCCTGACGCTGCCGCCACGTCGCCGGCCATCCCGCTCCCTCCCGTCGTGTCGAACCCGAAAGGACCCGCCGTGACGCTCCCGCCGACCTCCAACCCCATCCCCTACACGCAGATCCGCCCCACCCTGAAGACGGGTGATCTCGTGTTCCTGCACGGGATCAGCGACGCGGGGATCACGATCGAGAACCTGGAGAAGGCGGAGGGATGGCCGCCGTACTCGCACGTGGGGATGGTGGTCAAGGACGGGAGCGAGCTGTACCTGTGGGACGCCCCGGGCGGTGGATACTGCTTCCCGGATCCGTACGCCGCGAAGGATCCCGGCAACCGGATGTTCGGGACGACCGTGCACACGGGCTGCCGCGTCGCCCCCCTCGACGACGCGCTCGCGTACTACGTCCAGCGCGTCGACGACGGCGGGCTGTTCTTCCGGCAGCTCGCCTCGCCCGTGTCGGACATGCAGTTCCAGGCCCTGCGCACGTTCATCAACCAGGTTGACGGGCAGCCCTTCCCGACACTGGGCAGCGATCCCGAGAAGGCAGCCGTCTATGGCATCGGGGCCAACTTCCTCGCGGGCCAGGACCGCAGCTCCACGTTGTTCGGCACGTACTTCTGTGCCCAGCTGGTGGCGGACTCGTACTTCCGGATGGGGCTCCTCGGGATGGAGGACTTCCCCGCCAACGGGTACAGCCCGGCGGCGTTCGGCATGAACGATCCCGGCCGATTGCCGCTTCGCGCCGGTGCTGCGCTCGGTGACGTCGTGTTCGTTGCCTGGGACTGGAACGGGATGGTGGGTCTCGGGATCCCGTGCGACCAGTGAGGCAGCGCGCGACCCTCAGGGCCGAGACGTTCCCCCCGTCATCGGGCGGATGAGCTCGATCCCGGCGGCCGACATGCCGGCGGCGACGCGGCGGCGCATCTCGATCTCGACCCGCATCCGCTGGTCCGGCTGGACCCGGCCCGAGATTCGGATCGTCGCGCCAGCGGCCGTGAGCGCCGTCGTCCCGGTGTAGCCCGGCGTGTCGAGGAACACGCCCTCGAGCGCCGGGTCCGCGGCGAGGTCCCGGCCCACCTGCTCCAGGACGCCGATCGCCGCCTCGAGCGCGTGGTCCGGGACGCCGTCGATCGCGACCATCGCCACGGCGTACGTCCGGGTGAGGTTCGCCGAGGTCCGGATCTCGCCGTTCGAGAGCGAATGGAGCGTGCCGCGCACGTCGCGGATGAGCGTCCGCCGCAGCCCGACCTCCTCGACCGTTCCCTCGACGGCGTTGATCCGGACGACGTCGCCCTTGTAGTACTGCCCCTCGACGAGGATGAGGATGCCCATCAGGTAGTCGAGCACGATGTTCTGGCCCGCGAGCGTGATCGCCGCCAGGACGATCCCCAGTCCCGCGAGGACGGACCACAGGTCGAACACGCCGAGGATGACGACGACGATCGCGATGATCACCGACGCCTTGAGGACCTTCGCCAGGAGCTCCTCGATGGTGGCCACGCGCTTCTCGACGTCGGCGGTCGCGACGGCGTCGTTGCCGAGCGTCTTCGACTGGGTCTCCATGAGGCGCGTGAGCACGCGGTGGATCGCGGGGCCCGCCCACCGGTAGAGGACGAGCAGCACGATGGTTGCGACGGCCAGGACGATGCCGTTCTCGGTCAGCCAGGCGATGAGCGCGTCGGTCTGGGCGGACATGTCGGGCACGGGTGTGTGGCCTCAGGCGAGCGGCGCGAAGGTCGCCGTGAAGTGGCGCAGCGCGGCAGGCTGCGTGGCGATCCGGAAACCCCGCAGTGAGTCGGCCCGCGCCGCGACGTCGCGGGCGACCTCGATGACGTAGTCGATGTGGCTCTGGGTGTACGTCCGGCGGGGGATCGCCAGGCGCACGAGGTCCATCGCCGCCGCCGTCTCGGTCCCGTCGGGGTGCATCCCGAACATCACCGTCCCGATCTCGCAGCCGCGGATCCCACCCGCGCGGTACAGCTCCACCGCGAGCGCCTGGCCCGGGTACTCGAGCGGCGGGATGTGCGGCAGCAGCGCCCTCGCATCCATGTACACCGCGTGCCCGCCGAAGGGTTGGACGCACGGAATGCCCGCCTCCACCAGCGCGTCGCCGAGATACGCGGTGGAGCGGGTGCGGTAGCGGAGGTAGTCCTCATCCACGACCTCGCGCAGCCCCTGCGCGATCGCCTCGAGGTCGCGACCGGCGAGGCCGCCGTACGTCGGGAAGCCCTCGGTGAGGATCAGCAGGTTGCGGCACTGCTCGGCGAGGGCGTCGTCATTCATCGCGAGCCAGCCGCCGATGTTGGCCATCCCGTCCTTCTTGGCCGACATCGTCATACCGTCCGACAGGCCGCCGATCTCGCGGATGATCTCGACGACCGGGCGGTGCGCCTGCCCGGGCTCGCGGTCCTTGATGAACCACGCGTTCTCGGCGAACCGGCAGCCGTCGAGGAACAGCGGCTTGCCGTACCGGTCGCACACCTCGCGGATCGCGTGGAGGTTCGCGAGCGACACCGGCTGGCCGCCACCCGAGTTGTTGGTGATCGTGACCACGACGATGGGGACGTCCGCGCCGCGCTCCGCGAGCAGCCGGTCCAGCGCGTCGGTGTCCATGTTCCCCTTGAACGGGTGGATGAGCGACGGCTGGCGACCCTCCGCGATGACGAGGTCCAGCGCCTCTGCGCCCGTGTACTCCACGTTGGCGCGCGTCGTGTCGAAGTGGGTGTTGTTCGGAATGATCTTGCCGGGCCCTCCGACCGCCGTGTACAGCAGCTTCTCCGCGGCCCGCCCCTGGTGCGTGGGGATGACGTGGCGGAACGGGAACAGCTCCTGGACTGCCTCGAGGAAGACAAACCAACTTGGGCTGCCCGCGTAGCTCTCGTCGCCGTGCTGGATCGCCGCCCACTGGTCACGGCTCATGGCGCCGGTGCCGGAGTCCGTCAGCAGGTCGATGAGGACGTCGTCCGCGTGAAGTGAGAACAGGTTCCAGCCCGCCGCCTCGAGCGCCCGCTCGCGCTCCGCGCTGGTCGTCAGCCGGACGGGTTCCACGGCGTGGATACGGAACGGCTCGATGATCGTCTGCCACTGGTCCATTGCGGCGAGCATACGCCGCGCCGCGGGCCCCTCGTGACTCCTGCCGGCCACCGACCCGCGCCTGCCAGACCCTGCACCCGGCGTCATCGGTTCGCCGTTGCGTCCAGGGCATCGATTCCCGGCTGGGTCCATCGTTCGCGACCTCTAGACGGGCGGCCGGCTCGCGGGTTGAAGCTCCTATGGTTGTCAAGTGGCGGCGAGCCAGCTGCAGCGCCTCCTGGAGGAGTCTGAACACGGGCGTGCGAGGTGCTTGAGGCAGCGGACCCGGTTGAGCCGCATCCGCTGCACCTGCCCCGAACTCGCGGGGATCGGCGCGACGCCCGCGAGCATCGCGAACGGAGGAGCGGAACCGCGCGATCGGCGACGATCCGGGCCGCGGTGAGCGGGCTCCGGGAGCGCGAGCAGCGGGTGGCGACGAGCGCCGCGATCTCCTGTTCGAGTGCGGGCACCGAGCGCCGGACCCGGCGAGCAGTTCCCGGGCAAGATCGCGGACACCCGCCATCCCCGTGATCGCCGCCTCGACCGCAGCGAGCTCGCGCTTCGTGACGAGCCTGGCCGCGGTGCGACCGTATCCGGGCACCAGCACGACCAGGTGTGCGTGGAGCCGGTTCCGGGCCCGGGTCTGTGCGGCTATGGTCTCCTCGCGGGCATCGGCGAGGAGCCCGAGATCCTCGGTCACGTCACCCAGGCGGACCGGCGGGAGCGCTGCCTCGCGCAAGGTGACCCGGGCGATCGCGAGCGCGTCGCCGGGATCGCTCTTGCCGGCCCGGCGGGTCCTGATCCGCTCCCGGCGGCTCAGGTGCGGCGGCACCTCTCGCACGTCCACCCCCGCGGCGGCGAGGACGCGAGCTGCGGGGGCCCCGTACGAGGACGAGCCCTCGATGCCGACCCGGGTCAGAGTGCCGAGCGCCAGGACCCAGGCCACGAGATCCGCCAGCCCCTGCGGATCGCAGGCGAACTCCTGCTCGTCGAGCGATGTGCCGATCCTGTCGAGGGCGCATGCCGCGAGCGTGCGCTTGTGGGTGTCGATGCCGACCACTGACATGCCTCGTCCTCCGTGCGTACGATTGACGCGGGCCGGTCGGGCAGCAGTGCGTCGAGGTTCAAGCCACGCTCCTATGAGGCCACGGCCGGCCCACCTGCTCCCGGGACGAGGGCACTTGGCAACGAGGCCAGCCTGAGGGCGGCACTGTGACGCCGGGCCAGCCCGTCCCGTTCGCAGGGACCTTCCCACGCCGAGGCGAGGGCCGCACTCAGTTACGCACTGTGAGGCACCGTTCCCGGCTGGCCGCGCTTCATGCGACGCCACTGGGACCACCCAGCTCGAATTCGTTGCCTGGACCGCAACAGCCGGTCGCGCCCGCGCGGCGTTGACCCGTCCGGATCTCGTCGCCGGTGCAACACTGGAGCGATCCGGGGCCGCGTCCCCCGAACGGATGCCGGGCCTCAACGGCCGCTCCATCCACTCCCCAGCACCTGGAGCCAGACGTGACCACCCCGAGCGCCACGGGCGCCACCGGCGCCATGCACGAATTGGGCCGTGGCCGGTGGATCGGGCTGGGGATGCTCAGCCTCGGCGTCGCGATGATCATCGTCGACGCCACGATCGTGAACGTCGCCGTCCCGTCGATCATCGACGAGCTCACGCTCGATTCCACGACCGCCGCGTGGATCAACACCGTCTACGCGCTCGTGTTCGCCGCCCTCCTCGTGACGCTCGGCCGGATCGGCGACCTGTTCGGGCGTCGACGGCTGTACCTGCTCGGACTCGTCGTGTTCGGTGGGGCCTCCGTGCTGGCCGGCGCCGCGCCGACCGGCGAGCTGCTCATCGCCGCGCGTGTGCTCCAGGGCGTCGGCGGGGCGATGATCCTGCCCGCGACGCAGTCGATCCTCAACACGAACTTCCGCGGCCGCGACCGCGCGATCGCGTTCGGCATCTGGGGCGCGACGATCGGGGGCATGGCCGCAGTCGGGCCGCTCCTGGGCGGCTGGCTCACGACGAACATCTCGTGGCGCTGGGCGTTCTACATCAACATCCCGGTCGCGATCATCGCCTTCCTCGGCACCCGCCACTACATCGGTGAGAGCAAGGACGAGAACGCGACGGCGGGCCTCGACCCGGTCGGCTTCGTCCTCATCACCGCCGGCCTGAGCGCGATCGTGTTCTCGCTGATCGAGGGCCGGACGTACGGCTGGTGGACCCCGGAGCAGCCGTTCACGATCGCCGGCTGGACGTGGCCGCTCGAGGTGTCGATCATCCCGTTCCTCCTGGCGGGCGGCATCGTCGCCCTCATGGTGTTCGCGGTCGTCGAGCACCGGCGGTCGCGGGCCGGCAAGTTCTTCCTGTTCGACGTGGACCTGTGGCGGTATCCCGCGTTCCGCTACGGGAACCTCGCGGGCACGATCGTCGCCCTCGGCGAGTTCGGCCTGCTGTTCGCGCTGCCCCTGTTCCTCCAGGCCGTGGTCGGCTACTCGGCGTTCGAGACGGGCCTCGTGTTCCTCGCGCTCGCCCTCGGCGCATTCGTGGCGGCGCCACTGGCGGCACGGCTCTCGCACGCCTACGGACCGCGGCGCGTCGTCACGCTCGGGATGGGGCTCGAGGCCGTCGGCATCGTCGTGACCTCGCTGCTGATCTCGGTCGACGTGACCGGGTTGCAGCTCGGCGTCCCGCTGTTCGTCTACGGCATCGGGGTGGGCCTCGCCACGGCGCAGCTCACGAGCATCGTGCTCTCGGACATCCCGCCGGAGCGGTCCGGACTCGCATCGGGCGCCAACTCCACGATGCGCCAGGTGGGCTCGGCCCTCGGGATCGCGATCCTCGGGTCCGTGCTGTTCACCTCCCTCGGCATGGGCGTGACCGAGAACCTCTCGGCGATCCCGGGCCTGCCGCCGACCGCGGTGGAGGGGATCGCCGACGCGATGGAGGCCAGCGCCGGCCAGGCACTCACGGGGATCCGGGAGCAGCCCGGTTCGGAGGCCGTGGTCCCGGCCCTCGAGTCGGCGTTCGTGGAGGCGACGCAGCTTGCCGGCTTCGTGGCGACCGGCTTCGTGCTCCTGGGCGTGGTCTTCAGCCTGCTGCTGCCGAAGATGCCGCCGCACCCCGCGCCCGACGGCGAGGAGCTGACGATATTCGAGGAGGCGCTCGAGGACCTCGCGATGGAGGAAGGCGCTCCGGCCCCGGACGCCGCGTCAAGCTGACCCGCCGCGGTCGGGGTGAAGCACGGCCGTTAACGGGTCGACGCCGGGTCCCCCGGACACCGGCGTCGATGAGTCCTCGGCCATACGGCCTGGCCGGAATCTGCGGCACGACGAACGTCCTGTCCAGCCCCCCCGACGACTTTCCGGCGCGCGGGCGCACCACGATGCGACCGAGTGGCCTTCGGCCCGGAAACGACGGGAAATCGCTGCTTGCGGCGCGTGCCCGCATACCTCCACACTCCGCTGGTGCTCGATCGGGATGCCCTCCTACGTCGACTCGCGATCGTGTCCGCGGTGGCGTTCGTCGCCGCCGCTGGCGATCGCGGCCCGGATGGTCGCCGTGCGACGTGCTCCCGATCGACTACGACGAGGACGACTACCTCCGCGCCGGCCAGCTCTACGCGACCGGCATCCAGGAGGGCGACCTCGGGGTCTTCCTGGACGAGAACTACCGCTCCGAGCACCCGCCGCTCTCGAAGATCGTCACCGGGCTCGCGCTGGCGCCGCTCGAGCAGGTGCCCGAGATCCCGGACCGCCCGACGACCGCGGAGCCGGCGACGGACCTCCCGCAGCCCCATCTCGACGTCGCCAGGTCGGTCAACGCGGCCTTCGGGGTGGCGACCGCCATCCTCCTCGCGCTGGTCTCTCCGGTCGCCGGCCTGTGGCTGGCGGTCCACACGTGGACCGTGAAGTACTCGAGCCAGGTGATGCTCGAGGCGGTGCCGGCGTTCTTCGCCCTGCTCGCCGTCGTGCTTGCGTCACGGGCGTGGCGGTCGGAGCTGCCGGGCCGTCGCCGCGCCTGGCTGGTGGCAGCGGCCGTCGCCTTCGGGCTCGCCTGCGCCGGGAAATACCTGTACGGCGTCGCCGGCCTGGCGATCGTCGCCGACTGGCTGTGGCGGACCCGGGCGGCCACCGCGGCGGACGACGGCCGGCGGTCGGCGGGTCGCATCGCGCGGTGGGCGCTGCCGGTCGCCGGCTGGCTCGTCCTCGGGTTCGTCGCGTTCATGGTCGCCAACCCGTACCTGTGGCCGGACCCGGTAGGTCGCCTCGGGGAATCGATCACATACCACGGCGGCTACGCGACGAGCGAGGCCGTCTCCGACACCGGCTGGCCGATGTGGCAGCCGATCGTGTGGCTCATGGGCTCCGTCCCGTTCCATGAGCGCGGCACGTTCATCGTGGCCGTGGACCTGTTCATCACGGCCCTCGCCGTGGTCGGGCTGCGGCGGATGTGGAACCAGCACCGGGTCTACGCGCTGTGGCTGGGCATCGGCCTCCTGTTCCTCCTGTTCTGGCCGACCAAGTGGCCGCAGTACGTGCTGCTCGTCTCGGCGCCGCTGTCGCTCGCCGCGGCCCACGGCACCTGGATCGTGGTCGCCCCGGTCCGGCGCTGGGCGACAGGCCTCCGGCGGCGCGACGTGGACGCCGGCACGGCCGAAACCCCCGTGACGCCCCGGCGCGGCGTCCGCGGCAGCCTCGCGGATCTCCGGCGTGCGTCGCCGTGGCTCGTGCCGGGGCTCATCGCGCTGGTCGTGCTGGCGGTGATCCCGATCGCCTACCAGGTGCTCATGTCGCTCACGGACCTGCAGCTCAAGAACCTGCGGGACGGCCTGCAGGGCGGCGTGCTGCGGGAGTCGATCGGCGGGCTCACCGGCCAGATCCCGGCCGTCCCGTTCGACTTCAACGCCACCAACGAGGTCCAGTACGTGGGCCTCGACCTGCTCAACGGGTTCCAGCAGAGCTTCTGGATGGGCCAGAACTCGACCGCCGCGACGGTGACCTTCTCGATCCTGTGGATGCTCAGCTCGGTGGCCCTCGGGGCCGCGCTCGGGATTGCGATCGCGCTCGTCCTCGAGCGTCCCGGCGTGCGGTTCGCCAACGCGTGGCGGGTGCTGTTCATCCTCCCGTGGGCGATCCCGGAGGCCGTGGGCGCGATCGCGTGGCTCGATATCTCGCACCCTCAGCAGGGCCTGTTCGCGCAGCTCGTGGGTGGACCCGTCGAGTGGCAGCAGAGCCCGGAGCTCTCGCTTGGGGTCCTGCTGCTCGCCGGCACCTGGATGGGCTTCCCGATCTGGATGCTCGTGGCGACCGCCGGGCTGCGGACGATCCCGCGGTCGATCCACGAGGCCGCCGCGATCGAGGGTGCCGGACGGTGGGCGAGCTTCACCCGGGTCACGCTGCCGCTGCTCCTGCCGCTGCTGGGCGCCGCGTTCGTCGTGCGCGGCGTGGCCGCGTTCAACCAGTTCTACCTGTTCTACATCTTGTTCATGCCGGAGCAGACGACGACGCTCGCGACGCTCTCGTTCAACCTGTTCAACTCGGGGTTCGGGCCCGGGCTGTACTCGGTCAGCGCGGCGATCAACATCGTGACGCTCATCGCGCTCCTGTTCGTCGTGATCTGGTTCTTCCGCTGGCGGTCGCGTGCAGAGAAGGTGGCGTTCTCGTGAGGGGCCGGCGATGGGTCGCCTGACGGCCGGGGGCCACCTCGCGCGGCAGCTGTTCCTGGTCGCCGTCGGGATCTTCGTGCTGATCCCGATCTGGGTGCTCGTGCTGATGGCGACCGACGGCTCGATCGTCGGCTATCCGAGCGGGTTCCACCCGATCCCGGTCGAGCCCACCCTCGACCGGTTCAGCGACGCGTTCTTCCGGCCCGGGGCCGTCCTCGACTACTGGGGCCTGCTGCGCAACAGCCTGCTGGTGTCGGTGTCGGCGGCGCTGACCGCCCTCGTCTTCGGCGCGACGATGGCCTACGCGTTCGCCCGGATGCGCTTCCCGGGCAAGGACGTGGGTCTGGTCGCGATCCTGCTCGGCGTGTTCCTGCCGCCGATCGCGCTCGCGGTGCCGCTGTTCCTGCTGTTCAACGCGATCGAGCGCAACGTCCCGCTCGCGAACGAGTTCGGCCTGCGGGACTCGCTGCTGGCGCTCTCGATCCTGTACGCGTCGTTCGCGATGCCGCTCTGCCTGTGGCTGATGCGGGCGGCGTTCCGGGCCGTGCCCGAGGAGCTGGAGGAGGCCGCCTTCGTCGACGGGGCGACGCGGTTCACGGCGTTCCGGCGGATCACGCTGCCGCTCGCGATGCCGTCGATCCTCGTGGCGGCGCTGGTCGCGTTCCTGCTCGCCTACACGGAGTTCGCCCTCGCCTGGCTGTTCATCTCGACGAACGAGAACGTGACGCTCGCGATGATCCTCGCCGAGGCGACGACCGGCTTCTTCACCTCGAACTGGAGCGCGACGGCGGCCTACGCGCTGCTGATGGCGATCCCGGTCGTGATCGTGTTCATGCTCCTCCAGCGGGCGCTGCTGGGGACCTCGCTCGCGACCACCGCGACGGACTAACGGGTGCGGGCTCAGGCGGGCTCGTCGCGGCGGACCGTCGCAACGCGATCGATGCTCCGGTCGAACGAGGCGATGACGCCGATCCCCGTCCGTTCGGCGCTGGCGACGAGGTAGGCGTCGGCGAAGTCGAGCCGGTGGACGTCGTAGACCTCCACGGCCCGCTGGAGCAGGTCGGCGTCGAGCACGTGGATGGCGGGGTAGGCCAGCACGGCGCGGAGCGTCGTCGCGACCTGCGCCCGGGGTGCCTCGTAGTACGACTCCAGGACGTAGGCCAGCTCGGCGACGATCAGGTCAGGAAGCAGCAGGTCGTCGGCGCCTGCCAGGTAGCGAGTGGCCCGCGCTGCCTGGTCGGGCGGATCACCCGTGAGGTGACGGATCAGGACATTGGTGTCGACGAAGGCCGTCACCGGCGCTCGGTCGCCCGGGTTCGCCGTGTCTCGCGCAGGACGTCCGCCCAGGCCGTGCCACGCTTCGCGGCCGGCACATTGACCGAACCCGCGAGCGCAAGGAGGTCCGGGGTCCGCGCCAGCACCGCGTGATCCCCTTCAACCCGGAATACGAGCCGGTCGCCCTCCTCGAGCGACAGCGCCTCACGGACGGCACGGGGGACGGTGACCTGGCCCTTCGAGCTGAGCCGCGCTGAGACTTCCATGATGGCAATCTCCTTACAACATCTCTGATGTAAGGATAGCACTCGCCCTGTCAGTCCTCGGGCAGGACCTCGAGCACGACGTTGCCGATCTTGCGGCCGGTCTCGACGTAGCGGGTGGCCTCGACCGCGTCCTCCAGGGCGTAGCGGCGGTCGATCACGGGCCGGTAGGCGCCCGACTCCAGGAGCTCCTTCGCGAACAGCACGTGGTCCTTGCGGTACGACGGGAGCGGCAGCATCGCCCGCTGGCGGCCCACGAGCCGCGTCGCGATCGACATCAGCGGCTGGTGCCACAGCCAGCCGAGGTCCGTGGTTGCGTACACGCCGTCCGGCGTCAGCGAGCGGCGCACGCGGCGGAACGAGAGCTTGCCGACGGCGTCGAAGATCACGTCGTAGCGGATGCCGGGCTCGAGGAACGGCTCCTGCGTGTAGTCGATGACGCGATCCGCCCCGAGCGACCGGACGACGTCGAGTCCCGCCGTGTCGCACACGGCCGTCACGTCCGCGCCGAGGTGCTTCGCGAGCTGCACGGCGGCGCTGCCGATCGACCCGGAGGCCCCGTAGACCAGCAGCCGCGTGCCCGGGCCGACCCCGGCCGCCGTGAGACATGTCCGTCCGAGGACGATTCCGTCGGGGACCGCGGCGGCCTCCGCGTACGTGAGCCCCGGCGGCATCGTCGTGATGGGGTCACGCTCCCGGTTGCGCATGAACTCCGCGTTCGCCGCGAACGTGCGCTGGTTGACGCCGAACACGCGGTCGCCGACCGCGAACTCGGTGACGTCGGGCCCGACCTCGACGACCTCGCCCGCGAACTCGCTGCCGAGCACGGGGTTCCTCGGCGCGCGCCACCCGGTGAAGAAGCGGGCGAACCAGGGCGTCGCGGACCGGAAGCCGCAGTCGGTGCGGTTGACGGTGGTTGCGTGCACGCGGACGAGGACCTCGTCCGGCGCGGGGACGGGCCGCTCGACCTCCTGGACGCTGAGGACCTCGGGGCCGCCGTATCGGGTGTGGACGATCGCCTTCATGGGGTAGGACGCTCCGTTGCGGGGTGGGGGCGGCGGACCGGGCCGCCATGGGACCAGGCTTCGGCGGCCCGGAACAGCTCGGCGGGCTTGCCACCCCCCGGGCCGGGCCGGGCACGACGGCCGGTGGGGACCACCCAGCCGCGCTCGGCGACGCTGCGTCGGAAGTTCGCCGCATCGAGACGGATGCCCCACACGGCCTCGTAGACCGCGCGGAGCTCGGTGAGCGTGAACTCCGTGTCGACGAACGCGGTCGCGATGGCCGTCGCCTCGAGCTGGGTGCGGATCCGCTCCACGGCGTCGCGGACGATCCCGGCGTGGTCGAAGGCGAGCTCGAGGCGGCCGGCGAGGACGTCGTCGACGGGGAACAGGCGGGCATCGGCCGCGTCGGTGCCGGCCCGGAGCGCGCCGACGTCGCGGAGGACGGCCAGGTAGGCGACCGTCACGACGTTCATGCGCGGGTCCCGGCCCGGATCGCCGTACGCCCCGAGCTGCTCGAGCGGACGCGACGCGTCCACGCCGGTCTCCTCGGCGAGCTCGCGCCCGGCCGCCTCGTCGAGCGTCTCGGCCGGCCGCTTGAAGCCGCCGGGGATCGCCCACATGCCCTCGAACGGGGCGCCGCCCCTTCGGACGAGGAGGACGTGGAGCCGCCCGTCCGCCAGGGTCAGGATCACCACGTCCACGGTCACCGCGAACGCCGGGAACTGCCTCGGATCGTAGTCGGCGGGGGGACGGCTCCACCGGTTCTGGTCGCCATAACCCATACCCTACGTCGCAAGTTATGGTCATGTCAACCATTTCCTCGTGGCGTCGTGACGGCGGTACTCTCCGCGCATGTGCCGCAGCATTCGCCAGCTCCGCCGCGCCGACGAGGCCGGCCCCGCGACGACCGGGGAGGCCCGGGCCGCCGCGCTCCAGTACGTCCGCAAGATCAGCGGGTATCGCGAGCCGTCCGCCCGCAACACCGAGGCGTTCCGCGCCGCGGTCGACGAGATCGCCCACGCGACGCAGCACCTGCTCGAGGCGCTCGGCACGGACGTGGCGGAGGGGCCCGATCCGTTCGCCGATCCCGTGACCCGTCGCGCGATCCTCGCCGCGCGACCGGTGCGCCCGCCGCGCGCCGCCCGGGAGCGAGGGCTCGCGGCCGCGCCCGACACGCGCCCGTGACCACCCGGTTCGATTCGCCCGCGTCGGCCGCGCCGGTGTGGTGGCGTCGGCCCGGCCTCGACGTCGTCGGCGATCGCCTGACGCTCAATGGTGCGGACCTCGAGGCGCTCGCCCGCGAGCACGGAACGCCCCTGTTCGTGCACGACCTGGCGCGCCCGGCGGAGAACCTGCGGACCCTGCAGGCCGCCCTGACCGGGGCGGGCCTCGACCATCGCGTGCGGTTCGCGCTGAAGGCCTGTCCCGATCCGAGGATCCTCGCGGTGATCCGTGGCGTGGGCGCTCCCGGCACGCCGGAGGCCGTCGGCATCGACGCGTGCTCGCCGGGCGAGGTGACGCATGCCCTCGCGAACGGCTGGCTGCCCGAGGAGATCAGCCACACCGGCACGAACGTGTCCGAGCGCGACCTGGACGTGCTGCTCGCGCACCCGATCCGCCTCAACCTCGACGCCGTCAGCCAGCTGGAACGCGTCGGCCGGCGGGCGCCGGGCCGGACGGTTGGCATCCGGATCAACCCGGGCGCGGGTGCCGGGTACACCGAGCACCTCTCGTACGCGGGCGAGCGCCCAACGAAGTTCGGGGTCACCGCGGACCGGCTGGACGATGCGATCGCGGCCGTTCGACGGCACTCGCTGATCGTGGACACGATGCACTTCCACGCGGGCTCGGGCTGGCTCGGCGACCAGCTCGACGGGTTCGAGCGGGCGCTCGAGAACGCCACGACGTACCTCGACCGCTTCCTCGAGGCCGGGTTCCCGGTCCGCGAGGTCAACGTCGGCGGCGGGCTGGGGCGCGTCGCGCGGGACCGGGAGCGGCCGGTGGACCTCGACGCCTACGCGGCGGTCGTCAAGCGGCACCTCGAGCCGTACGGCGTGACCGCCGCCTTCGAGCCCGGCGACTTCGTGATGAAGGACGCCGCGGTCCTGCTGGGCGAGGTGGTGACCGTGGAGGAGCGCGCCGGGACGACGTTCGTGGGCCTCGACCTCGGCTGGAACGTGAGCTGCTCGTACTTCATCTACAAGTACGCGCAGGAGGCGCTCCCGGTGCGCGAGCCGCTCCGCGAACGGTCGCGGCGCGTCACGCTCGCGGGCCACATCAACGAGGCGGGCGACGTGTTCGCGGAGGACTACCCGTTCGCCGACGTCGCCGAGGGCGAGATCGTCGCCCTGCTCAACCAGGGTGGCTACGAGCAGGCGATGTCGATGACCCACTGTCTCCGGCCGCTGGCCGGGGCCGTCTACCTGGAGCGGGAGACCGAGGGTTGAGCGACGCACGCGGGTTCGAGGGCGTTCGTCGACGTCGCCGGCGGACGCCTGTGGGCACAGGCCGCAGGGTCGGGGAGCGGCGTCGTGCTCGTCCACGCCGGCATCGCGGATGCCCGCATGTGGGACCCGCAGTGGGAAGCGCTGGCCGCGCGTCATCGCGTCGTCCGCTACGACTGCCGCGGCTTCGGCCGGTCCGAGAGCGAGGACGTGTCGTTCTCGAATTGCGCCGACCTCGTCGCGGTGATGGACTGGGCCGGCCTCGACCGGGCGGTGCTCGTCGGCTGCTCACGGGCCGGCTCGATCGTGCTCGACACCGCGCTCGAGTTCCCCGACCGCGTGTCGGGCATCGCCTGGGTGTGCGGCGGCCTGTCGGGCTCCGACCTCGAGGACACGCCCGAGGAGCTCGCGGCATTCGAGCGCGAGGATCCGCTCGCGGAGGCGAAGGACTGGGCCGGGATGGCCGACCTCGACGTGGAGATCTGGGTCGACGGGATCGGCCAGCCGGCCGGCCGGGCGCCCGCGCACGTGCGCGAGCTCGTCCGGACGATGTGCCTCGAGACCTACCTGCAGGAGAAGGAGACCGGGCAGCCGGTCCCGCTCGACCCACCGGCAGCCGGACGGCTGGGCGAGATCCGGGTGCCCCTGCTCGCGATCGCCGGGCTGCTGGACATCGCGGCCACGCCTGCCCTCGCCGGCGTCCTCGCGGACGCGGTCCCGGGTGCCCGGCGGATCGACGTCCCCGATGCCGCCCACCTGCCCAGCCTCGAGCGACCGGAGTGGTTCACCGAGACGCTGCTCGCGTTCCTGGCGGAGGTTGACGCGGGTCGCTGAGGGCGACCAGGGTCTCGCGACCCGCTCAGCGGACCCTGGCGGCCGACCGGACGAGGCGGGCCGCGACCAGGAATGCGCCGAGCCAGATCATCGCGACGACCCCGAGCCGGACGAGGGACTCCGTCGACAGCGGCGCTCCGACGGCCTGGATGGATTCCGCCGATGTGCCGTCGGGGCCCGCCACCGGCGCTCCGGGGCCCGCCTGTCCCGCCTGTCCCGTCTGTGGGGCACCCGACGCCGCGGCGCCGGGGTCGACCGCGCCCGGCTCGAACGCCGCTGGGGTCGGGGTCGGCGGCGACGCGGCGCCAACGACGACCGTCCCGATCATGGCTGGGTGGATCGAGCACAGGTAGTCCACCGTGCCCTCGCTCGTGAACTGGCGGCTGTAGACCTCGTCCGTGGCAAGGAACCCGGAGTCGAACGACCCGTCCGTGGCCGTCACGGTGTGCGGCGCAACGCCGACGTTCGTCCAGCGCACGGTCGTGCCGACGGGGACGCGCTGGATCTGCGGTGCGTAGTCGAAGTCGATGATCGTGACGGCGCCCGACTCGGGTGGCGGCGTCGTGATCGCAGGGGGGCTCGCGGGGGGCGCCGGCGTGGCACCCGGCGCCGCGACCACCAGCGTCCCGCTCATCTCGGGGTGGATCGAGCACAGGAGTCGGTACGTGCCGGACGTGCTGAACGTCCGCGAGTAGCGGGCGCCACGAGCGAGCAGGCCCGAGTCGAATGTCCCGGCCCGATCCGTGACGGTGTGCGGCGCGGCGCCGGTGTTGACCCACGTCACCCGCGTCCCCGGCGTCACGCGGACCGAGGACGGGACGAACGCAAAGTCACGGAGCTCGAGCTCACCGGACGCGACGGGCGGAGACGTTGGCCTGGGCGTCGCCGGGGCAGGCGGTGGCGGCGTGGCGCCGTTCGCACCCGACACACGGACGACACCCGTCATCGACGGGTGCAGGGAGCACAGATACGGGTAGGTCCCTGCGCTCGCGAACCGGCGGCTGTACCGGCCACCGCCCCCGGCGATCAGCCCGGAGTCGAACGACCCGTCGCTCGCCGTGACCGTGTGGAGTGCGGCGCCGGCGTTCACCCACGTGATCGTTGTCCCGGCGATGACGTCGATCGCGCCCGGATTGAACGCGAAGTCGACGGCCTGGACGGTCGTCGACCCGGGCGCGGGCGTGACCACCGGGGTCGGCCTGGGGGTGGGTGTCGGAGGTGGCGGAGGGGGAGGGGTCGCACCACCGGTGCCGCGGACGGCGATGGTCCCCGTCATGTCCGGATGGAGCAGGCACACGTAGGCATAGGTGCCCGGGGTGTTGAACACGCGCGTGAACGTCGCGCCGACGGCCATGATCCCCGAATCGAACGCCCGGTCATTGGCGGTGACGGTGTGCTCGCGCGAGTCGTTGTTGCGCCAGCGCACGGTGGTCCCCGCGTCGACGGTGAGCGAGCGCGGGTTGAACACGCGCCCCGCCATGAGGATGTCCCCGGGCGGCGGGACAGGCGTCGCGCCGGCCGGTGGTGCGGTGGTCCCGGGCCGGGGCGTTGGCGTCGGATCGGGACGCGGGGTCGGCGCTTCGGCAACCGTGATCGTTCCCCAGAAGTTGGAGAGATCGTCATTGCGCTCGTCGCGGTACTGCCAAGTGCCGAGAACGCTGAACGTGACGCTGAACGACTCGCCGGGGTCGAGATCGCCGGAGTCGAACTCCGTCGGCCCCGACGTCGAGCGCATCCGGTGGCGGTTCCCGGATTCGTTGATCCAGGTCACCGTGCTTCCGGGTGTGATCGTGAGCTGGGCGGGATCGAGCTGGTCGCCGATCGTGACGGTCGAGGTGGCCGCCCACACGGGGATCGTGGCCTGCGGCGCGAGCAGGAGGGCGACGGCCGCGATGACGACGCCGGCGCGGAGGATGGCTGTGGCTGTGATCGCGCGCGGCATGCCCTCTCCATCGGCACCGTCCCGGTGACGCGGGACGCTCGGTGTTCCTGAGGCAGGTACGTCGGATCTGGTTTCACCGGATCCCGCCGGGACCGGAGGCGCCCGCCGGCCCTTGACGCGCGCCCGTTCGCGACCCGACACTGCGGCGGAAGGGGAGTAGTCCTCCTCCGGCCGATCGACACGCTGGCGCGATGGCGCCCGGTCGCCGGGTCCGCCCTGCGGACGGATGAGACCTTCGACTCATCGACACCATCACCGGGTGTCGGGTCGAAGGCGCTCCCGCCGGACCCGAGCCCACCTACCGGACGGAGCCCGCGTGGACGCCTTCCTCCTCTCATTCGGGGTCGTGTTCCTCGCGGAGCTCGGCGACAAGAGCCAGCTGATGGCGCTCGCCTTCGCGTCGCGCTACCGGGCGATGACGGTCCTGCTCGCGGTCACGATCGCGACGCTCATCGTGCACGCGGGGTCGGTGCTGCTGGGGTCGATGTTCGCGCTCGTCCTGCCGACGGCCGCGATCCAGGTGGTCGCGGGCCTCGCGTTCTTCGGGTTCGCTGCCTGGACGCTCCGGGGCGACACGCTGGGCGAGGCCGATGAAGGCCGTGCCGCGCGAACGGGGCGATGGGCGCTGGTCACGATCGGGACGGCGTTCTTCCTCGCGGAGCTCGGTGACAAGACGATGCTCGCCACGGTCACGCTGGCCACCACGGAGGAGCCCATCGGCACCTGGCTCGGCTCGACGGCGGGCATGGTGGCCGCGGATGCGATCGCGATCGCGATCGGGGCGTTCTTCGGCACCCGGCTCCCCGAGCGCGCCATCGCGCTGTTCGCCGCGGGCGCGTTCGTGCTGTTCGGCGTGATCCTGATCGCGGAGGGTCTCGGCCTGGCATAGGTTCGAGCCCGGGTTCCGGGCTGCGCCGCGGCTCCCGCATCCGGCCTTGACTCAGGGTCAACCAAACCTGCAATCGACGGGTCGTTGCGGGGTCGATCGTGCGTGTCAGGCACGATCGAGTGCGTATTTGCCTTGGATCACGCGTTCCGTGGACTGTGGCGCCGATTCCTGACCGCAGCGGGACGCGATGGTCGATTTGGTTGACTGTGACGCCGGGCACCGCCGAGCGACCAGCCACCACGGCCCGGACCGGGCGGTCAGCTCGAGCCCGATCGCCTATGGGCGTGCCCGGCCCGACTGGGTGTCGAGCTGCTGGCGGATGCGTCCTGCGATCGCCTCCTCGACGACGGTGTCCGGGTCGCGCAGGCCGCCCAGGCTCGCCTTGACGCCCACGAGACCCGCGTACAGCGGCGGACACGTCGGGCAGGTCTCGAGGTGCGCCTCGACCGCCGACCGCGTGTCCGCGTCGAGCTCGCCGTCGAGGTACGCCGAGACGTGCCGGCGCGCGCGCCAGCACCGCAGCGGCTGGGCGAGGCTCGCGAGCCGTCGCTCGTCGCCCTCGGCGAGGGCACTCACCAGCATCATTCGTCCCCTTCGCAGGCGCTGCTTCGTGGCCGGCAGTCCGGCGTCCATCGCGCGGGCGATCTCCATGGCGGTCCACCCGACGACATCGTGGAGCACGACCGGGACCCGGTAGATCACCGGGAGGCGGGCCAGCGCATCCTCGAGCTCGTCGTGGAGCTCCGCCCGCTCGATGACGCGCTCCGGCGCGACGGAGTAGTGATCGTCCCGCCAGTCGGCCTCGATGGCGTCGATATCGAGCTCGTCGCGACGGACGCGGGACCGGTCGATGACCCGGTTGACGAGGCTGCGACGCAGCCACGCGGAGAGCGCCGACGGGTCCCGGAGCTGGTCGCGGCGCCGCCAGGCACCGACGATGGTCTCCTGGGCGCAGTCCTCCGCCTGGTCCGCGTCACGGACCAGGCGGGTGGCAAGCCGGACGAGCCTCGGCAGCTCCGCGACGAGCAGGTCGGCGAACGCGTCGGCCGCGGCAGCCTCCCGCCCGGGCGGTTCCGTCGGGTCCTCGTGCATGGTCAAGCTGGGCCCCGTGCTCAGTCGGTGACCCGCTTCGTGCTCACGCGGAGCAGCGCGTACAGCGGGCAGAAGCCAACGATACCCGTCACGAGCAGGACGGCCGCGACAAGCCAGGCGGCGTAGGCGACAGGTGCGGTCACGATGCCGGCGATTGCCAGGCCGGCGAGGCCGAGGCCCGCCACGATCCGGATGATCCGGTCGAGGGGCGATTCGTTGGTGGTCAGCTTCATGGCTGGGTCCTCCTGGCGGCGGGTCGTTGCCCGCCTCTGTCCAATGGACGAGGCCACGCGGTGAATGGATACATGTCCCCCTGATGTATCCCTGCGCCCGTTCAGCACGTCAACGATCTGAACGACGCGCGACAATGATCGCGTCACCACCATCGAGCTCACGAGTGCAGACCGAATCGCCCACACGCCCCAAGCTCACCCGCCGCGCCCTCCGGCGCTGGACGCCCCCGCTCGTCCGTCACATCCCGGCGCTCGCTTCCGCATATCTCCTGCCGGGCCGCGTGCCGCCGCCGGTCCGTGAGGCGGCGATGCTGGGCGTGACCTCGATCAACCGCTGCGAGGCCTGCGAGGCGTTCCATGGCCGGTGGGCACGGGGCGTGGGGCTTCGCCTGGACGACCTGACGGCGCCCGAGGCGGCAGCCTACGAGTTCGGTCAGCGGGTCGCGATCGCGGGCCCGGATGAGGCGCCGTTTCCCGTGCAGCTCAGCCCGCGACACCGCCGGGAGCTGCTCGCGGTGTCGATCCTGATCGAGCTGGCCAACCTTGCGGGCAACCGGTTTCTCGCTCCTCGTGCCGAGCAGGCCGGCCTGCAGGTGGGCAACGTCCGGACGGCCCGCCTGCTCGACGCCGGGATGCGGGCGGCCGACCGCGCCGGGCTCCGGCATGCCCGCACACGGGTCGCCGGGAAGGCGCGGGGCGAGACCCTCGAGATCGGCATCGGGACAGGTTCGAACCTCGGCATCTATCCCGCCGGATCGATGATCCACGGCATCGATGTCAGCGCCCCGGCCCTCTCGGTTGCCGCGGACCGGGCAGATCGGGTCGGCCGCGATGTCGTCCTTGTCGAGGGCGATGCCGCGGCCCTGCCGTTTGCGGACTCGTCGTTCGACACGGTCGTCGCGACGTTCGTCCTGTGCTCCGTCGGCGATGTCGAGCGGAGCCTCCACGAGGCCCGGCGGGTGCTGCGTCCCGGCGGCACCATCCGCCTGCTCGAGCACGCCCGCTCCCGAAACCGTGCGATCGGTGCCATCCAGGCGCGATCGGCGCCGGCCTGGGCCCGCGTGAGCGGCGGCTGCCGCCTCGACCACGACGTGCGCCGGGCGGTGCACGACGCCGGTCTCACGATCGTGGAGGAACGGAGCCGGGCCGGTGGTCTTCTCGTCGAGATCGTCGCCGCCTGACGCCCGGGCGGAAAACCGCAGGTCGGCCCGCGTCGTACCCCGAGCACCGGGGCAACTGCACACGGAGGGATCTCGATGAAGCGTCTCGCGGCCGGGCTTGGACTTGCTCTCGCGCTTGCGCTGCCAGGATCGGCGCTCGCCTTCCACCATGGCGGCCTGCCCGCAACGGCCTGCCACGCCGAGGCGGCCGGCAGCCCGTCCAACGACAACGGGATGGCCAAGGAGGCGCTCCTCGCCCACAATCCGGGCGGGCTCCCGCTCGCGCCGGTAGGCACGCCGGGTCAGGGCAAGGGGAACGGCGCGGAGCACTGCGCCAACGGCCACTGAGCCCTCGCGCCCGGAGGGCGGGTGACGGTCTTCAGGGACCTGGCTCGCCCCAGGCCACGACCCGCTCCACGGCGATCCGGATGACCGGTCGGCCCTCCAGCGCGTGGGACCTGTACTGCGGGTACTTCGCGCGGAGAGCCGCGACCGCCCGGGCGTGTTCCGCGGCGCCGGACTGCGCGTCCAGCACCGTCGCCGTGCCGTGGATCCGGACCCACGCGAGGCGGTCCCAGTCCTCGTCCCAGCGGTCCACGAGCAGCGCGACGTCGGGACGATCCGTCACGTCGCGAACTCGCCCCAGCGCCCGGGGATCGGTGCCCTGCTTGGGCTTCTCGTCGATCGGGGTGTAGACGACGTCCTCGAGGAGGACGAAGCACACGGGAACGAGGCGTGACCGCCCGTCCGGAGTGATCGTGGCGAGCGTCGCGCGGCGGGCGCCCTCGACGAACTCGCGTTGGGCCGAGTCGAGCACAGGGACACCGTAGTGGATGGGATGCCGTTGCGCAGTACGATCCGCGGGTGATCGACGCCGACCGGCCCGCCGAGCCTTTCCAGCCGTCCCTCGAGCGCCAGGCGACCCGCGTGCGGATCGCGGCATTCCGTGACGGGGTGTTCGAGGAGCGCGACGACCGGCTGTCGGGCGAGGAGCCCCTGGCGATCCGCGCCGCCGGGCCGGGGCAGGAACCCGTGGACGTCGCGATCACGATGCGGACACCGGGCGACGAGGCGGAGCTCGCGGTCGGCTTCCTGCGGACGGAGGGCCTGATCGAAGACGAGGACACTGTCGAGGCCGTCACGTTCGGCGACCCCGCGACGACGGCCCGCCCCGACGACGAGGTCACCGTCCGCCTGGCCCGCCCGTTCGACGCCTCCCGGGTGGCGGAGCGCCACTTCGTGGCCACGGCGTCGTGCGGTATCTGCGGCAAGGCGAGCCTCGACGAGGTCGAGGTCCGCTGCGCGCCGATCCCGGACGGGCCGCTCGTCGATGCGCGGACGCTGCTCGCGCTCCCCGCGACCCTCCGGGACGCCCAGGCCGTGTTCGAGCACACCGGCGGCCTGCACGCGGCCGGGCTGTTCGCGCCCGACGGCACCCTCGTCGCGCTCCGGGAGGACGTCGGCCGTCACAACGCGCTGGACAAGCTCATCGGCGGCCAGGTCCTCGCGGGCGCCCTGCCCCTCCACGAGCGGATCGTCCTCGTGTCCGGCCGCGCCAGCTTCGAGCTCGTCCAGAAGGCCGCCGTCGCCGGCGTGCCGATCCTCGCGGCGGTGAGCGCCCCATCCGACCTCGCCGTCGAGGCAGCCGAGCGCCTCGGCGTGACGCTCGTCGGCTTCCTCCGCGGCAGTGCCTTCAACGTCTACGCCCGCCGCGACCGGGTGGCCGGCGGCCAGGCCTGAACGGCGAGCCCCGGGCTACCCCTGCTCGAGGTCCCGGTCGTACCGACGCTTGAGGATCACCAGGAACAGGATGCACATGGCGATCAGGGCGAGCACGACGACCATCGCCTGGCGCCGGAAGACGCTCTCGTCCACCTGCGCCACGGCCATCTGCTCGGCGGCCGCGGCCAGCGCCAGGGCCTCGTCCGAGAGCTCCGCGATCTGCGAGAGCCTCGTCGTGTGGACGGCCGCCTGCGCCTGGATCAGGCTCGTCTTCGCCCCGGCCAGACCCACCTCCGCGTCGGCGGTGATCATCCCCAGCCGGGCCGCCTCCTTGATGCGCTCCTCCGCGAGCGCATAGGCGACCTCGGCGCCCGTCACGGCGTCGGCGATCCCCTCGATCTGGGTGTAGATCTGCGAGTTGCTGTGGTGGCAGGTGTCGCATCGCCGGTCGGCCTCGTCGGAAAACCGGGTCAGCTCCAGGCGCAGCTCGCGCGTGGCCGTGTCATGACACGTGTTGCACGTGTACTCGGGGTCCTCGACGTGCTTGAACATGTGCGATCCCGGCTGTGAGACGTCATGCGTGCCGTGGCACGTCCAGCACTTCGGGGCCGCCGTCTCGAGCTCCGAGTGCCGACTCTCCTCGTACAGCTCCTGCGTCGCCGTGTGGCACTTGCCGCACACGTCCACGACGTTCGTGGAGGTTGGCGGCTGGGCGTCATGGGAGCCATGGCACGAGGCACAGCTGGGCGCGCGGACATCCTTGTTCTCGAGCAGCGCCGTGCCGTGGACGCTCTGCGAGTAGACGTCCAGCTGGTCGGTCGGGATGCCGTACGGCTCCATCCGCTTCGCGTCCGCGTGGCAGCTCGAGCAGAGCTCGGGGACGTTGAACGCGAACACCGGCGCGGCAGGGTCGGACACCTTCTTCACGTCGTGCGAGCCGTGGCAGTCGATGCATACCGCCACCCGCGCGTCGTCGCCGGTCGCGAGGCGCTGCCCGTGCACGCTCGACCAGTACTTTGCGTACTGGTCGGTGGGCAGGCCCGACGCCTTCATGCGATCCACGTCGGCGTGACAGCTGCCGCACAGCCCGACGGACTCGAGCCGCCCGGGCGTGCCGACGAACCCGTTCTCGGAATCCATCGCGACGCCGATCTGGTCCGAGCGCGGGTCGCCGCCATGGCAGTCGGCACAGCCCACGCCACCCTGGTCGTGCGCGCTGTCCTTCCACTCGGCCGCGATCGCCGCCTGCTCGTTGTTGACCGCATCGTGGCAGTCGTAGCAGCCGTTGGCACCCTCGGCGTCCGGGTGTCCGATCGGCGTCGGGAGCGGCGGGGCGCTGGCACGGCCGATGTCCGGCGTGGGCACCGGCGACTCGAGCGACCCGCCATCCGCCGACGGGCTCGGCGTCGGTGACTCGACCCCCGGTGCCGGCGTCGCGTCGTCGGCTCCGAGGGCCACGGCAAACCAGAGCCCGGCGCTGATGGTGCCGGCCAGCAGGAGGCGTGCCACCCGGCGGACCCGCGTCGAGCGCGTCCCGGGCCGGCGCCGGAGCTCAGCTGACATAGCCCATCACCGTGAGCACGACGAGCCCGACGAGGACCACGGTGGCTCCGCCGATCGCGAGCAGTCGCCGGCGCGCGACGACCTCCGGGTTGCGGTCGAGGAAGGGCCATACGACCAGGAGGCCGATGACGACGACCGGGGCGAGGATGCCGACGACGCGGGGGACGATCTTGAGCAGCTCGTACACGCCCAGGTAGTACCACTCGGGCTTGATGTGCTCCGGCGTCTCGAGCGGGTTCGCCTGGCCCTCGAGACCGGCCGGGAACAGGGAGGCGAGCACCACGAGGACGGCCAGCAGGACATACCAGGCCACGAGCTCATCGAGGATGTAGTTGGGGAAGAACGGCCGGAGCGGCTCGTCGTCCGGCTTGGCGGTGGGGACCCTGGGCTCCGGGCGCCTGGGGTTCGCGAGACCCAGCTGGTGGACCAGCAGCAGGTGGCCGACGAGCAGGCCGCCGAGCGCGAGCGGCAAGACGAGCACGTGGATCCCGAAGAAGCGGCTCATCGTGTCCCCGGTCACGTCGGCGCCGCCGCGCAGGAGCAGCAGCAGCGACTCGCCGACGACCGGCACGCCGCCGGCGATCTCCGTCCCTACCACGGTGGCCCAGTAGGCCCGCTGGTCCCAGGGAAGCAGGTAGCCGGTGAAGCCGAAGCCGAGGGTGATCATGAACAGGCCCATGCCCACGACCCAGGTGATCTCGCGCGGGTACTTGTAGGCGGCCTGGAAGAACACGCGCACGAGGTGGAGGACCACGAACAGGATCATCAGGTTCGCGGCCCAGTGGTGGAGGCTCCGGATCAGCCAGCCGAAGCTGACGTCGCTGGTGATGTACTGGACGCTCTCGTACGCGGCTTCGGGCGTCGGCTTGTAGTAGAGCGAGAGCAGGGTCCCGGTCACGACCTGGATGCCGAACAGGAACAGTGCGATCCCGCCGAAGTAGTACGTCCGCGCGGACATCGGGATGCGGACATGCAGGCTCGCGCGGAGCAGCGGGCCGAGCCGCGTCCGCTCGTCCAGCCACCCGGCGGGTGAGACTGGACCGCCGGCGGCGTCGGGCTTGGTCACGGGGTTCGCGGCCATCTCACGCCTCCGACAGGAAGATCTGGTCACCCTCGACCGAGACGTTGATCGGCGGGAGGGGACCAGGAGGCGGACCGGAGATGACCGCGCCGGACGACGGGTTGAACCGGCCGTCATGGCACGGGCACTGGATGGCCCCGATCAGGTCGTTCCAGGCCACGACGCAGCCCAGGTGCGGGCAGATGGCGGAGAAGGCCTTCACGCCCTGGTCGGTGTTGACGACGATCGCGGGCTTGCTTCCCATCGCCACGACCTTGCCGCCGCCCGCCGGGATGTCCGCCGTGGTGCCGACGAGCGACTTGCCGCCGGCCGCCACGCGGCCCTCCTTCGACGGCACGAGGAACCCGACGACCGGCGTGAGGACCATCGCGATCGTGGAGAAGATCGTGAGGCCGGCGAGCCAGCGGAGGAAGCGCCGCCGGGACGGGGCCGCGGCGCCCGCAGACGGCGTGGCCACCTCGCCCGCAGACGGCACGGACTCGCCGGGTGCCGCTTCAGGTGCCTGCGACGCGACGGGCTCGGGGTCCATCTGTGTCTCCACGGTGGCCTGCGATCGCCTGGCTGCGGTCCGCAACCGATCTGGTAATTGTGTTGGCAACGGGTGGCCGCGCAACGTATCGAACGGTAGAAACGGGGGGTCGCGACCATGCCGTTGTGCCCCCAACAACTGCGCCCGCCCGACGGTGTGTCGGGCGGGCGCAGGTCTCCTCCGAGTTGATGGCAGGCGGGCGTCAGCCCCCGGGTCTCAGGGGCCACAGGAGCAATCCGGTCTCCGGCTCCAGCCCGGTCGTGGCGGGATGCGAGAACGGGGACGTGATTGGGAGCACGGGCTCCGCGTGGCAGCGGGCGCAGTACACCGGCTGGTGGCAATAGGCGCAGGACTGGTTGCCCTCCTCGCGGATGACGGCCGCGTGGTTCGTCGCCATCTCGTCGTGGCCGACGTTGACCGCACCGGTCGAGTGGCAGTTCACGCAGTAATCCCGTGCGTGGCATTCCCCGCAGTCCTGGCCACCCGGATCCACGCTGGTCGCGATGTCCTTGTGGTTGAACACGTACAGCTCGTCGTCGTGCGTGCTCGGCGGCTCACCGAGCGGCAGGCTGGCGACGGCGGGCCCGATCTGCGGGAACGTGTGGCAGGTGTCGCAGGTCGACGGGATGGCCTTGTTCGTCGCGACACCGTCCTGGACGAGGAAGTGACCGCCGTCGTGGCACCGGAAGCAGCCCGGGGAGTCCAGGTGGCCCATGTGGTCCGGGTAGGTGGACGCGGTCACCTTCATCTCCGGCGTCGCGGTCAGACGGTAGAGCGTCTTGATCTCGTCGATCGCCGCGTTGATCTGGGCACCCTTCGTCGCCGCGACCTCCGGGTAGTTCGTCGCGTAGTACTCGGCGAGCTTGTCGACCTCGGCGGCCGCCGTGGCATCATCCGGGAAGCCGCTCCACAGGATCCGCATCCCCTCGCGCTTGATGTACGGGAGGGTGGCGTCGATATCCCCGGTCGACAGCTTGTAGTCCAGGCCGGTCCGCGGGTTTGCGACCGAGTGACCGACGCGGTTGTGGCAGTCGTAGCAGGTCATCTCCCTCGACGTCGCGGTGACCTTGATCGCGTCGATGTCGGGCTGGACGTCGTCGGCGACGGTGATCTTGTCCTGCGCGATGAACTGCTGGACGACGCCCTCGACGTCCTCGGCCTCGACCAGGTCGATCTTGGCCGCGTCCTTGTCCTCGGTCCAGAAGTCGGTCTGGCGGGCGACATGCCAGTGGACGCCTCGATCGATGTCGAACACGTCGCCGCCGCCCGGCCGGATCATCATGCCCACGAACTGGCGGGTGTTCGCCTCGTCCTCGGAGAACGCAGTCCGGGTACGCAGGTCGGCCAGCTCCTCGCTCTCGACGTCATGGCATTTCTGACACGTGTCGTATGCGAGGGGCAGCTCCGCGTGGTCGGGTGGGTGGATCGGCGTGGGGAAGGTCCCCAGCACGGTCTGGACGAGCTGGCGGGTGCCGGCCACCTTGGCCTTGACCCAGCCGGCGACGCCCGGTGACACGTGGCACTCGCCGCACGAGACATCCCGGTGCTTGCCCTCGTGGTAGGCCTGCAGCTCCGGCGCCATCGTGTGGCACCGGCCACAGAAGTCGGCGGTCTCCGTCCAGTGGACGAGCGAGACCGCGGAGAACACGCCGATGAGCCCGACGCCACTGAGGACCAGCAGCAGGGCGAACATGCCGGTCTTGGACTTCGGGAGCCGCGGCCGGCGACCACGCAGGTAGAGCTGCGAACGGATGCCCTTCTTCGGGGCGGGGGCTTCGGGCGCGTCGACCGCGACCGCTTCGCCTGCGACCGCCTCGCCTGTCTCGCCCGGCACCTCCTGGGCGGCTTCCGGCGACGCCGCGGCGATGCCGTCCTGCGGCTGATCGTCGGGCCTGCCGGGGTCGTCCATCGGGTTCCTGCTAGTTCACGATGGCCGCGATCGCGCGGTCCATGTCTGCCCGCGACAATGCGCCGATCCGGATCTCGCGGATCGTGCCGTCCGGCCCGATAAAGAAGTGGGTGGGGATGCCCATCGTCCGGTAGGCGCTGGCGATCGCCGTGCGCTCGTCGACGGTGATCGGGAAGGTCAGGCCTGCCCGTTCCGCGTATCCCTTGATGTCCGCGGCGCTCTCGTTGATGAACACGCCGAGCACCACGAGGCCCTGGTCCTTGTACTGCTGGTACGCGGCCTCGACATCCGGGCGACTCGGTCCGGCAGTCCGGGCACCACGAGGCGCCGAAGGTCAGCCAGACCGGCTGGCCGGCGTAGTCGGCGAGGGAGACCGGCGCACCGTTGTAGTCGACCCCGCTGAACGCCGGCGGGACGTCACCCACGGCCGGCGCCTTCCCGGAGGTATCGCCCGTGAGCTCGACCTGGGTCAGCGCGTCGGCGGCGCCCGGACCGCTGGCCACGTAGGCCAGCGTCCCGAGGATGATCACCGCCATGACGATCACGACGATCGTCTGCAGCCGGCCGGCCACGCGCCCGGCGGGCGAGGAGGCGGTGCCTGCTGCGGTCATGGGGTCGCTCCCTTCGATCCGGGCAGGCTCAGCCGAGCCCGGCGTAGCTGTGGAGCCCGCCGAAGAACAGGTTCCCGAAGTAGGTGAACAGGACGGCGGCGAACCCCAGGACGAGCAGCCAGGCGGCCCGGGAGCCACGCCAGCCGCGCATCACGCGGGCGTGGAGGTAGGCGCCGTAGATCAGCCACGTCACCAGCGACGCGGTCTCCTTGGGGTCCCAGCTCCAGTAGCGTCCCCACGCGACGTCGGCCCAGACCGCGCCCAGGATGATCGTGAGGGTGAGGAACGGGAAGCCGACGATGACAGCGCGATAGCCCATCTCGTCGAGGATCTGACGGCTTGGGCAGGCCCCAGCGGCCACCCTCGGGCTGGACGAGGTACAGCGCGGCGGCGGCGGAACCGATCGCGAACGAGCCGTAGGCGACGATCGCGACGGCGACGTGGACGGTGAGCAGCAGGTTGTTCTGGAGGGCCGGGACGAGCGGATTGATCTCGGCCGGGATCGAGTGGCGCGTAGAGCATCATCGCGAGCGCGATCGGCATCGCCACGACGCCCAGGATCCGCTGGTGGTACTTGCGCTCGAACCACAGGTAGGCGACCAGGATCCCGAAGGCGAAGGCCATCGAGAACTCGTACATGTTGGCGAACGGCCCGTGGCCGGTCGCGATGGCCCGGAACACGAGGCTCGCGAGCAGCGCGAACGTCGCCAGCCAGGCGAGCATCGTCGCGTAGCGGCCGATGGCGGCCGTCCGCGGCCCGGACGCGAAGCCCATGCTGGTCGTGGTGGACGGTCCACCGGCGGTCTGCATCCGGGCAGCCCGGAGGCCGGAGATCGCGTACAGGAGGTACATGATCGTGGCGAGGCCGGTGCTCAGCATCGCCGCGATGAACGCGTACTCGGACATCTTTGCCATGACTGGCCTCCCTCAGTTCCGCGCCGGCGCACTGAGCGCCGTGCGGATGTCGTTCACGAGTCGATCGAATTCAGTGCCCAGGGCGGCTTCCTTGCTGCCCAGGCTCGCCACGCCCACGACCGCGCCCTTCGGCCGGGCCACGATCCGGGCCCAGATCCGCTTGTGCGGGACCGTGAACCGGATGACGAACCCGATGAACAGCAGGAACGAGCCGATCCAGACGAGCATCACACCGGGGTCCCGGGCGACGCTCAGGCCGGTGAACTGGCTCTCGCGCTCGAAGCCGATCGTCAGCCCGGCGAGCTCCGCCGTCTTGCCCTGGTCGATGAGGGCCTGGGCGACCTGGCCGCCCTCGCCCGCGGTGTACAGCTCGACCTGCATCTGTCCGGGCCGGATCTGCGTGTCGCCGCTGCCGAGGGTGCCGATCGCCCAGCCGACGTAGTCCGTGCCGGGGATGGAGAAGGAGCCGATCGGGCGGTTGTCCGCCGTCGTCCGCCAGGCGAGCGGCACGCCCTCGGACACGAGCGTCTTGCCCTCCGCGTCCGTGACCGTCATGACGGCCGCGGCCCCGAAGAAGGACTGGTAGAACGTCGTCTCGCCGTAGCGCAGCGGGTCGTTGACCCGGATGACGTGCCGGTCCACTTCCGTCCCGTCCTTGTACAGGACGACCGTGCTGGCGTAGTCGGACGGCTGACCGGTGCGGGTGTCGTAGGTGTCGGTGAAGTCGAGCAGCTGGATCGTCAGGCCGGCCTCGGTCGCCACCGGGAGCGTCGCGCCCTCCGCGACCGTGAAGCTCGCGTCGCGGAACCCGAACGTGCCGCCGACGATCGCGCCCGCGAGGATGACGATCAGGGAGAGGTGGCCGATGAGCCCGGCAAACGGCGCCCAGCGGAACCGGTCCGCGTAGAGGTGGATCGCTCCGTCGTCGGTCGCCAGCGTCCGGTAGCGCTTGCCGCGGAGGACGCCCTCGACGATCGCGCGCGTCTCGGCGGGGGAGTGCCGGACGACGATCGCCTCGTGCTGGGGCGCATGCTCGAAGAAGCTCGGGCCCACGTCCACGCGCGGCTTGGTCGCCGTGCGGACCATGCCCGGGAAGCGGTGGATCGAGCAGGCGATCAGGCTGATCGTCAGCGCCGCGACGAGCACCCGGAAGATCAGGCTGTTGAACACGTTGAACAGCCCGAGCGCGTCCATCGGCGTGGTCCAGCCGCCGAACTTGGGCCGGACCTCGTTGAGCCACGTCGCGTACGCCTCGGGATCCGCGACGACGCCTGGCGGCGCCTGGATCACGAGCGAGCCGACGACGCCGAGGGCGGCCAGGGCGAGCAGCAGGATCATCGCGAAGCGCATCGAGCTCAGGAGGTGCCACAGGCCCTCCAGCGCCCGATCGACGCGATCCATGAGCGTGGGTGCCGCGACCGCGCCCGCCTGTGTCGGGGTCGGCGGAAGCGGCCGGGTTCGAACCTCGTGGGCCATATCCGGGACCTCCTACAGGCCGAACGGCGACCCGAGGGTCGCGAGCCGGCCGAGCGTGTTGGTGAGCATCAGCACGCCGAGCAGCACGAGCAGACCGCCCGTGATGAGGGAGACGGCGTGGTGGTGACGTGTCATGAAGTGGAGGCGGCGGGTGACCCATGAGGCCCCGAGCGCCACGAGGATGAACGGGATCGCGAGCCCTGCCGCGTAGGCCATCAGCAGGACCGTTCCCTGGAGGACGCTCGCCGTGGCGGTCGCCAGGCCGAGGATGCCGCCGAGGATCGGGCCGATGCACGGGCTCCAGCCGGCCGCGAACAGCAGGCCGAACAGGAAGGAGCGGGGGTAGCCGGGCCGGTCGCCGGCGGTGGCGGTGCCGAAGCCCATCCCGCCCGTCGAGCCGCCGGTTCCGCCGGTCGCGGTCACGAGGCCGCCGCCCATCGTGGGCATCGCGCGGGTGTCGCGCCACAGGGCCCGGACGTTGATCACGCCCGCGACCTGGAGGCCGAGGAACACGAGGATCGCGCCGCCGATCACGTTCAGGACCTGGCGGTCAATGAACAGCCCGAGCGCCCCGATCAGGACGTAGAAGGCCACGAACACGATCGAGAAGCCGAGCGAGAAGGCGAGCCCGTGGAACAGGGCCGGGCGGCGTCCGGTGGTGCCCTCACCGGTCGCGCCCATCATGTAGCCGGTGTACGCGGGGACGAGCGGCAGGCAGCACGGGGACGCGAAGCTCACGACGCCGCCGATGAAGGCGATGCCGAGGCCCACGGCGCTGCCGAGCTCGTTCACGGCTGGGTGCTCGCCGCCGGGCTGGCGGCCGGGGCCGCGGAGTCAGCCGGCGAGGCTGCGGGGGACGCCGCCGGGGAGCTGGCCGGGATCATCGAGGCCATCTCGAGAGACGCGAGGTGCGCGCCGACGGTCTTGGCGAGCTCTGAGTCCGGATCGAGGCGGATGACCTCGTTCCACTCGCGCTGGAGGCCTTCCCAGTCGGGCGTCGCGGAGTTCAGGTAGAGGAAGCCCAGGTCGTAGTGGGCCTCGACGTTCTCGGGCTCGACTTCGACGACCCGCTTCCAGGTGGTCTCGGCGGTGGCGAGGTCACCCGTGTTGAAGGCGACGGCGCCCTTGGCGAGCAGCGCCTGGATGTGCGCGGGCTCGATGACGAGGACCTTGTCCAGCCAGGACGTGGCCTCCTCGTACAGGCCGCCGGCGTAGAACTCGTCGGCGAGGGCCATGAGCGTGTCGACGTCCTCGGGGTTGGCCTGGACCTTGGCCATCAGGTCGGCGACCTTGGCCGTGTCCACCGCCGGGGCGGCGCTCGTCGGCTGCGCGGTGGGACCGGCCGCCGTCGCGGCGTCGCCGTTGCCGCCGATGGCGTATCCGCCGACGGCGACGGCGAGGACCGCCACCAGGGCGAACGTGCCGATCGCGACGCGCTTCCAGACATTAGGCCCGGCCGCTGCAGGTGCCGGCGCGGCGGCCGCGGACTTCGAGCCCTTGGCGGGCTTCGCCGCGGGTGTGGGCGCCGCCGCTGCGCGCTTCGCCGTGGAGGGCTTCATGTCCTCGTGGGCGCTCGGGGTCACGGACGCGTAGAGCGCCTCGAAGTCGGAGAGATCGGGCTCCTCGACCGCTTCGGCGATCGGCTCGTCGAGGTCGGGTTCCGGGGCGGGTTCGGGGACTGCTTCGACGGGGGATTCCCGGCGGGCCGGAGGTGTCGCCGGCCCGCCGGGCACGACCGCCGGCGGTCCTGCCGGGCTCCTGAGGGCCGAGCCCTGGAGACCGACGGGGTCGGTAAGGGTGAGGTACGTCCGGTCGAGGGCCGCGGCCTGGGCATGCGCCCAGCCCCGGATCTCCGCGGGCGCAGCCGCGAGGTACTCGCTCACGGCAAGGTGGAGCTCGTCGACAGCTTCAGGGGAGGCGCTGGGCGGGAGCCCGAGCTGGGCCAGCAGCTCGTTCTCGATCGTCTCGACGCCGGCCGACGGCAGGGGCCGGCCGCTCATGTGCGGCCTCCCCGGGGACGCGCGCGACGCTGGTCGCGCGGAAGGAGCGGGTTCATCGTGGATCCCTCATATGTGCCGCGGGGGACCGCGGCCTGACACCTGAGGGAATTGTCTGAGCGGGACCCCTCGGCGCCCATCCGCCGGGCCGCACATTTCGGCCGGGACCCGGCAGGGCCAGAGGGGGGAGTTAACGAGCGCCGCCTGTATCGGGGGATACAGGCGGTGGGTCGGCGGGCCTGGAGGCGGCCTACGGGGCGGCGAGGTACACGTAGTTGTCGTGCGGCTTGCCGTGGCAGGTGAGCGTGCACGTCCCCAGCGTCGTGGACGTCGCCGGGACGAACTCGACCTCGCCGTTGTACGGCTCGATGTTCGGGCTGAAGTTGACGAGCCCCTTCGCCGGCGCCTGGCCCTCGACGGCGAACTCGGTGCTGTGGGTGCGGAAGTGGCACTCGGCACAGGTGGCGTTGCCCTGGCCGTCGCCGTCCACGTCGATGTCCACGCCGCCCGTGCCCTTGAACATGAGGTTGTTCAGGTGGAAGCCGTGCCAGTTGAAGTTCGTGTCGAACCGGACATCGCCGCTGTTGTCAACGTTCGGCTCCTCCCCGTGGCAGGACAGACACAGGGCCGAATCCTCGGCGTCGTAGAGCTCGTTCGCCGCCAGCAGGTCACGATCGCGGTAGGGCGCGATCAGCAGGCCGCGGTTCGGGCCCGCGTGGTTGTCGAGCACCGCGTCGGGGTCGGGCGGCGCCGCCGGGTTCGCGAGGGCGCTGTCGCCATGGCAGTTGAGGCACCGGATCGTCGAGTCCGTGTCGAAGTTCCACAGCTTGTACGGGGAGGTCCCGTCGAGGCTCAGGCCCATCGCGGCCGTCGCGTTCTTCCCGGGGGCCTCGATCGGGTGGTACGAGACGTTCGCCGGGTTGAGCTCGATCGCCTTGTCCAGCGCCCAGCGGCTGGGGTGCGCAGGATCCTGTGCCGGCAGCACGGTGTAGCCGGAGTGGCACTTGAAGCACAGCTGGTACTCGAACTCCGAGGTTGTCTCGAGCGTGTACGTCGGGGCGGATCCGGCGGCGCCGTTGACGACCGACACGCCCGCGGCCCCCTTGATCGTTCCCGCGGCCGTCCATCCGTCCGACGTCGCCACCGGGCGTGTCGCGTCCGAGTTGTGGGGCTGGTGGCAGTCCGCGCACGCCGCGTGCCGGTTGAGCACGCTCCCGAACTCATCGTCCCGGTCCGAGACGTGGGTGGTGGTCGCGAGGGCCGGGTGCGAGTACCACGTCGCGGTGTCGCGATCGTTGTCGGGGACGGCCGGATCGTTGAACTCAGCCTGGACGTCGGCCGTCGCGCCGGTGCCGTCGTGGCACGAGAAGCAAACGTTGGCCACGGGGGCCGGGGGGCCGACGAGGTTCGGGGCCTGCGCGCGGTGCGTGGCGTGGCACGCGGCGCACGCATCCGTCGAGAGCGTGTAGTCCATGTGCGGGCTCGTGAACGGCCCGCCCGCCGCGAGCGGCATCCGCAGCCCGGCGAGGCTGCCAGTGGTCGTGGCCGTGTTCGCCGGCTGGTCGATGCCCGACATGTCGAGCGCGTAGCGCGGCCGCGTCGCCGCGACATCCTCGCCCTCGCGCTGGCCCGGCGAGAGGCGCACCTTCGGCTTCGAGCCGAGGCGGATCGTGGCGTCGGGAGCCTCGGCGATGACGTCCTTGCCGTCCACGACGCGGAAGTCGTACGACGTCTCCCAGGACGCGTCGATCGTCGCCCGGACCGCGAACTCGACCTCGCTGAAGGTGTGGGCCGGCAGACGCAGCGGCGGCGCCGGGTTGCGGCCGGCGATCGTCCGCCCGTCCACTGCGGTGGCCGTCGGGTCGAGGGACTCCGCCAGGCGCAGGTCGGCGGCGTCGATGGCGGCGTCGCGCTTGCGGTACCGCTTCCCGTCATCGGCCGCGGCGTAGAACGGAACGCCCACCTGCGGGTTCACCTCCGGCACGGACGTCCAACCGCCCGCGTGCTCGACCTGGAGCTCGGGCTTGAGCGTGACCGTCGTCTCGCCGTCGTTGAGGACCTGGAACCGGACGCGGTAGACGGTGAACCGCTCGGCATCGGTCACCGCAGCATCGATCGCACCCTTGTCCACGACCGCGCCCTTGGCGTTCACGGTGTCGACCCACGCGTGCGTGACCTTGAGGCCGACCGGCTCCGGGGTGGGCTCGGGCGTCGCCGACGGCGACTCGTCGGGGATTGCGGAGGCATCGGGAGCGGGCGACGCATCCGGCTCGGGCGTGGCATCCGGATCCGGCGTGGGTTCGGGCGTCGGGTCGGCCGGAGCAGCCGTCGGTTCGAGTGCGGGGTCGGGCATCGGCTCCGGGGTCGGCTCCGGGGTCGGCTCCGGGGTCGGCTCTGGCGTCGGCTCCGGCGTCGGCTCTGGCGTGGCGTCAGGCGTCGGGTCGGGTGCGGGTGTCTCCTCGCCCGAAGGCGCCGGCGTCGGGTCGAGCGCCCGCGCCGCCGGAATGACCGGCGAGATCGCCGCCACCATCCCGACCACGACGAGCAGCACCCCGAACAGCGGGGCGGCGCGCCGTGATCGGAGACTGGTCATCGCAGGATCCTTGGAGGAGTGGGTGGGACGCATGAGGACGCTCGGTCAGGGAGTGGGATCGGTGATGACGTTCTCGGGGCCGACGGTGTACGTCGGATCGTGGCAGGCCTGACACGTGCCGCGGTTGTCGATCTTGAGGAGCCGACTGGAGGCGGACTCGATCGGGTCCGCGCCACCCGGCGCATCCGGGTAGGTGAACTGGCTGGAGTACTGACCCGGCATCCCGGCATTCGAGCCATGGGCCACGTGACACTGGGTGCACTCGCTCTGGCCAACGTCGTGGCGGAAGCGGTAGACGCTGTCGCCCGTATCCACGGTCGCGCCGGTGACCTGGTCGTGCCGGGTGTGGCACGTCGAGCACCAGGCGGTGATCTGGCCGCGGAACCCGGTTAGGTTCGCGTTCACGCCGGTGCCGCCCGGGACGTACATCGGGCGATCGCCGTTGACGGCGCCGGGCGGGACCGGACCGGGAAGCCCGGTGCCGGCGTTCCACTGCGGCACGCCGTCCCACGGCAGATAGTCACGCCAGTAGTCGCCGCCCGCGGCAACGGTGCCGCCGCCCGGGTACGTTCCGGCGAGGACGTCCTGGAGCGTCCGCCCCCAGATGTTCGTGTAGTTGCGGGTGCCCAACGCGCCTGCGCCGGTGGGGAGCGCCGCGTCGGTCACGGCGACGGGCGGCATCTCCACGAGCGGTCCCGTGCCGTCCGACGGCCCGGGGACGAGGATCCGGTAGTTCCCGTTGCCGTGCGGGTTGTGGCACGTGGTGCATGTTGCGGAGAACGCGGGACCGACGCCGCTGTTCAACCCGCCATTGCCCCAGGCGATGCCCTGGGACACGACGGCGGTGCCGTCGAACGCGATGTGAGCGGAGGTGACCGGGGCCCCATCGGGGAGCTCGGACACCCTGGACGCCTGCCAGGTGGACACGCCGCCGCCCAGGAGACGGCCGTAGGAGATCCGGATCGGATCGTCTGAGGCGATGCGTGCCTCTACGAAGCCGCCGGACCGGAGCGCGCCGGCGATCGTGTCGTCGGCGCGGTCGATGAAGCCGTCCGCGTACTGGACGCCGCTTTCGACATCGGTGGTCGCGCCGGCACCGGCCGCACCGTGGCAGCTGGTGCAGAGGATCTCCTCGTCCGTCTTGAGGAGCAGCGGGGCCTGCGCCGTGTGGACGCGGTGACAGCCCGCGCAGCTGTCGGGCGTGAGCGAGGTCACGCCCGCGTTCTCCGAGGCGACGTGGGGGCCGCCGTCGGCGAGCACCGGCATCGCGGCGAGGAGCAGCCAGGCTGTCAGGGCGAGCACGCCGACGACCGCCGACACGGCGGTTGCACGGGCGGCTGGGCGGGTCATCGCATCGCTCCTGGGGCGCATTGGCGGGTCTTCGCTGGGATGGACGGAGTGGGTCGCGGTGGCCGCTCGTCCGAGGCGGCCACCGCGTTCAGGAAGTTCGTTACGGAGCGGGAAGGGTCGACGCCCCAGCCGGGAACTCGTCCCCAAGCTGGATCGTGCCCGTCGGATCGTGGCAAAGCACGCACGTTCCGCGGTTGTCGACCTTGAGCAACCGGCTGTTGGCATTACCGGCGCCGGCGACACCGATGTCGTCCGGAACCTGGTTCGGCCAGATGTAGTCGCTGCTGTACTGCCCAGTCATCTCGGCATTGGAGCCGTGGGCGACGTGGCAGGTTGTGCAGGCGCGACCACTGCCACCGCGGGTGCGGTGCTGGTACGTGAAGATGTCATCGCCGGGCCGCGGGTTCGCGTAGGCGGCTCCGACGGTCGGGTCGTCATCGGGATCGACGGTGGGCTCGTTCCATGCCCAGTAGCGGGTATGGCACGAGGTGCACCACGCGGTGATCTGCTGGTTGAACCCGGCATTGAACACCGCGGTCCCACTGGTGGAGTACGCGATGCCGTTCGGCGCGTCGTTGTTGGTACCGGAGGTACCGTTCCACGGCACGCGGTAGTGGAAGTAGTCGCCAGCGGTGGCGCTGAACGCCTGTGCCTCAGCGGCCGTGAGGGTCGCCGAAGCGGCTGGAGTCCCCGTCGTGCCTGCAGCCGTCTGGATGACGGTGTAGTTGCGCGTCGTGGTGATGGGATTGGTTGTGGTGTCGTCGGTGACCTTGACGCCGCCGACACGAGTCATCGTGCCGCCTGCGCCAGTCCCACCGGTGGCGACACCGGCGACGGTGAAGGTCGTGTCGGACAGGACCGTCACAACGGCTCCGGGGGCCGCCACTGCGGGCACGGTGCCCCCAGCGATCGTCACCCGATCACCGTTGATGAGCCCATGGCTCGACAGCGTGCGGTAGACGTCGGTCGCATCCACGCCGAAGTCGACGATCGGGACCGTCCATGCGGCGTTAATCCCGGACCCTGCAGGGATGGGATTGAGGATGCGATACGCGCCGTTCCCGTGGGGGTTGTGGCACGAAGCGCAGCCGATAGTGGCGGCGGGCCCGGCGCCGGAGCCGTTGGCTCCGTTGCCCCAGGCGATGCCCGGCTGGGTGAGGCCGGCGATGTCGGGCAGGTGCGCCGACGTGACGGCCTCGCCAACTGAGGCGACCTGGACCTTCGAGAGCTTGCTCACACCGCGTGAGCTGGTGTACGTGAACATCGCGGGATCGCCGATGCGTGCCTCAGCGAAGCCGCCTCCGCGGAGGGCGCCGATAAGGACCGTGTCGTCGCGATCCCCGGTGCCGTCCACCCCGTACTGGAGACCTGACTCAACGTCCGTGGATGCGCCCGTGACGGCCGCTCCATGGCACGAGAGGCAGAGGCCCTCTTCGTCGGTCTTGAGGAGCAATGGTGCCTGCGCGGTGTGGACTCGATGGCATCCGGCACAACTATCGGTCGTCAGCGAGCTGACGCCGGAGTTCTGCGACGCGATATGCGGTCCACCGTCCGCCAAGGCGGGAACTGCGGCAAGGAACAGCCAAAGGGATCCTGCTGCGATAAGCAGCATCAGCCTTCTCAAACTGTCCTCACCTCCTTTCTCACTCTCTGCGGTAGTTGACTTTGGGCCGCCCGTATCGGCGGCGAAGACTCCTGCGCGCTCACCTCCCTGCTTCGGCTTAGTAGCTCCACACCTGGACGCGGTCGTTGCCCGAGTCGGCCACGTACACGCGGCCGCGGGCGTCGAGGTTCACGCCGGTGGGGAACATGAAGGCTCCGTTGGCGACACCCTCGCCCCCGAAGAATCCGAGGAAATCGAGACTGCGCTGGTCGGGCTTGACGGTCGCGTACACGAACACGCCCTGCCCTGTGGCATCGCCGACATAGACACGGCCCTGGCCGTCGATGGCCACGCCGCGGGGGAGCCCAAGATTGCCGCTGCCGACGCCGCGGCCGACCTGCGCGATGAGCTGGTCGTCGGGGCTGATCACGAGCAGCCGGCCGTTGTTGCCATCCGTGACGTAGACGTTGCCGGCCGCGTCGGCCGCGACCCCGTTGGGGAAGCTGAGGCCGAGCGTCGTGCCCAGCGTGCCGACGTGGTTCCCCCCTGCATCGAACGCGAGCACGCGCTGCGGGTTCGATGAGACGTCGGTGACGTAGAGGCTGCCATCAGGCGCAAAGGCGAGGCCCAGCGGCTGCCAGCCCGTGAACTGCTCGCCCGGGTTGAACGTTCGCTGGTACGTCCCGTCGGGGGCGTAGATGTAGATCGAACCGGTGAGGCGGTCGGTCACATAGACCTCGCCGGTCAGCGGCTGCGTCGCGAGGTAGACGGGCACGTGGGAGGCGCCCGTCGAGATGGGCGGGAGGAGCTGTCCGACCTCGTTGCCTGCGGGATCGAGCACGCGCGCGATCTTGTCGCCGGCGGTCTCGCCGACGTAGATGCGGCTGCCGTCCGCGCTCACCGCGACGCCCATCGGACGATCTGCGCCGTAGAGAGCCGTCGAGAAGGTCGGCATGATCGTCTCGCCCGGGATCGTGGGGAGCGGGATCGGCTGCCGGAACAGCAGATACCAGATCGCGAGGCCGAGGAGGAGCATGAAGGCGCCGAGCAGGAGCAGCAGGAGCAGCGCCCTGCGTCGGCGACGCTCCGGGGGCTCCTCGGCAACTGCGCCGTCGGGCCCGCCCGGCGGGAGGTCCGTGGTCTCCGGGATGGGTGCGGCGCCCGGCTGGGCGATGTGTCGGGACGCGGTCATCAGTTGCTCCCCTCGGCCGGCGAGGCCGCAGGCTCCTGGGCGGGTGAGGCGACAGGCACGATGACCCGGGCGAGCCCGAGCGTCGCAGTGACGTCTTCGGCGTCGATCGCGAGCGCCTTCGTGAACCACTCGGCCGCCGCGGCAACGTCGCCCTCGGCCTCCGCGATGAGGCCCAGCCCCCCGAGTGCCTGGCACGGCCAGCTCGCCGTCCGCGATCGCGGTCAGGCGGGCCTTCGCGGTTGCGTTGTCGCCGGCGTTGAACGCGGCCATCGCACCCGCCCATTCGGCCAGCGCCGTCTTGCCGGTCGACGAGTAGGCGGTCTCGAGCGCCAGGTACGGCTCTGACCATCCGACCGGCACGAGCTTGATGGCGAGGTCGAGCCGCTCGATCGCCTGTTCCGGCTGGTCCGCGGCGAGGAGGGCGTTCGCCAGGACGAGCAGCGTGTCCGCATCCGTCCGGGTGATCTCGATCGACTTCGTGAGGCTGTCGACAGCGTCCTGTGTCCGACCCTGCTCCATCGCGATCGTGCCGAGGCCGTAGTACGCGGCGGCAAGCACCGGGTCGATGCTGGCCATCTCGCCGGTCAACCCGATCTCGACCGCCTTCTCGTAGTCAGGGATCGCCTGGTCGTAGAGGCCAAGTGCCTGGTAGGCGCGGCCGCGACCGTACGAGGCGGGCATGAGCTCCTGCTTCGCGTCGATCAGCGCCGAGAACTGGGCCGCCGCCTCCTCGTAGCGAGCCTTCTGGAAGTACAGCTCGGCGAGCTGGCCGCGGGCTGCGATATTGGCCGGGTCGGCGCGGACGGCCTCTTCGGTCGCCGCCAGCTCGCGGTCGACGATCGGAGCTGCCGGCATGCGGAAGCGGTCGAACGCGTAGAACGCCACGAAGGCGATGAGCACGACCACGAACAGCAGCGCGATCCGCTTGATCCAGCGGTTCAGCTGCTGTTCGGGCATCTGTGTCAGGGACGTGACCCGGAACATTGGACGCACCTTCACTCCACGGTCGGCAAATCGGACGGACCGACCTATGGCAATCCTCGCGTGCGAGCGGGCGCGTTCCCATCCGTCGAGGGATAGAACTCCGATACATCGCGGCGCGGGGGCGCACCGGGCGGGCTATACCCAGAGGGCACTCTCGAGCACGAATGAGCCCGCGCGAGGGGGCCAAACGGCCCGTCCGAGGGCATCGGGAGCGCCGCCGCGGGCGCGCAGCTCCGTCCATGCCCGCGGTCATCACGCCCCTGACACGGCCGTGAGTCAGGAAGGCGGGTGCCGCGCGCAGGCTTGCGTCGCGCACGACGCGTCGCGCGCAGGTCCACGATCACTGACGGGCCAGGTGACTCCAGCGTGAGTCAAGGAGCGCGGGGCGCGACGCGACGCGACTACCCCAGGGACTCCCTGGGCTCCACGAAGTTGGACGGCACGTCGATCTCGATCCCCGTCGGCGTCTCGCGGATGGGGAACCGGTCCAGCGCCCGAGGCGGCGGCCCGGAGAGCACCGTCCCGTCGAGCGCGAAGCGGCCCTCGTGGCAGTAGCACTGGAAGCGGCCCAGGTCCGCGGACCAGTCGTAGGCGCACAGCGCGTGCGTGCAGCGCGGGTCGAACGCGATGAGGTTGCCCGAGGACTGCAGCACCAGCCACGTGGTGCCCTCGACGGTGCCCCCGCTCCCGGTCGTCATCGTGAACGGGATCTCGGTCGGGGTGCCGACGGCCAGCTCCGTCGGGTCGATGTCGATCGCCACGGTGACCGGCGGCCCCTGGCAGCCGGCGAGGAGCGCGCCGAGGCCACCCGTCGCGGCGACCGCGCCCGCGCCCATGACGAGCAGCATCGTGCGGCGCGGCACCGGGGTCGTGCGGGGATCGAAGACCGGCCGGTCCGCGACCGGGCGATCGGCGGTGCTGCCCATGACGGACAGAGCCTAGCCCGGAAGCCGCACCGGCTGCAGGGTCAGGTCCGGCTCGCTGCGTGCCTCGGTCGCGACGACGTCCCCGACGACCGTGCGGATCGTGGCCATGAAGTCATCGGGCCGCGTGGAGAGCTGCTCCCGCCGGAGCGTCCAGGCGCGCGTCGTGTTGATGTCCACGTCCAGGACGACGGGGCAGTTCGAGCGCCGCATGACGTCGGCCGCGTCGACGGCGCCGCCCTCCTCCACGACGATCACGGCGGGCTCACGCGCCAGGGCCTCATCGACCGCACAGGTCTCCGCGATGTCCACGGCATCCACGCTCACCCCGGGCTCGGCGGCGAGCATGCGTCCCAGGCCCTCCCCCATGAGGGGATGGCTGTAGAGCACCAGGACCCGCACCGGCAGGGGTGACACGAGGGCTGCTCCCACGGCGAACGCCCGGACCGCAGGGTGCGACCCGTGGCGGCGATGCTAGGGGAGCGCACGACCCGCACCAATCCGTCGCCCGGCACAACTTCGGGCGATCCGGTCTGTATCCGACGGGCCATCGCGCGGGATTACCCGCGGGCAGGGCCGGGATGGGCGTCGATCGGCAAGGCCCGCCCTTCATGAGTCGCCAGCGCATCATCCCGGCAGGGCGTGTGCACGTTCGCGTCGTGAAGGTGGCCTTCCCCTGGCGAGCGCCGCACGCCCGGTCTCGTATTGAACCCGTCGCGGTTCGGGGTGGGCTGGGCCAGCCCACCGCCCGGCGCGACTGGGCCCCACGCCGTCGTTGTCCTGGCATCGGCCATAAGCGCCGGCCAAGTGGCGACCGCTATACCACGGCGATGACGGCGACGACCATCGAGCTCGGACGTCGCGCGACGAGCGGCGCCATTGCCGACCTCGTTCGGGATTCGCGCGAGCTGATCGGCTGGAGCCAGCGTGACCTCGCCGCTGCGGCGGGAACCTCGCAGACGACGATCTGCAGGCTGGAGGCGGGCACGACCGCGAGCATCGGCCTCGACGTCGTCGAGCGGGTGCTGGAGGCCCTCGGTCTCCGGGTCAGTCTCAGCGTGAATGGCCGCCATCTCGACGACCGGAGGCGGCAGCGCGATGGGGTGCACGCGCGGGTCAATGGCTTCGTCGCGCGGCGCCTGGAGCGATGGAGCTGGCTGACCGCCACCGAGGTCCGCGTCGGTGGCGACGTGCCGCGCGGATGGATCGACCTCCTCGCGTACCGAGAGGCAGATCGATCCCTGCTCATCGAGGAGACGAAGACGGACCTTCCCGACATGGGCGGCCTCCAGCGGAGCCTGGGGTTCTACCAGCGAGAGGCCTGGGACGCGGCGCGGCGACTCGGTTGGCGGCCGATCCGCTCGTCAGTGCTGGTGGTCATGCTCGACAGCGCCACCGTCGCCCGACGTCTCGCGGACAACCGAGACCTCGTCGGGCTGGCGTTCCCGGCACGCATCGCGGACGTCGCGGCATGGCTCGAGGATCCTTCCCGCCAAGCGCCCCGCGGCTGGGCAATCGGGTGCTGCGATCCGGCGTCCCGCGCCTCGGCCTGGCTCCGTCCGACGATGTTGGGTTCGCGCCGCCGGCAGCCTGCCTACGAGGACTACGCGGATGCGGCGATCCGCCTGCTGCGCTCCCAGCCCGCCACGGCGCGCTGAGTCGCCAGCGGTTCATTTCAGGCCCAGTCGTGCGTGGTTCTGTCGGCGAAGCCGGGGTCCCGCGGACGAGGCCAGCACCCGCGGCCCGGAATCTGAGTCCGTGGCGGTTCGGGCGCCGTGAGGGCGGGCGCGCCGTGAGGGCGGGCGCGCCGTGAGGGCGGGCGCGCCGTGAGGGCGGGCGCGCCGTGAGGGCGGGCGCGGCCGCAGCCACGTGGCCCTACCCCTGCGGCGGCTCCGGGTTCGCGTAGCCCTGGCGGACGGCGTAGGCGGCCGCCTGGACCCGGTTCGTCAGGTGGAGCTTCTCGAGCGCGTTGTGGACGTGGTTCTTGACCGTCCCCTCGGTGATCGTGAGCTCGTTCGCGATCTCCTTGTTGGACATGCCCGCGGCCACCAGCTGGAGGATCTCGTTCTCGCGGCGCGTCAGCAGCATGTCCTGGGGCGGCGGACTCGACTGGCCGGAACGGGTCGGCAGGCCGCCGGTCCGGAGCGCGTCGAGCAGCTTGGACGCGACCGCGGGGGCGATCGGCGCCTCGCCGCGCATCACGCCCCGGAGGTCCTCGAACAGCTGCTCGGGGCGGACGTTCTTGAGCAGGTACCCGTTCGCGCCGGCCTTGATCGACTCGAACAGGTCGTCGTCGTCCTCGGACACCGTGAGCATCACGATCGGGGTCTTGAAGCCCGCCGCGCGGATCGCCGCCACGCCGTCCACGCCGCTGGCGCCGGGCATGTTGACGTCCATCACGACGAGGTCGGGCTGGAGCGCGCGGACCTTGTCCAGCGCGTCGCGGCCGTTCTCGCCCTCGCCCACGACCGCCATGTCGAACTGCGCGCTGATCAGGGTCGCGAGCGCGCGCCTGAACAGGGGCTGGTCATCGACGAGCAGGATCCTGAGCTTGGGCGGATTGTGAGCCACGCGTGTCCTCTGCCTCGAGACGAACGACGATCCTCGTCCCTGCGTTCGGGGCAGTATGCACGGCGATCGTGCCCCCGACCTGTTCCACCCGTTCCCGCATGGAGGCGAGCCCGAACCCGCCTTCCATGGAGCTGGCGACGGTCGTCGGGTCGAAGCCTAGCCCATCGTCCTCGACCGTGAGCGTGGTGGCGCCGGTCCCGTCGACCGCGATGCGGACGGCCACCTTCTTCGCGCCGGCGTGCTTGCGCGTGTTGGTGAGCGCCTCCTGGACCACGCGCAGCAGCTGGACCTCCGCCCGGGGGCTCAGGGAGCGGTGGCTGTCCCCGTCGCACTCGAGATGCGTCGCGATGCCAGTCTGGCGGCTGTACTTGCGCAGGTACTCGCGCAGCGAGCCCTCGAGGCCGTCGTGCTCGCGGACCGTCTCGCGCAGGCCGAGGATCGCCTCGCGCACGTCCTGGTAGGCCTCGTCGGCGGTCTCGGCGAGGGCGGAGAGCTCATCGGCCATCCCGTGACTCGCCTCGTCCTTGGCCCGGCTCTCGAGCGCCCGCAGCTGGAGATGGATGACGCCCAGGACCTGGGCGAGGCTGTCGTGGAGCTCGCGGGCGATGCGGTCGCGCTCGGCGTGGATCGTCCCCTGCTCCTGCGCCTCGTGGAGCCGGGCGGTGCGGACGGCGATCGCGGCCATGTCGGCGAGCGCGCCGAGGAGCTCCCGCTCGCCCTTGGTGAACGGGTTGGCGGGCCGGACCACGCACAGCTCGCCCATGACGCCGTCCGGGCCCCGCAGCGGCCTGGCGATCCAGCTGGCCTCGCCGTCGAGGACGACGAGCGGGCACAGCGGGTTCTTCGGATGGTCGCCGGTCTGCTGCTCGTGGGCGACCATGCACACCGACCCGTCGTCGGCCATGGCGAGGCGCTCGCGGCCACGGAACGGCGCCGGCAGTGGCGCAGAACCACCGGCCAGGCGGGTCACGTCGCGGGCGTCGGACAGGCAGACGGTTGCCCGCTCGGCGCCCAGGAGGTCGCGGGCGTGGCGGGTGATCTGGTCGAGGACGTCGGGAAGGTCCGCGCGGCCGGTGAGCTGGAGGGCCACCTCGTACAGGGCCTCACGCTCGCGCTCGCGGCGGTGGAGGTCGGCGACGGTGATGCCCAGCTGGGCGGCGCCGGCGATCTCGCCCGCGATGTCGAGCAGGGCGGCATTGGACACGTCGGGCGTCACGGGGGGATGGAACGCGAGCCGCAGGTTGCCGATCCTCGTTGAGCCGCGGACGAGCGGGAGGTCGAGGACCCCGGTGTCCACGCCGGCGCGACGCGAGTAGCGCGGCTCGCGCAGGGTCGGATCGGCGGGCTCGGCAAGGATCGAGTCCAGCCACATGAGGCCGGGGGCGAACGTCGCGGGACGCCGCGTCTGGATCGGTGACCCGTCCGGCGTGTCGACGACGACAATTCCAGCGAGGGCGCCGGTCTGCGTGACGACGCGGTCGAGGCTCTGGTCGAGGAGCTCCGGGAGCGCGAGGCCGCCGCGGACGGCGGAGCTCACGGCATGGGTGACCGTGAGGTCCTTGTTCTGGGCGACGAGCTGCTTCTGTGCCCGGTCGAGGTACAGCGACACGAACGTCGCGAAGATGAGGATCGCGCCGCCCATGATCATCGCGGACAGCACGTGGCTGTCGTCGCCGGTGACCTGCTGGTCGAGGAACAGGAACCGGACGAGCTCGAACGACCACACGAACAGGATGGGCACCACGATGGTCGCCCACTTCAGGCGACTCAGGTCACGGGTCCCCTTGGTCTCGCTCACGTCCTGACTGTGCCGTTCGATACATGTGCCGCCGAAGGGCCGACCGGCCCGGTTGGCCCGGGACCGGATGGCCTGCAACCGGGGGCCACCGCACGGGACCTCGTTTCGCGTGGTGCGCGTGCGCAACGGCCCGAGTCTCTCCCGTCCGGCCGAGTCGCCACACCGCCGAGTCGCCACGGACTCGGTTCGGCATCTCGTCTGCACGATCACGTCGCGGCACCCGGGGTTGGCGGCACAGCCACGCACGGGCAACCCCAACGTGAGTCTCCGGTGACTCGCGGGCGGTGGAGGGTGGCGGGTGGGCGGGCGACTCGCGGGCGAACGCGCAGGCGGCGCTCGCCGCTCACTCCTGCGCGGCGATCTCCAGCCTGACCGTGAGCCGGCAGTGGTCCCCGGGGATGGCGCAGTCCTCCGAGACGGCGACGGGGCGCAGGTCCGTCCCGGTCAGCACGTGGTCGATGCGCAAGAGGCCGATGTTCAGCCCCTCGAGGGACGACGGCCGCCAGGTGAACCCGGTCCCGGACGCCGCCTCCCCGTGCGCGTCGAGGAGGCCGGCCGAGATCTTCGCGAAGCCGGGCTCGAAGGGCGACGTGTTGAGGTCCCCGACGAGCAGCACCCGAGCCCGGTCCTCCGCCTGGTCCACGTACGCGGCGAGGACGGAGAGGTGCTCGTCGCGGCGTCGCGTGTCGAGGCCAAGCGGCACCCAGCCGAGCACCCGGGTGATCTCCGGCGGATACGGGTGAACGTTGAGGATCTCGATCCGGGGTCCGTCCGGCAGGAGCAGCTCCGCCCGCAACGCCACGGGCTCGGTCGTGGAGCTGCCGACCACCAGCGGGTACCGGCTGAGCAGGCCCATCCCGGCGACGCCGTCGCGCGGCTCGAGGATCCGGTACGGGTACGCGGCGTCGATGTTCGGGACGGCCTCGATCGCCGCGGCCACCTCGGGCGTCAGCTCCTGGAGCGCGACGAGGTCCGGCCGGGTGTCCGCGTCGCCGACGATCCCCTCGACGGTGTCACCGACAGCCTTCGAGCCGAGCTCCAGGTTCCAGGTCATCACGCTGAGCGACGTCGCGTCCGAGGCGAGTGCCTCTCCGTCGCCGCCCGGAGACCACCACTCGCCGCCCAGCCGCACGACCGCCACGACGAGCATCACGATCGCCACCAGCCGGAGTCGAGACGCGCCGGCCCCCCGATCCCCGAGGGTCATGAGCACGGCGAGCACGGCCGCCACCGCGCCCGCGGCGAGCAGGTACGGCTCGACGACCGCGGCCAGCGCCGGCGGTCCGACCTGCGGGCGCAGGACGACGTTGACCGCCACCTCGACGAGAACGAGGATCGCGACGAGCGCGAGGAGCGAGGGCAGGAAGCGCATCAGCGGGACGACCGCCTCACCCGCGCGGCGAGCCCTTCGGCAGCACCTGGACGAACTCGAACCCGAACCGGCCCTTCACGCACAGGTGCCCCTCCGTGATCGACGAGTCCATCGGCGAGGTCACCTTGACGATCCGGTTGTCCTGGACGTGGAGCGAGAGCGTGCAGCCGACGCCGCAGTACGGGCAGATGGTGTCGGTCTGCGTCTGCTCCTCCGGGCGCCACTCGCCCGCCTCGCGCAGCTCGTGCTCGGAGCGGAACATCAGGGCGCCGGTGGGACAGACGCCGATGCAGTTGCCGCAGTACACGCAGGCGGACTCGGGGAGCGGGACGTCGTGCTCGGTGGAGATGCGGGCGTCGAACCCGCGCCCGGCAACCGAGATCGCGAACGTGTTCTGGGCATCCTCCCCGCACGCCTCGACGCACTTGTAGCAGAGGATGCAGCGGGAGTAGTCGCGGACGTAGAGGTCGTTGTCGACCTTCACCGGCTGGGCGACGGTCTCGGCCGTGGGCGCGCCGTCCGCGGCGTGGTGGTGGCCGGGCACGCGGGCGTCGCGCTCGCCGGCCTCGGCCGGGGGAGCCGGGGGCCCGAAGCGGGACGGGTCCGCGCCGTACCGCGCCGCGTACCGGGCGAGATCCCCGTCCGGCGCCACCGGACCCGCGAGCGACAGGTCCACCGACGAGCCCAGCAGCTCCAGGACGAGCTTGCGCGAGTGGCGGACCCGGTCCGAATCGGTCTGGATCTCCATCCCCGGCTCCACCCGGCGCGAGCACGCGGGGACGAGCACCCGGGACCCGGTCACCTCGACGACGCACACGCGGCAGACGTTGACCGGCGTGAGGTTCTCGGCGTAGCACAGGGTCGGCGTGTCGATCCCCGCGGACCGCGCGGCCTCGAGGATCGTCGAGCCGGCGGGGACCGACGACGGCCGCGCCGTCGATGGTGACCTCGACCGTCGCGGACCTCCGGCGCCGGCGGCGGCGCCGGGACGCGCGGCGAGCGCGCCGGCGGCTCGAAGTAGATGTGCTCGATGCTCATGCCGGGACTCCCGCCCCGTCGAAGCGGACGAGCCCGTTCCGGATGGCGCTCTCGATCGCCGATGCCGCCGTCTGGCCCAGGCCGCAGATCGAGGCGTCGCGCATCGCCTGGGCGAGGTCCGCGAACCGCGCGAGCTCCTCGTCCGGCGACCCGAGCGGCCGGCCGGCGACCAGCCGCGCGAGGAGCTCCTCCTGGCGGACCGTCCCGACGCGGCACGGGACGCACTGCCCGCATGACTCGTCCCGGAAGAACGCGGCGATCCGCCGCAGCGCGTCGGGCAGGTCGGCGGTCTCGTCGAACACCATGACCACGCCCGAGCCGAGCGTTGCGCCGGCGGCCCTCGTTCCCTCGAACGTCAGCGGCGTGTCGAGCCTGTCCGGTCCGACGAACGCGCCCGCCGCCCCGCCCAGGAGCACGGCCTGGATCGCACGGTCGCCCGGCACGCCGCCCGCGAGGGCGAGCAGCTCGCCCAGCGTCGCCCCGAACGGCACCTCGTACACGCCAGGTGTCGCGACGTGGCCGGACAGGCAGAACAGCTTCGGCCCAGTGGACGCCTCCGTGCCGATCGCCGCGTAGGCTTCCGCGCCCAGGCGCAGGATCAGCGGGACGTTGACCAGGGTCTCGACGTTGTTGACCGCCGTCGGCTTGCCGAACAGCCCGACCTCGACCGGGAACGGCGGCTTGTTCCGTGGCTCCGGTCGGCCGCCCTCGATCGACTCGAACAGCGCGGTCTCCTCGCCGACGATGTACGCCCCGGCACCGATCCGCAGCTCGATGTCGAACGACCACCCGCTGCCCGCGACGTCATCGCCAAGGAGCCCCGCGGCCCGCGCCTGCGCCAGCGCACCCTCGAGCCGCTCGCGCGCGAGCGGGTACTCGCCCCGGAGGTACAGGTAGCCGCGCGACGCCCCGACGGCGAACCCCTCGATCGTGATCGCCTCAAGCAGCGTGAACGGATCCTCCTCGAGGATCACCCGGTCCTTGAACGTCCCGGGCTCGGACTCGTCCGCGTTGCACACGACGTACTTCGGCGTGGCCGGCTGCGCCGCGACCGCTGCCCACTTGCGCCCGGTGGGGAACGCCGCCCCGCCCCGCCCCACGAGCCGCGCCGCCGTGACCGCCTCGATGACCGCGGGGGCACCCATCGTCACCGCCATCACGAGGGCCTCGTAACCGCCGGCCGCCCGGTACGCCTCGAGCGAGGTGGGGTCCACGCGACCGACGCGCGCGAGCAGCTGCAGCCCGTCCTGCCCGGCCTGGGGCGCGAGGCCGCGAACCCATTCGACGGGCTCGGCGGGACCGGCGCGGAGCTCCTCCCTGACGCGTGCAGGGCCCTCGTGCGCCACGTCCATGCACCAGCCGAGCGTGTCCACGACGGCACCAGCCCCGTCGAGCTCGCCGAACACGAGGCCGCCGGGCTCGGGCCCGGCGACGGTCACGAGCATCGCCGGCGCGCGCTCGCACTGGCCGAGGCACGGGCTCCGGAGCCACGTGGCATCGCCGTCCGCGAGGGGCGCGCCCGGTTCGCCGTACCCGGTCTCGAGGTCGTCGCAGATGCGCTCCGCGCCGCCGAGCCGGCAGGCGATGTCGTCGCACACGTGGGCCACGATCGGCGCCCGCGCCGCGAGTGGCGTCAGCGCGTAGAACGAGGCGACGCCGTACGCGTCGGCGGGCGGGACCGAGAGTCGCTTCGAGATGTGGTTGAGCGCACCCCGGCTGACCCAGCCGGCGCGGGCCGCCGCAGCATTCAGCGCGGGGAGCAGGAGATCTCGCCGGGCGCGGGCCTCGTGGCCGCCCCTCGCGATGTGCCCGTCGAGCGCCGCGTCCCGGTCGCCGCCCTCCCAGCCCGACCGCGCCGGGCCGATGACGGGGTCGAGCACGGCGTCGATCGCCGCGCGCTCGTCCGGGGTCGCGGCAGGGCCGACGACGTGGAGGTCCATCGCGCCCGAGTGTAACCGCGCCGCAACGTCGCGAGGCCGCAACCCGGGCGGGCACAGACGGAGGTCTGGATGACAGCCGGGCGGAAATCGGCGCGGCGCCGAGCGCTCAGCCGTGGACGGGCGCCGCGTGACGCGCGGCGCCGCAGCGCACTATGCGGCCGGCTGGGCCTCGCCGAATGCCGCCTTGACCTCGGCGGTGGCCATGTACCACAGGATCAGGACGGGCATGATCGCCATGCCGAGCCCGATCCCCGACCCCGGGAACTGGAACATCGCCAGGACCGCCTCGAACAGGGCGAAGCCCGCGATGATCTGCGCGAACATGCGAGCCCACGGCTGGAGGGCCCACAGCCCGAAGGCGGCGAGCAGCCAGACGATCCCGGTCGCGATTGCCAGCCAGCCCCAGAGGCCGACCTGCTCGAACGCCGGCAGATCGCCGAGGGCGCCGAACCAGTCGAAGCCGAGCATGCTCATGCCCATGAACAGGAACCCGAATCCTGCGAGGGCCGCGAAGAAGCCGATCACGGAGATAAGGATCGGCGGGTTCTTCATGTCGTTGTCTCCCTCGATACTGTGCGGGCTGACCGTGGCTCGGTTCGGGCGAAGTATGCGCTCCGAGATGGCCGGGCGTTCCACCCCGTAAACGTGAGGTACCCATGTCACTCCGACTCCACGAGATCGCCGAGACCGGCAAGCGGATCCTGAACCCGTTCAGCCAGCAGAAGCTGCGCCTGCTGGGCGAGGTGTCGGGCGTCGGCCCCGGCACGCGGATCCTCGACCTCGCGTGCGGCAAGGGCGAGATGCTCTGTCGCTGGGCGGAGTGGTTCGGCGCCGGTGGCACCGGGGTCGACATCAGCGGGGTGTTCCTGCCCGCGGCCGTCGCACGCGCGTCGGAGCTGGGCGTCGCCGACCGCCTCGAGTTCGTCCAGGCCGATGCGCGGACGTACGAGATCGAAGCCGGGGCGTTCAACATCGCGGCCTGCATCGGGGCGACCTGGATCGGCGACGGGCTCGTCGGCACCGCACGGATGCTGCTGCCCGCGATCCGACCCGGGCGGGCTCGTCCTCGTCGGCGAGCCGTTCTGGCACGAGCCGCCGCCGCCCGAAGCGCTCGAGTTGATGGGCGTGGCGCCCGACGAGTTCGTCTCGCTGGCTGCCACCGCGGAGCGCCTCGAGGAGGCCGGGCTGGAGCTGCTCGAGATGGTGATCGCGGACCACGACAGCTGGGACCGCTATGAGGCGCCGCAGTGGCTGGCGATCAGCGACTGGCTGGCCGCGAACCCCGACGACGAGGACCACGATGAACTGCGCCGGTTCCGGGACCGGAACCGGCGCGCGTATCTCGAGTGGGGACGCCGCTACCTGGGCTGGGGCGTGTTCGTCACCCGGCCGCGGTAGGCCACGACCACTGCTCAGTCGGGGGCCGGGCGCCCGGCCAGGCGCCGGGCACTCGGCCCCGGCCCGGTCAGGCTCCGGGTGCCCGGTAGGCGACTCGGCGGCTGATGGCGTCGTCGACCTCTTCCGCCGTGAGCAGGACGGTCGTCTTGACGCTCACGGCGCCGCTCGCGCCGACGGTGGCGGCGATCGCCATCGCCGCGGCGTTGTCGGGGACCTCGGCGATCGCGAAGAAGTCGTCGTCTCCGAACGCCCAGTGCGCGCTCTCGAGGCTGCCACCGACGCTGCCGACGAGCGACTCGACCGCGGCGACGCGGCTCGCGGCCCCCTCCTTCACGACCCCCCGGATTCCCTCGACGCTGTAGGACGCGCGGAACATGTACTTCGGCATGGCGCCACCTCTGCGGGCACGGCGTCCTTGGACGGGGACGCTTCGTGGGTCCGTCAATGGTCCCACCGATCGGCGGGAAGTCAACGCGGGTCGAATGTGCTACCGTGTGCTACATGAGCGAGCGCGATCAGCCGGCGCGGGTTGGCGTCCGCGAGCTGCGCCAGAACCTGTCCGTCTACCTGGACCGCGTGAAGGCCGGCGAGACCCTCGAGGTGACCGAGCACGGGAAGCCCGTCGCGCGCCTCGCGCCCAACCCGCCGACGCGCCTGTCGATCCTTGACCAGATGATCGCGGACGGCCGCGCGGCACCCGCCAAAGGCGACCGGAAGACTCTCCCGCCCCCGCCGACGATCCCGGGTCGGCCGCTCAGCGAGATCCTCCGGGAGATGCGCGAGGAGGAGCGGTTCTGATGGGGATCGCGTACCTGGACGCCTCGGCGCTCGTGAAGCTCGTCGTCTCCGAGGCGGAGTCGGCCGCCGTGTTCCGCTGGTTCATCGAGGCAGATCGGGTTGCGTGTAACCGAATCGGGGTCGTCGAGACGATTCGCGCGTCGAATCGCCGAGATCACGACCGCTCGCATCGCGACGCGGTGCTCGCCGAAGTCGAGGTGGTCGAGCTCGACGCGGCGATCGCGACCGTGGCGGCCACCGTCGCTCCACCGCTGCTTCGAAGCCTCGACGCGATCCATCTCGCGACGGCGCTCGCGCTGGTTCCGGACCTCGAGGCGTTCGTCACCTACGACGACCGCCTTGCCGAGGCAGCCCGCACGCTCGGGCTCCCGGTGACGCGGCCGGCCTGACTCGATCGGGTGTGTCGCCGGAGCCCGGCCGCCGCGGCGGCCGGGACGGGTTGCAGGGCCTGAAGGATCAGCGGAGCTCGTCGAGGACGAACGTCTCGAATGAGCCCGTGCAGGCATGGCCGGCCGCGATCGTCAGGGCGCGTCGGGCCGGGTCGGCGACCATCGCGAACAGGATCGTCGCGCCCTCGTCGCCCTCCGCGGGGTCCGGGTGGACGCAGATGGGCTGTGGCTCCGCTCCATGGTCCGCGAGGATCTCGATGACGCCCGCAATCGTCGGGTCGACGCGTCCGACGAGGGCGGCGGCACGCGCGTATCGCCCGAGGCTGCCAGGCGACGCCGGGAAGGTGACGTCGGCCACCGTCGCATCGAGCGCGTGGTTCGTGTGGACGTTGGCCGCGAAGGCCGCGTCGCGTGCCGCGGTGGTCTCGACGACCATCGCCGCCTCGCCCGCAGACGCCAGCTGGTAGGTGTAGCCCCCGGCACGCCCCGGTCGCGTCGCTCGGGCCGCGGCGTCGCGCAGGTCCCGCGCGTCGAGCACGTCGCGAGCGACGAGCGCCCTCGGGATCCCGTGCCGCTCATCGCGCGCCGAGAGCGACATCGCCCCGACGGCGACCCCGTGCTCGTTGACGCCGACCAGCGGGAGCGCGCCGGCGACCACGGGCGCGAGCACGGCGGGTCCATCGTCCGGGAGGTCGAGCACGATCCCGACCGTCCCCTGGTCGCCTGCGTACCACTGCTCGGTGTGCCCCAGCAGCACGCCGTCGACGCCGTCCACGACCACGTCGGTGCACCGCTCGGCCGGCGACACGCGCCCGACGCCGAGCTCGACCTGTCCGTAGATCTCCTCGAACGCGTTGGCCGCCATGACCCTCGCGAAGGGCTGGTCCGCTCCGTCGGCCACGCCGCGCAGCTGCTCGACCAGGTGGGGGACGGCCGATTGCGGACGCTGCGACGTACGGCGCGAGGAGGCGGTCAAGCGACGCCGGGTCGACGGCATGTGCCGCCAGGTAGCGATCGACGAAGCCGAGCGAGGCGTCGATCTCCGCGCCGAGCCCCCTGCCGATCGCCCGCCCGCGCTCGAACGGCGTGCCCGACGCGGTCACCACGACGAGGCCCACGACGCCCGCCGATCAGCCCGCGACCGGAGCCGGCAGCTTCTCGATCCGGATCGCGGTGGCCTTGAACTCGGCGGTGCCGGACTTCGGGTCGGTGGCGTCGATCGTGAGGTTGTTGACCTGGACGTCGTCCTGGAAGTGGAACGTCATGAACGCGAGGCCCGGTCGCAGCCCGGGGTCGGTCCGGACCGGCGCCTCCACCTCGCCCCGCCGGGACACGACGCGCACCACCTCGCCCTCCGCCAGGCCCAGGCGGGCGATGTCCTCCGGCGAGAGATCCAGCGTCTCGCCCTGGCGCCGCGGGTAGCGGTAGCGGTTGGTCTGGACACCCGTGTTGTAGGAATCGAGGCGTCGTCCGGTGGTGAGGCGCATCGGGAAGTCCGCGTCCAGCCGGTCCACCGGCGGGTCGTGCTCGACGGGGACGAACGGGGCCCGGTTGCCGGGGACCGGGTCCGCCCACAGGCGCGAGTGGAGGAACAGCTCGCCCGGGTGGGTCTCGTCGTAGCACGGCCACTGGAGGCCGCCCTCGGCCTCGAGGCGCGCGTAGCTCATCCCGGCGTGGACCGGGGAGAGGCGCCGGAGCTCGTCCCACGCGGCTTCGGCGGACGGCTCGCCCCAGTCGGAGCCGAGCCGGCGGGCCAGCTCGTAGATGATCCACAGGTCGTCCCGTGCCTCGCCGGGCGGCTCGAGCGCCTTGCGGACCCGCTGGACCCGCCGCTCCGAGTTCGTGACCGTGCCCTCGCTCTCCGCCCAGGCGGCGGCGGCGGGGAACACGACGTCTGCGATCTCGGCCGTGGCGGTGAGGAAGATGTCCTGGACGATGAGCAGGTCGAGGCCGCGCAGGAGCTTCTCCGTGCGATGCCGGTCCGCCTCGGACTGCATCGGGTTCTCGCCGATGACGTAGAGCGCGGTGAGGTCGCCCCGCTCCATCGCATCGAACATGCCGGTGAGGTGCCAGCCGCGCTCCGGCGGGACGGGAACGCCCCACAGCTCGTCGAACTTCGCCCGCAGCTCGTCGTTCTCGACGTGCTGGAAGCCGGGCAGCCGATCCGGGAGCGCGCCCATGTCGCCGCCGCCCTGGACGTTGTTCTGGCCGCGCAGCGGGTTGAGCCCGCTGCCGTAGCGCCCGACGTGGCCGGTGAGCAGTGCGAGCGAGATCAGCGCGAGCACGTTGTCGACCGCGTTGTGGTGCTCGGTGATGCCCAGCGTCCAGCAGATCATCGCCCGGTCTGCCTTCGCGTAGGCATGGGCCGCCTCGCGGATGGCCGCCGCCGGGACGCCGGTCTCGCGCTCCGCGTGCTCGAGCGTGTACGGCTCGACGGCCGCGCGGTACTGCTCGAAGCCGGACGTGGCGCGATCGATGAACTCGCGTCGCTCGAGGCCGGCCGCGATGATCTCGCGCCCCATCGCGTTCGCGAGCGCGATGTCGGAGCCCACGTCGAGGCCCAGCCACAGGTCCGCCCACTCCGCGGAGCTCGTCCGACGCGGGTCGACCGCGATCAGCCGGGCACCCCGGTTCACCCCCTTCAGGAGGTGGTGGAAGAAGATCGGGTGCGTCTCCCGGGCGTTCGAGCCCCACAGGAGGACGACGTCCGTCTCCTCGATCTCACGATATGAGCTGGTACCGCCACCAGCGCCGAACACGGTCGCCAGACCGGCGACAGAGGGGGCGTGTCAGGTGCGGTTGCAGCTGTCGATGTTGTTGCTGCCCAGGACGGTCCGGGAGAGCTTCTGGGCCGCGAAGTTGACCTCGTTGGTCGACTTGCTGCAGCTGAAGATCCCGTACGTCCGGGAGCCGTGCGCCACGCCCGCCGCTCGAAGGCCCGCGGCCGCCCGGTCCAGCGCCTCGTCCCAGGTCGCGGGACGTAGGGTGCCGGTGAGGCGGTCGCCGTCGCGCACGAGCGGCGTGGTGAGGCGGACGTACTCCTTCGGCACTGGCGTACCTCGGGTGGTTGGTCCGACCCCGCCAGTCTAGGCGCTCGGCGCAACGGCGGACGGGCGTCCGGCACGCTGCGCGCCGGGCGGTTCCCACCTGCAACCCGGGACGGCGAGCGGCAGGCGGTACGCTCGGGGGCGTGAAGTCACGCGCTCCCTCGAAGCGCCCCGGCATGGGCGCCCTCCCGTACGACGGCGGGACCACGTTCCGTGTCTGGGCCCCGCACGCGGACGCCGTGTTCGTCACCGGCACGTTCGACGAGTGGGCGATGGACGCCACCCCCCTCGCGCTCGACGGCGACGGGTCCACCGGCACGTGGTCCGCGGACGTCCCGGGCGTCGAGCCCGGCGCCGAGTACCAGTTCACCGTCCGGACCCCGGCCGGCGACCTCACGCGCGTGGACCCGTACGCGCGCGCCGTCACGAGCTCCGTCGGCAACGGCATCGTCTACGACCCCAGCGCCTTCGACTGGAGTGACGACGACTTCACCCCCATCTCGTGGGACGACCTCGTCATCTACGAGCTCCACGTCGGCACGTTCGCGGCGACGGCGGACAAGCGGGGCACGTTCGACGCGGCGCGCCGCCGCCTTCCCTATCTGAAGGAGCTCGGGATCAGCGCCGTGCAGGTGATGCCCCCGTTCGAGTTCGCGGGCGACATCTCGTGGGGCTACAACCCGGCCCACCTGTTCGCGATCGAGTCCGGGTACGGCGGTCCCGACGCGTTCAAGCGGTTCATCAAGGCCGCGCACGCGGTGGGGATCGCCGTGATCGTGGACGTGGTCTACAACCACCTCGGGCCGTCGGACCTGGACCTGTGGCGCTTCGACGGCTGGCACGAGGGCGATGACGGAGGCGGGATCTACGTCTACAACGACGACCGCGCCGTGACCCCCTGGGGCGACACCCGACCGGACTACGGCCGCGGCGAGGTGCGCACGTTCCTGCGCGACAGCGCGATGACGTGGCTGGAGGAGTTCCGCTGCGACGGGCTCCGGTTCGATGCCACCGTCTACATCCGCGCGGTGGACGGGTTCGAGCTGACGCACCCGCTCCCCGAGGGCTGGTCGTTCATGGCCTGGCTCAACGACGAGGTCCGGTCGATCCACCCGTGGAAGATCACGATCGCCGAGGACCTCCAGGGCGACCCGTCGCTCGTCGCCCCCACCGACGAGGGCGGCGCGGGCTTCGGTGCCCAGTGGGACAACAGCTTCATCCACGGCCTTCGCCCGGCGCTCGCCGCCCCCGACGACGCCGACCGGGACATGGCGGCGGTCGCTGCCGCGATCCTCGGGGAGGGCCGCGGCGCGCCGCTCGAGCCGCGTGATCTACACGGAGTCCCACGACGACGTCGCAAACGGCCAGACCCGGGTCCCCGAGGCCATCGCGCCCGGCGCCGCCGACAGCTGGTGGGCGAAGAAGCGCGCCGTGCTCGGTTCGGCGCTCGTGCTGACCTCGCCCGGGATCCCGATGCTGTTCATGGGCCAGGAGCTGCTCGAGGACCGCTGGTTCGACGACGCGATCGCGCTCGACTGGGCGAAGGCCGCCTCGAACCACGGGATCCTCCGCTTCCACAAGGACCTGGTCGCGCTGCGCCGGGCGCGCGACGGGTCGACGGTGGGACTCAAGGGGTCGAACGTGCGCATCCTGCGGGCTGACGACGAGGCAAAGATCCTCGTCATGCATCGCTGGCGCGACGGCGGCCCGCACGACGACACGGTGGTCGTGGCGAACTTCGCCGACCGCACGATCGACGACCTGCGGATCGGCTTCCCGGCCAGGGGTCGCTGGAACGTGCGGCTCAACTCCGACTCGGCGGTCTACGACCTCGAATTCGGGAGCCACGAGGTGTTCGACCTCGACGCCGACGGCGAGCCCGCGGATGGCTGCGAGCAGAGCGGGCTCGTGTCCGTGGGGCCGTACAGCGTCGTCGTCCTGTCCCGCGAGGACTGACGCCCGTCAAGCCCGTCCGCGCGACTCCGTCGGCGTCTCGTACAGCGCGAGGAACCGCTCGGCCACGCCCGTGCGCCCCGCGACGAGCTCGAGGAAGTCCGCGCCGTCCATCGAGAACAGGCGGCCGTCGGTCTCGGCCGTGACCGTCGCCGCGCGCGGCGCGCCGGCGATGATCCCCCGCTCGCCGAACACGTCGTCCTGGGTGAGGGTGCGGAGGAGCCGCGGCTCGCCGCCATCGGAGCCCACCTGGGTCACCGCGAAGCTGCCCCCGCAGATGACGTAGAAGCGGTCGGCCGGATCGCCCTGGCGGAGGATGACGTCGCCCGCCGTCGCGTCGACGGGGTCGAGGCGTCGCAGCGCCTGCTCCACCCGCGCGGGCGACAGGCCGCCGAACAGGGGCAGGCGCGCGATCCGCTTGAGGTCCGCGTCGTACGGACCCGCCACGACGTCCGCCGAGCTGCCGATGAGCACGACCGCGACGACCGTCAGGCCGACGACGATGGCCCCGGTCACGCCCAGGACGGGCGCGAAGCCGAACACGCTCACGAGGATCGGTACCACGAGCGTGCCGAGCGCCTCGGACGCCGTCTGCCCGGTCATCATCACGCCGCCGAGCCGGCCGCGGTAGGCGTCCGGGACGGCGCGCTGGAAGATCGTGGTGCCGGTGACGTCGGTCACGAGGTTGCCGACGGACGCGAGCATGATCGCGATGAACGCGATCAGCAGGCTGTTCGCGACTCCGAGCAACAGGGTGGCCGCGCCGAACGCAACCGCCCCGATCAGGAGCACCCGTCCGAGGCTCGGCCGCAGGACGAGGGCCCCCGAGAGCAGCGCCCCGATCGTGCCGCCGATGCCGATGGCGCCGTTGAGGTAGCCGGTCGCCGCGTCACCGCCATTGAACACGTCGACCGCGATGACGACGATGAGGATGCTGATGCCGCCGAACGCGAACCACGTGACCGAGCTCACGACGGTGACGCCCGTGACGGCCACGAGGTTGATGTCGCGCGGCACCCGGGCGAGGAGCCACCGGCCGGGGCGCAGCGCCGTGGCGAGCGGTTCGGATGCGAGTCCGTCAGGCGAACCCGGGACGGCGGTCGTGGTGTCCGGCAGCGGCAGCGGCACCTTGCGCGGCAGGCTCCACAGGACAACCGCGATGATCCCGAACGTCGCGGCGTTGAGCAGGAACGCGAGCGTGAGCTCGCCGGTTGCGATGAGCAGGCCCGCGATGCCGGGTCCCACGATCCACGCGGCGTTGTCGAGCGTCGCCCACGCGCTGTTCGCGGGCCCGAACTCGCGCTCGTCGCGCGCGAGGCTCGGCAGCAGCGCGCCGATCGCGGGGTAGAAGAACGTCGAGAAGCAGGCGGCGAGGATGGCGACGCCGCCGATCGCCCACAACGGGCCATCGACGAACACGAGCCAGGCCATCGCGAGCATGCACAGGCCGCGCGCGATGTCGGAGGTGAGCAGCACGAGCCGTCGGTCGAAGCGATCCGTGATGATCCCGGCAGGGATCGAGAGGAGGATGTACGGGAGCATCCGCGCCGCCCCGACGATCCCGAGGACGACGGGGTCCTGGGTCTCGCGGTACACGAGCACGACGAGGGCGACGAGGTACAGCCAGTCGCCGATCGACGACACGAACTCGCCGATGAGCAGCCTTGCCAGCGGCCCGTTCCGCAGCAGCTCGCGATAGGTGCGCCCGACCTCCACGGTCCCTCCTCTGCCGGAGGCTACACGGTCGCGGTGGGCGGCAACACGTCCGCGTGATGACGCCGCGTTTCCGTGACTCGCCGCTGAGTCACATGGGGCATCCTCGAGCGTGAGTCGGCACCCAGCCGTGGCCCCGGCGCGCAATCCCTGGCGCGGGCTCCGCGTCCCTGACTCCGTGGCGAGTCAGCCCGCGACCCCCGCCCCGCGTCCGCGACCCCGCCCCGCGTCCGCGACCTCCAGCCCCCGTGCCCGTGACTCTGCTGTGGGTCAGGACGACGAGGGTCGAGCGTGGATCGGCGCCGAACGCTGCGCGATGCGTGGAGTTCCGTGCACGGCCCGGGCGCCGGTGACTCGCAGGTGGAGTCAGGCGAGCCGAACCCCCGCTCCGTCCTCCACGATCCCGACGCGCCAGGACGGAACACCTGCCGCCTGCAGGTCCGCCTCGACCGACGCCACATCCGACGGCGGGATCGCCGCCAGGAGCCCACCGCTCGTCTGGGGGTCGTGGGCAAGCGTGACGAGGGCCGTCTCCACGCCGCCGGCGACCTCGAGCGCGGGCGAGGTGAACCGCCGGTTGTGCGCCGCGCCGCCCGTCTCGACGCCCGCGCGCGGCCAGGTCGAACGCGCCATCGAGCGCGGGCAGCGCCGCAGCCTCGAATACGAGCCGCGCGCCCGACGCCCGCGCCATCTCCAAGCCGTGGCCGAGCAGCCCGAAGCCGGTGACATCGGTCGCGCCGCGGACCCCGTGCCGGACGAGCACCTCGGAGGCGGCGCGGTTGAGCGTGCGCATCTGCGCGATCGCGGCCTCGAAGTCCCGGTCGCTCGTACGCCCCTGCCGCCGCCCACTCACGAGCAGGCCCGTCCCGAGGCGCTTCGTGAGCAGCAGGACGTCACCCGGCCGGGCCCCGCCCTTGCGGAACAGCCGGTCCGGGTGCGCGGCGCCGATGACCGCCAGGCCGTACTTCGGCTCGGCGTCGCGGATCGTGTGGCCGCCCGCGAGCACCCCACCCGCCTCGCGCACCTTGCCGGCCGCCGCCTCGAACACGGCCGCGAGCGCGTCCTGCGGGAAGTCCTCGGGGAACGCGGCGATCGACAGGGCGAACAGCACCCGCCCGCCCATCGCGAACACGTCGGACAGCGCGTTCGCGGCGGCGATCTCCCCGTACGCGATGGGGTCGTCGACGAGCGGCGGGAAGAAGTCGAGCGTGCCGAGGATCGCGAGGTCGTCCGACACCCGGTAGGCGGCGGCGTCGTCGGGAGGCTCGAGGCCGGCGATGAGGTCGGGGTCGCCGGAACCGGCACCCGCCCCCAGTCCTGAGAGCGCATCGGCGAGCAGGTCCGCGCCCAGCTTCGCGGCGCACCCGCCGCAGTCGGTGAGCTCGGTCAGTCGGATCGGCGGGAGGTCGGTCGAGCGGGGGACGGCGGCCATGCCCGGATCATAGGCGGCGGCACGCCGCGCGGGCTACGATCGGCCTCTCCGGGAGCGGAGGGGTCCCGGTGGGTCCCCCGGTCTTCAAAACCGGTGGCGCGGCGCCCGGCGTCGCGCGGTGGGTTCGACTCCCATGCGCTCCCGCCACGACCGACCGAGCGTCACCAGCCGCGGTGCGCCCGCGCATAGGCCGATCGGTCGACTGGGCAGGCTCGGGGACCTCGGGGTACCCTCCGACGAACTCCCATCGCCTGCGCCACCCACTGTGTGGCCGCCCCAGCACCGTCGACGCGGGTCGCCCCCGTGTCGTCAGGCAGAGAGGAACAGTCTTGCGATCGCTCCCCAACGGCGCCCAGCGGGCGTCACTTCGTTCCCGGCTCGCGGCCATGGTCGCCATCGCCGTGATCGGCTCCCTGTTCGCCTTCGGCACGTCGGCAGCGACGCCCCAGCGCGTCAGCGCCTACACCCCGCCGTGGTACGAGGTCGAGCTCTACTACCTCAAGCTCGTCAACTGCACGCGGACCGGCGGCTGGGTCCTGAGCGACGGCACGCTGCAAGGCCTACGGGACGGGCAAGTACTCCAAGTACGTGAGCCCCCTCAAGCGGAGCTCCGGTCTCTCGTCCGTGGCCCGCAAGTGGGCGAAGCGCCTTGCCGTCTACAACAAGTGCACCCATGGCGACGTCGCGGCGCGACTTCGTGCCGCCGGCTACACGAGCTACCGGTGGGCCGAGAACATCGGGTGCCGCGATGGCGTGTCGACCGCGAAGAAGGCCGTGCTCGCCAGCCACCTCAAGTTCCAGGCCGAGAAGTCGTACAACGGCGGCCACTGGCGGAACATCAAGAACCCGGCGTACAAGTACATCGGGATCGGCGTGTGGCGTGACGGCAGCCGGACGCGTCTCGTGACGGACTTCTACAGCTGGTAGCCCGCGCCGTCGACGCCTGAGCGTCACGCGCCCCGCCTGGTCGCTCGCCATACTGCGGCGATGACCGATGAGGGCGGGATCACAGGCGAAGACGAGACCCCCGACTGGGCGGCCTACTACCGCCACACCGTCGGCCGCGACCCGCGCCCCCTGTTCGCGAAGGGCATGACGCACGTGCGGGCCGCGGGCGCGGACCCGGGCCAGGCCGTCGAGGTCGGGTTCGGCGACGGGACGGAGACCCTCGCGCTGCTGGCCGAGGGCTGGCGCGTGCTCGCGATCGACGCGGCGGCGCAGGCGGAGGAGGTGCTCCGCTCGCGCGTGCCCGTCGACACCGCGGATCGTGTCGACGTGCGCATCGCGCCGGCCCAGGCCGTCGACCTGCCGGCATTCGACCTGCTGTACGCGGGCTACGCGCTGTCGTTCCTCGCGCCCGCGGACTTCCGACGCTTCTGGGCAGACGCTCGGGCGGCGCTCCGGCCCGGTGGGTTCGTCGTCGTCAACGTGTTCGGCGTCCGGGACACCTGGGCGGGCGACGAGTTCATGACGTTCGTGTCCAGCGACGACGTCGCGAAGATGCTCGCGGGACTCGAGGTCGTCGACCTCGCCGAGGAGGATGCGGACGGCGATTCCTTCAACGGGCCCAAGCACTGGCACGTGTTCGACATCGTCGCCCGGCGGCCGCTCGCCTGACGGCCGGCCGAGAGAATTCGGCCGCAATGCACCCGTTTCGGGCGGTCCGGCCCTCTGTACAGGCGTAGGAACCCGCACGTGGTCCCGATCGAGTGGAGACAAGCAGCGCGAACGTCGCCCCGATCCTTGCCGGCATCGGCGAGGCGGAGCTCGGCGCGTTCGTCCGCGAGCACTACCCGCGGCTCATCCGCCTCGCAGGGCTGATCTGCCGCGAGCCGTCCGACGCCGCCGACGCGGTGCAGGTCGCGCTCGAGCAGGCCTGGCGTCGCCGCGACACGCTGCGGGAGCCGGCGGCGCTCAAGGGCTGGCTGGACCGGATCGTCGTCCGCGAGGCGATCCGTGCCTCGAAGCCGCGTGGGCTCGCGGCCCTGCCGCTGTTCGCGGGGCCCCGGGCGATCGCGATCGATCCCGCCGACCCGCGCGCCCGCCACGAGGAGGACACCGCGATGCGGATCGCCTTCGACGGGCTCAAGGCCGATCAGCGGGCCGCCCTCGTCCTCCACCTGTACGCCGGCTACACGGTCGAGCAGACCGCCAGGATCGTCGACGCGCCGGTCGAGACGGTGCGGGCGCGGATCCGGCGGGGCAAGGAGCGCCTGCGCGCGCTGCTGGGAGACGGGCGATGAGCGAGCAGGACACGCCGATGGACGCCCTGGACCGGCGTCTGACCGCCTACCTCGAGGGCCGAGCCGAGATGGCGGCGGCATTCGGCCCGGGGCCGGATCACCTGGTCACCTCGATCGCGGACGGCGGGCGACGCACCGTCGTCCGGCACGGGCGTGGCGGCGCGGGGCTGCGCGGGGTGCCGACGCTCGCCTGGGCGATGCTCGTGCTGGGCCTGCTCGCAGCGATGGCGCTCGCCCTCGCGGCGGGGAACGATCGCGACAACGGCCTCGTCGTGCTGCCCCCGACAAGCCCGGCCCCATCCGTCCCGACGTTCGACCCGGCCGCCGCCATGTCGCCCCTGCGCGGGACCTGGTCCCTCGACCCCACGGGTTCGGGGATCGACGCCACGTACGGCGGCGCGGCAAACGCGCAGCCCGACGGTCCCAGCGTGTTCGACAGCATGCTCCACTTCGGGCCCGATGGCCGGATTCGCGTGTGGACAGGGTTCCTCGGCGGCTGCCAGACCGACGGCACGTGGCAGGCGACCGGCGAGCAGGTGACGGTCACCCTGCCGACCGGCCAGAGCGGGTGCGAGCTCACCGGTCCGGGACCCGAGGCGCGCGTGATCCGCGAGCGGCTCGCCTCGGCGGCGACGTTCGAGCTGGACGGGACCACCCTGACATTCCACGACCAGAACGGTCGCCCCGCCCTCGTGTACTGGAAGGCTGATTGGGCCGAGGACCTGTCCCGCGAGCTCGGCGAGCTCGGCGAGCTCGCGCTCGACCTGGACGCGTCCGGGATCGATCCGACGGTCTCGTGGGGCCCTGCGGCGGCCGGCATCACGTCATTCATCGCCTTCGACGATGCCGACGGGATCCGCATCACGACGGCGCTCGACGGCGAGCCCTGTGACGATGCCGCGGGCACGTACGTCCATTTCTTGCGGCTCGCCATCGAGGTCCCGGTCCTGGCCGGGCACTGCGGCGACGGCCCGACCCATCCGGACCTCGAGCTTCGGCGCACGCTCACCCTCGTCGGCGGGTACGAGCTCTGGGACCAGGGTGGGCTCCGGCTGATGGACGTGGAGGGCAACGTGTTGCTCGTCTACCGTCCCCGCCCCGCAGCGGCGATCGACCCCGCGTCCATCGAGGGCGCCTGGTGGCTCGACTTCGAGGCGTCGGGGATCGACGACACGTACGTTGGTGGCACGGGGTTGCCGAACGGACTGCGCTTCCTGAGCGGCATCGCGTTCGAGCCGGGTGGCCGGTTCCGGGTGGCGTCCGGCGTCGGTGGTGGCTGCGAGACGACGGGCACGTGGCAGGTGGTGGGCGGCCGCCTGGCGGTGGATGTGTCCACCGAAGGGGACGGGTGCGAGGCCGGTGGGCCTGGTCCGGCCGCCCTCGAGATCCGCCGACGGGTCGCACGCGTGGAGCAGGTCGTCCTCCGGGGCACGAGGCTCACCTTGCTCGACGCGAGCGGCGACCGCCTGCTCGTGTTCGATCGGTCCACGAACGGCGCGCTCTGGGGACCGGTACAGGAGGGCTACGAGCGATGGTGGGCTCTCGACTTCGAGGCGTCCGGCATCGAGGGGTACTACATGTCGACGTCCGGCTCCAGGCGGTCGAGGCTCCCGGTCGCCTCGTCGATCGAGTTCGCCGACGGTGTCGTCAGCGGCGGGACGGGTGCCGGCGGGGGATGCGACTCCTTCAAGGGCACGTACTCGGGCGCGGACGGGCGCCTCTCGATCGACCTGCCTGACGCCGCCGGCCATTGCGGCTCCGGCCCCGTCTATCCGGATCTCGAGGTACGGCAGCACCTCGAGCGCACGGCCGCGTGGCGCGTGGATGGCGACGAGCTGCATCTCCTCGACGAGAACGGCGCGCTCCTGCTCCTCTACCGGAGCCGCACGGCGGCGACGCCGTAGGCGCGCACGGCCTGCGATGATCGGGGGGTGAGCACCCCGCCCGCCAGGCCCCGCCCGCCGAGCGTCGAGCGCGTCCTCGCCGCCGCGAGGCCGGACACCCCGGATCGCGACCCTGACGCCGTCCTGGCCGTGGCGCGCGCCGTGGTGGACGAGGAGCGGGGACGGCTGACCGCCGGTGACCCGCCGCGGACCGCCGACGCGTTGGGCCGCGAGGTGGTCGCCCGTCTGGACGCGCTCGAGCATGGCGCGGGACCGGCCAGGGTCATCAACGCGACCGGCGTCATCGTCCACACGAACCTCGGCCGGGCGCCGTGGCCGGCCGCCGCCGTGCGGGCCGCGCGCACCGCGGCGGAGGGAACGCTGTTCCTGGAGCTGGACCGCGAGACCGGACGTCGCGGCCGGCGCTTCCGGGAGGCCGAGGAGCACCTCGTGGCCCTCACCGGCGCCGAGGACGCGCTCGTGCTCAACAACAACGCGGCGGCGGTGGCGGTCGCGGTCGGCCTCGCGGGTCGGAGCGGCGTGGCGGTGAGCCGCGGCGAGCTCGTGGAGATCGGTGGGGGCGTCCGGATCCCGGACATCGTCCGCCGCGCCGGGGCACGGCTGGTCGAGGTGGGGACGACGAACCGCACGCGGGTCGCGGATTTCGAGGAGGTCCTCGCGGACGGGCGCGTCAAGGTCGTCCTGCGGGTCCACCCGTCGAACTTCCGCCAGGCGGGGTTCACCGAGGCGCCGGATGCCCGGGAGCTGGCCGCGGCCGTCCACGCGCACGGCGCGCTGCTCATCGACGATCTCGGATCCGGCGCGCTCCTCGACACGGCGGCGTTCGGCCTCACGCACGAGCCCACGCCTGCAGAGCGGCTGGCGGATGGTGCGGACCTCGTGACGTTCAGCGGCGACAAGCTCGTCGGGGGCCCGCAGGCCGGGTTCGTCGTCGGGCGGGCGGACCTCGTGGCGAGGCTCCGGAAGGACCCGCTGGCGCGCGCGATGCGGCCGGACAAGGTGCTCCTTGCCGCCGTCGCGGCGACCCTCGCGCTGTACCGGGCCGGGGTCGCGACACACGAGATCCCCGTCTGGCGCCAGATCGCCTCCCCGGTCGAGCGGCTCGAGGCGCGGGCGGCAGCGATCGCCGCCGGGCTGCCTGGCGTCGCAGTCATCGAGACGCGCGCAACCGTCGGCGGTGGCTCGCTCCCAGGGGAGACGCTCCCGTCGCGGGCGCTGGCCATCGCGGCGGCGTCGCCGGATCGCCTCCTCGCCCGCCTCCGGGCAGGTGCTCCCGCGGTCGTCGGGCGGATCGAGCGGGACCACGTCGTCCTCGACCTGCGGACCGTGGAGCCGGACGAGGACGAGGCGCTGGCAGGGGCGCTGGCGGCGGCGCTCGACGGGGGTGGCTGAGGTCCCGGGCCCGGCGCCGAGCGTCGTCATCGGCACGGCCGGGCACATCGACCACGGCAAGACGACCCTGCTGCGGGCGCTCACCGGGATCGACGCCGACCGCCTCCCCGAGGAGCGTCGACGCGGGATGACGATCGACGTCGGCTACGCGCACCTCGCGCTGCCCGACGGGCGCGTCGTCGACTTCGTGGACGTCCCCGGGCACGACCGCCTCGTCGGCAACATGCTCGTCGGCGCCGGAGAGGTCGACGCGGCACTGCTCGTCGTCGCGGCCGACGATGGACCCAACGCGCAGACGCTCGAGCACCTCGAGCTGCTTGATGCCCTCGCGATCCGCGACGCCGTCGTCGCGATCACGAAGGCGGACCTCGTGTCCGAGGACCGTTCCGCGGAGGTCGGCTCGCTCGTGGACGGCCTGCTCGCGCGCACGTCGCTCGCCGGCGCGCCGGTCGTCACCGTGAGCGCGGTCTCGGGCACGAACCTCGACGCGCTGCGGGACGCGATCGCAACGCTCCAGGCCCGGGTCGCCGGGCGCACGGAGACGGCGACGGGCGGCGCGCGGCTCGCCGTCGACCGGGTGTTCGCCGTCAGGGGTCGCGGCACCGTGGTCACCGGCACGCTCCGGGGCGGGCGCGTGGCGGTCGGCGACGTCCTCCGGCTCGTGCCTGACGGCGCGGACGTCCGCGTGCGCGAGGTCCAGGTCCGGGGCGCGGTCGTCGACGGCGCGAGTGGCGGCCGTACGGCACTCCTCGTCGCCGGCGTCGGCGCGGCGGGGCTCAGACGCGGCCAGGTCCTGGCAACCGACCCGGGGGTCGTCGGGACCTCGCGCCTGCTGGTGGCGATTCGCCCACCGGCACACCTCGCTGTGCGCGGGTCCGCCACCGGTGCCGTCGACCGTGATCGACTGCGGCTCCACCTCGGGACGGACCAGGCCGATGCGCTCGTCGTGCGCGGGCCGCGCGAGGCGATCGACCTCCCGGGCGGATCCAGCCTCGCGATCCTGCGCCTCGCCCGGCCGCTGGCGGGCGCTCCGGGCGACCGGTTCGCGCTCCGACGGCCGTCCCCGGGATCCACGGCGGGCGGTGGCGTCGTCCTGGACCCGCTCCCGCCGCGGGGGATCTCCAGGCGACGCCTGACCACAGACCGGGCGGCGGCCCTCGCCGGTCCGCCCGTCGGATCGGTCGAGTCGCGGCTCGAGCTGCACGGCGCGCTCCCGGCGCGGGGCGGTTGGCGGCTCGCCCGGGACGTGGACGACGCGCTGCGTGACGAGGCGGTCCGGCTCGTCCGTGCGCACCACGTGACGGACCCCGACTCGGCGGGGATCGCGCTCGTGGCGCTCCGAGCGGCCGTGGCCCTCGCCGCCCGCAGGCGGGTGACGCTGAGCAGGGAGGCAGCCGAGGCCCTGGCACGAGACGTCGTCGATCGCGCGATCGTGGATGGGGTGATCGCGCGTGAGGGGGACCGTGCGCGAGATCCGGCACGCACGGCCGGCCTGCCGGCGGAGGTCGAGGCGGCGATGGACCGCCTGGAGGCTGCGCTCGCCGTGGCGGCGCCCCCGCCGCTCTCTGAGGCGGCCGCGGCGACAGCATGCCCGCCGGATGGCATCCGCGCCCTGGAGACGGCCGGCCGCATCGTGCGGCTCGAGGACGACCTCGCCTGGGCGTCGTCGACCTACCGTGACCTCGCCGGGCGCGCGATCACGATGGCCGCCGCGGCGCCGCTCACGCCGGCCGCGTTCCGCGACGAGACCGGGACGAGCCGGCGCTACGTGCTCGTGATCCTCGAGGACCTCGACCGCCGCGGACTCCTCCGCCGAACCGACGCGGGCCACGTCCTCGGCCCGAAGACGATCGCGCGGCTCCAGGCGCGCGCGGCAGCGGCGAAGGGCGGTGACGGGTGACCTGCACGGCGATCGTCCTCGCCGGCGGGGCATCGTCTCGGTTCGGGTCGGACAAGCTGGCCGCCTCGATCGACGGCCGCCCGCTGCTCCACCACGTGCTCTCGGCCGTCGCGGAGGTCGCCGATTGCATCGTGCTCGTGCTCGCACCGGACGCCGGCGCCCCGGACCTCCCGGAGGACCTCGGTATGCCAGTCGTGCTCGCCCGCGACGCCGTGCGGCACGGGGGACCGCTCGCGGGGCTCGCCGCCGGGATCGAGGCCATCGACGGTGGCGGAACCGTGCTGGTCGCAGGCGCCGACATGCCGTGGCTCCAGCCCGCCGTCCTGCGCCTGCTGGTGGAGACGCTCGACCGCGCGGCAGCACTGGCGGCGGTCACGCTCGCGGCGACGGACCCGGCGCCGCTGCCCATGGCGATCCGCCCGAGCGTGGTGGGCACGGCGATCGACACGATCCTCGCGCGCGGCGGCCGAAGGAGCCTCCGGGCGCTGCTCGAGGCCGTGCCGTCCGCGACCGTTCCGGAGGCGACCTGGCGCCCGCTCGACCCGGGCGCCCGCACCCTCCGTGACATCGACAGGCCGGCGGACCTCGGCGGTATCTCATAGCACTATCAGAGTGCTATGATTGGGCGATGAAGTCCATCAGCGCGCTCGACGTTCGTGCCCGGTTCGGGCAGGTCCTCGACGAGGCTGCCGCCGGCGAGCGGTTCATCGTGGAACGCGCCGGCCAGCCGGTGGCCGCCATCGTCCCGCTGACCGACCTGCAAGCCCTGGATCCCGCACGGATCCGCGCCGCGCGCCTCGCTGCCGTGGACGAGCTTCGGCGGATGGCCGCCGCCGATCCGCGGCCCGCCCCGTCCCGGGAGGAGATCGTCGGCTGGATCCGCGAAGCCCGGGACGGTTCAAGCCGATGACATTCCTCCCGACCCCGGCCCCGATCGTCGTCGACGCATCGGCAACGGTCGACCTTGCGCTGGGTGAGCGCCACGACACCGCAGATGCGTTTCGCGGGTGGATCGGCGAATCCCGGATGCTCCTCGCGCCGGCAATCCACTGGACCGAGGTCGGACACGCGGTGTTGCGGGGCTCTGATCGCGACGCCATCGCCGCCTCGCGGCGTCTCGCATACGCGGAGGCAACCGGGATCGAGACCGCGGATCGAGGACCCGCCGGGGTGCGGATGGCGCTCGCCCTCGCGGAGCGCCACGGGCTGAGCGTGTACGACGCGACGTACCTCTGGCTCGCAATCGACGTTGGCGGCGAGCTCGCGACCTTTGACACCGACCTCGCTCGGGCCGCCCAGGTCGAGGGCGTCCCGCTCGCGATCCCAGCCTGACGGAGCGCCTGGGACGCCAAGACGCCCGTCCCTGGGAGGAAGGACGGGCGTCTCGCGTGTGGTGCACCGGATCGCGGAGGGGCCGTGGTCCGGGGGAAGCAGCCGGTCGGGATCGGGCCGCCGGCCGAGTTGGACGGGGTGGAACGGGCCTCAGGCCGGGGTCGCGGCGAACGAGCCGCGGAACGAGAACAGGGAGGCCACGATCAGCCGCAGGCTGCGCCGGGGCTTGACGGTGCGTGCCAGCCGCTCCGCGTGCGCCTCCGCCATGAGCGCGGCGAGGTGCTCGTTGACCTGGTAGATCGCAAAGACGTTCATCTCGTGGACCTTCTCCGCGGCAGCTGGGCCCTTGCTGGGTGTCGGAGTGCCTGCCGCTGCGAGGAGTGTCGTCGAGCGTGCCTCGCGACTCGATGGACGCACGAACGCGATTCGACTACGTCATCCGGCCGACGCACCGGCCGACGCGCGACGAGGTCCCGGGCTCAGTCGAGCCCGGGCAGCTCGTGGACGGCCAGGCCGTCGACGAAGGTTGCCAGGACCGTCGTCTCGCCGATCGGACCCGAGCCCTCGTCGAACAGGTCGCGGTCCAGGATCGCGAGGTCCGCGAGCATGCCGACGGCGAGCGTGCCCGTCTCGTCGAGGTGGTTCGCGTACGCCGACCCGGCGGTGAACGCCGTCAGCGCGTCCGCGAGCTCGATCCGCTCGTGGGCGAGGAACGGCTCGTGGTCCCGCGACTCCGGCGAGATGCGCGTGACCGCGACCTCCATCTGGAGGAACGGGTCGGGCGTGGACACGCTCCAGTCAGAGCCCATGACGAGGGTCGCGCCGTGGCGCCGGAGCGAGCGCCACGGGTACTGGCGGGCGCTGACCTCCGGGCCGAGGACGGGCAGCGTCAGCTCGGTCATCTGGTCCTCGAGCACCGCCCACAGCGGCTGCGCGTTCGCGAGCGCGCCAAGCGTGCGGAACCGCGGGTGGTCGTCCGGGTGGACGACCTGGAGGTGTGCGAGGTGCGGTCGCGTGTCGGACCAGCCGTTCGTCTCGCGAGCCGCCTGGACGGCATCGAGCGCGTGGCGGACGGCGCGGTCGCCGAGGGCATGGAAGTGCGGCTGGAAGCCCAGCGCGTCGAGCCGCACGACGGCGGCGCGGAGCGTCTCCGGGTCGATGAAGTCGAGTCCGCTGTTGCCGGTCAGGGACCCGCCCGCGCCGAGGTACGGCTGGAGCATCGCCGCGGTCTGGTTCTCGATGATCCCGTCGCACATGAGCTTGACGCTCGTGGCCGCGTACCGGCCCTCCACGCCCGCCGCCCGGAGCGCGACGAGCTCGTCGATCTGCTCCAGGCCGCGCGAGCGATCCCACCACAGCGCCCCGACAACGCGCGCGGTCAGCTCGCCCGAACGCGCGAGCGCGAGGTATGCGGTCTGGTCCTCGGCCGTCACCCACGCGTCCTGCCACGCGGTGATGCCGAGCGAGTGGAGGAACCGCTGGCCTTCGAGGATGCCCTCGCGGTACTCCCCGGGCTGCGTCGGCGGGACGAGCCGCGCGACGAGATCCATGGCCCCCTCGTGGAGCGTGCCGAGCGGGGTCCCGTCCGGATCCCGGGCGATCCGTCCGTCGTCGGGATCCGGGGTCTCTCGCGTGATTCCCGCGAGCTCGAGCGCCCTGGTGTTGACCCACGCATCGTGGCCGTCGCGATTGGGGAAGAACACGGGCCGGTTGGGGACGACGCGGTCGAGGTCCTCGCGCCGCGGCCGGCCACCGGGGAAATCGGCCAGGGACCAGCCGCCGCCCAGGATCCACTCCCGGTCCGGGTTTGCTGCCGCGTAGGCGGCGACGATGCCCAGGTACTCGTCGAGGCCGCGTGCCTCGTGGAGCTCACACCGGAGCCGGGCCAGGCCGCCATGCGTCGGGTGGACGTGGGCGTCCTGGAATCCGGGCGTGACGGTCCGCCCACGCAGGTCGATGACCCTGGTGCCCGGGCCGACGTGCCGGGCGACATCCCGGTCTCCCCCCACGGCGACGATCCGGTTGCCGCGGACCGCGAGCGCCTCGGCCCAGGATCGAGCGGCGTTGCTGGTGAAGATCCGGCCCCCGGTGAGGACCAGGTCGGCGAAATCGTTGGGCATGCCGCGCAGGATCGCAGGCCGCTGGGTGTCGCACAGGCCGGTTTCGCATTCCGACCCCGAGGTGTTGCGACTACCCTCCAGCGATGACCTCCGTCCACCTGCTCCACGCCGGCTACGCGGGCGACCGCGTGGGCTCGTCCATCGTCCTCGTCCGCGACGGCGACGCCCTGATCGTCACCGATCCCGGGATGGTCGCCCGGCGCTCGCTGATCCTGGACCCGCTCGCCGCCCTCGGGGTCGCGCCCGAGGCCGTCACGCAGGTGTTCCTGAGCCACCACCATCCGGACCACACGGTGAACATCGCGCTGTTCCCGAACGCGGAGGTCGTGGACTTCTGGGCGCGCTACCGCGACGACCTGTGGCTCGATCACGACGGCGACGGCTACCACCTCTCGCCGCATGCGCAGCTGTGGCTGACGCCCGGGCACACCGACGAGGACGCGACGCTCGTCGTCGAGGCCGACGACGCCGTGTACGCGATGACCCATCTCTGGTGGCGCGAGGACCGGACGCCCGAGGTGGACCCGCTCGGTGCCGACCAGGCGTCGATCGAGGTCCATCGCGCCCGCGTGCTCGCGGCGGCGGACGTCGTGATCCCCGGCCACGGCGGCCCGTTCCGCGTCACGGGGTAGCCCGCCGCGCCACTCCCGCGAGACGGGCCGGGAACACCCGCGCGGCGGCCCAGGCGCCCGGCCCGCCCTGAAGCCTCGACCGAAACTCCACGCAGCCTGCACGGATTCTGCACGCGCGAGTGACACGGTTGCCTCAGTCAGCAAGCGGACGTTCACGAACGGTGGTCGCCCGGACGCGAACCGGAGAGGTGATTGAGGATGAAGATCAAGGCGGCGATGACGATGATCGCGGCCACGACCCTGCTGGCGTCGACGGCGATCGCAGTCGCGGCAGCCGGGCCGCCTGCGACCGGCTGCACGGAACCCTGTGACGGCACGCCGGACCGCGTCCGGGACGAGCTCCAGGATCAGGACCAGGACAAGGACCGGGACCAGGATCGAGACCACGATGCGCTCTCGGTGACCGTCACCGAAGCCGTGCCCGATGTCGAGCGGGACCAGGTGCGTGATCAGGTGCGCGATGGCGACTGCGACGAGGAGCCGGACCAGGACCGCGATCGGGACCGCCTCGGCACCTCGCCGGCAGCGACGACGACGACTGCAGCCGCCCCGGGGACGCGGTTGCGGGCCGAGAACATGACCGGCACGTCGGAGCCGGTCGCGACGCAGTCCCGGGAGCGGACCCAGGCCCAGGCGCAGACCGAGACCCAGACCCAGACCCAGGCGCAGACCGAGACCCAGCAGCAGCAGGAGGAGGAGCCGAACCAGGAGCAGACGCGGAACCAGTCAGGCCCGGGCTCGCCCGCCACACCCCCCGGGCGCGGCGGACCGGGCTGAGGGTCGGGAGGCACGTCCGGCCACGTGCGCAGTGACCCTCCATCGGGACGGTCGGACCTTCTCGGTCCGGCCGTTCCGCGTTAGCGTGCTTCGCGCGCCCGGGTCCGGCCGGCACTCGTCCGGCCCGTCGCCCCTGCCGGGTGGATGCTCACTGAGAGATGGTCCATGACCCTGCGGGTGAGGCTCGGCCTGTCGTTCGCGCTGGTCGCCATGACGACGGCGCTCGTCATGATCCTCGCCACCCCGGTCGTCATCCGCTACGGGTTCGAGCCGGTCCGGCCATCCGCGGCACCCGATGGAGCGACAGCCCCCACCCAGGCGCCGGCGTCGCCGGCGACGGAGCCGACCGCCGCGACTCCCGCCGCGACACCGGATTCCCCGGTACCCGGGACTGCCGACCCCGGTGGGCCCGCGACCACCGCGCCCCGCGAGACGGCACCGCTCCCCGGGCCCACGGCATCCACCGGCCCCGGGGGATCGCCGCGCCCGACGTCGCGTCCCACGTCCACGCCCGTCACCGAGCCCCACCGGTGGGGCCACGCAGAGCGGCCGACCCTCGGCGCGACCGTCGGGGTCGGGAAGCGGCGGAGGTGGCGGCGATCAGTCTCCCGGCGCGGATCCGGGCTCCGGCGGCGCGCCAACCGGGGGTACCGGCGCAACGACCGGCGAGGGCCGTGGCGTCTCGCTCGCAATGGCGGTCCTGCCGGCTTCGGCGCCGCCGGCCGCCTCCGCGCCCGCGGTCGACGCCGGCGCGTCGCCACCACCCCCGTCATCTCCCCCGCCAACGGCCGATGCGGCCCAGCTCGCGTGGGTCGAGGTCGAGCGGCGGACATCCACGATCCTGGTCATCGCCGCCGTCGGCTCCGGCATCGTCGCGGTCGTGATCGGCCTGCTCCTCGCGGAGGCGCTGATCCGCCCCCTGCACAAGCTCGGCGCCGCCGCATCAGCCGTGGCGGGCGGCGATCTGGCCCGGCGTTCCGGACTTGGCGGGCGCCGCGACGAGATCGGCGAGCTCGGCCGATCGTTCGACACCATGGCTGCCGCCCTCGAGCGCGCCAATTCGTCACGGCGGCGCTTCCTCCAGGACGCGGCCCACGAGCTGGGCACGCCGGTCACGGCGATCCACACGACCGCGAGCGCGATCCTCGACGGGCTGTACGAACCCGAGCCACGTCACATCGAGACGATCCGGGACGAGGCCAGGCTGCTGGCCCGGATCGTCGACGACCTCCGGACGATCGCCCTCGCCGAGGTGCACCAGCTGCCGATGCAGCATGTGCCGGTCGACATGGCCGGGACCGCCGCCGCGACCGCGGAGGCACTCGGCGCGTCGGCGGCCAAGGGGGGCTGCACGCTGTCGGTCGTCGGCGCGGGACCGGCATGGGTGACGGGGGATCCCGACCGCCTCCGACAGGTCGTCTCCGCCCTGGTCGACAACGCGATCCGACACAGCCCCCCGGGCGGATGCGTCACGATCCGCACGGACATCGACGGAGCCTGGGTTGGTGTCAGCGTCGAGGACGAGGGCCCCGGCCTCGGCGACGCGGCTGCGCACGTGTTCGACCGGTTCTTCAGGGCTGATGCGGTGCCGGACCGGACGGCCGGCCACGCCGGCCTGGGTCTCGCGATCGTGCGGGCGCTGGTGGAGGCGCACGGGGGCCGCGTCGCCGCCGCCGATCGACCCGAGGGCGGGGCGGGATTCCGCGTCGAGCTCCCGGCCGGCGCTCAGCATCCAGCCGGGGGCCCGTCGGCGGCATGACGAGGATCATCGTGGTCGACGACGAGCGGGCGATCGCCGATGGCGTCGCCGCCTACCTGCGACGTGACGGCCACGAGACCGAGACGGCCGCCACCCCAACCCGGGCCGTCGAGCTCGGACGGACGGACCCGGACCTCATGATCCTCGACCTGATGCTCGCGGGAGGCTCGGGCTTCGACGTGCTGCGGACGCTCCGCGGCGAGGGCATCCACGTCCCGGTCATCATCCTCAGCGCCCGGGTGGACCTCGTGGACCGCGTCACGGGGCTCGAGCTCGGGGCGGACGACTACGTCACCAAGCCCTTCGAGCCGCGCGAGCTCGTGGCGCGGGTCGGTGCGGTGCTCAGGCGGGTACGCCACGCGCGTGGCGTACCAGATGCGACGCCGCGGCCGATCGTGCTCCGCGACCTCGAGATCGACCCCGAGGCCAGGGAGGTGATGCGGGGTGCGGAGCAGCTGGTGGTCACGCGCACCGAGTTCGACCTCCTCGTGGCCCTTGCGTCGAACCCCGGTCGGGTCATGACCCGGGGAACGCTCGCCGAGCGGATCTTCGGGGGCCTGTACGAGGAGGCCGACCGCACGATCGACAGCCACGTCCGGAACCTGCGCCGCAAGCTCGGCGGCGGCCCCAGCGGCGGGGAGTACGTCGAGACGGTGCGCGGCGTCGGCTATCGGGCGCCGCTGCCGAGGCCGCCGGCAGGCTGAGGGCCCTGCCGCCGGCGCCGCCCGGCTCGAACCTCAGACGGAGCGCGTCGCGACGATGTTGAGGCGCACGTAGTCCACCGTCGCATCGGGCAGCGCCGCGGCGACCGCCAGGACGAACGCGTCCCGATCCTCGGGCGGCAGCCGCTCGAGGTGGGCCCCCAGGGCCACGGTGCGCAGGTACTCGACGAACGGCGCGCCGGGCTCGAGGGTCGTGGGCTCGTCCTGGAGCCAGGTCTCGATGTCGGCGAACCCGGCCCGCTCGAGGCGCGCCCGCGTCTCCTCGGGCGTGGCGAAGGTCCAGGGCCCGGTCCAGCCGTCTCCGATCCCGGCGAGCACCGCCTGGACCGACGCGATGTTGCCCGCCCCGCCGCACTGCGCGACGAGCCGGCCGCCGGGCCGGAGCGGGGACGCGAGGTGGGCGAACAGGCGATCGTGATCCGGGACCCAGTGGAGGGCGGCGGTGGACAGGATCGCGTCGACGGACCGCGCATCGAGCGGCAGCGGCTGCCCGAGGTCGGCCACCACGTACCGGACGCGGTCGCCGAAGCGGGCAAGCCGCTCACGCGCAGCGGCAACCATGGACGGTGACGCGTCGAGCGCGATGATCCGCCCGGCCGGCAGCCGCTCGGCCAGCTGCTCGGTCACGCGGCCCGAGCCACAGCCCGCGTCGAGGACCGTCTCGTCACCCTGCAGCGGCAGGCGCTCCAGGACGTGGAGGCCCCAGCCGGTCATCGGGCCGGCAACCCGGTCGTAGCGGGCGCCGTCCCAGGCGTGCGGCCTGGACGGCTCCGTGTCGCCGCCGGCGCCGGCATCCCGGCGGACCGCGTCGTTCTCAGCCAACGGTCGCCGCCCCCCGCCCTGTGCCGGCCGCGCCATCGACCGCCGGCTCGTCCACGACGTCGCCATCGGCGTCGGCGACGTGCTCACCGGCCCGCGGCCGGAGCCCGATCCCGTTCGCCGCGGACCCCGCGGCCAGCAGCGCCGCGCACACGAGCGCCGCGAGGCGGAGCGCGTCGAACGACGCCACGCGGGCGGCTTCGGCGACATCCGCGGGCGTCCCAGCGGCCGGCGGGTTCAGCGGCTGGACGGCGGCCCGCAGCGCTGGATCGGCGGCGTCGACGCCCGGCACGGCCGTCGCCAGCGCTGCGTAGAACGTGCCCGAGACCAGGACGAAGATGACGGCCGACAGCAGCGGCTGCCCCACCCGGCTGATCGAGTTGTTGACGGCCGAGGCGATCCCGGCGTTCGAGACCGGCACGGACGACATCAGCGTCGCCGTGAGCGGCGCGACGACGAGCGCCAGCCCGAACCCGAACAGCAGCGTGTACGGGATGACGTCGACGAGGACCGGCAGCGGCGGAGCGTACGTCGACGGATCGCCCGGCGCGAGCAGCCACGGCTCGGTCGTCGTCGGGATGCGGGCGAACCACGCGAGGCCGATGCCCATGATGAGCGGCCCCGCCACGAGGAATCGCCGCGGCCCGTACCGGCCGGCCAGCGCCCCCACCCGCGTCGACATGACCGTCAGGAGAATCCCGGTCGGGAGACCGATGATCCCCGCCGCGGTCGCCGAGTACCCGACGACCCCGATGAGGAACAGGGCCTGGACGTAGACGACCGTGTACAGCGCCCCGTAGATCAGCAGCGTCGACAGGTTGATCGTCGCGAACCGTCGCCGCCGGAACAGGCCGAGCGGCACGAGCGGATGGGGCCGGCGCGCCATGAGGATCGGGAACGCCACGAGCGCCGTGAGCCCGACGCCGAGCGACACCCACGCGACGGGGTCCTGCCACGCCCGGTCCTGGCCCCGGATGGCGCCGAACGTGAGCCCGCCGACGGCGAGGACCGCCACGAGCGCGCCGAGCCAGTCGAAGGACGCCGACGCGTTCTCGGCCTTCGTCTCCGGGGTGCGAGCCGTCGCGAACAGCGCGATGGCGATCAGCGGCACGTTGATGAGGAACGCCGCCCGCCAGCTCACCCCGTCCACGAGCAGGCCGCCCAGGACGGGGCCCAGCAGGGTCGTCGCCGAGGTCGCCGCCGCCCAGATGCCGAACGCCCGGGCCCGCGCCTGACCCTCGAACAGCGAGGTGATGATCGCGAGCGAGCCGGGGATGAGGAGTGCGCCCGCCGCTCCCTGGAGCAGGCGAGCCACCACCAGCAGCTCCAGGGTGGGAGCGAGGCCGCACAGGACGGACGTCACGCCGAAGCCCGCCAGCCCGATCGCGAACACGAGGCGGCGGCCGTAGTAGTCGGCGAGCGCGCCCGCGAGGATCAGCAGCGCGGCGATGACGGCGAGGTAGCCGCTGACGGCATACGTCTGGCCCTCGAGCGTCGACAGCACGGTCGCTGGCAGCTCCTCGCCGATCCGCGCGAGGGCAAGAGCCATCACCGTCCCGTCGAGGAACACCATCGACGAGCCGAGGATGACGCCGAGCATCGTCCACCGCTGGGTCGCGTTCAGGGGGCACCTCGGTCGGCCATGGGACGCGAGTTTCGCAGGGCGCACACGACACCGTCCACCCCCGGCCCCGCGACACGCCCGTCCGCCGCCGCCGGTCGAGGCCCCGAATCCGGGCCTGCTCTATGCTGCGGCCGTGCCCGGTCCCGTGGCGCTCGTGGGCGCCGGTGAGTTCCTCGGCCCGATGGCCGAATTCGATCGAGGGCTGCTCGAATCGACCGGTCGATCACGCCCCCGCGTCGTGATCCTGCCCACCGCTTCGGCGGTGGATGGCGAGCGGACGTTCCGGACCTGGGCGGACATGGGCGTCGAGCACTTCAGCTCGCTCGGCGCGGAGGTGGAGCCCGTCCTCGTGCGGTCCGCCGACGAGGGCCATGACGCGGCGGCGCTGCAGGCGATCGGCGAGGCGGACCTCGTGTATCTGTCCGGCGGCCACCCGCGACACCTGCTCCGGGTGCTCCACGGCTCACCCCTGGGATCGGCGCTCACCCAGGCGCATGCCCGCGGGGCGGTGATCGCGGGTTGCTCCGCGGGCGCGATGGCGATCGTCGGCCGGGCAATGGACTTCCGGTTCGTCCCCAGGATCAAGGTGCCGCTGCCGTTCCCCGTGCGCTGGCCCGAGGGGCTCGCGCTCGCGGGCGGGATCGCGGTGCTGCCGCACTACGACGCATGGCCGGAGCCCCTGTCCGCGTTCGTCGCGCTCCAGGCGCCGCGCGGCTCGATCGTCCTGGGCATCGACGAGGGGACGGCGGTCGTCGGGCGCAACGACACGTGGCAGGTCCACGGCCCCGGTCGGGTCACGGTCTGGCGTGGCCGCCACCGCGAGCGCTTCCGCCAGGGCGAGGCGTTTCGAACCTGATCCGCGGCGGTCTCAGTCCGGCCTGATCTCGCGGAAGCAGTCGGAGCAGTAGACCGGCTTGTCCATCCGCGGCTTGAACGGGACCTGTGCCTGGTTGCCGCAGGACGTGCAGACTGCCGCGAAGAACTCGCGCGGCCCCCGGTCGTCGGTGCGTTCATAGCCGCGCGGGCCGCCGTACGACTGGACGTCGGCGCCGCCGCCGTCGCGTGTCGCTCGGCGGTAGGCGCGACACGACGCGCATCGCTTGGGGTCGGAGGTGAACCCCTTGGCGAGGTAGTACTCCTGGTCGGCCGCCGAGTGGATGAACTCCACTCCGCAGTCAACGCAGCTGAGGGTGCGGTCGACGTAGGTCACGGATCTGGCTCCTCCCGGGCGCGCGCTCGGAACTGCTGATGCGTCACGGGAAGAGGACCGTCACCCATGGGCCGGCAGGTGCGGCGGGGAGTCAGCCGGGTGCCGCTGGACCAGGTGCCGTATCTCGGAGTCCCCGTCACGGGCGCACCGGTTGCTTCGGTCCTGCCCACCCTACACCGGGTCCCCGAAGCGGGCATTACACGGGCATTGCAACGCCGAATCCTTCCCCTGACACACGCAGATTTCGACGGTCCTCGCCAGTGACAGCCAACCTGTCACAATGGCCTCCGAGACTCGGCATGGCGAGACGGGAGCGATGGGGGCGCCCGGATCGCAACCGGGTCCCGGGGGCGACCGGCCCGGCCCTTCAGTTGAGCCCGACACCGTGCCAGGTCAAGGGGGAGGAAGGGCCCAGGGAGCGGCCGCTCGCGGGCCCGGTCGGCATGCCGGACAGGGCACGGGATACCGGCCGTCGGGCAGCGCGTCCAACGCGCACGAGGGCCGCCGCTGATCATGGAGGCAGCCCACCGCATGCTCCGACTGCTGCACACCGCAGACGTGCATCTCGGCGCGCGCCACGCAGACCTCGGCGAGGCCGCCGCGGCGCAGCGTGAGCGCCAGTTCGCCGCATTCCGTGCGAGCGTGGACCTCGCGCTCGCGGAGAAGGTCGACCTGTTCCTGGTCGCGGGGGACCTGTTCGACTCCAACGTGCAGCCGCGCCGGTCCGCGGAGCGGGTCGCCGCAGAGCTTGCGCGTCTCGCCGAGGGCCGGATCCGCTCGGTCCTCGTCCCGGGCACCCACGACGTCTACGACCGGTCTTCCGTGTACCGGGCGTACGACCTTGCCGCGCTGGCAGGCGTCCGCCCCGCCGAGGAGATGATCACGGTCCTGACGCCGGACCATCCGTGGATCCATCTCGCCGCGCTCGATGCCGTCGTCCATGGGCCGTGCTTCCCCACCAAGCGCGCCCCCTACAGCCCGTTGCGGGACCTCGCCGCGCTCCAGGTCCCAGAGGCAACCTGGAAGATCGGGGTGCTCCACGCGGCCATCGCGATCCCGGGCCGCACCGATCACGACGATGTCGTCGTCACGGTGGAGGAGATCGCCGCGAGCGGCCTGGACTACCTCGCGCTCGGTCACTGGCACTCGGCGCAGACGGCGAAGACGAAGGGCGTGACGTACGCCTACTCGGGCGCCCCCGAACCCGTCGCGGTGGACCAGGACCGGGCGGGCAAGGTCCTCCTCGTATCGCTCGACGAGCAGGGCGGGACCCGAACCGTGGACGTCGACGAGCGCCAGGTCGGCCGGACGACGTTCGACCGCCAGGAGATCGACGCGGCGACCGTCGCGTCGCAGACCGCCCTGATCGCGAAGCTCCAGGCCCAGGCAAGCCCGGACCTCGTGCTCGACGTGCGTCTCATCGGCGTCCGGCCCGACGAGCTCGATCTCGAGCCGCAGGAGGTCGAGGACGCGCTCAAGGGCTCCTTCCTCCGCGTCCGCATCCGCGACGGGAGCCACCCAGCCCTGACGGACGGTGCCCTGCCGCCCGCCGAGACGATTGCCGGGGCGTTCATCCGCAACGTCGAGGGGCGGATCGCGGATCTCGAGGCGACGGGCGACGACCTTGCTGAGCGCGAAGCACAGGAGCTGCGGGATGTCCTCCGGCTCGGTCGCCTGCTGCTCGCCGGCCAGGAGGTCACGCTGTGAGGATCACGAGCCTCACCCTCCGGGACCTGCGCCGGTACCGCGAGCTGCGGATCGACCTCGCGCCGGGGCTGACGATCGTCCGCGGGCCGAACGAGGCCGGCAAGTCCACGCTCCAGCGGGCGATCGAGCTTGCCCTCACCCGCAAGGTGACGAGTGCGGCGAGCGAGCTCGACGAGCTCGTGCCGTGGGACGGGGGACCCGACGCCAGGACCTCCATCGACATGGCGTTCACCTACGAGGACGAGGATGGCGGCATCCACCAGGGCCGCCTGGAGAAGTCGTTCCGCGGGGCGAAGGGCACGGTGAGCCTGGACCTGGACGGGGACGTCGTCACGGATCCTGCCCGGGCTGACGAGCTGCTCGCCGACCTGTCGGGCGTCCCGACCGAGGGCTTCTTCCGCTCCACGGCGTCCATCCGCCACCACGAGCTCGCGTCCCTCCAGCGGGACGAGGGTGCCCTGCGGGACCGCCTCCAGGCGTCGATCAGCGGTGCAGACCGCGGGACGAGCCGGGCTCGCAAGAAGCTCGACCGCGCGATCTACGCCCTCCAGACGAAGGGCGCCAAGAACCCCGGCCGCCTCAAGACCGCGGAGGACGCCGTGACCGACGTCGCCGCGAAGCTCCAGGCGGGCGAGGACCAGCTGTCCAAGCTCGAGCGGGATCGAGACGCCCTCGCGGTCGCACGAGAGCGCCGATCCGAGGCGGACACGGCGCTGACCGAGCGCCGCGCGATGCTCGAGAAGGCCCGCCAGGCGGAGCGGCTCACCGCGGAGCGGGAGGCGGCCCGCGAGCGCTTCGAGCGCTACCGGTCCGCCGTGACCACCCGGGACGAGATCGCCGAGCTGGATCGCACGCACCCCTCGCCCACGCCGCTCCCCGTCCTGCGGTCCACGGTCGAGCGCCTCCGGACGGTCGACACCAAGATCGACATGCTCCAGAGCCAGCTCGAGGGCGAGGTCCAGGTCAGCTTCGAGGTGCCGCCCGAGGTCCGGTGGCGACCGCTCTCGCGCTGGTCGCTCGTCCTCGTGGTCCTCGGCATCCTCGTGGCGGCCGGCGGGTTCGCCCTGCGCTCCTTCGATGTGGTCGACGTCGGGGACGTGCCCCTCATCGCGGGGGCCGTCATCGCGGGCATCGGGCTCATCCTTGCCGTCGTCGGGTGGTGGCTCAGGCGCAGCAACCGGGTGCAGAGCCAGCTGAAGGACGCGGAGGTCGACCGCCGGCTCCGGGGCCGCTCCGAGATCGAGCTCGAGCTGCGCGAGGCGGAGGCCGAGCACGACGACCTGCTGGCGCGCCTCGGCCTGGAGACGACCGACGAAGCCGACGCACGGCTGCGCGACGAGGAGAAGCACGTCGCCGAGATCGACACCCGCCGGGCCCGCCTGTCCGGGCTCATCGGCGAGGAGCCGCTCGAGACGCTGCCGGGCAAGCGGGACACCGCGGCCCTCGAGATCGAGCAGAAGACGGCGGCGCTGGAGGCGCTGGGCCCGATCGCGAAGGAGCCCCGGGCGCGGGAGCGGCTCGAGGTGGAGGTCGCGGACTCGGAGCGCACGCTCGAGCGGGCCCGGGACGAGGAGGCCACGGCCAAGGCGCGGGTGGAGCAGAACCCGGTGGACGCCGAGGAGGTCGCCGCGCTCGCGGAGCGGCTGGCGATGTGGAAGGAGGAGCTGGCCGTCCTCCGTCGCCGCGAGCGGATCTACACCAGGACGCTGACGGAGATCAACTCGGCCGAGCAGGCCACGATGCAGCGGGCGACGCGCTATCTCGAGCGGCGCATGGTCCCCGATGTCGCGCGGATCACCGGGGACCGCTACCGGCGCGTTCGGGTCGACGACACGAACCTGGGGATCGACGTGTTCTCGCCGGAGCGGAACGACTGGGTGTCCGTCACCGACCTGTCGCAGGGCACGCTCGACACGATCTACCTCGCCGCCCGCCTCGGGCTCGTCCGCCTGGTGACGGGCGATCGTCGCCCGCCGCTCGTCCTCGACGACCCGTTCGTCACGCTCGATCACGAGCGCGCCCCCCGCGCGCTGGAGCTGCTGCGGGAGGTGTCCGCGGACTTCCAGGTCATCTACCTGACGACCTCGGACCGCTACGACCACCTGGCGGACGCGATCGTGGAGCTCGACGGGCCCACGGCAGTGGATGCGCACGAGGAGCCCGAGGGGGCCACCACTGCCTGACCCGATCGGGCCGGGCCTCTCCATCGTCATCCTCGGCCTCGTATCCGCGCTCGCGTGGGGAACCGGGGACTTCGGCGGCGGGTCGCTTGCCCGCCGGGCACCGCTGTTCGGCGTCGTGCTCGGCACGCAGGCCGTCGGCATCGTCGTGGCGCTGCTGCTCGGGACCGCCCGTGGCGAGCCGGTCCCGCAGGGCGCCGACATCTGGTGGTCGATCGCCGCGGGGATCTGCGGCGTCGTGGGCATCAGCGCCCTGTACCGCGGCCTGGCCGTCGGCCGGATGGGGGTCGTCGCGCCCGTCACCGGGGTGTTCGGCGCGGTCGTGCCCGTCGTGTTCGGCTTCGTCACCGAAGGCCTGCCGGCGCCGGCGGCCGTCATCGGGATCGCGACCGCCCTCGTTGCGGTCGTCCTCGTGACGCGCGCCCCCGGCCATGGCACCGAGCGTCCGTCCGGGCTTGCCTGGGCGCTGCTCGCGGGCTCTGCCATCGGCCTGTTCAACATCTGCATCGGGCAGCTGTCCCCGGCGGGTGCCTTCGGGCCGCTCGTCCTCATCCGCATCGTCCAGGCGGTCGTGCTCGGGGTGCTGATCCTTGCCTGGCGCCAGCCGTGGCGCGTCGAGCGGCGGCTGTGGGGGCCGCTCGTCCTGGTCGGTGTGCTGGACATGACGGGCAACGCGGCGTTCATCTTCGCCACGCAGGTCGGGCAGCTCGCGATCGCGGCGGTTCTCTCGTCGCTCTACCCGGTCGTCACGGTCGTCCTCGCGATCGTCATCCTTCGTGAGCGGCTCACCCGGAGCCACGTCCTGGGGGTCGTCCTCACCGGCGTTGCGATCGTCCTCATCGGGCTCGGCAGCGCTACGCTGTGACGATGACCGACACGCCCGCCCACTCCCTCGAGCCGGTCTGGCTCATCCAGGCCACGTACGCTCCGGACGCCGCGGAGACCCGTGTCCCGTTCCGCGCCGAGCACCTCGCGAACGCCGCGCGGCTCAAGACCGCGGGCGTGATCGTCGAGATTGGGGCGTTCACGGACGTGTCCGGATCGATCATCCTCGTGCGCGCCCCCTCGGAGGCCGAGGCACTCGAGGTCTGCCGCCAGGACGTCTACATGCACAACGGCGTCTGGGTGGAGCTTCGGGCGAAGCCCTTCGGCCGCCTCCGGCTGGACGGCGAGGCCCCCGCCTGACGCATCGCCCGGGTCAGCCGACCGCGACCCGCTCGACCACGACCCGGTCGACGTCCTCGGGCGTTCGCAGGCGGTGGACTGCGGCGAAGCCCGGCCAGGCCGGGGATCCATCGGCGGCCATGGCAGCGGCGATCGACGCAAGGTGCGAGCGGACGGCGGCCTCGGGCACGACCGCCCCGCCCCGCCGCGCCCCGTTCCGGGCGAGCACGACCTCCGGCGCGAGGTCCAGCACGATGCCGACCGCCGGCACGCCGGCTGCCCGCGCGTGGGCGAGGAGCGCGCCGCGCGCGTGCCCCTGGACGTTCGTGGCGTCGACCACCGTGAGCCGGCCGGCCCGGAGGCGTGCGGCCAGCGCACGATGGAGCGCGGCGAACGCGGGCTTGGTCGCACGCTGATCGGACGGATCGCCCGCGATCCGCTCCCGGAACGCGTCCGAGCTGAGGATCTCGTCCGGGGCGAAGTGCCTGGCGGCGAAGGTGGACTTGCCCGCGCCGGCCGCGCCCACGAGCACGACCATCGACGGGTCGGGGATCCGGATCACACGTACACCGGCTGGCATCCCGCGCATCATGACTCGCGGCGGCAGTCCGTGGACCCGGCCCGCCCGAATGGAGAGGCATGCCGAGCACTGCCATCGTCTGGTTCCGACGCGATCTCCGCCTCCACGACCACCCCGCGCTGACCGCGGCCCTCGAGGCGGCCGACACCGTGATCCCGCTGTTCGTGTTCGACGAGCGGCTTCTTGAGGGCCGCTTCGCGTCCGCCAACCGGACATGGTTCATGCGCGAGAGCGTGGCCTCGCTCGCGGCCGACCTTGCCTCGCGTGGCGCGGCCCTGCGCGTCATGCGCGGCCGTCCCGCCGACATCGTGCCCGCGCTCGCCCGCGAGACAGGTGCCGGCCACGTCTTCGTCACCCGCGACGCCGCTCCGTACGGACGGCGCAGGGACCGGGCGGTGGCGGAGCGTCTCGCCGCCGAGGGCATCACCCTCCACGCGAAGCGGGGTCTCTACGTCCACGAGCCGGACGAGGTGCTGACGCGGGACGGACAGGGCTTCACGGTCTACAGCCCGTTCCGGCGTGCCTGGGAGGCGCGAGACCGCCGTCCACTGCTGCCGGCTCCGGACCGCATCCCGGTCCCGGCCTCGATGACGCCGGATCGAATCCCCGACGTCCCGCCACCCACCGCGGACCCGGCGCTCCTGCCGGTGCCCGGCGAGGCCGCTGCCCGCGAGCGCCTTGCTGCCTGGCTTGCCGGCGACGTTCTGGCGTACGCGGACGCACGCAACCGGATGGACCAGGACGGCACGAGCCGCCTGAGCCAGGACCTGCGCTGGGGGCTCCTCTCGCCCAACGAGGTGGCGGCGCGCGCCGGCGGCGCTGGCGAGGGTCGCCGCGTCTTCGTGGGCGAGATCGCCTGGCGGGAGTTCTACGCGCACGTCCTGTGGCACCACCCACGCGTCCTTCACGAGCCGTTCCGGCAGGCGTACGCCGACCTGCCATGGGTGGACGACGCGGCGGCGGTCGAGGCATGGGCCGACGGCCGTACCGGGTACCCGGTGGTCGACGCCGCGATGCGCCAGCTGCGCGCGTCGGGGTACGTCCACAACCGCGCGCGGATGATCGCGGCGTCGTTCCTGACCAAGGATCTGCTCGCCGACTGGCGGCTGGGCGAGGCCGAGTTCATGCGGCACCTCGTCGATGGCGACGTGGCCTCGAACAACGGCGGGTGGCAGTGGACCGCCTCGATCGGGACGGACCCCCAGCCCTACTTCCGGATCTTCAACCCGATCCTCCAGGGCAAGCGGTTCGATCCGTCGGGTGCGTACGTGCGCCGCTGGGTTCCCGAGCTCGCCCGGGTCCCCGAGACGCGGATCCACGAGCCATGGACCATGACGCCGGACGAGCAGGCGCACGCCGGGGTACGGATCGGCGTGGACTACCCGGCGCCGATCGTCGATCACGCCGAGGCGCGCGCCCGGGCGCTCGCGGTCTTCGCCGCCGTGCGGGATCAGGGAGACCCGTAGGCGAGACGGGCAGGCCTACCCGTCGCCACCGCCACCGCCGCCACCAGCGCCCGGATCGTCGCTCGGGGGGACGGGCGTGGGCTCAGGGGTCGGCTCGGGCGTCGGATCGGGCGTCGGCTCCGGGGTCGCGACGGCCGTCGGCTTGGGTGTGGGCTTGGGCGTCGGCTTGGGTGTCGGCTTGGGCGTGGGCTTCGGCGTGGCCTTGACCCCGCAGGTGGACGACGACGAGGCTGACTTCGTGGGTCCGCTGCCGGCGGACGGCATCGTGGCGAAGCCCTCGGGAACGGTCCCGGTCGGCGTGAACAGCTGCGCAGCCATCTTCCGGATCGCCTTGATGTTCGGCTTCTGGATCGACCCGCGCTCGTCGTACGTGCCCCTGACGAGCGGGTGCTTGATGACCACCCGGAACACCGACTTGCGTGGCACGTCGGCCGCCGCGTCGATGTAGTCGGCGATGAACGAGGGCTTGACGTTGGTGCGGATCGTCTCGCCCAGGCTCTTGAGGAACTTGCTGGGGTTGTCCATGAAGGCGCCCTTCACGAGCCGGTCCCGCAGCGCGGCGATCAGCTCCTGCTGGCGGGCGGCGCGGGTGAAGTCGTTCTCGCCCGCGGCCTTGCGGACGCGGGCGTACGCGAGGGCCTGGTAGCCGTTGAACTTGTAGCGCCCGGGCGAGATCCCGAAGCCGTCGATGCCGTACTCGTCGTACCGCGGGTCGCAGAACCCGTCGGTCACGTTCACGACGACCCCGCCGACCGAGTTCACGAGGTTCACGAAGCCGCCGAGGTTGACCTGTGCCCAGCGGGTGATCTTGAGATCCAGCAGCTCGCCCAGCGCGCCCGCGAGCACGGACTGGCCGTCCTTGGCGCCCGGGAACTTGCCCGGGTTCCAGCGGACGTACGACACGAGGCCGTTGATCTTGCCCCGATATGTCCGGCCGTCGGGGAGCGGCACGTCCACCATGTCCCGCGGGATCGACACCATCGACACCGTCTTCGCCACCGGGTCCAGCGAGACGACGATCATCGTGTCGGTGAGCGCGGTGTTGCGGCCGACGCCGGAGTCCATGCCGATCAGCAGCACGTTCACGCGCGGGATCTCGGGTGTGGGCGAGACCGACGGCGAAGCGGACGCGGACGGCGATGGCGACGTGATCGCGAAATCCGGGTCGTCCGAGGCAACCGGCGGCGGCGTGAGGCTCGGCGCCCATGCCTCGCCCTCGTCCACCGCCTCGAACACCTCGTCTGCGGCGTTGCGGGCATCGATCGTCACGCCCGCGACGAACAGCTGCGGCGCAAGCACGATGGCGACGGCGACCAGCCCGGCGACGATCGTCGTGCCCGTGGGCCTGAGTGGCGTCAGGACGCGTGTCGCCCCCACGGCGAACAAGCGCCACAGGACGACGACGCCCTGGGCGAGGAGCAGCACCGTCAGCACGGCGGGGTCGAACAGGCGGGCGGCGAGCGACGTGGAGCTCGTCGTCATCGCGACGAACAGGACGACCGCGAGCGCGACGAGCAGCGGCGCGGCGAGGAAGATCGCCCACCTCGCGCGCCCGGCGACCAGGTGGCCGAGGCCCGGGAACAGTGCGTTGAGGATCAGCAGGCGAGGCGCGGACGGCTGGCCGGGAGTCGCGGGCGTCGGATCCCGCGGCGGATCGGGCAGCAGGTCGGGCGCGTGGTCATCCGGGGTGACGGGCTCGGACATCGTGGAGAGGATCGCTCCGGTGGTGCATCCGCGCAACTCGAAGGATGGTCAGGCCCGGGACCATGGGCGGGTTTGCGCATTCGCGCGGCTGCGCTACGATCCGCACATGACGACCGGAGTGCCCCCAAGTGCCCAACATGCTGCTGCGACCGCGGCTGCGCGGAGCACGTCCGGGCGCGCTCGACGGAACCCTCGCCACCGCTGAGGACGTCCAGCCCGACATCATCGCGGCCGGTGGTGTCCGCTGGCTCCACCTGGAGCGCCCCCGCGAGGCGGATCGCGAGTGGCTGGAGCGGGAGTTCGGCTTCCACCCGCTGGCCATCGAGGACGTCGCGTCCCGCAACCAGCGCCCCAAGCTCGACGCGTACGACGACTACCTGTTCATCGTTCTCCACTTCCCCGTGTTCGACAAGGCGAGTGGCCGGCTGCTCACGGCGGAGCTGGACCTGTTCGTCGGTCCCGACTTCCTGATCACGCTCCCGGACCAGACGCTGCCGCCGCTCGCGGCGATGTACGAGCGCTACCGGGAGCGCGAGGAGATGCGCGAGGGCATCTTCTCGAAGGGCACCGGCTACCTGCTGTACAAGATCGTGGACACCTGCGTGGACGCGTCGTTCCCGATGCTGCGCAAGATGGGCGCCAAGCTGGACCAGCTCGAGGACGACATCTTCGAGGGCCGCTCGGCGAAGATCGTCGAGGAGATCTCCAACGCGAAGCAGGAGATCATCAACTTCCGGCGCGTCGTGCGGCCGATGCGAGCGGTGCTCCGGGACCTGGAGCGGACGAAGCAGCGCTACCTCCAGGAAGACCTCGACATCTACTTCGACGACATCACGGACGCCGCGGAGCGGATCTGGGACGTCCTGGAGAACTACAAGGAGGTCGCGGAGGCCCTCGAGGACTCGAACGAGTCCGTGCTCTCGCACCGCCTCAACGAGTCGCCTGCGCGTCCTGACCGCGTTCAGCGTCGCGATGCTGCCGCTCACGCTGCTCGCGTCGATCTTCGGCATGAACGTGCCGCTCCCGGGGCAGACCGGCAGCACGGCGGAGTTCGCCGTGATCATCGGCCTCATGCTGCTGATCCTCGTGAGCGTGCTGCTGTTCTTCCGCCGCCGCGGCTACCTCTGACAGCCGCCGGGCGATGACTGCGCTCGCGCCCACGAGCCCGGCACCCGACGCTGACAGCCCGCATGCCCTGGCCGGCACCCGCCGCCGCGACGGCGCCGACCTGTCGTCGGCGGTCTACGGCTCCCTGCTGGTCACGACGCTCGTGGCGGCGCAGGCGCGGTCCGATGCCTCGGCGGAGTTCATCGTCGCCACGCTGCTGATCGCGGTCGGCGTGTTCTGGCTGGCTGAGGTGTGGTCGGAGATCGTCAACCATCGAACCCGCGGGCCGATCGGCCGGGACGGGCTGGTCGCGATCGCCCGCGAGGAGAGCCCGATGCTGCTGGCGGCGATCCCGCCGGCGCTCGCCCTCGCCACGGCCAGCCTGGGTCTCACCACCGCCGAGCAGGCGATCGACCTCGCCCTTGTCGTCGGCGTGGTCCAGCTGTTCATCTGGGGGCTGGTCGTCGGGCGGGCCGTCAACCGCGGCTGGGGCGTCGCCCTGCTCATCGCCGCGGTGGACTGCGCGCTGGGGCTCCTGATCGTCGTGCTCAAGGTGCTCGTGCTGCACTGAGCACCAAGCGCCGCCCTGGACGACTACCCGCCGGCAGGCGCCGCCCGACCCGCTACGGCAGCGGGCGCGGACCCGGCCCGATGTACTTCACGTCCGGGCGGATCAGCCGGTTGTTCGCGCCCTGCTCGATCGCGTGGGCCGTCCAGCCGGCGTGGCGCGCGAGCGCGAAGGTCGCGGGGAACAGGTCCGGCGTGAGGCCGACGCCCATCAGCACCGGCGCCGCGTAGTACTCGACGTTGGTCTTGAGCGCCCGGTCGGGGTGCTTCTCGGCGAGCACGCGGAGCGAGACGTCCTCGATCGCGATCGCCAGCTCGAGCCAGTCGGGCTTGTGCTCCATGCCCTCGGCGACCTCGCGCAGGGCTGCAGCACGCGGGTCGTACGCCCGATAGACGCGGTGGCCGAAGCCCATCAGCCGCGTCCCGCTCGCGACCGCGTTCCGGACCCACTCCTCGGCGTGCTCCGGGCTGCCGACCTGGTGGATCTGCTCGACGACCTCGCTCGGGGCGCCGCCGTGGAGCGGGCCCTTCATCGCGCCGATGGCGCCACACACCGCGGACGCGATGTCCGCCCGGGTCGAGGTGATGACGCGGGCCGTGAACGTCGAGGCGTTGAAGCCGTGCTCCGCACCGACGATGAAGTACGCGTCGAGCGCCCGCGCCGTGGCGTCGTCCGGCGGCTCGCCGTTGATCTGGTAGAGGAACCCCGCGACGAGGTCGAGGTCGGGGTCGGGCGCGACGGGCTCGAGGCCCTGGCGGAGGCGGGCGAAGGCGGCGAGCGCTGAGGGCGACGTCGCCGTGAGCTCGCGTGCCTGCTCGGGCGTCGGGGGCCAGTCGGGGTTCGTGACGGCGCCCCAGACGGACACCGCGGTCCGCAGCGCATCCATCGGCCGGGCGTCCTCCGGGAGCGCCCGCAGGGCGGTCATGACCGCGTCGGGGACCGGCAGGCAGGGCAGCCTCGCGTCAGGGTTCCACTCGCCCGTCCACAGCAGCTCGGTGATCGCCGCGTACGACCCGTGCTTGACCAGGTCGCCGATGGGGTACCCGCGGTACAGCAGGCGGCCGGCGTCGCCGTCGATGAAGGACAGCGAGGTCTCGCCGGCGATGACGCCCTCGAGGCCGGGTGAGTAGGGACGGTTGTCGGCAGGTGCCGAGGCGGGCTCGCTCATGGAAGGGATGGTAGCCCTCCGGCCCCGGACGTGACGGCCGATGCCCGTCCGAGCCAGATCAGCCCCGGCCCTCGATCGCGCGCAGGATGAGCCTGACGAGGATGCTGCCGATCGTCGCGAAGAGCAGGGCGCCGAGGAAGCCCTCGACCCGTCCGAGGCCCATCGCGCCGCTCAGCCACCCGCCGATGACACCGCCGATGACGCCCACGACGATCGTCGGCAGGCAGCCCTGGACCGACCTCGACCCGACGAACCACCCCGAGATCGAGCCTGCGAACAGGCCGATGACGATCCAGCCGAGGATGCCCAGGTCCATCGCCGGAGTGTGCCACGGGTCGAGGTTCCGGTCAGCCCGCGAGGAAGGCCTCGACGCGTGCGAGGAACTCGGCCGGGTGGCTGTGGTGGGCGGCGTGGCGCGCCCCGGCGATGACCTCGACGCGGCCGTCGGCGAGGCGTGCGTCGAGGGCGAGGGCCGCCGCCCCGAACGGCACGGTGGTGTCGGAGCCGACGAGCTGGAGGACCGGGACGGTCACGCGGGCAAGCGCGTCGAGCGACGCCTCCGGCGCGGATTCGGCGGCCTCGAGCTCCCGGACGATCGTCGGCGCGGCCGCGGCCCGCAGCGGCCAGATCGGGTCGGCACGGAAGGCGTCGAGGTCCGCGGCCGGCATGCCGACCGCCTCCGTCATGAAGCGGGCGAGCAGGGCGTCGTTGTCGTCGGCGGCGAGGTCGGCACGGAGCGCCTCGAGCAGGTGGTCGCGCTCGTCGGGCGGGCGGACCGCCACCGTCGGCGCGCTCTCGTAGGCCACGACGCGCCGGATCGACGATGTCAGGAGGCTCGCGCCGAGCGCGATCCGCCCGCCAAGCGAGTGGCCGACGACGTCGACCCGGCCGCCCGCGTCACGCGCGATTGCATCGCTCACCGCGGCCACGTCCTCGAACTCCCGGGCGATGGTGTACCCGCCCGCCGGCCCGTCGCCCGAGTCCCCCCGCCCGCGGCGGTCGATGGCGTGGACGGCGTGGCGCGCCACGAGCTCGGGTGCGATCACCCGCCAGGTGCGGTGATCGGCGGTCGTCCCGTGGACGAGGAGGAGCGCGGGTCCGGTCCCCGCCGAGAACACCGCGATCCGGGTCCCGTCCGGGGCCGTGACGAGCCGGGACGGCGTCTCCTGGAACGGGGCGACCATGGACCCGCGGTCAGCCGGCCGGGAGGTCTGCGGCCGCCGCCGCGTCCAGCAGCCACACGGCGGTCGGAAGCCGGGCCGCACGCACCGGGAGCGCGCGGACGTCGTCGCCGGTCCACGCGCGGCCGAGGTTGGCCGCCTTCGACGCGCCCGTCGTCACGACGAGCACCTCGCGCGCCGCCGCGAGCAGCCGGGGATGCATGGTCACGCGCTCCACGTGCGGCTCGACGTGCATCGGCGCCGGCACCGGCACCACGAGCGCCGGGCTCGTCCCATACCGCGGACCCCGGGAACACGGACAGGATGTGACCGTCGGGCCCGACCCCGAGGACGATGAGATCGAACACCGGCACGCCGTCCGTCGCCCGGCGCCGGTCCCGCCTCGCTTAGCTCTCGCGCGTATGCCGCGGCCGCGCCCGACCGCGCCCGTCCCGTGCGCGATCGCCTCGGGCGACGGGATCGGGTGGAGGTTCGCGGCCGGGATCCCCACGCCGTCGCCGTGGGCCCCGACGTCAGACGCCGCCGTCGCGCTCGCCGTCTCGTCGCTCGCCCGACGCGAGGAGGATCTGCTCGAGCGGCGCGACGTTGGAGAGCGGGTCGTCGTACGGGACGTACCGGTCGTCGCCCCACCAGACGTGGACGCGGCCCCAGTCGAGCGACTCCGCGCAGCGGCTCGCCGCCGAGCCGGCGGTAGATCGGCGGTGCGGCGGACCCGCCGGTCGTGGACCAGTGCGCGATCCCGCGCGCCCGGATCGCCTCGCCGAGCACACGGGCGATCTCGTCGGCGGCCGCCGCCGCGACGTCGTCGGCCGTCGGCAGGACGCGCAGCTCGGGCAGGGACCGGGACGAGGTCATCGACACGCTCCTGGTGGCTCGCTACTCGCGGTGGCCCGCGCCGCGGCCGATGAGCTCGGCGGCCGTGCGGATCGTGCCGACCGCGAGCGGATCCCGCCCGCCCGTCTCGAGCGCCTCGCCGAGCAGGTCCACGTCGCCGCGGCGCGGGGCCTTGAACGTGCGGTCGATGACCTGGACGCCGTCCTGCCAGGCGTGGACGTGGACGTTGTCCGCCTCGGCGGTGACGTCGGTCCGGACCTCGGAGCCGCGCCGCTCGGCGAGGAGCTCGACGCGCAGGGTCGTCCCGGCGGGCATCGGCGACGCCACCGGCCGCATGACGACGGAGACCTCGCTCGTCCCCTGGCGCAGCCGCCCGGAGAGCCCGCGGTGGAGCGGCGGCTTCTCGCCCGGTCGGGGTCGTCCAGCGGACCTGGACTCGACGGGCTCCAGCGGCGAGACGACGCGCAGCCCGAGCCGCGACGCGAGCCACGCAACGTGGTACAGCGGCTTGACGACGTTCGTCGTGCCGGGTTCGCCGGTCTCGTCGTGGGTGCCGTACGTGATGGCGATCCGGCGCAGCGACGAGAGGTAGGGAAGCATGTCCGGCATGTCGAACACGGATGCGATCGCCTCCCGCCACCGTGACTGCCGCACGAGCGCGAAGTCACGGATCGAGAGGCGTGGGAAGTCGTCGTAGAGCGTCGCGAGCTGTTGGAGCCGCCGCAGCCCGTCGCCGGCCCAGGTGGAACCGTCGATCACGAGCCGGTCGGTGACCCCGAGCAGGCCCCGGGCGGGCACGCGGTCCAGCGGCGGCTCGCCCGGCCACCAGACCGTCACCGGCAGGTCGTGGACGAGGAGCGGCTCGACGAGCGCCGTCAGGTGCCGGCCGGTCTCGCCCCCGGCCGTGAGGAAGAGCATCTCGGTGCAGGTCTCGGGCGCATCCGCCCGCGGCAGGACGCAGTGCGCCTGGATCCGCGCCTCGAGCCACGGCGGCCCGTCCGGGTCGGCGGACTGCACGACGAGCGTCCGTGACGGGTGCCGGCCGGTGAGCCGCGAGATGATCTCCGCGGCCCGCTCGCCCACCTCGGGCTGGCGCGCGATCACGACGAGGTTCATGACCGACGTCCGCGCCGCGATGTGCCGTCCGCCCCGCTCGCCCTCGACCATCAGGTTCGGCTGGGCCCAGATCCGGGCGAGCTCCTGCTCGATCTCGTCGATCGAGTGCGCGTGGCTGAGCCAGCGCATCGTCGGCTCGCCGGGCCTGGGCGGCTCCGCGAGCTCGATCCGGCCACCGCCGGCCGGCCGCGTGCCCACGGCGATGATCTCACCGAGCCCGTAGCCGCCCGCGTTCGGGCCGCTCAGATCCTTCGCCACCGTCGGCCCTCTCGGGCGAGCAGGTCGTCGGCCGCCTCGGGGCCCCAGGAGCCTGCCTCGTAGTTCGGGAAGTCGGGCGGCGGCATCTCCGTCCAGGCGGCGATGATCGGGTCGACGATCGACCACGCCTCCTCCACCTCGTCCGCCCGCGTGAACAGCGAGGCGTCGCCGAGGAGCACGTCGAGGATGAGGGTCTCGTACGCGTCCGGGCTGTCCACCTGGAACGCGGAGCCGTAGGTGAAGTCCATCGTCACGTTGCGGACGTCGATGCCCAGGCCCGGGACCTTCGCGCCGAAGCGGAGCATGATCCCCTCGTCGGGCTGGATGCGCATGGCGAGCAGGTTCGCCTCGGGGTCGCTCGCGCTGTCCTTGAACAGCTGGTGCGGGACCTCCTTGAACTGGATCGCGATCTCCGTCGCCCGCTTCGGCAGCCGCTTGCCCATCCGGAGGTAGAACGGGACGCCCGACCAGCGCCAGTCGTCGATCGTGAACCGGGCGGCGATGAACGTCTCGGTCTCCGATGCCGGGTCGACCTCGGGCTCCGCGCGGTAGCCCTCGACGGGTCTCGCGGACACCCAGCCCGGGCCGTACTGGCCGCGGACGACGTCGCTGCGGACCTGTTCGGGCGTCATCTCCGCGACGGCGCGGATGACCTTGACCTTCTCGTCGCGCAGCGCGTCCGCCTCGAACGTCGCGGGCGGCTCCATCGCGACGAGCGACAGCAGCTGGAGCAGGTGGTTCTGGAGGAAGTCGCGGCTGGCACCCGTCTCCTCGTAGAACGACCCCCGGTTCTCGATGCCGATCGACTCCGCCACGGTGATCTGCACGTGATCGATGTGGCGGCGGTTCCAGATGGGCTCGAAGATGCCGTTGCCGAAACGGAAGACGAGCAGGTTGCGGACGGTCTCCTTGCCGAGGTAGTGGTCGATGCGGTAGACCTGCTGCTCCCGGAAGACCTTGCCGACCTCGCGGTTGAGGCGGATCGCCGAGTTGAGGTCGCGGCCGAACGGCTTCTCGATGACGACCCGCCGGAACCCGCCCTCGTGGCGCTCGTGGTCGAGGCCCACCCGGCCCAGCTGCGCGACGATCTCGGCGAACGCGGACGGCTGGGTGGCGAGGTAGTAGAGGCGGTTGCCGCGGGTGCCCTTCTCCTCGTCCAGGGTGTCGAGCCGGGTCGCGAGCTCCGAGTACGTGACCGGGTCGCCGAAGTCGCCGCGGTGGTAGACGATCCGGCTCGCCAGGTCGTCCCACGTCTCGTCGTCCACGGGCTGGACGCGGGAGAACGTGTCGAGCGACGCCCGGAGCTCCGCCCGGAAGGCCTCGTCGCTGTACGGCCGCCTGCCGATCGCCACGATCGTGAACTCGTGGGGCAGCAGGTGTGTCCGCCACAGCTGGAACAGCGCGGGGACCACCTTGCGATGGGCGAGGTCCCCGGTTGCGCCGAACAGCACGAACGTCGACGGGTCCGGGACGCGCTCGAGGCGGAGGCCCTCCCGGAGCGGGTTGTCGAGCACCTTGCCGCTGGAGCCGCGCTTCTTCGACTCGGCTGCGAGGCGGAGGTCCCGCATCGTACGCGGGGCGTCCTTCCTCGCGGTCGCGGCAGTCGCCGGGGCAGCCGGCTTCGCCGGCGCCCGGGACTTCGCCGTCGTCACCGCCGCCACCCGCGAACGAGCGTCGGGCTGCGTCGGATCCCGTCCCGCCGGATCGTGCGGACGGCGCGGATCCCGGCGGGCCTGGTGGTGACCGGGTGTTCCTCAACCACGATCAGCGCCATCGCCTCGCGGATCGCCCGGGCACGCGCCCACGAGCGCGCGGCATACGGCGCCGAGCCGTTGCTGAACACGAACCGGCGACCCCCGACGGCCATGCCCGGCAGCCTACGCCCGGGCACCGGTCGCCTCTGTCGCGGTCGCGGTCGCGGTCGCCGTCGCGGCCGAGCGTCTCGCGGCCTTGCGGTCCCACGTCCGTGCGATGTAGGGCACGGCGGCGGGCGTCACGCAGCCGGTCTCGCCGTGATCGACCGTCACGACGCCGATCCGGCCGGCCGCCGCCTCCGCCGCCGCGCGGAGGGCGGGGTTGCGGACACCGATCGCGATCAGCGCCCCGTTCATGCTGTGGCGCGTCCGGTTTCCGGCGCTCCCGATGCCGGCCTCGATCCGCCCGAGCAGGCCGAGGAAGAAGGCGTCCTCGAGCGTCTCGTCCTTGAGCGCGAGCGCGCCGTACAGGTCCCAGCCGGCCTGAGCCGTCCAGTCCCGGTCGGACGCCGCCCACCGGTCGGCGCGCGCACGGACGCCCGGCACCTGCGAGGCCAGCGAGCCAACGAACACGTCCACGAGGACGTACACGTCGATGTCGGCGAGCCACGCATCGAGATCTTGCTCGGTCACGGTCGCCGGGTCCGCCACCTTGCACGCGAGCAGGCGGCAGTCGTAGTTGCCGGTCGCCCACAGGCCGAGGGCCAACGCCTGATCGCGCTTCGCCTGCTTCGCGACCGTGTCCAGGATCGCGAACGACACCCCGTAGAGGGGATCGTGCGCGCCGTGGCGCCGGTAGATCTTCCGGTGCTGCTCGGTGCCGGCGGCTTCGAGCCGCTCGACCGCCGTCGTGAGGTCCATGGGACGCCTCCCGCGGATGCCCTGCCTAGTCGGTCTTGACCGCGTGACCGCCGAACTCGTTGCGCAGCGCCGCAAGTACCCGCCCACCGTAGGAATCATCCTGGCGTGAGCGGAACCGGGTGAGCAGCGACAGCGTGATGACCGGCGCCGGGACGTCCTTGTCGATCGCCTCCTGCACCGTCCACCGCCCCTCGCCCGAGTCCGCGACCCAGCCCTTGAGGTGATCGAGGTCCTGGCCCTGGCTCTTGAACGCCCGGACCGCAAGCTCCAGGAGCCAGCTGCGCACGACCGAGCCGTGCATCCACATCTCGGAGATCGCCGCGAGGTCGAGCTCGTAGTCGCTCGCGTGCATGATCTCGAAGCCCTCGGCGTAGGCCTGCATCAGGCCGTACTCGATGCCGTTGTGGACCATCTTCACGTAGTGCCCGGCACCCGGCCCGCCGACGTGGAGGTAGCCGCCCTCGGGGGCGAGCGAGTGGAAGACCGGCTCCAGGGGCTTCACGTGCTGGTCCTCGCCGCCGACCATCAGCGCGTAGCCCACCTGGAGGCCCCAGATCCCGCCGGACGTGCCCGCGTCCACGTAGCCGATGCCCTTCTCCGCCAGCGCCTTGTGGCGGCGGACGTCGTCGTGGAAGTTCGTGTTGCCGCCGTCGATGATCGTGTCGCCGGGCTCCAGGTGCTCCAGGAGCTCCTCGATCTGCGCCTCGGTCGCGTCGCCCGCGGGGACCATGATCCAGACCGCCCGCGGCTTCTCGAGCTTCGACGACGAGCTCCTCGATCGAGAAGGCGGCCTCGGCGCCCTCCCGGCGATCTCCTTCGTCTTCTCCGGGGTCCGGTTGTACGCGACGATCTGGTGCTCGTCGCGAAGCAGGCGGCGAACCATGTTCGCGCCCATCCGGCCGAGGCCGATGAAGCCGATACGCATGGGGAGGTCTCCGTGGGCGGGCGGGACGTGGTCTAGGATCGTCCGTGAAGCATAGGACGGGGCGGAACCCGGCGTCCGTCGTGTCGTCGGCGCGCCGAGCACGCTCGAGGGCACGGCCAGCGACTTCCGTCCACCCGACGGACGGTCGTCAAGAACCTTGTGCCTACGGTCTGCCAGGCAGACGCTGAGGCCATTGGGACGTTGATCAGGCCGACTGCGGGCCGATACCGTCCACCAGGCGCACATCTGCCGGCTCCACGGGGCTGGACGGCTCGGAGAGCGCCCCAGGACCCGGCTCGAGGGTGTCGGCGCCGACATACCCGTGCTCGACGAGCAGCCGCTCAAGCTCGTCGCCCACGACGTCCCGCGGCCGCCCGGGCCGCAGCAGCGGCCGGCCCTCGTTCGTGCGCGTCCACTGGCCCATTGTGGCTGCTGGCCCGGCGGGGCGTGACCCGCGGGCACGTGGTCAGCCGGGATCGGCGCCCATCGAGTCGGCTTCGATCGCCAGGACCTTGTCGAGCCGCCGCCGGTGGCGGGGCTCGCCGCTGAAGCGCGCCCCGAGGAACGCGAGTGAGATCTCCACGGCCGGCTCGATGCCGATCACCCGTGCCCCGAGGGTGAGCACGTTCATGTCGTCGTGCTCGACCGCCTGGTGCGCGCTGTACGTGTCGTGGCAGACCGCCGTCCGGATGCCGCGCATCTTGTTGGCCGCGATCGACGCGCCGGCGCCGGACCCGCAGATGAGGATCCCGCGGTCCGCCCGGCCCTCCTGGATCGCGAGCCCGAGGCGCTGGGCGAAGTCAGGGTAGTCGTCCTGCGGATCGGAGCCGTCACCGCCGAGGTCGATCAGCTCGTGCTGCCCCGCCGTCGCGGACGCGAGCCGGCCGAGGAGCTCGTCCTTGAAGGCGGCACCGGCGTGATCGGCGGCAAACGCGATGCGCATCGCTCGAACCTCAGTGCCCGTCGTGTGGCTGGTGGAGCGTCGCCTGCCGCCCGTGGAGGCCGTCCCGGACGACGCGACGCCCGACGTCGGCCACGCGGTCCGCCGTGAACCCGAACTCCTTGAAGATCGTGCCCGCGGGCGCGCTCGCTCCGAAGTGGTCGATCGCGATGATCGCGCCCTCGTCGCCGGTCCAGCGCTCCCACCCGAACGAGACGCCAGCCTCGACGGAGACGCGCTTGCGGACCGACGGGGGAAGGACCGAGTCGCGGTATGCCTGGTCCTGCGCGTCGAAGCGCTCCCAGCAGGGCAGGCTCACGACGCGGGTCGGGATGCCGTCGGCCTCAAGCGCATCGGCGGCCGAGACGCACAGCTGGAGCTCGGACCCGGTGCCGATGAGGATGAGCTGCGGCGTGCCGCCGCTCGCCTCGCGCAGCACGTAGCCGCCGCGGCGGACGCCGTCGCGAGCGAGCTCCTGCGTGCCCGCGAGCGTCGGCAGCTTCTGGCGCGTGAACGCGAGCGCGACGGGCCCCGCAGCGGCCCCCGGGATCGTCGGCCGCTCCACCGCGAGCGCCCACGCAGCCGCCGCCTCGTTGCCGTCGCCGGGACGGACGAACCACAGGTTCGGGATCGCACGAAGCGCGGCGTAGTGCTCGACCGGCTGGTGCGTGGGGCCGTCCTCGCCCAGACCCACGGAGTCGTGCGGTCCAGACGTAGGTGACGTGGAGGCCCGACAGGGCCGCGATCCGCACCGCGCCGCGCATGTAGTCGCTGAACGTGAGGAACGTCGCGCAGTAGGGGAGGAACGCGCCGTGGTACGCGATCCCGTTGGCGACGCCGCCCATCGCGTGCTCGCGCACGCCGAACCGGAGGTTTCGACCCGCGTTCGCGGCGTCGAAGTGGTCGTGGCCGTTGGCCTTGACGTCCGTCAGGTTGGATTCGGAGAGGTCCGCGGACCCGCCGAACAGCTCGGGGAGCGTGGCGGCGAGCGCCTGGATCGCCTCCTGGCTCGTGTTGCGGGTCGCGATCTCGGTGCCCGCGGCGTAGCTCGGGAGTCCCGCATCCCAGGCGTCCGGGAGACGGCCGGCGATGCGGCGGCGGAGCTCGGCGGCTTCGGTCGGGTACGTCTCGGCGTAGCGCGTCAGCGCGGCGTCCCACTCGGCGACGAGCGCCTCGCCGGCCGGAACGGCGCGCCGGAACAGCTCGCTGGCCTCGTCCGGGATGTAGAACGACTTGCCGGGATCCCAGCCGTACGCCTCCTTCGGTGAGGCGGACCTCGTCCGGGCCCAGCGGCGCGCCGTGCGACTTCTGCGTTCCCTGCTTGTTGGGCGAGCCGTAGCCGATCGTCGTCCGAACGGCGATGAGCGACGGGCGGTCGTCCGAGCGCGCGGCCTCGATGGCATTCGAGATCTGCTCGATGTCGTTGCCGTTCTGGACCCGGATCGTCTGCCAGCCATATGCCTCGAAGCGCTCGAGGACGTCCTCGGTGAACGCCCAGGCGGTCGGTCCGTCGAGCTGGATCTGGTTGTCGTCATACAGCGCGATGAGCTTGCCCAGCCGCAGGTGCCCGGCGAGCGAGCTCGCCTCGGACGCCACGCCCTCCTGGAGGTCTCCGTCCGAGCAGATGACGTACGTGTGGTGGTCGATGAGCTTGTGGCCGGGCTTGTTGAACTCCCCGGCGAGGCGGCGCTCCGCGATCGCCATGCCGACGGCGTTCGTGAGGCCCTGGCCCAGCGGCCCGGTCGTCGCCTCCACGCCCGGCGTGAGCCCGTACTCCGGGTGGCCCGGCGTGATCGAACCCCACTGGCGGAATGCCTTCACGTCGTCGAGCGTGACCGCGTACCCGGTGAGGTGGAGCATCGAGTAGAGGAGCATCGAGGCGTGGCCGGCCGAGAGCACGAAGCGGTCGCGGTTCGGCCACGCCGGGTTCGTCGGGGCATGGCGGAGGTACCGCGTCCAGAGCGTGTACGCCATCGGCGCCATGCCCATCGGCGCGCCCGGGTGCCCGGAGTTCGCTTGCTGGACGCCATCGATCGAGAGGGTGCGGATCGTGTCGACCGCCAGCTGGTCGAGGTCCGTGGCGAGGGTCATCGCAGTCTCCGGGTTGCGCGCAACGCTGGACTGGACCGGCGCATCCGACGGGCGGCGTGCGTCGGCGCGACGCGTTCGGCCGCGAGCATCCATCGTACCGCCCGGTGGATCGTCCGACCCCGATGAACGTTTCGGAACACACGTCGCTCATAGTGGTGTCCGGCCACACAGGTCGGGCGGCCTGGAGGGCAGGGTGGACCGTCGACTCGTCGAGCTGGCGCAGGGGGGAGACCGCGACGCGTTCGCGGGACTGGTGCATGCCGTCGGCGACCGGCTGTACGCCCTGGCCTTCCGGATCCTCCGGGACCCGCACCTCGCGCAGGACGCGTACCAGGAGGCGATGCTCACCGCCTGGCGTCAGCTGCCGAACCTCCGGGACCCGGACCGCTTCGACGCCTGGACCCGCCAGATCCTCGTGCACGCCTGCTACGCCGAGTCGCGCCGGCGGTCGAAGTGGACGACCAACGTCCGGGTGCTCGAGATCGAGGAGTCCCCGCTCGTCGACGCGGGCCACACCATCCACGATCGGGAGCAGCTGGAGCAGGCGTTCGGGGCGCTCAGCATCGAGCAACGGGCGCTGTTCGTGCTCCACCACCACATGGGTGTGCCCCTGGTCGAGATCGCCTCGACGCTCGGCATCCCCGCCGGCACCGCACGGTCACGACTGCACTACGCGACGCAGATGATGCGCAAGGCCATCGAGGCGGCCGACGCCCGTGGCGCTGCCCGGGAGCGAACCGCATGACGACCGAGGTCCTCGATCCCCGCATCGGCACCTGGCTGGACGCCGGGCCGGGGTCAGCGCCGCCCATCGCCTTCGAGACGATCATGACGGCAGTCGCAACGACCGCCCAGGAGCCGCGTCACGTGCGGCTCGGCAACCGCGTGCTCCCGTTTACGCGTGGACGCCTCGTGCTCGCAGCAGCGGCACTCGTCGCGGCGGTCGCCACGGGCGGCTACCTGCTGCGCGACACGATCGCGGATGTCGCCACCCCGCCTCCGGACCCGTCCAGCCTGCTTTACCCGTACCCGGAGACGCGCGTCGTCACGGAGCAGTCGGGCGGACCCGCCGCCGACGACGAGACGATCATCGTCACCCGGCTGCCCGGGGACGCGGCATTCGTGGTCGTCGCGACGTGCACCGGCGGCGAGTCGATGGCGCTCGAGCGCTGGGACCTGACGGCGAACTGGGAGCCCGGCGACATCCGGGAACCGAACGAGACGCACCCGATCGAGTGCGATCGCGAGCCGGTGGCGGTCCGGATGGCGGTGCTCGGTGAAGCCGACGACGCGAACGAGATCCGGCTCGTCGTCACGGCCGGCACGAGCTGGCGGATCGCGATCGGGGAGGTGAGGAGCCTGCCCGATCCACCGTCCTTCCCGGCGTTCGCCCCTGCAGAGGGCTCCCTGATCCTGCTCGCACTCGACGAGCCGATGCTCGCGCACAGCCGGCCTGGACCGGGCATCGGCATCCAGGCCCCCGCCGGGGCGGAGACCGTGACCATCCTTGTGCAGTGCCTCGGCGCCCCGGTCACGATCTCGTCCCGCACCGTTCCCGACACGGAGGTCGTCCCGTGCGACGACCCGTCCCGCACGACGCGCGTGGAGCTGCCCCTCGTCGACGGCATGGACGCCCTTGCCGGGACAGACGGCTTCACGTGGGTCCGCCTCGCGGCGGAGGCGCAATGGACCGGGAGCGCAACGAGCCCCGCGCCCGCCGGTATTCCCGAGGGTATGGCGGACGTCTGGTTCGCGAGCGGCGACGGCTCGAGCGTCGCCTTCGGCAGGCTCGGGGGCGATTCCCAGCGGACGCTTCCGGTCCCGGGATCGCACGTGGGCGAGGCGGGTGGCGACCACGTCGCGATCGCCCGCGAGGCGGAGGACGGGTCGACGGTCCTCGAGCTGTGGTCGATGCCCGACGCGGCGCCGGTCACGGCGATCGCGACGATCGCCGACGGACGCGTGTTCGGCAGCTGGGTCGACCCGACGCACGAGCAGGTGTTCTACGGTCTCGTCACGGGCCTCGGCGCGGGCGAGTGGCGGCGGGTCGGTTTCGACGGGACGGGCGACACCCTGGTTGCGAGCTCGGGGCTCGGCCTGCGCTTCGCGCAGCAGGTGCTCGGCGTTGACGACGCGATGTTCGTCGCCCAGTGGTGCCCGCTCGTTGGCTCCTGCCAGCGGGCCATCTACGACGCCGCGACCGGCGCCCTCGAGCAGGTCGAACCCGCCGGCGAGCCCGTATGCGGGCTCGAGGGCGTCGCGGGCACCCAGCTCGTGTTCCGCGCGTCGACGGACTGCGACACGTCCTCGCGGCTCGTCGCGCAGGACGTCCGGGGCGGCGCGGTCCGCGAGCTCCACGACGGCTTCGGCAGCGCCCGGACGGTGGCAGGCCCGGACGGGCCGCTCGTCATCGTCGTCGACGAGCGCGAGACCTCCACGACGCTGACCGCGATCGATCTCGACGGGGGCGCGCCACGCGAGCTCGCGACCTTCGAGCACGAGAGCGGGTTCGCGCCGCGCGTCTCCGCCGTCCGCCTGCCGGCCGGCGAGTGGGTCCTCCTCGCAGGCGAGCTCGGCGACGTCCCGGGCTTCAATGGTGTGGGACGGCCCGTTCCCGTGCTCCTCAACGTCGTCACCGGCGAACGGATCGAGCTGCCGAACCTGCCGCACTCGACGGAGTAGGCCGGCCACGTCGTCAGGTTGGCGGCAGTCGCCCGCAGCCCGGCGTGCGGCCGCGATCCAGGTCGGCCCGCGCCGCTAGACTCCGGTCGATGCCCAGCCTGCCCGCACCCCGACGGATCGCGCCCTCGCGGATCGCCGCGGCACGCAACGTGCGCCGGCGGGCCGATGGCCCGGCGATCGTTGTCCTGGGCGACCTCGTCATCGACGTGGTGCTCGCGCCGGATCGCCCGCTGGAGCGCAGCACGGACGTGCCGGGCCTCGTCCGGCTGCGCCAGGGCGGCAGCGCCACGACGACCGCCCGGTGGCTCGGCCGGCTCGGCGCCCGGTCGAGCCTCGTGTGCGCGATCGGTCGAGACGCGATCGGTCGGTCACTCGTGGCCGCGGTGCGCGGAGACGGCGTCCAGGTGCGAGCGGTGCGCGTGGCCGGTGCGCCGACCGGTCGGATCGGGGTGCTCGTGGAGCCGGGCGGCGAGCGATCGTTCGTGCAGGATCGCGGCGCCGCGCTCCGGCTTCGCCCGGAGGATCTCAAGCCCGAGTGGTTCGCGGGCGCCGATGCGGTCCATCTCCCGGCCTACTCGCTCCTCGACCAGCCACTGGGCCTCGCCGGGATGGCGGCGACGAAGCTCGCACACGAGGCCGGCTCGCTGGTCACCATCGACGTCAGCTCCACCGCCCCGCTCCTCGCCAGGGGCCGCCGTGCCGCGGTCCGGCTCCTCGAGGACGCAGCCCCGGACCTCCTGTTCGCGACGAGGGACGAGGCGCGGGCGCTGCTCGGCGCGAAGAAGGACGAGGCGCTGCTGGACCTCGCCCCGATCGTCGTCGTCAAGCGTGGTCGCAAGGGCGCGACGATCCTCGCTCGCGACGGCAAGCGGGCCCTCCGCTTCGAGGTCGCCACGACGCCCATCAAGGCCGCCGACACCACCGGCGCGGGCGATGCCTTCAGCGCTGGCTTCCTGCACGGCTGGCTCGATGGCCGCCGGAAGGGCCTCAGCTCCACCGCGGCCCTCCAGCGCGGCGCGGTCGCCGGCAACCACGCAGCCCTCCGTCACCTCTCAGGTCCGCTGGCGGAGCTCCCGCTCGGCTGACTGGTGGTGGTGAGTGCGCGGCCCTCGGTGGCTTCAGCACCTGGCGACGGATCGCCTCACGCGGGACCACGCGCGGTTGATCCACGCCAGGTTCAGACGGAGCATCGGCGAGCGTGGCAGAGGGCCCAACCCGGTGTTTCGACCTCTCGGCCACGCGTGCGGGGACCGAATCCGATCCCGTGGAGGTTCAAGGCGAGCTGACGGCGAGCGGCAGGGCGGTGCTCCCTACGGGCAGACGAAGCGGTCGAACCAGTCGAGCATCCGGGTCATCCGGTCGATCCGCCGGTCGATGCGGCCGGTCGCCTGGATGACGTGGTACTCCTCCGGGTAGAGGACGTACTCCACCTCCCGGCCGAGCCACCGGAGGGCGATGAAGAACTGCTCGTTGTCGGCCGTCGGGCAGCGCTTGTCCGCCTCGGACTGGAGCATCAGCAGCGGCGTGCGGACGGCGGCGATGTTGCGCAGCGGCGACTGGCGCCACAGCTGCTCCACGCCCTCGGGCGTGGTCGGATCGCCCATGCGCGCGGTCCGGCAGTACTCGGGCCCGGAGTCGGAGTGCGCCCAGGCCGACACCTGGTTCGTGACGCCGTTCTCGGACACGGCCCCGCGGAAGCGGTCCGTCGTCCCCACGAGCCAGTTGACCATGAAGCCGCCGTACGACAGGCCCAGCACGCCCAGCCGGTCGGCATCGGCAAGCCCGAGGGCGATGACGTGGTCGAGAGCCGCATGCACATCGGCTGCGTCGACACCGCCCCAGTCGCCGAGCTGCGGCTCGATCCACTCGCGGCCGTACGACGCGGAGCCGCGGATGTTCGGCAGCACGACGCGGAAGCCGCGGGCGCACAGGAGCACGACCTCGAGGCTCGGCGCGGGCGCCCACGCCCCGAGCGGGCCGCCATGGACGTCGACGATCGTCGGCAAGGGTCCGTCGCCGGCGCCTGCCGGCGACGCGATCCAGGTCTCGATCGGGCCGCCCGGGCCCGGTGCCTCCACGACGCGCATCTCGGGCCAGGCGAGCCCGTCGATCCACGACGAGCCCAGCGTCGTGACCGGGCGCACCTCGCCGGCGTCGATCACGCACAGCTCCGGCGGACGGGCACCGACCGTGGCGAGCACCGAGACGACGCCACGGGCGATTGCGAGGGTCTGGGCCATGATGTCGCCCCGGGCAAGCCGGACCGGATCGCCTGCCGGGCCGCCGGTCGCCGGGTCCACCCCGAAGCGCCAGGGGTGCGTCCGGCCGCGGTCCGAGACGAGGGCAACGAGGCCAGTGCCGTCGCCGTCCCAGACCGGCCCGGGGCGTGCATCGACCATCCAGCCCGTGAGATCCGTGTCCGCCCAGTTCCCGATCGGTCGGTCCAGGTCGTGAGCCAGCGGAATCGCGGGCGCGGACCCGTCCGCCCGACCGACATACAGCGTCGGCGAGCGGTCGTCGAAGAAGTCGGGGTCGTCCACGCCCACCCCGGCGATCCAGCGCCCGTCCGGTGAGTACGCCGGCCGGCTCACGGGACCCGCGAGCGCGAGGATCTCGCGTGGCCGGGCCGCCTCGTCGGCCTCGCCCACGGACACCTCCCAGATCGACGTGCGCGGCCGCCGGTCCGCGTCGGGGCGGGGATCAGCCACGAACGCGACCGCCCGCCCGTCCGGTCGCCAGGCCAGCCCGGACACGCTGCTCGGTACATCGGTCAGCCGGCGCGGCGGGGTGCCGTGCTCGGCCGCGACGACGAATGCCTGCGAGTGGCGATCGAGGTAGTCGTCCTCGTCCCAGCGGTAGTCGAGGGCCGTGATGCGACGCGCGCGGGGCTCGCCCGCCTCGGGGACGGGGCCCACGATGAACCGCTGCTCGCCGGCCTCCGCCGCGAAGGCGATCGACGACCCGTCGGGCGACCACGCGAGCTCGTCCACGCTCATGCCGCCCAGGGCGGGCTCCCACGGCTCGCCGCCCGAGAGGTCCAGGATCAGCAGGCGGTAGTCATGGTGCGTCCCGGGGACCTTGCGCCGGAACGCGAGATGGCGCCCGTCGGGCGAGATCGCGGGAGCCTTGTCGCGCACCCGGCCGCGGGTCAGCTGGCGCGGCTCCGCGCCGTCGAGCGGCACGAGCCAGCAGTGCGCCACGTAGTGGTCGCCCTCGACCGTGCGTCGGGTGACGACCGCGAACGAGCCGTCCGGGGCGAGGTCGTGCTCCTCGAGGACGACCTGGGTGCGGAGCGTCTCGGGGACGGGGAGCGTGCGGTCGATGTCCGGGGTGTCGCGCATGGGATGAGGCTAGCCCCGGCGGCGAATCGGGGCGTGCCGGGTGCGCGTCGCGGATCACGCGACGTACTCTCTGGCCATGATCACCGCCGACCGTCTCGCCATCGCCGACGAGGTCGCCGACGCCCTCGCTTCGGGTACCGCCGTCGTCGCCCTCGAGTCCACGCTCATCAGCCACGGCCTCCCGTACCCGCAGAACGTGGCGGTCGCAACCGCGTCGGAGCTGGCGATCCGCTCCGCCGGGGCGGTCCCGGCGACGGTCGCGCTCAACGCCGGGCGGCTGCTCGTCGGGCTCAACACGGATGAGCTCGAGGCCCTCGCGACCGCGCCGCACGGCTCCGTGCGCAAGGTCTCCCGCCCGAACCTCGGCGCGGCGATCGCCTCGGGCGGCTGGGGGGCGACGACCGTCGCGGCCACGATGATCGCGGCGCGGGCGGCGGGCATCGACGTCTTCGCGACCGGCGGCATCGGCGGGGTCCATCGCGGCGCGCTCGGCTCGGACAGCGGCCTGCCCGCGACGTTCGACATCTCCGCCGACCTCGACGAGCTCGCCCGGACCCGCGTGGCGGTGGTCTGCGCGGGGCCGAAGGCGATCCTCGACGTGCCCCTCACGCTCGAGTACCTCGAGACGCGCGGGGTCCCGGTCGTCGCCCTGGGGATCGACGAGATCCCCGGCTTCTACTCGCGCCGCAGCGGGATCCCGGCGTCGATCTCGGTCCCGGACGTCGAGGCCGCCGCCGTCGTCATCCGGGCGCATGAGGCGATGGGCATGGACTCGGGCGTCGTGATCTGCAACCCGGTGCCGGAGGCGGACGCCCTCGACGACCGCGTGGCCCGGGAGGCGATCGAGCAGGCGCTTCGCGAGGCGGAGCACACGGGCGTGAGCGGGGCCGCCGTGACGCCATGGCTGCTCGCGCGTGTGGCGGCGATCACGGACGGCGCCTCGATCAAGGCGAACATCTCGTTGATCGTCAACAACGCGAAGGTCGCGGGCGAGCTCGCGATGGCGCTGGAGCGGCTGGCTCCGGGAGGCGCAACGGGCACGCGGAGGCGCCGGCCCGGGACGAGGCCCCGGCCGGCGCCGTAGAGAGGATGGTGGCCGCCTAGCGCGCCGGGACGAGGCCCTGCGGCTGGTTGTTGCCGGGCGCCAGGCGGAAGTCCCCGGGGAACGGCTTCGGGACGCCGAGCCGGACGACGACGCCCTGCGGCTGGTCGTTGCCGGGCGCGAGGCGGAAGTCACCGGGCACCGGCGTCGCGACGGGCATCCGGATCTCCCTGGCGGCCGGTGCCTTCGCGACGGGCTCGACGGGGTTCGAGGCCGGGCCGGCGGCGTTCGCACCGAGCGTTCCGAGGACGACGTAGCCGGCGACGACCAGGGCGCTGACGCCCAGGAACTTGGCAACCGGGAACGGCGCGTCGTTGGAGCTGCGCGGCCACTCGGAGTGCGGGCCGGCAGGGCCGAGCATCTCGATGCGGCGGATCTGGTGGACGTCGACGGGGTTGGTGGCGAGCATGTCGGTGGTCTCCGCTCGAGGGTTCCTGTGTTGCATCAATTAGTACGATCGGTCGTGCTAACTGACATGCCGAACAGTACGACCGGTCGTGCTAAGTTCCCCATGGACACGCGCCACCGAATCCGTGGAGACATTTGACGTATGCCCCCCACGAAGGTCCTCAAGGGCACCCGCAGCGACGGGGAGCGGAGTCGCCGCGACATCCTGGCGACTGCCGCGCGGGTCGCGACCGTCCACGGGATCCGGCATCTCTCGATCGCCCAGCTCGCCGACGAGGTGGGCATGAGCAAGAGCGGCCTCTACGCCCACTTCGGGTCAAAGGAGGAGCTGCAGCTGGCCACGATCGACACCGCCGAGGAGATCTACGAGCGCGACGTGTACGAGCGCATCCGGGACGTGCCGCCGGGTGTGGACGGGGCGATCGCCCTCGCCGACGCGCACCTCGATCACCTGCGCCGGCGCGTCTTTCCCGGGGGCTGCTTCTTCGATGCCGCGGCCGGCGACCTCGCGCTCGAGCGGGGCCCGATCCGCGATCGGGTGGTCGCCTTCCAGGATGGATGGGTGGAGCGCCTGCGCGCCAACCTGCGCGCCGCCCAGGCCCAGGGCGATCTTCGCCCGGACGAGGACCTCGACCAGCTCACCTACGAGCTCACCGCGTACACCGTGCTCGCGCACTCGCGGCTCGTCCTCGACGGCAACGACAGCGGCCTGGCGATCGCCGCCCGTTCGGTCCGCAACCGGCTCGGCCGGGCCTGACGGTTCGTCCCGGCGCCGCCGTCCATTCGGCACTTCGGCGATCGGAGGCCGGTCACTAGGATCGGCCGATGCGCGCGATCCCGGATCGCCATCCGTTCGCCGTTCGCCCGGTCCTGCTCGTGGCGGCGGCGGTGCTGCTCGTGCTGCTCGCGCTTGCACCCGCGTACGGATTCCACCGGGACGAGCTGTACTTCATCGTCGCCGGGCAGCACCCCGCGTGGGGCTATGACGACCAGCCACCGCTGACACCCCTGCTGTCGGCTGGGGCGGTCGCGCTCGTCGGCCTCGAGCCCTGGGCCGTGCGGGTGCTCCCGGCGATCGTGGTGGCGCTGATCGTCGTCCTGACCGCGGCGATGGCACGCGAGCTCGGTGGGACGCGTCGCGCCCAGGTCCTCGCCGCCGTTGTGCTCGCGGCCTCCGGCTTCCTCGCCGCCGGGCACCTCGGCGTAACCGCCACCTACGACCTGCTCGCCTGGGCGTTGGCGCTGTGGCTGACGGCCCGCCTCCTCCGGGGTGCGGACCCGCGGTGGTGGCTCGCGGTCGGGCTGGTAGCCGGCGTCGGGTTGCTCAACAAGCACCTCGTCCTGTTCCTCGCAGGCGGGCTCGCGGTGGGGCTGCTCGTCCACCGCAGGGACCTCCTCCGGTCGCCGTGGCCGTGGGCGGGAGCGGCGATCGCGCTGCTCCTCTGGGCGCCGAACCTGGCCTGGCAGGTCGCCAACGGGCTGCCCCAGCTCGAGATGGCCCGCCGGATCGGCGGCGACGGCGGCGATGAGCGAGCGATGGTGATCGTGGAGCTGCTGCTCCTGGTCGGGCCGCTGCTGTTCCCGGTGACGCTCATCGGCCTGTGGCGGCTGCTCCGGGCGCCGGATCCTCGCGGCGTTCCGGGCGCTCGGCACGGCGTTCCTCGCGATCCTCGCCGTGGTGCTCCTGAGCGGGGGCAAGAGCTACTACGTGATCGGGGCGGTCCCGCCGCTCATGGCGGCGGGCGCGATCGCGCTGGACGGCTGGCTCGGGACCTCCCGGGCGCGGATCGCGCTCACGGCAGGAGCTGACGGCGGCATCACTGGCGCTGATCGCCGTGCTGACGCTGCCCGTGCTGCCCGCCGAGACGCTCGCCCGGACGCCGATCCCGGAGATCTACGCGGAGAACGCGGAGCAGGTGGGCTGGCCAGAGCTCGTCGCCACGGTGAGCGATGCGGTGGACCGACTGCCGCCCGGCGAGCGAGAGCGGGCGGTGATCCTCACCGCGAACTACGGTGAGCACGGCGCGCTCACGCTGCTGGGCGAGGGGCTGCCCGCCCGTCTATTCGGGGCACAACAGCACCTGGTCGTTCGGGCAACCGCCGACGATGCCCGCGACGTCGTCATCCTGGTCGGCTGGTGGAGCCGGAATCGCCACTCCTGGGCGGGCACCTGCGCGCAGCTGGCGCGGATCTCGGAACGACGGTGCGAATGCCGAACCAGGAGAACGGCGCCGGCGTCGTCGTCTGCAACGGGCCGGAGATGCCGCCTGGTCGACGATCTGGCCGACGCTCCACCACCTCGACTGAGCCGGCCGCGCGGCGCCTGTTCGATGGACCTCTGGTGCCGTGTAAGATATCCATCTTCCATCGGACGCCCGGAAGTGGTACGATCCCGGACCCCGCCGTCCCCGCTGAGGGCCATCCATGTCCGTCGCCCAGCCCGGCTCCGCCCTGCCGCCCGCGATCTCGGTCGCGCGGCGTCCGCCGCGTCTACGACGCGAAGCCGGCCCCGTCGTCGCCCTCGCCGGCGTGGACCTCGAGGTCGCCCCCGGGGAGTTCTTCGGGCTGCTGGGCCCAACGGCGCGGGCAAGACGACGCTGATCAAGATCCTCACGACGCTGCTCCTGCCCGACGACCGGCGAGGCCCGGATCTTCGGCTTCGATGTGGTCGAGGAGACCCGCCGGATCCGCCGGATCATGAACATGGTCGCGGGCGGCGAGCAGTCGGGCTACGGCATCCTCACGGTCCGCGAGCAGCTGTGGATGTTCAGCCAGTTCTACGGGCTCGGCGGCCGGAGGGCTGGCGCGGGTCGACGAGCTGATCGAGGCGGTCGGTCTCGCGGACCAGCGCGCTCCAGCGGGTCAGCACGCTGTCCACCGGCCAGCGCCAGAAGATGAACATGGCCCGCGGCCTGCTCAACGACCCCTGGATCCTGTTCCTCGACGAGCCCACGCTGGGGCTGGACGTCGCGGCCGCGCGCGGCGATCCGGGAGCTCGTCCTCGCACTGGAAGGCGGCCGTTCCCGGGCGGACCGTGCTGCTCACGACGCACTACATGGCCGAGGCCGACGAGCTGTGCGAGCGGATCGCGATCGTGGATCACGGCCGGATCCTCGCGATCGGGACCCCCGACGAGCTCAAGCGGCGCGTCCAGCGGGAGTCGATCTTCCGGCTCGAGCTCGACCGGCTCGACGGCGGCACCGCGGCGCTCGCCCGCCTGCCCGGCGTCGATCTCCGCGGCGCTCGCCGCCGACATCGGATCCCGAGGCCCAGCGCGTCGTCGTCAACCTCGTGCTCGAGGACGACGGCGCACTGGGCGGCGTCGTCACCGCGCTCGGCGGGCTCGGGTCGTCCAGATCCTCGCGCTGCGCAAGTCCGAGCCCACCCTCGAGGACGTGTTCGTGAGCTCGTCGGGCGCGGGTTCGCCGACGAGGACGACCGGGGAGACGCACGACACCGCGATGACGCCGGTGCCGACGCTGGCGCCGACGACGGCCGGACGACGGCAGCGGACCAGGCGGTGGGACGCCGTGCCGACGAGCTCGGATCCCTCCGAGCGCGGAGGCGGCCGGGAGGCGCACTCCGTGGAGGCGGGCCGATGAGCCTGCCGCCCGCACCGGTACCGACGCGCCCCGACCCGGTGTTCGCGCGCTCGCGACGTGGACGACCGCGAGGCCGCGCTGGACGGGCGGCGGTCGCTGGAACAACCTGCGCGCGCTCGCGGGGCGCGCCTACCCGCGCGTCCGGGGCATGACCCGCGAGCCGTCGTGGCTGTTCTTCGAGATCCTGCTGCCGTTCCTCACGACCGTCGGCGTTCGTGCTCGTCTACCGCGCGCTCGAGGCGCCGGAGGCGTACGTCGGCTTCGTCGTCCTGGGCGGGGCGCTGTCCGCGTTCTGGCTCAACGTCGTGTGGATGATGGCCAGCCAGCTGTACTGGGAGAAGAGCCAGGGCAACCTCGAGCTCTACTTCGCCGCGCCGATGAACCTGATGGCGGTGCTGCTCGGCATGGCGGTGGGCGGGCTCGTCATGAGCTCCACTGCGCGCGACGCGCGGTGCTCGTCATCTCGACGCTCGTGTTCGGCGTCACCTTCAACGTCGAGCAGTGGGGCCTCGTGATCGTCGTGTTCCTGCTGACGATGTCCGCGCTCTACGGCCTGGGCATGATGCTCGCGAGCCTGTTCCTGCTGTGGGGCCGCGAGGCGTTCCACATGACGAACCTCGTCATCGAGCCCGTGTACTTCGTGTCCGGGCTCAACTTCCCGGTCGGGCGGCTGGGTGCCATCGGCGCCCTCGCGATCGCGACGATCCCGTTCGCCGTCGGCCTCGACGCGATGCGCCAGCTCGTGTTCGCCGGGCAGCCGTACATCACCGGCACGCCGTCGCCCGAGGTGGAGGCGCTGATCCTCGTCGCGATGACGGTCGTGTTCACCGTGCTCGCGCGCTCGATGATCCGGCGCATCGAGCGGATGGCCCGCAGCCGCGGCAGCCTGTCGATCCGCTGGCAGTGAGCGCGATCACGCCCGATCGGGCGCCCCTTCAGCCGTCCGGCCTCCAGCCGCTGTTCGAGCCCGGGCGCTTCGACCCCGCCCGGACCGAGGGAGCGGGGGTCGCTGACACCGTGCGCAACCTGCGGACCGCGGCGTTCCTGGGCTGGCGGGTTGAGGCGAACTGGACCGACCCGGTGCTGTTCGTCATCTACACGGTCGTCAAGCCGATCGCGTCGCTCCTGCTCCTCGTGATGATGATCACGATCATCGGCGCGGGCGGCACCGGCGCCAGCGACGAGGACATCCGGACCTTCGTCGTCCTGGGCTCGCGCGCTGTGGGCGATGCTGGTCTCGGGGATCGCGGGCCCCGCGTGGTCGGTCCTCGAGGATCGCGAGCGCTACCGGATGCTCAAGTACCTGTACGTGAGCCCGGCCTCGTTCCTCGTGCTGCTGTGCGGCCGCGCGGCCTCCCGCCTGGCGGCCGGGGCGATGGGGACGCTCGTCGCCCTCGTGTTCGCGGTGCTCGTCCTCGGGCTGCGGATCGACCTCGCCACCGTGAGCTGGCCGCTGCTCGCCGTGTGCCTCGTGCTGGGCGTGGTGCCGATCCTCGCGATCGGCGTCCTCCTCGCGGCGATCTGCCTCCAGACGCGCCAGGAGAGCTGGTCGTACCCGGATGCGTTCGCCGGCGCGCTGTTTCTGATCACGCGGCGTCGTGTTCCCGCTCGCGGTGCTGCCGAACCCGCTGGAGCTCCTCGGCCTCGTCAACCCGGTCACGTGGTGGGTCGCCGGCGTGCGGCTCGCGGTGCTCCCGGACGGGCCGTCCTCGATCGGCGGCGAGGGTTCGCTGTGGACGGCTGTCACCGGAACCGCGGCGCCGGACGCCGCCACGATCGTGATCGCCTTGTTCGTGACGGGGGCGGTGGCTACACTCGCGGCGACCGCCATCTTCCGTTCGAGCGAACGTCACGCGCGCAACCTCGGCCTGCTCGATCGGACGACTGGCTCGTAGCGTCCAGACGCCGACCGGGGGGCGGGGGCATCGCAGCGAGGGAGCAGCCATGCGGATCTACGAAGGAAGCCCACGCCAGGACTTCGAGGAGGTCTTCCGGTCGGTCGGCGCCTTCCTCGACGCGCGCGGGATGCGCGACATCCTGCTGCTGGAGGTCCCGGACGGGTTCGTGGTCCAGGGTCTCGTGCTCGCGGGCGGCTCGAGCGGCGCGTGGTCGGACACGATCGGCACGGTCTCGAAGGAGACCCTGACGTTCCAGGACGACGACATCGCCAAGTTCATGGAGGAGGCCGCGAGCCGCCGCGGCAAGGAGACTTCGGCCGCCGACCTGCCGTCCACCGGCACCCACGAGCGGGCGCTGCGCGTGATCGGCCACTGGATCGACAGCCAGAAGCCGCACGACGTGTTCCTGTTCGAGCAGGACGGCGCCTACGTGGTCCGGCTGCACATCGCCGGTCAGGCGACCTCGCACCACACCCTCGCCGAGTTCACCAAGGACGACATCCAGGACCTCGTCGCCCAGGGTCCTGCGCTCCGCGCCTCCGAGAAGCCGGCCCCGGCCTCCTCGGGCACGCCCGGGGCCGAATCCGGGTGGGGAACCACGACCGGATGATGTCGCGCCCCGCTGGGTGTGGCAGTTCCGGAGTGACAGCCCGGCCCGTCCGGGGCACAATTCCACCCTGACGCTCGTAGTGAAGGAGGTCCAGCCATGAAGGCCCTGCGGACCGTAGCCGTTGCCCTCGGCGTGACCCTTGGCGCGCTCATCGTGATCCCGCTCGTCGTGCTTGCCGGGCTCTTCGTCTGGCTCAAGCTGACCGAGGAGGACGACGAGGAGGCGCTCGAGCTCGAGCAGGAAGGCATCTGATCGACGCTGCTCCGCCGCCGGACCCAGGGTCCGACGCCCGCTCACCAGCACGTCCGACGCCCGCCGACACGGCGGGCGTCTCCGTGTCCGCTGCGCCCGTGTCTGCCGACGCAAGCGCGGTCCCGCCCCACATCCACGTCCGCGGCCACGTCGCGAGAGCGCCGCCTCGCGGAGATCGGCGTCCTGACGACGGTCGCGATCTGGTCGGCGAACTTCGTCGTCGTGAAGGCGGCGATCGGCGTCCTGGGGCCGCTCTCGTTCACATCGCTGCGGTACCTCGTGGCGGCCGTCACGCTGCTGCTGGTGTTGCGCTGGCGCACCGGCGCGATCCGCTGGCCCAGGGGATACGGACGGCAGCTGTTCCTCATGGGCGCGCTGGGCTTCGGCGCGTACCAGGTGCTGTGGACGCTGGGCCTGACGCAGATCACGGCCGGGGACTCCGCGCTGCTCATCGCCGCGTCGCCCGTGTTCGTGGCGCTGCTGGCGGGCGCCGTCGGCATGGACCGGCTCACCACGCCCAAGCTCGCGGGCGCGCTCATCGCGTTCGGCGGCGTGGCCGTGGTCGTCGCCGCCGGCCACGAGCTCTCGCTCGGCGCGTCGCTGGTCGGGGATGCGCTGACCCTGGGCGCCGCGGCGCTGTGGGCCGTGTACACGGTGGCCGGCGCGCGGATCATGCGCTCCGTCGATCCCGCTGCAGGCGACGGCCTGGACGGTGGTCGCCGGGCGCGGTCGTGCTCGCCCCGCTCGGAGCGTGGGAGCTGGTGACGTCGCCACCCGCGTCGTTCCCGCCCGAGGCGATCGTGGCGATCGTGTACTCGGGCGCGCTGGCCGCCGGGATCGCCAACGTGATGGTGTTCTTCGCGATCCGGCTGATCGGGCCGACCCGCGTGACGGCGACCCAGTTCCTCGTGCCCGCGGGCGCCGTGGTCCTGGGTGCGGTCTTCCTCGCCGAGCCCATCGGACCGGCCCAGGTGGCCGGCGGCGCCGTGATCGTGTTCGGCGTGTGGCTGACCCGGCGCCGATCCCTGGTCCCGCCGGCGGTCCGGGCCCGGCTATCCTCGGGCGCATGAGCTCGACGCTGCCGGACCCGCCCCGATCCATCATCGGCACCCCGGCACCGGTTCCGCCGCTCCTGCCGGGGCAGCCGCCGATCGCCCTGCTCGTGGACTACGACGGCACCATCGCCCAGACCGACGTCTCCGACGCCCTGATGGCGCAGTTCGTGAACGCGGACTGGGAGTCCCACGTGGCGGACTACGACGCGGGGATCGTCGGTTCGCGGCGGCTGATGGCCTGGGAGGTGGGGTTGATCACGGCGGACCCGGACGACCTCCGGGCGACCGCGGCGGCCCAGCCGCACGATCCGGGGTTCGTCGCGTTCGCGGAGGCGGCGCGCGTCTGCCGGGATCCCGGTCGAGGTGGTCTCGGACGGGTTCGGGTTCTTCATCGAGCCGGCCCTCGCGGCGCTCGGCGTGCCGTGGATCCCGGTCGTCACGGCGGAGACGCGGTTCGGCGCCGGCGCCCCGTCGATGGCCTTCCCGAACGGCAACGCGCACTGCTTCGTGTGCGGGACGTGCAAGCGGGACCGGGTGCTCGCACACCAGGCCGCCGGGCGGCGAGTGGTGTTCATCGGCGACGGGGAGTCCGACCGCTTCGCCGCGGGCTATGCGGACGTCGTGTTCGCGAAGCACTCACTGGAGCGGTTCTGCCTGGAGCGCGGCTGGCCGTTCGAGCGCTGGACGGCGTTCATCGAGATCCACCGCTGGCTGGAGCGACAGCTCGCGACGTTCGCGTCCGACCCGGCGGCCCTCCCCGGGCCGGTCCGTCGGCCGCTGTTCTGCGGCGCCGAGGTCTGGGGCCCGGACCGGATCGACCCGCCCGCCGCCCCCTGAGCGGGATTTCCCGCACGCCAGGATTGAACGAATCCGGCCCCGCGAACGCCCTTATTGAGTGAAGCGTCCCGCACAGCGAATCACCTCGTTGCCCGGGGCGCATCTGTAGGGTACGAGAATCATCCTCGACAGATCGCGCGGGCTCCTCCAGCGCGATCTGATCGACGGCCGGCCGGCGCCCACTGCTCGGGAGCGCCGGCCGGCCCTTTCATCTCCGGTGGATGGAACAATTCGTCGAGCCGCGCCCTCATGATGGGCAGGACGGCCGACGAGCCGCCACCTGGACACGGGAGCGATGCAGGAGCTCGTCCGACGCGCACAGGCCGGCGACCACGATGCGTTCTCTGCGCTCGCGGCGGGCTCGATCGCTCGGCTCTACCGGACGGCCCGGTTGATCCTCCGGGACGACGAGCAGGCACGCGACGCGACCCAGGACACGCTGGTCCGGGCATGGCTGGAGATCCGCGCTCTGCGCGATCCGAATCGCTTCGAGGCGTGGCTCCACCGGGTGCTCGTCCGGACGTGCTACGCGGAAGCCGGACGGACTCGGCGCCGCCGGACCCTTGAGGTGCAGGTGGACGAGATCGATCGGGCAGGGGACCCGGGGGATGGGGCCGGGCTTGCCGCGCGCGACGCGGTCGAACGCGGGTTCCGGCGGCTCACGACCGAGCAGCGTGCCGTCCTCGTCCTCCACCACTACCTCGGGCTCCGGGACGGCGAGGCCGCCGGCGTGCTCGGGATCCCGCTCGGCACGTACAAGTCCCGGCTGAACCGCGCGACGGCCGCGCTGCGGGCTGCGATCGAGGCCGACGACCGGGCACCGGCCACCACCGCGGAGTCGGTCGCATGACCCGGTTCGACGATCTCGATCGCGCCCTCGACGGCTTCCTGGCGACCGAGGCAGGGTCCATCTCCGTGCCCGACGGGTTCCTTGCCGAGACGCTCGCGATCACCGGCTCCCGTCGTGCCCGCCCACGGTGGCTGGCCCGGTTGACCGCGATCGACGTGCACGGCTGGGACGGCGGCCGGCCGGTGAGCCGGGCGGCGACGCTCGGGTTCGCGCTGATCGCGCTGCTGGTTGCTGCGCTCGCGATTGGTATCGCAGGCGGCGCGTTCCGGGACGACCGGCCGCTGGCCATCGTTGCGCCGACCCCGGAGCCGTCCGCGACGCCGGTGCCGGTCGGCTCGCCGGCCGCCACCGCGATCCCGGTCCTGCCGGGCGAGCCATGGATCGTCCACATGTCGAACACCGCGGGTGGCGGGACCGATCGCCTGTTCCTCATGCGCCCCGACGGCACCGACCGGCAGCCGATCGTGACCGGGCTCGACGGGGAGCAGGAGCACCCGGACTGGTCGCCCGACGGCTCGCTGATCGCCTTCGACCGCCACTATCGCGATGCGGCCCGTCCCGGCCTCGATCTCGTCGACGTCTGGATCATCGAGCCGGGCGGGGCGGGTCTGCGGCGAGTCGCCTGGTGCGAGGCACCGTGCTACCAGCTCGCGTATCCCTCGTGGTCGCCTGACGGACGCAGCCTGGTCGTGTCCCGCTTCGACGAGCGCTCGGACGGGGTCTGGGGGCCGAGCGCCGTGGAGGTGATCGACATCGCGTCGGGGACCCGTCGGGTCGTGTACGAGACCCCCGACGGCAGCACGACGATGCACGTCCCGCGCTGGTCGCCCGACGGCTCGCGGATCCTGTTCACGTACGAGACCTACTCGGACGCAGCCGAGGCGAGCCTGGTGTCGACCGTGCTCGCTGTGGTGGACGCCGACGGCACCTCGACCGCGCCCGAGATCCTCTCGCCCGACGGGATGGAGGTCGACGCGGCCGACTGGCACCCGGACGGCGGGCGGATCCTCCTCGGCACCCGCTTCAATCCGGACGCGACCGGCCCGGGGGCCTCGGGTACCGACCTGTACTCGATGCGCGTCGACGGGTCGGACCTGGTGAACCTCACCGGCTTCGGGCTGACGAACCGGCGGGCGATCCAGGGGACGTGGACCCCCGACGGCGCCGGGGTCGTGTTCACCCTCGTCGAGGGCTACGGGGGCACGTCTGCCCCGCTGATCGCGACGATGGCCGCCGACGGATCGGACCTCGTGGTGCTCGAACCAGACCTCGGCACCGGGTCGCCACCCAGGCTCGGGATCGGCGACGGCACCGGTGGGCGACTGCGCCCGGTGCCCGAAGGTTCCGCGTCCTCGCCCTGACCCCGGGCGGCGACGTCGCCGCCCGCCGCTGATCCAGCGATCCCACTCACCCGATCAAGGAGGCCCGAGTGCCATGCGTCCCAGTGTCAGCCTGTCCATCGTGCTCGCCGTGGCGACCCTCGCCGGCGCGTGCGCAGCCCCGGCCCAGCCCTCGCCGCCGGCGTCAGACGCACCGGGCGGCCCTTCACCGACGCCCGCCCGCTCGTCGCCGCCGCCCAGGCCCACCCCGGAGGTCCGGCCCGCCATCGCCGCCGGCGAGGCGTGGCTCGTCCTGCAGGCGTACGACGACGCCGGGCGCACGACGATCCAGCTCGTGCGCCCGGACGGGACGGACGCGCACCCGCTCCTCGACGGCCCGGGCCCCGGCGCGGAGCAGGCACATCCCGCCTGGTCCCCCGACGGCGAGTGGATCGCCTTCGACGCCTGGCACCCGCAGCCCACCGGTGCGGACCGGATCGAGATGTGGGTCGCCCGGGTGAACGGGACGGATGCCCGCGTCGTCGCCTCGTGCGAGACCCCGTGCCTCCAGCTGGCGTACCCGGCGTGGTCGCCCGACGGCGCCTCCATCGTCCACACCCGGTACGACGTCCGCCCCGACGGGACCTGGGGCCCGGCCGCGATCGAGGTCCTCGACGTCGCGAGCGGCGACCGGCGCGTCCTCGCGGAGACGGCCGATGGCCGCACCGCGTACTACGAACCACGCTGGTCGCCCGACGGCCGGTCGATCGTCATCACCGTGGAGACCTATCCCGACGAGGCGCAGGAGTCGGTCGATGCGTCGTTCATCGCGGTCATCGCCGCGGACGGTGAGGGTCCCGTCGCGCCCGTACGGATCACCCCCGACGGGATGTTCGCCCGGGAGCCCGACTGGGCGCCCGCGGACCGGATCGTGTTCGCGCTCGGGAATTCCCACGACACGTGGGTGTCGACCGCCTCGATCGCCACCATCGGGCCCGACGGGTCCGACCTGCGCCGCGTCACGGATCCCACGGCGCGCGACGCGGTCGCGTGGGAGCCGGTCTGGGCGGGCGACGGCCGGACCATCATCGCCTCGACGCTCGCGGGCGGCGCGCAGCGGATCGCCACGATCGACGCGGCGGGCGAGCCCAAGGCATTCTCGTGGCGGGCGCCGACCCCCGCCAACGATCCCCGTCGCGTGCACGTCCACCCGCGCCCCGAGACTCCGCCCGCGGGGGACGCGGAGCCGGTGCCGTGATCGAGCCCGCGGCCTCTACCCCCAGTGCTCCCAGCGCGCGAACTCGTCGAACGGGACCCACCCGCGCTTCAAGCTGGGGGAGCGGACGTCCGGGAGCGGCCGGCCGACGGGCATCACCCCGACCGGCACGAACTCGTCCGGGATGCCGAGGGATGCCCGCAGCGGCTCCACGTCCGGGCCGACGAACCCGCAGCCGAGGCCCTCGTTCACGGCCGCCAGCATGATGTTCTGCATCGTGGCGCCGATGTCGACCCACCAGTACGGGATCGGCCACTCGATCTCCAGGCCGTCCTCGTCGACCTTGTCCGGCTCCCGGTAGCGGCGGTGGTAGATCTCCTCGCTGACGCACGGGATGAACTGCGCGGCGCACTCGCTGATCCACGGCCCGAACTCGGCGTACTCCTCCTCCCCGCAGATCCTGGCGACCTCTCGCCGGCGCCCGGGGTCCGTGACCACGACCAGCCGCTGGCCCTGCGAGAAGCCTGCCGACGGCGTGCGCTGGGCGAGCCGCGCGATCCGCTCGATCACCTCGCGGTCCACCCCTCCCTCCTCGAACCGGCGGACCGCGCGGCGCTTCATGACGACGTCGGTGAACTCCATCGAATCCTCCTCCCGGCGGATGCTCTCACGTTCAGCTTGCCCGTCCGGAATCACTTTGGTCGCCGGGTGCATCTGTAGAGCACGCCGGCCATTCCGTCCCACGCCGGCAACAGGAGGGAACATCGAGATGAGATCCCGTTCCGGCCTCGGCAGGCCTGCCAGCATCCTCGCGGCGGTGCTGCTGCTCGCCGCTGCCTTCCCGGCCGCCGCCGCGGCATCACCCTCGTTCGAGTCGTGTGCCGCCTACAAGGGCCAGAGCTTCACCGCGCCGGCCCCGGCCGGCCTGCGAACGGAGGGAACCCACCGGATCCAGTGGAAGGCGGAGTTCACCGACGCGTACACGGGCGAGTTCGTCGTCGACGACGGGATCATCAGCGAGGTCACCTTCGACGAGGACGCACCCGCCTACCCGGACACCGTCCTGCTCCGGCTGTTCCGCAACACCGCCCTGCTCGACAGTGGGGAGGTCATCGCGGTCGACGAGGTCCGGCCCGACCAGGCCGCCCGGATGTACGTCAACGTCTCGTGGGTCAAGGGCGACAAGTTCTATACCACCTGGAGGATGTACTTCCGGTACGAAACGGCGCGCAACAGGTGGTCCGAGTACCAGGAGCTGGCCGCCGGCCCCGACATCAGCTTCTGCGTCGAAACCAAGAACGCGATCTGGCGCAAGGCATACGGGTGGTCCTGAGCGGCATGCCGCCCGCTTGACAGACGGTCCAGGATTTCGACCTTGGTCAGCGTACCCGCGGCCGGCGTCCGCAGCCCCCAGGAGGGGCTGGTCGAGCGTGCCGTCCGCGGGGACGAGGGGGCATTCGCCGAGATCGTGCGGCGCCACCACGCCGACATGACCCGGGTCTGCTTCGTCGTCTGTGGGGACCCGGCCGTCGCCGAGGAGGCCGTCGCGGCGGCCTGGCCAATGGCGTGGCGCAAGCTCGGGTCCCTGCGGGATGCCGAGCGCCTTCGACCCTGGTTGTGCTCGGTCGCTGCCAACGAGGCCCGCCAGCTGCTCCGCCGCCAGCGGCGCCGGACGGTCGTGGAGATCCCGGTGTCTGACACCGAGGGGGGAACCGCCTCCGACCCTGCGACACGGGCAACCGACATCGACCTCGCGAACGCGCTCGCCCGGCTCGCGCCGGACGACCGCACGCTGCTAGCCCTGCGGTACGTGGCCGGGTTGAACTCCACCGAGCTTGGGCAAGCGCTCGGGATGTCCGCATCCGGGACGCGGGCCCGCCTCGCGCGCCTCCTCGTTCGCCTCAGGACGGAGCTGGGGGATGACTGAGCGGGATATGGACACCTTCGAGGACCGCTTCGCCAGGCGACTGTCCAGGCACGCGGCCATCCCCGTCACCCGGGTCGACGCCGACGCCATCGCACGTGCCGCGGTCGCCGCGCGGCGTCCGTTGCGGCGGCTGCTTGTGTCCTGGACGCGACTCCCGGCACTGGGGTGGGTGGTGATCGCGCTCGGCATGGCGATCGCGGCGGGCCTGCTCGCCGGGGCGCTGCTCCAGCTTGTCCGGCAGCCGTCCGGGCCGTCGCTCGTGCTCGCCCTCGAGGACGGCCTGTACGTCGGCGAGCCGGACTCCGCGTCGCGGCAGCGGCTCCGTGCCGACGGCACGTTCATCCAGCCGCGCTGGTCGCCCGACGGGCGGCACATCGCGGTGCTCCACGGGCCGCCGGTGTCACCGCAGATCAACGCCGGCGCGCCGCCCCGGACGCCCAATCGCTTCGAGCTCCGTCCGGACGAGCTCCTGGTCCTCGACGCTGACGGGACGACGGTCTCGCGCTACCCGGGTCCGATCACCGATCACGCCTGGGGACCGCCCGGCGACGACGGCCGCTCGCTGCTCGCGGTCGGCACGAAGGACGGCCGGATCGCGGTCCTCGGTGACGACGGCCGGACGATCGCCGAGTGGGCGTGGGATGCACTGCCCGACGACCCGGCCTTCGACGGCGACCTCTCGCCACCGCGTCTCGCCTGGGCGTCGCCGACCCGCCTCGTCGCGGCACTCGGTGGCGAGGTCGTGGCATTCGATGCCCGTGATGGCTCCGGCCCAGCGCCCGTGGCGAGCCCCGGGCTCGCCCGAGTCACGTCGGTGGCTGCGGGTCCGGGCGGGAACGTCGTAGCGTTCATTGCGGCCGACTGCGTCGCTCGGTGCATGGGCGCGGTCCGTGTCGTGCGCGTCCCGGATGTGCCCTCGTCCGCGCCGGCGCCGGCGGGGCGGATCGTGCTTCCCGCGGTGGAGGCGTCGACGGCGCTCGCCTGGGCGTCCGACGGGGAGACGATCCTCGCCTGGCCCTTCCTTGCGCCGGTGGGCGACCGCACGACAACGCGAGTGCCGATCGACCGCGCGCCGGTTCTCGTCAACCGTGACATCGTCCCAGCGTGGGCCCGCTACGCTCCCGACGGGAGCGGGCGGTACGCGCTGCTGAATGTGTACTCGGCGTTCGACGACCGCCACTTCGACGCGTGGCTCCTCGATGACGACGGGCAGGCCACGCGGATCGGCGTGCGATCACTCGGGTTCGACCTCCGGCCGCCCACGGCTCCGTGACCGGTTGAACGTTCCGGGGCACCGACGCCGTCAGGGGATGCATGACGGCGCAACACACGCTCGACACGATGCCCGCCCGCCCGGGTCTCGTGCGGCTTCCAGCGCAGCCCGAGGTGACGCCATGAACCGTCGCGCAGCCTTCGTCCCTCTGCTCGCGCTTGCGCTCGTCGCTGCCGCATGCGGATCCGGGACATCCTCATCGGTCGCCCCGACCACGGCCCCAGCGATCGCCGCCACCGCATCGCCGCCCCCGGCATCGGCCGTGCCGTCGCCCAGCCCTTCGTCCACGCCCGACCTCGGGACGCGGATCCGGACGATCCTCGGCCCCGACTGGAACGGGGCAGCGTTGGTCGCGCACGACGGCGAGACGCTGTTCGCCGATGGCCTCGGCATGGCCGACGACGCCGCCGGGCTTGCGAACACGCCCGAGACGCGCTTCCGCATCGGCTCGATCTCGAAGCAGTTCACCGGCATGGCGATCCTGATCCTCGAAGAGCGGGGACTCGTGGACCGCGACGAGCCCATCTGTGACTACATCGACGACTGCCCGAAGGCGTGGAAGGCGGTGACGATCGAGCACCTGCTCGCCCACACATCGGGCATCGCCAACTTCACCGACCAGCCCGACTTCGACCCCATGACAGCGTCCACCCCGGCCGAGACGGTCGCCGACGTCGCGGACATCCCGCTCGCCTGGGACCCCGGGGAGTTCTTCGGCTACAGCAACACGGGCTACGTGCTGCTCGGGATGGTGGTTGAGCGGGCGTCCGGCACCTCCTACGAGCAGTTCCTGCGCGACGCGATCTTCGACCCGCTCGGGATGGCCGACAGCGGCTACGAGGACGGGGACACGCCCGGGCTCGCGGTCGGATACACGGGCGGGTTCGCGCCGGCCGCGACGATCGACATGTCGGTCCCGTACGCCGCCGGCGGCCTGTACTCGACCGTCCTGGACCTCGAGCGCTGGGCGGCGACGATCGAGACCGAGGCGCTCGTGGCGGCCGCTGCGGCTCGGCGGTTCACCACGCCGCTCGTCGCCACGACCGACCGGGGCGGGTTCGGATACGGATACGGCGTTCAGACGGGCGAGGAGCGTGGCCGCCGCGTCGTGGCCCACGACGGCGGGATCGACGGCTTCTACACCTACCTCGCCCGCTACCCGGACGACGACCTCACGATCGTCCTGCTGTCCAACCGTGAGCAGGCCCCCGACCACCGGGTCAACGCGCTGGCGATCGCGCGCACCGTCCTCGGCGAGCCGTAGATCGCCGAAACGAAACCCGCTTGCCCCGACGCCATACCCTTCGAACCCGGCGCACCGTGTGCCGGGACCCAGGGTGAGGGACCAGGGACCGTGGACCGGAGGGAGCTCGTCGAGCGGGCAGGGCGAGGCGATCACGACGCCTTCGCCGTGCTCGCGACGGCGTCCGCCACCCGCCTGGACGCGGCCGCGCGCCTGATCCTCCGCGACGGCGAGCTCGCGCGCGATGCCGTCCAGAACGCCCTCGTTCGCGCCTGGCGGGATCTGCCCGGGCTTCGTGACCCGGACCGCTTCGACGCCTGGCTCCACCGACTGCTCGTGAACAGCTGCCTCGACGAGGCCCGCCGGCGCCGGCGTCGCCCCATCGAGGTCGAGATCCAGCCGATCGACGACCCCGCTGACGGCGCTGACGACGCTCGCCACCTCGCGGACCGGGACCTCGTCGAGCGGGCGCTCGCGCGCCTCGACCCGGAGCACCGGGCGCTCGTCGTCCTGCACTACTACCTCGGCTATCCGCTGCCCGAGGCCGCGTCGTCGCTGGGGATCAGCCTCCCCGCGGCGAAGTCGCGGCTCCACCGGGCGATGCAGGCGCTCCGGCGGGGCCTGGCTGCCGACACCGATGGTCTGTCTGCCCCAGAGCTGGAAGGAGGTCGGCCGGCATGACCGCCTTCGACCGGTTTGATCCCTTCGAGGGCCGGATCACCGCGGCGATCGACGAGATCGCGGCGGCGCGCCGTCCCGAATACCTCGACGACGTCTTCCGCGTGACCGCGCGCACGTCGCAGCGGCCGCGCTGGACCTTCATTGGAAGGTGGCTCCCCGTGGACACGTTGATGCAGACCGGGTCGGCGGCGAGGCTGCCGATGCGCCCGATCCTCCTCCTCGCGCTCGTCGCGCTCCTTGTCGCCGCACTCGGCATCGTTGTCGTCGGTGCCCTCAACCGCGTCCCGGATCCGTACGGCCTCGCCGACAACGGCCGGATCGCCTACATGCAGGACGGAGACCTGTGGGTCCGCGACACGCTCGGCGGTGACGGGAGGCCCCTGATCGCGACCGAGGACACAGACGGCTGGCCGCTGTTCTCGCCCGATGGTCGCCGGCTCGTGGTCGTCCGCTACGACGACCCCGTGACGGAGTATTGGGTCGCGGACGCCGACGGCAGCGACCTGCGCCCGCTCCTCCCGGACCCGATCATCGGCGACGGGTGGATGGACTGGGCCGACGACAGCCGAACCCTGGCCGTGGTCAACGAGCGATCCGGACGGCCGTACGTGTTCGTCGTCGACACGGAGACCGGCACGGTGACGCAGCTCGATCTCGGGATCCTCAACCCACGTCGCGTCGCGTGGCGACCCGGGCACCCGGGCACCCTCCTGGTCCAGGCGGACGATGCCGACGGGACAGATCTCTTCGTCGTCGAGACCGACGGCTCCGGCGTCCGCGCGCTCGACCTCCCTCACACGAGATCCTCGTACGGCCCCAGCTTCACGAACTCCGGGGCCGCCTGGCTGCCCGACGGCGAGACGATCGTCTACAACTCGGTTGAGCCGGACGGCGTGACCGGCAGCGAGCACTTCCGCGTCCGGTTCGTGAACGCCGACGGCACCGGTGACCGGCTGGCGGCAGGCCCGGACGACCCGGCCGTCCAGGAGTCGTGGCCGATCGTCTCACCCGACGGGCAATCGATCCTCGTGCACCGCTGGACATGGAAGGCGAACGACGGCGGCGAAGGATGGCTCGCTGTCATGCCCGCCGACGGATCCACACCTGCCCGCGACATCGGCCCGCGGATCCCCGGCGGCGAGGACACGGGCCTCGTCGCCCTGTGGTCCCCCGACGGGACGACGATCATCCTCCGCTCGGACAACGAGCAGCAGGTCTACGAGGTCGACCCCGTCACCGGTGCGTGGACCGAGCTCCAGTGGACCAATGAGCTCCCCGACTGGCAGCGGGTCCGCCGCTGATCGCGTCACCTGGACCACCTCCCGCATCCGTTGCGTGATGCACATCGTGCCTCGCAGGCCGACGAAACGAATCGCCCGCCCGCGACGCCATACCCCATGAGGCCGTGAATCGGCCACCACGAGGAGAGTCCGATGACTGCGTCCCTGCGATCCCTGCCCACGAGTCGTGCGCTGGCACGCATCGCGATCGCCGCGCTGCTGGCTGTCCTCGCGATTCCGGGTCCGGCTGCCGCGCGCGAGCCCGTTGATCCGGGAACGCTCAATCCCGCCCCACCCGACTTCTTCAACGCCGAGTGCTGGTCGGGCGCCGGTGGCGCCGTGTGCACGCTCCACTTCAGCGACGACCCGATCGTCGACGAGCCGAGCGGCATCGTCTGCGATGGCACCGAGCTGCTGTACTCGCAGGAGCGGTCCGTCGTCGGCAAGCGCTACTACGACGCCGATGGCAACCTCGTCCAGCGCCACTTTCGCGAGTACATGTCCGGGACGATCTCGAACCCGGATACCGCCCGGTCCGTCCCCTGGGTCCAGCACGACACGATCGTCCACAACCTGTCGGTCCCGGGCGACCTCGACAGCGGCTCGGTCCGGTTCACGGGACTCATCACGAGGGTCTGGCTGCCGGGCCGCGGATCGATCCTGCTCGACGCCGGGACCATCCTCGAGGCGGCCTGGACGGGCGAGCTCATCCACGCCGGCGGGCCGCATCCCTTCCGCGACTACTACGCGAACGGGAACACGGCGGCGCTCCAGCCCCTCTGCGACGCGCTCGACTGAGCGATCCGCGACCCACTCCAGGAGACCGATCGATGTCGCTCCGGCGTCCCGCAGCCCTCCTTCTCATGTCCACCATCCTCCTCGTCAGCTGCGCGGACGCCCAGCCATCCGTCACCGTGCCCGCGCCGGCCGCTTCACCCGTCGTGGCTCCAGCCGCCAGCTCGAGTCCGTCACCGGTGCCTTCGACGAGCCCCACCGCTGAGGACGAGGACGTCGCGTGGGTCGTCTACCAGTCTCCGGACGGCCTCCGGCTCATCGACCCGGTCTCCGGCACCTCCCGGCGGGTGCTGCCCGATGGCCCCGCCAGGGCCCTTCACCCGGACTGGTCCCCGGACGGCGGCCGCCTTGCCTTCGCGGTCGACGACCCGGATGGAACCCGCGACATCTGGACGTCCGACTGGGATGGCTCGAGCCCGGCCGTGCTCGTCGACTGCCAGGCGCCATGCCGGGACGCCGACAGCCCGGCCTGGTCGCCGGACGGGACGCGGATCGCGTTCGAACGGATCGACAACGTTGACGGCCGCAACCCCGGGTCGCAGCTCCAGGCGGTCGACGTGGCCACGGGGGCGATCACGACGCTCGCGTCGACGACGGGCGTGGAGTACGTGCGGGCACCCCGCTGGTCGCCGGACGGGCGCTCCATCGTCGTGGTGATCGAACGGTACATCGACGACGGCAACGACACCGAGGAGATCACCGGAGTGGCAATCGGCGTCGTCGAACTCGACAACCCGAAGCCCTCGATCCGCGTCATCAGGGACCTTGAGACCTTCTCCACGTATCCGGACTGGCACCCCACCGACGACCTCATCCTGTTCGCCGCCGGTGCGCGCGACCCGCTCGACCCCACGGACGCTCCCTCGAACCTGTTCACGATCCGCCCCGACGGCACCGGGCTGACCCAGCTCACCACCCAGGGCCCGGACGACGACGGGATCTGGATGCCGGCCTACCGGCCGGACGGGTCGGGGATCCTCGCCACCCTCGTCAGCCGTCCGGGCGCCAATCTCACCCTCGTGTCGCTCGCGGCGGACGGGACCGGGCTCGCCGACCTCGACCGCAGCCCGACCAGCGGGGCGCACTCGCGCCAGCGGCCCGTCGCGCCGGCCGGGTGATGGTCTCAGGATGCCGATGCGATATCACCAGTGATAGCATGATGGCATGAATCGCACCACCATCAGCCTGGACGAGGACACCCAGCGGCGGCTGCGCCGGATCGCCGCGGACCGCGGAATCTCGATGGCGGCCGTCATCCGCGAGGCGATCGACGACGCCGTCGAGCAGCACGCACCGAAGCCCCGGAGCCTCGGCGTCGGCGACTCCGGGGTACGCGACACGGCGCGCGTCGCCGGCGAGGTCCGGCCCGAGCCGCGCGCATGGCGCTGATCCTGGACACGGGTCTCCTGTACGCATCGCTCGATCGATCCGACCAGGATCACGCGGCCTGTCGCGCCCTCATCGAAGTGGCCGACGAGCCGCTCGTGATCCCGGGACCCGTCCTTGTCGAAGTCGACTACTGGATCCAGCAGCGGCTGAGCCCGGGGGCGCTCGTCGCGCTGCTCGCTGACATCGAGTCTGGCGCCTACGTGGTCGCCGATCTCACGCTGGACGACTACGCGCGGATCCGCGAGCTGTGCGACCGCTATGCCGATGCCGACATCGGCTTCGTGGACGCGGCGGTGCTGGCCGTCGTGGAGCGCCTCGGCGAACCGAAGCTCGCGACGCTCGACCGCCGCCACTTCGGCCTGCTCCGCCCCCGGCACCGGGACTCGATCGACCTCCTGCCCGCGTAGTCGAAGTCGCCGGGGTGACATCGGGGCCCCTTGGTGGGTCGTCCGAGCGCTTCCTGAGACGCGTCCTGGATCTGACCGCGGGGAGGGAGGAGCGGTGCCGCCGGGAGCGTCCGGCGATCGTCCTGAGACGGCGCGAGCCGAAGTTTGAAACGAACGGCCCGGTTCTGGCGCCGTCTACAGTGAGCGCCCCGCCAGGGGCGGCATGGAGATGGCGGAGGCCGATGAGCCGGGTCCTCGTGGAACGAGCACAGGCAGGCGACCGGGAGGCGTACGAGCAGCTCGCTCGTGGCGTCGCCCGGCGCCTGTTCCTGGTCGCGTCACGGATCCTCCGGGACACCGATGCGGCCGAGGACGCGGTCCAGGGCGCGCTGATCGCGATGTGGCAGGACCTCCCTGCGCTCCGCGACCCGGACCGGTTCGACGCGTGGGCCTACCGGCTCGTCGTCCGGCAGTGTCACAACCAGGGTCGCCGCGAGCGACGCATCGGCGTCCGAGTGGTCGACCTGTCCGAGGATCTGCGATCCGGCATGGATCACGTCGGCGACGTCGCGATGCGCGACGAGCTGGGCCGGGCGTTCGATGGCCTCAGCCGGGACCACCGCACGGTCGTCGTCCTCCACCACCTTGTCGGTCTGCCGATCGCGGAGATCGCCGAGATCGTCGGTGTCCCCTATGGAACCGTCGGCAGTCGCCTCCACCACGCGATGCGCGCGCTGCGAGCGTCGCTCGAAGCCGCGGACCGCGCGCCCGCAACGGGAGGGCAGCCCGCATGACCGCCTCCACCGACTTCGATCGCCTCCTCACGTCCTGGCTCGAGACCGCCGGCCCGCCAGACGTCATCGACGATGTGGTGACAGCCGCGTTCGTCGAGACACGGACGCTGCCGCAGCGACGGGGACTCCGAGGACGGCTTGCGGGCGCCGACCCGTGGCCGCGCGACCGCGGATCCGCTCCACTGTCCCGGGGCGTTCTCGCGCTGGCAGTCGTCGGGCTGCTGGTTCTCGCGCTTGCCGGTCTCGCGGCAGTCGGCGCGCGCCTGCTGGACCAACTGGAGGACCTGCCCGCACCCGTGACCTTCTCAGGGCCGTACGCGATGCCGGTCCCGGCCGCGAAGGCCGTCCAGGCCGGTGACGGGTCGGTGCTCGTGTTCGGAGCAGAGGCGACCGATGGCAACGGGGGGGCAACCAACTACCCCGAGCAGGTCCTCCGCCTCGACCTCGAGCGCAACGAGCTCACCCCGATCGGGACGACGCCGGGCACGGTGGTATCCGCGATCGCGCTCCGCAACGGCGACGTCCTCGTCGTCCTGCCGGGCGTGCCGGCCCGCGGCGCTCAGTCCGTGGTTGGCATCGTGCGCCCGGCGACGGGGGAGCTCGTCATTGCCGGGCAGACGGTCTCGTCCCACCTGTCGGGTGCGGCCGTGCAGCTCGGCCGCGACGATCCGCGCGTGCTGTTCGTGGGCGGTGGCGCCGGCTCGACGGCGACCGAGCTATTCGACCCGCGGACGAACGCGTTCGTCCCAACCTCCCCAACCCGGGGCCCGATGAGCCAGCCACGCGCGGTCCGGCTCGGCGACGGAAGCGTCCTCGTCGTGGGGGAGTGGAACCGGACCCCCGAGCGCTTCGATCCGGCGACGGAGACGTGGTTCCCGACGGAGCCCATGGCCGCATCGCGCGAGGGCTTCTCGGTCGTCGGCCTGGCCGACGGTCGAGTCCTCGTCGTCGGTGGCCTCGTCGTCCAGGGGGAGATGGACCAGGATGGACTCCTGCGCCCGGCGGGTCCGAGCACGGTCGCTGACACCGCCGAGGTCTACGACCCGGCGACGGACACGTGGACCACCGTCGGACCGCTCGTTCACCCGCGCTGGATGCATGCCGCGCAGGCGCTCGACGATGGGTCCGTGCTCCTCGCGGGTGGCACGGGGTCTGCGGACGACTGGGGCGACGGCGGCCAGGTGGATCCACGGATCCTCGAAGCCGAGCGGTTCGACCCAGGCACCAACACGTTCCTGCCCGCCGGGTCCCTCGCCCTGCCCCGGCTCAATCCCAGCATCGTCGGGCTCGCGAACGGTGAGGCTCTGGTGCTCGGAAGCCTCCGCCCGCGGCTCCTGGGTCCCGAGGCCAGCGTCACGTACGAGCGCTACGGCACCATCCCGCTCCCGCCGGCGAGCGTCGAGCCACAGGTGAGGCTCGATCCGGTGCCCGTGGATCTCCGGGGCCGCTGGGAGGCCGAGGCGCGTGGTGGACTGGGGTTCGGCACCCCCTCGCGGAAGATCCTCACGATGACGATCTTCGAGGGCCGCGTGATCATGGCGGTGTCCGGCCGCCCGGATCTCCTGCTATCCGGGTACGCGGGCGTCGATCCCGCCTCTGGCCGGCTCGTGGTCGTCGCCGACGGGTCGGAGGTCGGAGGGTCGCTCTCGCTGGACGGCGCGCCGCTCGCGCCGTGCTCGCGGGGCGACGTCGGCCGGTACGCGTGGGACCTCGGCAGCGGGACGCTCGTGCTCCGCGGAGATGAGCGGGACGCGTGCGGGTCACGTCCAGCCCTGCTCGAGGGCGAGTGGGTGCGGTCCGCAACCGGCGAGACCCCCGGCGGCCCTGCCATCGTGCAGACCATCAAGCCGCTGCTCGCCATCGCCCGTCCACCGGGCGGCCGGCTGCCCAGCGACCCGCCCCTGCGAGGCGCAGATCCGGCGCGAGCCGAAGTTTGAATGAGCGGCCCGGTTGCGGCGCCGTCTGCAGTGAGCGCCCCGTCCGGGCCAGGCAATACCTGGCCCGCTGCCCCCGACCATCGCACCACGTAGCCAGGAGCGTCCCCGTGCGCACAGCCCTTCCGGTCCACCCGGTGGCCCTCGCCGCGCTGCTGCTCGTCGCGGTGGCGGGGTGCGGCCAAGCCGCCACCCCGGCCGCAACGCCGACCCAGCCGCCCCCGCCGGGCGCCGTGGCCACGCCGCCGGTCGCCGACCCGACATCGATACCGGAGGACTCCGCCGGTGCGGCCGGGTTGGTGGTCGAGGATGGCGAGCCGTGGATCGCACTCCAGTGGCTTTTCGACGGGAGTGATGGCGTCCAGCTCATGCGGCCGGATGGATCAGACCGGCAGCCGATCCTGGCCAGCCTGGGCAACACCTTCCACCCCGACTGGTCGCACGACGGGTTGCGGCTCGCCTTCGAGGTCGGGTCGGCGGACACCAGCACCGACATCTGGACGTCCCGGCCTGACGGGGGCGATCTGCAGCTCCTCGTGGACCATGCCGCCTGCCCGGGCGACTGCCGGTACGTGCTGTACCCGGCCTGGTCGCCGGACGACGCATCCATCGCGTTCATCCGGTTCCGGTTCGATGGCGATGAGCTGGTGGCGTCGACCCTGGAGGTCGTGCCCGCCGCCGGGGGCGATGCCCGGGTCGTCTACACGGCGCCGGCCCGGACCGCGCTGAACTACCCACGGTGGTCGCCGGATGGTGCCTCCATCGTGTTCGAGTTCACGACCTACCCCACGGACACGCCCGAGTCAGGCGCCGGCACCGGCTCGGCGATCGCTGTCATCGACGCGACTGCAGCCGGCGCGAAGCCGCGCGTGCTGACGGAGCCGTCCGTGTTCGCCAGCTACCCGGACTGGCACCCGTCAGACGACCTCATCGTGTTCACCACGTACGACCTGGGCGAGTACCAGGCCACGGACGAGCCGTCCAACCTGTACACGATCCGCCCCGACGGGAGCGACCTCCGGGCCGTGACCACGTTCGGTCCGGCCGACCAGCGGGCGACACAGCCCACGTGGACGCCCGACGGTGACCAGATCATGTTCACGCTGGTGGGCCAGGCCGACGGGTTCGACGGGCCGCGCCAGGTCGCCACGATCGCGCCGGACGGCTCGGACCAGGTCACCCCCGGGCCGGAGGGCACCCACGCCCGGCTCCGTCCGACGCCATGAGCGCACGCAGCCAAGCCACCGTGACCCGGCAGCGATCCAGGCGGTGTCAGGCTGGTTGTCGAGACGATTGGCGCCGGCGCAGCCCTGCCACCAGCACGCCGCCGGCGACGAGACCCGCAACGATGAGCGCCACCGTGCCCACCGCTTCGTCCGCACCATCGGTGGGCGTGCTTGCCCCGGGCTCCGGGGGCCACGGGGCGTTGAAGAACGCGACGAGGTCCGCCATCCCGCCGACGGCTTCGGGCCCGAACTCCTCGCGGACGCCGGGCGCCAGCACGTACTTGCCGGTCGCGCCGTCCTCGGTCGCGCGGACCGCGACCCAGTAGGTGCCGTCCGCGGGGGCGGTCGTCCGGACGCCGCCCCAGGCGATGAAGCCGAGGCCGCCGTGGACCTCGCGCTCACCGCCTTCGGCGTCGTGCGCCAGGGCGCCTTCGGCTCCTGCCGCGGTCGCGAGCGCAGCCGCCTCGTCGTCAGTGGGCGCCGGCAGCCCCGGGCCAAGCACGGCGAACGAGGTGGGGATGCCGCCGGCGGCGTCGGGCGCCGTGACCTCCACGACGAGTGCCTCGCCCGCCTGCAGGTCCATGCGGTACCAGTCCAGCTCGCCCGGCGCGTCGAGGGTCGCGCCGATCGCCCGCGACAGCGTCGGGTCCTCGAGCACGAACGCGGTCGCCGGCGACTCGTTGCCGGGCTCCACGACCATCGGCGCGTGGGCCGACACGGGCGCCACGGCGACGACGAGCAGCAGCGAAGCCCCAGCGATCGCGACTCGGATGTTCATGCCTGAGGTTCGCCGCAGCGCGGCCGGTGGATGCCGACAGGGCCCTCGGGTCAGGCCTTGTGGTCGACGGCCCACTCGCGCAGGCGGGCGGCGATATCCGCCACGTCGCGGATCGAGCCGTCCGCGATCGACACGACCAGGTCGAAGGCGTCCTCGATCGGCGCTCGCAGGTCCCGGTCGTTCAGCCTGTAGAACAGCCGCACGGCGACCCATCCGAGCCGCTTGTTGCCGTCGATCAGCGCGTGGCCGGTGACGATGGAGTGGAGCAGGGCCGCCGCCTTGGCGTCCAGGTCGGGGTACGCATCCTCGCCGTAGACGCTGGCCCGGGTCCGCGCAACCGCTGCCTCCAGCAGTCCGGCATCGCGTACCTCGGCCGGTTGGCCGAGCGCCGCCTCCGCGGCCGTCAGCAGGTCATCGAGATCGAGGTGCTCGGTCACAGGCTCCCGAGTCGGCGAAGGAGCTCGGCGTCCTCGTGCACGATCGTCGCCAGGTGCTCATCACGACGCCGCGTCCGGCGGGTCACGTACTCGTCGATCGCGGTGCGTGCAACCTCCTGCATGGATCGGCGCTCGCGGCGAGCAGTCTCGCGCAGGGCTTCGGTCTCGGCGGCCGTCAGGCGAAGGGTCATCGGCATGGTCGGATGATACCGAGCGGTATCACTCCGTCAAGGCAGTTCGCCTCACCACCATCCTGTGCCCAGCGGCCGCCGGCGGTCGCCGGGCTGCTCACAACCCCAGCAGGCGCGTCCCGATGAGGTAGCTCACCGTGGCTACGGTCCCGCACAGCACCGTGCCCCAGGCGATGTCCACAACGACCAGCTGCACCGACCAGCCCTGGATGGTCGCGAGGTTCGTGAGGTCGTACGTCATGTAGGTGAAGAAGCCGAACGCCGCGCCGAGCAGCAGCGCCTTCGTCCAGCCCCCGTCGTCGATCGCCGGCGCCACCGCGAAGAAGATGATCCCAGCGATCGACAGCAGGTAGAACAGGATGGCTGCCCACCACACGATGGGATCCGCCATCAGCGATCCGATCTGGCTCCGGTAGAACCCGCGCGCGACGAGCCCCAACCAGACGAGGTCGATGAGCAGGAAGACCGGCACCGTGAGCAGGTACAGCACGATGTACTTCGTCATGTGTCGCCCTCCGTCTGCGTGTCGCCAGACCTCCGCTCGCGTGTCGCCGCGGCTGCCGACCGGGCGTCCTGGACCGTGACGAGGGAGACCACGTCGGCATCCTCATCCCACACGTAGACGAGCAGCATCCACGGCCACGGGCCCAGGACGAACCGGAACCCGATCCACCCGCCCTCCAGCGCCGGCCCGAGCTGGGGGAACTCGGCGAGTGCCGTGAGCGCCGCTCGGACGCGATCGATCGTCGCGGGAGGCAGGCTGTGGGTGAGGATCATCGCCCGGAGGTCGGCCCGCGCCGACTGGGTGACGACGACGCGCGCCACCCTGCTACAGCTCGTCCAGCGCGATCACGCGTCCGGCTGCGATGTCGGCGAGACCCTCCTGGGCGCGCTCCCACGCGCCGGGAGTCGAGTCCAGGAGCATGGTGATCGTCGCGGGATCCGGGTCCGCCTGGTCGAGCGCCGTCGAGAGGAGCGACCGGGCGAGCGTCCCGGGATTGAGGTAGGTCCGGGCCGCGAGGCGGTGGAGTCGTGCTGCATGCTCGTCATCGAGCAGGACGTTGAACCGGTTGCTCTGCTCGCCCGTCATCCAGTCACCTGCACATGCTGACACGATTTGTGCAGACCATATCGAGTACTCGACGCACCGTCAACGTCACGGCATCGGTTCACCGACACCGCACCGCAACCCCGAATCGGTTGTCCCTGGGCTCCCGGATTCGATAGCATGGGAAAAACCCCGGAGGACCCTGACCCATGGCGAAGTATGTCTTTGTGACCGGAGGAGTCACCTCCTCCCTCGGCAAGGGCATCACCGCCGCCAGCGTCGGACGACTGCTCAAGGCCCGAGGCCTCAAGGTCTCCATCCTCAAGCTCGATCCGTACATCAACGTGGATCCGGGCACGATGAGCCCCTACCAGCACGGCGAGGTCTTCGTCACCGACGACGGCGCCGAGACGGACCTCGACCTCGGGCACTACGAGCGGTTCATCGACGAGAACCTGACCCAGGGCTCCAACGTCACGACCGGCCGCATCTACCAGGCGGTCATCGCGAAGGAGCGCCGCGGGGACTACCTGGGCGGGACGGTCCAGGTCATTCCGCACATCACCAACGAGATCAAGGAGCGGATCGTCCGCGTCGCCCGTGACGGGGACCCGGACGTCGTGATCGTCGAGGTCGGCGGGACCGTCGGCGACATCGAGAGCCTGCCGTTCCTCGAGGCCATCCGCCAGATGCGCAAGGACGTGGGGCGCGCGAACGTCATGTACGTCCACGTGACGCTGCTGCCGGCCCTGGCCGCAACTGGCGAGCTCAAGACGAAGCCGACCCAGCACTCGGTCAAGGAGCTGCGTGGCATCGGCATCCAGCCGGACGTGATCGTCCTCCGCTCCGACAGCGACGTCCCGGACGAGATCCGCGAGAAGATCGCCCTGTTCACGGACGTGGACATCGATGCCGTCATCCCGGCTCCCACCGCCGAGACGATCTACGAGGTCCCGCTCCAGTTCGAGGCGTTCGGCTTCGGGCGGCTGCTCGTCCGCGAGCTCGGCCTGGGCGACCCGGCCAAGGAGCCCGACCTCGAAGGCTGGCGGGCGCTGGTGGCCCGGATCAAGGCCCCCAAGCCGACGCTCGAGATCGCGCTCGTCGGCAAGTACATCGAGCTGCCGGACGCATACCTCTCCGTCACCGAGGCGCTCCGCCACGCGGCATGGGCGAACGGCGTCGACGCGAAGGTTCGCTGGGTGGACAGCGAGGCGCTGACACCGGAGAACGTCGGTGACGCGCTCGCGGGCGCCGCCGGCGTGCTCGTCCCGGGCGGGTTCGGCCACCGCGGGATCGAGGGCAAGGTCCTCGCGGCCCACTGGGCGCGGGACCGGCAGCTGCCGTATCTCGGCCTGTGCCTCGGCCTCCAGTGCGCGGTGATCGAGTTCGCGCGCGAGGTCATCGGCACCCACGACGTCAACTCCACCGAGTTCGACATGTTCACGCAGAACCCGGTCATCGACTTCATGCCCGACCAGCGGGACCTCGAGGACAAGGGCGGCACGATGCGGCTGGGCCTCTACCCGGCGAAGCTGCTGCCGGGATCGAAGGCGCGCCAGGTCTACGGCGCCGAGGTGATCTACGAGCGCCATCGCCACCGCTTCGAGTTCAACAACCGGTACCGCCAGACGCTCGAGGCCGCGGGGATGCTCCTGTCGGGCATCTCCCCGGACAGCCGGCTCGTGGAGATCGTGGAGCTCAAGGACCACCCGTGGTTCGTGGCCAGCCAGTTCCACCCGGAGTTCAAGTCCCGCCCGGAGCGGCCGCACCCGCTGTTCCACGGCTTCGTCTCGACCGCGCTTGCGCTGCGCGACGGTGTCGAGCCGCGCCTGACGGCTGTGGGTCCCGGCCCGGACGTGGACGCCCAGCTGCACGTGGACGCGCAGGTGCGCGCGGGAGGGCAGGCGGTCGAGGGCGACGCCGCGGGAGCCGCCTCGGCCTCCTGAGGGGTTCCCCCTCACCCTTGACCACCGCACCGGGACCCGTGGGGGATGGCACATCGCGCGCACACGCGCTACCGTCCGCCTTGCCGTGAGCGTCTCGTCAGCGCCGTCCACCGCACCGGCGTCCCGTCCGGCCCCCGCCGGGTCCGTCCTGCGCCGGGCCGGAACGGCGATCCCGGTCGCGTTGCTCGCCGGGGCGCTCCTCGGAGGGCTCGCCTGGCTGTCCGATGACCTCGGCCACCCGCTGGGGCTGCTGATCCCTGCCAACCTCGTGGGGATCTGGGCGCTGGTCGCCTTCGGGGCAGGGGCGGGAGCTCGCACCGTGGTGGGGGGCGCGGGCCGTGGCCTGTTTGCCCTGGTCGCCGCCGTGGCCGTGTACTACCTGGCGTACGGCCTGCTGGGGGAGGGGTGGCGCGCGCTCGGGGCGGCCCGCGCGGCCACGGTCTGGGGGCTTGTCGCCATCGTGACTGGTCCGCCGCTCGGGCTGTCGGGCAGCGTGTGGCGGCACCGGGACGGTTGGGCCCGGAGCCTCGCGCTCGGCGTCCCGGCGGGCGTCCTCATCGCCGAGGGGATCCTGTTCCAGGCGCAGGTGCCCAACGACGGTGCCGCCCGCGCGATGCTGACGATCGAGGCGCTGGTGGGGATCGCACTCCCGCTGATCGCCCTTCGCGGGGCGCGATGGCGCGTCGTCGGCCTCGGTGCCGCGATGGTCGTCGCCGGGCTCGCGATCGTGGGGCTCCTTGTGCTCCTCCCCGCGCTGCGCGCCGCTGCCGACACGTTCTGACGCTGCTCGCCCAGGGGTACGCGACTCCGCGTGGAGTCAGGAACGCCTCGCCTGAGCGTGGGACTGCCCCCGAACCGCGGCGTTGCGTGTCGGTCTCTGCGCCGAAGGCCCCCGCCTGACCCACGGCCGAGTCAGGTGCCCGATCTACCCGGCCGCGCGTGGGGCGACGATCGCCACGAGACCCGTTCGTTCGAAATCGTTGACGTCACGACTCGCCGTCCGATATGCTCCATGCATCCCCAACGGCCTCGCGCGACGGTACGCCGATTCTGCGCGAACCACGGCCCTTGGCGCGCCCACACCTTCTCCTCCGCCCGGGTCTCGCCGGTGCCGGACGCCACCCCTCGAGGTCTGTCCACCCCATGCCGAACGGCCCCGACCAGCGCGCAAACCGGAATCGCCGGCCGCGCCGGCGCTCGCAGTCCACCAATCGCCTGCCGGTCACCGAGCAGGACGAGGTAGCCGAGCTCGAAGCCGCCCGCGAGCGCAACGACCTGGACATCCGCGACCTGCGCGAGATGTCGGTCAAGGAGCTCCAGCAGGTCGGCGCGAAGCTCGAGATCGAGGAGCCGACGGCCCAGCGCCGCGAGGAGCTGGTCGACCAGATCCTCCAAGCCCAGACGGAGCGGTCCGGGCTCGAGTACGCGTTCGGCATCCTCGACGTCGTCGACGACGGCTACGGCTTCATGCGCCGCCACGGCCTCCTGCCCAGCGCGGAGGACGTGTACGTCTCCTCGTCGCAGGTCCGCCGGTTCGGGCTCCGGATCGGGGACCGGGTCACCGGCGCCGTCCGTGCGCCGCGCGAGGGCGAGAAGTTCTACGGCCTCATCCGCGTGGACAGCGTCAACGGCGTCGACACGGACACGGCCCGCCGCCGGCCGCTGTTCAACGACCTCACGCCGATCCATCCGATCGAGCTGATCAACCTCGAGTCGGACCCGAAGAACCTCAGCCAGCGGCTGGTCAACCTCGTCAACCCGCTGGGCAAGGGGCAGCGCGCCCTCATCGTCAGCCCGCCCAAGGCCGGCAAGACGATGCTGCTCAAGTCGATCGCCAACGGCATCAGCGCGAACTATCCGGACATCCTGCTCATGGTCGCGCTCATCGGTGAGCGCCCCGAGGAAGTCACGGACATGCGCCGCTCGGTCCACGGCGAGGTGATCAGCTCCACCTTCGACGAGCCCACCGAGAACCACACGCACGTCGCGGAGATGGCGCTCGAGATCGCGAAGCGCCAGGTCGAGACCGGTCGGGACGTCGTGATCCTGCTCGACTCGATCACCCGCCTCGCGCGCGCCTACAACCTCGCGCTCCCGCCCAGCGGCCGGACGCTGTCGGGCGGCATCGACCCGATCGCCCTCTACCCGCCCAAGCGGTTCTTCGGTGCCGCCCGGAAGATCGAGGAGGGCGGCTCGCTCACGATCATCGCGACGTGTCTCGTCGACACGGGCTCCCGGATGGACGACGTCATCTACGAGGAGTTCAAGGGCACCGGCAACTCGGAGCTCATCCTTGACCGCAAGCTCGCCGAGAAGCGCATCTTCCCGGCGATCGACGTCCAGCGCTCCGGCACCCGCCGCGAGGAGCTGCTCCTCGAGGAGGGCACGCTCAAGATGGTCTGGACGATGCGCCGGATGCTGTCCGCGGTCGGCACCAACGAGGGCATCGAGCTCCTGCTCAACCGGATCGCGAAGACCGAGAGCAACGCGCAGTTCCTCGGGACGCTGACGAAGAGCCTCGACTAGGCGACCGCCGACAGCGCGTCGCTTCGCGTCGGCGATTCGCCCAGTTTCGCGTCCTGTGGTGCAGAATCTTCCTGCCACACGGCCCCCAATGAGTGGGTCGTGGGGTTTGCACGGCCTGCAAGCCCTCTGGTAGGGTTCGGGGCACGTTACGGGTCGGCCCGATATCGGGATCGGCCTCGGGGGTAGGGACCGAGCACCGAAAGCGACCCCGGAGAGACGGACACGCGCGCCGAGAAGCGCCCCTCGCTGTCCGCCTTTCATGCCAGGAGACCGTATTGCAGAAGCCGACGGGCGGCGCGCGGCGTCAAGCCGACGATGAGCGCTCCACCCGAGCTCACGCCCCCGCGACCTCTTGGCTGAGCCGCCTCACCAGCCGCGCCGCACGCGCGTTGCAGGCCCGGATCAGCGTCCGCGTGACCGCGACCGGGGCGGCGCTCGCCGGTACCCTGCGCCCGCTCACCCATCCTGAGCGCGCCCTCCCGATCGCCGTCGCGTCGATCGTCGCGGTCGCTGCGCTCCTCACGTTCCTGCCCGCAACGCCGCAGGGCGCCGTCGGCGGCGTCCAGGGCCGCGGTACGGACGTCCGGCTGGCGGTGAACGGCGGCATCGAGCGCTCCGAACCCGTCGATGTCCAGCCCGTCGACTCCGAGCTCGTCAACCCTGAACCCGTCGCCCCGCAATCCGTCGGCTCGGACGTGTCCGGGCGGCTGCTCGCTGATCCGGAGGCGGCCGCCTTCGCCGACCGCGAGGTCCCCGACGAGCCCAGCTTCCAGGCCGTCACCATCCCGTCGGTCGTCACGACCGAGGCGGTCGCCGAGACGGAGACGCTCGAGGCCCCGGTCACCGATGACGGCACGATCCTCACCGGGTATGCGCCGCTGACGACCGTCGAGGACGGCGCGGACCTCGTTCGCACCTACAAGGTCAAGAAGGGCGACACGCTCGCCTCGGTCGCGAAGAAGTTCGACGTCTCGAAGATGACCCTGTGGTGGGCGAACAAGCTCAAGATGAACGCCGATCTGAAGGTCGGCAAGACCCTCCGGATCCCGCCCGTGTCGGGTCTCGTGTACACCGTCAAGGCGACGGACACGCTCGAGTCGCTCGCGGCAAAGCACAAGATCAACCCCGACAAGATCGTGGAGCTCAACGGGCTCGAGGATCCGACGCTGGTGGTCGGCCAGGTGCTCGTCCTGCCGGGTGCGAAGGGCGCCCCGATGCCCACCCCGAAGCCCACGACCAAGACGAGCTCAGCATCGTCGGGCGGCACGGCCGCCCCCCTCGGGGGCAAGTACACCGGCGGCAAGTTCCGCTGGCCCGTCGTCGGCGGCGACAACTACGTCAGCCAGTACTACCACTACGGCCACTACGGGCTCGACGTCGCCGCGGACTACGGCTCGAAGGTCGTCGCGGCGGCCGCGGGGAAGGTGACCTTCGCGGGCTGGAAGTCGAACGGCGGCGGGTACCAGGTCTGGATCTCGCACGGCGGCGGCCTGTACTCGACGTACAGCCACATGTCGGGCGTGAGCGTCGGGCGTGGCCAGAGCGTCGCGCGCGGCCAGCAGGTCGGACGGATCGGCTCGAGCGGCTACGCCACGGGCCCGCACCTCCACTTCGAGGTCTGGAGGGGCCCCGTGTGGAACGGCGGCTCCCGCGTCAACCCGCTCGGCTACCTGTAGCGGACCGGCGATCCCGCTCACCGTCCTCGGTTCGCCCGGCGGGGCTCGCCCGGGGCGCGTGCGACAATGGCCCCGATGTTCCTCGATGACGTCCGGATCTTCGTGCGTGCCGGCGCGGGCGGTGACGGTGCGGCGACGATGCGCCGGGAGGCCCACGTCCCACGTGGCGGCCCGGACGGTGGCGACGGTGGCCGCGGCGGGTCGATCTATCTTCGTGTCGATGCCGGCCAGACGGCCCTCCACGATTTCCGCTACAAGCACCACTTCACCGCCACGCCGGGTGGCCGCGGCGAACGCCAGCGGCGGCACGGGAAGGCCGGTGAGGACCTCTACCTCGCCGTCCCGCCGGGCACGGGGGTGCTGGACGCCGAGACGGGCGCGCTGATCGCCGACCTCGTCGCGGTCGGCCAGGAGGTGATGGTCGCGAAGGGCGGGCGCGGCGGCCTGGGCAACACGCACTTCGCGACGGCGACGCACCAGGCCCCCAAGCACGCCCAGCGAGGCGAGCCCGGCGAGGAGAAGAGCCTGCGCCTCGAGCTCCGGCTGATTGCGGACGTCGGTCTCGTTGGCCTGCCCAACGCGGGCAAGTCGACACTCCTGGCGGCCCTCACGGCGGCCCGCCCGAAGATCGCGCCCTACCCGTTCACGACGCTCGAGCCGAACCTCGGGGTCATGGACCTGGGGATCGAGGATGGGCGGCGGCCGACGATCGCCGACGTGCCGGGTCTCATCGAAGGGGCCTCGTCCGGTGCCGGTCTCGGCCACGCGTTCCTGCGTCACGTGGAGCGGACGCGCGTCCTGCTGCACGTCGTCGACGGGGCCTCGATAGACCCGCTCTGGGACCACTCTGTCATCCGCGAGGAGCTGGAGGCGCACGACCCGGCCCTCCTCGCGAAGCCGATGCTCGTCGTGTTCAACAAGCTCGACCTCCCCGAGGCGATCGAGGCGTGGCCGGCCTTCCGGGCGGCGATGAAGCGGCTCAAGGCTGCGGCCGTCGCGATCTCGGCCGACAGCGGCGAGGGCCTCGACGGCCTCCGCTTGGCGGTCGGCGGGCTGCTCCCCGGGATCGAGGACTTCGACGCGCCGCCCGATCCCGCGGGTGTCGTCGTGCACCGGCTCGAGGCGGCGGGTGACGGGTATGCCATCGAGCGCGAGGACGGCGCGTTCCGCGTCCGGGGCAAGCGCGTCGAACGGCTCACCAACCAGACCAACTTCGAGGTCGAGGAGTCCGCGGAGCGCTTCCAGCGCGAGCTGGTCCGCACCGGGATCGACGGCGCCCTGCGCAAGGCCGGGATCCGCCCGGGCGACTGGGTACGGATCGGCACCACCGAGCTGGAGTGGGAGCCGGAAGAGGACCGCCGGTGACGGAGGGGGCCGTGCCCGCGGGACCGGCGTCCGGTGTCGCGCCCATCCTCCCGCCGGCCCCGATGGTGCCGGGATCCGTGGGCATCCTCGGTGGCACCTTCGACCCCATCCACCACGGCCACCTCCTCATCGCCGAGGAGGCGCGCGAGGCACTGGGGTTGGAGCGCGTGATCTTCGTGCCCGCCGCCAGCCCGCCGCACAAGCCCGGGCGCCCGGTCACCGATGCCCGCCACCGCCTCGCGATGGCGAACCACGCAGTGGAGGGGAACCCGGCGTTCGTGGTGAGCGACCTCGAGATCGTGCGCGGCGGCGTGTCGTACACGGCGGACACGCTGGCGGCACTCGCTGCGGACGGTACGACGGAACCCTGGCTGATCCTGTCGGCGGAGGCGCTGGCGGGCTTCCCGACCTGGCACCAGCCGGACCGCATCCTCGATCTCGCTCGGCTGGCCGTCGTCCCGCGCGGCGGCTACGAGGCGCTCGACGAGTCCTGGGTGCGCCACCACCTGCCGGGTCGCGAGGCCCGGTTCCGGTTCATCCCGGGGCCCCTCTTGCCCATCTCGGGTAGCGTGGTGCGACACCGGGCGGCCGCGGGTCGCTCCGTGCGCTACCTCGTCCCGGACGCGGTGGCCGGTTATGTCGCCCACCATCACCTGTATGCCCGATCCGCCTGAGGACCCAGACCACGTGACCGATCCCGTTTCGTCCACCGCCCCGCGTCCGGACGGCCTCCCGCACCGCGATGCCGCGGCGCCGCCGACCGACCGCGCCTCGCTCGACCTCGCCCGGCGCATCGTCGAGCTCGCGGAGGACAAGAAGGCGGCCGACATCGTGCTGCTCGACCTCGGCGAGCTCACCACGCTCGCCGATGCGTTCGTCATCTGCTCCGGCGGGTCCGAGCGGCAGATCAGCGCGATCGCGGACGGCATCCTCGAGAAGTTGCGCGCCGAGGGCGTCAAGCCGATCGGCCGCGAGGGGACGCCCGAGTCGCACTGGGTCCTGGTCGACTTCGGGGCGGTGATCGTGCACATCTTCACGCCACCGGAGCGCGACTACTACCAGCTCGAGAAGCACTGGTCCGGCGCGAAGACCGTCCTCCGCGTCCAGTAGGCCGGAGCGCCCGGGCGGTCCGCCACCTGGAGCCCGCCGCCGCCGGAATCGCGGCCGGGTCCGGTACGGGGTCCGGCGGTACCCCTGGGTCATGTCCCGCGTGCACCACCGTTCCTAGCATCCGTGGCAGGTCGCCGGCCATCGGGGTCGACGCCACCCGGAGATGGACCCGATGTCGGGCCTGCGAGATCGCTGCCCCGGATGCAGCCGGCGCCTCATCATCACCCGCTTTGACACGACGTTCCGGCTCCCTGACCGGACCGAGCGCCTGTGCTTCGGCATCCCCGGCGGGCTGTGCGAGGACTGCCACCAGCTGTACATCGACCCGGAGCTGATCGAGCTGCTCGACCTGGGCGACGGACGCTGCGTGTTCGCCATCGAGAGCGACATCGTCCTGCAGGAAGAGGCCTGGTCCTCCGCCGACTGACCGCCCCCTAGGGACCCGAGACGGGTCCGTCAGCACATCGGGGTCATGACGGAGAAGGGTTCGGGACGCGAGTCGGGGCTCGCCGCGTCGTGCGCAACTTCGTTACCTCGCAATGGACCCGTGCGCCGACGAGCGAACGCGCCGGACCGAGTCGCCAACACGCAGAGCACGCGGTCGCCAGTTCATCGCGACCGGAGCAGCACGTCGGGTCGCGGGCAGTCCGCCGTGCCGAGGTGGCGTCGGCGACGCGCGCGGTCATCATCGGGTCGTCGCCCACCCGACGTCGCCGGCGATCGGGCTCGAACGGCTGGCTGAGCA
>CAVQRM010000005.1:0-14519 GCA_963715245.1 uncultured Chloroflexia bacterium
CGACGCATCGCTCGCTGGGCGATGGTCAGGCGCGCGCTGGCACCGCCCGGACCATCGGGTCACGGCGCCGGTGAGACCATCGCCGGACTAGGGATATCGACCGCATCCGCCTGCGCGAGGCGGACGCTGAGACGGCGCCGCGGCGGCGCCGTCGGCCGGTCACCGGTACGCTCATCCCATGCCCCGGATCCTCCTGCTCCTGCTCGCCGCGCTCGTCGCTCGTCGCCGTCGGCTGCGGGCGCGAGATCCCGGTCGCGAGCTTCGACCCGGCATCCGCGTGCACCACCGACGGACGCTTCCCGGGCGCCTACCCGGAGCTCGAGGCGCTCCTCCCTGCGGCGTACGAGGGCGCGGCGCCCACCAGCGTCGATTTCGGGCCGCAACTGCACGGACGAGGCGCTTGGCGTCCTCGCTGAACGCGGGGTCGACGGCGTCCGGTTCGCCGGCGCGACCTGGGAGCTCGGGGGCACGGCGGGGCTCACGGTCGCGCTGTTCGAAGGGGACGACCTGGACGCGGCGGCGTTGCTCGCCTTCTACGAGGACGGCGCCCGCAAGGCGAGGCGCACCGACAGGCTCGAGGTCTCCGACGTGGCGGTCGGCGGCACCGCGGCGCAGCGCTTGGACGTGCTGGGCACCGACGGGTCGGGCCAGACGGTCGTCGTGTGGCCGGCCAATGAACCGGGCCGCGTCAACGTCCTGCTGGCCGGCAACCTTGGTGACGCGAAGGTGCTCGACGCGCTCGAGTCGTTCGGGGCCCGCTAGGACCGGGCCGGCGCCGGATCCACGTCAGCCGTCGGCCAGCCCCCAGAAAGCGCCCCGCAGCCCGACCTCGCGGAAGTACGCGGCCGCCGCGGCGGGCTCGCGCCGCCGGTAGCCATCGTCGAGGCGGCCCGCGTACCAGCGCGCTCGCCAGCCGCCATACGGTCGCGAGGTCGGCGACGTAGCCGCGCTCCTGCCCCTCACGACGGAGCCAGTCGTCGAGGCACGCCTCGTCGCAGAACACCCGCTGGTTGCCGCAGGTGCGCAGCACGTCGTCCCAGATCGCTTCACCGGGACGAGGAAGTGGGCGATCTGCGTGCCGTCGGGCGGCCCGGCGTTGGTCACCGTCCAGGCATGGGCGCTCCCGCACCCCGGGCAGGTCGTCGCGACGAGGACGGACGGCTCCGCGGGGACGAGGTTCGGGATCGCGAACGAGTCCCAGACGCAGCCGCCCCACCACAGGGTGCGCTCGCCCTTCACCGAGAAGCCGAAGTCGATCGTGCCGAACGGGTGGGCGAGGACGACAGCCCCGGCCTCGTCGAGGACGAGGTGGCGCTGGTCGTGGAGGGCCCGGAGCCCCCCGGCGACCTCGCCGGTCGTGACGCCGAGCGTGACGGCGAGGGCTCCGTCGTCCGGGGCACGCCCGGTCGCCGCGAGCGAGCGGTAGACAGCGAGTCGGAGCGCCTCCGTGTCGATGGCCATGCGAGCAGGGTACGCGGACGGGCAAGTGCTAGAGTCGGCCGCATGAGCGATCGTCCCGACGCGTGGGGCCAGCGGCGGCAGGCCTGGCGGATCGAGCGTCTCGAGCCGTCCCTCGCCCGGCTGCCGGAGCGGCGTCCCCGCTTCACCACGCTCGGCGACCTCCCGGTCGACGGCCTCTACGGACCGTGGGACTGGTCGGACGCGCCGGCCGGGCGAGCGGCCCGGGCCCGGTGGCCCCACCGAGTTCGACCACGCGGGCGAGCCGCTGCGCGACGGTGACGGCCGGTACGCGGACTTCGATGCGCTGCGCGACGTCGGCCTGCCCGGGGAGCCGCCGTTCACGCGCGGCGTCCACCCGACGGGCTACCGGTCACGCCCGTGGACGATGCGGATGTTCGCCGGCTTCGGCTCGCGCGGAGGACACCAACGCCCGGTTCCGCCAGCTGCTCGACGCCGGCCAGACGGGTCTCTCGATCGCGTACGACATGCCCACGCTCTACGGCTACGACACGGACGACGCCGAGGCCGAGGGCGAGTTCGGCACCTGCGGGGTCGCCGTGAGCAGCCTCGCGGACATGGAGCTGCTGCTCGAGGGGCTGCCGCTGGACCGGGTCAGCACGTCGATGACGATCAACGCCCCGGCCGCCCCGATCTGGGCGATGTACATCGTCGCCGCGGAGAAGACCGGCGTTCCGCGGGCGGCGCTCGAGGGCACGACCCAGAACGACATCCTCAAGGAGTACGTCGCGCAGAAGGAGTTCCTGTACCCGCCCGATCCGTCGATGCGGCTCGTCGTGGACACGATCGAGTTCGGGACGCGCGAGCTGCCGCAGCTGGAACACGGTCTCGATCAGCGGCTACCACATCCGCGAGGCCGGCTCGACGGCGGTCCAGGAGCTCGCGTTCACGATCGCCGACGGCATGGCGTACGTCGAGGCGGCGATGGCGCGCGGGCTCCGCGTCGACGAGTTCGCGCCGCGGCTCTCGTTCTTCTTCAACTCGCACAGCGACTTCTTCGAGGAGATCGCGAAGTTCCGGGCGTCGCGCCGGATCTGGTGGAAGCTCATGAGCGAGCGCTACCGCGCCGAGAACGAGCGCTCGACATGGATGCGCTTCCACACCCAGACGGCGGGCGTCTCGCTCACGCCGCAGCAGCCGCTCAACAACCTGACGCGCGTCGCGACGCAGGCGCTCGCGGCGATCCTGGGCGGGACCCAGAGCCTCCACACCGACGCCTACGACGAGGCGCTCGCCGTGCCCGACCGCGGAGGCCGCGCTGCTCGCGCTGCGCCAGCAGCAGGTCCTCGCTCGAGGAGACCGGCGTGGCGTCCACCATCGACCCGCTCGGTGGATCCTGGTTCGTGGAGGCGCTGACGAACCGCGTCGAGCGCGAGGTCTGGCGGTATCTCGACGAGATCGATCGCCGCGGGGGCATGGTCAAGGCGATCGCCGAGGGGTACCCGCAGCGCGAGATCGCGGACTCGGCGTACCGGTTCCAGCGCGAGTTCGATGCCGGGGAGCGCGTGATCGTCGGCGTCAACGGGTACCAGAACGCGGAGCCGATCCGCGTTCCCGTCCTCCAGGTCCCCGTCGGCTCGCAGGAGCGGCACCTGGCCCGGCTGGCGCGGACACGCGCCGAGCGCGACGGCGAGGCGGTCGCGGCGGCGCTGGCCGGCCTGCGCGAGGCGGCGTCGCGGCCCGGGACGAGCGAGTCGAACCTGATGCCGCACTTCATCCGCTGCGCGGAGCGCTACGCCACGCTGGGCGAGCAGACGCCAGGTGCTGCGCGAGGTGTTCGGGGAGTACCGGGAGCCGGTCGCGGTCTAGCAGGCCCGGGCGTCAGTCCGAGCCGGGCTCCGTCGTCTCGGCGGGGCGGTGGGCCTCCGCGTACGACAGGGCGTCGTCGATCGAGGTCACGAGGGCATCGGCGCCGGTGGCCTCGAGGATGCCCGGCTGACCGGTGATTAGGCCGCCAACGAGGACCGGGATGCCGCGCCCGCGCACCCGCCTCCCGCACGGCGCGCACGGCATCGGCGAGCGTCCCGACCCGGCCTCGGATTGGCCGCCGAGAGCGCCACCAGCGCGACGTCGTTGCGGCGCACGAACTGCCCGAGATCCGCGGCCGGCAGGTCCGCGCCCAGGTTCGAGACGCTCCAGCCCGCCTCCGCGAGGACCTGCTCGAGGCAGACGAGCCCGATCATGTGCTGCTCCCCGGCGACGCCTGCGAGCACCGCGACCGGCCCGATGCGGTGCTCCGGGCCGAGGACGGGCCGGATCCGCTCGAGCGTCCGCAGCAGCGTGCGCGAGGCGAGGTGCTCCTCCGCGATCGACCATTGTCCGGTCTGCCAGCGCTCGCCGACCAGGGCCATCGCGTCGCGCAGGAGCCCGTCGAAGACCTGCGCCCGGCTCGCTTCCGCGAGCGCGTGCTGCAGCGCCCACGCCGCGAGCTCGTCGTCGCCGTCCGCCAGGAGACCCGCGAGCAGCTCGGGGGTCAGGGAGGTCCCGGGCACGTCGCTCGCATCGGCCGGGTCCACGGGCGGCAGCTTGAACGGAAGGTCGTCGCTCACGGCCCGGACTCTAGCGCACTGGAGGCCTCCGCGGGGACTAGGATGCCCGCATGTACCTCGACGCCCTCTCCTTCCTCGAAGACGAGCGTGAGTCGTTCCGCGCCTACGAGGCCCTCGACGCCCTCAGCGACGAGCAGCTCGACATCCCGGTCGAGGCCGCGGGTGGCTGGAGCGGCCGCGACCTCATGGGCCACCTGATCGTGTGGCAGGAGGCTGCGCTCGCGGCGGCCAAGGAGCTGGCCGTCAACGACCAGAGTCCGGCCATCAACCAGCTCGAGGCCGCCTGGAGCGCGTCTCCCGACGCTGGTGACCGCATGAACGCCGAGGCGATGGCCCGCTTCCGCTCGATGCCGATCTCGGAGGTCCGGGAGCAGTTCCGCACCGTCGCGGGCGAGCTTCGCGGCTACCTGACGGTCGTCCCGGAGTCGCGGTGGATCAAGCACGCGACCCACCAGGAGTGGTTCTTCGGCGAGACCATCGAGCACTACGAGGAGCACGAGAAGGAGCTGGCGGCGATCCTCGAGGCCGTCTCGTGAGCGGCGCCGACCGCAGCAACGCCGGCGGCAGCGGCAACGGCCACGTGCCCGACCCCGAGCTCGTGCTCGACGAGGAGGGTCCGGACGACGACTCGCCGCTGGACGAGGCGGAGGCCGCCGCCGCGGCGGCACGCTCGAGCGAGGCGGTCGACGAATCCCTTGACGAGCGGGTCGAGGCGGTGGTGGACGAGCTTGGCGGCGTGGAGCGCACGCGTGGCGCGGATGGGATCTCCTTCGAGGCCGGTGGGCGACTGTTCGCCGTGCTTGCCGTGGACCGGCTGGAGGTGGCCCTCGACCCGGCAGTGGCGACGGCGGCGCTCCGTATGCCGGAGGTGAGCGTCTCGCAGCGTGGCGCGGGATGGATCGTGTTCGCGCCATCGACACATGATCGGTTCTCCCTCGACCGAGCGGATGCGTGGGTCCGGTCGGCCCATCGCAGGGTGGCGCCCGGCGATTGACCGGCGCGAGGTCCGGCCGCGCTGCGCGCCGGCCGTGCGTCCCGCTGAGCGGGCGTACCGTCGCAGGAGAGGATGACCCGGCCGCAGGGCGGCTCATCCGGCGCACGACGCCTTGCGCTATGCGCCACCGGGCCCGTTGGGCGGGAATCCTGGCGCATCGTGCGACCGTTCACCCGCTGGGCGGGAGGCGTGGCTGACGAGGGACGCAGGGCGTTGGACGCAGGGCGTTGGACGCAGGAAGTGTGCCGCGGCCCGCACATGACGAAACCCCCGGTCGGGGACCGGGGGTTCGACGGTGCGTGACGTGCCCGCGCGTGCGGGCGGCGGGTCAGACCTTGGGGGCGGCGAGGCCGGTGAGGCCGAAGGCGGACTCCAGCTGCTCGAGCGGCCGGAAGCCGACGACGCCCTGCGGCTGCGCACCGGGCTTGAAGTAGGCGATCGTCGGGATGCTCATGATCCCGAACGCCTGCGACAGGCGCGGGTTCGCGTCGACGTCGACCTTGACGACGTCCACGACGCCGTCGTACTTCGCCGCGAGCTTCTCCATCTCGGGGGCGACCATCTTGCAGGGTCCGCACCAGGCGGCCCAGAAGTCGACCACGACCGGCTTGTCGTTGTTGAGGACCAGCGCCTCGAACGTGTCGTCCGTCGCTGCCTTGATCTCCGCCACGTGGCGGCTCCTTTCTCCTGCCGAGTCGACAGGACCTCCCAGCCCGCTCAGCGAGCGAGTGATTGAAGTAGCTGGCATGCCTCGAGGATCCGGGGATCCGCGAGGCGGTAGTACACCGTGCTGCCGTCGCGGCGAGCCGTGACGAGGCCGGCCGAGCGCAGCACCGCGAGGTGCTGGCTCATGTTCGGTACCTGGCAGCTGACCCGCGCCGCGAGCTCGCCCACGGATGCCTCGCCGTCGGCGAGGGATTCGAGGACGCACAGTCGCTTCGGGTCACCAAGGGCGCGCGCGACGGCTGCAGACCGCTGACGCTCGTCCCCGGTGGTTGCCAGGATGTCGATCACGAGGGACAGTGTCTCACTAGTTGCGCAAGGACGCAAGTATGCGCTTCACGCGGGCCCGGTGGCGCGTATCCTCGGCGGCGTGACCGACAGCCCCATCACCCTCGGCGCGATCCGCGAGACCCGCGCGCGACTCCGCGGGCGCGTGCATCACACCCCGCTCCTCTCGTCCGCGACGGCCGCCAGGGTCGCAGCCGCGGCGAGCGGGGCCAGCCTCGCCGACGGCCGCCTCTACCTCAAGGCGGAGCACCTCCAGAAGACCGGCTCGTTCAAGCCGCGCGCAGCGCTCGCCCGGATCGAGTCGCTGACCGCGGACGAGCGTCGTCGCGGGGCGATCACGATCTCGGCGGGCAACGCGGGCCAGGCGTACGCGTGGGCCGGGCGCGAGGCAGGCGTGCCCGTCACGGTGGTGATGCCCGCCGGCGCGGTCGCGTCGAAGGTCGCCGCCTGCCTCGAGTACGGGGCGGACGTCGTCCTCCACGGCGAGCACGTCGGCCAGTCACTGCAGCGGCTGGAGGAGCTGCGCGAGGAGCGCGGCCTGACGCTCGTCCACCCGTACGACCAGCCCGAGGTTCTCCTGGGCAACGGTTCCTGTGGGCTCGAGATCCTCGAGGACCTGCCGGACGTCGACGTGGTCGTCATCGGTGTCGGGGGCGGTGGGCTGCTGGGTGGCGTCACCGTGGCGCTCAAGGAGCAGCGTCCTGCCGTCCGCGTGTACGGCGTGGAGCCGGTCGGCTCCGAGGCCCTGAAGCAGGCGCTCGACGCGGGCGAGCCCGTCCGTGTCACGCCGGTGAGCGTGGCGGACGGCCTTGGGGCGCCGATCGTCGGGACGCTCGCATTCGACATCGCGCGTCGCTACCTCGACGGCGTCGCGCTCATCGACGACCCGACGATCCTGGGCGGGCTCCGGTTCGCGATGGAGCGGCTCAAGCAGGTGCTCGAGCCGGCCGGGGCCGCCGCGCTCGCCGCCGTGCTGACAGGCGCGGTGCCGCTCCGGTCGAACGACCGGGTGTGCGTGATCCTCTCCGGGGGCAACGTCGCGATCGAACGCGTCGGCGAGCTGCTCGCGACGGCGACGCCGATCGCCTTGGCCCGCGGGTAGCCGGGCGCGTCAGGGGCGCGGGCGTCCCTCACCCCGTGTTCACGGGCTCAGTCGATGCCGAGCTGGGCGAGGCGGTCCTCGTCCTCGATACCCAGGTGGTGCGCGAGCTCGTGCAGGATCGTGACCCGCACCTCGTCGGCGAGGTCGTCCGGGTCGGGGAAGTCCTGCTCGAGCGGGAGGCGGAACAGGATGATCCGCGTGGGGACAGGGACGAAGTCGCCGCCCCACTCGTCGAGCGGCACGCCCTCGTACAGGCCGTAGAGCGTGTCGTCCGGGCCGAGGCCGTTCTCGCGCCGCTGGTCCCCGTCCGGCTCGTCCGCGATGACGACGGCGATCTCGTCGAGCGCCGCACGGAAGGGCTGCGGGATGGAGGCGATCGCCTCGTCCACGAGCCGGTCGAAGCCGACGTGGCGGGCGCGCGGACGCCGGTCGGCGAACCGGGACCCGCGGCGGTGCTTGACCATGGCGCCCGTATCCTAGCGGCGATGGCCCTCGAACCCGCCCCCGCGCTCGAGCCGTGGACGCCGGACGCGTCGACCGCACCCGCGCCGGATCCGACGCTGGAGCCGGAGGGGTTCATCGTCGTTGCCGATGACGACGTCCGCCTCCACTTCCTCGACTGGGGCGGCCCCGACGACGGTCCCGGCGACGGCCCGGGTGTGCTGCTCCTGCCCGGCCTCCTGCAGCCGGCGTGGACGTGGGCACCGGTCGCGCGGCGGCTCGCCTCGGTCCGGCGCACGGTCGTGGCGGACCTGCGCGGCCAGGGGCTGTCCGACGCGCCCCTCGAGGGATACGACCTCCACTCACTGGCGGCCGACGCGATCGCGGTGGCCGAGGGCTCGGGCGCGCTCGCGGGCGGGCGGGTCACGCTCGCGGGCCACGGGTTCGGGGCGATCGTCGCCACGGTCGCCGCGGCGGCGATGGGGGAGCGGTGCTCGGGGCTGGTGCTCGTCGACGGCGGCTGGGAGCGCGTCGAGGTCACGACGGACGTGGACGTCGACGAGTTCCTCCGCGGCCTCGACGAGCCGCCCGAGGTGCTGCGGACGATGACGGCGTACCTCGCCGACCGCCGCGACTTCGACCCCGCGACGTGGGATGCGGACCAGGAGCGCGCGGCCCGTGATGCCGTCGTCGAGACGGCGGCGGGTCACGTCGTCCGGGCCGTGCGGCCACACGTGGTCGAGGCGATCGTGCGGAGCATGTTCGAGTGGGACCCGGCGCGCGAGCCGGCGGTCGTCACCGCGCCGATCACGGCGCTCGTCGCCCTCGGTGCCGGGGACGCGGCCGTGCGCCTCGCCGAGCTCCGTGGGACGGCGCTGGCGCGCGTTGCGGCGGGCGGCTCGCCGATCCGCGTCACGGGGTTCGCATCGACGGCACACAACCTCATGCGCTACCGGCCGGCCGAGGTGGCGGCCACGATCCTCGCCGGCGGACGCGTGAGCCGCAACGACCCGCAAGCCGGCACCGCCGGCCGTTAGCATCGCGGCGACACCCGCCGCACCCGGAGACCCGATGCGCGTCGTCTACTCGCCGGCCCACCTCGGCCACGACATCCGGACCCAGACCGTCCTCGGCGTGCAGGTGCCCGCGAACGAGGTCGCCGAGCGGGCCGAGACGATCCGGGCGACGCTCCTTGGCGACGGGGGCTTCGAGCTCGTCGGCCCGGAGGAGCACGGCACCGGGCCGATCACCGCGGTGCACGACCCGGGCCTGCTCCGGTTTCTCGAGGAGGCGTGGTCGACGGCGGTCAGCCAGGGGCACCCGTACGACTTCATCGCTCCTGAGACGATCACGAACGCAGCCGCCACGGAGGGGATGCCCGTCGCCGCCCGCCGCGAGGCCACCCGCATCGACGGTCGCGCGGGGTACTGGGCGCTCGACACGTCCACGTACATCCTGTCCGGCACGTACGCGGCGGCCCGGGCGGCGGTTGATGTCGCGCTCACCACGGCGGATCTCGTGCTCGAGGGCGCCTCCGCGGCATACGGGCTGTGCCGGCCGCCCGGGCACCACGCGGCACGCTCGATGTACGGCGGGTTCTGCTACTTCAACAACGCGGCGATCGCGGCCGAGGCCATCGCGCGGCGGACGGGCGAGCACGTCTCGATCCTCGACGTGGACTACCACCACGGCAACGGCACGGAGCAGATCTTCTGGCGGCGTGGGGACGTGCTGTACGTCAGCCTGCACGCGCACCCGGAGCGGCAGTACCCGTACATGCTCGGCTGGGAGGACGAGACCGGCGAGGGCGACGGCGAGGGCGCGAACCTCAACATCCCGCTCCCCGCCGCGACCACCGACGAGCAGTACCTCGCGGCGCTCGACCGCGGGCTCGCCCGGATCGCGGACGAGCCGGGCAACATCCTCGTCGTGTCGCTCGGGTTCGATACGTACGGCAAGGACCCGATCTGCGACTTTGCCCTGACGACACCGGTCTACAGGGAGTGCGGACGGCGGGCGGCAGCAGTCGGGAAGCGCCTGGTGATCCTCCAGGAGGGCGGGTACCACGTCGGCGACCTTGGCGAGAACGCGCGGGCATGGCTCCGCGGCGCCGAGGGTCGCCCGTTCCAGGAGTCGCGGATCCTCCCCGCGGCCGACTGAGCGTCGTCGCGCCTGCCTCGAGCGGGCCCGCCCCGCGACCGTGCGCGGCATCACGCTGGGTGGTCGGGGCGGTCCCGGCGTCAGGAGTGAGGTGCCGTTGAGGACGATGACGCGGCCGCGGGAGGTCATCGGCGTCTGATGCACGCTCCGGTCGCGCTACCATCGCCGGGCGATGACCGATATGCCCGAATCCCGGAACCTGCCCGAGCACATCCGCGCGATCGTCGAGGACATCGAGAACGACATCGGCGATGAGGACGTCGCGTCGGCGCGTGCCGACAGCCGGGATCGAACGGCAAGATCGAGGCGGCCGTCCGCGAGATCCTGCTCGAGATCGGCGAGGACCCCGAGCGCGAGGGTCTGCGAGCGACGCCGGACCGGATGCACCGCATGTACCACGAGCTCACCGCGGGCTACCACGTGGACCCGGAGCGGCTGATCAACCGGGCCGTGTTCGAGGTGGACTACTCGGAGATGGTCGTCGTCAAGGACATCCCGTTCTACTCGCTGTGCGAGCACCACCTGCTGCCGTTCTTCGGCTCGGCGCACGTGGCGTACGTGCCGGATGGGCGGGTGATCGGGCTGTCGAAGATCCCGCGGATCGTCGAGATGTACGCGCGCCGGCTCCAGGTCCAGGAGCGGATGACCCAGCAGATCGCCGACTTCCTGATGGAGCGCCTCGCGCCCAAGGGGGTGGGCGTCGTGCTCGAGGCGACGCACCTGTGCGCTGCGATGCGCGGGATCCGGAAGCCCGGCACGACGATGACCACGGCCGCGGTCCTCGGCCTGTTCCGCCGCAACGACAAGACGCGCGCCGAGTTCTTCGCCCACATCGCCCGCCGGCCGCCGGGCGCCTGACGGTGGCTCGCGGGGCAAGCACGGTCGACATCGAACGCGCCCCGCACGACGTGTTCGCCGTGCTGTGCGACGTCAGCAAGAACCACCTGTGGTCCTCCTCGTCCATCGAGGGACGGCAGACGTCGGCCGGTCCCGTCGGTGTCGGCACGACCGCGCATGAGGTGAGCCGGTTCATGAGCCGCCGGATCGAGGTCGACTCCGAGATCGTGGCGTTCGTCCCGGATCGGCTACTCGCGTACGAGACTCGCGGCGGCCCATTCCCGTTTCGCGGCACGTTCGAGGTCGAGCCCCTGGGGCCGGGCACCCGGTTGACGGCGGTGTTCGAGGCGACGCCGACAGGGATGTTCCGACTCATCGGTCCGGTGTTCCGGACGCTCGTCCAGCGGCAGCTCGGGGCGGATCTCGGCAGCCTGAAGCGCCAGCTGGAGTCGGGAGCACTGTAGTCCGGCTCCCGCGCGTTCGGGCAGCCTACAATCGCGGCATGACCGACCGACCGCTCAAGGTGCTGATCGCGAAGCCGGGCCTCGACGGGCACGACCGTGGGGCGAAGGTCCTCGCACGCGGCCTCCGCGACGAGGGCTTCGAGGTCGTCTACACGGGCCTCCGCCAGACGCCCGAGATGATCGTGACCGCGGCGCTCCAGGAGGACGTCGACGTCGTCGGCCTCTCGATCCTGTCGGGGGCCCACATGACGCTCGTCCCGCGCGTCTGCACGCAGCTCAAGGAACGCGGCCTGGACGACGTCCTCGTGACGGTCGGCGGGATCATCCCGGACGACGACGTCGACCCGCTCAAGGCGGCCGGCGTGGCGGCCGTGTTCGGGCCCGGGACGACGATCCGCGAGGTCGCCGACTTCATCCGCGCCAACGCGACCCCGCGCGACTAGCGGCCGGTCCGTGGCCGAATTCCCCGTCGCGGAGCGCGCCGCCGCCCTGTCCGATGCCGCTCGCGCCGGTGACCGACGCTCGCTCGCGCGGCTCCTGACCGCGGTCGAGAACCACACCCCGGTCGCGGAGGCCGCGCTGCGCACGCTGTACCCGCTCGCCGGCGGCGCGCACCTGGTCGGGATCACGGGTCCGCCCGGCGCCGGCAAGTCCACGCTCGTCGCGGCGCTCATCGCGGAGCTGCGGGCGGCGGGCCGGACCGTGGCGGTCGTGGCGGTGGACCCCTCGTCGCCGATCACCGGCGGCGCGCTCCTGGGCGACCGGGTCCGGATGCAGGCCTACGCGGCCGACGACGGCGTGTTCATCCGCTCGATGGCATCGCGCGGCCACGCGGGCGGCCTCGCGGCGACGTCGACCGCCGCCGCGACGGTGCTCGACGCGGCCGGCTTCGACATCGTGCTCCTGGAGACCGTCGGGACGGGCCAGAGCGAGGTGGAGGTGGCCGCCGCCGCCGACACGACCGTCGTGCTCGAGGCGCCCGAGATGGGGGACGAGGTGCAGGCGATCAAGGCGGGCCTGCTCGAGGTGGCGGATCTCGTCGTGGTCAACAAGGGCGATCGCCCCGGCGCCCAGCGGACCGCTGCCCAGCTGCGCGCGATGCTCGTGCCGGCCGCGGCACGCGACGATCGGGACCCGGACCGACCCGCCCCGAAGCGGCCCGAGGTGCTGGTGACGACCGCGATGACGGGCGAGGGGATCCCCGAGCTGCTCGCCGCCCTCGACCGGCACCGGGCCCATGTCCGGGACGGCGAGACGCCGGCGGCGCGCCTGTTCCGCGCGGAGGCCCAGATCGGGGCGATCCTCGCCGAGCGGATCCGGGGACGCCTGTCGGCCCCGGGACGTGCCGCGGCGACGCGCGATGTGTACGATGCCGTGGCTCGCCACGAGATCGACCCGTACACCGCGTCGGACCGCCTGCTGCGCCTGCTCGACGAGGCGGCGGCACCCGAGGCCTGAGCGGCGGGGCGTCCAACGCGGGCCAAGTGCGGGAGTCCGATGACGCGTCCCCCGAGCATCGAGCCCGACCGCCTGTTCACCCGCGCCTTCGTGGCCGTGTTCGCCGCCGCGCTCGTGTTCTTCGTGAGCGGCGGGATCGTCCTCCCCGTCGCCCCGCGCTTCGCGACCGGGCCGATCGGCGCGGACGCCATCGGGTTCGGGATCGCGATGGGGATCTTCAGCCTGGCGTCGCTGGCCGTGCGGCCGCTCGTCGGGTGGTCGGCAGACCGGTTCGGGCGCCACCCGTTGCTGGTCGGCGGCGCGATCCTGACGGTGGTCGCCCTGCTCCTCCACCTGCCCGCGACCGGCCTGCCCCTGTTCATCGCCGCGCGAGCCCTGCTGGGGGTGGGGGAGGCGTGCTTCCTCGTCGCGGCCCTCGCGGCGGGTGGCGATCTCGCGCCGCCGCGGCGAACCGGAGAGGCCCTCAGCCTGCTGTCGCTCTCGATCTACGGCGGCGTCGCGGCGGGACCGGTCATCGGCGAGATGCTGCTGGGGGCCGGCGGGTTCGCGGCCGTGTGGGTCGGCGCGGCGCTGCTCGCGGCGGTCGCCGCGGGGCTGGCGTGGCTGGCGCCCGAGACCCGCCCGACGGCGCGAGGCCCGGAAGCGCGCGCCCGCGCCGCGCGGTCGCCTGTTCCACCCGGGGGGCGTGTTCCCGGGGTTCCTCGTCCTGTGCGGCACCTTCGGCATGGCGGCGTTCCTCACGTTCGTGCCGCTCCACGCCGCCGCCCTCGGCCTCGACGGAGCCGGATCGGCGCTCGCGGTGTTCGGAGTCGTGATCATCCTCCTGCGGCTGTTCGGCGCGAAGCTTCCCGATCGCCTGGGCCCGGTCCGACTTGGAGCGAGCGCGCTCGCGTGCACGGCGCTCGGCCTCGCGCTGATCGGCGTGTTGCCGGGTCAGGCGGGCCTCGTCCTCGGGACGGCCGTGCTCGCCGTGGGCATCGCGCTCACGATGCCGGCGATCATGACCCTGGCGATGAGCCGCGCCCCTGCCGAGGAACGAGGCTCCGTCGTCGGCACCACCAGCGTGTTCCTCGACCTCTCCTTCGGCCTCGCCCCGGTGTTCCTCGCGCCGCTGGCGGCCGCGGCCGGCTACCCGTCGATCTTCCTTGCCGCGGCGGCGCTTGCGGCGCTGGGGGCGGTGGTCCTCGTCGCGCGACGCGCGGCCGTCGTGCCGGCGCCCCAGCCGTCGGCGTAGGCTGGCGTCTGCGGCCCCATGGAGGACAAGGCATGACCATCGAGCGCGTCTTCGTGGCGGGTGCCGGGCTGATGGGCCACGGGATCGCCCAGGTCCACGCGGCGGTGGGCAAGGAGGTCACGGTCTACGAGCCGGACCTCGCCCGCGCCGACGCCGGCCTGGCGCGGATCGCGGGCAACCTCGACCGCGCCGTCGCGAAGGGCAAGCTCGGGCCGGACGACCGCGAGGCGATCCTCGCCCGCCTCACGGGGACCTCCGACCTGGCCGACGCCGCCGACGCGGACCTCGTCGTGGAGGCCGTGTTCGAGGACGTCGGCGTGAAGACCGCCCTGTGGACGGCGCTCGACGGGATCGCGCCCGCGGGAGCCGTCTTCGCCTCGAACACGTCGTCGATCTCCATCGACACCCTCGCCGCAGCGGTGGAGCCCGCGCGCCGGGCGCGGTTCGTCGGCATGCACTTCTTCAGCCCGGTCCCGGTGATGCCGCTGATCGAGCTCATCCGCGGCTCCGCGACCGACGACGCGACTGAGGCCGCCATCCGGGCCCTCGCAGCCGAGCTGGGCAAGCAGGTGATCGTGTCCGCGGACCGGCCCGGGTTCATCGTCAACCGCATCCTCATGCCGTTCCTCGGCGAGGCGATGCGCGCGTTCGAGGAGGGCCTCGGCACGGCCGAGGACATCGACACCGGCGCGAAGGTGGGGCTCAACCACCCGATGGGGCCCCTCGAGCTCGCGGACTTCATCGGTCTCGACGTGTGCCTCGGCATCATGCGGGTGCTCCACGACGGCTT
>CAVQRM010000006.1:0-1526017 GCA_963715245.1 uncultured Chloroflexia bacterium
GGCAGCCGCAGTTCGCGCCGCCTGCGGTACTCGTGGAGCTCGTCGAGGCCGGACACCTCGGGCAGAAGACGGGCCGCGGGTTCCACCTCTACCCGCGCTGAACGCATCGTCGGCGATGGCGCCGGCCTCCCCGCGAAACCAGCCAACGGCACGCCAGGGGACCGTGTACCGTTCGCCGCCAAGCGGGGCGACAGCCCGCGATCGCAGAGAGGGGTCAATGCGATGCGTCCCAGTCAATTCCTGCCGTTGGCGTTCGTCGCCCTAGTCGTCGTCGGCTGTTCTGGGGCGGCGACGGCCCCAACCGCAGCCGCACCCACAACCGCACCGGCCGCGGCCACACCCGCAGCGACCGCGGAGCCCGTCGCCTCCGCCGAGCCCGAGCCGACGCAGGAGCCCGTCCCCACGCCGACCGCCGAACCCAGCGCCGTGGCGGGCTGTCTCGACAAGGACGTCCACGCGGTGCTGTACAAGGGCCTGAAGGATCCGGGATCGCTCTCCCAGGACGAACTGGACGCGCTCCGCGCCGGCATCGAGGCGTGGGAGCCGTCCGCGGAGTGGCAGGAATACCGCGAGTGGTTCCTCGGGGATGGGGGCACTGCTCGGCAAGGTCGCAGGTTCCTTCATGCTCCGGGCGGGCGAGACGACGATCGCGGCGTGCCCGTAGTCCGCGACCATCCGACGAAGGTGTTCGGCCAGCACAACCGCACCCGCTCCGGCGATGTCGGAGCCAGCAGGAGGGAGACGTTCGATGGGCGAGAAGGGCAATGCCGCCGACAATCCGATCGCGGCGCTTGACGCGCTGCCGCTCGACGTCCTGCAGAGCTCACCGGAGACGGTGAACGCCTGGATGGACACGTACCTCAAGTATCGCGAGGTCAACGCCGCCTCCCGCGCCGCCGATGCCGCGGAGTCGATGGCGGAGTCGGACAAGCCAAGCAGCGCCACCTGACCCACACGACCCGGACCCGCTGAACTCGTCTCGGACGATCACGGTGGCTGTGTTCCTGTCGCGCCCGTCCGCGTCCTGGCGACTGCGTGCCGCGCTTCGATCCGAGGCCGCGCGCGCCGGCGTCGGCCGCACACCACCGCGTGTCGGCGCGCTCGTCGGCGTGGAGCACGAGTTCGTCGTCCGGCTCGATGGCCGCGCGATCGACTTTCGGCAGGTCATCCATCGCCTCGGGATCCCGGGCCGGCGGATCGACGTCGCGGACCCGAACGCGTACCGCGGCCCGTGGGGCGGCACCATCACGGCCGATGGCCGCGAAGCCGAGATCGCCACGCCGCCGGTCACCGTCGGTCCGATGGTCGGCCGACGCCTGGCGACCGTCGCCGCGGACGGAGCGTGGCGGCTCCGACAGGCGCTCCCGGCCGGCGCGACACTCGAGGGCTACAGCACGCACATCTCGGTCCAGGTGCCGCCCGGCTGCGAAGAGCCCGCGGCCCTCCACCTCGCCGAGCGATACGCACCGGCCCTCACGTGGCTCCTTGACGGGCCCGAATCGCCTGGACTCCTGGTCCGCCCACGCCCCGGGCGCGTCGAGGTGGGCGGGGACTATGTCGATGGTGAGCGGCTCGAGCTCGCCGCGGTGTTCGCGGTCGGGGCGATCCGCGCCGCGGTTCGGTCGACCAGCCGGGCCGCCGGGCTCGCCCGGGTCCTGCGAACGGGCCGCATCGGCGGCGACGCCCCGTCCCGACTCGCGGTCACGCCGTCGCCCGCCGTCGCCCGGTACGGCTGGTTCATCGGTGACGCGGAGCTTGGGGCTGTGCTCCACGAGCACGGTGGGGCGACCAGCCTGCCGCTTTCGGCGTACCGGGGCCGTCACCTTCGGGGAGCACCTCCGGCGGTGCTGGAGCACCGTGCTGGCCGAGCTCGGGGACGTCGACCAGGAGATCGTCGCGCGGCTGGGAGCGCTCGTGTCGAACGTGCCCGCATGGCCCACGACGACGATCGGAGCCGAGACTGGCCGACCGGCGACCGCGCCGCGTCGGACCCGTCGGTGCGCGCCTGGGTCGCCGCGAACCGGGAGCACGTCCGTCCGGGGTTCACCGCCACGCCGATCCTGATGAGCTGGGACGTCGTCGTCCTGCGCGTGCGAGGCGGGGGCCGCGAGGCGGTCGTCAGCCTGCCGCGCGACGTGCTGGGAGGCGCACTCCTCGCCCTCGAGTCCGGGCGGCTGGACCAGCTGCTCGAGGGCTACCTCGCCTCGGGCCACAGTGACGGCCGGCTGCTCGCCACGTCCGACCAGATTTCGACGGCGGGCCTCTTCCGCGGCGTCGCCAAAGGCGCGGACCTTGTCATGCCGGAACGACAGCCCGACGGCGGCGGCAAGGATCGTCGGCGCGACGATGATCGACGAGACCAGCCGGACGATCGCCGGGCTGAGACGTCGAGTGCGGCCGTGGCAGCGGCTGCTGCCGCCGCGGCATCGGCGCACCTGGCCGCGTCATCGACGCGCACCGCCGCGCCAGCGGTTGCCGCCTCCAGCGTCCCGGCAGCATCGCGCGGTCGCCCCGTCGGGCTGCTGGCGGCGGGCGCGGCCGTGGTCGTGCTGGTGGTGGTCGTCGGCGCACTCGTTCTCGGCGGCGGCGGCGGGTCACCGGGCGGGGCGCAGGGTCCGGGGCCGAGCGTGCCGGCCGCAGCGCCGGCCTCGGCAACGCCCGGCGCGAGCGCGGCCGTCGTCGCCACCCCGGCGCCGAGCGTGGCGCCCGCGCCCAGCGCCGCGCCGTCGGTGGCCGCGATCAACACCGACGTCGACGTGTGCGCACTGCTCGACATGGAGGCCGTCCAGGAGGTGACCGGGGCGCCGGGGAGATTCGCCAACGACGGCTTCTTCAACACCTGCTTCTGGGGTTCGGTCCAAGGGGGACTGCCGGCATATGTGGAACTCACCGTCCAGGGGAGCAGGGGTCTGGACACGCCCAAGAGCATCAATGGCCAGCCCTGCACCGTGACTCTCTCCGGGGGCGCCGGCGAGGAGGCCGAGGGAGGCACCTGCGTCGCGAACACACAGAACAGGGTGTACCTGCGCGTCGTCGAGCGTGGGGCGATGGTCGAGATCGAGGTGAACGAGCCGATGCGCCCCCTCACGCCCGAAGATCTCGTGCCCGTCGTCGAGTCGATCTTCGCGCAGCTTCGCTGAGCAGCGGCGCCGGAGCCGATACCCGCCACGTGCGGATTGACCGCGGATGACTGGCGTACGGCATCTAGACTCTCCGGCATGACCGACCCGAACGGCAACGTCTATCTCGTCAGCGCGGCCCGGACGCCGATCGGCAAGTTCGGGGGCGCGCTCGTCGACCGTTCCGGCGACCGAGCTCGGGGCGACCGCGATCCGGGCGGCCGTCGAACGCAGCGGCCTGCCGGCGGACGCGCCCGTCGACGAGGTGATCATGGGCCAGGTGCTCCAGGCGGGCGCCGGGCAGGCCCCCGCGCGCAAGGCCCTGCTGGGGGCCGGCCTCGCCGACACGACCCCCGCCACGACGATCAACCGGGTCTGCGGCTCGGGCCTCAAGGCGATCATGTTCGCCGCGGCGGGGATCCGCGCCGGTGACGGCGACGTGTACGTCGCGGGCGGCATGGAGTCGATGAACCAGGCGCCGTTCCTGCTGCGCAAGGCGCGCTTCGGCTACCGGCTGGGCAACGGGACGCTCGAGGACGCGGCGGTCCTCGACGGGCTGTGGTGCAGCGTCGAGGACTGCCACATGGGCACGCACGCGGAGCGGGTCGCGATCAGCAACAGGGTGAGCCGCGAGGACCAGGACGCATTCGCCTACGAGAGCCATCGCAAGGCCGTCGAGGCGATCGATGCCGGCCGCTTCGACGCCGAGATGGCGCCGGTCACGGTCCGCGACGCGAAGGGCCGCGAAACGGTGGTCGCCGTGGACGAGAGCCCGCGCCGGGACTCCACGCCCGAGGCCCTCGCGCGGCTGGCGCCGGTGTTCGCGCTGCCCGACGGGGAGGACCGCGGGGCCGCGACCGTCGGGACGGTCACTGCCGGGAACGCCCCCGGGATCACTGACGGCGCCGCGGCGACGGTCGTCGTGAGCGAGCGCGCGGTCGAGCGGTACGGGCTGGTGCCGATGGCGCGGATCGTCGGCTACGCGCAGGCCGAGGTCGCGCCGAAGTGGCTGTTCCTCGCGCCGATCACCGGGGTGCGGAACCTCGAGGCGAGGACCGGCCTGGGGCCCGAGGCGTTCGACCTGGTCGAGATCAACGAGGCGTTTGCGGCCCAGGTCCTCGCCGACGGCCGCGAGCTCGGCTTCGACTGGTCGAAGGTGAACGTCAACGGCGGTGCGATCGCGCTCGGTCACCCGATCGGGGCGTCCGGGGCCCGGATCGTTGCGACCCTGCTCCACGAGCTCACGCGGCGGGAGGGCCGATACGGGCTCGCGACGCTGTGCCTCGGTGGGGGCGGTTCCGTCGCGATGGCCTTCGAACGGGTCTGACGGGGTCCCTCGGCCCTTTCCGCGGACGGCCCGGCGGCGCAAGGTCGCGATCGGTGGCCCGCCGGCTGCGCCGGTGCCACGCGGTTCGTGCCGGGAGGCGTGCGATGCAGGAGACCCCGACCAACACGGAGACCGGCGGCGCCGGGTACGTCCTCCAGCTCGATCACGACGAGCACGCGCTGGTGATGGCGGCGCTGCGCCTGCTGCGCTCGATCCTCGGGCGCGAGGAGGCGGAGGAGCTCGCTCGGGTGCAGGCGCTGCTCGAGCGGATGGGGACCCAGAAGGCCGCCTGATCCGAATGAGGGCGCGTTCCACCGCGTGGGTCGCCGGGGCTTCGCCGTGCCGCGTGCGTTCCGCCCGGCGCCCGTTCCGCCCGGCGCCCGCTCCCTCCCGAGCCTCCGCATCGCCGCCCGGGGCCTCTCCCCAGGAATCCTGCCACCGGTCCGCCCCACGGACGGTAACTCCGTGCCTCCGCGGCCGGCTCGGCGCAGTCGTGCGTGGCCGGGACCACACCCCTGCCAGGCGTCCGCGTGGTGGACCGTAGTCAACGGGAACGTGACAACGGTCCACCTGGCGAACCGAGGAGCGCAAGAACGGGCTAGCGGCAGTTCCAGGCACCGATACGGTCCGTGGAGTGGACCGTTGTCAGGCCTGGGCGCGCAGCCGTGAGACGGTGCTCGCCGCCGGTGTGGCCGCGCTGGAGTGCCGGCTGTCAGTCCCCTTGAGCGTCGGCGGCCCGGACCTCGTCGAGGCGGGCCTGCAGCCACCCTTTGCCGACGCCGCAGCCGGGCGGGACGAGGCCCTCGCGACCCTCGCTCGTCGCGACGAGGTAGGCGACCTGCCACGGCTGGAGGTGGAAGTCGAGGCCGTCCCGGGCGAGGACGCGCCGCGCGGCGGTCCGGGTGGGCGACTCGGACCCGGCCGGCTCAGCCCGGGGATGCGCGACGTCGGTCGCCTGCCCCGTCACGGGCTCGGCGGGCGTGATCGGCTGGGGAGCGACTGGCTCGGACAATCGAGGCCTCGGGCGGGGAGGGTCGCGGTTCGCGGGCCGGTTGACGCCCGGCCTGCGTCCCCGGAGTATCACCCCAACCGCCCACGGCCCGCACTCGCCCGAGGAGCCCGTCGATGACCGAGGTCGCCGCCGACCCGACCACGTACCAGCTGTTCATCGCGGGACGCTGGGTGGACGCCGTGTCCGGCCGGACGTTCGAGAGCGTCAATCCCGCGGACACCCGTGACGTGGTCGGCCGGTTCCAGGCGGGAACGGCCGCGGACGTGGCGATGGCCCTCCGGGCGGCCGACCAGGCACTCCCGGCGTGGAAGGCGACGCCTGCGCCGAAGCGCGGCGAGCTGCTGTACCGGTTCGGGGCGCTGATGGCGGAGCACAAGGAGCGACTCGCCCGGGCGATGACCCGCGAGATGGGCAAGGTCCTCGCCGAGGCGCGCGGCGACGTCCAGGAGGGGATCGACATCGCGTTCCTGATGGCGGGCGAGGGCCGGCGGATGTTCGGCGACACCGTTCCGTCCGAGCTCCCGGACAAGTGGGCGATGAGCATCCGCCAGCCGCTCGGGATCGCCGGGATCGTGACGCCGTGGAACTTCCCGATGGCGATCCCGTGCTGGAAGATGATGCCCGCGCTCGTGGCCGGGAACGCCGTGGTGTTCAAGCCCAGCTCGGACGCCCCGCACTGCGCGACGCTGCTCGTGGAGCTGATGGACGAGGCGGGCTTCCCGCCGGGTGTCGTCAACCTGGTGACCGGGTCGGGCGGCGACGTCGGCGACGCGATCGTGGACAACCCGGACGTCGCGGTGATCTCGTTCACCGGCTCGTCCGCGACCGGGCGCTCCATCGCCGCGCGGGCAGGCCGGCGGCTCAAGCGCGTGAGCCTGGAGCTCGGGGGCAAGAACGCGGTCGTGGTGCTGCGTGACGCGGACCTCGACCTCGCGGTGGACGGGATCCTGTGGTCCGCGTTCGGGACGACCGGGCAGCGGTGCACGGCCTGCTCCCGCGTCATCGTGGACCGCGCGGTCGCCGATGACCTGGTCGGCCGGCTCGAGACCCGCACGGCGACGCTGCGGCTGGGGTCCGGGCTGGACGAGACCGTGGATGTCGGGCCGCTCGTGAACGCCGCCGCGGTCGACAAGGTGGCGGGATACGTCGAGACCGGGCGGGGCGAAGGCGAGCTCGTCACGGGCGGCGACCGGGTGACCGACGGCGAGCTGGCGCACGGCCACTTCTTCCGCCCCACGATCTTCCACGGCGTGATGCCGATGGCGACCATCGCCCAGGAGGAGATCTTCGGCCCGGTGCTGTCGGTCATCCCGGTCGACGGGTACGCGGAGGCCATGACCGCCGCGAACCAGGTCAAGTACGGGCTGTCCGCGTCCGTCTACACGCGGGACGTGAACCAGGCGTTCCGCGCGATGCGCGACTTCGAGACCGGCATCGTGTACGTCAACGCCGGCACGACCGGGGCGGAGACCCATCTCCCGTTCGGCGGCTGGAAGGACACCGGCAACGGCCACCGCGAGGCCGGCCACGTCGCGCTCGACACGTTCACGGAGTGGAAGGCGATCTACGTCGACTTCAGCGGCCGCCTGCAGCGCGCGCAGATCGACAATCAGCCCACGTGAGCCGCGATCCGGTCGCGGCGAGAGTCCGCGAGGCGACCGCAGCCGACCTCGACGCCATCGTCGCCATCTATCTCGACAGCGCCCGGCATCACGCCGCGCTTGCACCCGTCGAGTACTGCGTGCCGGACGAGGATGCCGTGCGCACCCGCTTCGGGGGCATGCTGCAGCACGCCGACGACGAGGATGCGCACTTCGTCGCCGAGGTGGACGGGCGGGTGATCGGGGCGCTCGACGTGTTCCGGCGGCCGGACGGATCGCCGGGGTCGATGCGTCTCCCGAAGCGGACGGCGGAGTTCGGGATCGGAGTCCTCGAGGAGTGGCGAGGGCGGGGCGTCGGCACGGCGCTGATGGCGACGGCGGAGGTCTGGGCACGAACCCAGGGGCTCGACGCGCTCGTGCTCGAGGTCGCGACCCGGAACGAGGCGGCGCACGCGCTGTACGAGCGGCTCGGGTATCACCCCGTCAGCCAGCGCCTGGAACGGCCGATCGGCAGATCCTAGGCGGCGGCGGCGAACGGTCGAGAGCCGCCGAAGCCTCTACGGCATGAAGCTGCAATGCGACATGCCGCATGATCGCCCCATGCGATGGAAACGCGGACACACCGGCGGGATCGAGGATCGCCGCGCCCAGGGAAGCACCGGCGGCGGGTTCGGGATGGGCGGCCTCGGCGGCGGTGGTGGCATTCCGCTCCCCGCGGGGATCGGCGGCGGCGGTGCGATCGTCGTCATCGTCATCTTCCTCGCGCTCCAGTTCCTCGCCGGCGGGAGCGGGTCGCTGGGCAGCGGCCTCGACGGGATCGGTGGCCAGCCGGCCGTGGATCCGGGCACCTCCGTCGACCTGTCCAACAACGGCGACATGGTCGAGTTCATGGGCTACGTCCTCGACGACGCGAACGATCTGTGGGCGGACACCTTCGAGCGCGCCGGCCAGGCCTACCAGCCTGCCCCGCTCGTCCTGTTCGAGGGCTCGACGGTCTCCGGGTGCGGCCCGGCGAGCTCCCGGACAGGCCCGTTCTACTGTCCCGCCGATCGCAAGGTCTACGTGGACCTCGACTTCTTCACCGAGCTCGAGCGCAGGTTCGGGGCGCCCGGCGACTTCGCGCAGGCGTACGTGATCGCCCACGAGATCGGCCACCACGTGCAGACCGTCACGGGCATCGCGGGCCAGGTCCGCCAGCTCCAGCAGCAGGACGCGGGCCGGAGCAACGAGCTGTCGGTGAGCATGGAGCTCCAGGCCGACTGTCTCGCGGGCATCTGGGCGCAGTCGGTCTACGAGCAGGGCGACCTCGAGGCCGGCGACATCGAGGAGGGGCTGGGTGCTGCGGCTGCCGTCGGCGACGACCGGATCCAGGCCGGCGCGGGCGTGGACGTCAACCCCGAGACCTGGACGCACGGCTCCGCCGCCCAGCGGATGGAGTGGTTCCAGCGCGGCTACCAGACGGGCGACCCGGCCGCCTGCGACACCTTCGGCTGACCCCTGCCCGGTCCGTTCGCGTTCCACGAGCCAACCGGTAGAATGCCTGCGGGCCGGTAGCTCAACGGCAGAGCAAATGACTCTTAATCATTAGGTTGTGGGTTCGAATCCCACCCGGCTCACCAGTTCTGCACGCATGAAGAAGCCCCTCCCGGCGGACCCGGAGGGGCTTTCGACTTGTGCCCACCGCTCGGTCAACTCAGCCTCCCCGGCGCTGATCATCGAGCGCGCCCGTCGATCGTTGGGATTGGGTGGCCGACCGTGGACAGGACCCTGCCACTGCCGCCCGTCGTGCCGAGGAAGATCCAGGTTACGAGCGCCGCGACAACAACCACCGTGACAACCATGCCGACGACTTGCCTGCTCACACCGGGACGTTACGACCGAGCGTGGCTCGGTGTCATTGCGGGGTAACCCCGAAGCCGGGCGCCGGGTCATCGGCATCCGGCGTCCTCGGGGTCGCGGTTCAGTACCGGACCGACCGCGCACCCCGTATCCTTCGCGCCGATGACCCAGTGGACGACGCTCGATCCCAGGTCGGACGAGCCCGACGAGGCCGCCTTTCCGGATCCGCCCGGCGGGGGCTTCGCGGTGGCGATCGCCGGCGGGCTGTCCGCGGCGGGATCCGTGTTCCTCGTGTTCGCGCCACCGCTCGTGGCGGTCTGGCTGGTGGCGGCCGCGATCCTCGCGGGCGTTGCCACGCGGCGCGGCGTGCACTTCGTCACGGCGACGTTCGCGGCGATCGCCCCCGCGATCGCGACCTTCTTCAGCGCCCAGTGCCTGACCGGCGTCTGGGGCTGGCTGCTGGCGGGCCTCGTGCTGTTCGCGGCGCTCCTGCTCGTCGGGACCCCGGTGGGCTTCGGAATCGGCCGGCTGCTCCGACCGCGGCTGGCGCGCTGGTACGTCGCCATCCGCGCGGTCCTGTTCGTCACCGCGGTCCTGTCGGTGATCGCGTGGGCGATCGTCATCGCGAACGCGCTGATGCCCGGCGAGTGCCCCGCGCCCGCGTAGGATTCTCCGCCCGACCCGGCAGCCGCCACCCACCCAGCCAGGAGCCCGATCGGACATGCGCATCTACTTCGCCGGCCCCCTGTTCACCACCGGCGAGCGGGTCTTCAACGCCGAGGTCGGCGCCCGCCTGCGCGCCGCGGGTCACGAGGTCTTCCTGCCCCAGGACCAGGAGCACTCCGCGCACAACGCGGGCTGGATCTTCCGCAACGACGTAGACCACGTCGACTGGGCGAATGTCGTCATCGGGATCATGGACGGCTCCGACCCCGACAGCGGCACGGCCTGGGAGATCGGGTACGCCTACGCGAAGGGGACGCCGATCATCCTGCTCCGCACGGACTTCCGCGAATGGGGGAGCCGGACCGGCGAGGTGCCCTACAACCTGATGCTCACCGAGTCCGCTACCGAGCGGATCGAGCTGCCGACACCCACCGTGGATGAGGCGGCCCAGGCGCTGGTCGATGCCCTGGAGCGCCTCGAGGGCTGACGGCCGGGACGGGCGGGAGGTCGCCGGGGGCCATCGGACCCCCTCGCGGGTGACCCGGGGCAGGCCACCGCGGTCCCAACCGCACCCCACGACGGTGCCCGCGGGCACCCGCCGACGGCGACCTGTGGCCCGTGGCCCGCGCGCCGCAAGTGACGGATCATCGATACCAGCGTCCCCTGATACGGTCACGGCCGATGTGGGACCTGTGCGGCACCCGCCCACCGTGACATGCCGCACATGGTGGAACGATGGGTGACGAAGGGCTCTACGCCGCGCTCCTGGCGCGCGGGATGTCCCGTCGGACCTTCCTCAAGCTCACCAGTGCGATGACCGCCGCGCTCGCCCTGCCGGCGTCGTACGCACCGCGCATCACGCAGGCCGTCGAGGCCGCGCCGCGCATCCCCGTGATCTGGCTCCGGGGCCAGGCCTGCGGCGGCAACTCCGAGGCGCTCCTGCGCACCGCCGATCCCACGGCAACGGACCTGCTGCTCCAGGTGCTCGCGGTGGACTACCACGAGACGCTGATGACGGCCTCGGGCGCGGATGCCGAGCTGGCGCGCACGACGGCGATGGAGCGGTACCCGAACGGCTACATCGCGGTCATCGAGGGCTCCGTGCCGATGGCCGGCAGCGGCAACCCGTGCCTCGTCGGAGGCCGTCCGTTCGTGGACGTCGCGCGCGAGGTGTGCGACGGGGCGATCGCGACCGTCGCCCTCGGATCCTGCGCCTTCGACGGCGGTGCGCCCGCGGCGAACGGCGGCACGACCGATGCCCAGGGGGTCCGCTCGGTGAGCGGCGACAGCCGGCTGATCACGCTGCCGGGCTGCCCGGCCAACGCCGCCAACATCGCGGCGCTCGTCGTCCACTACGTCTCGTTCGGGGAGATGCCCGCCACGGACCCGATGGGCCGTCCGCTGTTCGCCTACGGCGACCTCATCCACAACAAGTGCGAGCGCAGGCCGTACTTCGAGTTCGGCGAGTTCGCGCTCGCATGGGGTGACGAGGGGGCCCAGAAGGGCTGGTGCCTGTACAAGCTCGGCTGCAAGGGCCCCGAGACCATGGGCAACTGCCCCACGGTCCGGTACGGCGGCGGCGTCAGCTGGAACATCCGGGCCGGCCACGGCTGCATCGGGTGCTTCGCGCCGGACTTCTGGGACAGCTACGGGCCCGCATACGACCGGCTGCCGCCGCCGATCCCGTTCTTCCCCAACATCACGGTCGACCAGGTCGGGGTCGCGGCCGTCGCGGGCATCGGTGCCGTCGCCCTCGCGCACGGGACGGGCATGGCCGCCCGGAGCGCGTACCGCGCCCGAAAGGCGGGTCGCGCCGCCGCGCAGGCGGCCGCCGCCGGCGCCGTTGCCGACGAAGGAGGCCGTCGGAGTCTCCGCGACCGCCCGAATCAGCCGAGGTGCCCGGGCTGGCCACCGGGGCCCCGGAGCCGCCCGTCGCAGAGCCGGCCGTGGAGGCCGCGGCCGAGGAACCCGCAGAAGCCGTGGCAGAGCCGAGCGAACCCGCCGCAGAACCCGCAGAAGCCGCCGACACCCTCGACGTGATCGACGACCCGGAGGTGCGCTGAGATGACGCGCCACGTCATCGATCCCGTCTCCCGCGTCAACGGCCAGCTGCGCCTCGAGGTCGACGTCGCCGGCGGCGTGGTCACCGACGCCTGGAGCGCGGGCACGATGGTCCGCGGACTGGAGAACGTCCTCCGCGGACGCGATCCTCGGGACGCGTGGCTGCTCGCGTCCAGGATCTGCGGCACGTGCAGCAGCGTGCACGGCCTGGCGTCCGTGCGGGCGGTCGAGCGGGCCCTGGGCGTCCAGATCCCCACCAACGCCCGGCTCGTCCGGAACATCCTCACGTCGACCCTGTTCATCCGGGACCACGTGCTCAGCCTGTACCAGGCCCAGCTGCCGGACTGGGTGGATGCTCGCGCGGCGCTCGCGGCGGATCCGGCGGCGACGGCGAACCTCGGCCGCTCGATCAGCAACTGGCCGACCTCCACCGCGGAGGTGATGCGCACCGTCCAGGCTCGGTTCGCGGCGGTCCTCGAGTCCGAGCAGCCGGGCCCCTTCGCGACCCCGTGGTCCGGCCACTCCGCGTACCGCCTCACCCCGGAGCAGAGTCTCCTGCTCCTCGCCCATGCGCTCGAGGCGCTCGACTGGCAGCGCGAGATCATGCGCATCCACACCCTTCTCGGCGGCAAGGACCCGCACCCGCAGACGTACCTCGTGGGCGGGATGGCCCTCGCGCCGCCGTGGGGCGGTCCGCCTGCCGCGCAGAACCGCCAGCACCCGGAGATCCCGGGGCGCAACGCCCCCAACCCGCTCAGCGCGGAGGGCCTGGCCTTCCTCAACGAGACGATCACGCACGCGAGAGCCTTCGTCACGCAGGTCTACGTCCCCGACGTCCGGCTGCTTGTCGGTGCGTACCCGGAGTGGGGGAGCATCGGCGCGGGTCCCGGGAACTACCTCTCCTGGGGTGACCTGCCCGAGAACGACGGCCGTGGCTCGCCGCTGTTCGTGCCGGCGGGCCGCATCACCGAAGGAGCGCTGACGCAGCCCCGCGCGGCGAGCGTCGACGCCGTGACCGAGACCACTGCCCACGCGTGGTACACGGACGACGGGTCGGACGCCGTCCTCGCCCCGGCGGTGGGCGTCACCGCCCCGTACTACGACGGCTCCCTGCCGCTGAGCGAGCTGGACACCGCGGGACGGTACACGTGGGTGAAGGCACCGAGGTACGACGGATCGGCGATGGAGACGGGCCCCCTCGCGCGAGTGCTGCTCGCGTACGCGGACGGCCGCGACGCAATCGTGCGGCCGCTGAGCGAGCTGCTCACGGCGGTGGGAGCGGGGCCCGAGATCATGCCCAGCGTGCTCGGCAGGATGATCGCACGCGCCGTCGAGGCGTCGGCGATGACGACACGGGCCGACAGCTGGGTCTGGGAGCTCAGATCGAACCTCGAGACGGGGGACGTCGCCGTCGTGGACCTGTCGAGGTGGGACCAGGGCGCGTGGCCCGACGCCGCCGAGGGCTGGTCCGCGGGCGAGGGTCCTCGCGGCGCCGTGGCGCACTGGGTCGGGATCGGCAGCAAGGTGGTCGACCGCTACCAGGTCGTCGACGGCAGCACGTGGAACCTCTCGCCGCGCGACGAGCACGGCCGGCCGGGGCCGATCGAGGTGGCGCTGGTCGACACGCCGGTCGCTGATCCGGTGCGCCCCCTCGAGGTGCTCCGGGTCGTCCACAGCTTCAACCCGTGCCCCGCCTGCGCGGTGCACGTCTTCGACCCCCGGACGAGCGGCCGGCTCGACCTCCGGGTTCGCACCACGGAGGCGATCCGATGACCGTCGCCCACGAATCCCGTCCCATCCCGATGCCCGAGGTGGCGCTGCCGGCCGCCGGCGCCCACGCCGAGGCGGAGGCGCATGTCGCGGAGGTCGTCGACGTGCACGGCACGTCGCACCTTGTCGAGGAGCCGCACCGCCGGATGCGCCTGTACGTGTGGCAGGTCCCGGTGCGCCTCACGCACTGGCTGACGGCCGCGATGATCGTCACGCTGAGCGTGACCGGCCTGTACATCGCGGATCCGTTCATCATTCCTGCGGGCGGGGACCTGTTCTCGTTCATCAGGTTCGTGCACATCCTGTCGGCCCTGCTGTTCCTCCTCTCGGGGCTCGTGCGGACGTACTGGCTGCTCGCGGGCAACCGGTTCTCGCGCTGGACGGCGTTCATCCCGACGACGAAGGTCCAGGCGACCGAGCTCTTCCGTCAGGCGGGCTTCTACGCGTTCATCCGCCGGGAGATCCCGAAGGTCCTCGGCCACAACCAGCTGGCCGCGACCGCGTACGTGGTGCTGTTCGCCTTGCTCCTGGTCGAGGTGATCACGGGCTTCGCCCTCGACGGCCTGATGGGCGCCGAGCCTGGTGCGACGCTGTTCGGCTGGCTGCGCGAGCTCGTCGGGTCCCAGACGCTGCGCCTGATCCATCACCTTGCGATGTGGGGGATCCTCGCGATCGCCCTGTTCCACGTGTACAGCTGCATCCTTGTCGATCACCTCGAGCACAACGGCCTGACGTCGAGCATCGTCAGCGGCTACAAGTTCCCCACGCGCGAGGAGATCGTCGAGTCGCGTGACGGCGGCGTCGACCTCCTCGACCGGGCCGAGTCGTGAGCGCCAAGGCCGGACCGATCGTCGTACGTCGGCGTGGGCAACACGCTGCTTCGCGACGACGGCGTCGGGGTGCGCGTCGCCGAGGCACTCGAGCGGCTTGCCGGCCACGACCCGTCGGCGGTGCCGCCCGCGACGCACGTCGTCGACGGTGGGACGCTCGACGTCGGGGTGCTGCGGACGCTGGAAGGCGCCCGAGCGGTGCTCCTGGTCGACGGGCTGGACCTCGGCCAGCAGCCCGGGGATGATCCGCGTCCTCCGCGGCGACGAGATCGCGGCTGCCGGCGGATCGCGGGCCGGGCGGCGCCGCGGGCGGGATCGGCGAGCTCCTCGCGCTCGCGCGGCTGATGGGCTGGCTGCACGGACCGGTGGCGCTCGTCGGGATCCAGGTCGCGGACATCACGTTCAACCTCGGCCTGTCACCGGGGTCGACGCCGCCGTCCCGACGGCCGTCGAGGCCGTCCGCCGCACGTTGTGGACGCTCGACGCGGAAGCCGCGGCGGATAGGGGCGGCGACAGACGCCCACTGACGGGAGCTGGCGCATGAAGCACCGGGTGAGCCGGACCCTGCGGGTCCTGATCGTGCTCAACATCATCGTGGTCGCGCTCCTCGCGGGCACGATGGTCGCCGACTGGATGCGGATCCTCCCCTCGTTCACCGGGATCATCGGACCCACGCCCACGCCGGTCGCCTCGATCGAGCTGATGGAGATGGGCCTCGCCCACATCCCGACCTCGAACAGCTGCCTGCTGTGCCATACCGAGGGCGGGGACGCCGGCATCAAGCCGATCCCGGCGCTCGGCCACCCGATCGAGGGCTGGACCGCGTGCCTGGTCTGCCACACGGGCGAGAAGCTCGGGCGGAACGCGCCCGGCCACGACGGGATCGCCGAGACCGAGTGCCTCAACTGCCACAAGATCGCGCCCGAAGGGCCGATGATCACGCAGGCCCACGCGGAGCTCAACGAGCCGTGCCTCGACTGCCACGGGGCGGTTGCCCACCTGCCCACGAGCATGGTCGGCCGGAACCAGGACGAGTGCTGGCTGTGCCACAAGCCGAACCCGTCGCCGCCGCCGATCAAGCCGCATCCCGATCCCGAGGGCCGGACCTGCCGCGAGTGCCACCAGGCCGAGGACGTCGGTGCCCTGCCGATCGACCACGCCCTGCGACCGGACTCCACCGTGCGTCTACTGCCACAACGTCCAGCCGATGCTGCGGCTGACGCCGGCCCCGACCGTGAGCACGGACGGAAGCTAGGTATCGCTCGCGCGATACCTCTGTGCAGAGGCCAGATCTGGCGCTAGTATCTGGGAATGAGTAGAACTGTTCCCAGGGATCATCTGCGCGTCGGCCAGGCGGCCGAGATGCTCGGGATCACCGTCGAGACGCTCCGCCGCTGGGCGGAGGAGGGACGGCTCCGCGTCGACCGGTCGGACGGTGGCCAGCGCCTGGTGCCGGTCTCGGAGGTCACCCGCCTGCTCGTCCGAGCGCCGCCGGGTCGAGGTCGACCGCCCGATCGTCGCCCAGTCCGCACGCAACCGGTTCGCCGGGATCGTGACGCGGGTCGAGGTCGACCGGGTCGCCGCCGTCGTGGAGGTGCTTGCCGGACCGCACCGGGTCGTGAGCCTCATGACCGCCGAGGCCGTCGAGGAGCTGGGCCTCAAGGTCGGCGACGAGGCCGTGTGCGTGGTCAAGGCGACGAACGTCATCGTCGAGGTGCCGTCCGCGAGGGATGCTCGCGGGTGACGGGCGCCGTCCGTGCCGTCCGCTCCGCCTTCGCCCTTGCCGTCACCTGCGTCGTGGGCGCGGGCTGCGCCGGCCCGGGATCCGCCGGGGCGCGGGCGCGGGCGAGGACGCGGTGACGCTCAACGTCGCGGCGGCGGCATCGCTGCGGGACGCCGTCGCGGCCCTCACGGACGCGTACGCGGCCGCCCACCCGTCGGTCTCGTTCACCGTCACCACCGACTCCTCCGCGGCACTCCGCACGCAGATCGAGCAGGGCGCACCCGTGGACGTGTTCCTGTCGGCGGACACGAGGAACCCGCAGGCGCTGGTCGACGGCGGGCTCGCCGCCGGCGATCCGATCCCCTTCGCGGCCAACGCGGTAGCGCTCGTCGTTCCCGCGGACAATCCGGCGCGGATCGCCACGCCCGCGGACCTCGCCACGCCCGGCCTGCGGTTCATCGCCGCGGGTGACGAGGTGCCGATCACGGCGTACGCCAACCAGGTGACGGCGAACCTCGCCGCGACGCAGGCGGACCCTGCCGCGTGGACCGCCGCGGTGGACGCCAACGTCGCGAGCCGCGAGGACAACGTGGCCGCGGTCCTCGCCCGGATCGAGCTCGGCGAGGGTGACGCGGGCTTCGTCTACGCCACGGATGCCGCGCGCAGCGACGGCGTCACGGATGATCGAGATCCCCGACGTCGCCAACGTCCGCACCTCGCTCGCGGGCGTCGTCCCGACGACTGCCGACGCACCCGGACGCCGCCACGGCGTTCCTCGACTGGGTCGCGGGACCGGTCGGCCAGGCGGTCCTCCGTCCGCTCGGGTTCCTGGCAGCCGTGAGCGTGGCGGCGGCCGAGGCGCCGGTCACCACCCGTCACCGGCGGCCGCCCGGTCAGGCCCGCTGGCCGATCGCGCTCGCGTGGTCGCTGGGCGCCGTGTTCGGCCTGCCGGTCGTCGTCCTCGTCGTCCGCGCGCTCGGCGGCGGCGCGCTGGCGGACGCCCTCGGGACGCCGGCAGTGGTCGACGCCCTGGTCCTCAGCCTCGTCACGACGGCCTGCAGCCTCGTGTTCGCGGTGCTCCTCGGGCTGCCGCTCGCCGTCGTCCTCGCGCGCCGGCGCTTCCGTGGCTCGTGGCTCCTCGAGACGATCGTGGACCTGCCGATCGTGCTGCCGCCGTCCGTCGCGGGGCTCGCGCTGCTGCTCGTGCTCGGGCGACGCGGCCTCCTCGGCGAGCCGCTGGAGCTCGCCTTCGGGATCACCATCCCGTTCACGACGATCGCGGTGATCGTCGCCCAGACGTTCGTCGCCGCGCCGTTCTTCATCCGGGCCGCGAGGGCCGGGATCGCGGGCGTCGACCGCGACCTCGAGGATGCTGCGCGGGTGGACGGCGCCCGCGAGCTCCAGGTGCTGCGGTGGGTCACGCTGCCGCTCGCCTCGTCGGCGCTCGCGGCCGGGCTCGTGCTGGCATGGGCGCGGGCGCTGGGGGAGTTCGGGGCCACGATCATGTTCGCCGGCAACGTCACCGGGCGCACGCAGACGCTGCCGCTCCTCGTGTACGGCGAGTTCCAGGGTGGCGATGTCGATGCCTCGGTGGCGGCCGCCGCGGTGCTCGTGCTGGCGGCGGCCGGCGTCCTGATCGCGGTGCGCCTGCTGCGGTCGGGCCGGGCACTCGACGCGGCAACCGCCTGAGCGTCGGAGCCCGAAGCGCCGGCATCCGCGAGAATGGGGGCATGGCGGACACGATCACCCTCAGCTGGGAGGAGCTCGACGGCCTCGTCGCGCGCCTGGCGGAGGAGGTGGGACGCGACTTCGACCTCGTCGTGGCGATCACCCGGGGCGGGCTCGTGCCGGCAGGGATGCTCGCCTATCGCCTCAACCTGCGCGAGATCCTCGTCGCCGGCGCCGAGTTCTACCGGCCCGAGGGCGGCACCCACGAGCGGCCACGGATCGGGCACTTCCCGGCCGACGATCTGCTCGCCGGCCAGCGGGTCCTCGTCGTCGACGAGGTCTGGGAGACCGGCGAGACGATGGCCGAGGTACTGGCTCGATTGCGTGCCGCGGGTGCGCGGCCCGTGAGCGCGGTGATCCACTACAAGCCCGGTCGCTCGCACGTCGCCGCGGCTCCGGACCACTTCGCTGCAACCGTCGAGGGCTGGGTGACGTATCCGTACAAGGCGGGCGGCTGACCGGCCGTGGCGGAGGAGACACCGGGCGGACCGGCCGCCCGCCGACCGCCGCGCCCATCTCATGGAACTCTCAGCGATCGATGGTTGCATGAGCAACTGACACCCGAGCCGTCATCCCATCACCGCGCCAATCCCCTGTGGCGCTCCCGGAGGAGTACGCGATGACCCCCACCCAGGCACCCTCCCGGCGCGGGCCGTTGCTCGCGATCGGCGCGATCGCGATCGTCGTCGTCCTCGCCGCCGGCCTGTGGTACCTGTTCCTCCGCCCGTCCGGGCCCGCGCCGGTGGCGCTCGGCACGACGCCCCCGGCTGCCGAGACGCCCGCCGCGACGGAGGGCACAGCGAGCACCCCCGCCGCCTCTCCCGAATCCAGCGCCGAGGCGACCGGCGACCCGGACGGCGCGACGGGCGGCATCGCGGGCCTCTGGACGACCGACCCGAGCGTCGGCTCGTTCAGTGACTTCAGCTCGTCGTTCGTCGGCTATCGGGTGCGCGAGGAGCTCGCGTCGATCGGGGCGACCGAAGCCGTGGGCCGCACGCCCGACGTGACCGGGTCGATGCGGGTCGAGGGAACCACCATCACGTCGGCCGAGTTCACCGCGGACCTCACGACGCTCCAGAGCGACGAGTCGAACCGGGACCGGCAGCTGGGCCGCCAGGCGCTGGAGACGGGCACGTTCCCCACCGCGACGTTCGTGCTCACCGGGCCTGTCGACCTCGGCGCGGTGCCGGCCGAGGGCGAGACGGTGGACGTCACCGTCACCGGCGACCTGACGCTCCACGGCGTCACGAGGTCGGTCGAGGTGCCGCTCCAGGCGAAGCTCGAGGACGGGGTCGTGACCGTGGTCGGCTCGCTGCCGATCCTGTTCGCGGACTACGACATCGAGAAGCCGTCGTCGTTCGTCGTGCTGTCGGTGGAGGACAACGGGATCATGGAGTTCCAGCTCCGGCTCACGCCCGGACTCGGCTGACGCCTGCGGGTCCTCTCAGCGGGGACCGCTCAACCGACCGCGGATCCTTGACCGGGGCGCATCGTCCCGCCCCGTCGTAGCGCTGCCCATCGCCAGCGGCGTGCTCATCGTCGCGATCCGACCGTGTCCGCCGACGCCCCTGGTCGACGAGCTGCGCCGGGCGGCGGACGACGCCTGGGCTCTCACGTCGCTCTCAGGCGACGGGCGTTGACTGGAGTCATTCCACGAGCAGGCACTGCGCCGGAGCCACCACCGATGACCTTCCCGTTCACGCCCGCCGACCCGGAGCCGGATCCCTTCCAGCGGCCGGACACCCACCCCGTCATGCCGCCACCGGCCGCCCCGCCCGTGCCGCGGTGGGCGTCTCCTGCGGCCGCTGCCACCACGGTCGCTGGTGGCCCTGCGGGCGTCGCCGGCGGTAGCACGCCGGCGCGGGATCGCGGGCCGCGGGGTCTCGGGATGGTGCTCACCGCCTCGCTGCTGAGCGCGACGCTCGCCGCGGGCGGGACGGTCCTCGCCGTCACGCTGCTGCTGCCGGGCGCACCCGTCACCACCACGGACGGGGGCACGGCACGCACGACGAGCGCCACCACCGTCCAGACGCTGGATCTCACCGAGGTGATCGCCGAGGCCCAGAAGTCCGTCGTCACGATCACGGCCGACGGGAGCACGACCGAGAGCTTCTCGCCGTTCGGCCAGCCGGCGGGTGGCATCGGGTCGGGCGTGATCCTCACGGCCAACGGCTACATCCTCACCAACCGCCATGTCGTCGAGGGGGCACGCACGCTGAGCGTCGAGCTGCAGGGCGGGGTGACCTACGACGCGACCCTGATCGACCTCTCCGGCGACACCGACCTCGCGCTGATCAAGGTGGACGCCAGCGCCCTGACGCCCGCCCGCCTCGCGGACTCGGATTCGCTGGTGGTCGGCCAGACGACGCTCGCGATCGGAAGCCCGCTCGGCACGTACACGGAGACCGTGACCCGGGGAATCCTGTCGGGTGTTGGCCGCGAGGTCACCGTGTCCGACGAGACGACCCGGCAGCGCACGACGCTCACCGGCCTGCTCCAGACGGACGCGGCGATCAACCCCGGCAACTCCGGCGGGCCGCTGCTCGATGCGAGCGGCGCGGTCATCGGGATCAACACCGCCGTCGCCGTCAGCGCCGAGGGCCTGGGCTTCGCGATCCCGGTCAACGAGGCCGCCGACCTCATCGCGACGGCGCTCGCCGGGGCCGGCGCCTGACAGCAGCTCGAGAGGAGACCACGCCCATGCCGGGTCGACGGTCGTCGTGCGCGTGGAGGGTGGCCTCCGGGGAACCGCCAACGGCGGCGGTACCGGCGGAGCGTCGCTCGGGTCGGCCAGCGACGTCACCGTCGTCCCCTGACCAGTATCGTGACCCGATCATGCACCTCCTTCTTGTCGAGGACGACGAGCGCCTCGCCCGCAGCCTGACCCGCCTGCTCGAGGAGGACCGGCACGTCGTGGAGCACGCAGCCGACGGCCGGACGGCCATCGAGCTCGCGGAGGCCATGGACGGCCTCGATGCCGTGATCCTCGACATCGGGCTGCCGGACATCTCCGGGCTCGAGGTCGCGAGGCGGCTGCGCACCGACGGGATCGACGTCAGCATCCTCATGCTCACGGCGCGGGACACGGTCAACGACCGCGTCGTGGGTCTGGATGCGGGCGCCGACGACTACGTCGTGAAGCCGTTCGCCTACCAGGAGATCGCCGCCCGCCTGCGGGCCCTCGCGCGACGCGCGGAGCCCGGCCCCCGTCGCCCGGCCCCCGTGCTCCAGGCCGGCGCGATCGCCCTCGACGAGGCCGCCCGGCGCGTCACCGTCGACGGGCGGACGGTGGACCTGAGCCCGCGCGAGTTCTCGCTGCTCGAGGCGCTGCTCCGCCACGCCGGCCAGACGCTGACGCGGGACCAGCTGCTCGACCATGCCTGGCCGTTCAGCGTGGCCGTGACGCCGAACGCCGTCGATGCCTACGTCCACTACCTGCGCACGAAGCTGCGTGACGCCGGATCGCAGATCGAGACCGTGCGCGGCGTCGGGTACCGGCTCGCCGATGGCTGACGGCGCGCGGCTCGACGCCCGGGATGATGCCGCCGAGCAGGCGTCCCACGACGACGAGGTCCGCCTGCTCCAGCGCACTCGCGTGCGCCTCGTCGCCTGGAGCGGCATCTCGACGCTCGTGGTGCTGCTGCTGCTCGCCGTCGCGCTCTACGCGGCCGTCGCGAACACGCTCGAGGCCGCCTCCGTGGACCAGCTCGAGCGCCGCGTCGACCCCGTCGTGCGCCTGCTCGAGGGGCCCGACGGCAGCGGCGACGGTCCGAACCAGGGCTTCGAGCTGGGTGGTGGCAACACGCTCCTGTACCTGTTCGACGAGCTGGGCCAGGTCGTGGAGAACGGCCGCCGGCCGGTGACCGTGCCCGAGGGGCTCCCGGAGCCCATGGCGCTCGAGGCCGCGCGCGCCGACGGCGAGGACATCCGTACCTCGGTGCTCGCGATCCGGACGCTCGACGGCCCGATCGACGTCCCGATCCGGCTGCTCACCGAGCGCCTTGTCGCTCGCCAGGATGGCAACACCTACTTCGTCCAGGCGCTCCAGGACCGGACGACCGAGGTCCAGACGCTCAACGCGCTGCTGGCGGTGCTCCTCGTCGGGGGCGTGCTCGTCGTCGTCGTCGCGTTCGGGTTCGGCACGCTGTACGCGCGGCGCGCGCTCGTCCCGATCCGGGAATCGCTCGCGGCCCAGCGGAGCGCCCTGCGCCGCCAGCGCGAGTTCGCCGCGGACGCGAGCCACGAGCTCCGCACGCCGCTCACGGTCATCCGCTCATCGGTCGAGCACCTCAACCGCCACCGGGACCGCCCGGTCAGCGCCTCGACGGAGGCACTCGAGGACATCGATGCCGAGGTGACCCATCTCGCGGCGCTCGTCGACGACCTGCTGCTGCTCGCCCGGTCCGACTCGGGCGCCGTGTCGCTGGAGCGCGTGGCACTGGACCTCGGGGACATCGCCGCGGACGCGGCCTCGTCGATGGGGCGGGCGGCGGCGGCGCGTGGCGTGCACGTGCTGGTGGACCCGGAGCCCGCGATGGTCTCCGGCGACCCGGCACGTCTCCGCCAGCTGGTGATGATCCTCGTGGACAACGCCGTCCGGCACAGCCCTCGGGACGCGACGGTCACCGTCTCGGTGCGGGCGTCTCGAGCCGTCGCCGCGGTCGAGGTCTCCGATCAGGGCCCGGGGCTCCGGGACGAGGACATCCCGCACGTGTTCGACCGATTCTGGCGGGCGCCGGGTGCCCCGTCCGGCGGGACGGGCCTCGGGCTTGCGATCGCGAAGTGGATCGTCGAGCAGCACGGCGGCCGCATCGGCGTGGCCAACCTCGTCGCCGGGGGCGCGGCATTCCGCGTGGAGCTCCCGATGACGCCGGCCACGCCGGCCGCGCCCGCCCCCGCCCCGGCATAGCGAGACTCCCGGCCTCCATCGCGGCCGTCGCTTGGCCTGCGGTCCCAGGGGTCCCCCCAAACCGGCGCGTCCGCATCGGGCACGAATACGGCTCCAGCCCGATCCCCACCAGGGCGCCTTAGACCCACGGTGGCCTCACCGGCAGCTCGCCGGCGATGCACCCGGAGGCCCCCCGATGGACGGTCGTACGACCACCCAGCCCTCCCAGGCGACGGACACGGACGCGGCGAACGCGATCGTCACCGACGCCTACCTGACCCACGGACCGGCGCTCGTCCGGTTCCTGCGATCGCTGACCCGCAACGAGACCGTCGCGGAAGATCTTGCCCAGGAGGCGTTCCTGCGCCTCGCCCGAGAGGTTGCCGCCGGCCGGACACCGGACTGCCCCGCCGCGTGGCTGTTCCGGGTCGGCCGCAACCTCGCCACGAGCCGGGGCAGGCGCGTGACCGTCGCGGCCCGCCATGCCGGCACGCTGCCGTTGCCCGCCGGCGTCGAGGCACCGGACACGATCGCGATCCGCGAGGAGCAGGCGCGTGCCGTGCGTGCCGCGATGGCCGGGCTGCCGGACGACCACCGGGAGGCGCTCCTCCTCGCGGCCGAGGGGTACCGCGGCCCGGAGATCGCGGCGCGGCTCCACCGCACGCCGCTCGCAACCCGGGCGCTCCTGTGCCGGGTGCGCGGCCGGCTCCGCGGCCAGCTGCTCGCGGCAGGGCTCGAGCCGTAGCCCGCGCACCTCCGCCGCAACGGCCCGCGCGCCTCGGCAGCGGCGCCCCACCCCCAGCAGCGGCGCCCCGCCCCCCGCCGATCGTGCGCAGCGGGCTGGGCGCCGCCCGCCGTCGCCGCTAGCATGCCCGCAGATGGGGTTCACGGTTCCGGGGCATGCGTTCGTCGGGCGATCCGTGGAGCTGGCACAGCTCGAGGCGGCCTTCGAGCACGCCCGTGCGGGTGCCGCGCGGACGATCGTCGTTGGCGGCGAGGCCGGCGTCGGCAAGACGCGAGTGGTCGAGGAGCTCCGGCGGCGGGTTGCGGCACGCGGTGCGACGGTCCTGACGGGCGCGTGCCTGGAGCTCGCCGAGGCCGCCCCCCCGTACGCGCCGTTCGTCGAGGCCCTGCGCGGCCTCGTCTCGGGCGTGGAGCCGGCCCGGCTGCCGGCGCTGCTGGGTCCGTGGCGCGTGGAGCTCGCGCGCGTCCTGCCGGAGCTCGAGCTGCACGCCCACGCCGGTGCGCCCGTCGAGGTCGAGCGCAGCGGCCAGGCGCGGCTGTTCGAGATCATCCTCGGGGTGCTCGAGCGGGTCGCCCAGCGAGGCCCGGTGGTGCTGTTCGTTGAGGACATCCACTGGGCCGACCGCTCGACCCGCGACCTGCTCGCGTTCGTCGTGCGCAACGTGCGACATGTCCCGGTGCTCGTGGTGATCACCGTGCGCAGCGACGCGCTCGACCGGCACAGCCCGGTCCTGCCGTTCCTCGCCGAGCTCCAGCGTGACGACCGGGTCGATCGCGTCCAGCTCTCGACGTTCGACCGGGTCGAGCTCGGCGAGCTCGTCGAGTCGATGACGGGCGGGATCGCCCCGGCCGGCGTCGTGGACGAGATCCTCGAGCGCACCGACGGCAATCCGTTCTTCGCCGAGCAGCTCGTGGAGGCATCTGCGGGCGCCGTGGCGATGCTGCCGGGGATCGCAGACCTGCCGCCACAGCTGTCCGACGTCCTGCGGGCACGCGTGGCAACCCTGTCCGACAGCGGACGCGAGGTGCTCCGTGCGGCAGCGGCGGCCGGCCGCCACACCGACGATGCGCTGCTCGAGACCGTGCTGGACCTCGGCCAGCGCGAGGTCGCGGACGGCCTGCGCGACGCGATCGAGCGAGGGATCCTGGAGCGTGCCGGCACCGGGGATTCCGGCTACCGGTTCCATCACACCCTGCTCCGGGAGGTCGTCTACGACGAGCTGCTGCCGGGCGAGCGCCGGCGGCTCCATGCGGCGTTCGCCGACGCCATGGCGAGCCGTGGGGAGGTCGGCGGCGTGCCGGTGTCGGCGGCCGACCTCGCGTATCACCGCGATGCCGCCGGGGACCTGGAGCGAGCGGTACCCGCAGCCGTCAACGCGGGTCGGGCCGCCGAGGCCGCCTATGCCTTCGCGGAGGCGGCTCGCTGGTATGACCGCGCGATCGACCTCTGGAGCCGCCTCCCGGCGGCGCCGGCACTCGCCGGCATCGATCGCGTCCGGCTGCTCCAGCGCGCCGCGGAGGCGCACGTGCTCATGGACGATCACGACCGGGCGATCGCCCTCGGTCGGGAGGCGCTCCGGGTCGCGACGGCCGACGGCCGGGATGCCCTGCTGCTCGGCCACCTCCACGACCGGCTCCGCTGGTTCCAGTGGGACGCCGGCGACCACGAGGCGGCCGCAGCCTCGTTGCAGGAGGCGCTGGCGGTCATCCCGGTCGAACCGCCGACAACCATTCGTGCCCGGGCGCTTGCCCAGCTCGCCGGCGTCCACATGGACGCCGGGCACTTCCCGGAGGCCGCGGAGGCCGCCCAGGGCGCGATCGAGGTCGCCCGCGCGTCGGGCGGACGTGGCGACGAGGCGCTCGCGCTCGCCATCCTCGGCTGGGTGACGGCCCTCCGCGGCGAGGCAGAGGCGGGAATCGCGCTGTTCCGCGATGGCCTCCGGATCGCGGAGGACCTCGGCGGCGTGGAGGGGATCGCCCTCGGGTACGCGGAGCTCGCCCGGATGCTGGACGCGATCGGCCGCCCGGGGGCGTCGCTCGATGCGGCGCGCGAGGGGTTCGCCGTGACGAGCCGGCTGGGCGTCGAGCGCACGTATGGCGGGATCCTGCTTGGGCACGCCATCAACGCCCTGCTGGAGCTCGGTCGCTGGGACGACGCCCGCGCCGCCCTCGACACCGCCCTCCACACCGGCTACACGGGGCGTCCCGCGCTCTGGATCCGGATCAACGAGGCGCGCCTCGAGACGGGCCGGGGGAACCTCGAAGTCGCCGACGCGGCGCTGCAGGCCGCCATCGCGCTCCACGCCGGCCGGAGCGGACCGGAGTTCCGTCCGCGACTGCTCGCCGCGGCCGCCGAGCTTGCCGTGGCCCGAGGCTCCGTCACGGATGCCCGCCGCGCGTGGGACGAGGCGTGGGCGGCGGCCCCGCCGGAGTCGCTGCCGGACCCGGCCGTCGGCTGGCTCGGTGCGCTCGCGCTTCGGGCCGAGGCCGACGAGCTGGAGCTGGCCACGGTCCGACGCGATGCCGGGGCGCACGCGGTGGTGCTCGCCCGGTTTGAGGCCATCGCCGCGCGGCTCATGGCGGCGGACGAGGCGCTCAGCCACCTCGCCGGCGGCGCGCCGCGTGAGCCGCGACTGGTGGCCATCGAGGCACTGTGCCGGGCGGAGGCCTCCCGGATCCACGGCGAGGAGCCGATCGAGCGCTGGACGCAGGCCGTCACGGCGTGGGACGCCGCCGGACGGCCATATCCGGCCGCGTACTGCCGCCTCAGGCTGGCGGAGTCGACGATCGCCACGAGGGAGCACCGCGCGATCGCCGAAGCGGCCCTGCGCGACGCCCACGCGACGACCGTCCGGCTCGGCGCCGCCCCGCTCCGCCGGCAGATCGAGGACCTCGCCCGGCGCGGTCGGGTGGAGCTCGCGGTGTCGGGCGGCCCGGCGGTGCCGAGGGGCGCGGTCGAGCCGGCGACCGAGGGCGACGACGGACGCGAGCTGGGCCTCACGCCGCGCGAGGCCGAGATCCTCCGACTCGTCGCCGGTGGCTGGTCCAACCAGCAGATCGCGGACCGCCTGTTCATCAGCCGCAAGACGGCCTCGGTCCACGTCTCGAACATCCTCGGCAAGCTCGGGGTGGAGCGCCGCGAGGAGGCTGCCGCGGTGGCCCACCGCGTGGGCCTCGGCCGCGACACGCCGCCACCTCCGGGGAGCGAGCCGGTCGCCTGAGCAGCCCGGATCCCGCGTGCTACCCTCTCGGCATCCTGAGAGCCGGTCCCGTGAGGCCGGCGTACCGGTCCCGAGAGGCCGGGTAGGAGGTTGAGAATGCGCATGCGCATGCCCGTCTGCGGCACCCTGCCGCGGCACGCCGGGACCTGAGTGACCACCCCACCGACCGTCGGCCATCCGCCGCTGCCGCGCGCCGACGCGATCGTCGACCCACGGGTCGGCGACGCGGGTCCGGCGCTCCTGGCCCTCGAGGACGGCACCGTCTTCTCCGGGATCGCGTTCGGCGCTCCCGTGGCGTCCGGCGGCGATCTCGTGGTCAACACGTCCCAGACCGGCTACCAGGAGATCGCCACCGACCCCTCGTACGCGGGCCAGGTCGTGGTCATGACCTACCCGCTGATCGGCAACTACGGCCGCCTCCACGACGACGACCAGTCCGAGCGGCCCTGGCTGCGCGGCCTCGTCGTGGCCCACGCGACCGCGGCCGTGCTCGACGACGCCCGCCAGCTCGCGACGCTCCTGCGCAGCAACGACATCCCGGCCATCGCGGGCGTGGACACGCGGGCGCTCGCGCGCCACCTGCGGGCGAACGGCTGTCTCCGGGGGATCATCACCGAGCCCGGCATGACGGACCCGGAGCGTGCCGTCGCGCTCGCCCGCGCCGTGCCGCGCTGGGAGGACCAGGACTTCGTCGCGCAGGTCTCGCCAGCCGGCCGTCCGCGAGGTCGGCGACGACGCGGCGGCGCCCCTGGTCGCGATCGTCGACTTCGGGCTCAAGGCGAACATCGTCCGGTCGCTCCGCCGCCGCGGCGTGCGCGTCCGGATCCTGCCGCACACGACCGGTGCCGCGGAGCTGCTCGCGCCCGACGTCGCCGGGATCGTGTTCTCGCCCGGGCCCGGCGATCCCGCCCGCCTCGACGGGCCCGTGGCCCTCGCCCGGGCCGTCATCGACGACGGACGACCGTTCCTCGGCATCTGCCTCGGGCACCAGATCGTGGGCCGCGCCGCGGGCGCCGAGACGAGGCGCCTGCGGTTCGGGCACCACGGGGCGAACCACCCGGTGCAGGACCTCGACACCGGGTACGTCCAGGTCACCGCGCAGAACCACGAGGTCCAGGTCGTCGGTGACAGCCTGCCGGCGAGCTCGGGCTTCCGGGTCAGCCAGATCAACCTCAACGATCGGTCCGTCGAGGGCCTGCGGCACGCCGACAAGCCCATCGAGACCGTCCAGTACCACCCCGAGGGCGCCCCCGGGCCGCTCGACGCGCTCGCCGTGTTCGACCGGTTCGTGGACGCCATGCGGCGCGACGCGTGACGGCGGTCTTCGGCGCGCCAGCGCCCCGCGCGCACCGCGCCAAGCCCCGCTCGGTGCTCATCCTCGGGTCTGGTCCCGTGGTCATCGGCCAGGCGGCGGAGTTCGACTACGCGGGCACCCAGGCGTGCCGGGCGCTGCGCGCGGAGGGCGTCCGCACGATCCTCGTCAACTCGAATCCGGCCACGATCATGACCGACCCCACGGTCGCCGACGCCGTGTACCTCGAGCCGCTCACCGTGCCGGCGATCGAGGCCGTCATCGCGCGCGAGAAGCCGGAGGGGCTCCTCGCGGGCCTCGGCGGGCAGACGGCGCTCAACCTCGCGATGGCGCTGTCCGAGGCCGGCGTCCTCGAGCGCCACAACGTCCGCCTGCTCGGCACGCCGCTCGAGGCGATCCACATGGCCGAGGACCGGGAGGCGTTCCGGGATCTCCTGGACCGGATCGAGCAGCCCTACGCGCCCTCGTTCATCGTCGAGGGCCCAACGGACGCAGGCCCGCCACGCCTCGGCGCAGGAGGCGCTGGACACCATCGGGCTGCCGGCGATCATCCGGCCCGCGTTCACGCTCGGCGGGACCGGCGGCGGGATCGTGGAGACGGAGGAGGCGTACTGGGAGCGCGTCCGGTCCGGGCTCCGGGCGAGCCCGATCCGCCAGGTCATGATCGAGAAGTGCCTGGTCGGGTGGCAGGAGATCGAGTACGAGGTCATGCGCGACCACGAGGACACGTGCATCGCCGTGTGCTCGATGGAGAACGTGGACCCGCTGGGCGTCCACACCGGCGACTCGATCGTCGTGGCACCCGTCCAGACGCTCACGGACTCGGTCCACCAGCGGCTGCGGAGCGCGGCGCTCGCGATCATCCGGGCGCTGGGCGTGGAGGGCGGCTGCAACGTCCAGTTCGCGCTGTCGCCCGACTCCACCGAGTACGCCGTCATCGAGGTCAACCCGCGCGTCTCGCGCTCGTCCGCGCTGGCGTCGAAGGCGACGGGGTATCCCATCGCGCGCGTGGCCGCCCAGATCGCGGCCGGCCGGACGCTGGCCGAGATCCCGAACGTCGTGACCGGGACGACGGTCGCCGCCTTCGAGCCCGCCCTCGACTACGTCGTCGTCAAGCTGCCGCGCTTCCCGTTCGACAAGTTCCCGGCCGCGGACCGCCGACTCGGGTCGCAGATGAAGGCGACCGGCGAGGTGATGGCGATCGACCGCACGTTCGGCGCGGCGCTCAACAAGGCGCTCCGGGGCCTCGAGCAGGCAGGGGCGGGGCCGCTTGGCGAGGACGCCTCGTGGCGCCCGACGTTCGACTACCTCGCGGCGGTCTACGCGGGCGCCCGCGCCGACGCCGGTGACGACGGCGCCCTCGACGAGGCGGATCCGCTCGCCCCACCCGGGGAGGACGCCGTCATCCGCTGGATCGACGAGCGCGGCGCGGCCTGCGAGAGCAGCCGCTTCGCCCAGCGCTCGGCCGCGCCGATCGTGCTCCGGCAGTTCCTCGAGCCGTCCGACTCGCGGCTGTGGCGGGTCCTCGGGCTCCTCCGCCGGGGCGTGCCGCAGGAGATCGTCCGGGCCGCCACCGGGATCTCGCCCTGGTTCCTCGCCGAGATGGGCCGCAACATCGGCCTCGAGCACGACGTGCGCGCGGCGGGTGCCTCGATCGCCGACCCGGCCGATCCGACCGGTGCCGCCCTCCTCGCGACGGTGAAGCGGGCCGCCTTCTCCGATCGCGACCTCGCGGGCCTGGCCGGGGTGGGGGAGCAGGAGGTCCGGGCGGCCCGGATCGCGCTCGGCCTGACACCCGGGTACGCGATGGTCGACACCTGCGCCGCCGAGTTCGCCGCCGAGACACCGTACTTCTACTCGACGTACGCGTCCGCGGGCTCGCCCCCCGAGGCGCCGCCCGTCCAGCGTCCCGCGGCGCTCGTCATCGGCAGCGGCCCGGTCCGGATCGGGCAGGGGATCGAGTTCGACTACTGCGCCGTCCAGGCCGCCGACATCCTCCGCCGCGAGGGCTGGAGCGCCGTCATGGTGAACTCCAACCCGGAGACCGTGTCCACGGACTTCGACGCGTCCACCCGCCTCTACTTCGAGCCGCTCGACGTCGAGAGCGTCCGGAGCATCATCGAGTTCGAGAGCGGCGCACCGCTGCCGGTCGACGATGCCCTCCCGGCGGTCGTCGCGTTCGGCGGGCAGACGCCGCTCAACCTCGCGGGTCCGCTCGTGGCGGCAGGCGTCCCCCTGCTCGGCTCGGACCTGGAGGCCATCGACCAGGCGGAGGAGCGCGTCCGGTTCGCGGCGCTCCTGGATCGCCTGGGCATCCCCCAGCCCGAGGGCGGGATGGCCGAGTCGATCGAGGAGGCGCTGACGCTGGCCGAACGGATCGGCTACCCGGTCATCGTGCGGCCGTCGTTCGTGATCGGCGGGCTCGCGATCGACTTCGCGTACTCCCCGGACGACCTCGCCCGTCACCTCGCGGCGGCCGCGGTCGTGGAGCCGGACCGGCCCGTGCGGATCGACCGCTTCCTCGAGGGCATCGAGGTGGACATCGACGCCGTCAGCGACGGACACGGCGTGCTCATCCCCGGGCTGCTCGAGCACGTGGAGCGCGCCGGCGTCCACTCGGGTGACTCGATCGCGGTGTTCCCGCCGCAGCACGTGTCCGACGGCGACATCGACCTCATCGTCAACACGATGGAGCGGATCTGCCTCGCGCTCGGGGCGAAGGGTCTCGTCAACGCCCAGTTCATCGTCCGCGAGGACGGCGTCTACCTGATCGAGGTCAACCCGCGCGCGAGCCGCACGGTCCCGTTCCTGTCCAAGGTCACCGGCGTGCCCATGGTCGAGCTGGCGGTCCGGATCTCGCTCGGCGCGACGCTCGAGGAGCTTGGCTGGGCGCCGGGCCTTCGGCCGTCACCCGACTTCGTCGCGGTCAAGGCGCCGGCGTTCTCGACGGCGAAGCTGAAGGGCGTGGACCCGTCCGTCGGGCCGTTCATGCAGTCGACCGGCGAGGTCATCGGGATCGCCGCGGACCCGCGGGTCGCGATGGCCAAGGCGCTGACCGGCGCGTCGCTCATCCCGCCGCGCCCCGGGGAGGGCGACGCCCCGCTCGCGCTGCTCTCGATCGCGGACCGCGACAAGGGCGGCCTCGTGCCCCTGGCGAAGGCCCTCCGGCGGGCCGGCTACCGGCTGGCCGCCACGCCCGGGACGCGCACGGCGCTGCGCGAGGCGGGGTTCGGCGTCGACCCGATCGCGAAGCTCGGCGCGGAACCTGACCGGGAGATCGGCGAGGTGCCGATCCTCGAGGCCATCGCGCGGGGCGACGTCCGGCTCGTCGTCAACACGCCCACGCCGCGCTCGGGCGCGATCCGGGACGCCGCCGACATCCGCCACGCGGCGATCGCGGAGGGGGTCCTGTGCCTCACGGCGATCGAGACCGGGATCGCGGCGGCGGAGGCGCTCGACCCCGCGATCCTCGACGAGATCAGCCACGTCCGCCAGATCACCGAGTGGGTGCCAACGGGGGGCCCGGTGGCGCGAGGGGCGGCCCCCACCGGCTGACCGGCAGCGGGCGACGCGCCCGGATGCCGTCCGCGACGGGTGGGTCCGAGGCTCAGCCCTTGGCCACGAACGCGGGTACAGTGCCCTCCACGACCTCCTCGACGACGATCGCCTGGCCGAGGGACCACAGGGTCACCGTCGTGAGGACGACCATGACGATCGCGAGCGGGATCTCCCGCATGCGCACGTTCCGCCGCGGCGGCGCCGGGGCGTCGTGGATCTTCCGGTGCCTGAGGTCGCGGCTCGGGGTCCGCGGCGGCGGCCTCCGCGTCGCGCTGTGCGGTGACGTGTCCGGCCCAGGCGCCGAGCATGTGTCCGCCAACGACCGCGGCGAGCTGCACCGTCCAGACGAGTCCAGGCGGGATCCAGTCGAACCCGGGCTCGAAGAAGGCGGTCCCGAACAGGTCCCATCCCTGCTGCAGCGGATCGGAGACGGCGACGATGACGTACTGACCGTCGATCAGCAGATAGGTCAGGTAGTGGGCGACGAGATAGCCGACCGCGATGGGCAGGAGCCCCGCCCCGATCGCTCCCGGGCTCACCGCCCTGGCCACCCACAGCGCCGCCGCGGTGATGGCGCCGAGGAACCCGGCGAGCAGCAGGGTCTTCGGGAGGATCGCCGGCGCGCCGAACACCGACGCGAACACGACGGTCTGGGACAGGCCGTCGAAGATGATCGAACCCGTCCCGAAGGCGAGCAGCACGATCAGGGGCGCGGACCAGGGTGCCGTCAGGAGCTCGCTCGCGAACGGACGGCGCACGACGACACGCGCATCGACGGCGTCCGGGTCGAGTCGTGCGGCCTCGTCGGCCGTCGCGGTGCGCGACGCGGGGACGAGGCCGAACGGCGCGAGGCGGTTGAGGGTCCGGAACCACACCGTGAACGTCTCACCCTGGGCACGCCACTGGTCCCGCCCGAACTGGGCCATGAGCGCGAGGGTGAGGAGCGTGTACCCGGCGAGGACGATCGTCACCGTCGCGTTCCCGAGGGGCGGCACGAGCTCCAGCCAGATGAAGAACCCGAGCCCCGCGACGGCCGGCCACAGGCGGGCGGCGGCGGGCAGCTCCGAGGGTTCCCAGCCGCGGACCCCGAGGCGACGCAGCAGCCAGGCGAGCATGTCGTGGAGCGTCGCGAACGGGTCAATCCACTCCCAGACGGGCGCCACGAGGGCCGAGGCCATCGCGATTCCCACCCAGCCGAAGACCCACAGGAAGAGCGAGGCGACAGCGGCGTCCGATGACCCTCCGGCAACACCCTGGGCCATGATCCAGGCCCAGCCGAGGAGCCCGACGAGCCGCACCAGCAGGCGGATGGCACCCGGCACGTGCACGATCCGGCCCGGTGGCGTCTCCGTGGCCCGGACATCGCGGGCGAGCACGAACGCGAACGACAGCGCGACCGTTGCGGCGGCGCCCGCAAGGTACACCGCGAGCGGGAGCGGGCTCTGGTACGTCGGCGACAGGCCGTGGGCCGCGGCAACCGCGGGCAGGGCAACGACGATCGCGGTGGCGAGCGCCGCGCCGGCCGGTCGCGCGAGGGGCACGCCTGCGAGGCGCACAGGGACGGAGCGGGGAGGCCGGGTCATCGTCAGGCAGCGCGGCGCCGGAGGACGAGGAAGCCGACCACGCCCACGAGGACGAGGCCCGCGACGATCGGCAGGACGACGTCAGCGGTGGACGCGGTCGGGGTGTCCGACCCCGAGTCGGATGACGGTTCCGGGACCGCGGTGGGCGCCGCGGACGCTGTGGGAGCGGCAGTCGGCGCGGCCGACGGCGCGGCAGTCGGCGCGGGCGTCGGTGTCGCAGGCGGCGGCGTGGGCTCGAGCACGGTGAACGCGAGCGTGTCACGCACGATGTGCCCGTCCTCCGAGCCGGCCGTCCAGCGGATCTCGTAATCGCCGGGCGCGAGGTCGAGCCCGTCGAGCGCCATGACGGTACGGTCGTCCGCGGACACGCGCCCGGTGCCAACCTCGCCGCCGGGACCCTCCACGGTGAACGAGCTCTTGCCGGGCACCAGTGGGCCGCTGAACACGAGCGTGATCGTCGTCGGCGGCACCAGGAGCGTGGCGTCGGCCTCGGGGTCGGAGGACGCAAGCTCCACGTCTGCGAGGACGGGGCCCACCACGAGCAGGGCAAGCAGCGTGCCGGCCACGAGCGGGAGGAGGGCTGCGCGCATGCGCGATGCTGCGTGCGCTGCGGGGAAGGTGCTCACGGTGGGCGAGTCTACCGGTGCGCGATCTTCGGTGCCGCCGGGCATCCGCACCACGCCATCGTGCGAAGAGAAAGGTGGACGCGGCGCGTCCGGTCCGCCAAGTCGTTCAAGCCCAGGAGGTTCGATGTCAGGTCTCGGTTCCATGCCCGTCACGCCCATCATCCCGGTGGACGAGCCGGGCGGCGTCGGCTATATGCCCGGGGCGTGCAACATCGGGCCCATGGAGATCCGCCGCCGCCGGGCGTTCGCGATCGCCGGGTTCGCGGCGGCCGCCGTGCTGTTCGTCGTGCTCGTCGCGATCGGCGCCCCCGCGTGGGCGCGCCTGACCCTCCTGTTGCCGCTCATGGGCGGCACCTTCTCGTGGCTCCAGGCTCGCCGCCGCTTCTGTGCAGCGTTCGCGATGGCCGGGATCGCCAACTTCGGCGGCGCATCGGACATCCTGCATGGGGTCCAGGATGCGGAGGCCCGCCGGGCCGACATGGCCGCCGTCCGTCGGATGACCAGGGATGCCTTCCTGATCGCCCTCCCCATCACCGTGCTCGCGGTCCTGCTTCCGGTCTAGCGGGAACCCGCATGGGCCGGCCGACACGGAACGGCCGGTCACGAGCAACGCGATCCGCCCCGAGGAGCGAGGGGACCGGCGCCGCCGTGTGACCGGCCGACCGCGTTCGTGCGTGCGGCTGGAGCCAGATCCGACGGTCAGGCGTGCTGGCCGGAGACCGAGTGCCCGATCGAGATCAGGCGGCGTCCGAGGTTCCAGCGCGTGCGCGTCATGAGGCCCGCGCGCTCGCTCGGGCTCCGGCGGTCGACGTGGACCTCCCTGGCGGTCGAGTAGAGGTCGACGATCCGGTCGTGGACCAGGTGGTCGACGTCGTTCTGGTGAAGCGTGGCGTGCATGGGACGGTCTCCCTCGCGGATGCGGGTCGGGGTCGGGTTGTATGTCTGTATCGATCGCACGTGTGTTAGTCCTTCATCTAACTCGCGGGCCGCGCGGGACGCGTGACATGCGATAGGAACCTCTAGGAGAGGAAGCGGACCAGCTCGGACGTTGCGTCGTCCAGCCGGTCACGACGGAGGCTGTAGTAGGACAGGCCACCCTCCTCGGTCAGCGTGACCAGGCCGGCGGCCCGCAGCTGCGCGAGGTGGTGCTTGATCGTCGGCTTGGACAGCTCCAGGCGCTCAGCGATCTCGGTGAGGTACCAGTCGCGGTCCTTGAGCAGGCGCAGGATCCGGAGGCGGGTGTCGTCGCCCAGGGCGCGGTGCAGCCGTAGCACGCTCTGCGGGGGTGCGAGCGGGTCGTGGGGCTCGAGCGCCGAGTCCGAGACCGGGTAGATGAACAGCCGCCAGTCCTCGCCCGTGAACGTGAAGTTGTATGGGCGGACGAGATAGGACGGGGCAAGCACGACACGCCGGACACCGGGCTCCGACAGCCAGCGGATGCCGTTGGTCGTGCGCTCGATGAGCTCGCCCGAACGGAGGCTCGCGATGTCCCCGGCGCGCAGGTCCGCATCGCGCTCGATGATCGTCCGGATGCGGGGCTCCACCTCCTGGTACAGCGGCAGCCAGGCGTCCATCAGGGCGCCGACCTCGCCGACGATGGCGTCGGCGTCAACGAGCAGCCGACTGAGCCAGCCATGCTTGTGATCGGGCCACGCGGTGAGGAGGGAGTCGATCGAGGTGCGGTCCCCGTCGAGCGCGGCGGCGACCTCGGCCTGGCGGGCCGGGTCCCGAAGGCTGTCGGCGAGGACGGCAGTCGCGAACGCTCGACCGTCCGTGCCGTGCACGAGCGCCACGACGCTGGCGGCATCGGTCACGTCGGGACGGTCCACGATGAGCCCGGCGCCGAAGATGCACATCTCGTCGTCGATGGCGGGGCGGACGCTCTCGGGCAGGGCGGCCCGGGCTCGCTCCAGCCAGCGGCGGTCCTCCGCGGGCAGCTCGTCGTGCTCGCCGACCTCGGTCGCGAGCGAGACGGCGAAGTCGAAGGCCGTACGCACGTCGAACGACGCCGGCAGGCTCGCGCCGGATCCGACGTCACGGACCATGGCGCGCCCGCTGGGGGCGGTCGGGGCGGTGCTGCGGGGGGAAGGGCTCATCGGGCTTCCTGTTTGATCTCACTGGTGTAAGACAACTATCTAACACGGGGCGAGGCATTGTCAAGCGGGAAACCACGTCGCCACGCGACTCAGGGTGGTCTCGTAGCGATTCCGGAACGACGACCCGGCCTGGGTGGCGCGCCTCCGCCGCCAGCGCCCGGTCCGGCGGTCCACCCTACAATCGGGCTGACCCACCTCCGTCCGAGGACTCGTTCCGCATGCCCGTTCCCGTCGTCGAGTTCAGCGACGAGCGCCTGGCCAACGGCCTGCGCCTGATCGTCGCCGAGGACCACCTCGCGCCCGTGGTCGCCGTGAACCTCTGGTACGACGTCGGCTCGAAGCACGAGGTGCCCGGGCAAGACCGGCTTCGCGCACCTGTTCGAGCACGTGATGTTCCAGGGCTCCGCGCACGTCGGCAAGGCGGAGCACATGGCGCTCGTGCAGGGCGCCGGCGGGACGCTCAACGGCACGACCTGGCTCGACCGGACGAACTACTACGAGACGCTGCCGTCGCACCAGCTGGAGCTCGCCCTGTGGCTCGAGGCGGACCGGATGGGCACGCTGCTCGATGCGCTCAGCCAGGAGAACCTCGACAACCAGCGGGAGGTGGTCAAGAACGAGAAGCGCTGGAGCTACGACAACCGCCCGTACGGGCTGGCGTTCCACAAGCTGTTCGCGCACCTGTTCCCGGAGGACCACCCGTACCACCACCCGACGATCGGGTCGATGGAGGACCTCGACGCCGCGTCGCTGGACGACGTCAAGGCGTTCTTCGCGACGTACTACGCGCCGAACAACGCCGTGCTGAGCGTGGTCGGCGACTGCGATCGGGCGCAGGTCCGGGCCTGGGCGGACAAGTACTTCGGGCCGATCCCGCCCAGCACCTCGATCCCGCCGCTGCCGGACCTGTCGCTGCCGCCGACCATCGGCGCGGAGGTGCGTGAGACCGTCGAGGATCGCGTCCCGCTGCCGCGACTGCACTTCGGGTTCCGGGCGCCGGTGTTCGGCGACGAGCGTCTCGACGCGCTCGACCTCGCGACCCAGCTGCTCTCGGGCGGCAAGGGGAGCCGCCTCCACAAGCGGCTCGTCCGCGAGGAGCGCCTCGCCCAGGACGTCGGCGTGTTCGTGCTCCCGTTCGTCGGCGGCGCCTCCGCGTGCATCGGCCAGGCGACCGTCCGCCCAGGGGTCGACATCGCGGCGGTCGAGGCCGCCTTCCTCGACGAGCTCGAGACGCTCGCGTCCGCGTTGCCCACCGAGGACGAGCTCGCGCGGGCGAAGGCACTGACCGAGGCCGACGAGCTGGGCTCGCTCGCCCGGGTGGAGGAGCGCGCGGACCGCCTCTCGATGTTCGCGACCCTGTTCGACGACCCGGGGCTCATCAACACGCTGCTGCCGCGCTATCTCGCGGTCACGGCGGAGCAGATCCGGGACGTGGCCCGGGACGTGTTCCGCGCCGACAACCGCGTCGTCGTGACGTACGTGCCCACGACCACCGGCGGCGATGCCGGCGAGGGGGAGGCCGCATGAGTCACGCCGGCGAGCTGATCGCGGAGCGCCCCGTCCCGGGCGTCCCACGCCCGTACGAGTTCCCCACCACGGTTCGCACGACGCTGGACAACGGCCTGCGAGTCATCGTGGTGCCGATGCCCGGTCGCGCCCTGGTCACCGCGTCGATGGCGTTCCGGGCAGGGGCAGCGGACGAGCCCGCCGGCCTTGGCGGGGCGACGGTCCTCGCGGCTCGCGGGCTCACGGAGGGGACGGAGCTCCGCGACGCGATCGCGCTGACCGAGACCGCCGAGCGCCTCGGTGCCTCGATCCACGCCGAGGCCGGCTGGGACGCCACCTCGGCCGGGCTGGACGTCCCGGCGAGCCGTCTCGCGCCCGCGCTCGAGCTGCTCGCCGAGGTCGTGCGCCGGCCCGCGTTCCCCGAGGCCGAGATCGCGCGGCTGCGGGACGAGCGCCTCACCGACCTCCTCCAGGCCAAGGCCGATCCGCGGCGCCGCGCCGACGAGGCGTACGTGTCGTCGATCTACGCGCCGTCCTCGCCGTACCACCGTCCCGCCGGCGGCACCGCCGAGACCGTCTCGAGCCTCACGGCGACCGAGCTGCGCACGATCCACGCGGGAGCGTATGTCCCGTCGCGCGGCGCGCTCATCGTCGCCGGTGACGTGGACGCCGACGAGGTGATCCGGCTTGTCCGAGACCATGTTCGCCGACTGGACCGGCGAAGGGGCGGCGCACGACGAGATCGACGCCACCTCGGCCGTGACGGGCCGCAGCGTCCGGGTGGTGGATCGCCCGGGCGCCGTGCAGACGGAGATCCGCATCGGTCACCCGGGCCTGCCGCGCCGGCACCCCGACTTCCATGCCGTCGCGGTGATGAGCGCGATCCTCGGCGGCCTGTTCAACTCCCGTCTCAACATGAACCTCCGCGAGGACAAGGGCTACACGTACGGGGCGAGCGCCGGCTTCGATCTCCGCCGGGCGCGCGGCCCGTTCACTGCCCGTGCGGCCGTGAACACCGAGGCCACGATCCCCGCCCTCCACGAGTTCCTCCACGAGCTCGACCGGATCCGCGAGGACCGGGTCACCGACGCCGAGCTCGACGCGGCACGCGACTTCCTCATCGGCGTGTTCCCGCTCCGGTTCGAGACCCCGGGGCCCGTTGCCGGATCGCTTGCCGGCCTGTTCGTCCACGATCTTCCCGACGACGAGCTCGCACGGTACCGCGCCGCGATCGAGGCCGTCAGCGCTGACGACGTCCTCCGGGTCGCGCGCGACCACGTCCACCCTGACGTCGCCGCGATCGTGCTGGTCGGCGATCACGAGCAGTTCGCCGGAGCGCTCGAGGCGGAGGATCTGGGCCGGGTCGAGATCGTTCGCGATCCGCAGCCGACCCAGCTGGCGCCCGCGGCCGAGTTCGAGGAGCAGGCCGGGCCAGTCGATGCGGGCGAGGGCGGCCCGGTCGAGGGAGCCGATGATCCCGACCTGCCGGGGACGGACGAGCCCGGTGACCCGGGCACCGATGCCGACGAGGTCACCGGGATCGACCCGGCCTGACCTCCGCCGGCAGGACCGCGCGCTCCAAGGCGAGGAACGCTGCTTCGCCCTTCGTCCTGGTGCGCGATCGACCGGCGCCGACACCCGCGACCCGGAGAAGCGTGAAACCTTTGCGCTGGCAACTGTCTCGGACAGGGTGAAGGCGGCCCGACGCGAATGAGGCCTCCACGACACCCGGGAGCAAGCCAGATGCAGCCCACCCACAGGATCATCCGCTCCGCCGGCACCTCGGCCGTCGCGCTGTTTCTCATCGCCGGCGCGGCCTTCGCGACCTCGACGTTCGTCGGCGGAAGCCCGACCTCCGACGACGTCCCGGCCGCCGCCGCGACGGACGCTGAGAGCCTCGAGGCGGAGAGCGAGGACGTCGAGAGCGAGGAGCCGACGGCGACGTTCGAGGACGCCTCCGAGGAGCCGTCCGACGACCTCGACGACGCGGATGAGACCGACGATCCCAGCGACGATCCCAGCGACGACGCGGATGAGACCGACGATCCCAGCGACGACGCCGGCGACGATGACGACGGGGACGACGATCGGTCCGGCTCGAACTCGGGCAGCGATCACGACGACGACTCGGACGACGACTCGGATCGGGACGACGACCACGATGACGACTCCGATCACGACGACGACTCGGACGACGACTCGGACGACGACGACGATGATGACTCGGATCACGACGACGACTCCGACGACGACGACTCGGACGAGGATGACTAGGGTCTGACCAGACGTCCTACCGAGCGCATGACCTCCGTCCAGCGATGGGAACCGGTCCGACCCGCGATGATGTCGCAGGGATCCGGACCGGACCCCGCGGGGACATCCAGCCGGATGCCGCCGCCTCGCCGAACACGAGGGAGTGACCACGGAAGGAACCTGGGCAGACACCGTCGAACGCTGGAGCCACGATCGATGACCGCCAGATCGTCGACGCCGTGCTCGCCGGCGACCGTGACGCCTTCCGCCGCATCGTCGAGCGGGAGGGTCCCACGGTCGTCTCGGCGTGCGCGCGGATCCTCGGCGACCGCTCGGAGGCCGAGGACGTGGCGCAGGAGGCATTCGTGATCGCGTATCGGTCGCTCGGGACCTGGCGTGGCGACGGCCCGCTCGGCGCCTGGCTGGCACGCATCGCGGTCCGGCTCGCCGTCCGGCGAGCCTCCCAGCGCAAGCAGGTCGTCTGGCTCGACCCGCTTGCTGCCGACGCCGACCTGCCCGGGCAGGACCGCTACCGCATCCTCGGGTCGCGGCGATGCCGTGGATCCGGCCCACACCGTGCTCCGGACCGAACGCGACGCGCGTCTCCGCGCGGCCGTCGCGTCGCTCGACGAGCCGTACCGGGAGGTCGTCGCGCTCCGCTTCTTCGCGGAACGGTCCCTGGCGGAGATCGCCGAGTCGACCGACCGCCCGCTGGGCACGGTGAAGACGCACCTCCATCGCGGGCTCGCCCGCCTCCGCAGCGCGCTCGAGGAGGCCGACCGATGACCGGCCCGGGCGGCGCACCGGTCGCTTCGGCCCGGGTGAGCTGGACGGCGTGTCCGGCGTCCGGTCGGACGATCTTGCGGCGGAGATGCGTATCGCTCGCGAGCTCGAGGCGATTGCCGCCGCGTCCTCCGTCGTTCCAACGCCCGCCTTCACCGACCGGGTCATGGGGGCGATCGCGGCTGAGCCCTCGCCGGCACCGGTCCGCGCGGCGGGCACGGCTCTCCGGCACGGCGCGATCGGCGCATTCCTCGCCTCGATCCGCGATGCGTGGCGGGTCACGACTCGCCCCGGCTTCCCGATGGCGGTCCGGGCCCAGGCGATGGCACTCGTGCTCGTCGTGATCACAGTGGGCGCCGGGTCCGCGGCTGCGACCGCCGGCGCGCTCGGACTTGTTCGACGCCGACCAGTCGAACCAGGGCCCAGACCCGTCGCTCGTCGTTCCGGTCGACACCGCCCCGGCCACGATCGAGGCGCCGACGACCCCGCCCGACGCGGTCGAGACGCCCTCCGTCGAGCCGACCGCATCGTCGGAGCCCTCGGCTGATCCAAGCCCCACGGCCGAGGAGACCGACGAGCCGGACGAGACCGGGGAGCCGGACGAGACCGATGACCACGGGTCAGGCTCGGGCGGTAGCGGTTCAGACGACGACGACGATCACTCCGGCTCGGGCTCGGATGACTCGGATGACTCCGACGACCGATCGGGCAGTCGGCTCCGGGACTCGGATGACGCCGAGGACACGCCGAAGCCCGAGGACACGCCAAAGCCCGAAGACACCCCCGACCCGGATGACACCCCGGACCCGACGACACCCCGGACTCCGACGACACGCCGGAGCCAGAGGACTGATCGCACCCCGCCGCGGATCGTGGCGGGGGTACGCTGGGACGATGATCGTCGTCGTCGGGAGCCCGCGTGGCGGGCCGCCGATCCGCCCGGCCCTGCCGGCCGCGCGTGTGGCATCGCTCTCGCCGTCGCCTCGCACGGTGCGCCCGTCGAGCTGGTCGGGCGGGCCGGAGACGATTCCGCCGGCGATCTGCTGATGATCGCCCTCGCCCGGGCCGGCGTCGGCCACGCCGCGCGTCCTTCGCGATCCGGCGCGGCCCACGCCCGTCTTCGACCCCACCGTACTCCGACGAAGCCGATGCGTCCGTTGCCGCGGACGACGTGCCCGACGATCGCGCGCCATCGCTCGCGGATGCACCTCGCCTCGAGGCCGCGGACGTCACGCTCGCGACCCGGTACCTGACGGACTTCACGGTGCTCGTCGTCACGGACGACGTGCCACCCGCCGTCCTGCCCGCCGCGCTCGAGGCAGCGGCGTTCGCCGGCGCGCACCTCGTGCTCCTGGTCGCGCCAGACGCCTCGTCGCCCGACGACCTGCCCGTCGGGTCGACGGTGCTTGCCGCCCCGGCATCCGACCCCGACGACGCGTTCGCGGGGGTCGTTGGCGGGTATGCGGCCGCGCTCGACGGCGGCATGACGCCGGCCCAGGCGTTCGCCGACGCCCTCGCCGTCGGCTGGGAGCGTCCGGACGCCTGAACCAGGCGACACCGGGCTGCAAGGTCCGTCGCAGGCATACAGCGTGCGCCGGTGCGGGGCGGCACCGGGAACCAGGACGATCGTCTTGTCGGAGCGGTATGGCCAGCGCACCATTGGTGGTGCCACCTCGCCCGCACTCGCCACCATGGAGAGCCATCCGTGCGCCTCGACCCCCGACGAGCGCGCGCATCACGCGGCCAAAGCGTCGTCGAGTTCGCGCTCGTGCTGCCGCTCCTGGTGTTTCTGATGGTCGGCATCATCGATCTTGGACGCATCTACACGACAATGCTCAGCGTCGAGTCGGCCGCCCGCGAGGCTGCGGACTTCGGCACCTTCGGCTCCCAGAAGTGGAGCGCCGCCGTTGTCGCGCTCCCGGTTGACGGCACCGAAGCCAGGATGGAGAAGCGTGCATGCACCGCGGCGAGCAACCTGCCGGACTACGTCGGGCCGGACGAGAGCTGCACGAACCCCACCTTCTCCTACAAGGTGTCCGGTAACGAAGGCGCCACGTGGCAGGACTACACTGACGCCCTCGGCTGTGACAACGCGACCAGGACGCCGCCGTGCTGGGTCAGGGTGACCCTGCGCTACGACTTCGAGCTGCTGGTCCCGCTCAGCTTCGAGATCTTCGGGGTCCGGTACGGACTGCCCGACGCGCTCACTTTCGAGCGCACCAGCGTGTTCGCCATGACGGATCTCGAGCTCACGCCGGATGCCGGACCGTGAGCTTCACGGGAGGCGGCGACAGGCGTTCCAGCGGCCAGCGCGCGTCGTCGTTGCGGACGTTGTTGACGAGCGTCGGGACCGGGTAGGCGTCGAGGGCCAGGTCGTCGCGCGGCTCGAGCAGCGCCCGCAGCTCACCCGGGTCCGCGGGCGCCGGATCGAGCCAGCGTGCCCACGCGTCGGGCGGGACGATCACCGGCATCCGGTCGTGGATCGAGGCCATGAACTCGTTGGGGCGCGTGGTGACGACCGTGAACGTCCGGCGCCACTCGCCGGTCTCCGCGTCCTGGCGGCCCGTCCACAGCCCGGCCAGGGCGAGCGGACGATCGGCGGGGTCGTGGATCCGCATCGGCTGGCGTCGCGACCCCTCGCGCAGCCACTCGTAGAACCCGTCCACGGGGACGAGGCAGCGCCGGCGCCGGAACGCGTCGCGGAACAGCGGGCTGGTCGCCAGGGTCTCCGCGCGGGCATTGAAGGCCCGCGACGCGATCTTCGGGTCGTCGGCCCAGGCCGGGACGAGGCCCCAGCGGTACCGGACGACCGCACGCCGGTCGTCGCGCTGGACGACGACCGCGGCCTCGTCCGTGGGGGCCACGTTGAACCGGCCACCGGGGTCGTCGGCGAGGTCCTCGGCCTCGAAGATCCGGGCGAGCTCGGAGCTCGGGGTCTGCTGCGTGAAGCGGCCGCACATGGCGGTCCGAGTCTACCGGCGCGGCCCGGACGGCGCCGCCTCCTGTACAGTCCCGGCCGTGACCCGCTACCCATCGTTCGACCTGGAGGCGGTCCTCGCGTCGGAGGGCCCGCTCAACCGGGAGACGGCGCTCGTCGCCCTCGACCGGGCCGCCGAGCTCATCGCCCATACCGAGTTCCGCGATGCCGCGCGCCTGTACCAGCGCGTCATCGGCTTCGACGATCCCGCGATCACCGCCGCGGCGATACGTCGGGTTCGGCGAGGCGCTGTACCGCCTGGACCAGGACGACTCGGCGCTCCAGGCGTGGCAGGAGGCGACGCGCCTGCCCGAGAACCCGTCCACGTACCTCGCCTGGCGCAACGTGGCGGCCGCTCGCGTCCGGGCGCAGGACCTGCGCGGGGCATTCGACGCCTACAAGGAGGCGGAGAAGCGTGCGCCCGAGCAGGACCGCGCCGAGATCGCCAACCGGCTCGGGCTGGCTGTCCAAGGAGCTCGGGGACACGAGCGCCGCCGGCCGCTACTTCGCCCGGGCGCGCGGGGACGTCGGGCCTGTCGTTCTCGGTCGCTGATCGTCGCGATCACGGCGATCGTGTCGCTCACGTCGAGCTCGCGGGACCGGTGGGCACGCAGATCCTCGAGGTGCTCCTGCTCGACAAGGTCGCGGTCGCGAACGGGGAGCTGTGGCGCCTGTGGACGGTCACCCTCGTCCACGGCGGGTTCCTCCACCTCGCGTTCAACATGTACGCGCTGTGGCTCGCCGGACCGCTCGTCGAGCGCCTGTACGGGCGATGGCGCTTCCTGGCGTTCTACCTGCTGTTCGCCGCCGGCGGGTCGCTGGCCTCGTTCGCGTTCAGCGACTGCCCGGTTCGCGGTCGGTGCGTCGGGCGCGATCTTCGGCCTGTTCGGCCTGCTGTTCGCCGTCGAGCGCGTCCACAAGCCGATCCTCGACCGGCAGAGCCGCGCGTTCCTCGGGCAGCTCGGCGGGCTGCTCGTCATCAACCTGATCTTCGGGCTTCGTCGTGCCCGACATCGACAACTGGCCCACCTCGGCGGGCTCGTGACGGGCATCGTGGTCGGGGTCCTGCTCCGCGCCGACGCGCGTGCAGACCATGCGCTCGATGTGGATGAAGCCCGAGCATCACGGGCGGGCTGGAGCCGGTCTTCGGGGCCGAGGGCAACCGGGCGATCCGGCTGGTGGGCCTGCTCGGCATCCTCGTGGGCGTTCGCGGCGCTCTGGGCGCTGGGCCTGAACAGCTGGGGCTGAGCCGCCGGCCGAGCGACGCACCTGGTGGTGGCTACAGCTCCCCGAACACGACCTGCGGGCCTGGCTCACCCTGGGCGCCGCCCGTCTCCTCGAGCGTGACCATCACGGCCGAGCTCGACGCGAGGTCGACCGCGAGCGGCGCCACGAACGCGCTGCTGCCGTCGTACGCGCACGGTCTGGAGCGGATGCACGCCGGCCTCGTCCGCGTACCACAGCTGGTAGCCGTGGCCGCTCGGGGTCGCCGGCAGGTCCTCCGCGACGAGGTACGCGCTGTCGGTGCCCGGGACGAACACGACCACGGCGGTCGCGCCCGGCGCAAGCGGCTCCGCGTGCGAGCGCCACCGTCACGTGCGGCGGGTTCAACGCCACGGCGACGACCGCGCCCTGGTCCTGCACGCCGGCCTGGAGCGCCTCGACCTGGGCGACGGACTGGTCGAGCTCCCCTGGAGCTCGGCCGTGCGGGCACCGAGCCCGATCGCGACGAGGGCGAATGCCGGCCGCGAGCGCGAGCGCCGCGTACACCGGCCGGCGCGCGGCCCGGGCGGCGGCGAGCGATGTCACACCGCCGGCACCGTCGGATCGACCGCACCGGCGATCGGGACGGCCGGCGCGCGCGGCGGCAGCGACGCCCGCGTCCGCGGCACGACCGGCAGTCGGGCGCTCTCGGCATCGATCGCGAGGCGGATGCCGGCGAGCAGGTCGGGCGGCGGCACCCGCTCGGGAACGATGAGCGCGAGGTCGACGAGGACGTAGCCCAGCTCCTCCTCGAGCACCGCGCACTCGCGCGCAGTCCGCCCGGTGCGCCTCGTACGCCGTCTGCTCGTCCGGCTCGAGGTCGTCGAGGGCGGCACCGGCCGCCAGCAGGCGCTCGGCGTCCTGGTGGATCATGCGTCCACCCCCGTGCGAGGCCCGCGCCGCCGGGCAGCTCCGAGACGGAGTCGCCCAGGATGTCCCGCAGGCGGAGCAGCGCGCTCCGGATCCGGGTCTTGGCCGTGCCGAGCGGGATGTCCGAGCCGCTCCGAGACCTCGACGTGGGTCAGGCCCTGGAAGAAGGCGAGCTCGAGGGCCTCGCGCTGGGTGGGCGTCAGCTCCTCGATCGCCTCCCGGACGCGCTCGCGCCGGAAGTTGAGCCAGGTCTCGTGGTCCACGTCGTCGTCGGCCTCGTGGAACTCGAGGTCGACGTCCGCGGTGCGCTTGCGGATGTTCGCCTCGCGGCGGACGAGGTCGATCGCCTTGTGGCGCGCGAGGCAGAACAGCCACGGGGCGAGGCGCCGCCTTCGACGGGTCGAACCGGTGCGCGTCACGCCACAGCGCGACGAAGACCTCCTGGACCACGTCCTGGGCGAACCGCTCGGCGCCCGTCACCTGGTAGGCGAGCGAGTAGAGCGGACCCGAGTAGCGGGCGTACAGGGCTTCGACGGCGCGCTCGTCCTTCGCGACGATGCGGGCGATGAGGGCGGCATCTTCCGCGCGGCGCTGCGCCTGGGCCTCGTCGGGCTCCCGCAACCTTCCCTCCGAATTCGCTGGGCGGTCAGACAGGGTGATCCGCCGGGTAGCCGTGCTGCCGCCGTCGCTCGTGTGGGCACCGCGATGATACCCAACGCGGATCGAGGCGGCGCCCGGAAGCGGGGAGTCGGGCGATCGCCGGTGCGAACGCCGCGTAGCGGGGCGTGCAAGGGTGTCCATCGCCATGACTTCGGCTACGGCGCCCGGATGGATGGCATGACCGCTACATTCACGGCATGTTCGCGATGCTCCACGGTCGCTGGCCGGCCGCGGTCGACGCCAGCCGGCCCGAGACGGCGGAGCGGCTTGTCGCCGACGCGGTTCGCGCGCAGGTGGAGGCCGGGTTCGACCTCGTCACGGACGGGCTCGTGCGCTGGGCCGACCCCGCCGCCGCGCTGCTTGACGCCCTCGAGCGTGGCGACACCGGCGAGGGTGGGATGCTCGCACGGGCGTGGCGGTCGACAGCGGCGATGCCGGAGGCTGCCGATGCCATGGTCGCCGCCGTGATCACGGGGCCGTACACGCTCTCGGTCGACGCCGGAGGCGGTTCCGGCAGTCGCGGTGCAGGCCGGGCGGCGCGCGAGGCATCGCGGCTCGCCACGCTCCTGGCCGGTGAGCTCGCGGCCCTCGCGGCCGCCGGGTGCACGATGGTGATCGTGGACGAGCCGGCTGCCGTGACGATCGGCGCAGATTCAGACGCCCGCCGGCGGTTCCGAGCCGCGCAGCTTGCGCTGCACGAGGGCGCCTCGGAGTCTCCACGCGATGCTCGCGATCACGGGTGGGTCCGCCTGGGAGGCGGGCGCGGAGACCATCCTCGAGGCCCCCTGGAGCTCGCACCTGTTCGACCTCGTCGCAGGCCCGGACAACTGGTATCTCGTGCGGGCGACGCCCGGCGAGCGGGGTATCGTCTGCGCGGCGCTGAAGGCCCCGTCGCGCGCGGACCAGGCGCCGCTCCTCGTCTGGGCCGCCCGCTACGCGGCGTCGGCCAACGGCCGGGGGCTTGCCCGGGTCGGGCTCGCGAACGCCACGTCGCTCGGCGACCAAGCACCGGCCGAAGCGGAGCTCGCGCTCGCCCAGCTCGCCCGCGCGGCGCGGCTCGCGGCGATGGAGCCCGACGAGGCGATCGCGGCGGGCCTGGACCAGCGGACATTCCGGCAGCCGGCCGGGCGCGGCGCGAAGCGCGGCGGGCTCCCCCGCGCCTGACCCGGGCAGCGCCTTCGCGACAACCCGGGCCGGCGCCGGTTCGATCAGCGGTTGATCGTGCCGTCGTACGTGTCGACGATCCCGGTACGGCTGCCGACACCGGTGATCTGGCCGCCCCCGGACGCGCCGGCATAGTCGCCCGTGCCACCCACGACGGTCCAGCCGCCGCTGGTGCCCGTGTCGTTCGCCGACGCGTTCAGCTCGATGGACAGGGTCCCTGAGCCATCCTTGCAGGTGAAGGTCTTCGCGACGTGAAACACGCGGCCCGTGATCGAGTACTCGGTCGTCACGGCGGAGCCGGACGGACAGAACGCCCCGGTGGCGATGAACTTCTCGTTGCCACTCCGGAAGTTGACGTCGAGGGTGATCGTGACGCTGCCGTCACCGGCGGATGCGGGCGCGGCCGCGAGCATGAGCGCGGCGACGAGGCCGACGACGGGGGACGCCATCCTGGTGCGCATTGGATCTCCTCGCTGCCGGCATCCTTGCCGGTCTATCCCAATGGCGTCCGCCGGGGGTCGAATCGTTCAATCTGGGCGGAGCGCCCTGACGGGAACGTGCCGCGGCCGATTAGGCTTTGCGGCCTGATGACCTGGTCCGCCACCCGAGGTTCTGCCCCGTGAGCACGTCGTTCTGGCATGGATTCGCCGACATGCGCGGGGTCAAGGACGCGGAGCTCGTCCTCCGCGAGGGCGACGGCGTCTGGGTGACGGACGTCGCTGGGCGCCGGTACCTGGATTCGACTGCTGCCCTCTGGTACTGCAACGTGGGATTCGGACGGGGCGAGATCGCGGACGCGGTCGCCGAACAGCTGCGCCGGATCAGCGCGTACTCGTCGTTCGGCGCGTACACGACGGAGCCCACGGTCCAGCTCGCGTCGCGCATCGCGGCGATGGCACCGATCCCGGACGCGGTCGTGTTCTTCACGTCCGGCGGCTCGGAGGCGATCGACACGGCCGCGAAGCTTGCACGGCGCTACTGGGACGTGCTCGGGCGGCCTGAGAAGCAGGTCATCGTGTCGCGGGAGCACAGCTACCACGGCATGGCGGCGTTCGGCACGTCGCTCGCGGGCATTCCCGTCAACAAGGCCGGCTACGGGACGCTCGTGGGCGACATCGTCCACGTCGGAGCGCACGACCTGGACGCGGTCGAGGCGCTGTTCGCGGCGCGTGCACCGGAGATCGCCGCGTTCGTGGCCGAGCCGGTGATCGGCGCCGGCGGCGTCATCCCGCCGCGAGGACGGGTACTTCGCCGGGCTCGGGCAGCTGTGCCGCCAGTTCGACGTGCTGCTGATCGCCGACGAGGTGATCACCGGGTTCGGCCGGACCGGCCGCTGGTGGGGGAGTGAGCGATACGCCATCGAGCCCGACCTGATCACGTTCGCCAAGGGCGTGTCATCCGGGTATGTGCCACTCGGCGGTGTGATTGCCGGAGCCCGCGTGCGGGCACCGTTCTGGGACGACCCGGTCCCAGGCGCCGTCTTCCGCCACGGCTACACGTACTCCGGGCACGCCGGCGCGTGCGCCGCGGCCATGGCGAACCTCGACATCCTCGAGCGCGAGGACGCTCGTCGCCCGGGTTGCTGCGCTCGAGCCCGTGCTCGCACGGCGCGCTCGGACGCCTGTCCACGGCGCCGCTCGTGGGCGAGGTGCGCACCGTCGGCCTCACGGGCGCCGTGGAGCTCTCGGCGGAGGCTCGCGCCGCCAACCCCGGCGTCGTGGAGGCCGTCGTCACGGCCGCGCGTCGCCACGGCGTCCTGACGCGGGTGGTCCGCGGCGTGGCCCTCCAGGTCTCGCCGGCCTTCGTCATCACGGAGGCCGAGATCGACACCATGACCGACGCGCTCGAGGCCGCCCTCCACGACGTCGCTGCCGCGGCCTGACCGGCCGCCGGGGTTCGATCAATGCCGGGGCGGCCCTCGCGGGCGTCGCCCTCGCGACCCCGCCACGGCGGCCGCCTCTGCGTACCCTGAGTAGGCGGGCGGGGACCGCCTCCCCGTGATCGGCGTCCGTATCAGCCACGCGGCGCGCCGGCTCGCCGGGTCGACAAGCGCAATCGTGTCAGGCGGAGCTGGCCCGCCGCCACCGGCGAGCCACGCGTGCATGGCCGCGGGCGACCCGGGGAACGCGGTCACGAGGGCGTCGGCGCTCGTGCGCAGCGCCGCGTGGACGGGACGACTGTCGAGGGCGACCACCAAGGTGGCGATCGCCCCGGGCCGCCAGCCTCGCTCGGCCATCGCCTGGCGGGCGGCGCGTTGATAGAACGAGACCTGCCGCTGCATGCCGCCGATGTCGGGCAGGTCGCCCTTCACCTCCGAGAGCAGCCCGGCGCGGTCCGACGTGCGAAATGCGACGAGGTCGATCCATCCACGTGACGGCACGCCGCCGATCGGCACCTCGGTGGCGACCTGCCACCCTGCCGCGCGGAGGCGGCGCGCGACGACCGCAAGAATCCAGGCATGAACAGGATCGCGCTGCAGGCGCCGGTCCTGGAGCGCGAGGTCGTCGAAGGTGATGGAGCCGCGAGCCCCGACCGCCCGGAGCAGCCGGCACGCGACGCCCACATCGAGGTCCTCGACCTGGCCCAGCTCGATCCGTGAGATACGGGACTGCGACGTCGCGGCGCGATCCGCGAGCTCGGCCTGGCTGCACCCGATCAGGAGACGCGCCTCCCTGAGGAGGATGCCAATCCGTCGGGGGAGCAGGGGATCATCGAGCTCGATCGTGGTGCGCATGCCTTCGTTTGTACCCGCCGCGACTTCACTGGCACTTGCGCCCGGCTCATCGCCACGATCTGGGAGGGCCACGTCCCGTTGCCTTCGGAGGCGCGCGGGGCTGCGTCCCAGCGCGTCGACCCGCCAGTGGGTGAAACAAGGTGGAACCGTGCGGCAGCGTGCGCCCAATCCCGGCTTTCGCGACGCGCCACCGTACGGGACCCGGGCCGATCACCCAGAAGCGGGTATCGGTCGAATGAAGCGGGCATCGGTCGCGGTGGGTGACGCGGGAGGCGGAGGTGGCTGGACGCGAGAGGGCGAACCCGGCGAGGCGGACGCGGACCCCCGGGCGGCCCGGCGGGACCGCTCCCTGCAACCGTGTCGAAACCGGGTTGCAGCCGGGGCGCCACGGTGCCACCATCCGTGGACCGCGAACCCGACCGCGGCGTCATGACGGTCCGCCGGGCCGCGCCGGGGCGAATGACGCGGGCCGACAGCCATCGAGCCTGCCGCACCCTCCCCGGTTCGAGCACGGGACCAGCACCCGCACAACGCACGTCACCCATCCGAGGCCCCGGTCCACGTGGACCGGGCGACACCGTCGAACGGCGGAAGGAGGTCGTCCTGGTGGCCGAGCAGCACGTCGCGCTCGAGGTGAACGGGGTACCGAGGGAGGTGGACGTCGAGCCGCGACGCCTGCTCGTCCAGGTCCTCCGGGAAGACCTCAACCTCACGGGAACCCACGTCGGCTGCGACACGAGCCAGTGCGGGGCCTGCACGGTCCACGTGGACGGCATGGCGGTGAAGAGCTGCACGATGCTCGCCGTCCAGGCCGACGGCGCGAGCGTCACCACCATCGAGGGGCTCAGCGACGGGATCAACCTCCATCCGCTCCAGCAGGGGTTCTGGGAGAAGCACGGCCTCCAGTGCGGCTTCTGCACGCCGGGGATGATCATGGCCGCGGCCGATCTCCTCAAGCGCAACGACGACCCCAGCGACGCAGAGATCCGGCATGCCATCGAGGGCAACATCTGCCGCTGCACGGGCTACCACAACATCGTCCTGGCCGTCCGCGAGGCGGCCCGGATCATGCGTGACGGGGCAGCCGCCCCGGCGACGGCCGCGACGGCCTGAGGAGGATCGACGTGGTCGCAGACGTCCTCGGCGCCCCGGTCAAGCGGGTCGAAGACCCGCGGTTCATCACCGGCAAGGGCCGCTACCTCGACGACATCAAGCTCCCCGGGATGACCCACATCGCCATCCTCCGGAGCCCCTACGCGCACGCGAACATCCGCTCGATCGACACCAGTGCGGCCAAGGCCGCCCCCGGCGTCGTGGCGGTGATCACCGGCACCGACATCCCGTACAACCCGCTGCCGATGGCGTGGCCCGCCGGCGGCGCGTCGGGGATCCAGAACAACGTCAGCACGCCCCGCGCGCTGGCCACGGACAGCGTCAAGTGGACCGGCGAGGGTGTCGCCGCCGTCGTCGCCGAGACCCCGGAGCAGGCGCTGGACGCGCTCGAGCTGATCCACGTCGAGTGGGAGCCGCTCTCGGCCGTCGTGGACGCCGAGAAGGCCATCCAGCCCGGCGCCCCGCAGCTCCACGAGAACGCCCCCAACAACGTCGTGTTCGAGTGGAATGTCGGGGACAAGTCCGGCACCGACGCCGCCTTCGAGAGCGCCGAGGTCGTCCTCCACCAGCGGCTGGTGAACAACCGCCTCATCCCGAACCCGATGGAGGTCCGCGGCGACATCGGCCTGTACAACCCGGGCACAGACGAGTACACGGTCTGGATGTCCAGCCAGACGCCGCACATCCAGCGGCTGCTGCTGACGGCCTTCGTGACCGGGATCCCCGAGCACAAGGTCCGCTGCATCAGCCCCGACGTGGGCGGTGCGTTCGGCACCAAGATCTTCTGCTACGCCGACATGGCGCTCGTGATGTTCGCGAGCAAGCTCGTCGGCGGACGACCCGTGAAGTGGGTCGAGGGTCGCCGGGAGAGCTTCGGCAGCACGATCCACGGACGCGACCACATCACGTACGTGGACATCGCCGCGAACCGCAACGGCGAGGTCCAGGGCCTGCGGGTCAAGACGCTCGCCAACCTCGGCGGCCGCCTCTCGACGATCGGCCCCGGCATCCCGACCACGCTCTACGCGCGCATCCTGTCCGGCCCGTACAAGCTCCCCAACGTCTACGCCGAGGTGACCGGCGTCTACACGAACACGACGTTCGTGGACGCCTATCGCGGCGCCGGGCGGCCCGAGGCGACCTACGTCGTCGAGCGGTCGATGGACCTCGTGGCGGATGAGCTGGGCATCGATCCCGCGGAGGTGCGCCGCCGGAACTTCCTGGCGCCCGACAGCTTCCCGTACGACAACCCGTCGGGGCTGCTCACCGCGGTCAACGGCTCCAAGCTGTACATCGACTCCGGCAACTACGAGCCGGCGATGGACAAGGCCCTCGCGATGGCCGGCTACGGCGACCTCGCGGCGAAGAAGGCGGAGGCGAAGGCCCGCGGCAGGCTCCTGGGGCTCGGCCTTTCGACGTACATCGAGGTGTGCGGCGTCGCCCCGTCCAAGTGGATCGGCGCGGTCGGCGAGGGCTGGGGCGCCGCGATGTGGGAGTCGTCCAACATCCGCGTCCACCTGACCGGCAAGACCGTCGTCACGATGGGCACCCAGCCCCAGGGCCAGGGCCACGAGACGACGTACGCCCAGATCATCAGCCACGAGCTGGGCATCCCGATGGAGGACATCGTCGTCCAGCACTCGGACACCCAGGGCACGCCGTTCGGCTACGGCTCCTACGGCTCCCGGACGTCCAACGTGGGCACGGGCGCCGCGCTCAAGGCCGCGGCGAAGATCCGCGAGAAGGCGCGGCGCTATGCCGCGCACATGCTCGAGGCGAACCCCGAGGACATCGAGGTCGACGGCGCGAACTACCGCGTCAAGGGCAGTCCGGACAAGGTGAAGACGATCCAGGAGATCGCCTTCGCGCTCGACCTGGCCTTCGACACGCCGGAGGGCATGGAGCCCTATCTCGACGAGACCGCGTACCACGACACCCCGAACTGCACGTTCCCGTTCGGCACGCACATCGCGATCGTCGAGATCGACGAGGAGACCGGCCACGTGGATCTCGTGCGATACGTCGCCGTGGACGACGTGGGCAAGAAGATCAACCCGATGATCGTGGACGGCCAGCTGCACGGCGGCATCGCCCAGGGCGTCGGCCAGGCGCTGTGGGAGCACACGGTCTACGGCGACGACGGCCAGCTGCTGTCGGGCTCGCTGCTGGACTACGCGCTCCCGCGGGCGTCGTGGCTCCCGGCGTTCGAGCTCGACGAGACGGTGACCCCGTCGCCGGTCAACCCGCTCGGGGTCAAGGGCGTCGGCGAGGCCGGCTGCATCGCGAGCACCGCGGCGGTGGCCAACGCGGTCATCGACGCGCTGAGCCCGCTCGGCATCAGGCACCTCGACATGCCGTACACCCCGCAGAAGGTGTGGGGCGCGATCCAGGCGGCGTCCGGCAGCATCGACGCCGCGAAGGGAGGCCAGGCGTGAGCATCCCGGCGGCGTTCGGGTACACCCGGGCGGGCAGCGTCGACGAGGCGCTGCGGATCCTCGCCACCGACGGCGGGGCGAAGGTCATCGCGGGCGGGCAGAGCCTCCTCCCGCTGCTCAAGCTGCGGCTGGCGTCGGCCGGGACGCTCGTCGACATCGGGCGGCTGTCCGAGCTGCGCGGCGTCACGCGTCTCGAGGACGGCAGGATGTCCGTCGGGGCGCTGACGACGTACGCGGAGCTCATGGATTCGCCGGCCAACCACTACGGCGTGCTCCGGGATGCGCTGCCCTCGATCGGCGACGTCCAGGTGCGCAACCTGGGGCACGGTCGGTGGCTCGATCGCCCATGCCGACCCGGCGTCGGACCTGCCCGCGGCGCTGCTGGCGCTTGGCGCCCAGGTCGTGCTCCGGTCGGCGGCCGGCACGAGGACGGTCGATGCGGACGGGTTCTTCGAGGGTCCGTTCCAGACGGCGGCCCGCCACGACGAGCTCGTCACGCAGGTGATCCTGCCGGCACCGCTCGACAACGCCGGATCCGCCTACGTCTCGCTCGAGCAGCCCGCATCGGGGTACGCGCTCGTCGGCGTCGCCGCCGTGGTGATCATGGGCGGGGACGGGACGGTCGCGTACGCGGGGATCGGCGTCACGGGCGTCTCGGAGCATCCCTACCTGGCGACCGACGTGGGGGCGGCGCTCGTCGGCACCACGGCGTCCGCCCAGGCCATCGCGGCCGCCGCGCAGCACGTCGTCGCGGGCCGGGCCGTCAACGGCGATATCCACGCGAACAGCGAGTACCGGGCGGCGATGGCCGTCGTGTACACGCGTCGCGCCATCGAGGCCGCGCTCGCCCGCCTGGGCTGACGCGGCACCGGCAACGGACACGGCGGGTGCGGCTCGAGCGGATCGCCCCGGGCCGCCGCCCGCCCAGTGCCCTCGTGGGGGCCGTCCTCACCCGCGATCTCCGGATCGCGGGTGACCGCTGGTCCAAGGGCCGCCGGCTGACGGCCGCCGATCTCGACGCGCTCGCCGACGCGCCCGGCGGCCCGGCCGTCACGGTCCTCGTCGCCGGACCGCGCGATGTCCACGAGGACGACGCGGGTCTCCGGCTCGCGCGCGGCGTCGCCGGCGGGGATCCCGGCGCCGCGGGGCTGGAGCTGCGCGGGCCGGCCGAATCGCGGGTCAACCTCGTCGCCGCCGTCGCTGGCGTGGTGGCGGTGCGCATCGCGGCGCTCGAGCGGATCAACCGGGTCGACCCGCTCGAGGCGTTCTCGGTGTTCGATGGACAGGTGGTCGCGCCCGGCGACCTCGTGGCGAGCGTCAAGATCGGCCCGCACCTCGTGGCCGGGGATGCGCTCGAGGCGGGGGAGCGGATCGCGGCGCGCGGCGGGGCCGTCGTGCGGGTGGACCCGTTCCGCCCGGTGCGCATTGCGGTCCTCGTGAAGGAGCACGTGACCGGAGCAGCCCGCGAGCGGTTCGAGGCGTCGGTACGCGCGAAGGTCGCGGGCCTCGGCGCCACGCTCGTCGGCATCGAGTACGTCCCTGACGAGGAGGGGCCCGTCGCCGCGGCCCTCGCGGCCGCGATCCATGGGCCGCAGGGTGCCCGCATCGTCCTCACGGCGGGTGGCGCGAGCACAGACCCCGCGGATCCCTTCTACTGCGCCGTGGACGCGCTCGGGGGCCGGGTCGTGCGCCACGGGGTGCCGTCGCACCCGGGATCCATGCTCTGGCTCGGCCGTGTCGGGCGTGCGGCCGTCATCGGCCTGCCCAGCTGCGGGGCGTTCTCCAAGGCGACCGCAGCCGACCTCCTGCTCCCGCGCCTCGTCGCCGGGCAGCCCGCGACCGCGGCAACGGTCGCGAAGCTCGGCCACGGCGGCATCCTCACGCGCAGCCAGCGCTTCCGGTTCCCGGCGTATGCTCGGGACCTTGACGCACCCGACGGCTGATCCGGCCACCCTTGCCGCCACCGCCACGTCCGCCGCCGACCCTCGGGCCGATGCGGCGTCCGACGCCGGTCGCCAGGTGCTGCCGCGCTGGCCGTCCGCGGCGCCGTCGTGTCCCGAGACCTCCCTCGCCGGCCGCGCGGACGAGCTCGAGGACCTCACCCGCCGGACGCGGGGCCGGACGCCGTTCCTGACGCTGGTCGGCGTCGCGGGTGTCGGCAAGAGCCGGCTCGCCCAGGAGCTTGCGGCGCGCGACCTCCCGGCATGGCGGGGCCGCGTGGCCGTCGTGCCGCTCGACGGCGTGAGCGACGCGTCCCTCGTCCTGCCCGCGATCGCCGGGGCGGTCGGGGTCAGCGACGAGCCGGGCCGACCGCTCGCGGAGGCGCTCGCCGCCTCGCTTGGCCGGCGGCCGACGCTGCTGGTCCTCGACACCGTGGAGCACGTGCGTGGCGCGGCCCCGGCGATCGCCGACCTCCAGGCCCGCACTCCCGGCCTCGCCATCCTCGCGACGAGCCGGCTCGCGCTGCGCGTCCCGCGCGAGGAGATCGTCTGGGTCGAGCCGCTGCCCGTCCCGGACGAGGGGGAGGATGAGGTCGACGCGCTCAGGGCCAACCCGGCCGCCGCGCTGTTCCTCGACCGGGCGCTCGTGGCCAGGCCGGAGCTCGAGGCGACGCCCGCCAACGTCGCCCTCGTCGCGTCGATCTGCCGGCGTCTCGACGGCATCCCGCTGGCGATCGAGCTCGCGGCCGCCGCGCTCCGGGTGCTCGCCCCGCACCAGCTCCTCGACCAGCTCGAGGAGCGCGTCTCCGACCCTCGGACTGACGGGGTCGTGGACTCGACGTCGGCGGACGGGGCGGCGCCGGCTCGCCAGCGGAGCCTGCGGGCGGCGATGGACTGGAGCCTCGGCCTCCTGCCCGAGCCCGTACGGCGCCTCCATCGGCGGATCGCCGTGGTCGCGGGCTCGTTCGGCCCCTCGACGGCCATCGCCGTCCTCGAGCGTGGCGAGCGGCGCGGCCTGGAGCCCCTCGGGATCGACGTCGCAGACGGGCTCCGCCAGCTCGCCGACGCGTCGCTGCTCCGGTCCGACGCCGGGACGCGCGAGTACCTGATGCTGTCCACGGTCCGCGCCGATGCGCTCGACCGCCTCGCACAGAGCGGCGAAGCCGTCGCGATGCGCTGGGCCCACGCGTACGAGGTGCTCGCCCTCGTCGAGCAGGCCGAACAGGACTTCCCGACGGAACGCGAGCTCGAGGCGCTCGACCGGCTCGACACCGCCCACAACGACATCCGCGAGGCGCTCGAGTGGGCGATGCAGGCGGGCGACGGGTCGTTCGCCCTCCGGCTGGCCGGGTCGCTCGCCGAGTACTGGCGGACGCGCGGCCACCACACGGAAGGCCGCCTGCGGCTGGCGGCCGCCCTTGCGATCGGCGACGACGCGCCTCCGCAGCACCGCCGCAAGGCGCTCGGCGGCGCAGGGCTCCTGGCCAGCTACCAGGGCGACTACCCGATGGCCGAGGCCTACCTGAAGGACGGCCTCGCGGTCGCGGAGGCGATGGACGACGATGAGGCCCGGGCCACGCTGCTCAACTGGCTGGGGACGAACGCCTACGGCGGCGGCGACCTCGACGCGGCCGAGGCGTACATCTCGGAGAGCGTCGCGCTGCGCCGCGCCCTCGGGGATGCGACGGGGATCGCCACGGCGCTCAATGCCCTCGGCGGCGTGTACCACTTCCGCGGCGACCTCGACCGTGCGCGCGACATGTTCCTCGAGAGCCTGGCGCTGAAGCAGGTCTCGGGCAGTCCCAACGCGATCGCCGTGTCGCTCGTGAACCTCGGGCTCGTCGAGCGCGACGCCGGCTGCGCGGAGCCCGCCGCCGCGGCGTTCGAGGAGGCGATCGAGATCTGGGAGCGCTCGGGCGACCGGCAGCGCGTGTCGATCGGGATCCACAACGCGGCGCTGCTCGATCTCGATCTCGGCCGCTACGACGAGGCGGCAGCCAAGCTCGTCCGCGCCCACGAGATCGCGAGGGAGCTCGGCGACCGGACCGAGATGGCATACGCGATGGCGGACCGGGTGCGCGTCGAGGTGGAGCGCAAGGATCTCGACGCCGCCGCGACCGCCCTGGCGGGGTGCCTGCCACGAGCCGTGACGACGGGGGCCCGGATCATCCTGCCCCTCGCCCTCGAGGGCGCCGGGTGCCTCGCCTCGGCCCGTGGCGATGACGGGCTCGCCGCCCGGCTCTGGGGCGCCGCTGCAGCGGAACGGGAGCGCTCCGGCTTCGTGAACATGCCCGCGGACGCGCGCCTGCTCGACGCCCGTGTTGCCGTCGCCCGCGAACGGCTCGACACGCAGGCCTTCGAGGACGCGTGGGCGGCCGGTCGCTTGCTCGGCAAGACCGACGCCGTGGAGCTGGCGATGCAGCTGACCCGCGCGGAATCCGCGGAACGGCCGCACGGATCTCCGCCGCAGGTGTAATCGGTCGCGGCGCTCCGCGTTGTGGATGTCGAACGACAACTCATCCACCAAGGAGCAGCTTCATGCAGCGTGCCCGTCTCGCCCGAACCCTTGCTGCGGCGTTGATGGCCGCACTCCTGCTGCCGCAGGTGGCAGTCGCCGCATCGACCGCCACCACGCTGCCCACGATCAGGCTGGCATGCGCCGTCGTCGTGCCCAACCCGTTGTCCCCGACGGCCCCGAACCGCGCCGTCGTGTGCAAGTGGGTCGCGCCGGACGGCGTGGCGGTCAAGACGTACCGCCTCTATCGCTCGGTCGACGGCGGCGCACGCTCGCGCATCGCGTCCGTCGCGGGTGATGCCCGGCTGCGCCACGCGGACTTCAGGATCCGGACCGGACACACCTACCGCTACCTCGTGACCGGCGTGAACGCCGAGGGGACCCGGGTCGCGAAGAGCGCCGTCGTCAAGGTGTACGTGGGCCGCCCGGCGGAGGCGCTGCGCTTCAATTGCGCGGTGGTGATTGACGAGGGCGCATCGTCGGTGATCTGCCGGTGGTCGGACACGACCCGCCGATCGGCCGTCAAGTACGTGCTCTACCGGTCCGTGAACGGCGGCGCACGCGAGGCCATCTACCGCACGGGTGAGGACGGCCGCCGGGCCTTCCGCGACCGTGACGTGAAGCCGGGCCAGGCCATCCGGTACGCGGTCGTGGCGGTCAACGGCAGCGGGCGGATCGTCGCGTTCGGCGGACCGGACCGGGTCGTGATCCCCAACTAGGGCGCCGCAGTCGCGACGCCCGCCATCCCGCCGGCCGACGCCGTCACACTGCTGGACGTGGACGGTCGTGGACATGACGACGACGAACGAGCGCTGGTGGAGCGAGCCCGCGCCGACCCCTCGGCGTTCGGCGAGCTCTACCGGCGCTACCTGCCACGCGTGTATGCCTTCGCCTATCGCCGCACCGGCGTCGTCGAGGCGGCCGAGGATGTCACCTCGGCCGCCTTCGAGCGCGCGCTCCGCAGCCTGGACGGCTACCGCTGGCAGCCCGGCGGCTTCGGGCCCTGGCTGTTCCGGATCGCGTCCAACGAGCTCGTGGACCACTACCGCCGGACGGGGCGTGCCACGTCGCCCCGGGCGGTGGGGGCCGCATCGCGCCTCCAGGCCGCGCCACCCGTGGACCCGGCCGAGCTCGTGCACGCCCAGGCAGCCGTCGCCGAGGTGCTCGCCGCCATGGACCGCCTGAGTCCCCGCTACCAGCAGGCGCTTGCCCTGCGCTACCTCGCCGGCCTCACGCCCGGCGAGGCAGCGGCTGCCATGGGGGTGTCCAAGGCGACGATGGCGGTGGTCGTCCACCGCGCGACGCGCGCGCTGCGCAGGATCCTCGACGAAGGGGAGCCATCGTGAGCGACGACGTTCGCCGCCGGCTCGAGGATGCCGGCTCCAGCCCGGTCGCGGGCCCGGACGCGGCGTTCGCCGATGCCCTCGAGGCGAGGCTGCGCGCCGTGGGGGCGAGTCTCCCACCGCACCAGCCGCTTCCGCCGCGCCGTCGCTGGTCGGGGTTCGGGCGCAGGGCTGCCGGCGCGGTCGTCGTGGCCGCGGTCGTCGTGGCGCTCGGCGTCACCGTCGTGGGGCCACGCCTCGTCCCCGCCCAGGCGCAGACGCTCGTCCACCCGGTCAACGTTGCCGTCGTGCTCACCGACGGCACGATCCTCGAGGACCCGGACGGCCTGGTGCTGCCCGAGGGCGCCGTGATCACGGTGTACCCGGGCGGCTCGGCCCGCATCGGCGACACCGACCTCTCCCCGGGCGACGTCGCCACGGTGCGTGACGGACGGCTCGACGTCGACCGGGCGCCGGTGGCCGTCGTTGCCACGCCCTCCGGCGGCCAGGTGGCTCCGACGCCATCGATGCGCACCGACGCGCCGCCGGCGCGCACGCCCACGCCTGCGCCGACCGCCAGCCCCGGTCGCTCGCCTGCGCCGACGCCGTTCCCGACGCGGAACCCGGCCGTGACCGACTCGGCGGCCACCCCTGCGCCGACGGCGACCCCCGCCCCGGCGATCCTCCGGCCGAGGCTGCGGGCGCGCCTGATCAGCGGTCCCCGGATCGCCGTGACCTGGACGGAGACGCTGCGTGCCCGCCGCTACGTGCTCGTCGTCACGCGCTCCAGGAGCGGACCCGCGGGCGACCCCGTGTATCCGGGATCGCGGGTGCTCGGAGAGTTCGCCACCCCGCCCGAGTCCCCGCTCCGGTACCGCGTGCCGGACGGCGTGATCGAGGTGCGGCTGATGGTCGTTGCCCTGCGCGCCGACGGCTCGGTGCTCCGCCGCAGCAACATCGTCACGGTCACGGTCACGGCGTCCGCGGACACGACCGGATCCGTCCCGGACGCGAGTGCGTCGCCCACCCCGAGCCCCGCGCAGGAGTCGGCACCGCCACCGACGGTCCCGTCCGAGCCGGAGGGCACGCCGCTGCCGACGACGACGCCGGGACCCTGACGGCGCCGACGGCGGGGGCCGGACCGACCACCCCGTCGACGCCCTCCCCGTGCGGCCGGTGTAGCATCCGGCCCCATGGGATCCGAACAGCCGACTGACGCCGCCGCCGCGGCCGCCCTGCGCAGCGCATCGCGCGACGAGCGCCCCGAGGCGACCCGTTCCATCGAGGGGATCGCGGAGGCGTTCCGCGGCCATGGATACATCGCGGAGCGCTCGCTCGCGACGACCGTGTACCTCGCGCTGGAGCTCGGCCGGCCGCTGCTCCTCGAAGGCGAGGCGGGCGTCGGCAAGACGGAGCTCGCGAAGGTGCTGGCGACGACCCTCGGGTCGCGGCTGATCCGCCTCCAGTGCTACGAGGGGCTCGACGTCAACACGGCCGTGTACGAGTGGAACTACCCGCGCCAGATGCTCGAGATCCGGCTGCTCGAGGCGCGCGGCGAGATCGACAAGGCGACGGCGCACGACATCTTCGGCCCCGAGTTCCTGCTCAAGCGCCCGCTCCTCCAGGCACTCGAGGCCGACGACGGCGAGGCCCCGGTCCTGCTGATCGACGAGATCGACCGCGCGGACGAGGAGTTCGAGGCGTACCTGCTCGAGATCCTGTCGGACTTCCAGGTCACCGTTCCCGAGATCGGCACGATCCGGGCGGCCAAGGCGCCCCGCGTCGTGCTCACCTCGAACCGGACCCGCGAGGTGCACGACGCCCTCAAGCGCCGCTGCCTCTACCACTGGATCGACTACCCGACGGCGTCCAAGGAGTTCGAGATCGTCTCCACCCGCGTGCCCGATGCACCAGCCCGTCTCGCGCGGGAGGTCGTGCAGTTCGTGCACCGGCTGCGGTCTGCTGACCTGACCAAGGTCCCGGGCGTGGCGGAGACGCTGGACTGGGCGTCCGCGCTCCTCTCGCTCGGGGCGGCCGAGCTGAGCCCGGACGTCGTCGACGAGACGCTGGGCGTCGTCCTCAAGTACGAGGAGGACATCCGGACGATCCGTGGCGCGACCGCTGCCCACTACCTCGCCGAGGCGACCGCCCAGGCGTAGGGCCAGGCGAATGGCCATGTCGGACTCCGGCTCCCCGCTGCTCCTCGCCCCGACGGGCGAGCTGATCGACGGCCGCCGGCTGCTGGCCGAGGCGGTCGGCTTCGGGCGCGCGCTTCGTGCCGCCGGGCTGTCGGTGGACCTGGGCGCCGCGATCGACTTCGCCCGGGCGCTCGAGCTCGAGGGCGTGGATCTTGGGCGGCGGGCGATCGTCAAGGACACGGGGGCGGCCGTCTTCGTGCGGCGGCGCGACGATCTCGAGGTCTACGACCGGGTGTTCGACCAGTTCTGGCGCCGTCGCGGGCGGAAGCTCGCGAAGCCCCGGCTCGAGGGCGTGTCGCCCGACGCGGAGCGCGAGGAGGGCGAGCCGGGCGACACCGACGAGGCGTCCGAGGAGGGCCGCGAGGCCACGATGACCGAGCTCGCGACGATGGGCATCCAGGTCGCGACCGACGCCGACGAGGGCGGCGAGATCGAGGGGACGACGATCTCCCCGGACGCGTACTCGAAGGGCGAGGTCCAGCGCCACCGCGACTTCGACCGGATGACGGCCTCGGAGCTGCGCGACGCGGAGCGGTTCGTGGACCTGCTCCGGCCGAAGCTCGAGCGGCGCCGGACGCGGCGGTTCGAGCTCCACCCGCACGGACGGCGCCTCGCCGCGCGGGCGATGTTCCGCCAGCAACCTGGCCACGGGCGAGCTCACCGAGTGGGTCTGGCGGCGCCAGATCCGGGAGCCGCGCCAGCTCGTCGTCCTGTGCGACATCTCGGGCTCCATGGAGCGCCACTCGCGGCTGCTGCTGCGGTTCGTCCAGGCCCTTGCCCGGACCAACGAGGTCCGCACCGAGTCGTTCGTGTTCGGGACGCGGCTCACGCGTGTGACCCGGCTGATGAAGGACCGCGACCGGGACCGCGCCCTTGCCAAGGTCGCCGACGCCGTCACGGACTGGGCGGGCGGCACGCGGATCGGGGAGTCGTTCCGGCAGTTCAACCACACGTGGGCCCGCCGGACGCTCCGGACGAGCGGCATCGTCATCGTCGTCTCCGACGGGTGGGACCGGGGCGACCCCGCGCTCGTCGCCGCCGAGACGGCCCGCCTGCGGCGCAACTGCCACCGGCTCGTGTGGCTCAACCCCCTGGCGTCCGCGCCCGGGTACCAGCCGCTCGCGGCCGGGATGAAGGCGGCGTACCCGTTCATCGACGACTTCCTGCCCGCCGGCACGCTGGCCTCGCTCGAGCGCCTGGGCGAGGTGCTGGCCGGTGCGTCGCAGGGGACGTCGCGGCGCGGGGCAGCCGTCACCCACGCGACGACCGTGACCCCGTCGATGGGCCTGTTCGCCCCCGACGCCACGCCGCCCCGGGTGCTCGAGACCCCGCACCAGGACGCCGACCGCGCCCGCCCCATCACCTGACCGAGCCGGAGGACCCACCATGCACGAGCTGCTCGACACGCTGGCCGGCTGGAGCGCCGAGGGGGCCGGGATCGGCCGCGCGGTGGTCGTGCGGACGTTCGGGTCGGCGCCCCGGCCCGAGGGTGCCGTGCTGCTCGTGACCGACGACGGCCGGATCGCGGGGTCCGTGTCCGGCGGCTGCGTCGAGGGCGCCGCCGCCGAGGAGATCTGGTCTGCGCGCGCGTCCGGCCGGGAGCGCGTCATCCGCTACGGGATCAGCGACGAGCAGGCGTGGGACGTGGGCCTCGCCTGCGGCGGGACGATCGACGTGCTGATCTCGCCGAGGGTCCCGGAGGCCGCGGTCCTGGCCGCCCGGGAGACGCGCGAGGGCCGCGGAGACGGCCGCGCGATCGTCACGCCGCTGCCGGCCGACGCACCGCCGCCGGCGTTCGGCGCCGCGCCGCCGGGGGAGGGGAGCGCGCCCGTCGATCCGCTCGTGGTCCACGACGACGGCCGTCTGGACGGCACCCTGGGCGATCCCGCGCTCGACGAGGCGCTCGTGGCCGCCGCGACGGACGCGCCTCGCGCACGGCGTCTCGCGGACCGTGGAGCTCGGCGGTCGCCAGCTGTTCATCGAGGCCTTCCCGGTCCGGCCGCGGCTGGTCGTGGTCGGCGCCGTCGAGGTGTCGCGCACGCTCGTCCGGCTCGCGAAGGAGCTGGGCTATGAGACCGTCGTCATCGACGGCCGGGCGGCGTTCGCGACCGAGGCGCGGTTCCCGGACGTGGACCGGCTCATCGTCGGCTGGCCGGACGAGGTCGCGGACGAGATCGGGCTCGGTCCGGCGGACGCGGTCGCCGTCCTCACCCACGACGTCAAGTTCGACGAGCCGGCGATCGTCGCCGCGCTCGCCCGGGGCTGCCGCTACGTCGGCGCCGTCGGGTCGCGCAAGACGCAGGCGGACCGGGGCGAGCGACTGCTGGCGGCCGGGGTCGCCCCGGACGATCTCGCCCGGTTGCGCGGCCCGATCGGCCTCGACCTCGGCGGACGCCTGCCGGCCGAGACCGCGCTCGCGATCATGGCCGAGGTCGTCGCCGAGCGTCGGGCGGGCTCCGGGCGGCCGATGCGCGAGCTCGCGCGCGAGCGCGAGGCGGCGTTGGCCGCCGGGGGCGCCTAGCCCATGCGCGTGGTCGGGGTCGTGCTCGCGGCGGGGGCCGGCAGCCGGTTCGGGTCGACCAAGCAGCTTGCCTCGCTGGAGGGGCGCCCGCTGCTCCAGCATCCGCTCGACGCCCTCGCCGCGGCCGGGCTCGACGATGTCGTGGTCGTCCTGGGGTCCGACGCGGTGGCGATCGAGGCCGCGATCACGTGGCGCGGCGAGCGCCGTCGCCTGAACCCACGTCCGCAGGACGGGCTCGCGAGCTCCCTGCGGGTCGGGCTCGACGCGGCGGCAGAGGATGCGGCGGTCGACGCCGTGCTCGTCGTCCTCGGCGACCAGCCGTCGCTCCGGCCCGACGTGATCCGCGCGGTGCTCGAGGCGGCAGCCGCGAGCGATCGGCCGTTTGTCCGCGTCCGCTGGACCGACGACGGGGCGCCGAACCCGGTCCTCGTCCGTCGCGCCGCATGGGCGCTCGCCGCCGGGCTCGAAGGGGACCGCGGGCTTGGCCCGCTGCTCGCCGAGCGCCCCGATCTCGTCACGGAGGTCCCGGCGCCCGGCAGCCTCCCCGACGTCGACACGCCGGAGGATCTCCGGGCGATCACGGCAGACAGCGCGGGGCCAGGCCGATGACGCGGCGCTCCGCGGCCACGCTCGAGCGCGCGTGGGCGACGCGGGTCCGCGCCAACCGCGAGCAGGCGGAGCGGGTCCGGGAGACGCAGGCCGGCGACTTCTACGCGCCGGTCTCGTCGCTGTTCGTGGCCGACCCGAAACGCACCGGCGAGCCCGCCCTCGACGTGCTCCTGGCGTCGGCGGACCGGACCGAGACGTGGCTCGACATCGGCGCCGGGGCCGGCCGGTACGCCCTGCCGCTCGCCCTGCGCGTTCGCGAGGTGATCGCTGTCGAGCCGTCCGAGGGGATGCGGCGGGCGCTCCGGGTCGGGATGGGGGAGCACGGGATCGGCAACGTGCGGGTCGTCCCCTCGACCTGGCCCGAGGCGCTCGGGGAGCTGGGTGCGCTGCCGGCCGCCGACGCGGCGCTCATCGCCCACGTCGGCTACGACATCGACGAGATCGGCCCCTTCCTCGACGCGATGGAGGCAGCCACCCGGGACCGCTGCCTCGCGGTGCTCACCGACCGCAGCCCGGCGTCCGTCGCAGACCCGTTCTGGCCGCTCGTGCACGACGAGACGCGGGTCGCGCTCCCGGCGCTCCCGGACCTCGTCGAGCTGCTCCATGCCCGAGGCTGTGCCACGGAGGTCCTGCGCGTGGAGCGCCCCCCGCGCACGTTCGATTCGGTGCCGGCACTGACGGCGTTCCTCCGGCGCCAGCTGTTCATCGCCGAGGGCGGCGACAAGGACCTCCACTTCCGCGCGATCCTGCCGGACCACATCACGCGTCGCGACGGCGGCTGGACGCTCACCGAGGGGCCGCAGGGGGCCATCGGCATCGTCACCTGGCACGCCGCCGGGTAGACCCGTCCGGGCCCGTGCCCCATGGACCGGGACATCCGCGCCGCGGAGGGGATACCCCATTGACTCCTGATCGAACCCGAGGGGATACTCGCCGCTCCGAGACTCCCCGCGCAGACCGCGGCGCGGACTGCCGCAAACCGGTAGCCGTCCGCCACCGAATGTCCAGGCAACAGCCGAGCCCCCAGCGTCCCGCGAAGGGCCCGACATGAGGTTTCCGCCCCAGGGCGGAAGGAGGATGACCGCGCATGATCCCCGGTCAGTTCGACTACGTCCGTCCAGGGTCGCTGGACGAGACGCTGCGGATCCTGAAGGACCGCGAGGGGGAGGCCAAGATCCTCTCCGGTGGCTACAGCCTGCTCCCGATGATCAAGCTGCGGCTCGCGCAACCGGCGCTCCTGGTTGACATCCAGGCCGTCTCCGGCCTCGACGGGATCCTGCGCACGGACGACGACTGGCGGATCGGCGGACGGGCGACGCATCGCTCGATCCTCGAGCACGACGGCCTGACGGCCGAGTACCCGATCATCCGCGATGCCGCGGCGGGCATCGGCGACCAGCAGGTCCGCAACTGGGGCACGATCGGCGGTTCGGTGGCCCATGCCGATCCGAGCTCGGACTGGCCCGCCGTCCTGCTCGCGCTTGGGGGCACGGTCGTCCTGCGGAGCGCTGACGGCGAGCGGACGCTCCCGGCCCGCGGCTTCTTCCTCGACACGTTCCAGACGGGCATCGAGCTGACCGAGGTCCTGACCGAGGTCCGCATCCCGCACGCCGCCCCTCGTTCCGGCAGTGCGTACGTGAAGCTCGAGCGCCGAGCCGGTGACTTCGCCACGGTGGGGGTCGCCGCGCTGCTCACCCTGGACGCCGACGGCCTGGTCTCGAGCGCGGGCGTTGCCCTGACCGCCGTCAACGACGCGCCGTTCGCGGCGACCGCCGCCGAGACGGCGCTCCTGGGCCAGTCTCCGGGCGACGCCGTATGGGCGGCCGCAGCCGCCGCTGCGGCGGAGCATGCCAACCCCGTCTCCGACAGCCACGGCCCCGCCGATTACAAGGAGGCGATGGTCCGCGAGATCACCGTCCGGGCGCTCCGCAAGGCCGCCTCCCGCGCGATGGGCGCCTGAAGGAGCCACCGATGACGAACCAGCACATCACCGTCACCGTCAACGGCACGGAGCGCGAGGCCGACGTCGAGCCTCGCCTGCTTCTCGTCCATCTGCTGCGCGACGTGTTCGGGCTCACCGGGACGCACACCGGCTGCGACACGAGCAACTGCGGCGCCTGCACGGTCCACGTCAACGGACGCAGCGCGAAGTCGTGCACGATGCTCGCCGTCCAGGCGGACGGGGCCGAGATCCGCACGATCGAGGGCATGGAGCAGGGTGGCAAGCTCCATCCGCTCCAGCAGGCCTTCTGGGACCAGCACGGTCTCCAGTGCGGCTTCTGCACCCCCGGCATGATCATGCAGTCGGCCCACCTGCTCGAGCAGAACCCCGATCCCACCGAGGACGAGATCCGCGAGGGCATCGCCGGCAACCTCTGCCGGTGCACCGGGTACGTGAACATCGTCAAGGCCATCCAGCAGGGTGCCGCCGAGCTCCGGACCGCCGATGCGGCCGAGGCCGGCGCAGCGTCCGCCTGACCGCGAGGAGACGACGATGACGCTGGAGGCACAGAAGCCCACGACCACCGAGGAAGTCGGCGGGATGGGCCACTCGAAGAAGCGGATCGAGGACCCGCGCTTCATCCGGGGCCAGGGCGAGTACATCGAGGATGTCGTCCTGCCCAACATGGTCTGGATGGACATCGTCCGCAGCCCGTATGCGCACGCGAGGATCAAGTCGATCGACGCGAGCGAGGCGCTCGCGATGCCGGGCGTGCTCGCCGTGATCACGGGCAAGGACCTCGAGGCGGCCGGGCTGCACTGGATGCCGACGCTCGCGGGCGACAAGCAGATGGTGCTGCCGGTCGACACGGTCATGTACCAGAGCCAGGAGGTCGCGGCGGTCATCGCCGAGACCCGGTACCAGGCGGCGGACGCGATCACGGCCGTCTACGTGGACTACGAGCCGCTGCCGGTCGTCGTCGACCCGTACAAGGCGCTCGAGCCCGACGCGCCCGTCCTTCGTCCGGATCGCGGCGAGGACAAGCAGAACAACCACATCTGGCACTGGGAGTCCGGCGACCGGGCGGCGACCGACGCGGCCCTCGCGGCCTCCGACAGGGTCGTGCCGATCGACGTCTACATCCCGCGCATCCACGTCGCCTCGATCGAGACGTGCGGCTGCATCGCGGACTACGACCCGGTCCGGGCTCACCTCGACTTCCACGTCACGAGCCAGGCGCCGCACGTCTACCGCACGGTCATCAGCCTCGTCTCGGGCATCCCGGAGAGCAACATCCGGGTCAAGACCCATGACATCGGCGGCGGCTTCGGCGGCAAGGTGCCGGTGTACCCGGGCTACGTCATCGCGATCGTCGCCTCGCTCACCCTCGGCCGGCCTGTCAAGTGGATCGAGGACCGCAGCGAGAACCTCCAGGCGGACTCCTTCGCCCGCGACTATCACGTCCACGCGGAGCTCGGCCTGACCAACGACGGGACGATCACGGGACTGCGGGTCAAGACGCTCGCCGACCACGGCTACAGCGATGCGGCGGCGGACCCGTCGAAGTACCCTGCCGGCCTGTTCAACGTGATCACCGGCTCGTACGACATGCCCCAGGCGTTTGTCGAGGTGGACGCCGCGTACACCAACAAGCCCCCCGGCGGGGTCGCGTACCGCTGCTCGTTCCGGGTGACGGAGGCCGTCCACACGATCGAGCGCCTGGTCGACGAGGCCGCCCGCGAGATCGGCATGGACCCGGCCGCGTTCCGGATGAAGAACTTCATCCGCAAGGAGCAGTTCCCGTACCACACGCCGACCGGGTGGGACTACGACTCGGGCGACTACCACACCGCGCTCCAGAAGGCGCTCGACATGATCGGCTACGACGAGCTTCGCAAGGAGCAGGCCGAGAAGCGCGAGCGCGGCGAGCTCATGGGCATCGGGATCAGCTCGTTCACCGAGATCGTCGGCGCGGGCCCGTCCCATGACTTCGACATCATCGGCATCAAGATGTTCGACTCGGCGGAGCTGCGGGTGCACCCGACCGGATCCGCGATCCTGCGCCTGGGCGTCCAGAGCCAGGGCCAGGGACACGAGACGACCTTCGCGCAGATCGTGGCCGAGGAGCTCGGCATCCCGATGTCCAAGGTCAAGGTCGAGGAGGGCGACACGGACACGGCGCCGTACGGCCTGGGCACGTACGCGTCGCGCTCGACGCCCACCGCGGGTGCCGCGACCGCGATCGCCTCGCGGAAGATCAGGGAGAAGACCCGCCACCTCGCGGCCCACCTGCTCGAGTGCTCGCCCGACGACCTCGAGTGGACGCCGGGCCAGTGGAACGTCAAGGGCTCACCCGACCGGTTCAAGACGATCGCGGAGCTCGCCTTCGCCGCCTACACCAACCATCCCCAGGGGATGGAGGCCGGCCTCGAGGCCACCGACTACTACGACCCGCCGAACCTCACGTTCCCGTTCGGGTCGTACATCTGCGTCGTGGACATCGACAAGGGGACCGGGCAGGTCAAGATCCGCCGCTTCGTGGCGATCGACGACTGCGGGAACATCATCAACCCGATGATCGTGGACGGCCAGATCCACGGCGGCCTGACGATGGGGCTCGCGCCGTCGCTGTACGAGGAGATCTCGTACGACGAGAACGGCAACAACCTCGCCGGGACGTTCATGGACTACCTCCTGCCGACGGCCATGGAGACCCCTGCCTGGGAGACGGGCAAGACGATCACGCCCTCGCCGCACCACCCGCTGGGCGCGAAGGGCGTGGGGGAGTCGGCCACGGTCGGTGCCCCGCCCGCGATCGCCAACGCGGTCGTGGATGCGCTCGCGCACCTCGGCGTCACCAACGTGGACATCCCCATCACGCCCCAGAAGGTGTGGCGGATCCTCCACGAGAAGGGCGTCGTCTAGCCGATGCCGAACCGGAGCCTGGCGCCGCGGATCGCGGCGCTCGAGGCGGACGGAAGCCGCTTCGCCGTCGCCACGGTGGTGGCGGTCCAGCGGCCCACGTCCGCCAAGCCGGGCGCCCGGGGCATCGTCCACCCGGACGGCACGATCGAGGGCTGGGTCGGCGGCAGCTGCGCCCAGCCCGTCGTCGTCCGCGAGGCGCTCCGTGCGCTGGTCGACGGCCAGCCGCGGCTCCTCCGGCTCTCGAAGTCGGGTCCCGCGGAGGGACGCCGGGCGGACGGGGTCGTCGAGCTCGTGATGACCTGCCACTCGGGTGGCACCCTGGAGATCTACGTGGAACCGCACGTTCCCGCGCCCCAGCTGTGGCTCGTCGGCACGACGCCGATCGTGGGGGCGCTCGCGTCCCTCGGTGGTGCCGCCGGCTGGCGGGTCAGCGTGTTCGATCCCGAGGCCGATCCCGACGCCTTCCCGGGCGCCGAGCGTGTCCTCGCGGAGACCGCGCTCGCCCGGTTCGAGACCGACGCTGCGCCGTACGTCATCGTCGCGACCCAGGGGATCTGGGACGAGGAGGCGCTCCGCTCGGTGTTCCGCCGGGACGTCTCGTACGTCGGGCTCGTCGCCTCGCCGACGCGCTCGCAGCACGTCCGCGCGTGGCTCCGCGACGAGGGCAAGGTGAGCGACGAGCGGCTCGCCGCGCTGCGGGCGCCGGCCGGTCTTGACCTCGGCGCGGAGACGCCCGAGGAGATCGCGATCTCGATCCTCGGCGAGCTCGTCCAGGTCCGCCGCGGCAAGGCGCCGTTCATCGCCGCCCCTGGGCCCGCGACGCTCGCGGGCGAGTCCGGGACCGCCGCCCAGGAGTCCATCCTCCAGCCGGTCGTGGACGACATCGTCCTGCTTGACCCCGTGTGCGGGATGACCGTGGATCGTGCCCACGCCCGACACCTTGCCGAGCACGAGGGGGTCGTCTACGCGTTCTGCCGCATGGGGTGTCGGACCGCGTTCATCCAGGAGCCGGGCGCGTACGTCCCGGGTCCCTTCGCTCCCGCCCCGTCCACCGCCACTCAGGGGGCCTGACGGCCCCTCCACGGAGACCTCGATGCAGTTCTCGGGCACCGTCCAGATCGCCGCGCCGCGCGACCGCGTGTGGGACTTCCTCATGGACCCGAACGGGGTCGGATCGTGCGGGCCGGGGGTCGAGTCGATCGAGGTGATCGACGCGGATCACTTCAAGGTGAAGGCGAAGGTGGGCGTCGGGTTCATCTCGGCACGCTTCGTCGTCGAGATGACGATCGCCGAGCGCAACGAGCCGGAGCTCGCGATCATCAAGGCGCACGGCCAGGCCCCCGGGTCCGCGGTGGACGCAACCGCGAGCATGAAGCTCGCGGGCCCGGCCGAGGGCCCCACGACGATGGACTGGGCCGCGGACGTCACGATCGCGGGCACGCTCGCCTCGGTCGGGGCGCGCATGATCGAGGGCACGGCCAACAAGATGATCGGCCAGACCTTCGACTGCATCCGCGCGAAGCTCGAGGCCGGCTGAGCCACCGCTCCAGGACGCGCTCGCGCTCGCGCCGCACGCTCCGGACGGCCGTGCCCGGACGGCGCCGGCGGCGCCCGCGTACCTCTGGACGCTACCCGTCCCGGGAGACGATCCAGTGCGAGGTGTGCGCGAGCGCCTCTTCGACCGTGCGAACCACCTCGACGCGGGCGTTGGGGTAGCCCGCCTCACGCAGCCGGCGCTGCACCTCGAGGGCGGCCTTCGGCCAGTCCGGATGCTCCGCATCGTGTTCGATCTCGTCCTTCGCGAGCTCGAAGGCCTTCACGAACCCCGGATCGTCCCACTGGGTGATGCTGGCCTTGATGTGCGTCACGGTCGTCATCGCGAGCACCTCCAGCCCCCATTCTCCACGGTGTCACAACCCTGCGCGAGGGCCGCAGGTCCCGCATCGTGGATACGCCGGACCGTGGCGTGCGAGACTCCCGGCATGGAGCGCCTCCACGCCGTGATCGGCCCGCTGGCCACAAACGTCTACGTCCTCGCCGACCCCGCATCACGCGAGGCCATCGCGATCGACACCGCGATCCCGTGCCTCCCGTGGATCTCGGCCGCGCTCGCGGACCGCGACTGGACGCTGAAGCTGATCGTCAGCACGCACGGGCACTGGGACCACGTCGGTGCCAACGCCGCGGTCGCCGAGCACACGGGCGCGCCGATCGCCGTTCACCCGCTCGACGCCCACCGGCTCACGAACCCGGAGCCGCTCTACGCGCCGTTCGAGATCCCGCCGTCCGTCCCGGCCGTGGAGCTCGCAGAAGGAGGCGAGATCCGCTTCGGCGAGATCCGCCTGCTGGTGATGCACACGCCGGGTCACACGGAGGGATCCGTGTGCCTCCTCGCCCACGACGACGGCCTCCTGTTCAGCGGGGACACGCTGTTCCCCGGCGGCTGGGGGCGCGTGGACTTCCCAGGTGGCTCGCCCGAGCAGATGGTCGAGTCGCTGGGTCGGCTCGCCGGGCTCGAGGACCGGTTGCGCGTGCTCCCCGGACACGGCGCGGCCACGACGATCGGTCGGGAGCGAGCCTGGATGGAGCTCGTCCAGCGCGAGGGCCGGCTGCTGCTCTAGCCGACGCGGCTACCCGGCGCCTCGTCCGGGGCCCGACGCCCAGCCGGTGGGCGCCGGCCCGTCGAGCGGCCGACCGTACGCCTGCCACCGCCGCGCAACCTTGAACCCGAGGCCCTCGTACAACCCGAGGGCGCCCGTCGGGTTCGTCCCGTCGACGCCCAGCCACGCCTCGTCCATGCCCTGTTCGCGCAGCACCCGGAACGCATCGGCGCAGAGCGCCTTCGCGACGCCCCGCCCCCGCCACGGGCGTCGCACGGAGACGTGCTCCAGCCACCCGCGTCGGACCCCGAACGCCTCGTTCTCCTCCGGGAAGATCGCCGTCATGACGACGCCCGCGACCTCATCGCCGTCCCATGCGACCGACCACAGGTCGGGCGTCGTCGCGGGCGACTCGAAGCGGGCGACGAAGTCGCCATCCGTCTGCGGCCGGTGGCCCCAGTGATCCTCGAACGCCTCGTTGTCGGCGTCGAAGATCGTCCGGTGGTCCTCCGGGCGCACCGGCCGGAGCTCCAGGCCTTCGGGCAGCGGATGGACCGGCAGCGTCCCCGTGAGGAACCGGCGCATCTCGAAGCCGTAGCGGATGGGGACGTACCCCTGGTCCGCGATCAGCGCGAGGTCGGCGAGCTCCGTGTCCAGCGCGTACGTGCGCATCTCCCTGTCGCCCGGGCGCGGGTCGCGCTCGAGCTGGCGGGCGAGGCGGTCCCGGTTCCAGCGCCAGAGCGCGGTCCCGATCCCGCGGTGGCGGTGCTCGGCCGGCACGGCGCCCCACGTCTCGGCCACGAGCGTCCCCTCGCGCTGGACGATGATCCCGAGGGCGAACCCGGCGGGGGCGCCGTCGATCTCGGCGAGGATGACGTCCCGCCCGAGCTCGAACTCGTGGAGCGGGTCGTACTCCGCGCGCAGGTCGGCTCCACCGCGCAGCTCGTCGACGCCGTCGGCCTGGCGGGCGCGGTTCATGATGTCGGCCAGGGTGTCCCAGTCGGCGTCCCCGGCCATCCGGAAGGCGAGCCCCGGGATGGCCGGAGCGTCATCGAGGACGAGCGGTGTCGTCACCGTCTCGAGGCTGCTCACTGGCGGGTCTCCTGCGCGTCGAAGGGCTTGCGGTACGTCGTGCTGCCGGTGACCTTGCGGAAGCCCGCGTCCTCGTACAGCGCGAACGCGCGGTTCTGATTGTCGGTGTCGACGCCGAGGTATGCGCGGGAGATGCCCCGCGTGGCGAGCCGGTGGAGGTTCTCGATGAGCGCGATCCGCGCGAGCCCGCGCCGGCGGTGGTCCGGGTGGGTCGCGACGGCATCGACGTAGCCGATTGCGCCGTCCGGCCGCTCCTGGAGCTGTGACGAGACACAGGCCACGGGGTGGTCGCCGTGCCACACGACCGTGACGAGGTCGATGTCGAAGCGCGGGTTCTCGATCCACTCGACGATCTCGGCCTCGCCCTGCTCCGTCTCGCCCCAGTGCTCCCGGAAGGCCTCGATCAGCATCTCGCCCACGCCGTGAAGCCGGGCCGCGAGAACCGGCCGGATCGAGTACCCGGGAGGTAGTGGCGGGACCGGGGGGATGGCGTCCATGGAGTCGCGGAGCATCTCGGCGTCCCAACGCACCGCGGTATACCCGCGGCCGAGCAGGGCGCCCTCGAGCTCTGCGTCGCCGTCGAACACGTACGTGGCGAACCAGGTCCGCCGGTCGGGCGGCAGGTGAGTGGCCATTTCGCGGAGCCGGGCCTCCGCCCACCCGGCCAGCCCGTCGGCGACCCCCAGCCCCCAGGAGCCAGGGTCCAGGACCGCCGTGAAGTCGAGCGTCCGGTCGCCGTCGGTGAGGTCATGCCACTCGGTCCGGGTGTAGCCGACCGTCTCACCGTTGCGCCGAACCACGATGCAGTCCGTCACCGGATCCGAGTTGATGAGATGGGAGTACGTGTGACGCATCGCCGTGATGTCGATCGGCTCGAGCAGCCCGGCGGCGGCCCGCAGCCGGGCGTTCGCGGCGGCCATCCCGGGCAGGTCGTCGAACCCGGCCCAGCGGTGATACGTGATGCCGCTGCCGGCGGGCGCGACCGGCAGGGCGAGGGACGTCGTTGTGCTCATCGGTCGCTCCCGTACTTGTGCTTCATGTGGATGCTGACCGACGCCGAGATCGCCTTCCACTTGCGACGCTCGGCGGCCCGAAGGAGTGGATCGCCCTGGCGGGCGACGTGGGCGGCCTCTCGCTCGAGCTTGCGGTGGCTCGCGAACCGCTCGGCGGCGAGGCGTCCGTCGGCGAGCGCCCGCCGGACCGCGCACCCGGGCTCGGTCTCGTGCCGGCAGTCGCCGAACCGGCATCCGAGCGCCAGCTCCGCGATGTCGGCGAACGCGGGGTCCAGGCCCTCGGATGCACCGGCCACGCCGAGCGACCGGATCCCCGGGGTGTCGATGAGGAGCGCGCCGCCCGGCAGCCGGACGAGCTCGCGGTGGGTGGTCGTGTGGCGGCCGCGCGAGTCGTCGTCGCGGACCGCGGCCGTCCGCTGGCGCTCCGACCCCAGCAGGGCGTTGACGAGCGTGGACTTGCCCACGCCCGACGACCCGAGCACGACGGCCGTGCGGCCTCGGCCGAGGTGGGCCTGCCGGAGGTCGTCGATCCCGTCGCCGGTCAGGGCGGAGACCGCGCGCACCTCGACGCCGGGCGCCACGGCCTCGGCGGCGACGCGCAGTCCCGCGACGTCGGTGGCGACGTCGGACTTGTTGAGCACGATGACCGGCATCGCGCCGCCACTCCACGCCACGGCGAGGTAGCGCTCGAGGCGGCGGAGGTTGAAGTCACCGTCCAGGCCGGCCACCACGAACGCCACGTCGACGTTCGCTGCCAGCACCTGGTCGTCGGCCATGCGCGGGCCCGCGCGGCGGTTGGAGTCCGTCGCGTTGCGGGTGAACGCGGTGCGGCGCGGAAGGACCGCCTGGATGACGGTGGTGTCGGCTCCGGTCGCCGCGGCGACCCAGTCGCCGACGGCCGGCAGGTCGCCGGGACCGATCAGCTCGTGCCGGAAGCGGCCCGAGATCACGGCGTCCGCGTCACCGTGCGGGTGCGCGAGCACCCACGAGTCGCGGTGCGCCGCGACGACCCGGGCCGGACGCAGCCCCGCCGCATCGAACGGCAGGAAGGCGGACGCCCAGCCCGGGTCCCAGCCCAGGTCGGCGAGCGGGGTGGGGGACGGGGTGGTGACGTCGGACGTGTCCATCGTCGTCACCCGACCCGCTTGAGCTTGCCGGTGCGCTTCGCGTACCGCTCGGCACGGCCGAATGCCCAGAGGCCCGCCGGGATGAGCACGATGCCCATCACGATCAGCGGGACGACGTCATGGACGAGCGCCGTGATCGCGAGTCCATCGAGCAGCGCCCCCCGGACGCCGTCGAGGACGTACGTTGCCGGCGACAGCCGCGACAGGGCCTGCATCCAGTCGGGCAGCACCTCGACCGGGTAGTAGACCCCGGACACGAGGAGCAGGCACGACTGGATCACGAACGTCATCTGCGCCCCTCGCTCCACGTAGAGCAGGGGCAGGATGGCGGCCATCATCCCGATCCCGACGAAGCTGAACGAGCCCAGCAGCACGAACGCCGCCGCCGTGGCGAGGTTCGTGGCGCCGAGGTCCAGCTGCCGGTAGAAGATCATCATCACGACGAGCATCGCGGCCGTGTGGACGAGCCCGTACGCCATCGCGTAGAGGCACGAGCCCAGCAGCTGCGTCCAGCGCCGGATCGGCGCCATGAACGTGTACTCGAGCGTGCCCTCCCAGCGTTCCACCGAGATCGTCTCGGCGATCCAGGAGAACACGACCGACAGGTAGTTCCAGAAGACGGCGCCGATGATGAGCGTGAGGAGCAGGCGGTCGTCGCCCGCCGCCGCGCCGATCAGGGAGATCGAGAGCGCGCCGGCGACGGAGTAGACGAGGAACGCGACCTCCCACCCCCAGTACCGGCGGGTGAGGTAGAAGTTGCGCTCGACGAAGGCGTACGACGCCTTCAGCTCATGCGCGAGGAGAGCCAACGGAGTATCCCTTTCTGGAGGGTCCTCCCCGGGCCGGGAGGAGCCCGGACCCGGGGAGCTGGCGCGGCCGGGTCATCCCTGCCACGCGGGAGCGGTCATCGCTTCGCCACCGACGCGCCGGCCGAGCCGCACGAGCGACTGGCCGAACCGGTGACGGAACGAGCGCGCGGACGAGATCGCCGCGCGATCGGCGTCGCGGATCGCCCGGAAGCGCTCGTGGCGCTCCTGGACCTCCGCGAGCCGCAGCTCGATGTGAAACATGTCGAAGTCCTTTCGGAAGGTGGAGTGATGGCGGGTCGAGCGGGTCTTCGTGCCTGTCGTCATCGCGGCACCTCCTTTCGGTGTGTCAGTCATCGGTGGAGCCGTCCTCTTCGACGTCCTCGTCGAGCGAACGGCCGGTGAAGGTCATGAACACGGCGTGGAGCGTGGGCTCCTGCCCGTGATCCCGGGCGACGAGTCGCTTGAGACCGTCGGGCGTGTCCTCGGCAACCACGCGACCCCCGTCGAGGATCGTGATCCGGCTGCACAGGCGCTCCGCCTCGGCCAGGTCGTGCGTCGTGAGGACGATCGTCGCGCCGTGCTCGGCGTTGACCTCCTCGACGAACGCCTGGACGTCGAGCTTGCTCCGCGGGTCGAGGCCGGTGGTCGGCTCGTCGAGGAGCAGCAGCGTCGGGCTCGTCAGCAGCGCTCGCGCGATCGCGACCTTCTGCTGCATCCCCCGGCTCATCTGCTCCACGGGTCGCCCGAGGCGGCTCTCCGCGATGCCGAGCCGTCCGAGGATGGAGGTCGCCTGCCGCCTCGCCTGACCGGCATCGAGGCCGTACAGGCGGGCCGCGAACAGGAGGTTCTCCATCGGGCTCAGCTTCTTGAAGAACGCCGCGTCCACGCTCACCCGGTTGATGAGCCGCTTCACGGCGAGCTCGTCACGCTCGATGTCCTTGCCGAACACCTCCACCCGGCCGGTGTCCAGGGTCAGGAGACCCGAGACGAGGCGGATGAGGGTCGACTTGCCGGAGCCGTTGGCGCCCAGGATCCCGTGGATCGCGCCCGGCTCCAGGCGGAGCGAGACGTCGTCGATCGCGAGGACCGGGGGCTTGCGCCGGTCGACGTTGAAGCGCTTGGTGACGTGCTCGACGAGCAGGGCCGGCGGGCCGGACCGCTCGAGGCTCGGGAGGATCACGTCCTCCTCGCCCCGGCCGGCCGGGATCCGCGCGGCGGGCTCGAAGCCGGTGGGAACGGGCTGCGGGCTCGACGTCGGAGTGGTCGTCTTCGGTTCGGGTGCGAGGGTGGTGGTCACGGGACCCTCCGGTGGTTGGGTGGCTCGAGTGGGGTGGTGGCTCGGCCGGTCCGCGGGTGTCCCAGGCATGGAACGAGCCGCGGGCCCGGTGATCGGGGGGCCTCGCGGCTCGGGTTCGTCCCGGGCGTGACACGCCCGTACAAACGAAAGAGCCGGGGGCCCGGTGGCCCACGGCTCGGTTGGTCGCTCCCGGGGATCTACCCCGGCGTCCTACCTTGCGGAGGGCACACCTCTCCCGCGATCAGCGCCGTTGACGGGCGCGATCAGCGTCGCGAAGAGGACTGCGTTCTTCACCATCTGGCGAAACGCCTCCGGTAACAAGGACGTGCCGAGCGACCTGCTCGACCGGGGCGGATACTACGCCGCCCCGGGGAGCCGCGTCAAGGTTTTGCGGCCGGGACAAACGACGTAGCATGGTCACCGGGTCCCCAGAGTCCGAGGTGGTTCCGTTGCGCCTGCCCCTCCGTCTGGTCTTCGCGATCGTCGCCTCGCTGCTCGTGGGCGCGTGCAGCGTTGGACGCGGACCATCACCGGAGCCGACGCCCGATTCGTCCACCGCGTGGCTGCGTGCCCAGACCCACCAGGCGCTGCCGCCCCTCAACGTCTTCGCCGTCGGACCGACGGTCGTCATCACCGGCGACGGCACGTACGTGACCGCCGGTCCCGTGCCGGCCATCTACCCGGGGCCGCTGCTTCCCGCGCTCCTGGGGCGCCCGATCTCCGATGCCGGTCGAGACGCGATCCTCGCCGAGGCCGAACGCCTGGGCCTGCTCGGCCGCAAGACGGACTTCAAGAGCGTCACCACGCTCGCGGGCGGGGTGACGGGCGAGCTCGACCTCGTCGTCGACGGCAGCCCCGTGACGCTCATCGGGGAGCCGGACTCGCAGATGCTGTGCCTCATTCAGCCGTGCGAGCCGATCCCGGGGACGCCGGAGTCATTCGGCGAGCTGTGGCGCAAGCTCGCGGATCCCGCGCCGTGGCTGGGTGCCGAGCTGGGCCCCGAGACGCCGTACGTGGCAGATGCGTACGCGGTCCTCGTCGGCCCGGCTCCGGACCCGGATCCCGCGCTCGGTGCGCAGCTCCAGGCGTGGCCGCTCGACCAGCCGCTCGCCACCTTCGGAGGACCGGTCGCCAACGGGACGCAGCGGTGCGGGATCGTCGACGGCGAGGATGCCGCCACCCTGCGCCCGGCGCTCGAGACGGCGACCCAGCTCACGCAGTGGGTCGAGGACGAGACGACGAGCGCGACCTTCGGCCTGACCGTCCGACCGATCATCGCGGGCGAGGACCCATGCACGGAGGTCTTCGGCGGAGGCTGAGGTCCGACGCTACGGCGACCTGCGCATGACGACGCGCGGGGTGCCGGACGCGGCCTTCGACGTCGTCTCCCCGGCTACCTCGAACCCGGCCCGCTCGAACATGCCGGCGGTCCCCGTGTACACGGACGCCGACGAGATCCGGTCGCCGCCCGTCCGGACGGGGTAGCCCTCGACGATCCGCGCCCCGTGGGCGGCCGCGTAGTCCACCGCGGCGCCAAGGAGCGCGCTCGCCACCCCGCTCCGCCGCGCCGTCCGCGCCACGACGAAGCAGTTCACAACCCAGATGTCCTCTCCGGGGAGCTGCGGAAGCGTCCGCGATCGCGCCAGCCGGCCGAAGTCCTCGCGCGGACCGAGTCCGACCCAGCCCACCGCCTTGCCATCGCGGAGCGCCACGAGCCCGGGCGCCGGGTCCGAGCCGACGAGCGCCTCGAGGTCACGCCTGTTGTCCTCAGCCGAGGTGTTCGACCAGTTGGAACCCGGCTTGCGCCAGAACTGGCACCAGCACCACTTGGGGTCCCCACCGGCCGCGAACAGGTCGGCGACGGCGGGCCACACCTCGGGCGACGCCGGAACGATCGAGAGCGGGGCGCGGGACGCGGGCCCCTCCGTCACCGGGCGGCGATCCCGGCGATCTCGACCTTCCAGCCTGGCTTCGCCAACTTCGCCTCAACGGTGGCGCGCACCGGCATGTTGGCGGTGTCGAGCCACTCGTCCCAGGCACGGTTCATCTCTGCGAAGGTCGAGATGTCGCTGAGCCAGATCGAGACCGAGAGCAGCTTCGACTTCTCGGTCCCGGCGGCCATGAGGTGGGCGTCGATCTGGCCAAGGATGTCCCTGGTCTGGTCGTACACGCCGGCCGTCTCGTCCGAGCCCGTGTGGCCGGCGAGGAACACGAGGCCGCCGTAGGCGACCGCTTCGGAGAACCGGACGCCGGGCTCGATGCGCTCGATGGACATGGGAACCCTCCGCTTGCCGCGGTGAAGACGCGGGCAGGTTGATTCTCGCCTGCGGCGCCACCTCGCGCTGGGAGGTTCGTGCGACCGGCGCGTTGGGGCGCGCGCCGGCGGCCTACGGGGTCGCTGACGTCGCCGTCGTCGAGTCGGCGGGCGGCCACTCGGCGGGCGGCGTGCCGGGCGGCGGCATGAGCGCGGCGGCCATGGCGCGGATCGCCTTGAGCCGCGGGATCTGCACCGAGCCGTAGGGCGTGCGGTTGCCGCTCTTGACCAGCGGCCGCTCGATCACGACGCTCGACACGGCCTTGCCGCGCTTCGAGTCGAGGAGCGCGGCGAGCGACGGCAGCATCGACGGCGGGAGGTCGGTCCGGACGTTGTCCCCGAGGGTCTCGAGCAGGGCAGGCAGCCGATAGAACACGCTGCCGCCCTCGAGGAGCTTGTCGCGCAGGCTGACGAGGACCTCCTGCTGGCGGCGCGCGCGGGAGAAGTCACTGCCGTCGACGGCGTAGCGGGAGCGCACGTAGGCGAGGGCGAGCACGCCATCGAGGTGCTGGTCGCCGGCCTCGATCCGGAGCCCGTCCGGCTGCTTGCCGTACCCCGGGTACCTGGGGTCGACGAGCGGCTTCTTGAGGTGGACGTCCACGCCGCCCACCTCGTCGATCATCCGGACGAAGCCCTTGAAGTCCATCACGGCGTAGTAGTGCACGGGGACCTTGAGGAGGGCGCCGATGGCGTCCTGGAGCGTCCGCATCGGTCCCTTCGGGAACTCCTCCGGGTGGCGGCTCGCGTAGCCGTACAGCGAGTTGAGCTTGGGACCGAACCTGTCTCCGTTGCCAAGCGGGACGCCGACGAGGTCGCGCGGCACCGAGATGAGCGACACCGTGCCGAGGGTTCGGTCCAGCGACGCGAGCATCATCGTGTCGGTGAGCGTGGCGTTGTGTCCCCTGCGACTGTCGATCCCCACGATGAGCACGTTGAGGCGCTGATTCGCGGCGGGCCCGACCGGGGTCGTCGCGAACGAGGGCTGCGGCTCCTCGCGTCGCTCGGACGCGACCAGGCCGCCCTGGAAGAACTGGCCGAACGCCTGCTCCGCGGCCTGTGCGTACCACTGGCCGAGGGCGTGGGGCGCGGCTACGATGCCGAGCGCGACGACGAGGCTGGCCCCTTCGAGCATGGTCGGGCGAACGAGGTACCGGCGGTCGAAGAAGGCATGGAGCACGACGACCAGGCGGATGATGAGGATGACGAGGCTCACCGTCATGAGCGTCCGGAGGACCGCCGGATCGACGAGGGTCGCCGCGAGCTCGACGGGCTGCATGCCGCGGACGACGAGCGTGACGAGGGCCAGCAGGGCCAGCGCGGGGAGGCCGATCGCAAGAGCCGCCCGGCGCCGGCCGTTGGCGAGCTGGCCGAGGCCCGGCAGGAGCGCTGAGGCCGGCGCGGCGACGATCCGGCGCAGGGATGACCCGTGTCGAGGACGACGCTCAGGGGCTGGTGACAGGGAGGGGGGTCGGACGGCGTTCGCGGTGACCGGTCTCGCGTGGGCTGGTCGGCGCGGTTCGCGCATCGAGGACTCCTGTGCGACCTGACACAACACGCCGGCCCCTCGCGGAGCAGGCGTCGTGCCGGGCACAGGCAGGCGCAGTCTAGCAGGCAGGATTCGTCGCGTCGCGCCGGAGCACGACCGTTCGGGGCAGCGGCCGCGTCGTCGCGCTAGCCTGTCGCGATGACCTCGGGTGATGTCGACCAGCCACTCAGCGCCGCCGGGCATGCTCCGGTCCTGGCCCTCGTGGAAGCCGGCGTCCTCGACGCGGAGCTGGCCGGCCTGATCCAGCTGCTGCTCGAGGCGCGGGTCCCGGCCGTCGTTGCCGGGTCGCCGGGCGTGACGTGTGACCCGCTCGTCGACGCGTTGGTCGAGCTCCTGCCGCCCGACGCGCAGGTCGTCGAGCTCGCCGGGGAGGCCGAGGAGTTCGAGTGGCTGCCAGAGGCGATCGAGCTCGGCTGGCGCCGCGAGCGACGGGTCGTGCCGGCCACGGGGCGCGATGCGATGGTGCGTGCGAACCCGACGTCCACCGTGCTCGTGACCCGCGACCTGGCGGGCGCCGGACCGAGGGCGGTGGCGGGTGCCCGTGCCCGCATCGTCGTCAGGGCGCTCGCTCTCGGGTACGGGCTCGTGGCCGGGATCGCGGCCGACGGGCTCGAGGGCGTGCTCGCGCGCCTGCACGAGGACCCGGTCGGCACCGACGAGGATGAGCGGAGCCGCCTCGGCCTCGTGCTCGCGCTCGGGGAGCCGGCCGCCGGCGCACGGGTGCTCGCCGCGCACTACGTCCGGCCCCTCTCGCGCGATCAGCACGGGCACCTCCAGCGCCTCCCACCCGCGGTCCTCGCGACCTGGAACCCGGACACGGATCGATTCGACCACTTCGCGTGGGGCATCCTTCCCGAGCTGGCGGCCCGGACGGGGCACCGGCCACTCGAGTTCGAACGGGAGCACGCCCGGCTTGCCGCCGTGCTCCGGGCGAGCGTGTCCGCCCGCGCCCGCCCGCCCGGGGTCGCCGCGAGGCGATTGACGCCCTCGCGCCTGCGTGCCACGCTGCCCGCCCGAGCCGAACCCCCCGCATCCCGGAGTCCCGCCGTGGTCCGCTCGACGCCTTCTGCCGCCGCCCTGCCCGCGACCCTCGGCGAGCTGCGTGACTCGGGCTGGCGATCGCGGACCGTCAAGGAGGAGATGCGGGCGAACCTCGTCGGCCGCCTCGCGGCCGGGAAGCCCGTCTTCGAGGGGATCGTCGGCTACGACGAGACCGTCCTGCCGTCGATCGAGAACGCGGTGCTGGCTGGACAGGACATCGTGTTCCTCGGCGAGCGCGGGCAGGGCAAGACCCGGATGGCACGGCTGCTCGTGCATCTCCTCGATGAGTGGCTGCCCATCGTCCGCGGCGGCGAGCTCAACGACGACCCGTACGCGCCGATCAGCGCTTCGGCGCGTGCTCTCGTCGACGAGGGCGGCGACGTCACGCCGATCGAGTGGCTGCCGCGGGATCGCCGGTACGCGGAGAAGCTCGCCACGCCCGACATCACGATCGCGGACCTCATCGGCGAGGTCGACCCGATCCGGGTTGCCGAGGGTCGCTACCTGTCCGACGAGCTGACGCTCCACTACGGGCTCATCCCGCGGGCCAACCGGGGGATCTTCGCGCTGAACGAGCTGCCCGATCTCGCGGAGCGGATCCAGGTCGGCCTGCTGAACATCCTCGAGGAGCGCGACGTCCAGGTTCGCGGCTTCCAGGTCCGCCTCTCGCTCGACCTGTTCGTCGTCGCCTCGGCGAACCCCGAGGATTACACGTCCCGCGGCCGCATCATCACGCCGCTCAAGGACCGCCTCGGCTCGCAGATCCGCACCCACTACCCGCGGAGCCTCGAGCACGAGATCTCGATCGTCCGCCAGGAGAAGCAGGCCTTCCCGGCCGACGAGTCGATCCCGCCGGTCGTCGTCCCCCCGTTCATGGAGGAGCTCGTCGCGGAGCTCACGCATCTCGCCCGCCGCTCGCCGGAGATCAGCCAGCGGAGCGGCGTGTCCGTCCGCGTGTCGGTCGCGAACATGGAGGTGCTCGAGGCGGCCGCGATCAAGCGCGCGGTCCGCCTGGGCGAGCCCGTCGCCGCCCCCCGCGTCTCGGATCTGGGTGCGGTGCTCGCGTCCACGACCGGGAAGGTGGAGGTGGAGACGGTCGGCGAGGATACGCCCGAGGAACGGATCGTCGAGCGGCTGGTGACCAAGGCGGTGTTCGCGACGTTCAACCGGCACGCGTCGCTCGATCGCCTCGAGCCGGTGGTCGAGGCATTCGAGGAGGGGCTCGTGCTCGAGACGGGCGAGCGCGTTCCCTCACGGGACTACGTCCGCTGGATGCACGAGGTTCCGGGGATGCGGGACGCCGTCGCGCGGCTGGGCACGTTCGACGCGAGCGACGGGGTGGAGGAGCCGGCGCTCGTCGCCTCGGCGGTCGAGCTCCTCCTCGAGGGGTTGCACCTCCAGCGGCGCCTGAACAAGGACCGCGGCCCTGCCGGCGTCACGTACCGGCGATAACAGCGCCTGCGACGCCCGACGACGATGGCCTTCCTGACGCCCGATCCCCGCCACCTCGACCGAGGCGACCGACGGGCTGACGGCCCGGCCGCCGGGCTCCACGGCGCCGCCCGCTATCGCCGGTGGGACGGCTCGCAGGCGGTCCCGGACCTCACCGCCGACGAGCTCGTGGACGCGCTCGCCGACGACCTGCTCGAGCACGGCGACCTGTCCGAGGCGCTCCGCGACCTCATGGAGCGGGGCGTCCCCAGCGACGACCCGACCCGCGGCGACATGCGCGGGCTCCGGGACCTGCTCGACCGGCTTCGCGAGCGGCGCAGGGACGTCCTTGGCCGGGGCGAGCTCGGCGACCCGCTCGGGGACGTCCGCCGGGAGCTCGACGCGATCGTCGATCTCGAGCGCGACGGCGTGCAGCGTCGCCTCGACGAGACGGAGCCCGGGTTCGAGCCGATCCCGGGAACCGGGGACGCCACGTCGGCGCCCGGGGGCGAGCCGCCCGCCCAACCGGGCACGCCCGATCCGGAGCTCCAGCGGATGCTCCGCGGCATCGCGGCGAGGCGCCTCGACAGCCTCGACGCCCTGCCCCCCGACGTCGGTGCGCGGATCCGCGCGCTCGGCGACTACGACTTCCTCGACGGCGAGGCCCGGCACCGGTACGAGGCGCTCGTCGACCGGTTGCGCCAGAGCGTGCTCGACCCGATGCTGCAGGGCCTCTCGGACGCCGTCCGGTCGATGCGGCCGGAGGATCTCGAACCCCAGCGCGAGATGGTCAGGGACCTCAACGCGCTCCTGGCACGGCGGATCGGCGGCGACGAGCCCAGGCAGGAGGAGATCGACGCGTTCCTCGCGCAGCACGGTGGGTTCTTCCCGGGCGCTCAGACCCTGGACGACGTCATGGTGCAGCTCGCGGACCGCATGGCGGCGATGCAGTCGCTGCTGCGATCGCTGACGCCGGACCAGCGTGCGGAGCTCCAGGACACGATCGACGCCCTGCTCCGCGACGATCGCCTGAAGTGGGACCTCGCGCAGCTCGCCGCGAGCCTCGACCGGCTCATGCCCGGCGGCCTGGGCGAGCGGGTTCGCTTCAGCGGCGACCGGCCGCTGGGTCTCGAGGCGGCGCTGGAGCAGCTCGGCCGGCTCCAGGCCCTCGACCGGCTCGAGGCGCAGCTCGATGGCGTGGGCGGTCCGGCCGACCTGGGCGAGATCGATCGCGGCGAGGTCCAGGACCTGCTCGGCGCGGACGCGGCGCGGGACCTGGACGTGCTCGAGGACCTCACCCGGCGGCTCGAGGACGCCGGCTACCTCGATCGTGACGGGGACCGCCTCGAGCTGACGCCGCGGGGGCACCGGCGAATCGGCCAGAAGGTCCTCGACGAGCTGTTCGCGCGCCTCAAGCGCGATGCCTTCGGCGGTCACCGCCTGGAGCGATCGGGCAGGGGAGGGGATCGAGAGGAGACGCCGAAGCCGTTCGAGTTCGGCGACCCGTTCCACCTCGACCTGCGGGCGACGCTGTCGAACGCGCTGATGCGCGAGGAGAACGCGCCGGGCCGGCGGGCGACGGGGGTCCCGGTGCGCCTCGACCCGGAGGATTTCGAGGTGTTCCGGACCGAGCGGACCACGGCTGCGTCCACCGTCCTCCTGGTCGACATGAGCCGTTCGATGCTGCTGCGCAACTGCTATCTCGCGGCGAAGAAGGTCGCGATCGCGTTGGACACGCTCATCCGGACGCAGTACCCGCGAGACAGCCTCGCGATCGTCGGGTTCGCGTACTACGCACGCGAGCTTCGCCCGGAGGCGCTCTCGGCGCTCAGCTGGCAGACCTACGAGTACGGGACGAACCTCCAGCACGGGCTCCTGCTGGCCCGCCGGATCCTCGCCCGCCAGCGCTCGGCGAACAAGGAGATCCTCGTCATCACGGACGGCGAGCCGACCGCCCACTTCGAGAACGGCCAGGTGGAGTTCAGCTACCCGCCCACGCGGCGGACGATCCAGGAGACGCTCCGCGAGGTCGTGCGCTGCACGAAGGACGGGATCACCATCAACACGTTCATGCTCGACCAGACCCCGGCGCTGACCGATTTCGTTGGCTACCTGACCGCGCTCAACAAGGGCCGTGCGTTCTACGCAGAGCCCGAGCACCTGGGCGAGTACGTGCTGGTCGACTTCGTGAACCGCAGGACGTCCCGCCTCTCCTGAGGGCTCCCGGGGCTGCTAGCATCCGCGGCGGTGCCGCCGGGAGGCGCCTGAGATGGAGGACCTCCGTGGACCTGTTCGGGATCCTGCTGTTCCTGCACGTGCTAGGCGCGATCATCGCGTTCGGGCCCGGGTTTGCCGCGATGGTCGTCGGCCCGATGGTGGCGAAGGAGCCCCAGTACGCCAACTTCTTCGCGCGGACGCAGCTCGCGACGGCTCGCTCGCTGATCACGCCGGTCGCGATCTCGATGGCGGTCACGGGCATCGGCCTGATCCTGGTCCGCGGCTGGGGCAACATCACGGCCGACCGGCGCTGGCTGGAGGTCGCGATCGTCCTGTACGTGGTGGCGGTCGTGTACTCGATGGCGATCCAGGCACCCGCGGGCCGGAAGCTCGTGGAGCTCACGGCGACGCCGCCCGAGCCCGGCGCGGGTCCCAATCCCGAGATCCCGAAGACCGCCGGCCGGGTCCGTAACGGCGGGATGATCCTGAGCCTGCTCACGGTGGCGATCGTGTTCCTCATGGTGACGAAGCCCTTCTAGTCGAGCCGTCATCCGCGCGGCCGACCCTCTGCCCGGCCAGCGCGGCCGCCCCGGCCCACACGCCCGCACCCGGGCTCCGAAGCGAGCTCCGGTGCGGCGCGTCCATCAGGCCCCTCACGGAGGGCCACGTGGCCCACCAGACCGGACCCGCCGTCCGCCGGCGGCACGCCGTTGCGCATTGTCGGCCCATGGTCGATGTCGGGCATGCTCGGGATCGTCGTGTCGTCGACGCCCGTGACCCGCCGGGTCGCCACCGGGCGGTACCATCACGCTCGATACCACAGGAGACCGCCCCCCATGCCGTACGTCGCCACGTCGCCCGCCGACCTCCTCGCCCGCCTCTCGGGTATCGCCCACGTCGAGGGTGACCGTCTCGTCGTCGACGACGAGGCCCGCTTCCGCTCGCAGGCGGCGGCCGACCTTGCGTGGACCGCGGCGTTCACCACCGACGATCCCACCGCCGAGGCCGTCCGCTGGATCGTCTGGGAGGCGAGCCAGTCGCTCGGAGCCCGGTCCGCGAGCATCCAGGAGCTGTACATGGCCCGCAGCAGGGGCGAGGTATCGGGCTTCACCGTCCCCGCGCTCAACATCCGGGCGCAGACGTTCGACATGGCGAGGACGTTCTACGAGACCGCGGCCCGCGCCGACGTGGGGACGGTGATCTTCGAGCTGGCCCGTAGCGAGCAGACCTACACGTACCAGCGCCCGATGGACTACGCGACCTCGATCCTCGCGGGCGCGATCGCGGGCGGCTGGTCGCACCCGGTGTTCATCCAGGGTGACCACTACCAGTTCAACGCGAAGAAGTACGCGGCGGACCCGGAGTCGATGACCGAGGAGATCCGGCGTGCGTGCCGCCTGGCGATCGACGCGGGCTACCGGAACATCGACATCGACAGCTCCACGCTGGTCGACCTCTCGAAGCCGAACCTCGACGAGGAGCAGCGCGAGAACTACGTGCGCGCGGCCGAGCTGACGGCGCTCATCCGGGAGCTCGAGACGGACGGGGTCACCGTGAGCGTCGGCGGGGAGATCGGCGAGGTCGGCAAGCAGAACTCCACGCCGGACGAGCTCCGCGCGTATCTCGACGGCTACACGGCCGAGCTCCAACGGCGTGCACCCGGCGCGAAGGGCCTCTCGAAGGTCTCCGTTCAGACCGGTACCAGCCACGGCGGCGTCCCGCTGCCCGGGGGCGGCGTCGCGGAGGTCAAGCTCGACTTCGAGGTCCTGCGAGCGCTGGGCGAGGTGGCGCGCTCGTACGGCCTGGCGGGCGCCGTCCAGCACGGTGCCTCGACGCTGCCGGACGAGCTGTTCCACCACTTCCCCGCGGTCGAGACGGCCGAGATCCACCTCGCGACGGGGTTCCAGAATGCGCTCTACGACCACCCTGCGTTCCCGGCGGCGCTGACGGCCGAGATCCACGGCTGGTGCGGCGCGAATGCGGCCGATGAGCGCAAGGCCGGCCAGACCGAGGAGCAGTTCCTGTACACCACCCGCAAGAAGGCGATCGGGCCGTTCAAGCGGCAGCTGTGGGACCTCGACGCGAAGGACGAGATCCTCGCCTCTCAGGCGGCCAAGCTGGCATTCCTGCTCACGGAGCTGCGGGTGAACGGGACGATGGAGCTCGTGGAGCGCTACATCAAGCCCGCGCCCGTCTCGCGCCCGATCCCGGAGGCGCTGCGGGCCGCGGTCGGCAGCGCGGCCTGACGAACCCGTGACCGACGGTGCCGGCGATGGCCTGACGACGGTCGGCGCCGAACCCGCTGCGGTCACCATCCGCCTCGAGGCACCCGGCGACGAGCCGGCGGTCCGGGCCGTCGAGCTCGCCGCGTTCGCCGGGCCCGAGGAGGCGGCGATCGTCGACCGGATCCGTGCCGAGGCGCCCGACGGCTGGCAGTCGCTCGTCGCCGTCGACGCCGACGGGACGATCGTCGGTCACCTGCTGCTCTCGCCGTGCGCTGTGGAGGGTGCGGATGGGGGGACCGTTGCCACGGTGCTCGCGATCGGTCCCGTCGCGGTGCTGCCAGCCGTCCAGTTCCGTGGCGTCGGCTCGTCGCTGATGTACGCGGCGATGTCGCTCGCGATGGCTCGCGCGGTCCCTGCCCTGGTCCTGCTGGGCCACGCCTCCTATTACCCGAGGTTCGGCTTCGACTCCGCCCGCGACGCGGGCCTCCAGCCGCCCGCTGATGCGTGGCCGGACGCGGTGTGGCTGGCCCGACGCCTGCCCGCGTGGGACGACGCGATGCAGGGGACGGTGCGCTACCCGGAGGCATTCGGCCCGCTGGCCTGAAGGAGCACGCACCGGTACTTTCGGGTCGGGTTGTCGGTGACATGCGGTGCACGGACGCGCCACCGGCAGGCGGCGATGCTCGCTCTTGCGTCCCCGCAGCGGCCCCAACCGGGCCGTGTCTCGGACGCCCCGACAGCGTGAGAGTGACATCCGTGCCCACTGACAACACCAGGACGACAGCCGGCATCCGCGCGCTTCCTGTGGCCCTGGCCCTCACCCTGATCGCGACCCTCGCGATCCCGTCGATCGCCCTGGGGGCGGTCACGGGCGTCACCCCGGCCAGCCAGGCCCAGGGCACGGTCCAGGCGATCACGGTCGACGGCTCGGGCGGCACGTTCCCCACCGGCGCCTACACGATCACGTTCTCCGGCACGGGCGTGACCGCCACCGGCGTCACGCGGGCGAGCGCCGTTGCCCTGACGGCGACGGTCACGGTCACTGCCGGTGCCACGCCCGGCGTGCGCACGCTGACCGTGACCGGACCCGCCGGCTTCGGCGCGCCGCAGACAACGAGCTACACGATCACCGGCGCCGTCGCGATCGACACCACCACGACGATCACGTCGCACACCCCGGATCCGTCCCTCGTTGGCTCGGCAGTCTCGGTCGGCGTCAGCGTGGCGGCCGTCAGCGGGACCACGTCACCCACGGGCTCGGTCACTGTCGCCGACGGCACCACCACGAGCGCACCGTGCACCCTGTCCGGCTCGGGCGGGACCGCGACGGCCACCTGCACCCTCACGCCCACGACGTCGGGCGCCAAGACCCTCACGGCCACGTACGGCGGCGTCTCGGGCTTCAACGGGAGCTCCGGTACGGCGAGCCACACGGTCCTCGCCGCCCAGGTTCCGCTCGTGCTCACCGGCACGAGCAGCCCCGCAACCATCGGGGACACCCAGGCCCTGGGCACCACGGGCGGGTCGGGCACGGGCGCCGTCAGCTACACGTCCACCACGCCCGCCGTGTGCACCGTGAGTGGCACGACGCTCTCGATCGTCGCGGGGACGGGCACCTGCTCGGTCTACGCGACGAAGGCGGCCGACGCGGACTACGCCTCGGCCACGAGCGCGACGGTCGACATCACCGCGCAGAAGGCCGACACCGTCACGACGGTCACCTGCCCTGCGGGCCCGTTCACGTACACGGGCTCGGCACAGACACCGTGCACGGCAACCTTCACGGCCCCGGGCTCTCCGAGCGTGCCGTTCCCCGTCACCTACACGGACAACACCGACGCCGGCACCGCGACGGCGAGCGCCTCGTTCGCTGGCAGCGCCGACTACAACCCGAGCACCGACAGCACGACGTTCACCGTCGGCCCGGCCGGGCTCGTCGTCACCCCCGACCCCGTGGGCGTCACGTTCGGCGACCCCGTCCCGGCCTACCCGTTCACCGTCACGGGCTTCGTCGCGGGCGAGGACGCCGGCACGGCCGCGGGCTACGTCGCCCCGACCTGCACGAGCGCGTACACCGCCGCCACCCCGGTCGCCGCCTCGCCGCTCACGATCACCTGCTCGGGCGGCAGCGCCGACAACTACACGTTCGACACGACCGCCACCGCGGCGCTCACGATCAGCAACGCGGCCCAGGCCGCGCTCGTGCTCACCGGCACGAGCAGCCCCGCCGTGTACGGCGACACCCAGGCCCTGGGCACGACCGGCGGCTCGGGCACGGGCGCCGTCACGTTCAGCACCGGTGCCTCGACCGCCTGCTCGGTCTCGGGCAGCACGCTCACGATCACCGCGGGCAGCGGGACGTGCCAGGTCACCGCCACCAAGGCCGCCGACGCCGACTACGCCGAGGCCACTTCGGCTCCGGTCGACATCACCGTCGGCCCGGCCGGGCTCGTCGTCACCCCCGACCCCGTGGGCGTCACGTTCGGCGACCCCGTCCCGGCCTACCCGTTCACCGTCACGGGCTTCGTCGCGGGCGAGGACGCCGGCACGGCCGCGGGCTACGTCGCCCCGACCTGCACGAGCGCGTACACCGCCGCCACCCCGGTCGCCGCCTCGCCGCTCACGATCACCTGCTCGGGCGGCAGCGCCGACAACTACACGTTCGACACGACCGCCACCGCGGCGCTCACGATCAGCAACGCTGACGCCGTGTGCACGATCGCCGGCGTGTCGGTCACCTGGGACGGCGCCCCGCACGGCGCGTCCGGCTCGTGCGTCGGCGTCAACAGCGAGACGCTGTCGGGACTGGACCTGGGCGACACGTTCACCGATGTCCCGGGCGGGACGGCCGACTGGACGCTCGCCAACCCCAACTACAACGGCCAGTCCGGGTCCGTCGCCGTCACGATCAGTCAGGCAACCCAGGCGATCGAGTTCCCGCCGCTCCCCGATGTCACCTATGGCGTCCCGAGCTTCGCGCTCGCGGCGACCACGGACTCGGGCCTCCCGATCACGTACGCGTCACTCACGCCGAGCGTCTGCACGGTGTCCGGTGCGACCGTGACGATCGTCGGCGTTGGCAGCTGCACGATCGTGGCATCGCAGGCCGGGAACGGGAACGTCCTCGCGGCGCAGTCCGTGCCTCGGACGTTCGAGGTCGCCGCAGCGGACGACGACACGCCCGACACGAGCACGATCCCGTCGCTCGGGGTCACCGGCGGCGACGGCCCGTTCCAGCGCACGCTGCTGCTCGGGTTGCTCTCGTCGGGCATCCTCGCGGCCACCATCGCCCTGTTCGGCTACCGGGCTGGGCGCGATCCCGTGATGCATCGTCGTCGGCGCCGCTAGGACGACGCCCCGACCCCGTATCGCCGCCTCCTGGAGGCCCCGGTCCCGCCGGGGCCTCTCCGTGTCCGGCGCATCGGTCGAGCTCCCCGCGTCCGTGCGCCTCACCTGCCACCCGGCGGTTCGTGTCGGGGGCAGATAGGCTCTCACCGTGCACGAGCGCCCGTCGCCCCCGCCCCCGCCTCCGGCCGCAGCGTCGACGCTCGTACGTCTCATCGCCGCCGCAGTCCTCGCGGGACTGGGCGGCGTCATCCTGCTCGTCGGGCTGGGGTCCGTCGCGGACCGCGTGCCGTCGCCCCAAGCCGCGTCCGCGAGGCCCGCCGCGGAGGTTGCCGCGTCCGCGACGGCGACGAGCTCGGGGACGGCGAGTCCAACTCCATCGGCCCCGATCCAGCCCGCCCCGTCGGGGTACCCGGTCCTCGTCGGTGCCGGTGACATCGCCCGCTGCGACGGCGACGCCGACGAGGCCACCGCCGCGCTCGTCGAGCGCCTGCCGGGGATCGTGTTCACGCTCGGCGACAACGTCTACGAGCAGGGCACCCCGGAGGAGTTCCGCGAGTGCTTCGACCCGTCCTGGGGCACGGTCAAGGAGCGGATCCGGCTCCCCGTGCCGGGCAACCACGACTACAAGACCCGGGATGCGGCCGGCTACCGCGAGTACTTCGGTGGTGCCGCGGTGCGCGACGGGACCACCTGGTACTCGCAGGAGGTCGGGACGTGGCACGTCGTTGTCCTCGACTCGGAGTGCAGTCTCCTGCGGAACCGCTGCGGCCCGGACTCCGATCAGCTCGAATGGCTGCGCCGGGATCTGGCGCTGAGCGACGCGCGATGCACCCTCGCCCTGTGGCACCACCCGCGGTTCAGCAGCGGCGACCACGGGTCCGACTCCGCGGTGGCCCCGTTCTGGGACGCGCTCCACGCCGCCGGGGCGGACCTCGTCCTCAACGGCCACGAGCATGACTACGAGCGCTTCGCGCCACAGGATCCAGCGGGCCGCGCCGATCCGGAGCGGGGCATCACCCAGGTCATCGTCGGGACGGGCGGCGCGCCGCTGCGAGACTTCAAGGATCCCGTCACCAACAGCCGCGTCCGCAGCAGCCTCGCGCACGGCGTGCTGTCGGTCGTTCTCCAGCCGTCCGGCTGGGCGTATCGCTTCGAATCGGTCGACGGCTCGTTCACCGATCAGGGTTCCGGCACCTGCCATTGACCGGCATCATGGGCACATGACGACGTCCGACCCCGGTCCCGGCTTCGGCCCTGCCTGGTCCGCCTCGCTCGCCCGCGCCCCGGAGGCGACGCTGCGGGAGTGGCTGGCATTCGCGCTCGAGGCGTGCGATGCCACCGACCCCATCGCCCTGGCGCACTTCCGGCGCGACATGGTGCTCGAGCGCAAGCCCGACCGCACGTTCGTGACCGTCGCCGACCAGGGCATCGAGCGCGAGCTTCGCACCCGGATCCTGGCCCGCTACCCCGGCCATGGGCTGGTGGGGGAGGAGTACGGCGTGGAGGCCGGCGACGCGGTGACCCGCTGGGTCATCGACCCGATCGACGCGACCCACAACTTCATCCGCGGCGTGCCCCTGTTCGGGACCCTGATCGGGATCGAGCACGAGGGCGAGTTGCAGGTCGGCGTCATCTCCGCCCCTGCCCTCGGCGAGCGCTGGTACGCGTACCGAGGCGGCGGGGCGTGGCATCGTGGGCCGCTCGGCGAGCGCCGCATCGGCGTCTCGCGGGTGGCGGCCCTCGAGGACGCCCAGCTCGTGTACGGCTCGCGGCGGGACGCCGTGGCAAGCGGCCTCATGCCCGGCTTCGATGCGCTCATCGACGCGTGCTGGCGGGAGCGCGGGTTCGGCGACTTCTGGGGCTACGCGCTGGTCGCCGAGGGGGCCGCCGAGGCGATGCTCGAGGTCGATATGAAGGTCTGGGACCTCGCCGGTCCCCTGGTCGTGATCGAGGAGGCGGGCGGCAGGGTGACGGACGTCAACGGTGAGCGCCGCTACGATGCCCCGTCCTTCGTCGGCTCGAACGGCCTGCTCCACGACGAGGTGCTGCGCCGCCTCCGCGCTGACTAGGAGCCGACGGCCGACGCCCCACGCCTGGGGGACGCCCCCTACCAGTCCCCGGACCGCTCGCGGGGACGGATCGCGGTGCTGCCGTGCTCGGCCTCTGCCCAGTCGGCCTCGGTCGGCGCACCGTCCCCGGCAAGCCGCTCGGGGCTCGACGGCTGGAGGTCCCCGTGCGCGCCGATCGCGTGGTCGTCAAGATCGCCGACGAGGCTCAGGACCAGCAGACCGGGCTCACGGAGCGCGTCCGCCTCCGCCGGATCGAGCCGGTCCTCCACGACGGCCACTGCCACGAGGTCGAGGAGCGCGGCGAGGATGGCCGCCTTGTCCTCGGTGCGGGCCATGGAGAGAGGCCGGAAGCCATACGGGTACGAGAGGCTGGCCGTGAACCGCTCGAGCACCGCCTCTCGGAGCGTGTCGCGCGCCTCGTCGAGCAGGTCGCCGCGACCCAGGCCGTCGGCGAGGTCCTCGAGCGCGGCGAGGCGCTCGTCCCGTACCTCGAGGTCCAGCTTCGGGACCGGTGCCGCGTTCAGGTCGTCGGCCGACAACCCGTCCACGGCCTCGTAGACCGTCTCGATCCTCGCAATGGCCTCGCGCTCGCCCGGCGGGCGGAGCTCGTTGGGCCTGACGTTGTCCACCGTCCCCCCTCGTTCGTCAGGCCCCGGCGGCGTCCAGCGCCTCCGCGATGATCACCAGCGCCTGGTCGACCTCCTCCGCCGTCGTGATCAGCGGCGGAATGATCCGGATCACGTTGACGAACGTGCCGGCGGTCAACAGCAGCAGCCCTCGGTCGAAGCACGCCTGCTGGACACGCTTCGTGAGGGCGGCATCGGGTGAGCGCCCGTCGCCTTCGCCGGGCTTGACGAACTCGACCGCCACCATGAGACCCAGGCCCCGGACGTCTCCCATTGAGGGGTGGGTCGCCGCCAGGCGCCGCAGGCCGTCGAGGAACTGGGTCCCCCGCTCGCGGGCGTTCTCGAGCAGCCCCTCGTCCTCGATGACGTCGAGCGTCGCGAGTGCCGCCGCGCACGAGACGGCGTTGCCGCCGTACGTGCCGCCGTGCGATCCGGGCGGCAGCCGGTCCATCAGCTCCTTCTTCGCGAGGATCCCGGACAACGGCATCCCGGACGCGATCCCCTTGGCCATGACCAGGATGTCCGGATCCACGTCCCAGTGCCGGGCCGCGAACAGCTCCCCGGTGCGCCCGAATCCCGTCTGGACCTCGTCCGCGACGAGCAGGATCCCGTGCTCGCGGGTGATCTCGCGCAGGCGCGGCAGGAACGACGGCGGCGGCACGAGATAGCCGCCCTCGCCGATCACGGGCTCGACGATGATCGCCGCCACCCTGTCCGGGAACACGAGCTGGTGAAACAGCAGGTCCAGCTGCGCCTCCCAGTCGCAGGTGCACTCGCCCGGATCGTGGGCGCCGCCCGGAGCGCGGTAGCAGTACGGGTACGACGCGTGGTAGATCGAACCTGGCAGCGGCTCGAAGGCGCCCCGGTAGACGTCCTTCGCCGCGGTGAGCGCCATCGCCTGCGCCGTGCGGCCGTGGAAGGAGTAGCGGAACGCGATGATCGCGGGCCGGCCGGTCGCGACCCGCGCGAGCTTGACCGCGGCCTCCACGGCCTCGGCCCCCGAGTTGGCGAGGAACGCCGACCAGGGGCCGTTCGGGAGCAGGCCCGCGAGGCGCTCGTACAGCCGCAGCCCGGGCTCGTGGTAGACGATGTTCTGCTGGCCGTGGAGAAGCTTCGCCGCCTGGGCCTGGATCGCCGCGACGACGCGCGGGTGCGCGTGCCCGGTGTTCGTCACGCCGATCCCCGACGTGTAGTCGAGGTATCGGTCGCCCTCGGGTGTCACGAGCCAGGAGCCCTCACCGTGGTCCACGACGAGGTTCGTGATCCGGCCCCACACCGGCGGGACCACGGACCGGTCGGGAAGGGGCGTCGCTGCGCCGGACTCGGGAGCGATGTCGACCATGGCGTGATCTCCTTCGGGCCGCGAGCAGGCCCGGCAGATCGCTAGCGGAGGCGGGGGATGCCTCCCGAGCGGAGCGACGAGATGAGGACGAGCGCGACGGCACCGATGAACACCATCGAGCCCACGACGTTGATCTGCACCGGCAGGGCGTTGCGCTGGATCGAGTAGACCCAGATCGGGAAGGTGTTGGTGGTGCCCGAGACGAAGTTCGTGATCACGAAGTCGTCGATCGAGAGGCTGAACGAGAGCAGTGCCGCGGCGACGATGCCCGGCAGGATGAGCGGGAACGTCACCTTCCAGAAGGTCGTGAGCTCATCCGCACCGAGGTCCATCGCGGCTTCCTCGAGGCTGCGGTTGAAGCCGGTCAGGCGGGCCTTGACCGTCACGACGACGAAGCTGATGCAGAACATCACGTGCGCGATCAGGATCGTGCCGAACCCGGTGGGGTAGAGCAGCGGGACGTTCCCGCCGAGCGGCGGCAGCGCGGTCGCGACGAACAGCGTGAGGAGGCTCGCGCCCATCACGATCTCCGGCGTCGCCATCGGGAGGAAGATGAAGCCGTTGAGCGTCCCGCGGCCACGGAAGTTGTAGCGGGTCAGGGCGAGGCCGATCATCGTGCCGAGGACCGTGGCGATCAGCGTGGCAAGGACGGCGATGACGAGCGTCGTGATCACCGCGTTGCCGAGGCCGGGCCACGCGAACGGGTTCAGCCAGCCTTCGAGCGAGAACTCGTTCCAGGCGTAGTTGAACTTGCCCACGGGGTCGTTGAACGAGAACACGATCATCACGGCGATCGGGATCAGCAGGTAGGCCATCGCGAGGACCGTGAACAGCGGCAGCAGGTACCGGTCGATCCGTCGCCAGATCGGCTGACGCGGGCGCTGGAGCGCGACGTCGTCGACAGTGGCGGCCTGGGTGGCGGGCGTCGTCGTCATCAGCCGGTCAGCTGCTCGGTCCCGAGCGCGCGGGCGTAGACCGCCACGCCCACCAGGATGGCTGCCATGAGGATGAACGAGAGCGCGGACCCGACCGGGTAGTCGTTCTGGACGAGCAACCGGTTCTGGATGACGTTGCCGATCATGCGCGTCTGCGGGTTGCCCAGGAGCTCCGCGTTGATGTAGTCGCCCATCGCCGGGATGAACGTGAGCAGGGAGCCCGCGAAGACGCCGGGGAGCGCGAGCGGGAACGTGATACGGCGGAACGCCTCCCAGCGGCCCGCGTACAGATCGGCCGCCGCCTCGATGAGCCGCGGGTCGATCTTCTCGAGCGCGATGTACAGCGGGAGGATCATGAACGGGAGGAAGTTGTAGGTGATGCCGGCGACCTGGGCGATCGGCGTGCCGAGGAGGCTGAAGTCGCCCGGCAGGACGCCCAGGATGTGCTTGAGGGGACCGAGGACCGGCCCCTCGTCACCGAGCAGGATCTTCCAGCTGATCGTGCGGATGAGGAAGCTGGTGAAGAACGGCGCGATGACGAGGAACAGGATCAGGTTCTTGTACTTGCCGCCCCGGAACGCGATCGAGTAGGCGACCGGGAAGCCGATCAGGAACGTCAGGATCGTGGCGGTCCCGCCGTAGATGATCGAGTTGAGGAACTGCTTCCCGAACTTGGTGAGCGCCTCGACGTAGGCGTCTGCCGTCCACGTGATCGTGAACCCCTCCTCGATCGAGCCGGTCGAGATGGAGTACGTGAACATCTGGATGACGGGCAGCACGTAGAACACGAGAAGCCACAGCAGGCCCGGGGCCAGCAGCAGCCAGGGGACGAACCTCCCCATGCGCCGGCGGAAGCTGGGACCCGGCGCCCGGGCCGTCGCGGCTGCGGTCATCGTTCGTGCGACGCGTCGAGGCTAGAGGCCGGAGAGGCTTGCGTAGGCCTCGTTGAGCACGACCTCCTGCTCCTCGCTGAGCGCCTGGAAGCTGCGCATCTTCTCGACCATCTCGGGGGTCGGGAACAGGAGCGGGTTGGTTGCCGCGTCGGGGTCGAGCGCCGCGATCTCCGCGTCGGCGCCCTTCACCGGCGAGACGTAGTAGATGTAGGCGGCGATCTGCGCCGCGATCTTGGGATCGAAGACGTAGTTCATCATCAGCTCGGCCGTGTACTTGTTGGCCGCGCCCTTCGGGATGAGCATGTTGTCCGTCCAGATCAGCACGCCCTCCTCGGGCACGATGAACCGGTCGTCCTCACCGCCCGACGATGCGAGGTCTCCGGACCACACGAACGCCGCCCACACCTTCTTCTGGGCGAAGTCCTGGAGGTACTCGTTGCCCGTGAAGCGGAGGCCGCCGTCCACCAGGGGCTGGATGTCCGCCTTGACCGCCTCGATGTCGGCGTCCGTCACGGTCTCGGGGTCGGCGTCGATGCCCAGCTTGAGCAGCCCGAGCCCGAAGGTGTCGCGGGCCTCGGACAGGAACGTCAGCTTGTCGGCCGGGATGGCCCACAGGTCGGAGATCTTCGTCGGCTCCGCGATGCCGTTGTCGGAGAGCGTCTTCGCGTTGTAGCCCACGCCAGTCATGCCCGACTGCCACGGGTAGTGGTACTCCATGTTCGGGTCCCACGGATAGCCCTTGAGCGAGTCGGCGACGTTGGCCACCGCATTCGGGACGGACGTCTGGTCGATCTTCTCGGCCCAGCCGTTGGTGACGATCTTGGATGCCATCCAGTCGGTCAGGACCATGAGGTCCCAGCCAGTGGCCAGGCCCGCGACGAGGGCCGGCTTGATCGTCTCGACGAACGTCGAGTTGTCGCCGATCTTCTCCTGGTAGTCGACCTGGACGCCGTACTCCGCCTCGAAATCGATGAGGCTGGGGGAGGAGCCCGGCTGGTACTCACCGGCCTCGCCGGCGTCGCCCGCGAGATCGATGTACGCCGGCCAGTTGGCGAACATCAGCGGGCCCGTGACCTCCTTGGGGCCTTCGGACGCGGGCGCATCGGACGCACCGGGGGCAGCCGAGGTGCCCGATGTCGGCGCGGGGGTGCTGCGGGCCCCGGCGCAGGCAGCGATGAACGTCGCCACGCCCCCGAGGGCCGCGCCCTTGAGGATCGTCCGACGTGAGACGGGGGAGGCGAGCGGCTTGGTCATGTGCTCCTCACTCGGTGGCGGAGTCGGGGCTCGTGGCCCCCGCCTCAACCACGAACGTGTGCTCGGGCAGCCAGGTGATGTGCACCTGGTCGCCCCGCGCCCACAGCTCGTCCCGGGTCGTCCGGGAGATGTTCTGCTCGTACACCATCACCCGAGCGCCCCCGCGCGTCCTGACGATGTACTGCGTGCTGACCCCCATGTACGAGGCATCGACCACGATGCCCCCGAGATGGTTGTGCCCGGCGGGCGTCTCGTCCTCGTCCCGCGAGATGCGGATCTTCTCCGGGCGAACGCCGACGTCGACGGTCGTCCGCCCGTAGACTGCCTCCGCGGGCGCCTTGACGACCGTTCCGTCGGCAAGCCGGATGATGCCGGCCCCGTCCGCCGTGCCCTCGCAGGTGCCGCCGAGCAGGTTGCTGACGCCGAGGAACCCCGCGACGAACCGCGTCGACGGGTGCTCGTACAGCGTCTCCGGGTCACCAAGCTGCTCGTACTTGCCCTTGTTCATCACGGCGATGCGGTCCGACATCGTCATCGCCTCCTCCTGGTCGTGGGTCACGTACACGAACGTGATCCCGACCTCCTGCTGGATGCGCTTGAGCTCGACCTGCATCTGCTTGCGCAGCTTGAGGTCGAGCGCACCCAGGGGCTCGTCGAGGAGCAGCACGGCCGGGCCGGTTGATGAGGGCGCGAGCCAGCGCGACCCGCTGCGCCTGGCCGCCGGAGATCTGGGTCGGCTTGCGCTTCTCGTATCCCGGCAGCTCCACGAGCTTGAGCATGTCGGTGACGCGCTGCCGGATCTCGGCGTCCTTGACCTTGCTGCGCCGCAGCCCGAACGCGACGTTCTCGTAGATCGTGAGGTGGGGGAACAGGGCGTAGTTCTGGAATACGGTGTTGACGTTCCGCTTGTACGGCGGCAGCCAGGTCACGTCCTCGCCCTGGAGCTCGATCCGGCCCGAGGTGGGCTGCTCGAAGCCGCCGATCATCCGCAGCGTCGTCGTCTTGCCGCAGCCCGACGGGCCGAGGAGGCTGAAGAACTCGCCGTCCACGACCTCGAGGTCGATGTGGTCGACGGCGAAGACCTCACCGAACGCCTTGGAGACCTGGACCAGCCGAACGTCGACGTCATGCACGGGTAGCGAGTCGCTCCTCGTCTGCAACTGGACCAAGCACGGCCTGCCTGCGAGGGGCCACCGCGGGCCGTGCGCACGCGCACAGGCGCCGGCTCCTCCTCTCGGCCAGCGAACCATAGGCGCGGGACGGAGAGGGTGTCAAATCGACGAACCGGACACAATTGGGGTGTGAACCGTGCGAGATTCGCAGGATCCGTCATCGGTTGCCATCGACTTCGCACCCCGGCGGCGACGTCTGGTCCGCAAGCCGTCCATCCGCGGACTCACCCGGCAGGCTCTCCGGCGCGTCGGTGGGCGGGCGCGGGTACGATATCGACGCCCCGCGCGTCGGAATTACAGGCCCGGGCCCCGCACAGGAGCGAAGCCAACCCTGATGAGCGCTATCACCGAGGCCGCCGTCTTCGACGCCCTCCGTACCGTCCAGGAGCCCGAGCTCGGCGGTGACCTCGTCACCCGGAACATGATCAAGGACCTCGTGCTGACGGGCTCCGACGTCGCGTTCACGATCGAGCTGACGACGCCCGCCTGCCCGCTCAAGGACCAGATCGAGGGCGAGGTCCGCAAGGCGCTCGTGCCCGTCGGTGTGGACGGCATCGAGATCACCTGGGGCGCCACCGTGCGCCGCGCGACGCCTCGCGGGGCGGAGCAGCTCGTGCCGGGCGTCAAGAACGTCATCGCGGTCGCGTCCGGCAAGGGCGGCGTCGGGAAGAGCACGGTCAGCGTCAACCTCGCCGTCTCGCTTGCCCGGGCGGGGGCGACCGTCGGGCTGCTGGACGCGGACATCACGGGCCCCAACATCCCGATGATGCTGGGCATCGACGGCCAGCCGACGAGCAGCCCCAACAACAAGATCGTCCCGCTCGAGCGCCACGGGGTGAAGGCGATCTCGATCCAGTTCTTCGTGCCCGAGGGCCAGCCCATCGTGTGGCGCGGGCCGCTCATCGGCGGCGCGATCCAGCAGTTCCTGCGGGACGTGGAGTGGGGCGAGCTCGACTACCTCGTGATCGACCTGCCGCCCGGCACCTCGGACGCGCAGCTCACGCTCGCCCAGGCCGTGCCGATCAGCGGCACCGTCCTCGTCACGACGCCCCAGGATGTCGCGCTCTCGGACGTGTCCAAGGCGCTCGCGATGCTCAAGCGGCTCAACGTGCCGATCATCGGCCTCGTCGAGAACATGAGCGCGTTCGTGTGCCCGCACTGCGGCGACACGACGGAGATCTTCGGGCGTGGGGGCGGCGAACGGTTCGCCCAGGAGCACGGCCTCGACGTTCCTGGGCAAGATCCCGCTCGACGTGACGGTCCGCCAGGGTGGCGACGTGGGTGTCCCCGCCGTTGCCCAGCGGGAGCCCGGACCTGCGGCGATCGCGCTCGATGCGGTCGCGGGGCTCGTTGCCGCGCACATGAGCGTGAGCGCGGAGAGCAGCCAGGCGCCCGTGCTCTCGATCACGTAACCCGCGTTCGCTCGGCGCGAGGACAGCCCGTCTTCGGCCCGCCTGCCCTACGATCCGTGCCGTGAGCCAGATCCGTCCGCCCGCCGATCCGGGGGCGCTTCGCGCCGCGCTCGAGACCGTGCCCTTGTTCCGGGACCTCGAGCCGGACGATCTCACGATGCTCGTCGGAACCGTCCGCACCCGCCGCTACCGGCGGGGCGAGGTGATCTTCCACCAGGGCGACCCGGGCGACGCCCTGCACATCATCCTCTCCGGCCGGGTGAAGATCTCGAGCCTGTCCGACACGGGCATCGAGGCGATCCTGGCCACGCTGCGGCCGGGCGAGTTCTTCGGGTCGCTCGCGCTCCTCGATGGAGCGCCGCGCTCCGCGTCGGCAACGTCGGTCGAGGCGACCGAGACGCTGATCCTGCCGCGGGACCGGTTCCGGCAGCTCGTCAACGACGTGCCGGCGATCCGCGACCACGTGTTCGCGGAACTGGCCCACGAGCTCCGGCGGCTGACGAACCACGTGGAGGAGCTCCATTTCCTGGACATCGCCGGGCGCCTCGCGGCGCGGCTCGCGCGGCTTGCCGATGAGCAGGGTGTGCCCGCCGCCGGCGGCGACATCCGTCTCGACCGCCCGATCACCCAGGGCGACCTGGCCGCGATGGTCGGCTCCACGCGCCAGAGCGTGAACAAGCTCCTGGGCTACTTCGTGGACGACGGCTTCATCCGGATCGAGCGTGACACGATCGTCATCCAGGACCTGGCAGCGCTGCAGCGGGCGGCCCACCGCTAGGACTGCGCGCCCGCCGGCTCAGGCGGGCGACCACGCCCGGTGGGCACTCAGCCCCGGTCAGGTTCCCGCAGGACCTCGAGCAGCACGGCTGCCCCCGCGATCGCCGCGCGGTCCGCGCCCTGGGTGCCGCGGAGGAACGTGACGCGCCGCTCGACGCGGGTACCGGACGGTGTGGCGATGCCCGCGAACAGCGAGGTGTCGTCACCGCCCGGGCGGACGCGGATCGCGAGGCCGACGTCGGCGCCGGATTCCCGGCGTACCCGGTCGGCCTCGCTCGAGACATCGCGCTCGTCCGCATCGTCGTCACCGGTCGCGTCGCCCGGGGGTGGCCGGCGCTCCGCCAGGATGACGGCGGGCAGCGCCCGGAGCAGCGTGACCAGCGCGCCGTCCGTCCCGCGCTCCGTCGTCGCGAGCGTCCAGGTGCGCTCGGCGAGGGCCGCCCCCAGTGCTGAAGCCCAGGTCGTGTTGCCCCGGGCCCAGACATGGGCGCCGACGGCGCCAAGGACGGCTGCCTCGGCCTCGTCTGCGAGGACCGCGGCGGATCGTCCCGCCTCCGGGCGCGCGGAGATCCGCACGTCGACGGCCTCCTGTCGGGCGTACGTGGCCACGACCGGGTTGGCGGCCCGCAGCAGCGCGTCGCCCAGCCGCTCGGCGACCATGGACTCTCCGATCCCGTGCAGCCGCAGGGTCCGCACCTCGGTCTCCGCGCCAACGCCGCGGGCGCGGAGCCGCGGCAGCCACCTCGTCAAACCACATCGGGCGCATCTCCCGGGGCGGGCCGGGGAGGGTGATGATCACGGCGCCATCGGGCCGGTCCACCCACCATCCCGGTGCCGTCCCGTTCGGGTTTGGCGAGCATCGTGGCGGACGGGATCCGCCACGCCTGCTTGACGTTGACCGCCGGGAACGGCATGCCGCGCCGGGCCCACAGGTCGCGCAGCCAGGCGAGCGTGGGCTCGTCCACGACGACCGCCTCGCCGCACACCTCGGCCACGGCCTCGCGGGTCAGGTCGTCCGGAGTCGGTCCGAGGCCGCCCGTGGTCACGATGATCGGCGCCCGGACCAGCGCGGCACGGAGCGCGTCGACGACGACGCGCTGGTCGTCGGGCAGGGCCGCCGACGCGCAGTGACGTTCACCCCAAGCTCGACCAGGGATCGCGCGAGATCGCCGCTGTTCGTGTCCACGGTCTCGCCGACCGTGAGCTCCGAGCCGATCGCAAGCAGCTCCGCCGAGTGCAGCGGACGTGCGGCGGCCCGCGGTGCCTGGGGATGGGACATGCGCCCGAGCGTACCCCACCGTGTGACCGGCGCGCGTGCGAGCGCTGGTATGATCGGCGCGGTCCCCGACGACTGCCCAATCCCTCCCCGGAGGACGTCCGCTGGATCCTGACCGGCCCACACCCGACGCATCGCGCCCCGCATCCGAACCTGGTCCCGGCCAGCGTGCGCCCACGGGCCCGGGCGACGCCGACGCCGGTGGCGCGCGGCCTGGCGGCTCGCCGCGCGGCGGCCCGAAGGTCCCGCCCGCCAGCCTGAAGCAGCAGGCCGGGACCACGAAGGACGCCATCCTCGGACTCGTCCGGGCGCACGTCGACCTGGGCAAGGCCGAGGCGGCCCAGATCGGCAACGAGGTCAAGATCGTCGCGGGTGCGGTGGCGATCGCCATCGCGGTCGCCATCCTCATCGCCTTCCTGCTGCCAATCGGCGTCATGCTGTTCCTCGGGGAGTGGCTGTTCGGCTCGATGGGCTGGGGCGTGCTGTTGGGCACGGAGCTGCTCGTGCTGGTGGGCACGGCGGGGGTGCTCGCGTCGCTCCACGCGGGTCGCGTCGCCCGGTCCATCCTGCTCGCGTTCCTTGCCGGGACGGCGGTCGCGATCCTGTTCGGCACGAATGCGCCGAACCTGTTCTACACGTGGATCGCGGACCAGTTCGGTGCCGGTGTGGACCCGGGTGTCATGGCCTTCGTGGTCGGGGCGGCCATCGGCGCCGTCGTCGTCGGGCTGCTGGGGCTGCTGCTCGGAGCCCGCGGCGGGTCGGCGAGCGGGGCGCTTGGCGGCCTGTTCGCGGGAGCGATGATCGGCGCCGTGGTGGGGTCGCTCTCGGGCGGGCTGGCCAGGCTCGCCGAGAACGAGGCGTCACGGCCGATGGTCGTCGGGCTCCTCATCCTGGGCGGCGTCCTTGGCCTGGTGGGGCTCGTCCTCGGCGCCCGGTCCAGCGGCCTGACGGGCGCACTGACCGGCCTCGTGACCGGCTTCGTCCTGGGCGGCGCACTCGGCGCGTTCACGGCGATCACGTTCACCTGGCACGTCGCGATCGCCATCGGCCTCGCGCTGTTCCTCGGCCTTGCCACCGCATTCATGGGCGCCGACGTCGCGAGCCGCGGCGTCGACGTCGAGGCGCTCAAGGCACGCTTCTATCCGCAGGCGACAATCGACACCACGAAGGAGACCATCGAGTGGGCGAAGGCACGGATCCCGGGCGCGCCCAGGACCTGACCCCGGCCGACGGGGTCCCGTCCGTCCGCGCGGAGGTCGAGCCGAGCGCGGACGTCGTCGCGGCGCGCGCCACCGTGCTCGCCGCGCGTGGCGTGGTTGAGGAGGAGCTCGTCCGCCTCGAGGCATCCGCCCGGGCGGCGGTCGACATCCCGGCCAAGGTGAAGCGCAACCCGGTGCGGGCAGCGGGTGTCGCCGCGGGCGTCGGGTTCCTGCTCGTCGGCGGACCCGGCAAGGTCTTCCGGCGGGCGAAGCGGGCCGTGTTCGGGCCGCCGGAGCCGCTGCCCCCGTCCATGCTGCCCGAGGAGATCGACACTGCCCTGAGGAAGCTCGGCGGGGACGGCGAACGCGTCCGCGGGCTGCTCGAGCGCGAGTTTGCGAACTACCTCGAGGACACGGCGCCGCGCCGCAACCAGCGCGACTTCAAGGCGGCGATCGCGCTCATGGTCCTGCCGATCGTCCGTCCGTTGACGCTCCGCCTCGGGCGCCAGCTCGTGGAGCAGATCTTCGCGCCCGGGGCGCCGGGCTTCGAGGAGCAGCTCGCGAAGATCCGCGCGCGCGCCGAAGCGGCGGGCAGTGGCGGGGGCGACACGGAGGGCGTCGCTTCGTCGGAGCCGCCGCCCGCCTAGCTGGTAGGCGAGGTCGGATTCGAACCGACACGCCCCTCACGGGGCACCGGCTCCTAAGGCCGGCGCGTCTGCCATTTCGCCACTCGCCCGTCTCTGAAGTGTATGGCCCGGCGGATCGACGGGGATGGCGGCTGCGGTGCTCGCTCGCGCACCCACCGGTGCGCGCACTCCGCTCGTCGCCACCGCCTTGCCCTGAACGCGGCTGCGCCGTGGCACCCGCCGCCCGAGTCTCGTGCGACCCACTCCGGGCTGTGGCACGCTCGGCCCGGCCGCCAAACCCGCGATTCGTCAGGGCGCCTGTACACGGGCTGGCGGGACGTGAGTCGCAGCCGACTCACGGGCGCGAGGACCCCCGCGGCGCATGGCCCCTGCGCCTGCACCTACCCACCGCCGGGTGCGCCGCTCCGCCCCTCGCCGTCCGCGTCCGCCCCGTCGGGGCGACCCACCCTATACTCGCCCGGCGATGAATGTGACCGCCAGCCCCGCTCCCCGGAGCTCGATCCTCCTCGAGATCGAGGTTCCCACCGACCGCTTCGACCGCGCGATCCGCGACGCCGTCGGACGCCTGTCCCGCCGCACGCGCGTCGCCGGGTTCCGGCCCGGCAAGGCGCCCCGGCCGATCCTCGAGCGCGTCCTCGGCCCCACGGCCGTGGTCGACGAGGCCGTTGAGCAGCTCGTCCAGAGCGCGTACCGCGACGCGATCCTCGAGCAGGGGATCGTGCCCCTCACCAACGCCGACGTCGAGATCGTCGAGGCCGAGGAGGGCAAGCCGCTCCGGTTCAAGGCGACCGTCCAGGTCAGACCCGAGGTCACGCTCGGCGACTACGCCGCCTTCAACTTCGCGCCCGAGATCGAGACCGTCGACGACGCCAAGGTCGACAAGGTGATCGACGAGCTCCGGGACCAGAACGCCCAGCTCGCCGCGGTCGAGGAGCGTGGGGCGCAGAACGGCGACTGGGCGGTCATCGGCTTCCTCGGAACGCAGGACGGCCATGCATTCGACGGCGGCCAGGCGGACCGGATGCCGCTGGTCCTGGGCGAGGACCGGCTGATCCCGGGCTTCGAGGCGAACGTCGTGGGTCTCAAGCCCGGCGACTCGACCGAGTTCGACATCACGTTCCCCGAGGACTACCCGGAGCCCACGCTCGCAGGCCAGTCCGCCCATTTCAAGGTGGATCTGAAGGAGCTTCGCGAGAAGATCCTCCCCGATGCCGACGACACCTTCGCGCAGTCGATGGGCGACTACGAGACCCTGGAGGCGCTCAAGGCCGACGTCCGCGAGCGGCTCGGCCGCAACGCGCTCGACCGCGCCCGCCACGAGTTCAGCGACAAGATCATCGAGTACGCGGTCGCGAACGCGACCATCGAGCTGCCCGACGTGCTGATCGACCAGGAGGTCGAGGTCATGCACGACGAGTTCCGCACCAGCCTGGCCCGCCAGGGGATCACCGAGGACGCCTACCTCAAGGCAACCGGTCAGGCCGAGGCGGACCTGCACACCGAGTTCCGACCGCGCGCCGAGCAGCGCACGAAGGTGCTCCTCGTGCTGAGCAGGATCGCCGAGGCGGAGGCGATCGAGGTCTCCGACGCCGCGATCGAGGCCGAGATCGCCCAGGCCCGCGAGCGCTACCAGGACCCGAAGACCATCGCGTACTTCGAGTCCGAGCGCGGTCGCAACTTCATCCGGAGCACCCTCCGCCGGACCCGGGTCGTCGAGACGCTCGTCGACCGCTGGCTGGCGGCCCACCCCGAGCATCCCGCGCTGCCGCACCTCGAGGACGACGCGCCGTCGGCCGTCGACGCGCCACAGGCCGAGGCGAACGCGTCCATCGACGCCACCGATCCGGGGGCCATTCCGGACACCATCGCGGGCGACCACGACCACGACCACGACACCGGCGACGCCGCGGGCGGCGAGGCGACTCCGGTCAACGCCGGCTCGAAGCGCGGCAAGCGCTGACGGCCGTCCCACCGCCGCTCGACACGCACCCGATCGAACCCGCCGTGCTGGACCGAACCCAGGGGAGACCCACGATGCTCGTCCCGATGGTCATCGAATCCACGAGTCGTGGCGAACGCGCCTACGACATCTACTCGCGCCTCCTCCGGGAACGGATCATCTTCCTGGGCGACGCGATCGAGGATCACCTCGCCAACCTGATCATCGCCCAGCTCCTGTTCCTCGAGTCCGAGGACCCGGAGAAGGACATCAGCCTGTACATCAACTCGCCCGGCGGCGTGGTCAACTCGGGCCTCGCGATCTACGACACGATGCAGTACCTGCGGGCTCCCGTCAGCACCATCTGCATCGGCATGGCGGCCTCGATGGCGGCGGTCCTCCTGTCGGCCGGGGCGCCCGGCAAGCGCTACGCCCTGCCCAACAGCCGGATCATGATCCACCAGGGTTCGGGCGGCTTCCGCGGCAACGCCCCGGACGCGATGATCCAGATGCGCGAGTGGGAGTTCCTCGTCAAGCGCAACACCGAGATCCTCGCGACGCACACGGGCCAGCCGTACGACAAGGTGAAGGCCGACACGGACCGGGACCTGTTCATGTCGCCCGAGGATGCCAGGGCGTATGGCATCATCGACGCGGTCTACACGCTTCCGGGTGACTCGCTCATCGCACAGGCGCATGATGCGGGCCTCGCCGGTGGCGAGGGCTCGTCCGTGCCGGATGCGGACGGGGACGGGCTGCCGGGGACGGCAAACAGCAAGTAGCGCAGGAGACCACGTGCCGGTGACCACGTCGGGCTCGAAGGGGACGAAGGTTCCCTATCGCTGCTCGTTCTGCGGCAAGAGCCAGGAGCAGGTCCGCAAGCTCATCGCAGGCCAGGGTGTCTACATCTGCGACGAGTGCATCAACCTGTGCCAGGAGATCATCGAGGAGGAGATGCTCGAGGCGCCCAAGCAGCGCCCCCAGCAGCAGAAGCTCCCGAACCCCCGGCAGATCACCGGCTCGCTGGACCAGTACGTCATCTCGCAGGAGAAGGCGAAGAAGGTCCTCTCGGTCGCCGTCTACAACCACTACAAGCGGATCAACGCGGGCAACACGGTCGACGACGTCGAGCTCCAGAAGTCGAACGTGCTCCTCGTCGGGCCAACCGGCTCCGGCAAGACGCTCCTCGCGCAGACGCTCGCCCGGGTGCTGGACGTGCCCTTCTGCATCGCCGACGCGACCAGCCTCACCGAGGCCGGCTACGTGGGCGAGGACGTGGAGAACATCCTCCTGCGCCTGATCCAGGCGGCGGACTTCGACGTCGCGCGCGCCCAGCGCGGGATCATCTACATCGACGAGATCGACAAGATCGCCCGCAAGGCCGACAACCCGTCGATCACGCGGGACGTGTCGGGCGAGGGCGTCCAGCAGGCGCTGCTCAAGATCCTCGAGGGCACGGTCGCGAACGTCCCGCCCCAGGGCGGGCGCAAGCACCCCCACCAGGACTTCATCCAGATCGACACCACCAACGTGCTGTTCATCTGCGGCGGCGCGTTCGACGGTCTCGAGAAGATCGTCGAGGAGCGGGTCGGCAAGCGCGCGATCGGCTTCGGTGCCGAAGGGGCGATCTCCTCCGCGGATCGGGCGAAGATCATCGAGAAGCTCATGCCCGAGGACCTGCTCAAGTTCGGGCTCATCCCGGAGTTCATCGGCCGGCTGCCGGTGATCGTCACCCTGTCGCCGCTCACCGTCGAGGACCTGAAGCGCGTCCTGGTCGAGCCGAAGAACGCCGTCACCCGCCAGTTCCAGAAGTTCCTCGGGCTCGACAAGGTGGAGCTCGTGTTCACCGACAGGGCGCTGCGGGCCGCGGCCGAGGTCGCGCTGGACCGCAAGACCGGCGCCCGTGCGCTGCGCTCGATCGTCGAGGAGGCGCTGCTCGAGGTGATGTTCGACATCCCGGAGCGCACCGACGTTCGCAAGTGCATCATCACGGAGGAGACGATCCGCGACCGGCGGTTGCCCCTGCTCCTGACCAAGTCCGACGTCGACAAGGGCGTCGACGAGACGAACTACGAGGAATGGCTCGCCGAGCAGGGCGCCAGCGCGTAGGCCGGCCGGCCCGGGTCCTCGTACCGTCGTGAAGCACGCGGACCACGTCGCGCTCATCCGCGACGGCGTCGCAGAGGCCGGCCGCCGGTGGCTCGAGCTCGGCGCCGGCGACGGGGAGTTCACGCTCGCCCTCGCGGACTGTCTCGGCGGGACCGGGGACATCGTGGCGCTGGACCTGGATCGGTGGGCGCTCACTGAGCTCGCGGCGAGGCTGGCGGACCGGTTCCCCGACACCGCGCTCGAGACCGTGACCGCGGATCTCACGGACGGGATCCCGAGCGGCCCGTTCGATGGGGTGCTCGCCGCCAACTCGCTGCACTACGTCGAGCGGCTCGCCCCCGTCCTCGAGGCGATCCACGGCGCGCTCGTGCCCGGAGGGCGCCTGGTGCTCGTCGAGTACGACGCCGAGCGCGGCAATCCCTGGGTGCCACACCCGATCTCATTCGCACGGTTTGCCGGTGTCGCTGTCGAGGCCGGCTTCGGCCGCCCCGCGCTCATCCGTCGCGTGCCGAGCCGCTTCCTCGGCGCGATGTACGGCGCGGTGGCAACTCGTCCCTGACCAGAAGACGGTGGGGCCTCACCAAGGCGGCCCCGGATCGCGTGCTAGACTCCGCCCCTCACGGCGAGGACCGGGAAGAGTAGGGTCCGGGTCGGCCACGGAGCGAGCGCGGGATGGTGCGAGCCGCGCGGGCACGACGGGTCCGAAGGTCGCTCGCGAGCCGTGCGGGTGGCGCCCGATAGCGCGCCGAGAGGGCACCCGTCCCGGCGACCGTGATGAGCGGACCGACCCCGGGTGCCGAACCAGCAGGTGGTACCACGACCCCGTTCGTCCGCTGGACGACGGGGTGTTCTTGTCTCCGGGCCGGCGCGCCGGACCGGCCCAGCAGCAACGGAGCCAGCGATGACCCAGCCGCAGCCGCCCGAGACGCTCGCCAAGGCGTACGTGCCCGGGGACTTCGAGCGCGCCGTGTACGACCGCTGGCTGGCCGCCGACGTGTTCGCGCCGGACGGGGCGGGGAGCACCGCCGACCCGGACCTGCCCCCGTTCGTCATCATCCAGCCGCCGCCGAACGTGACCGGCAGCCTGCACCTCGGGCACGCGCAGCGGACGACGGTCGAGGACCTGATGATCCGCCACGCGCGGATGCTCGGGCGGCCGGCCCTGTTCCTGCCCGGTCTCGACCATGCGAGCATCGCCGCGCAGTTCGTGCTCGACGGCATCCTCGCGCAGGAGGGCGAGTCCCGCGCCACGCTCGGCCGGGATCGCTACCTGGAGCGCATGGAGACGTTCATCGCGGCGACGCGCGAGGTCATCCTGACGCAGCAGCGCCGGCTCGGTGGCTCCTGTGACTGGGACCGGCTGCGGTACACGATGGACGACCGCAGCGCCCGCTCCGTGCGGGTCGCGTTCGAGCGGCTCTACCGGGACGAGCTCGCGTACCGGACGGAGGCGCTCGTCAACTGGTGCCCCGGCTGCCGGACGAGCGTCAGCGACCTCGAGGTCATCCCGACCCCGGAGACGGGCACGATCTGGAGGATCCGGTATCACCTCGTCGATCCCGAGACGGGTCGGCCGGATCCCGCCGCGACGGTCACGGTCGCGACCACCCGCCCCGAGACGATCCTGGGCGACACCGCGGTCGCCGTCCACCCGGACGACACCCGGTACTCGGCCCTCGTCGGCCGCACCGTCCGGATCCCGTTCGTGGAGCGGGACGTGCCGGTGATCGCCGACCCGGTCGTCGACCCCGCGTTCGGCACGGGCGCCCTGAAGATCACCCCGGCGCACGACCACGACGACCACGAGACCGGTCGGCGGCACGGCCTCCCGATGCCCACCGTCCTCGACGATCTGGCGCATGTCACCGGGACCGGCACCCGCTACGACGGCATGGAGCGCTACGAGGCCCGCACCGCGATCCTCGCGGACCTCGCGGCCGCGGGCGACCTCGTCGGGGAGGCGCCCCACGAGATGGTCATCGGCCGCTGCCAGCGGAGCGACGACATCGTCGAACCGCGCCTCAAGACGCAGTGGTTCGTGCGGACCGGGCCGCTGGCCGCCTCCGCGCTCGACGCGACGCGCGGCACGGAGACGACGATCCTGCCGGAGCGGTTCGTCAAGGTGTGGGAGCACTGGATGACGAACATCCGGGACTGGAACGTCTCCCGCCAGCTGTGGTGGGGGCACCGGATCCCGGCCTGGTACTGCCCTGACGGCCACGTCACGGTGACCTCGGCGCCGGACGGCCCCGACGCATGCGAGGTGTGTGCCCGCCCCGCCGCCGATCTCGTGCAGGACCCGGACATCTTCGACACCTGGTTCAGCTCGGGGCTCTGGCCGTTCTCGACGCTGGGCTGGCCCGATGCGACCGACGACATGCGGCGGTTCTACCCGGGCAGCGTCATGGAGACCGGGTACGACATCCTGTTCTTCTGGGTCGCGCGGATGATGATGCTGGGCATCCACCTTGCGGACGGGGCGCCGTTCCACACGGTCTACCTGTCGGGTCTGATCCGGGATCCCTACGGGCAGAAGATGTCCAAGACGAAGGGCAACACCGTCGATCCGTTGGGCGTGATCGACGAGCTGGGCGCCGACGCGCTCCGCTTCGCGCTCGTCCACGGCACGACGCCTGGCCAGGACCAGCGCTTCGGCGTGGGCAAGGTCGAGAACGCGCGGAACTTCGCGAACAAGCTGTGGAACGCGACGCGGTTCGTGCTGGGCGCGCGGCCGCCGTCGATCGCCGCGGACGCGGAGCGACGGCTTCCCGACGCCCGGCACCTCGGCCCGGCGGATCGCTGGGTGCTGTCGCGCGCAGCCGGCACGGTCGCGGCCGTCGACCGGGCGATGGCCGACTACAGCTTCGGTGAGGTCACCCGGCTCCTGTACGACGCGATCTGGAACGAGTACTGCGACTGGGGTCTGGAGCTCGCCAAGGTCAGGCTGTCCGACGAGTCGCTGCCCGCTGCCGAGCGCGAGGCGACGTGGTGGGCGCTCGTCGAGGCGCTCGACACGTACCTGCGGCTGCTCCACCCGGTGATGCCGTTCCTCACCGAGACGCTGTGGGGCGCCCTTCCGCACCGGGCGACCGATCCCGACCTGCTCATCGTTGCCCGGTGGCCCGGCGAAGGGGAGCGCGATCTCGACGCGGAGGCCCAGGTCGGGGCGCTGGTCGAGCTCGTGCGCGCCGTCCGCAATGCCCGCGCCGATGCGCGCCTCGAGCCCGGTGCGTGGCTCCCCCTCGACGTGTACGTCGAGCCCCAGCTGGGTGGCGCGCTCGAGTCGCTGCGACCGGCGCTCGAGCGGCTCGCCCGCGCCCGGCCGCTCCGCCGCCACCTGACCCGAGAGGACCTCCACGGCACCGCGGGCGCCGCCGGAAGCGGCCTCGCCGTCATCGCCGGCCCGGCCGAGGCGATCGTGGGCACCGGCACCGCCGACCCGGCGGCCGCCGAGTCGGATCGGGCGCGGCTGGAGAAGGAGCTCGCCGATGCCGAGCGGCTCCTCGACGCCGCCCGGGGGCGACTCGCGAACGAGGCATTCACGGCCAAGGCGCCGCCGGCCATCGTCGAGGGTGCGGTTGCGCGGGAGGCCGAGCTCGCCGACCAGGTCGACCGCCTGCGGGAGCGCCTCGCCCGCTCGGATCCCGCCGCTCGCTGACCGGAGCTGCCGTACCAGTGCTCGAGGAGGCCGCGACGGGCCCGGCCCAGCGCACAAACCGAACCTGCCGGTCCCCGGTCGGGCCGGCGCTGGTACGATGCTGCCGTTCGTTCAGGCCGTCGACCGGAGGACTTCGTGCCCCTCTTCAAGCGCCGCGGAACCGAGCCTGAGAAGGCTGAGCCCGCCCCCCAGCAGCCCTCGCGGGTCGGGCTGCCCGAAGAGGTCGTCGCCCAGGAGTACCAGCTCAAGCTTTACTACGCGGGCAAGAGCACCGAGGGCGTGCGGCTCAAGGCCGGGCCCCGTGCCCTCGCGGAGATGCCGGGCATGCTCACCGGCATCGCGCAGAGCGAGATCGAGGTCGTGGATCCGCTCGAGCTCGAGTTCGCCCAGGCCGTCCCGCAGATCGCCCGGCCGTCCGAGGCGATGCAGTGGCTCAACGCGCACCATCAGCTGAGCCCCATCACGCGCCACGCGCTCGTCGTCCTCGAGTCGATCGACGCGGTCGACCTCGCCTTCGACACGTTCGCATGCGCGCTGCTCGACGGCGAGGTCGACACGTCGGGCTACCCGGATTACAGCGCGATCATCGGGGGAGTCGCGTCCCACTGGGACGAGGCGACCGGCGACATGATCGTGCGGGGCGTGGTCGGCTGGGGCGGGCGCGGGGTCCGGGGCGACACCGACCGGATCGGCTCGCGGATCCTGGGCGGCATCCTGACCAACATCCTCGCGAACCAGAACGCGATGGGCCTGACCGCGGTGGACCGCCCGGTGCCCGCGGCGGGTCGCGGCGGCCTGGTGTGCGCCCACTGCGGCTTCGCCTCCGGGCACGAGCGCGCGTTCTACTGTCCAAAGTGCGGGATGCGGCTGCTCCGCGGCTGACCCCCACCACCCTTCGGGACACCCTGCCATGCCGATCTACGAGTACGCCTGCACCGCCTGCGACCACCGCGTCGACATCCTCCTCGGCATCAACGACCCGGGGCCGCACTTCTGTCCGTCCTGCGGCGAGGAGGGGACGATGCGCAAGCTGTTCGCGCCACCGACGATCCACTACAAGGGGTCTGGCTGGGCAAAGAAGGACCGCGGCGGATCGGGAACGAAGACGTCCACCACGGCCAAGAGCGACGGCACCGCCAAGGATCCGGCTGCATCGTCCGAGTCCGCGAAGTCCACCGAGTCGTCACCGGACGCCGGCTCGACCTCGGCGAAGTCCGCCGACCCGGGCAAGGACTGATCGATGCCCGCCGCCGCCGACTGGATCACGCTCGCCGAGGCCGCCGAGATCCTCGCATCCGCGAACGTGAACTTCCGCCCCGAGACGATCGGCAGCTGGGCCCGGTCTGGCCGGCTGTCGAGCATCAAGCTCGGCGGGCGCCGGTTCGTCCGCCGGGGCGAGGTCAAGGCGCTCCTCGCGGCGCCGCGGCGGGTTCGTGCGGACGAGCTCCAGCCTGGCCTGTTCGAGGACCTGCCCTGACACCATGAGCCACCCCGCGGAACCGGACGACGAGCCCACAGCCGACGAGGCACCGCCCGGTCGGGACGGCCTCCGGGACCTGGCTGAACGTCGTCGTCGGGATCGCGGGTGGCATTCCCGCCGTTCGCACGCTCCTCGCGGTGTTCGAGGTGTACGACCGCGCCGGCGGTGGTCTCGTCGCAGGAGGCCTCGCGTACGCGGCGCTCATCGCGCTCGTCCCGGGCGCGCTGCTCGTCGCATCCGCGGTCGGCTACATCGTCGAAGACCCGGCCCTCCAGGACCTGATCGTCGAGGCCGTGGCCAACGCGGTGCCGCCGCTCGAGGACATCGCGCGGACCGCGATCGAATCCGTCGCGGCCGGCGCCGTTCCCACGACGATCATCGCGCTCCTGGGCCTGCTGTGGGGCTCAAGTCGCTTCTACGCCTCGCTCGACTATGCGTTCTCGCGCGTGTTCCACAGCGCCCCGCGGCGGAACGAGGTGGAGCGAACGCTGCGCGGTGTGGTCGTGACCTTCCTGTTCGTCGGGCTGCCGATCGCCGCCCTCGTCGCGGCATCGTTCGCCTCGTGGCTGCTCGACCTTGCGCCAGACCAGGACCGGGTGGAGGGTCTCGCGGGTGGCTTCCTGCAGCTTGCTTCGCCGATCGGCTCGCTCCTGCTGTTCGTGGCGACGGTCTCGCTTGTCTATCGCTACGTGCCCGCTGAGCGGGTGCCGGCCAGGGCGTTCCTGCGACCCGCGATCCTTGTGGGCTTCGCACTCGCCGCGTTCACCCAGGTGTTCGCGTTCATCGCGCCGCGGATGTTCGGGTGGGCCGCCGTGTACGGCACCTTCGTCGCGGTGTTCGCGCTCCTCGCATGGTTGTCCATCGGGTTCAACCTGCTGCTGCTCGGGGCGAGCTGGACGCGGGTTCGCGCGGTCGCCCTCGGTCAGCCGGATGCGCCGGCCGCGGACGGTGCCGCAACGGAGGAAGCGATCGTCGACTGAGTCTCGGGGGCCGGCTCGACGCGCGCCGGGCGCGGGGTGGTCAGCCCTGGCGGGTGCCGCAGCGGCGGCAGAACCGCGCATTCGCCGAGAGCGACAGGCCGCAGCTGACACACGGCTGGGCGGTCGGCGCAGGAGCTGAGGCGGCCTCGGGTATCGGGACGGCGGCGGCCGTCAGGACCTCGCGCGCGGATGCGGCCCACAATCCCGACGGGTCTGCCTGCGGCAACAGCGGACGACCGGCGAGCGTCGTGGGGACGTCGCGACGGGCCGCCGCCGCGGGCCAGGCCGGCGCGACAGGCCATTGCGGCGTCGCATTCGGGTCGTCGGGGGCGACGGTGAGCCAGGGGTTGAGGGGCGGGGCCTGCTCGCCGGCTTCCGGTGCGACCGTCGGCGCCGCGGGTGACGTGGGCGTCGGCCAGACGGGCTGCCTGACGACATCGTCGCGAGGGACGTCCACCGCCGCAACCTCGCCTGCGGCCGCGATCGGCTCAGGCTCGGGCTCCACTGACGCCGCGATCGGGACCGGCTCCGGCTCGACGACCGGCTCCGGCTCCGGCTCCACGGACGCCGCGACCGGCTCCGGCTCCGCGACCGCGGGGTCCGGTGCCACCGCGACCGGCTCCGGCTCCAGGTCGGCTGTGGCGGGCGCGGCCTCCGGTTCGAGCTCGGCGTCGGGCCGTTCGTCCGCCGCGTCGTCGCGTGCGATGCCGGCAATCGCCGCCGCCGCCATCGCCGCGTGCGCATCCGCGTCCTCGCGGTCGGTCGCGTCGGTCACGATCGCAGCGGCGAGATCCTCGTCCGCGCTCGCCTCGAGCGGCGCGCCCAATCCGGACGCTTCGTCGGCCGCGAGGCGGGCCTCGTATTCGGCGACCGCGTCCTCGAGGCTCTGACCGGGGGCAATGCCGATGAGCTGCCCTGCCAACGCGTCGTCCGGCTCGTCCGCGAGGGTGGGCTCGCCGTCCGCGGCGGCCGGGGCTCCATCGGTGACGTCATCGCCGCTGATCGAGGTCGCGCCAGCGGGATCGGCACCGGCCTCGACGGCGTCGTCCATCCCGAGCGCACGAGCGAGGCGCGCGGACGAGAGATCGGCGTCGGGCCAGGCCTCCTCGACATGCCCGTTCGTCGACTCGGCGGCGACCGGTTCGTCCGCGATCTCGGCGGGGGCCGCGACGGCGGCGGGGAGCTCCATGCCCGGGATCGGGGCGCAGGTGAGGCAGCGGCCCTCGTCCGTGTTCCAGCACTCGCCGCAGGTGTACTGGCGGCACGTCAGGCAGAAGTTGAACGTCTGGTGGAACGCGTCGAGCTGGTGCGACGTCGCTGCGATCTCTTCTTCGCTGCGCGCATCGGCCATCGCCTCGGACAGGGATGCATCGTCGGACAGGACGAAGTTGCGCATGCCCTTGCCCAGGACGCGCACGCGGCCGAGCCGCGACTTGCGCGGCGCCGCCGACTCGAACGTGTAGCGGGTGCCGCACCGCTCGCAGAACGACTCGGTGAGGATTTCCGTCAAGTGTTTCGTCGCCCCCGGGGAACAGCCACATCAAACCGCCCGGACGGACCCTGCCGGGCAGGGCCAGAGTATAGCCTCGCGTTCAAGGGACACCCCGCTCCGAGGTACCAGCGCCTGCGCCGTTGGTCCCGGAAACCGGGTGGATCGTCCTCCTCTGGTACGGTTCGCGGCGCCATGGCCTCGCTCGCCGACGTCGAACGGATTCTGGAACGCGTCTTCGAGCGCTCCACGGCTCGCCTGTTCCGGACGCGGGTCCAGCCGGTCCAGCTCGAGCGCCGCGTGGAGCGTTCGATGGAGCGCGCGCGCGTGAGCAAGGCGGGCCGCACGATGGTCCCTGGCCGCTATCGGGTCCGCCTCCACCCCCAGGACCTCGACGAGGTGGCCGCCCAGGCGGGGGGACCGGATGGTCTCGCCGCGCGCCTCGCCGACGCGACGCTGTCGTTTGCGCGGGTTCACGCCTACCACCTGCCGGGCCGACCGGGCATCTCGCTCGTGGCGGACCCATCCCTTGGCCGCGGGCAGGTCGAGGTCGATGCCGTCCTGGACGCCGACCGCCGGCAGCCCGAGCCTCCGCCCGGGCACCTGGCGGCGCCCGCGCTCGGTGAACCGGAGGCCCACCACGTCCCGGCACCCGCCGAGGCGGCCCTCCCTGCCGGGCCCGCCGCGTTCACGCCCAACCCGATCGTCGACGCCATCGAGCCGGATCGTCCCGTCCGATCGCCGGGCATCGCCGCCGACGGATCCCGACCCGCGACGTTCGAGGACGCCTACCCGCCCGGCATCCGCGGCGACGGGACCCAGACGCTCGTGTTCCGGCGCCCGGCACCCGTCGCCGCTCGAGCCCTGCTGCGGGTCTGGGCGCCCGACGGGTCCGAGCGCACGATCGAGGTCGACGGGACGCCGCTCACCGTGGGACGTGCCCGTGACAACGGCCTCGTGCTGGACGACGCACGGGCCTCGCGGCTGCACGGGCGCCTGCAGGCCCGGCGGGGCACGCTGGTGTACACGGATCTCGGCAGCACCAACGGATCGCGCGTCAACGGGATCCGCGTCGACGAGATCGCCCTCGGCCTCGGTGACCGTCTTCTGATCGGCGGCACGGTCATCGTCGTCGAAGCCTTGCCGGGCTGACCGTGGACGGCTTCGTCCTGACGCTGTGGCTCGTCAGGCTCCTGTTCCTCCTGCTCCTGTACGCGTTCCTGTTCATGGTCGCGCGTGTGCTGCTACGCGATCTGCGGACGGCGTCACGCGGGCCGGCGGAGCTCGGACGGCTGGTCGTGCTGTCATCGCCGCGCGCCGAGCCGCCCGCCGGCTCGACGTTCCAGCTGGACGCGCTCACGACCCTCGGCCGCGACGTCAACAACGCGATCGTCGTGGACGACCCGTTTGCGAGCGCCGAGCACGCCGTGCTGACCTTCCGGGGTCGGGCGTGGTACGTCGAGGACCTCGAGAGCACCAACGGGACGTTCGTCAACGGCGTCCCCGTCGAGCGCGTGGCGCCGTTGGGGTTCGGCGACGAGCTGCAGGTGGGCGAGGTCCGTTTCCGCCTCGACCGGGGTCGGGCGTGAGCGCCTGGACCCCGGCTCGGGCGGAGGTGCCGTCGTGAGCGCCGCGGTCCAGGCCCGTCCCCGGGCATCCGCCCGCTGGCGGTTTCGCCCGCGGCCCCGTCCGACGGAGCTCTGGCTGCTCGCGCTCGCCGCGCTCGCCCTCCTCGTCGGGGGCGCGTCGCTCGGCGCGACCCAGCGCTACCGCGAGGCGCTGCGCGCGGGTGAGACGCTTGGTGCGCTCGACTGGAGCCCGCCCGATCCGCGCGGGCTCGTCGTGTACCTCGGCGCCCTGTTCGTCGTGCACCTGCTGTTCGTGCTGTCCGGGCGGAGAACGGACCAGGTGCTGTTCCCGGCGGTCGCGATGCTGGGCGGCATCGGCCTGCTCCTGATGCAGCGGCTCCCGCAGACGTTCGTGACCCAGTCGTTCTTCGGTACCGAGCTGATCCTGGGCCAGCTCCAGCTGGCCTGGCTGCTCATCTCGCTCGCGGTCGTCACGGCGCTTGCCCTCGGGGTGCGGTCCGACGCGTGGCTCCGGACCTACAAGTACACGTGGGCGGCCGCGGGGATCGCGTTGCTGCTCGCCACCTTCGTGTTCGGCTCGGATCTCAACGGCGCGCGCCTCACGCTCTCGATCGGGCCGCTGTCCGGCCAGCCGTCAGAGCTGCTGAAGGTGATCCTCGTCGTGTTCCTCGCCGGGTACCTGTCCGAGAACCGCTCGCTGCTGGCGGACGAGAGCACGCGGATCGGCCCGCTGCGACTGCCGCCGATCCCGTACCTCGCGCCGATGGTCGTGATGGTCGCGATCGCGCTCAGCATCGTGGTCGTCCAGCGGGATCTCGGCGCCGCGCTCCTGTTCTTCGCCGTGTTCCTCGCGCTCCTGTACGTCGCGACCGGGCGGCCGTCGTACGTCCTCGGCGGCACCGCGCTGTTCCTCGTCGGGTCGTTCGTGCTGTACAACCTGTTCGGGCACGTCCAGACGCGCGTCGACAACTGGCTCGACCCCTTCGCCGACCCGCTGGGCGCCGGGTTCCAGACGATCCAGGCGCTGTACGCGTTCGCGCGCGGCGGCTTCATCGGGGTCGGGCTCGGTGCCGGGTTGCCGACGATCGGCGGTCGCATCCCCATCCCGGCGGTCCACACGGACTATCCGCTCGCCGCGCTGGGCGAGGAGCTGGGGCTGATCGGCCTGCTCGCGATCCTCGGGCTCTACCTGGTCGTGGTGTCAGCGTGGCCTGCGGATCGCCGCAACGGCCCACGACGACTTCCGGGCGATTCTCGCGGCGGGGCTGGCACTCGTCGTGGGGGTCCAGGCGTTCATCATCGCGGCCGGCAACCTCAAGCTGATCCCGCTGACCGGGCATCACGCTCCCGCTGATCTCGTACGGCGGCTCCTCGCTGCTCGCCAACGCCCTCGCGGTCGGGCTGCTGCTGGCGCTCTCGGACAGGGGCCCGGAGCCTCCGGCGGCGCCCCACGACGGTCGTCGCCAATTCCCGCGCCTTCGGCGCCGGGTCGCATGACCGCTCCCGTGACGTCCCGGCGTTCGATCGCCGGCAACGTCCTCCGAACCGGGATGGCGATCACGGTTGCCTTCGCGGTGCTTGCCGCCGGGGCCGGCTGGTGGCAGGTGGTGGAGGCACAGCGGCTGTCGACGGCTCCCGACAACCCGGCCGTGATCGCGCTCGCCCGACGCGCGCTCCGCGGGCCGATCGTCGATCGCAACGACCGCTGGCTCGCGAGGAGCTCGCGTGACGACAACGGCGAGGCGGTGCGCGAGTACCGCGATGACAGCATCAGCCACGTCGTCGGCTACGCGTCGCGCCAGTTCGGGACGGCCGGGCTGGAGCGCACGTACAACGCGGAGCTGCTCGGGCTTTCCGGTTCGGATCCGCTTGACGGCCTCCTGGCCAAGTTCGACACGACGCCCAACGAGGCCCTCGGCCTCAGGACGACCCTCGACCTTCGCCTCCAGCGAGCCGCGGTCCGTGGTCTCGGCAGGGATCGAGGAGCGGTGGTCATGCTCGACCCATCGACCGGCGAGATCCTGGCGCTCGCGTCGACCCCCGTCTACGACGCGAACGGCATCGCAAACGCTGCGACCGCAGCCGACACGTTCGAGGCCCTGCGCGAGGACGATGCGGACCCGCTGCTGCCGCGCGCGACGTTGGGGCGGTACGTCCCGGGATCGGTGTTCAAGATCGTGACCGCGATCGCGGGGCTCGACAGCGGGCGGATCGAGCCATCCACGACGTTCGAGGAGCAGCCGGGGGCCGAGGAGGACGGGCTGCGCGTGAGCGGCTTCCGCATCCGCGACGGCCACCACCCGCAGACCGGCGACACCGCGCTCGACCTCACGGGGGCGACCGAGGTGAGCTGCAACCTGTGGTACGCGCTGGCCGGCCTCGAGACCGGCGGCAAACGCCTCGTGGACGGGGCGGCCGAGCTCGGTTTCGGCAACCCGATCCCGTTCGACCTGCCGACGGCGATCAGCCGCGTGACCGGCGGCGATGGCGGTGCCCCGGGCGGCTTCGCCGACGACGTGGAGCTGGCGTCCGCGGCGTTCGGGCAGGGCGAGACCTTCGTGACGCCGCTCCAGATGGCCCTCGTCGCCGCCACCGTGGCGAATGACGGCGTCCTGATGGCGCCGCGACTCGTCAACGAGGTCACCGGCGAGGGACCTGGCGCCACGACGGTCGACCCCGAGGTCTGGCGGCGGGTGCTGGCCGGTGCAGATGCGCGGGCGATCCAGGCGGCCATGCAGGAGGCGGTCGAAGGGGATCTCGGGCGTCAGTTCACGGCAGGGGCGAGGGTCCCGGGCGTCCCGACAGCCGGCAAGTCGGGCACGGCCGAGCTCGGCGGCCGGGGCGAGCCGCACTCGTGGTTCATCGGGTTCGCGCCGGTCGAGGACCCGAAGATCGCGATCGCCGTTCTCGTCGAGCGCGGCGGGCGGGGCGGCGAGCGCGCCGCGCCGCTGGCCGGCGACCTGCTCGCCGAGTACTTCGAGCTCTACGGACGCCCGTGACGATCGGGCGAGGCGCTACGCTCCGCGGGTGACGCCTGAGACACCGGTCCCCGAGCCGCCGCCCGACCGCCGCCCGCGCCCGATGATCGAGCGCCTCGGCCTCGCCGTGATCGCGCTGATCCTCGGGTCCCTGTTCGCCGTCGTCGCGATCGCCGCGTTCATCGGCGGCGAGCCGTTCCTGGGCGTCATGGGCGCCATCGGGTGCCTGATGGTGCTCTGGGTGGGGGGCCTCACCCTCTTCCGCGGCTGAAGATCGAACGTTTCGGTCGCGCGGAGCGCCAGAGCAGGTGAGAACTCATTTCGCAGGACGGACGTACACTCCCACAGAGAGCACGCGACGTCGCTCCGCGTCCCGATCCCGTTGCGCGACGTCACCACGGCAGGGCGGCCAACCGCCCGGCCGTCGACATGGGAGCCCAGCCGCGGGGGCGGCTCGAGACGACGGGAGACCGATGAGCAACATCCAGCAGGTCGGCGACAAGGTCCTCGCCAACGTCGAGCGCGTGATCGTCGGCAAGCACCACGAGGTCCGCCTGGCCCTCGTCGCGCTCCTCTGCCGCGGCCACCTCCTCATCGAGGACGTGCCGGGCACCGGCAAGACCGTCCTTGCCAAGGCCATCGCGCGGAGCCTCGGCTGCTCGTTTCGCCGGATCCAGTTCACGCCGGACCTGCTCCCGTCCGATGTGACCGGGCTCTCGATCTACAACCAGAAGACGCAGGAGTTCGAGTTCCGGCCCGGCCCGATCATGAGCCAGGTGGTCCTCGCGGACGAGATCAACCGGGCGACGCCCAAGACCCAGTCGAGCCTGCTCGAGTGCATGGAGGAGCGCCAGGCAACGATCGACGGCATCACCCACCCGATGCCGGACCCGTTCCTCGTGATCGCGACCCAGAACCCGATCGAGTACGAGGGCACGTTCGCCCTCCCCGAGGCGCAGCTCGACCGGTTCATGCTCCGCATCCGGCTCGGCTACCCGGCGCTGCTGGACGAGATCGTCATCCTCGACGAGCAGAAGCGCACGCACCCGATCGACGACCTCAGCGAGGTCTGCTCCGTGGACGAGCTCCGATCGCTGCAGGCGAGCGTCCGGGAGATCTACGTCGATCCTGCCGTGAGCGACTACATCGTCCGCCTCGTGGCGTCGACCCGGAGCCACCCGGACGTGTACCTCGGCGCGAGCCCGCGCGGCTCGATCGCCCTCTACCGCGCGAGCCAGGCACTTGCCGGGCTCCTCGGCCGCGACTACGTCATCCCCGACGACATCAAGACGCTCGCCGAGCCGGCGCTCGCGCACCGCGTGATCATCAAGACCTCGTCGTCCATCCACGACATCAGCTCGGCGCACGTCGTGCGCGAGCTCATGGAGGCGACGCCGATCGAAGCCGCCGCCCGCCAGAGCGGCGGCCCCCGCGAGGTCCGCCCCAGCCCCGCTGGCTGATCCCGCCGTCCCCGCGTCGCCCGGCCTCCGGAGGACCAACCCTTCGTGTTCCGCCGCCTCCAGCTCATCGTCCTCGCCGTCGTCCTGGTCGTCGCCGCGTTCTCGACCGGCTACGAGTTCCTGTTCTTCCTGGTCTACATCGGGCTGCTCGTCGGCGGCGGGAGCTACATCCTCACCCGGCTCGGCCTCGCGGACCTCGAGGCGGGCTACGCCGTGAGCCAGCTCAGCGGCCACGTCGGCGACCGCCTCCGCGTGACCTACACGCTGCGGAACACGGGCCGCCTGATGAAGCCCTGGCTGGAGGTGCACAACCCGACCACGCTCCCGGGCGGGCTGCCCGGGCGCGCGCTCTCGCTCCGCGGACGCCAGGAGCGGTCGTGGCTCGTGCGCACGCCGCTCGTCCGGCGCGGCCACTTCCGGATCGAGCCGCTCCAGATCCGGACGGGCGACCCGTTCGGGTTCTTCGAGGCGTCCGCGAGCGTGGGCCAGGGCATCACGCTCGTGGTCTACCCGCGGATCGACGCGCTGCCGATGTGGCGGCTCCCGCCCGCCAACATCGAGGGAGCGCACGCCTCCCCCGAGCGGACGCTCCAGACCACGCCGCTCGCGACCACCGTGCGCCCGTATGCGCCGGGTGACTCGATGAACCGCATCCACTGGCGCACGACGGCCAAGACCGGCGAGATCCAGGTCAAGGAGTTCGACCTCGAGCAGACGGCCGACGCGTGGCTGTTCCTCGACCTGGACGCGGCGGGCGAGGGCGGCCACGGCGACGACTCGACCACCGAGGTCGCTGTGCGCGCCGCCGCCTCGATCTCGGACAAGGCGCTCGCGGAGAACCGGGCGGTGGGCATCACGGTCAACGCCCACCGCATGACCGTGGTGCCGGCCGACCGCGGGGCCCGCCAGCGCCTCAAGATCCTCCAGCTGCTCGCGGCCGTCGAGGCCGACGGCCGGACGCCGCTTGCGGAGGCGCTCGTGACGGGTGTCAGCCGGCTCCGGCGCGGGATGACGGCGATCGTCGTCACGTCCACCCCGGACACGGCGTTCATCCGCCCGCTTGCGACGCTGCGGTCGCGCGGCATCAGCTCGGTCGTGGTGCTGCTCGACCAGGCTGCCTTCGAGCCGGACGGGGACGAGGCGCGGCGCGACGTCCAGCAGCAGCGGTTCCGCGCGGTGCGCCACTCGCTCGCCGAGTATGAGATCCCCACCTTCATCATCCAGCCGGGCCAGGACCTGGCGGCGGCGCTGGCCCGATGAGCACGATGCGGCTCCGCCGTCCCGAGGAGGGCTGGCTGGCCCTCGCGCTGGTCGTCGCGATCGCGCTCATCCTCGCGTGGGCCGTGGACGATCCCGCCTGGGTGAACGGGAAAGGAGAGCTCACCGACGCGCTCGTCTGGTGCGCGCTGCTCGGCGTCGCGGCCGGGTTCGCGGGACCGAAGCTCGGGTGGGGGCGTTGGACGACCCACCTCGTCGGCGCGGTGTTCGCCGCCTTGCTCATCCCGATCTTCGCCGGCTGGGCGATCGCCCCCGGCTCCTCGGTGTCGGAGGCGTTCGTCATCACCGCGGCCGGGTCGATCGCGGCCTATCTCGACCTCGCGTGGCGCGGCCTCCGGCTCACGCAGCAGGAGGTCCACTACATCCTCGTGCTGGGCGTGGTCACGTGGGCCACGACGCAGTTCGCCGCGTATGCCGTCTTCGGCCACCGGCGCCCGCTGAACGCGGTGCTGCTGGTCGGGATCGTGCTGCTGGTCAACATGACGCTGACGGTCGACCAGCTCCCGTACCTCGTGGCGCTCACTGCGGCGTCGCTGTTCCTGCTGATCGAGATGCACGCGTTCGACGAGCGCGCGACCTGGATCCGGCGCCGGATCGGCGATCCGAGCACGATCTCGTCCCTGTACCTGCGGGGCGGCACGGTGTTCATCGTCGCCGCACTCGTGAGCTCGATGGTGCTCACGACGAGGGCCGCCTCGGATCCGCTCGCGGGCGCCTGGGAGGGGATCGGGGACCAGCTGATCGACATCGGCGAGGAGCTCGCCGGGTTCCTCCCCGAGGGCGGCGACCTGCGGCCGTTCGGCGGCGTCACCTTCGGGTCCACGGTCAACATCCGTGACACCTGGATCAGCGATGACGGGATCGCCTTCACGGCGATCATTCCCGCTGCCGAGAAGGAGCTGTACTGGCGCGCGGCGACGTACGACACCTTCCGACTCTCCGGCTGGGTCCAGTCCCAGCGCGTGACGACGCGGGTGGACGCCGGCCAGCCGCTGCTCCAGGGCTCCGCCGAGGCGCCACAGGAGGCGCTCACCCGCTCGATCAGCGTCACGGTGACCCCGGACCAGTTCCGTGACCGGGTCCTCCTCTCGCCGGGTTCGGCAGTCGTGGCCAGCCGGCCCGCGGACGTCGTCCTGACGGGGAACGGCGGCTGGTTCGCGGCGGCGGAGCTCCCCGGGGGCCGCGGCGAGTACTCCGTCGAGGCGCGCCTCCTCCAGTTCGGCGTGGGTGAGGGCCGGATCACGGGCAACCAGCTCGAGGCAGCCGGCACGGACTACCCCATCGAGATCGAGGCCCTGTACACGGACGTGCCTGAGGGCACGCTCGGCAACGATGCGCGTGAGCTCCTCGCGACCATCCTCGAGCAGGCCGGGACGACGAACCCCTACCGGCTCGCGGTGTTCATGGAGGAGTTCCTGCGGAGCGACCGGTTCACGTACTCGCCCGACGTGAGCGACGTCCCGTGCACCGCAGATTCGAAGGTCGAGTGCTTCGCCCGGTTCGAGACCGGCTTCTGCCTTCACTACGCGTCGACGATGGCGATGCTCCTGCGGGAGGCCGACCCTGCGAACCCCATCCCCACGCGGCTCGTCCAGGGCTTCCTGCCCGTGGAGCCGCTGGGCAGCACGGCCACCGTCAAGAACGACGGCGCGCACGCCTGGGTGGAGGTCTACTTCCCGGGCTACGGCTGGATCCCGTTCGACCCGACTGGCGGCGGCCTCGGCCCGCCCACGGTCATTCCCGATGGGCCCGCGGTCCCGCCGCCGACGCCGGCGCCGAGCGGCAGCTTCGACCCGGACGATCGCGGCCCGGACTTCACGCAGCGGCGCGGACGGCAACTCGGACGGATCCACCGTGATCCCGCCGAGCCGACGGTCCCGGCGACCGGACGCTGCTCATCGTGCTCACCGTGCTGCTTGCGATCGTGATCGTGACGGCGGCCGTCGCCGCCTGGCTGCGCGGTCCGCGGGGCGAGGTGACGCCGGACGCGGCGTGGCGGTCGATGGCAGGGTCGGCATCCCGCTTCGGCTTCGGTCCACGCCCGACCCAGACGGTCTACGAGTACGCGGCCGCGCTCGGCGATCTCGTGCCCGTGGCCCAGGCCGACCTGCAGACGGTGGCCGAGGCGAAGGTCGAGACGACGTACGCGAACGTCCGGCTCGGCGGAGCCCGCCTCGACGCGGTGCGCGCCGCGACGCGCCGCCTGCGCGTCTCGCTCCTGCGCCTGCTGTTCCGTCGCCCGAGGCGTCGACGGATCTAGGAGCCAGGTGGCGTCTGGAGGCGCCGCCTCGGCGGTAACCAGGCCTAGAGCGCCCCTGAGCGCGCCCGGCGCTCGGCCGCCTCCTGCGCCGCCTCGTCGAGCAGCGGCGCCAGGTGCTCGGACAGGTTCGCGGCCCGGAGCACCGGTCGGCCACCGCGGAACTCGACGACGGTGATCCCGGTCAGGGCCATCGTGAACATCCAGAAGTGCGTCAGCGGCAGGTCGAACAGCGTCAGCATCACCACCTTGAACACGCCCGTCGTGGCCGACCAGGATCGACCACGGCTGGGCCGCCTGCGGGCTGACCCCGGCGTAGCCGTGGACCTGCGGCCGGTCGAGCGTCCCCCTCGGGTAGTCGCGGCCGAGATGGTCGAGCACGGCCGCGAGCGCGGGTCGAGCTCGCACCTGCACGTCCCCCGGCGACTCGCCGCCGGGCGCCCAGGCCTCCCACGGCCGGCGGCGCCAGCTCGCCAGGACCTCGGGCCAGCGGCGGGCGATCTCGTCCTGGTGGAGGCCCTCCCACTCGCCCTGCCCGATCTCCAGGAACCCGGGGTCGGGACGGATGACAACCGCGGGCGATCCGTCGTCGGTGGCACGGACGTCCGCGGCAATCGCATCTGCGACCGCGCGCGCCGTCTGCGCGGTACGGGCAAGCGGCGAGTGGACGATCTCGCGCGGCCGGCCGTGCGGGACCGGCAGGGCAGGGGAGTCGTGCGGGCGGGCGAGCCGCGCACCCGCGAGCGCGGCCTGCCGGAGCCCCGCCGCGGACAGCGGGGTCTCGGACTGCCCCTGGAAGCGGTTCTCGACGATCCACTCGGATTCGCCGTGGCGGAGGAGGACGAGCGTCGCGTCGAGACCCTCGGGGATCAGCGGCGCGTCTGCGGCGGGACGATCCGCGGACGGGCCGCCGCTCACCGGTCGCCGCCCAGGCGGACGACCCAGGTGTCGATCATCGCGTCCTCGGCGGAGATCGCCGCGACCACGTCGGGCGGGCACGTCGTCGTCCAGCGCGAGGACCATGTACGCGTCGGCGCGGGGCGCCGACCGGGCCAGGGTCATCGAGCTGATGTTGACGTCCGCGGCGCCGAGCAGCGCGCCGACACGGCCGACGGTGCCCGGCCGATCCCGGTGGTGCGAGATGAGCATCACGCCCGCCGGGGCGAGGTCCATCTCGTGCTCCTGGAGCCGGACGAGGCGCGGCTCGCCGTTGGCCACGGTCCCCGCGAGGGTCACGGTCTGATCGTCTGCCTCGGCGGTGAGCGTCAGCAGCGACGAGAACGCGCCGGCATTCGGCGGTCTTGCGCTCGACGACCTCGATGCCCGCGCGCCTTCGCGAGCGTGCCGGCGTTGACGAGGTTGACACGCTCCTCGGTCGTCGCCTCGAGCAGGCCTCGGAGCACGGCGGCCACGAGCGACGAGGCGTCGTACGCGGCGGGCTCGCCCGCGATCTCGAGGGTCAGTGTCCGGGGCGCCGTGTGGGCGAGCTGGGCGGCGAACCGGCCGAGCGTCTCGGCAAGCGGGAGGTACGGGGCGATCGCCTGCGCGGTCTCGGGCGTCAGCAGCGGTGCGTTGACCGCGTACCGGGCCGGGCGGCCGTCGAGGACCTCGAGGATCTGCTCGGCGACCTCCTGCGCCACCGCGACCTGTGCCTCTGCCGTCGATGCGCCGAGGTGCGGCGTGAGCAGCGTGTTCGGGGCGTCGAGCAGCGGCGAGCCGGTCGGCGGCTCGGTGTTGTAGACGTCGATCCCGGCTCCCGCCACCGTGCCGTCGGCAAGGGCGTCGGCCAGGTCCTGCTCGTCGATGATCCCGCCGCGTGCGACGTTGAGCAGCAGCACGCCGGGCTTCATCCGCGCCGATCACCGCGCGCGTTGACCATGCCGGCCGTCGACTTCGTCTTGGGGACGTGGACGGTGATCGACGTCCGCGCGGGTCACGATCTCGTCGAACGAGACGAGCTCCACGCCGAAGGTCGCCGCCTGCTCGTGGGTCACGAACGGGTCCGAGCCGAGGACGGTCATCTGCATCGCCCGGGCGCGGACCGCGATCGCCTGGCCGATCTTGCCCAGGCCCACGATGCCCGAGGGTCTTGCCGCGCAGCTCGGTGCCCGTGAACTGCGAGCGCTTCCACTCGCCGCGGCGCATCGACGCGTCGGCCGGCGCGGTCTTGCGGGCGAGCCCGAACAGGAGCGCGAGCGTGTGCTCGGCGGCGGCGATCGTGTTGCCCGTCGGGGCATTGACGACCGTGATCCCGGCGCGGGTCGCCGCCTCGAGGTCCACGTTGTCCACGCCGACACCGGCCCGGCCGATGACGACGAGGCGGGTTCCCGCGGCGATCATCTCGGCGTCGGCCTTGACCTGGCTGCGGACCACGAGCGCGTCGTAGTCCGGCAGCATCGCGATGATCTCCTCGCGCGGGAGGCCGAGCTGCTCGTCCACCTCGTGGTGGCGCGCGGAGGATCTCGATGCCCTCGGCTGCGAGGGGCTCGACGACGAGGATCCTCACGCGGGCACCGCCACCGGGGTCCGCGCCTCGACGAGCGCCTGCTGGGCGGCGGCCACCGCGGCACCGGGCCTGACCGGGAGCCCGTGGATGATCGCCGCCTCCTCGAGCACGCCGATCGCGGCCAGGACGTCGTCCGTGGTCACCGAGCCCAGGTGCCCGACTCGGAAGATCTTTCCCTTGAGCTTGCCCTGGCCCCCGGCCAGCACGAGGCCGCGCGACTTGAGCGTCGTGTTGAACGCCTTCCAGTCCAGCCCGTCCGGGATCCACGCGGCGGTGACGGTCTTCGACGCGACGTCGTCGCCGGCGAGCAGCTCGAAGCCGATCGCGCGCAGGCCGGCCCGGGTCATCGCCTGTGCCTTCGCGTGGCGCGAGAACACACCCTCGCCCTCCGCCTGCATCAGGCGCAGCCCCTCGTCGATCTGGTACATGACCGCGACCGCGGGGGTCCACGGCGTCTCGCCTGCGGCTGCCGTGTCCTTGTGGCGCTTGAGGTCAAGGTAGAAGCGCGGCATCGTCGCGGTCTCGCCCGCGGCCCAGGCGCGCGGCCCGACGGCGGCCATCGCCATGCCCGGCGCGGACATCCATGCCTTCTGGGAGCCCGTGACCACGAGATCGAGACCCCAGTCGTCCATCGCGAACGGCACCGCGCCCAGCGCCGAGATCGCGTCGACGAGGATGAGCGCCTCGGGCGCGGCGTCGCGGATCGCGGAGGCCAGCGCGGCGACGTCGTTGGTGACACCGGTCGACGTCTCGTTATGCGTGAGGAGCACCGCCTTCAGGCCGGGCACGGCGGCAGCCGCGTCGCGGACGGCCGGGGCGGTCGCGGCCTGGCCCCACTCGACCTCGAGCTTCGTCACGGCCGCGCCGTACACCTCGGCGATCTTCGCGAACCGGTCGCCGAAGGCACCCATGGTCACGGCGAGCACGGGGTCGCCGGGCGAGAGGGTGTTGACGACGGCCGCCTCGAGGGCGCCCGTGCCCGCGCACGTGAGCATGATCACGTCGTGGCGGGTCCCGAAGAAGGGCTTCATGCCCTCGCTGACACGGAGCAGGAGCGCCTTGAACTCCTCGCCGCGGTGATTGACCATCTGCCGCCCGCCGGCCTCGCGGACGGACGGGGGAAGGGCCGTGGGCCCGGGGATCCGGAGGTTGGGCTCGAAGCGGGTCATTGGGCACGTCTCCTGGGTCGCGAGAGGATGCGGCCGATGCTGCCCGACGTGGCACCGATCCGTCCACCGTGGTAGATATGACGTCATATGAAGACCGTCCGGACCACGATCCTGCTCGACGCGGACCTGCTCGACCGGCTGGACCGCCACGTCCGCCGGCAGCGAACCACCAAGACGTCGGTCATCGCCGCCGCGGTCGAGACGTGGCTGGACTCGCACGAGGCGACGCCGGAGTTCCCGTTTGTCGGGATCGGGCGGAGCCAGCACGGGCGGCTGTCGCTCGACGGGCGGTCGATCTCCCGGCGCGAGGCCGGCCGGCGGGCCGGCAACCGCTAGGCCGCCGAGATGGCGATCCTGCTCGACCCCTCGGCGGTCCTCGCCGCCGCCGATGTCGCGGACCTCAACCACCGGGCGGCGGTGGCGTGGTTCGAACGCGTGGACGAGCCCTTGCTGCTGGGGGCCCTGGGCCTGGCGGAGCTCGACCTGCTCCTCCAGCGCGAGCTCGGGCCGGAGGCGACGCGGGCGGTGATCGACTCGCTCGTGGCGGGGTCGATCCGGTTGGTGACGCCCACGCAGGAGGATCTCGCCCGAGCCTCGGACCTCATGACCGAGGCCGCGGAGCATCGGCCGCGGCTCGCCGACGCGCTGCTCGTGGCGGCGGCGGAGCGGCTCGGGATCCGGCGGGTCGCCTCGTTCGACCGGCGCCCGCTCGCCGTGTTCCGGCCGCGCCACGTGCGGAGTCTCGACTTCGAGCCGTAGGGCCCGGGAATCGAAACGGGGCCGGCGGAGCCGGCCCCGTTTGTCGAGCGTCTGGAGGTGGGCCTCAGGCGGCCCGCTTGACGACGACGGTATTGGCCTGGACGTCGTGATAGCCCTGCTTCTTGGCGCTCTGGTACGTCGTGTAGATGAGGAAGACCCAGTACGCGAACGTCAACAGACCGATAAGGGAGCCGATGCCCGCGAGATCGGTCCCGGTGAGCGCGAACTGGACTGCCGACGCGACGGCAAAGATGCCGTACAGCCATGCCCAGCGGCGGACGGCCTGCTCCCTCGTGAGGGTCGCCCCATCAGCTGCGTTCAGGACCTGCAGCCCGAGCGCGCGCTGGCCCAATGACCCCCGCATGTCCGGCCTTGTCCAGCCCCAGATGAAGTAGACGGCGCTGATGACCAGGTTCGCAATGCCGAGGAGGACACCGAAGACGAGGGCCATCACCACATTGCCGCCGATGACCGACGTGAAGAACAGCGCGCCCAACGCGATGGACAGGAACACGGCCACGATGCTGAGCAGGATCACATCGATGATGTACGCGCCAACGCGGATGCCGAGTCCCGCGTAGGCGACGCCCGGTGCCGGTCCCGCCACGACCGCGGGCGCGGGCGTCTGCCACGCGGCAGGCTGGGCCGCGGCGGGGGCCGCGGCCTCGGGCGGTGCTGCGGGCGGTGGCTGGACACTCGGCTGCTCAGGGGCCGGCTGACCCCCGGTGGGTTCGGTCATGCGGAAACCTCCCTCGTCGGCGCGACGCACGCCGTACGCGTGCAGGATAGGCTCCTCGATGGGTGGTGGGAACCCCGCACGCGTGCCTATTGCAGCGCGAGCAGCTCATTGCATGGCCGGCGCGGCAGAAACGTGAATCTGCGTCGTGCAGTCTCGAAGGCGCGACCTGCATGTGCGATATGTGCCGTTGGCGTGGATTCGTGTCATGATCCGCGCGCCCACCGCCGTGATCGAGCCGCAGGAGCGTCAACAGGACATGCGAATTCGGAGTGCGAAGCTGGAGGAGCTCATCCCCAAGCCCAAAGAGCGTGCGCTGTCGCCGCGCCAGCTGGCAGCCCTCCAACGCGACGAGGAGATTCGCAAGGCCCTGGCCCGCCTCAAGACGGACGAGGACATCCTCGCCATCGAGCTCGATCCCGCCGAGAAGATCCCGACGATGCGGGCGGCGGTGAAGAAGGCCGTCGCGAGCCATCGGCCTGGGACCAACATGGCGATCCGGGGCCGCACGATCTACGTATCCACGGGCAAGCTGCCCGGCGGTCGCGGTCGACCGCCGAAGGGCGCCTGACGACCGTCCCCATCGACGAGCGCGTCGCACCGGGACCCATCCGCGCGTCTCTCCGGCGGCCGCCTCGCCCGGAGTCCATCGCATGACCGCTCGCCGTCCCCGATTCCGCCGCCGAACCGTCGTCATCGCCGGCGTGCTGGTGCTGGTCCTGCTCGGCATCGGCGCGATCTGGGCGAACGCCTTCACGCTCGGAGAGCGGTACGAGAACGCGGCCCGCAAGATCGAGCTGCTGATCGACCCGCCGCCCGACCGCGAGATCGCGGCCGTCGTTCGCGTGACGCCCGAGCCGCTCGACGAGCCGCCCGAGACGCCCGCGCCGACCGCGGCCGCCCCGCTCGCGTCGGGTGATCCCACGCCCGCGCCGACACCCACGCCGACGCCGCGTCCGGAGCGGGTCAAGGTCGACGTCAATCTGCTGCGGAACCCGGACGCCGCGTTCATCTCGCAGGATCACAAGGACTGGTGCGCGGTTGCGGGCACGCAGATGGTGCTGGGCCTGCACGGCGAGGCCGACCTGACCGTCTCCGTGCAGCGCAGGATCGCGTCCCGCATCGACGAGTGGGAAAGCCGCCGTGACAGCCTCAACGGCGACTGGGGCCCCGCGGCGATGGTGGCGGCCCTGGAGGCGTACGGCGTGGACGGCTACGAGGTCCGGGCCTACGAGACTCGCGCGCAGGCGCTGCGTGACGCGGCGAAGGCGATCTCGCGCTACCACGCGCCGGTGATCCTGCTCGCGTGGCGGGGAGCCCACACCTGGATCATGACCGGCTATCGGGCCGACGCGGACCCGCTCGTGTTCCGGAACGCTCGCGTCAGCGGTGCCTACGTCCTCGACCCGTGGTATCCGCGCAACTCCTCGATCTGGGGGCAGTCGGACCCGCCCGGGACCTACCAGGACGCGGCGGAGATGCGCCGGAACTACCTGCCCTGGAAGCGCCCGGAGGGCCGCTACCCCGATCGCGACGGCCTGTTCATCGCGGTCGTGCCGACCGAATCGCTCGAGCGCTAGGCAGTTCCGACCCGCCGCACATTGATGCCGTGCCGGGGCAGCCGCGCACCCCACCGACGCCGGCCTGGCGCCCGGGCGGCTGGCCTCCTGCCTCCGGCTATCCGGTAGTCCGCCCGCCCGGGACCTGCCGCAGGCGCCGCGCCAGCAGGACGCCCTGCAGCCCGGCGCGGACGGCGGCACCGGCCGCGAATCCGACCGGGATGGCGAGCACGTCGAGCGTCGGGACGAGCGCGAGCGTCGCAGCGATCGTCACGCCGAAGCCCGCCAGCGACGCCAGCACCGGAAGCACCGTGTTGTGGGTCGCATACAGGCCACGGGCGAACAGGTGGCCGAGGGCCTCGAACGGGACCGCGAGCGCGAGGACCGCGAGGATCCCGGCGGTCTTCGCCACGTCGTCCGGCCCGAACTCGCCGCCGCCCAGCAGCACCTCGATGGCGATCGGGCCCACCACGACGAGCCCGGCGACCGCGATGAGCGTGCCGGCCGTGATCGTGAGCGCACTCGTCCGAACCTGGCGCCGGAACCCGGCCGTGTCGCCGGTGGCCCAGGCCGCGGACAGGATGGGGAACGCAGCGAGCGCGATTGCCACCCCGATCAGCGACACGGGCACGCTCTGGAAGTTGCGCGCGAAGCTGAGCGAGGTGACGCTGCCCGCGGCGAGCGTGCTCGCCACCCGGTTGAAGAACAGGAACGTCAGCGGCTCGATCGGGTGGCTGAGCATCTTGGGCACCATGAGCCGGAGGAACTCGTGCAGCGCGGGCATGCGCAGGTCGAGCCGGGGCCGGATCCGGACCTCGGAGCGCAGGACGCCCACGATCCGGATCGCGAGGTGGAGCAGCGCCCCGATGACCGCCCCGACCGCCGCCGCCCGGATGCCGAGCTCGTCATGCAGCAGCACCGTCCCACCGACGATGCCCAGGTTGTAGAGGATCGGTGCCAGGGCATAGAACAGGAAGCGCCGCTCGGCGACGAGGATCTCCCCGAGGGTGATCGAGGCCGCGAAGATCACCGGCGTCGCCAGCATCAGGCGGAACAGCTCCACGTACCGCGCGCGGTTCGCCTCGTCGAAACCGGGCGCAACGAGCTCTACGGTCCAGGGCGCGATCAGGAACAGGACCAGGCTCGTGATGCCCATCACGATGACCGCGAGCGTGAGGACCGTTTGCGCGAAGCGCGTCGCCGTCGCGAGGTCCGCCCGGCGGAGGGTGGTGAACACGGGCACGAACGGGGCGGTGAGGCCCGCCGCGACGAGCACGTCCAGGGCCAGCTCCGGCAGCTGGAAGGCCGCGTTGTAGGCGTCCAGCTCGGCACCCGCCCCGTACGTCTGGGCGAACACGCGGTCCCGCAGCAGGCCGGCGAAGTAGGCCGCGAACGTGAGGACCGAGAGCAGGATCGCGCCCTGGGGCAGGAAGCGCGCCGTCAAGGCCCTCGTCTGTGCGATCAAGCCGTCCCTCCGCGTCGGCCGCCGGTGCGGCAATCCACAGACGCGCGAACCCGCGCCCGTGGAACGGTACGGCAGACGCGGCGCAGCGTCAGCGACCGATCTCGATGCGTCCGTTCCAGAGCACGTATCGCGACACCCACGTGTTGCGGTGGAGCAGCCGGCCCCCCTCGGTCCGCACGACGCGCGTGACCGACACGTTCATCCCGTCCGACGGGTACTCGACCTGCTCCTTCTGGCCCTTCGGCAGGGTGTCCACGTAGACGGTTTGCGTCGTCGCCTCTCGGACGTTGGAGACGGACGGCTTCGAGAGGCTCACCGTGCGGCCGTCGGGGATGCCCCAGATCTCGTAGCGCACCCAGCCGATCCCGCCCGCCCGGGTACGGACGCCCCGGATGAAGATCTCGTGCTTCATGTCGTTGCGGAACGACATCGTCTGACGGCTGCCCCCGATGATCGACACGGTCGCGTCGAGCCCGAGCGGATAGCGGCTGATGTAGTAGCGGTGGTTGTACCGGGCGCCCATGTCGAGCCCCGCCCGCATCGCGGCGTTGAACAGGGTCGTGGAGCTCGAGCACATCCCGCCGCCGAGCGCGCCCGTCGGGTCGGTGTGGTCGGTGCGGATGATCCCGCCGGGACCGAAGCCGCGCGCGGGCGTGACCGGCCAGATCGCGTCCCACCAGTCGAAGCGCTGACCGGGCTTGAGCACCGTGCCGTTGATCAGCTTCGCGGGGACCCAGATGTTGGCGCCAAAGTAGTTCCGGTCGCTGATCGGGAACCACGTCTTCCACGAGCCCAGGAGGCTCATCACGGGTGCCTTCTCCGCGGCCTCGTCCGTGCCGAGCTTGGGGGCGACCGGCGTCGTCAGCACCTTGAGCTTTGTCGGGAGGTTGCCACCGGCGCGCGCGGCGAGCTCGGCGACGATGGCGTCCACGGTCCGCGACGTGTCCAGCTTGCGGCCGACGGAGCTGGCGACGACGCCCACGATCCGCCCGGAACGAGCGACCAGGTACTCGGCCGACTTCGCGGGCTTCCTGACCGCCTTGGCCACCTTGGCCAGGGCCTTGGGCATCTGCGACTCATCGAGGACCGCGGCGATCGAGCCGTCGCCCGCAGGCTCGAAGCTGATCCAGGACCTGACGGTCGATGCCTTGATCTTCCACGAGCGGCTCTTGCCGGCGATCGTGATCGTCCGCGCCATGCGTGCCGCCTGCGCCCTGGCGTCGAAGACCGCGGCATTGTCCACGGTCGGCCGGACGGCCGTCGTGGACACCGCGATCACGACCTCGTCGGGAGCGGCGGGATCGAGGAGCGCGGCCGAGGCGGCGGCCACCACCGGGGCCGGGTCCGCGTCGCGGCCCATCCTCGCCGGGCCGATCACCACGCCCCTGGTGGTCATCTCGATCGTCGCGTCGACCGGGGCGTACCGGAGCGGGAAGACGGCGTTCTCGACATGCGCCGCGAGGCGGTCCTCGTCGAGTCGTACGACCGGCTCGTACGACCGTCCATCGAGGGCGAGTCTGACCTCGCCAACGGTCCGGCTCACGATGTCGCCCTGGCGTCCCGTCGCCATCGCGCGATCCACGAGCGTGTCCGCGTCCACGCGCCGCCCAACCGCCGCGAACGGGATGACGATGTCGCCGTCGGGCGTCCGAAGGATCAGCCGCCCGTCGTCGTACGGGTAGGCTGCCTCCAGTGCCCCGGCGGCCGCGGCGCGGTCCATGCCGGCGAGCGACATGGTCCCGACCGACACGCCCGGCAGGACCTTGCCCTCGTAGCCGGCGTCCCAGGCGTACAGGACACCGGCGGCAACCGTGAGCCCGACGGCGATCGCGGCGATGAGGGCGAGCGCGGCGCGCAGCCCACGGCGCGCACTCGGCGCGGCCTGCACGCCGGTGGCGGGACCGACGTCCGTGACGGTGCTCAACCTCACACCCCAGCCTTGTGCGCGGTGCGGGCACTGCTCCGCGCTGTCCGGGGAGTGTGACGCATCCGGGCGCCATCGCGTGGCGGCCTCATGACGCGCGACCGGGGTCGAACCAGCACGCGGGGATCAGCCGCCCGCGTCGCGCTTCTGGGTCTCGGCAAGCCGCTTGCGGGCCTCGGTGTTCGCCTTCATCCCGTCGCCGATGCCGGACATCGGGTTGCCGCCCGGCTGGGGCACGCGACGGGGCTTGCCGGCGGCGCGTCGCTCCTGGCGGGCCTGCATGAGCTCGCCGATGCGCTGCTCGCTGCCCTCGACGGACGGGTGGTAGTAGCGGCGATCGGCCAGCTCGTCGGGCAGGTACTGCTGCTTGACGTCCGAGCCCTCGTACTCGTGGGGATAGAGGTAGCCGACGCCGATCCCGTGGGCCTTCATCCGCCGATCGCCCGCGTTGCGGAGGTGGTTCGGGACGGGGAGGGAGCCGCGCTCGGTCACGTCGGCCATGGCGGCGCCGTACGCGGTGCCGCTCCGGTTGGACTTCGGTGCCACCGCGAGGTAGATCGTCGCCTGGGCGAGCGCGTACTGCGCCTCGGGCAGCCCCACGTAGTCGAGCGCCTGCGCGGCCGCGACCGCGACCTGGAGGGCACGCGGATCGGCATTGCCCACGTCCTCGGACGCGGCGATGACCAGCCGTCGAGCGACGAACTTGGGATCCTCACCTGCGCTGATCATCGCGGCGAGCCAGTACAGCGCGGCATCCGGGTCGTTGCCGCGGATGCTCTTGATGAACGCGGACACCGTGTCGTAGTGGCCGTCGCCTGCACGGTCATAGGCGAGGACGCGCTGCTGGGCGGCGGACTCCACGTCTGCGAGGGTGGGGGAGACCTGCCCGCCGGTGCGATGGTCCTCGTCCTCGGCGAGCGCGACGGCGCCCTCGAGCACGTTGAGCGCCTGGCGCGCGTCGCCGCCGGCGAGGTCCACGAGATGGTCGAAGGCCTCGGTCTCGAGGGCGACGCCGCCCGTCGGCCCGTACGGCCCGGACAGGCCGCGCTCGGAATCCTCGAGCGCCTGGCGCACGATGGACGCGACGTCCGAATCGGCGAGGGGCTCCAGGCGCCACACGCGCATCCGCGACAGGAGCGCGCTGTTGACCTCGAAATACGGATTCTCAGTGGTCGCCCCGACGAGGGTCACCGTCCCGTCCTCGACATGCGGGAGCAGCGCGTCCTGCTGGGCCTTGTTGAAGCGATGGATCTCATCGATGAACAGGACCGATCGCCGGCCGTGCAGGGCGAGTCGATCCTGCGCCTCGGCGATCGCCGCCCGGATCTCGGCCACCCCGGACATCACCGCGCTGACCGTGTGGAACTCGGCGCCGATCGCCTCGGCGAGGATGCGAGCGAGCGTCGTCTTCCCGGTCCCGGGTGGCCCCCACAGGAGGAGCGAGGCCAGGTGCCCGCGCGCGACTGACCGCCGCAGGGGACCCCGCTCACCGACGAGGTGCTGCTGACCGACGAACTCGTCGAAGCTGCGGGGGCGCATCCGCGCGGCGAGCGGCTGCCGCTCGGGAGGCGGCTTGAACAGGGCTTCGGGGCGGGCACCGGGTGGGCGGCGGGCGGGCATCGGGCCCAGTCTACGAGGCCTGCTCCCGCCGAGGCGCGCCGAGCGGTTGGTGGCTCGCTACCCGACCGGGATGATCCCGAACACGTCGATCACCAGCCACAGCAGGATCAGCACGGCGATCAGCAGGGTCGCGATCCGGACGATGTCCTTGACATCGCGCACGACGTACGCGTACTCCTCCTCGTAGGCGAGAGTCCTCGATGCCGCGATCTCCCGGGTGGCGGCCCGCTCGGTGGATCGCCGGCGGGCGGCCTCGGCGGCCCGCTCCTCGGCGAGCAGCTGCGCCTCGAGCTCGGCGGCGCGCGCCAGCTCGGCCTCGCTGAGGCTGCCGGACTTCGGCGTCGTGGCCGCGGTCGCCGGAGCGGCGGGGCGGCGGTCGATCGGCCGGCGCTGGCCGGGTCGGACGCTGCCGCGAACGCGCTTTGCCATGTGGGCGAATGGCCTCCTGCAGGATGGCGGCCCGCACGCGCGGCGCCGTCGGCGGCGAGGATACACCGGGTCGGCCCTCGAGGCGGCGGGTCGCGTTCGCGATACGTGTCGGCCAAGGGCCGGCTGCTAGACTCGGGCGGTCTTCCCGGAGGAGTCGCTTGGACGATCTCAACGCGCTCGTGGACCCCTGGATCGGCGCCATCGCCGTCGCGCTGGCGGTGCTCGTCCTCGTGCTTCTCGTGCTCGTCCTGGTGCTGCTGCGGCGGACCTCTCGCCTCGAGCGGCGGCTCGCCGGGGTGACCCGCGGGGCGGAGGGGCAGAGCCTGGAGGCGATCCTCGAAGCACATCTCGACAAGGTCTATGCCGTCGCGCGCGAGGTCGACGAGCTCGCCGCGCGGTCGGCGGTGCTCGAGGCGACCCAGCGCAAGGCATTCCAGCGGGTCGGCCTCGTGCGGTTCAACCCGTTCGAAGATACGGGCGGCAACCAGAGCTTCGCACTCGCGCTCCTCGATGAGCACGGCGACGGGTTCGTCATGAGCAGCCTCCACGCCCGCGCCGGAACCCGCGTCTACGGCAAGGCGATCACGAAGGGGACGTCGGAGGCCAACCTGTCCGAGGAGGAGGCCGAGGCGCTCCGGGTTGCGCTGTCCTCCGGCAACGGGTCCGGCAAGGACCGCTGAGCCGGTGCGGACCGTGACACGCAAGCTGGCACGGGCTCGCGGCACCGTCACGGCGTGCCCCCCGCAAGACGCGTCCCCGCCGCCGCACCGGCCGCCCCGCCGCGAACGGCCGCTGAGCCCGGCGGACCGCCGGACCGCCCGTCGCCCGTGAGGCGTCGCACGGCCCGCGGCGAGCCCCCGGCCCTGGTCCAGATCCCGGTCTGGGGGCAGATCGAACCCGCCGCGGTGCCTGAAACGGAGGCCGACGGGCTGGACGACCTGCTCGCCGGACTCAACGCCGAGCAGCGGCGGGCGGTGACGCACCCGGACGGGCCGCTGCTCGTCGTCGCGGGCGCGGGCACCGGCAAGACCCAGGTCATCACCCGCCGGATCGCCTGGCTCATCGCGACCCGCCGTGCCCGACCATCCGAGATCCTCGCGCTGACGTTCACGGACCAGGCCGCCGACGAGATGCAGACGCGGGTGGACCAGCTCGTCCCGTACGGCTACACGGACACCGCGATCTCGACGTTCCACGCGTTTGGAGACCGGCTCGTCCGGGAGTTCGCCCTCGAGCTCGGGCTGCCCAGCGACGTGCGGGTCCTCTCGCGGCCCGAGACGGTCGTGTTTCTCCGGGAGCGCGTGTTCGAGCTTGGGCTGCAGGAGTACCGGCCGCTGGGCGACCCCACGAAGTTCCTCGACGCGCTTGCGACGCTGTTCTCACGGGCGAAGGACGAGGATGTCTCGCCGGACGCGTATCTCGCGCATGCTGAGCGTCTCGCCGTCGAAGCCGCCGCGTCCGTGGAGGCGGCCGGGGACGGCGCGACGGACGCGGACCGCGATGCGGCCGCCGCCCTCGCCGAGGAGGGGCGCCGCCAGCTGGAGCTCGCCCGTGCGTACGGGACGTACCAACGGCTGCTCGCCGAGAGCGGCGCGATCGACTTCGGGGACCAGGTATCGCTCGCGCTCCGCCTGCTGCGCGAGTCGCCGGCTGCGCGGGAGCGGGTCCAGGCGCGGTTCCGCTACGTCCTCGTCGACGAGTTCCAGGACACGAACCGCGCGCAGTCGGAGCTCGTGGCGCTCGTGAGCGCCCCGCATCGCAACGTGACGGTGGTGGGGGACGACGACCAGTCGATCTACAAGTTCCGCGGCGCGGCGATCAGCAACATCCTCGAGTTCCGCGAGCGGTATCTGAATGCCCGGGTCGTCGTGCTGCGCCGCAACTACCGCTCGCGCGGCCCGATCCTCGACGCGTCGTACCGGCTCGTCCGCCACAACGACCCCGACCGCCTCGAGGTGAAGGCAGGGATCGTCAAGCAGCTCATCCCCGAGCGCGGGAGCGACGGAGCGCCGGCCGTCCATCACGAGGCCTTCGGGACGGGCGCGGAGGAGGCGGACTGGATCGCCGCCGACATCGGGCGACGCGTCCGCGACGGCGCCTCGTACCGGGACATGGCCGTGCTCGTCCGGGCGAACGCGGCCGCGGATCCGATCCTCCGGTCGCTCAACCTCGAGGGGATCCCGTGGCGGTTCTCGGGGACCTCGGGGCTCTACGCCCGACCCGAGGTGCGGCTCCTCCTCTCCTTCCTGCGGGCGATCGCCGACCTGTCGTCGTCCGTGGACATGTACGCGCTCGCGGCATCGGAGCTGTACGGGATGGGCGGCGCCGACCTCGTCTTGATCGTCAACTCGGCACGGCGCCGGAACCGCTCGATCTACGAGGTGCTCGAGGAGCTCACCCGCCAGCCCGGGATCCTGCGCCTCGCGCCCGAGACGCGGACGGCCGCTACGAAGCTCGTCGAGGACCTCGGGCGGTACGTGCAACTCGCCCACGAGCGGCCCGCGGGCGAGGTCCTGTACGCGTTCCTGCGCGACTCGGGCTGGCTGCGTCGGCTTGCCGGGACGGAGTCGGTCGCAGCCGAGGAGGCGCTGTCGAACATCGCGCGCTTCTTCGACATCATCCGCGCCCAGTCCGCGCTCCTGGCGGACGACCGGGCGATGTTCGTCGCGCGCCACCTCCAGACGCTGATCCAGGCGGGCGACGACCCGCCGACCGCGGACATCGACCCGGACGCGAACGCCGTCGCCGTCATGACCGTCCACAAGGCAAAGGGCCTCGAGTTCCCGGTCGTGTACCTCCCGGGGCTGATCAGCGGCCGGTTCCCGGCGATCGGGCGCCGGGAGCAGCTGGGCCTGCCGCTGGCGCTCGTCCGCGAGACGCTGCCCGAGGGCGACTACCAGCTCCAGGAGGAGCGACGGCTGTTCTACGTCGGCATGACCAGGGCCCGGGACGAGCTCGTCCTGTCCCACGCCGCCGACTACGGCGGCCAGCGGGCGCGGCGGGTGTCGCCGTTCGTGCTCGAGGCGCTCGACCTGCCGGTCGCGGCCGGGACGGCAGGCGCCGGGGCCCGGACGTCGTCGCCGCTCGACAAGCTCGCGGGGCTCGAGCGCACGGAGCCCGCGCCGGTGACCCGCCGGGGCCGTGACGACGAGCCGCTGTGGCTCTCGTTCTACGCGATCGACGACTACCTGACCTGCCCGCAGAAGTACAAGTTCGGGCACGTGCTGCGGGTCCCGCTCGCGCCGCACCACTCGCTCATCTACGGGTCGGCGCTGCACGCCGCCGTGTCCGAGTTCCACAAGCGCCACGCGAAGGGCGAGGTCATGACCGAGGAGCAGCTGTTCGCGTCGTTCCAGGCGGCCTGGACGAACGACGGGTTCCTCTCGCGCGAGCACGAGGAGGCGCGGCTCGCCACGGGTCGCGAGTCGCTGCGGCGCTTCCGCGAGGAGCAGCTGCGGCCCGGCGCCGTGATCCCGGCGTGGGTGGAGCGCGAGTTCAGCTTCTACCTCGACGGCGACAAGGTCCGCGGCCGGTTCGACCGCGTCGACATCACCCCGCGGGACCCTGCCGAGCCGGTTCCGGTCATGGTTGACGACGATCCCGCGAGCGGCGCGGACGTCGTCGAGCCGACGCTCAACCTGTCGCCCGAGAAGGTGGTCATCACGGACTACAAGTCGTCCGACGTGCGGGACCCGGCGAAGGCCCGCCAGCGGGCGAAGGACTCGCTCCAGCTCACGATCTACGCGATGGGCTACGAGGCGATGACCGGGCGGCTGCCGGACGCGGTCGCCCTCCACTTCCTCGACTCGGGGCTCGTCGGGACGGCGCCCGTCGACCGGCGGCGGGTCGAGAAGGCGCGCGAGACGATCCGGACGGCGGCCCGCGGGATCCGGGCGCGCGAGTTCGGGCCGAAGCCGGACTACCTCTCGTGCAGCTTCTGCGCCTTCCGCGAGATCTGCCCGTCGAGCGCCGCGCGCTGACTGCAGTGGACGCGCTCACGCCCCAGGTGCGCGCGACCCTCGAGGCCGTCGTCGGAGGGACCCTGGCGGGTGCGGTCGTCGAGGGCGACAACCTGGACGTGCTGCGGGCGCTCCCGGACGGGTGCGTGGACCTGGCGTACGCCGACCCGCCGTTCGCGACCGGGCGCGACCGCCACCTGGCGTCGATCCGGACCGGCGAGGGCGATGGCACCCGGCGCGGGTTCGGCGGGCGTGAGTACCGCTACGAGGTGGTCTCAGATCTCGCCTACCCGGACGACCTTCCGCTGGACGCGCACCTCAGCGCCCTCCGCGAGCGGCTCGCGGAGGTCCACCGCGTCCTCGCGCCCCACGGCTCGCTCTACCTGCACGTGGACTGGCGCACGTCGCACCACGTCCGCCTCCTCCTCGACGGGCTGTTCGGGCCAGAGCGCTTCCTCAACGAGATCGTGTGGGCGTACGACTACGGCGGCCGGCCGCGCGATCGCTGGCCCCGCAAGCACGACACGATCCTGTGGTACGCGAAGGGCGACACCTGGCTGTTCGACCGGGAGGCCATCGACCGCGTCCCGTACATGGCCCCCGGGCTCGTCGGCCCGGAGAAGGCGGCCCGCGGCAAGCTGCCCACCGACGTGTGGTGGATGACGATCGTGCCGCCGGGGTCCGCCGAGCGCACGGGCTATCCGACGCAGAAGCCGGTCCGGCTCCTGGAGCGGATCGTCGCGGCCTCGTCCCGCCCGGGCGACCTCGTGCTGGACCCGTACGCCGGCAGCGGAACGACTGGCGCGGTGGCGCTCGACCTCGGCCGGCGCTGGCTGCTCGTGGACCGCAACCCGCAGGCCGTCGCGATCGCCCGGGCGCGCATCGCCCGGGAGGACCGGTTGGGCATGCCGTGACGGTCCGGGCGATCACGCTTGACTTCGGGAACACCCTCGTGCCCGTTCCCGCGGCCGCGCTGGCGGGCGTGGTCGCCGTGACCACCCGAGCGATCGCCGACCGCCTCGGGCCGTTCGACGTTGACGCGGTGCAGCAGGCGTGGAACGAGGAGCGTGCCCGCCAGTTCCGCGAGGAGGTCCCGGCCTTCCGAGAGGTCGATCTCAGCCAGCGGCTCGTGCGCATCCTCGCCCGGCTCCGGGGCATGCAGGCGCCCCCGCCGGACCTGCGCTGGAACGACGACGCGGCGGCGCTCCTGAGCGACGACGCAGAGCGGGCGTGGGCCGTGGAGATCTACTCCGGGGCCTTCGTGTCGCAGCTGCCGCCGCCGCCCGAGGCCGGCGAGCTGATCCAGCGCCTCGCGGCCAGGTACCGGCTCGCGATCCTGTCGAACTGGCCGCTCGCCGCGACGATCGACCGCTACGTCGAGGCCGCCGGCTGGGCACCCCACCTCGCGGCCGTGGTCGTCTCCGAGCGGGTCGGGACGATCAAGCCGCATCCGGCCATCTTCGAGGCGGCCCGGCACGCGCTCGGGGATCCGCTGCCCGACACGATCCTCCACGTCGGCGACGACTGGGTCGCGGACGTCGTCGGCGCGAAGCAGGCGGGCTGGCAGGCCGCGTATCTCCACGACCGGCCGCACGACTCGCCGCTGCCGGGGTCGCCACGGGACGCGACGGTTGTCGCCGATTTGGAGCTTGGGCGGCTTGGCGACCTCGAGGAGGCGCTCCACCGTCTGGGCGGCGTCGCCTGACGACGCAGCCGAGGGATCTCCGCGTCCCCACCCCGTCGCGGTCGATAGACTCGGGTCCGATGGAACCCCGTGACCGCGTCGTCAACCTCGTGCTGCTCGCGGCGTCGGGCGTCGCGTGGGTCGCTGTCGCGCTCATCGTCACCACGCGCGATCCGTCCCTTGATCAGACCGCGGGCTACCTGGGTGCCGTCGCCATCGGGCTCGCGGTCGGCCTGCTCGCGGTGCCACTGTGCTGGCTCGTCATCTTCGCCCGCCACCGCCGGATCGCCTACCAGGGCGATTGGGCCCGGGCGGCGCGGCGCGGGGCGTGGATCGGGCTGTTCGTCGCCGTGCTCGTCGTCCTGCGGCTCGTCGACGCGTTCCAGCTCCCGATCGTCCTGTTCCTCGCCGCCATCTTCATCGTCGCGGAGATCGCCCTCTCCGCGGAGCGCTAGGAGACCCCATGGACCCGCTCGCCGCAGCCCGGCCCGCCGAACCGTTCAGCGACGTCAAGGCCCGGGCCGCCCGGGCCGTCGAGGCCGCCCGTGAGGAGATCCTCGATCTCTCCCACCGGATCCACGCAAACCCCGAGCCCGCGTTCGAGGAGCACCGGGCGGCCACCTGGGTCGCGGAGGCGCTGGTCCGCCACGGCTACGCGGTAGAGCACCCGGTGGGCTCGCTCGCCACGGCCGTGCGCGGCAGGCTCTCCGGCGGCAAGGGGACCGACGGGCCACGGATCGGCATCCTCGCCGAGTACGACGCGCTCCCGGGTCTCGGGCACGGCTGCGGGCACAACACGATGGCGTCGTCGGGCGTGGGCGCGGCGGTCGCCCTGGCGGCGGTGCGGGACGCCTTCGCCGGCGAGATCGTCTTCCTGGGCACGCCGGCCGAGGAACGGGGGAGCGGCAAGGCGATCATGATCGAGGACGGCCTCTTCGAAGGCCTGGATGCCGCGCTCCTGTATCACCCGTGCGACCGGAATCACGTCGACATCGCGCCGCTCGCGTCCGAGGACGTGAGCGTGGTGTTCAAGGGCGAGGCGTCACACGCGGCGTCGGAGCCATGGCACGGCAGGAACGCGCTCGACGCGCTGATCACGCTGTTCGTGAGCGTCGGGCTGTGGCGCCAGCAGCTCCCGCCGCACTGCCGGGTCCACGGGATCATCCAGGAGGGTGGGACGGCCGCCAACATCATCCCGGACCGGACGAAGGCCTGGTTCATGGTCCGCAGCGCCGATCAGGCCTTCTACGAGACGATGAAGCACCGGTTCACCGAGCTCGCCGAGGCGGCCGCGCTCTCGGCCGGCGTCGAGGTCGAGGTCGAGTACTCGGGCTTCGCGAGCACGATGAAGACGAACCGCCGCCTCGCGGACCGCTGGGTGGCCAATGCGGCGGCGTACGGGATCATCGACCAGGGCATGGATCCGTCGAGTGGCTCGACCGACATGGCCAACGTGTCGTGGGTCGTGCCCGCGATCCACCCGGACCTCTCGATCACCGACCAGCCGACCGCCGGTCACACGATCGAGTTCCGGGACGCGGCCGCGCGGCCCCGCGCCGATCGGACCGTGCTCCTCGCTGCGACCCTCGTCGCGCAGACCGCGCTCGACCTGTTTCTCGATCCCACGCTCGTGACGGCCGCTTGGGCGGAGTTCCGCGAGGGAGGATGACGCCGACCGGACGAGGGACACCCGTCGACCCGCGTCGCGCAACCGTTCGACCACCGGCCCGCAACCCGGTACGATGCCGCCCGGCGCCCCGCTGGACGACGGATACGCACCGGCGGCGCCCCAGCTGAGGCGGCGGCACGCCCCGGCGCCCGCCCCGCGCGATCGCGCCAACCGCCTCCGGAGGAGCACCGTGGCCGAGCGTCCCCACGACGAGGGCGACGTCGACTTCGCCGCCCGCAACGGCTGGGACCGCGAGTACGAGCAGTACGACGACGCCGACCTCCCCACGTACGTCGGGCTGCCGACGTTCATGAAGCTGCCGTGGGTGCCCGACGCCGCCGAGCTCGCGGCGCGCCGCGCCGACATCGCGATCGTCGGGGCGCCGTTCGACGACGCGGTCAGCCACCGCTCCGGGGCGCGGTTCGGCCCGCGCGCCATCCGCGAGGCGCAGTACACCTCGGGATCGATCCACTCGCTCCAGCTGGGGGTGGAGCCGTTCGAGATTCTCACGGTCGTCGACGCGGGCGATGCGAACATCGTCCCGGCGTGGATCGACCGAGCGCACGCGCTCATCTACCGCAAGGTGCACGAGGTCGCCTCCACGGGCGCGATCCCGATCGTCCTCGGCGGCGACCACTCGATCACCTGGCCGTCGGCGACGGCCGTGGCGGACGTGCGGCGGCCGGGCAGCATCGGGATCGTCCACTTCGATGCCCACGCCGACACCGCGAACGACGACTGGGGCGTGCTCGCCGGTCATGGGACGCCGATGCGGCGGCTCATCGAGAGCGGCGCCGTCAAGGGGTCCAACTTCGTCCAGGTCGGGCTGCGCGGCTACTGGCCGCCGGTCGAGACGTTCGAGTGGATGCGCGAGCACGGCCTGCGCTGGCACCTCATGCGCGAGATCGAGGAGCGCGGCGCCGAGGCCGTCATCGACGACGCGATCGCCGAGGCGCTCGACGGGCCCGACGCGGTCTACATCTCGGTGGACATCGACGTGATCGACCCCGGGAGCGCCCCCGGCACCGGGACGCCCGAACCAGGCGGCATGCTGCCGCGCGAGGTGCTCCGCGCGGTTCGCCGCATCGCCGGCCAGGTGGAGATCGCCGGCATGGACATCGTCGAGGTCTCGCCGCCGTACGACCACGCGGAGGTCACCGCGATGGCGGCCAACCGGGTTGCCCTGGAGCTCATCTCCGCGCTCGCCAAGAAGCGACTCGCGGGTCACCCCGTCCGCTTCGAGCGCCCGTAGTCCGCCCGGTGGGCGCGTCGGCCGCGCGAAGGCGGCCCGCGTCCGCGATCATTCGCCCGTGACCGAATCCGCCGCAGCAGCCCTGGCCCGGCTCTACGACCTGGATCTCGCCGAGGATCCCGGCGACCTCGACCTGTACGTCGCGCTCGCCGCCCGGACGGGCGGCCCGCTGCTCGAGGTCGCCGTGGGCTCCGGCAGGCTCGCGGTGCCCCTGGCCGTCGACGGGTACGAGATCACGGGCGTCGACACCGACCCGGCCATGCTCGCCCGCGCCCACGGCTCAGCCGAGCGCACCGGGGCGGCCGCCGCGCGCCGCCTGCGGCTGGTCCAGGGCGATGCGCGCTCGATCCGCCTTCCCGATGCCGGCGCGTACCAGCTGGCGTTCGTCCCCCTCAACTCGCTGTTCCTCATGGGCACCCGCGCGGACCAGGCCGCCGTGGTCGCCACGCTGGGCGCGCACCTCGCGCCGGGCGGCCTGGCAGTCGTGGACTGCTGGCTGCCCGACGCGGAGGACCTTGCCCGCTACGACGGCCGCCTCGTCCTCGAGTGGATGCGTGAGGATCCGGAGACCGGCCACACGGTCACGAAGACCGGATCGGCGGCCTGGGATGCATCGGGGAACGCGGTCCGGCTGACGACGATCTTCGAGGAGGGCATGCCGGGCGAGCCACCGGTCCGCTGGGTCCGCGTGGACCGGATGCGGCTTGTCGCGCCTGACGATCTCGCCGCGATGGCCGAGGCGGCAGGCCTCCAGGTCGAGGCCCTGGCGGGCGACTACGACCTCAATCCGTTGGAGGCCGGGTCGGAGCGGGTGGTGCTCCTCGCCCGCCGTCCCTGACGCCCCTCGGGGCAGGTGTCCATCCCTCCTGCGGCGGGCTCGTCCGGGACCATCGGGGTGCGGTCCGATGAGCCGGGCTGCGTGGTAGAGTCGGGCCGATGTCGGACCAGATCCGCCTCCTCGTGGTCGAGGACGTCCCCCAGGTTGCCCAGTACATCCGCGGGCTGCTGAACTCGCAGTCCGCGATCAAGCTGCTGGACGTCGTGAGCGAGGGCGCGCGGGTGCCCAACATGATCTCCGAGCTCCGGCCGGACGTGGTGCTGGTGGACGCCCTGCTCCAGGGCCGGGTGAAGGGCCTTGCCCTCGTCGAACAGATCCAGCAGTCCGGCGCTCGAGTCCCGGTGATCGTCCTGACCGTGCCCCAGCAGCCGGTCGCGCCCGACCCGACCCATGGCATCCACGGCGTGCTCTCGATGCCGTTCACGGGGTATGAGCTGGTGACCCGGCTCCAGCAGGTCCACCAGGCCGCGGCAGCCGATGACTCGTTCGGCAGCGCCCGGATGATCACCCTGTTCGCGCCGAAGGGCGGCGTGGGCAAGACGACCCTCGCGTTCAACCTCGCGGTCGCCGTCGGGCAGCAGGGCCTGCGTACCGTGCTCATCGACGGGTCGCTCCAGTTCGGTGACATGCGCGCCCTGCTCAAGGTTCCGATGGAGGCCCCGTCGCTGCTGGACCTGCCCACGGACCGCATCCAGGAGTCGGACCTCGCGGATGTCCTGTGGCGAGACCCGTCCGGGATCGACATCCTGCTCGCGCCGCCGCGCGTCGAGATGGCGGAGATGGTGACCGTCCGGGACCTCGAGAAGACGCTGTCGCTGCTGCGCCGCGTGTACGAGGTCGTCGTGGTGGACACGCCGGCCGTCGTCAACGACATCAACCTCGCGTTCCTCGATGCCTCGGACACGATCCTCGAGGTCGTGACCTACGACTCGACGACCATCCACAGCACGATGGTCATGGCGGACGCGTTCCGGATGATCGGCTACGCACCCACGAAGGTCCGCTACCTCGTGAACCGCGTGGATTCGACCGGCGGGTTCGACCCGGAAGTGCTGACCCGTGCGCTCGGGCGCGTCCCGGAGCACAGCGTGAGCTCGGGCGGCCAGCTCGTCGTGCGGACGAACAACGAGGGGATCCCGTTCGTCCTCGCCGATCCGTCCGCGCAGATCAGCCAGGACATCGTGCGCACGGCCACCGAGCTCCTCGGCCGCGGCGCGCCCGTCGTGGGCCGGCGGTAGAGGGAGGTCGTGTCCGACCCTCGCCCCATCGGCGTCTTCGACTCGGGCGTCGGCGGCCTCACCGTCCTGCGGGAGATCCTGCGGCGGTCCCCGCACGAATCGACGATCTACCTCGGCGACAACGCGCGGGCCCCGTACGGCATCCGCACCGACGACGAGGTCCGCGCGTTCTCGATGGAGGCACTCGACGAGCTCGCCTCTCGGGACGTGAAGGCGCTCGTCGTCGCCTGCAACACGTCGACCGCCGTCGCGCTGCGGGACCTCCGGGCACGCTACGACCTGCCGGTCCTGGGTGTCGTGCGGCCGGGCGCGTCCGCCGCCGCGCTCGCCACCCGCAACCGGCGCGTCGGGGTGATCGCGACGCCCGCGACCGTCCGCTCCCACGCCTACTTCAACGCGATCAAGGACGAGAACCCGGCGATCGAGGTGTACGAGCACGCGACGCCGCGGTTCGTGCCGATGGTGGAGGCGGGGATCCTCAGCGGGCCCGAGATGGAGGCCGCCGTCGAGGAGGAGCTGGGACCCCTCCTGGGCGAGCGGGACGGGGCCGGCGAGTTCGTGTTCCCCCGGCCGCCGTCGGCCAAGATCGACACCCTGCTCCTCGGGTGCACCCACTACCCGCTGCTGCGTCCGATCCTCACCGCGGCCGTCGGGGACCGCGTGGCGATCGTGGACAGCGCGACCGCGACGGCGTCGTCGCTCGCCGAGCTGCTCTCGGTGAACGGCCTCGAGGCACCGGGGACGACCCGTGGCACGGCGGCCGATCCGGGTGCGGCCGGGCACTCGCGGCCGTCGGAGACGTGGTCCGGGGCGGCGGCGACCCACGTCCAGCTCACGACGGGCGACGTCGCCCGCTTCCGCGACGTCGCGTCGCGCATGTTCGGGGAGGCGTTCCCGGACGTCGGCTCGGTCGAGCTGCGCGGGGTCGCCCGCTGATGCCCGCGACGGAGCGCCCGGGCGCCGGGCGGCGTGGCCGGATCGCGGACGAGCGCTTGTGGCAGGTCGGCTTCCTCGTCGGCTCGGTGCTTGGTGCGGCCATCACGGTGGCGGGGCGCCAGGTGGAGCGCTCCGCGCGCGCCGCAGGGCTCGTGGACTGGCGCCAGGTCGAGCAGATCGCCGTCACCCGGCTTCGTCAGGCACCCGGCGCCCTGGATCGCCGGGAGCTGCGCGCCGTCGAGGGCGAGTACGCCGCGGCGATGGCACGAGTGGTGCCTGCCTTGAGCGAGCACCTCGGAACCGAGCTTCCAGGGGTCGTCGACCGGGTCGCCGTGGTGGACCGCGGCGAGTGGGTGCGCTCGAACACGACGGCGTTCGCGCAGCTGATCGGGACGCTCGAGGAGGGGCTCCTCGAGCAGATGCTTCCCGAGGGCAGCGGCCTGGGCAAGGCGACGATGACGATCGCGAACCGCTGGGTCACAACCCGTCAGCTGGGGCTGCTGCTCGGGTTCATGGGCCAGCGCGTGCTGGGCCAGTACGACCTCGCACTGCTGTCCGCGGAAACGACCCCGGGCCGTCTGCTGTTCGTCGAGGAGAACATTCGCCAGACCGCGAAGGCGCTCGACGTGCCGATCGGGCCGTTCCGCACGTGGATCGCCCTCCACGAGACGACGCACGCCTTCGAGTTCGAGGCGCACCCGTGGCTCCGGCCGTACCTCGCCGATCGCCTCGAGCGCCAGCTCAGGCTGTTCTCGCAGGACGCGAGCTCGCTCGGCCGGGATGCGATGAAGGCGATCGGCGCCGCGCTCCGGGGTGACGGCAGCCGTGGCGACCAGCACTGGATGGAACGGCTGATGTCCGTGGAGCAGCGCGAGCTGTTCCGCGAGACGCAGGCGATCATGAGCCTGCTCGAAGGGTTCGGCGACCATGTCATGGACGAGGTGGGCAAGGACCTCGTGCCGGGCGTCGAGCGGATCTCGGCCCGGTTCCACGGCCGTCGCGTCAACCGCACGCCGTTCGAGCGGGCGATGCTGCGGATCACGGGCATGGACCTCAAGATGGAGCAGTACCGTAAGGGCGAGGTGTTCGTCGCGGAGATCGAGCGCCTTGCCGGGGCCGCGGCGCTGCGCCGGCTGTGGGACGGGCCCGCGACGCTGCCCACGCCCGGGGAGATCGACGCGCCAGCCACGTGGGTCCGGCGGATGGGCCTGAACCAGGTCGAAGGAGGCGTTTCGTGATGGACGGGCCGGATCGGGCGCCGGGTCCGGGGTCGGGCCCCGGGGGGGTGCCCACCGCGATCGCGCTGACGCCGATCCTCGCGGCCCGCTACCGCAGCCGGGATCTCGACGTGATTCGGGCGGCGGCACCGGGGTCGCGGATCGTGACGATCGGCTTCGACGGGCACCCGGATGGTCCGCTCGACGACGTGGAGGTGATGCTCCGCGGACGCCTGCCCGCCGAGACCTTCGACCGCATCCTCGCCCGCGCCCCCCAGCTCCGGTGGGTCCACAGCGCGACCGCCGGCGTCGAGCGGGTGCTGACACCCGCGTCGCGGGAGCGCGGCCTCGTGATCACGAACGCACGTGGGGTGTTCTCGCGGCCGATCGCCGAATACGTGATGCTGATGATCCTCGCCGCCGCGCGCCGCCTGCCCGAGCTCCTCGAGCTCCAGGCAGAACGGACCTGGCAGCCGCTGGAGGCCCGCGAGCTCCGTGACGTCACGGTCGGGATCGTCGGGCTGGGCTCGATCGGTCGCGCGGTCGGCGCGCTGGCCACGGCGTTCGGGTGCCGGGTGGTCGCCACCCGGCGTCGGCCGGACGCGGGCGCGGAGGCGGCCGACGGGGCGGGGGACGAACCGTTCCTGGGGTCGCTGATGCTGGATCGCGTCCTGCCCCCGGAGCGGCTGCCGGAGCTGCTCGGCGAGTCGGACTTCGTGGTTCTCGCGGCACCGCTGACGCCGGACACGGTCGACCTCATCGGGGAGGCGGCGATCGAGCAGATGAAGCCCGGGGCATGGGTCATCAACGTCGCCCGGGGCGAGCTCGTGGACGAGCGGGCGCTGGCCCGCGCGGTCCGCAACGGGCGCATCGGCGGCGCGGTGCTCGACACCTTCCGCGAGGAGCCGCTGCCGCCGTCCTCACCGCTGTACGAGCTGCCGAACGTGATCCTCACGCCGCACACGTCGTGGTCGTCCACCCGCGTGCTTGACCGGTCGGTGGACCTGTTCTGCGACAACCTCCGGCGGTTCTCGGCGGGCGAGCCGCTGGTCAACGTCGTGGACCCGACCGCCGGGTACTGATCGCCGCCGGCGGGGCGAGCCGGCGTCCGGGGGTGACCGCCGTGCGTCCCCGGTAGCATCAGGGCATGCAGATCGCCATCGTCGGACTTGCCGGGTGCGGCAAGACGACCGTCTTCAACACGCTCACCCGCGGTCATGCCGAGACCGGCGGGTACGGCGGCCTCCAGCTCAACGTGGGCGTCGTCAAGGTCCCCGACGATCGCCTGGACAAGCTCGCCGCCGTGTTCAAGCCGAAGAAGATCGTCCACGCGGACGTGACCTACGTCGATCTCCCGGCCCCGCCCGCCTCGACCGAGGGGCACGTCGGTGCCGAGGAGCTCCCTGCTGAGCATCTCGCACGGCTTCGCGACTCGGACGCGCTCATCCACGTCCTGCGCGCCTGGGACTCGGCGGTCCACCCGCACCCGGCAGGGTCCGTCGATCCGGCTCGGGACCTCGAGAACCTCGACCTCGAGTTCATCCTCGCCGACCTCGCGATGATCGACCGGCGCCTCGAGCGGCTCCACGGTTCGGGGCGCCACGGGACGCCCGCGGAGCGCGAGGCGAACGAGCGCGAAGAGGCCATCCTCGCGCGGCTCAAGCCCGCCCTCGAGGCCGGCCGGCCAATCCGCGACGAGGCGCTCGACCCCGACGAGGAGAAGGCACTCCGCGGGTTCCGGTTCCTGACCCAGAAGCCGGTCCTCGTGCTGCTCAACGTGGGCGAGAGCGAGCTGGCCGGGGCGCCGGCGCTCATCGACCGGATCCGGGCGGGATACCCGCACGAGCATGCGCTCGTGGACGCGCTGTCGGCGAAGATCGAGATGGAGCTCGGCGAGCTCGAGCCCGATGAGGCCGCCGTGTTCATGGAGGAGCTCGGGCTCACCGAGTCGAGCCTGGATCGCGTGATCGCGCTGTCGTACCGGCTGGTCGGGCTGATCTCGTTCCTGACCGCCGGTCCGGACGAGGTCCGCGCGTGGCCGATCCCGGACGGGTCGAACGCCGTCGATGCTGCCGGGGCGATCCACACCGATCTCGCGCGGGGCTTCATCCGCGCGGAGACGATCGACTACGAGGAGCTGCTCGCGCTCGGCTCCATGGCCGAGGCGAAGAAGCACGGCAAGCTTCGCTCGGAGGGGAAGACGTACCGGGTCCGCGACGGGGACGTCATCGAGATCCTGTTCAGCCGGTAGCGCTGCCGCCCGTCGCCCTGCCGGTCAGTTCGGGCGGCCGCCCTCGGCCTGGAGATCGGCGAGGATCGTGGCGTAGTCCATCGTGTCCTCGGGCGCATCGAGGTCGGCGAGGAAGTTCTCCTCCTCGTCGCGGGACACGTTGACTGCGGCCGTGAGACGGTCGTCGCTGACCGCGATGAACCCGTAGTCGCGCTCGAGCTCGTCCGCGATCGCCTGCACCAGCGTGTTCGCCTCGTAAGAGTCGAGGATGCGGCGCCGGATGGACTGCACGAGGTCGAAGAAGTCCTCGGGCTCCATCTCCTCCTCACGGGCGAGCAGGAGATCGGCGAACACGTCATCGTCCCCCTCGTGCAGCTCGTAGAAATGCATGATTGGGTCCTCGGCATCAGGGCGGCCGATCGGCCGCGGCAGCGCGCACCTCGCGCGGGCGGACGGCAAGTATAGGTTGGCCCCAGGCGGGACCGGCAGGAGGGGTTGATGACCGGAGTCGCGACCGTCGTGGTCGTCGGATCGGCGTCACGCGACATCGTGGACGACGACCCGCGAGGCTGGCGGCTGGGCGGCGGCGCCCCGTACTCCGCGCTCGCCCTCGCGAAGCTCGGTCTGCGGGTGCGGGCGCTGATCGGCGCCGATGCCGAGGCGTCCAGGGCCGACGAGCTCCAGCACCTGATCGAGGCCGGCGTGGACCTCGTCGTCGCGCCGCTGGCGCGCGGACCCGTGTTCGTCAACGTCGAGACGCGGCAGGGACGAGTGCAGGAGTCGCACGGGTCCTCGGATCCCGTCACGGTCGATGCGCTGCCGTCCGCCTGGGCCTCGAGCGCCGGCTGGCTCCTTGCGCCGGTCGCGGCCGAGCTCCCCGATGCCTGGGCGGCCGTGCCCGCTGCCGACGCACGGGTGTGCGTCGGCTGGCAGGGCCTGCTCCGGGTCCTCGACGGCGGCGGACCGGTCGGGCGGCGGGCTCCGGGGCCTTCGCCGATCGTGCGCCGGGCAGACCTTGTCGGTGTCGGGCGGGACGACCTCGATCCGGCGCAGGACCTCGACGAGCTCGCGCGGCTCATCGGCCAGGGAGGGACCCTGCTCGTCACGAACGGCGTGCGCGGCGGGATGGCGATCGACGTGGATGATGCCGGCCGCCCGACGCGTCACCGCACGTGGCCCGCGATCCCGGCCGTTGACGTGGTCGATCCGACCGGCGCCGGCGACACGTTCCTCGCCGGGGTGTTCGCGGCACGGGTCGAGCCCCGGCTCATCGGCGGTCGGGCCGACGGCAACTGGGACCTGCGCCTTGGCGCCGCCGCCGCGTCGCTCGTATGCGAAGGCCCGGGCCTGCTCGGCGTGCCGTCCCGGGCCGCGGTCGCGCGCCGGATGGCCGGGCTCCCACCGCCGGCCTGAGGGCGGCGCGGCACTCAAACCACGGACGCGCCGGCCCGGCGCATCCGGGCCGTGAGCCGGCGGCCGCGCCGGTCGAGATCCGCCTCGAGCCGGGGATGCGGGCGCCCGGTCAGCCGGGAACGCTCAAGGAGTCGCCAGGCGGCACGTGTCGCCGCGAGTGCTCCCGCGTCGTCACGGAGGCGATGCTCGCGGAGCTTGGCGACCTCAATCCACGCGATCGCACCGAGCGGGCCGCCCGCGGCGGCCGCGGTCTGCCACGCCTCGGCTGCCTCACGCCAGCGCCCGAGCCGCTTGAGCACCCTGGCCCGCTCGGCGGCCACGCGCTCGTCCGTCCAGCGGACGCCCGCATCCCACGCACCGGCGCCGGGGCGGGTCCCGAGCGGCCCGCCCCGGCCGTTCGCGAGCTCCCCGCGCCACCCGGATCCGGGCGGGCGGCCACCGAAGTGCGGCCGCGTCCTGGCCGTCCACCACGCATCGTCCTCGACCTGCTCGCGGCGAAGGACGGCCGGCGCCGGCGACCGCCCGAACGGGTCGCGAACCGGCGAGGCGGCGGCCATCGCGTCGTCGAGGCACTCCAACGCCTCATCGTGCCGCCGCTCCCGTGTGTACGCGCGGGCGAGGCCCGCGAGGTCCCCACGCGGGGCATCGTGACGGGCATCGCGCCCCGCATACCGCCGCTCGACGTGGGCGAGCAGCAGGCCCAGCGATCGCACGTCCTTCTCGTTGTGGATCACGACGCCGGCCAGCGTGTCGACCGGGCCGCCCCGGAGGACGTCGAGGTAGATGCCGGGGATCTCCCAGCCCTCGACGTCGCCGATCCTCGACACGCCGAGCAGCTCCTCCTCGACCGTGCGCAGGCGCGCGTCCTCCATCCGGTGCCGGAACACCCGCCGGACGAACGGCAGGAGGTCGAGGTGGCCGGCATGGACCGGCGCAGCACGGCCCGCCATCCGGAATCGGGCTTCGACCAGGGGCCAGTCGAACCCGCGCCCGTTGTACGTCACGAGCCACGAGTCCGGGGTCACCCAGCGCTCGATCTCCGCGAGCATGGCCGGCTCGTCCGCGTGGTCGGGGAGCAGGAGCTGGGTCTGCCGGAACGCGGTGCCGTCCCAGCGCGCAAGTCCGACGAGGAACGCGAGCGTCCCGGCGGCCGTCGCGAGACCCGTCGTCTCCGTGTCGAGGCAGACGAGCGGCGCGTCCGGCGGGGGATGGCCGGGGAGCCGCGCGAGCCGCTCCCGGTCCACGGGGATCTCGATCGGGGCAAGGACGCGGCGCACGAGCCACCCGTCGGGCGTGTCGGCGACGTCGGCGGCGAGCGCAGCCGCGAGCCGTGCGGCGAGCTGGGGGCTTCGACGCCCAGCGAACGGCGCCCGTGCCGGCAGGGGATCCGTGCCCGCCGGCGAGCCGCCGCTCCGGGCCAGCGTCGCGCGCAGGTTTGCGAGGCGTCGCTCGCGCGTGATCCCGGCGAGCGGCTCCGCCGTCATGCGACGCGCACTCGGGCGGGGGCGGGGCCGTCCGGTGCGGCTCCTGCGCTGCCGTGGCGTGCGCCGGCCCCGAGTGACGCCAGCAGGCGGAGCGCGAGCGCCTTGCCGTCCACCTCGGGTTCGAGGCGTGGCCCGGTGCAGGCCGGGCAGCCCGCGTCGCACGCGCAGGCCCGGATGAGATCCGCGGCGCCGTCCACGAGCTCCGCGTGGCGGGCGAACAGGCGCTCGGACAGCCCGACCCCGCCCGGCATCGCCTCGTACAGGTAGATCGTCGGGGCCTCGTGGTGCGGCGAGCGGACCTGTGACACGAGGCCGAGGTCGCGCGGGTCCAGCATCAGGAGCACCGCGGCGACGGCCTGGATGGCGCGTCCGGCGCCGATGAGGGCGACGTCCAGCTCGTCACGACGCCAGCCGGCACCCGCACCCTCCGCCGTCAGCCAGTAGGCGGTCGTCTGGAGCTCGATCTCCGGCAGGTCGATGGGCCCCCAGCCGACGTTCTCGTCGGTGATGAACTTGAGCTTCTTGTAGAGCGTGACGAGGCTGGCCACCATGACCTCGCCGTGGACGCGGGCGCCGCCGGTCACGGGTGCCGTCGCGAACACGTCGAGCGGCTTGAGCGTCACCGCGCGGTTCGCGTACGTGTAGTGGTCCACGTCCACCTTGTGCACGTACGCCTTGCGCTCGCCCCAGTCGAGCCGGTCGACGTGGTACTGGGTCGAGTCGTGCATGTAGATCGCGTGCTGGTGGACGAGCACCTGCGCGCTGAACAGGTCCACCTCGCCAAGGACCCGCGGCCGGTCCGGGGTGTCGTCGATGATCACCACGTTCTCCGGCGCAGCGGCTCGCAGCGAGACCTCGGAGGCCGGGAAGTTCTCCGAGCTCCAGTACCAGCGTCCGTCGTCTGCTTGGCGGACCTGGCCGCCCTCGCCCAGGAACGCCAGCAGGTCGTCGGCCGGTCCGGGCCCGAACCACTCGTCGGGCTCGAACGGCAGCTCGAACGTCGCCGCGCGGAGATGTGCGAGGAGCACGTGGAGGTTGTCCGGATCCAGCCGGGCCTCCTCGGGCTGACCGCCCAGGACGAACTCCGGGTGATGGATGACGTACTGGTCCACGGGGGCCGGGGACGCGACGAGCACCGCGACGCTGACGTCGCCCCTTCGTCCGGCACGCCCCATCTGCTGCCAGGTCCCGGCGATGGACCCCGGATAGCCGGCCAGGATCGCGACGTCGAGGCGGCCGATGTCGACACCGAGCTCAAGGGCATTCGTGCTGACCACGCCCAGCACCTCCCCGTCGCGCAGGCCCCGCTCGATCGCGCGCCGCTCGGTGGGCAGGTAGCCGCCGCGGTAGCCGCGGACACGGTTCCGCGGGCCGAGGTCCTGGCGAAGCGTCTCGCGCAGGTTCGAGAGCATGATCTCGACCGCCACCCGCGACTTGCCGAACACGACCGTCTGACGCCCCGCACGCAGGAACGGGATCGCCCATCGCTGGGCGAGCGTGAGCGCGGACCCGCGGGCGCCCGTCGAGGCGTCGAGCACCGGCGGATCGACGAGGAGCACGTGCTTCTCGCCCGACGGGGCGCCGTTGCGATCGATGAGCCGCGCCGGGCGGCCGGTCAGGGTCTGCGCGAGCTCCCCCGGATTCCCGATCGTGGCTGAGCAGCACACGATCACCGGGTTCGAGCCGTAATGGGCGCACAGGCGGAGGAGCCGCCGCAGCACGTTCGCCACGTGGCTCCCGAACACGCCACGGTACGTGTGCAGCTCATCCACCACGATCACCCGCAGCTGCTCGAACAGCTGGAACCACTTCGTGTGGTGGGGGAGCATCGCGGAGTGGAGCATGTCCGGGTTCGTGACGACGACCTGCCCCGCCTTGCGGATCGCGGACCGGATCGGAGCCGGGGTGTCGCCGTCGTACGTCGCCGACGCCACCTGCAGCCCGGCATCGCGCACGAGGTCCGAGAACTCGGCGACCTGGTCCTGGCCGAGGGCCTTGGTGGGGAACAGGAACAGCGCCCGCGCGGATGGGTCCTCGGCCAGCGCCTGGAGCACCGGGACCGTGTAGCACAGCGACTTGCCGGATGCGGTGGGCGTGACCACGACGATGTCCTCGCCCGCATGGACGGCCTCGATCGCCTGCGCCTGGTGCACGTAGGGCCGCTCGATGCCCCGGCTCGCCAGCCCGGCGCGGATGCGTGGATCCAGCCAGGCCGGCCAGTCCGCGTGCTCCGGCGGACGAGCCGCGACGACCTCGTGATGGAGGACGCCGCGCGCCATCGACGGCTCCTCGAGCAGGCGATCGAGGACCGTCCTCGTGGCGGTGGGTGCATTCGTGCGCATGCATGGCTCCCGGTTCAAATAGAACGCATGAGCGATATCGAGCGGAGTCTACGCCAACGCTCCGGTCCGGTGGTGACAGCTCGGGTGTCACAGCCCCGCACGCCGTTCCGCGGCCTGCGCGAATCCAAGGGTCCAAGCGCGAGTTGACAACGGGAATCGAGCGCAGCTACCCTCGGCTCGATGCCGCGACTCGCCCTCCGCCTTCCGAAGCCCGGCCCCGCACCCGACACGGACGGGGACGGCGCGGCCGGGGCAGACGCGACCCTCCCGGCGGGCCGGCCGACGCCGGCCGCCGCGGCCGCGCTGGGAACCCTGGCGGATCTCCCCGTCGCCGGGTTGACGCGCCGCCGGATCGCGCTGGTGCTCGGGGCGCTCGTGGCCGCCTGGGTCATCGTCCTCTTCGCCCGCCAGGTCGGCGAGGCGAGCGAGGCCTCGACGCGGGCGGATGCGATGCGCGCCGCCAACGAGCGGCTCGAGGGCGACGTCGCGGCCCTCGAGCGCGAGCTGGAGCTGATCCAGCGCCAGGCGTACATCCAGCAGCAGGCACGCGAGTACCGGCTGGGCGAGGCCCGAGAGATCCCCTTCGTCCTCGATGCCGACGCCCCGCCGATCGCGGTGGGTGCGCCGGGGACGGCGAGCGCCCGCCTCGGCGCCGACCCGCGGCAGACCACCCCGCTGGAGGCATGGGTGGACCTGTTGTTCGGCCCGGGCGGCGATCCGGCCCGGCCCGCCGGGGCGGCCGGTGACGGTGACCCGGGCGGCGGCGAGGGCGACCCACCCGCGGACTGATCCGCGCCGTCACGCAGCCCGGCTGCCGGCGTCGCCGGGCACGGGACGAATCAGCGTGCCGCAGGCGTCGGCCGGGCCTATGCTTTCGAGACGCCCGGGACCGCCATCGCCGCTGTGCTGCCCCGCACCCTCCCGGGCACCAGGGGAGGTCGACGGAGCGCGGATGATCACGATCCCGATCGAGGACTGGGTATTCGGCGTCGCGGCGCTGGTCGGTGGCGTCCTGCTCCTGATCACCGTCGTGTTCGACGACATCGTCGGCGGGCTGCTCGACGGCTTCGGGTTCGAATTCGGCGGCACGTCGTTCACGCCGGTGCTGCTCGGGTTCATCGGCATGTTCGGGGCGGGCGGCCTGTTCGCCACCCAGGTCCTGGACGTGCACGGGGCGGCGGCGGCGGCCATCGGCGTCGTGTCCGGGATCGGCGGTGCGGCGATCGCCGCCGGCCTCTTCGGCCTGCTGAAACGGAGCGAGAGCGAGGAGCCGTTCAAGATCGCCGACCTGGTGGGGGACACCGTGTACGTCTCGGTCGCGATCCCAGCGGGCCGGTATGGCTCGATCCTTGCCAAGAAGGAGGGCCAGACGCACGAGTTCTCGGCGACGTCCGACCAGGACATCCCGAGCGGGCGCAACGTCATCGTCACCGGCGTCGCCGGGACCGGGGTCATCGTGCGCGACGAGCCGCTCGCCGCGTCATCGGGGGAGGAGCGCTAGATGTTCGACTGGCTGTTCGACTTCCTGGGCGGCGGGGTCCTGGCGGTCCTCGTCCCCATCATCATCATCGTCCTGCTGGTCGCGTACGCGACGAGCAGGGTCAAGGTCGCCGGCGCGAACGAGGCGCTCGTGCGCACCGGCGGCGTGTTCGGCGGATCACCGGCCCAGCTCAAGGCCGTCCGGGCCGGACGGGTGATCGTGCTGCCCCTGGTCCACAAGCTCGGCCGGCTCCACCTGTCGGCGCGGCAGATCAACGTCAACCTCTCGGACGCCGTCACGAAGCAGGGCATCAAGGTCGCGGTCCAGGGCGTCGCCACCGTCAAGATCGGCGGCGACGAGGAATCGATCCGCAATGCAGCGGAACGGTTCCTCGACCGCGACGACCAGATCGAGCCGATCGTGAAGAACGTGCTGGAGGGGTCGCTCCGCTCGATCGTGGGCACGCTCACCGTCGAGGAGCTCAACTACGACCGGCAGAAGTTCCAGCAGGAGGTCCAGAGCGCGGCCAAGTCCGACCTCGCGACGTCCGGCCTGACGATCGACAACTTCACGATCCAGGCGATCCGCGACGAGGTCGGCTACATGGACCTCATCGGCCAGCAGGAGACGGCCCGCCGCGAGCGCGACGCGCGCATGGCGAAGGCCCAGGCCGACCAGGAGGCGGCCGTCCGCGAGGCCGAGGCGATGCAGATCAAGCTCAACGCCCAGCGGGACGTCTCGCTGCGGACCGCGGAGGTCGAGTCGCTCACCGCGTCCGCCGAGGCGAAGGCGGCCCAGGCGGGACCACTCGCCCAGGCCGAGGCCCAGCAGCAGGTCGTGCGCAAGCAGACCGAGCTGGCCCAGCTCGAGGCCGATCGCAAGCAGCAGGAGCTCGTCGCGAGCACCGTCCGCCCGGCCGAGGCCGAGGCCGAGGCCCAGATCCGGCGTGCCGAGGGCGACAAGCAGTCGCGAATCGCTGCCGCGCAGGCCGATGCCGAACGCGTGAAGCTTGCCGGCCAGGCCGAGGCGGCCGTCCAGATCACCAAGGGCGAGGCACAGGCGCGGGTCACCGAGGTCAACGCCGAGGCGATCGCGAAGCAGACGACGCTCGAGGGCAACGCCGAGGCCGGGATCACCTTCACCAAGGGCGAGGCCGAGGCGAAGGCGCTGGCGCTGCGGGCCGAGGCATACCGCCAGTTCAACGAGGCGGCGATCATCACCACGGTGCTCGGTGCGCTGCCGGACATCGTTCGCGCCGCTGCGGAGCCGATGGCGTCGATCGACTCGCTGACCGTCCTGTCCTCCGAGGGCGCATCCGACGTGGTCAAGAACGCCACCCGGACCGTGACGGAGGCCTCCGCGACGGTGAAGGGCCTGACCGGCATCGACATCCCGCAGCTGCTCAACAACGCCCTCGGCGGCCCGACCCCGACCGAGCCCCCGAAGCCCAGGCCGGAGCGCAAGCGATCCGGCGGGGAGGGCGACGAGGGATCGGGCGGCTCGTCCGCGCCCGGCGGTGGGGGCGGCGGCTCACCGACGCCGGCCGGACCTGCGCCGACCGGAAGCGGGACGTCGGCTGCAGCGGCCGCGGCGGCACCGACCGCGACCACGTCGGCGACGCCCGCGTCGGACGACTACGTCAGGGCACAGCCCGCGGCGCCGTACGAGGCGCCCGAGCCCGTCGCGCTGGCGCCGGTCCCGGGGGCCACGCCCGAGGAGCGGTTCGCCCAGGCCGCGGAGACGATGCGCGCCTCGACGGCGAAGGCGGCAGCACCGGGCGACCCGGCGCTCGCGGGCCTGACGTCGCCGATGCCGCCGATGCCCCCTGTGTCGGACGTTCGTCCTGGCGACAAGCGGCGTGCCGCGACGGCCGCGGCGGCGGCCGTCGGGCTGAGCGAGGAGTCCACGCTCAGCGAGTCCGCGGTGCGGCTCGCCGAGGAGCTGCGCAGGGTCCCGGGCATCGAGCGCTTCGGCGGGACACGGTTGCGCGACCTCGACCGGAGCGGGCCGCGGACGCTGCGCACCCTGTGGCGGGCGGCGCGCGACGAGCTCCAGGGCCGGTACGGCGACGTCACCATCGGGCTGCTGCTCGATGAGTACGAGAAGCGCGACGGAGGCGGCGCGAGCACCGGCCGCTGAACGCCCGGGCCCCGACACGCCTACGCGCGCGTCCAGGGGTCGCGGTGAGATCGGGTCCTGCGGCGCTTGGCGCATCCGGGCCGGATCGCTAGAATTGGCGCGCCACGGCGGAGTAGCTCAGTGGTAGAGCAGGGGACTCATAAGCCCTTGGTCGGTGGTTCAAATCCGCCCTCCGCTACCAACGCTCGATCCTCACGCCCGGGCTCCACGCCCGGGCGTTTCGCGTGTCGGCCGGCGATCGAGCGGGACCACCGCCCGTGCCACAGGGACCTTCGGACAGCGCCTGGACCACGCTGGCGCTGCCATGGTGGCGAAACCTGAACCTCAGTTCAATTCGGCCGCAGCCATCCGCGCACCACGGTTCCGCGTACTCCTGATAGGGTCGGGGCATCGGCGGCGCAAGCGGCCGTGACGGACCCCGGCGGTATACTCGCCGCCACCTACCGGCTTCGGCCGGGACCTCGGACTCGGAGGCGCTCCGTTTGAACGCAAAGTTCCTGCGCAACGGGATCGTGATGCTCGTCCTCGTGGCGGGCACGGTCGCGCTGCTCTACACGTGGGTCTCGTCCACGGCCCCCGCGACCGCCGTGGGCTACTCCGACTTCCTGAGCCGGGTCAGGGCCGGCCAGGTCGCCAAGGTCGTCCAGGACGGCGAGACGCTGACCGTCACGCCGAAGAGCGGTTCGGTCTACACCGTCGTCGTCCAGAACCCGATCACCGGCAACGTCCTCGACGACATGCTGGCCGCGGCCGAGGCCGGCGGGCAGGAGCTCCCTGCGGACATCTACAGCCGGAAGCAGACCGCCGACACGTCGTGGGTGGGCCTGCTGCTGACGGGCCTCCTGCCACTGCTCGTCATCGGCGGCTTCATCTTCTTCATGATGAGACAGGCGCAGGGGACGAACAACCAGGCGATGAGCTTCGGCAAGAGCCGCGCGCGGATGTTCCTCGGCAACAAGACCGTGGTGACGTTCGCCGACGTGGCGGGCGTGGACGAGGCGAAGACGGAGCTCCAGGAGGTCGTGGAGTTCCTCAAGTACCCCGAGAAGTTCAACTCGCTCGGGGCCCAAATCCCGCGCGGCGTGCTCCTCGTGGGCCCGCCCGGAACCGGCAAGACCCTCATGGCGCGCGCCGTGGCGGGTGAGGCCGGGGTGCCGTTCTTCAGCATCTCGGGCTCCGAGTTCGTCGAGATGTTCGTGGGCGTCGGCGCGAGCCGGGTGCGAGACCTGTTCGACCAGGCGAAGCGCAACAGCCCGTGCATCGTGTTCGTGGACGAGATCGACGCGGTCGGCCGCCAGCGCGGTGCCGGCCTTGGCGGCTCGCACGACGAGCGCGAGCAGACCCTCAACCAGATCCTCGTCGAGATGGACGGCTTCGACACGAACACGAACGTGATCGTCGTCGCCGCCACCAACCGCCCCGACGTGCTCGACCCGGCGCTCCTGCGGCCCGGCCGCTTCGACCGCCAGGTCATCCTCGACCGCCCGGACATGAAGGGACGCACGGCGATCCTCAAGGTCCACACCAAGGGCAAGCCGCTCGACAAGACCGTCTCGGTGGAGGAGGTCGCGCGCCAGTCGCCCGGGTTCTCCGGCGCCGATCTCGCGAATCTCGTCAACGAGGCCGCGATCCTTGCCGCCCGGCGCAACAAGAAGGTCGTCGGGATGAACGAGTTCTCCGAGGCGCTCGAGCGCATCGTCGCCGGGCCCGAGCGGAAGAGCCGGGTCATCAGCGACGAGGAGAAGCGGATCATCGCCTACCACGAGGGCGGCCACGCCGTCGTGCAGCGGATCCTGCCCAAGTGCGACCCGGTGGCGAAGGTCACGGTCATCAGCCGCGGCATGGCGCTCGGCTACACGATGGCCCTGCCCACCGAGGACCGGTACCTGCAGAGCAAGACCGAGTTCGAGGACAAGATCGCAGGCCTGCTCGGCGGCAACGTCGCGGAGCGGATCGTGTTCGGGGATACCACGACCGGTGCGAGCAACGACATCGAGAAGGCAACCGACCTCGCCCGCCGGATGGTGACCGAGTTCGGCATGAGCGACCGCCTCGGCCCGCTCTCGTTCGGGAAGCGCGACGAGCTCGTGTTCCTCGGCCGCGAGATCGGCGAGCAGCGCAACTACTCCGACAACGTCGCGATGATGATCGACGAGGAGGTCCGGGCGATCATCGACCGCGCCTACGAGCGCGCCACCGAGACGCTGATGACCTACCGCGACCGCCTCGACCGGCTGGCCGAGAAGCTCGTCGCCGAGGAGACCGTGGACCAGGTGGAGTTCGAGAAGCTGTTCGAGGACCTGCCGCCCAAGCCCGAGCGGACCGCGGGCATCCCGCGGATCGTCGCCCCGGGCACGGACGGAGGGACCTCGACCGGTCCGAGCGCCCCCGCGCCGAACCCGTCGCCACAGCCGGCCTGACCGGCCGAACACGCACAGTCGATCGAAGGGCGGGCCGCAGGGCCCGCCCTTCGACGTTGCAGACACCCGGCCCGCGATACGATCGGGGGTGATGCTGCCGCCCCTGGAGACCCGATGATCGCGCCGTCGTTCCCCTCGCCCGAGCCAACCCCCATCGATCTCGACGTCGAGGCGGCACTCGACGCGTCGCTCGAGCGCCCGGATCGAGGCGCTCCTGGAGTTCGCCCGCATCCCGAGCGTGTCGTCGCTGCCCGAGCACGCACCCGACATGCTGAGGGCCGCCGAGTGGGTTGCCGAACGGCTCCGGCGGTTGGGGGCGACCGAGGTCGAGGTCATCCCGACCGCGCTCCACCCGATCGTGTACGGGCGGATCCACGAGGCGCCGGGTGCCCCAACCGCGCTCGTGTACTGCCACTACGACGTGCAGCCGGTCGACCCCCTGGAGCTGTGGGAGACGGCGCCCTGGGAGCCCTTCGTCCGCGATGGCAGCTTCATCGGACGGGGCGTGGCCGACGACAAGGGCCAGCTGGTGATGCACCTCGGCGCGCTCGAGGCCATGCGGGCCGCGGGCGTGACCCCACCGGTGAACCTCACGTTCGTGTTCGAGGGCGAGGAGGAGTACGGCTCGGACAGCCTGTACCCCTGGATCGAGCAGAGCCGAGGACCGGCTACGGGCCGACGTCGCGGTCATCAGCGACACCGGCTTCTTCGAGGGCAACGTCCCGTCGATCACGGTGAGCCTGCGCGGGAACATGTACGCGCAGATCGACGTGGAGCTGTCGCCGGTGGACCTCCACTCGGGGACGTACGGGGGAAGCGTCCAGAACCCCGCCAACGCGCTCGCCACGATCATCGCCGCCCTCAAGGGGCCGGACGGTCGCGTCCTGATCCCCGGCTTCTACGACGATGTCGTGGCCCTCACCCCCGCCGACCGCGAGGCGATGGCCGCCCTCCCGTTCGACGAGGAGACGTTCCGTGCCTCGATCCCCGTCGAGGCGCTCGTGGGCGAGGCCGGCTGGACCATCCTGGAGAGCAGGGGCGCACGACCGACCCTGGACGTCCACGGGATCTGGGGCGGCTTCCAGGGCGACGGCCCGAAGACGATCATTCCGGCCCACGCCCACGCGAAGGTCTCGACGCGGCTCGTCGCCAACCAGGCACCGCAGACGGTGTTCGCAGCGCTGCGGGACTACGTGGCCCAGGTCTCCCCGCCCGGCGTGCGCGTCACCACGACGTACATCTACGGCGCTGATCCCAGCCAGACGCCGACCGATCACCCGGCGACGAAGGCCGCCGCCGCCGCGCTGCGCGCCGTCTACGGGGTAGATCCGGTCTACATCCGCGAGGGGGGCTCAATCCCTGTGACCGCCGCGTTCTCGAGCACGCTGGGTCTGCCCGTGGTGCTGCTCGGGTTCGCCCAGCCGGGCTGCAACGCGCACGCCCCCAACGAGTCGTTCCTCATCGACAACTTCGAGCGCGGCACGCGCGTCCTGGTGCGCTTCTGGGACGAGCTCGCGGCGATCCCGCGCTGACCCGACCCGGGATCAGCCGGCGGCCGGGCCGGGCTGGGTACCTGCGGGGAGGGGACCATCGGGTGGCTGTACGCACAGGACCCGGTGCTAGGATGCGCCACACGACCAGTCAAGGGCGGAGGACGAACGGAACGTGACGACCGAAACGGGGGCGACGCCGAAGGCCCAGTGGCGGCTGGACGGACCGAACGGGAGCATGGCGCCCCGGTCGGCCATCGAGGTCCTGGTCGACCTCAACGACAAGGTCACGAGCGGACAGGTCGGCGAGTACCAGCCGGTGCCGCTCGGCTACACGCCGATGGACAAGACGATCGGCGGCGGCCTGCGTGCGGGCGAGCTCCTGCTCATCGGCGGCGCGCAGGGCACCGGCAAGACGACGATGGCCCTCCAGATGGCCCGCAACGTCGCGTCGGGCGGCCAGGCGAACGTGCTCTACATCTGCTTCGAGCACGACGAGCTGTACCTCCTCAATCGCCTCATCGCGGCCGAATCCGCGCTCGCCCACCTGCCGCACAAGACCGGTGCGATCAAGATCCAGGACGTCCGCAAGGAGATCCTCGGGACGTGGATGGCCGAGGGCGGCGGTGCCGCCCAGCTGGCCGCCAACCCGCGGCTCCGCCCGTCGCTCGACAGGATCGCCCGCTACGGCCAGAACCTGTTCCTGCTCCGCGGCTCGCAGACGGCAAGCACGATCGACGGCATGCGCGCGCTCATCCAGCAGCACAAGGAGCTCTCGGGCGACCGCCGGCTGATGGTCGTGGTCGACTACCTCCAGAAGGTGCCGGTCATCCCCGAGCCGCCGACGGAGACCGAGAAGGTCACCTTCGTGGTCAACGGCCTCAAGGACATCGCCCTGTCCGAGGAGGTCCCGATGATCGCGATCGTCGCGGCCGACAAGGAGGGCCTCAAGGCCTCACGCCTGCGCAACTACCACCTGCGCGGCTCGTCGGCGATCAACTACGAGGCCGACATCATCCTGATCCTCAATGAGAAGTACAACATCGTCGCCAAGGTCAACATCGAGTTCAACCCGTACCAGGCGCAGCGCTTCCGGGACTGGGTGATCGTCTCGGTGGAGAAGAACCGCGGCGGCCAGGACGCGGTGGACCTCGAGTACGAGAAGCACTTCGAGTTCTCGTGCTTCGATCCGAACGGCCGGACGGTGCAGGAGAAGCTCATCGAGGAGCGCCTCTACAACGACTGACGCGGCGGCTGATGCGGCCCCATCGCCGCGTTGTCGCCTGCGCTCCGTCAGCCGCGCCCGCGAGGCGTCTCAGACTCAGATCGGCGTGGTTCCCGCACGACTGCGACGGGCCGAGGTGGTTTCTGTGCCTCGTCCGGGCGCGGGCGGATCTGATCCGAGTCGCACGCGACTCGCGGCCGCCCGGCGCTCCATGACGGGGGCTGCCCGGCGCTCCACCCCTGCGCTGCCCGGCGCGGTAGAGTTCGAGCCATGAACGGACCGCACGCAGATCGGTTTCCCGGTGTCGTCGAGATCGTCGTCGAGATCCCGCGCGGATCCCGCAACAAGTACGAGTACGACGAGGAGGCGCACGTCTACCGCCTCGACCGGGTCCTGTCGCTCGGCGGTGTTCTACAACTTCGACTACGGCTTCATCGAGGGACACGCGCCGATGACGGGGATCACACGGACGCGCTGCTGATCATCGACGAGCCCACGTTCACTGGCTGCCATGTCTGGGCGCGCCCCATCGGCGGTCTCGAGATGCGCGACGAGAAGGGCTTCGACTTCAAGACCCTGTGCGTCGCGCTTGCCGACCCCCACCAGCAGCACATCGAGCGCCTCGAGCAGATGCGGCCGCACCGCCTGGTCGAGATCGAGCACTTCTTCAACACGTACAAGATGCTCGAGGAGAAGGACGTCGACATCGCGGGCTGGCGTGACCGCGACTTCGCGCTGGAGGTGCTCACCGCGGATCGCGATCGGTACCAGCGCGAGCACGGTGCCTGACGCCGGGGCACCGCACCGCCTGTTCGTCGCCGTCCCCGTGCCGCCCGATGTCCGGGCCGCCTGCCACGAGCTGATCGAGCCGGTCCGAACCACCCCGTTCGGGCGCTACGCCCGCTGGGTCCACCTCGACACCCTCCACGTGACGCTCCGCTTCCTGGGCGACACGGCCCCGGGTCACGTGCCTGCGGTCGCGGCGGCCGTCGTGGCGGCGATGGCGGACCGGCGGGCGTTCGAGATCCGGCTCGGTGGCGCAGGCGCATTCCCGTCGTCCGGGCGCAAGATCCGCGCGCTGTGGCTGGGGATCGAGCAAGGCGCTGAAGAGCTCGGCGCGCTCGTGGAGGCGCTCACACCGCCCCTCGCGACCCTCGGCTGGCCCGCGGAGTCGCGCCCGTTCCGCCCGCACCTCACCGTCGCCCGGACGGACGCGACCGGGATCCGCGACGCCGCGCTGACCGCGCAGGCGCTCGAGGCCGCGGCCGAGGGCTGGTCCACGAGCTTCCTCGCGGATCGCGTCGTCCTGTTCCGCAGCCGCCTGGGCGGCGCGCCGGCGCGACACGAGCCGGTCGCGGAGGCCGCGCTCCGGGCTTGATACGCCGGTCCGCGAGGCGCTAGGCTGCCGGGACCCCCATCCCGCTCACCCGGAGGCTCCTCGTCGATGGTCATCTCGAGCTCCAGCAGGACGAAGTTCATCCTCGACGAGGATCGGATCCCGCGGGCCTGGTACAACATCGCGGCCGACCTGCCGAGCCCCCCGCCCCCGCCGCTCCACCCGGGCACGCATCAGCCGCTCGGGCCGGGTGACCTCGCGCCGCTGTTCCCGATGGAGGTCATCAAGCAGGTCGTCTCCACCGAGCGCGAGATCGAGATCCCGGGTCCCGTGCGCGAGGCATACCGGCTCTACCGCCCGAGCCCGCTCCACCGCGCCCACCGCCTCGAGCAGGCGCTCGGTACGCCCGCCCACATCTACTACAAGTACGAGGGCGTCAGTCCCTCGGGCAGCCACAAGCCGAACACCGCGCTCGCCCAGGCCTTCTACATGAAGGAGGAAGGGGTGACCCGGGTGGCGACCGAGACCGGCGCCGGGCAGTGGGGCAGCGCGCTCGCGTTCGCCGGCGCGGTCTTCGGGCTCGAGGTCAAGGTCTACATGGTCAGGGCCTCGTACGACCAGAAGCCGTACCGGCGCAACCTGATGGAGGCCTACGGCGCGTCGGTGGTGGCAAGCCCGAGCCTCGACACCCAGTACGGCCGTTCGCTGCTCGCGAACAACCCTGACCACACCGGGTCGCTGGGCATCGCCATCAGCGAGGCCATCGAGGACACGGTCACCCACCCCGGCACGAAGTACTCGCTGGGATCGGTGTTCGACTTCGTCCTGCTCCACCAGACGGTCATCGGCCTCGAGTCGATCGAGCAGATGGAGCTTGCGGGGGAGGAGCCCGACGTCATCATCGGGTGCGCCGGCGGCGGCTCGAACTTCGCCGGCCTGGCGTTCCCATGGCTGGGGCGGACGTTCCGCGGCGGCAGGACCTACCGGGTCATCGCCGCCGAGCCCGAGGCCGCGCCGTCGCTGACGCGGGGCACGTATGCGTACGACTTCGGCGACACGGCGCACATGGCGCCGCTGGTGAAGATGCACACCCTCGGGTCGGACTTCGTGCCCGAGCCGATCCACGCCGGCGGGCTCCGGTACCACGGGATGTCGCCGCTCGTGTCGCATCTCAAGGAGCTCGGCGCGATCGAGGCAACGAGCGTCCACCAGCGTGCGTGCTTCGAGGCCGGGGTCACGTTCGCGCGGGCCGAGGGGATCCTCCCGGCGCCCGAGCCGACGCACGCGATCAAGGTCGCGATCGACCAGGCCCTGGAGGCGAAGGAGGCGGGCGACGAGCGGGTGATCCTGTTCAACCTGTGCGGCCACGGCCACTTCGACCTCTCGGCCTACGAGCGCCACCTTGCGGGCACGCTCGAGGATTACGAGTACCCGGCCGAGAAGGTCGCCGAGGCGCTCGCCGCGCTGCCCACGGTCTAGGGACCCACGCGCGGGCCCGGGACGGCGGCTCCGGCCGCACTCGGGCCCGCTACGATGCGCACGTGCCCAAGCTCGCCTGCCGCTCCTGCGGCCGCCAGATCTACACGGTCTCGCCGATCGACGCGCTCTTCGCCGAGGAGCGACGCTGTCCGCGGTGCGGCGCGTTCCTCGACGCGGAGCGTCGCGAGCTCGATCGCCGGCAGGAGATCCGGCGCCAGAACCCACCGGAGGCTCCCGGGCCGCCCGACGGTGTCGAGCGACGGACCACCGAACGCCGCCGGCAGCGTCGCAGGACGCCGGCGTAGGGGATGCGGGTCGCCTTCCTCGGCCTGGGCCTGATCGGCGGGTCACTCGCGCGGGCCGTCAGCGAGTCGGGCACGGGGTGGATCGCCGCGGCATGGTCGCCACGCGGGTCCGGCCCGCGGCGCGCGTTGGACCTCGGCGCGATCGACGTCGCGGCGCCATCGATCGAGGCGGCCATCGACGGGGCGGACGTCGTCGTCCTCGCCGCTCCGCCCACGGAGTGCCTCGCGCTCCTCGACGAGCTGGCGGGGCCGGCGAGGTCGTCACTCGTCGCCCGGCGTCGTCATCACCGACGTGGCGTCGACCAAGGCGGCCATCGTCGATCACGCCGCGGCCCTCGGGCTGCGCTTCGTCGGCGGACACCCGATGGCGGGACGCGAGGCGTCGGGCTTCGACGCCGCCGACCCGGCCCTGTTCTCCGACAGGCCCTGGATCCTCGTGCCTCCGGCCGCGGGCGACGACGAGGCGGTCGACCGGGTCGTCACGCTGCTCGAGCCGACCAGGGCGCGGGTGGTGCGCATGGATGCGGCCACTCACGACGCCCTCGTGGCGGGGATCAGTCACATGCCGCTCGTGGTCGCCGTCGCGCTGGTGGAGGCGGTGGCGGGGATAGGCCCGGTGCCCCGGGCGGACTGGGCACAGGCGGAGCCACTGGCAGCCTCCGGGTGGGCGTCGATGACGAGGCTCGCCCGTGGCGACACCGCGATGGGATCCGGGATCGCATCGACGAACGCCCCCGCGATCGCGGCCAGGCTGCGGGACGTCCGCGCGGTGATCGACGAGTGGCTCGCGGTGCTCGAGGCGGACGGCGGCCCGGACGAGGTCGCGATCCACGCCCGACTGGCTGCCGCGAAGGCGCGGCTCGAGGCGGGGGACCGCTAGATGGGCGATCCGGGCGAGCAGGTGCTCGTGGTGCCGCGGGCGACGATCGTCGAAGGCGACGGCTGGTTGGGCGTCCGGCGGGACGGCATCGACGCCGCGCTCGACGTCGTCCGGCGCGAGGGGTTCTTCGTGCGCAGGAGCGACGCCGAGCAGGACCCGACCCACAAGCAGATCATCCCGTACCTCGTGCTCCGGGACGGCGAGCGGTGGTTCCTCATGCGGCGCACGCGGGCCGGCGGCGACGCGCGGCTGCACGACCGCTGGTCGATCGGCGTGGGCGGGCACCTGAACCCCGGGGACGTGGACGTCCTGGGCGGGCTCCGCCGCGAGTGGGCCGAGGAGCTTGTCGCCGAGTTCGAGCCCGAGTTCGTCCCGGTCGGCCTGCTCAACGATGACACCTCGCCGGTCGGGGCCGTCCACCTTGGGATCGTGTTCACCGCCGACGCCGCCGGACGCCCGGTCCGGATCCGCGAGACCGACAAGCTCACCGGCGACTTTGCCACGACCGCCGGGACGGAGGCTGTGCGGGAGTCCATGGAGACGTGGAGCCGCCTCGTCTACGACGCGCTGACCGCGACGGACCGCGCCGCCGATTGACCCACGCGAGCGGGCGGTGCGGCACGGGACCGATTCGGGCCCCGGTGCCATACTCATACACGGTCCCATGGCGCACGTCGATCGCACCATCGCTCATCGGCTCGCCCGCATCCTCGTGGTGCTGGGCGTCCTGCTGATCGCCCTCGCGGGCTTCGCGCGGGGGGCGCAGCCCGAGGTCGTCGTGCTCACGGCGACGGGCGTCGTCGACAACGTGCTCGCCGGGTACCTCGACGAAGGGGTGACCCAGGCGGCGGCCGGCGGCGCCGAAGCGGTCGTGGTCAAGCTCAACACGCCCGGTGGATCGCTCGACTCGACACAGCGCATCACGAGCACGTTCCTCGAGGCGGACGTGCCGGTCATCGTGTGGGTGGCGCCGTCGGGCGGACGGGCCGCGAGCGCGGGCACGTTCATCACGCTCGCGGCGCACCTCGCCTACATGGCGCCAGGCACGAACATCGGGGCCGCCTCGCCCGTGAGCGGCGATGGGACCGACATCGAGGGGACGCTCGGCGACAAGGTCCTCAACGACGCGATCGCGAACATCACGGCGATCGCCGAGGCCCGCGGTCGGCCGGTTGACTGGGCCGTGTCGACGGTCGCGGAGGCGAAGAGCTATCCCGCCAGCGAGGCCGTGGCCGCTGGTGCCGTGGACGGGATCGCCGAGACGATCGAGGAGGTCCTCGCCAAGGCGGACGGCCAGGAGGTGGTCGTGGCCGGGACGCCGCAGGTCCTCGAGCTCACGGATGCGGTCACGACCGACACCGCCATGAACCCGCTCCAGGCATTCCTGCACCTGCTCTCGGACCCGAACATCGCGTTCGTCCTGTTCACGATCGGCCTGTACGGGCTCATCTTCGAGCTGCAGAACCCGAACTTCGTGACCGGCATTCTCGGGGCGCTGGCGCTGATCCTCGCGTTCATCGGGTTTGGCAGCCTCCCGCTCAACCTCGCCGGCCTGTTGCTCATCGGTCTCGGCGTGGTGCTGTTCATCCTCGAGACGCAGGTGGTCAGCCACGGGCTCCTCGCGATCGGGGGCATCATCTGCTTCGCGCTGGGCGCCTCTGCCCTGTACACGCAGCCGGGCGGCGATCCGACGCTGCCGCTGGTCGAGGTGGCCACGCCGCTGATCGTCGTCTCGACCGTCACCACGGGGCTGCTCATGGTGCTCATCACCCTCGCCGCGATCCGCACCCGGCAGATGCCCGCGCCGGGCGGCACGGTCGGCGTCCCGGTCGCGCTGGGCACGACGGGCGTCGTCCAGGCGCCGCTCGGTCCGCTCGGCACGGTCCACCTCGGCGGCGAGACGTGGAGCGCCAGGACCGCCGACGAGCGTCCGCTCGCACGCTCGACGCCCGTCAGGCTCGTGGGGTTCGACGGTCTCACGGCGATCGTCGAGCCGATGCCCGACGACATGCGACCATCGACATCCACGCCACCGTCGGCCCTGCCGGCGGATCGACCCTGATACCGGAGACAGTCGTGGAGCTTGCCGTCGTCCTCATCCTCGTCGTCCTGGCAGCCGTGGGCGTGATCCTCGGCCGCCGGATCCGGGCGTCGTCGGGGACCATCGGCGCGCACGTGCCGCCCGGATCGCCGGGCACCGTCCAGGCACCGCTCGAACCGACGGGAACCGTCCTCCTCGCCGGCGAGACCTGGACCGCCCGGACGGCCGACAGGGCCCACCTCGAGCGCGACACCCTCATCCGGCTGGTCCGGTTCGACGGTCTCACGGCCATCGTCGAGCCGGCCGACGCCGGCACCCCGCCCCCACCTGCGCTTCCGCCGGTCCCGCCGGCGGATGACCCCGCCTGACACTGGAGGATCCCAATGGAGCTCGCTGCCGCCCTCGCGGCCCTGGCGTTCGTCGTCGTCGTCGTCCTGGTGATCCTGTACCTGTCGGTCCGCGTCGTGCAGCAGTACGAGCGGATGGTCGTGTTCAGGCTGGGCAAGACGAACGAGTCGATGGTGCGCGACCCGGGTCTCCGGTTCCTGATCCCGATCGTCGACCGGCCGGTGAAGGTGGACATGCGCGAGCAGTTCATCGAGGTCCCGAGCCAGACGACGATCACCAAGGACAACGCCCCGATCAACGTCGACTTCCTCATCTACTGGCGGATCGCGGACGCGCTCAGGAGCGTCGTCAACGTCGCGTACTTCGCGGGCGCGCTCCAGGGCGTGGCGACGACGAGCCTGCGCGCAGTCATCGGCGACATCCTGCTCGACGACGTCCTGTCGAAGCGCGAGCAGATCAACGAGGTGCTGCGCACGAAGCTGGACGAGGTCACCGAGCGCTGGGGCGGCAAGATCACCACGGTCGAGATCCGCGAGATCACGCCACCCCGTGACGTCCAGGACGCGATGAACCGCCAGCTGTCGGCGGAGCGGACCCGGCGCGCGGTGATCACCGAGTCGGAGGGCTCGCGGCAGTCGGCGATCAACGTCGCCGAGGGCCAGAAGCAGTCCGAGATCCTCAAGGCGGAGGGCGAGCGCCAGGCGGCGATCCTGCGGGCGGAGGGCTTCAGCATGGCGCTGGAGCGCATCTACGCCGCCGCGAGCACGGTCGACGAGAAGACGATGACCCTCCAGTACCTCGAGGCGCTCAAGGCGATCGGCGCGAGCCCGTCGACGAAGTACATCATCCCGACCGAGTTCACCCGTCTCGCGGAGCGGGTCGGGGACTACGTGGACACGGGCCTTACCAAGGCTGCCGCCCAGGGCAGGGTCACGCCGGCCGCCGCACCGGCATCACGTCGCGACGCGCCGCCCCGGACACCGCCCGCGTCGAGCTGATGCGGCGCGCGCTGCTGGCGCTCGCGTCCCCGTTTGTCGCGATCGGGGCGGGCGGCCCGGTCGTCGACCGGCTGGCGCGCGGCCTGAGCGACGCGCCCCGCACGGCGCCCGGTGAGGAGGCGCTCCGCCCGGCCGTGGAGGCCCTGGGGGGCGAGGTCGTCCGCCTCCGCGCGCGTGACGGAGCGCGCCTCACCGGTCGCTGGCTCGTCGCGGAAGCGGACGGCACGGACGAGTGGGCGCCGGACCCCCGTGAGGCGATCCTCCTGCTCCACGGCTGGACGGGGTCCGTGGCTCCGAACCTCGTTGCCCAAGGTCCCTTCCTGCGCCGCACGGCGAGCGTCCTGGGGCTCGACTTCCGGGGCCACGGCGGATCCGATGACGGGCCGTCGACCTTCGGCTATCTCGAGATCGAGGACGTCGCGGGCGCCCTCGCCTGGCTCGGCGAGCGTGGCGTCCGGCGCGTCGCGCTGGTGGGATCGTCGATGGGCGGCGTGACGGCACTCGGCGCCGTGGCGGTGCTCGGTGACGGGCAGCTCGTCGCGGCCGACGCCGACCCGGACGCGCCTGCCGCGGGCGTCGAGGCGCCCCGGCCGCGGATCGTCGCGGTGGTCGCGGACTCCGTGACACCCGAGCTCTCGATCCCCGTCGCCCGTCGGCTTCGGGTGCCGTTCGGACGCGTCATCGCGGAACGCGCCTTCGCCCGGCTGGCCGCACGGGTGGGCGGCGACCCCCGCGAGACCCAGCCGATCCGCTCGGTGACCCTCGTCGAGGACGTGCCGTTGCTGCTCATCCACGGTGAGGCGGACCGGAGCGTGCCGATCCGGGACGGCAGGCGCCTCGCCGACGCCGCCCCGCCCGGGACGCGTCACCTGGTGATCGCCGGTGCCGATCACGGGCAGGGCCACGCCGTCGATCCGGCCCGCTGGGAGACCGAGGTCGCGGGTCTCCTCCGGCCCGCGTTCGCCGGGGCGCGACCCGCCGCAGGACGTTGACGGCGGGCACCCTATACTGCGGGCACGGCACCCTCGGGGATCGGGCACGTCGCGCCCGTCGTGAACCGGTGTCGCTCCGGGAGGTCGGATGGCCGGCAAGGTCCTTGTCGTCGACGATGATGCGAGCGTCCAGCGGCTCCTCCAGTACACCCTCAAGCAGGAGGGGTACGAGGTCGTCATCGCCGCGGATGGAACCGAGGGGCTGCGTGCCTGGCAGCAGGAGTCGCCGTCGCTGATCCTCCTCGACGTCACGCTCGAGGGCGCCGACGGGTTCGAGGTCGCCACAAGGATCCGGGCCGGCGAGGGTCAGGGCGAGCACGTGCCGATCATCATGCTCACGTCCGATCGCGACGTGCAGCAGAAGGTCCGGGCCCTCCGCGCCGGTGCGGACGACTACCTCGTCAAGCCGTTCCACCCGGCCGAGCTCCTCGCGCGGATGAAGTCGCTCATCGCGCGCTTCGCCCCGAGCGACGCGCTGATGGGCCGCCCGCCGATGGGCCGCGTCCACGCCTACTACGGCGCGAAGGGCGGCGTCGGCACGACGACGATCGCGATCAACGCGGCGATCGCGCTCCAGGCGCTCGGGCGTCGCGTGGTGCTCGTGGACGGGAACCTCCAGTTCGGCGACCACCGGGTGTTCCTGGATCTCGGCCTCGATCGCAAGGGGATCGTGGACGTCGTCAGCGCGCCGTCGATGGATGCCGACCTGGTCAAGTCGATCCTCCAGACGCACGAGTCCGGGGTAGACCTGCTGCTCGCGCCGCCGTCGCCCGAGTCCGCGGACCTCGTCACGGCCGCCCACATGCACCAGATCCTCGAGATCCTCGCCGGCCTGTACGACTACGTGATCGTCGACATCGACAAGCGCCTCGACGACCTCAACCTCATGGTCCTCGACGTCGCGGAGACGATCTTCGCCGTCATGACCGCGGACCTCTCGTGCCTCAAGAACGTCAGGCTCGTGCTCGAGACGATCGGGCACCTGGGCTACGAGTCGAACAAGCTCAAGCTCGTCCTCAACCGGTCGAACGCGTTCACCGGGATCAACGTGAAGAGCGCCGAGGGCGCCCTCCGCCGGCCGATCGAGCTCCAGATCGTGAACGAGTACCGCGGGGCGATCTCCGCGCTCAACTCCGGGGCGCCGTTCATGATCGCGAAGGCGGACTCGGTGCTGGGTCGCTCGGTGCTGGACTTCGCGAAGGCCGTCGACAAGTCCGGCGGCCAGGCCGCCGCGCAGCTGGCGCCGGTCGCGGGGCGCTGACGCTCGCCCGCCACGCGCGCACGGGGAGCCGTGGCCCCCGCGGGATAAGCACCCGGTGAGTGGCGGCGCCTACCGTGGCGCCCGTGCTCGCGACCCTGCTTTCCGCCACCCTCAACGGCATCGCCGGACGCGTCGTCCGGGTCGAGGTCGACGTCGCTCCCGGGCTTCCCGGGTTCACGATCGTCGGGCTGCCCGACGCGGCCTTGTCCGAGGCGCGAGAGCGCGTCCGGGGCGCCCTGCGCAATGCCGGCTACCACCATCCGCCGCGCCGGATCACGGTGAACCTCGCCCCGGCGGAGCTGCGCAAGGCGGGCGCGTCGCTCGATCTCGCGATCGCGCTCGGGATCCTCCTCGGGTCGGAGCAGCTGCGGGCCGGATCCGGACGCCTGGCGCTCGTCGGGGAGCTTGGCCTCGGCGGTGAGGTCCGGCGAGTGCCGGGGATCCTGCCGATGTGTCTCGCCCTCGAGGCGCGCGGGGTGACGCGCGTCGTCGTCCCCGAGGAGGCGCTCGCGGAGGCGCGGCTCGTCCGCGGGATCGATCCGGTGCCCGCCGCGACCGTCGCCGAGGCGGCGGAGGTCGTCCGGGCGCCACGCGCGAGGCGTCCTCGGCCGCGGCCCCTCCCGCGCGCGACGGAGGCCGGACCGGACGTCGTCGGACCCGTCGTCGAAGCCGCCGCGGCCGACGGTGGCGGCGCACGACCCGTGGACCTCGCGGATGTCCGGGGGCAGGCCGTTGCGCGCCGGGCGCTCGAGATCGCCCTGGCCGGCGGCCACGCGATGCTCCTGCTCGGCCCGCCCGGCGCCGGCAAGACGCTCCTCGCGCGCTCGATCCCCGGCCTGCTGCCCGACCTCGAAGACGAGGCGGCGATCGCCGCGACGGTTGTCGCGTCGGTCGCGTCACCGGTGCCCGTGACGGGGCTCGTCCGGCGGCCGCCGTTCCGTGCGCCGCATCACACGACGTCGTACGCGGGCATGGTGGGCGGTGGTCCACGGATGTCCCCCGGCGAGGTGACCCTCGCGGACCAGGGCGTGCTGTTCTGCGACGAGCTGCCCGAGTTCGGACGCGATGTCCTCGAGGCCCTCCGCCAGCCGCTCGAGGAGGGGAGCGTGTCCGTGGTGCGCGTCGGGCGGTCCGAGACGTTTCCGGCGCGCTTCACCTTCATCGCGGCGATGAACCCGTGTCCCTGCGGCCAGCTCGGGGCCGTGGACCGATCGTGCGGCTGTCCGCCCGGCGTTCCCGAGCGGTACCTGCGCAGGGTGTCCGGTCCGCTGCGGGACCGGATCGACCTGTGGGTCACGGTCGACCGGGTGCCGCCTGCCGCGCTGATCGCGGGCGACGCACCGGAGGCGTCGGCGGGGGTCGCGGAGCGGATCGCCGGGGCTCGGATGGCACAGCGACGGCGAGGCGGATCGGAACCGAACGCCCGAGTCCGCGGCGCCGGCCTCCTGGTGGCCTGTGCCATGACGCCGGAGACCACCGCCAGGGCGATCCTGCTCGCCGAGCGGGAAGGGCTGTCCGGCCGCGGGACGGACCGACTGCTGCGGGTCGCGCGGACGATCGCGGACCTCGATGCCGCGCCGGCGGTCCTGTCCGAACACCTCGACGAGGCGGCACGGTTCCGCGCGCCGGTGGATCGGCTGGCCATGGCGAGGGCGGGCTGATGCTCGGTGTCGGACACGCCGGGCCGTGTGGGCGCGACGACACGGGCCCGGTAGGGGGGCCGTGGGTCCGGATCGAGCCCGGGGGTGTCGACGCATCCGAGCGTGACGCCTGGATCGTGCTCAGCGAGGCGGATGGCGTCGGGCCGGTCTCGTTCGGACGCCTGATCGCCGCGTACGGCACGGCGACCGCGGTGCTGCGGGCGGCCGTTGGCGCGCGAGGGACCGCGGCCCTCGTCGGAGCGACGATCGACGGGGACGGCCCGGCGAGCCTGACGCCCGCGGCGGCACACGCGGTGGCCGTGCTCGCCCGGGATCCGGAGCCGATCCTCGGACCGGTGCGGCGAGCCGGGGTGCGGGCGCTCCTCCTGGTGGACGAGGACTTCCCGTCCCGGCTTCGCCGGATCGCGCTGCCGCCACCGGTGCTGTACGTCCGCGGCGATGTCGCCGCGCTCCAGGTGCCGCGGTCGATCGCGATCGTCGGGACCAGGCGGCCGACGGAGATGGGTCGCGCGACGGCGGCGCGGATCGCCGATGCCGTGGGTGGCCTGGGGGCATCCGTCGTCTCGGGCCTCGCGTTCGGGATCGACGCTGCCGCCCATCGCGCTGCCGTCGGCGCCGGCCAGCCCACGGTCGCCGTCATCGGGGGCGGCCACGAGCGGCTGTACCCGGCGGGCCATCGGGGCCTCGTGGATCAGATCGTGGCCGGGAACGGCGCGGTGATCAGCGAGTTCGCCCCGCCCGTGGTCCCGACCCGGGGGACGTTCCCGCGTCGGAACCGGATCATCAGCGGGCTCGCGGATGCGACGGTCATCGTCGAGGCGGGTGTGCGCAGCGGCGCGCTGACGACAGCGGCGTGGGCCCTCGAGCAGGGGAGGGGGCTGTTCATCGTGCCCGGCAGACTCGACGATCCTGCCGTCGCCGGGTCGCTCGCGTTCCTCCGTGAGGCCGGGCCCGAGGCGCGGGTCGTGGCCGGGATCCCAGAGCTCCTCGAGGATCTCGGGCTGCTCCCTCCCGAACCTGGGCGGGCCAGCGGGCCAGCCGGTGGGTCGTCGGTCGACGGCGGGTCGCGCTCGGTGCTCGCCACGCTTCCACCAGTGGAGCGGTCGATCGCGGTCCAGGTGCAGGACGGGCGGTCGGGCGTCGACGAGCTGGCCGCGGCAACCGGGCTTCGCGGTGCGGTGGTCCTCGGCGCGCTCACGGCGCTCGAGATGCGGGGCCTGGTGGTCGAGGCCTTCGGCCGCTACCGGGCCGCCGGCCCGCTCGCGCGTGGCGGGCGGCCGTGATCCGCGGCACTGTCCGGGTCCCCAACGGGCAGGCCCCACGGGACGGCCCCGGGATCCCGCGCCGCCGCCGCCGCGCCGCGTGAGCCCGGTCGTCGTCGATCTGGCCGGACCGGGCCGGTCCCCGCCGGGGGCACGGTGGTATTCTCGGCCGCAGCCCCGGCAGCCGCCGCTCGAGCAGCGTTCATCGCGCATGCGGCCGCATCCGACACCCGAGAGATGCCCGGCGCCGGCTGCTGGAGGACGACGTATTGCGGAAGCCCGGCACCGCGCTGCTCGCCCTGCCGCTCGCGCTCGTGGCTCGTGTCGCGTCGCTCGATCCGCGTGGCAAGGCGTCGCGGCTCCTTGCCCTGACGGCGGCCGCGGCGCTCGTCGCGAGCGTCGTCGTGGGGCTGCGTCCGGCGCCCGGCGTCGCGGCTCCCGTGTCGGACCCAGTTCCGGTGTCCGGCGACCTGTTCATGGCGGTCGGCACAGCCCACGCGCTGACCGATCCGTTCACGGTCGCGTTCGACGCCCCGATGGACCCCGCGGCCGTGGCGGGCGCGCTCCGGATCGAGCCGTCCGTTGCCTATGCGCTGGGCTGGGACGCGTCCACACGCGTGCTGACGATCAGCCCCGTTGATCACTGGCAGCCGGACACGCTCTACAGCGTCGTGATCGGACCATCGGCACGCAGCGAGGACGGTGGCTTGCTCGCGTCTCCGCTCCGGAGCATCGTGCTCACCGCGAACGCCGGCTCGGGCGAGTTGTCTGTCACCGCCCCCGCCGGGACGCGCGCTCGGCTGGACACGGGGTTCGCGATCCGGCTCGACCGCGATCTGCCGGTTTCGGCCGTTCAAGCGGCGCTGCGCACGCAGCCGGCGGCAGCCGGCAAGGTCACGGCGGGCGACGATCCCGGCACCTACCTGTTCCAGCCGAACGGGCCGCTCGCCCCCGACACCATGTACAGGGTCTGGCTGGCCGGCCTCGCCGACGCCGACGGCGTCCCGTTCGGCGCGGCACCCGTGGTGGGCGTCAGGACCGTGAAGGCCCCCGAGGTGGTCCGCTTCCGGCCGAAGGACGATTCGACGAAGGTCAAGCGCACTGCGGAGCTCTCCGTGCGCTTCACCGAGTCGATGGATGAGGGGCGTACCGCGGATGCGTACAGCGTGACGGCCAATGGCAAGCGGGTGAAGGGCACGCTGCGGTGGGCGGAGGACGGCACCGTTCTCGTGTTCGAGCCGGCCAAGGCCCTGCCATACGGGGCGAAGGTCGTGCAGCGCGTCAACCTGGTCGCGCGGAGCAGGGACGGAGCCCCGATCGGGCGTGCCGTCACGGCCACCTTCAAGGTCGTGCCCCGCCCCGAGCCGGCGACCGTGCCGATCGCGACTGGCGGCGGCGGTGCGGTGTCCGGCTCCTGGACCGCGGTGGAGCGGTACTACCTCAAGCTCATGAACTGCACCCGGACCGGGGGCTGGGTGACGGCATCGGGTGCGTGCTCGTCGCCGGGGGGCCGGAACGTCGCCCCGCTGAAGCTGAGCGCAGGGATCAGCAGCAAGGTCGCCCGGCCGTACGCGAAGCTGCTCGCCACGCGGAACCAGTGCAGCCACTTCATCGGCGGCAATCCGGGCGACCGGCTCCGCCGGGCCGGCTACGTGAGCTACCGCTGGGCGGAGAACATCGGGTGCCGGTCAGGCGGAGCGTACGGCGCGGTGCTCGCCTCGCACCTGTTCTTCCAGTCGGAGAAGCCCTGGAACGGCGGCCACTATCGCAACCTGATGAGCTCGGCGTTCAGCTACACGGGCATCGGCGTGTGGGTGTCGGGCGGCCGCGTCCGGCTCGTCGTGGACTTCTACCAGCCCTGACGGTCGTCCCGAGCCGGGACCGGGACCTTCGGGCGGGTGACGCGGGGGCACTCCCTGGTCGAGCATGCGGCTCGTGATCCGCAACGTCTGCATCCACGTCAACAACGAGCAGCCGCTCCTGTGCGACCTGTACGAGATGCCGAGCGCCGACGACGCCGGCCTGGTGTGCACGAACGTCCGCTCGCTCGACGGCAAGCGCCCGGTCTTCATCGACCAGATCGGCTCGACGTTCTTCTTCCCGTACCACGTCGTCCGCTTCCTCGAGATCCCGGCCGGGGCCATGGCCGCCTACCGCGCGAGCGGCGCCCGGTTCCCCGCGGTCGGTGCCAGCGCGGACGGAGGCACCTCGTACGAGCTGGACGGTCTCGGCGACATGAGCGCCGTGGACGATCGCGCACCGGGCGACGAGTCGCTGCTCCCCATCGCCGTGGGCCCGCCTGCGGGGACGGATGACGACCCGGACCTCGACATCGAGATCGACGAGGACTTCCTCAAGCGCGTCCGCGACATCTGATCCGGTCGCGCTGCAAGCGGCGCGCAAGTGACCCGGTGCTACACTCCGCGCCGCCATGCCCAAGCATCTCGTGATCGTGGAGTCGCCCGCCAAGGCGCGGACGATCGAGCGCTACCTCGGCGGGGACTACCAGGTCCTCGCCTCGTACGGCCACGTCCGCGATCTGCCCGAGAACCCGGGCAAGGGCAAGTTCGGCGTCGACGTCGATCACGACTTCGCACCCGAGTACGTCATCCCCGACGATCGCCGCAAGCAGGTCTCCGCGATCGAGAAGGCGGCCCGCGGCGCGGACGACGTCTGGCTCGCGAGCGACCTCGACCGCGAGGGCGAGGCGATCGCCTGGCACGTCGCAGAGGCGGCGAACGTGCCGCAGGCGAAGCGGCGCCGGGTCGTGTTCAGCGAGATCACCGAGGGCGCGATCCGCGACGCGTTCGCCAGCCCGCGCGACATCGACCAGGACCTCGTGGACGCGCAGCAGACGCGACGCATCGTGGATCGCCTCGTCGGCTACACGCTCAGCCCCTTGCTCTCCCGCAAGGTACGCGGTGGGCTGTCGGCGGGCCGGGTGCAGTCGGTCGCGGTCCGCATGGTCGTCGAGCGCGAGCGCGAGATCCGGGCGTTCACCGCGAAGGAGTACTGGACGCTCGAGGCCCTTCTCGCGACCGCCGACGGGACGGCCTTCACGGCTGATCTCGTCCGGATCGACGGCAAGGCAGTCGACATCGGCGACGGCGACACCGCCGAGCGCCACGCCGCGGCGATCAGGACGCTGCGGCCTCTCGTCGACAGCGTCGCGAAGCGGCAGTCGAAGCGGAATCCCGCGCCGCCGTTCACGACGAGCACGCTCCAGCAGGAGGCGAGCCGGAAGCTCGGCTTCAGCCCGAAGCGGACGATGTCGGTCGCCCAACGGCTGTACGAGGGGGCGGATACCCCGGACGGGCACGTTGGCCTGATCACGTACATGCGGACGGATTCCACGGCCATCGCCGGTGTCGCAATGGCCGAGGCCCAGCAGGTGATCAACGACCGGTTCGGGGAGCGGTACGGCACCGGCAAGGGTCGCTTCTTCAAGACCAAGGCGAAGGGAGCCCAGGAGGCGCACGAGTCGATCCGGCCGACGTCCTTCCTGCGTGACCCGGACTCGATGCGCGCCCACCTCAAGGCGGATGAGGCGAAGCTGTACCGCCTCATCTGGCAGCGCGCCGTCGCGTCGCAGATGGCCCCCAAGGAGCTGGAGACGACGACGGCGGAGCTCGTGGCCGGTGCATACCGCCTCCGCGCCTCGGCGACGCGCACGCTGTTCGACGGGTTCTCCAGGGTCTACACGGAGGGCCGCGACGACGACGGCGCCGACGAGGCCGAGCGCAGCCTGCCGCCGCTCGCCGAGGGGGACGTCACCACCGTCACGTCCGTCACGCCGACGCAGCACTTCACCGAGCCGCCGCCCCGCTACACCGAGGCGACGCTGATCAAGGCGCTCGAGGAGCACGGCATCGGCCGCCCCTCGACCTACGCCGCGACGATCTCGACGATCCTCGATCGGGAGTACGTCCGCGTCGACGAGCGCCGCCTTCACCCCGAGGAGATCGGCGAGATCGTCACCGACCTGCTCGTGACGCACTTCGGCGAGTACGTGGACCTGGCGTTCACCGCCCGGATGGAGGAGGAGCTCGACGAGATCGCCCGCGGGGAGCGGGAGTGGGTTCCGCTCCTGCGTGCGTTCTTCGGACCCCTCAAGAACCGCGTCGACGAGAAGCGCAAGGAGCTCAAGCGGGCGGACTTCACGACGGTGGCGACCGACGAGATCTGTTCCGAGGGGCATCCGATGGTGATCCGCCTCGGGCGCAATGGGAAGTTTCTCGCGTGCTCGACGTTCCCCGAGCACAAGGAGACGCGCCCGCTCCCGGGCGACGAGACGCCGACCCTCGAGGGCGACGGCGAGACGTGCCCGCAGTGCAACGAGGGGACGCTCGCGACGAAGCGCGGCCGGTTCGGCGCGTTCGTGGGCTGCTCGCGCTACCCGGATTGCACGTACATCCGCAAGGACGGCCCGCCGCCGCCCGACCAGCTGCCGTTCGAGGTCGTCTGCCCGAAGAACGCGGACGGGCACCTCGTCGCGCGTCGCGCTCGACGCACGGGGAACGTCTTCTGGGGGTGCTCGAAGTACCCGAAGTGCGACTTCACGGTGAACGAGGAGCCCACGGGCGCCGTCCACGACGCGCACGACGACGGCAAGGGGGCCGTGGTCAGGAAAGGCGAGACCGGCCTGTGCATGACCTGCGGCGCGACGGTCGAGCTGCCGGCCGGCAGCCTCGTCGGCCTGCGACTGCCGGGCGGCCCGCCCAACCCTGCCGCGCTGGAGCGCCCGACGCGGGGAGGCGGCGGTCGTCGCGGGGCGCCGCGCGGCGGGACCGCAGCGCGGCGTGGTGGACGGTCGGCGGGGTCCGCGACGCGATCCGGGGGGACCTCGGGTCCGGGACCCGCACCGGCGAGTGAGCGCCCCGGTGGCGCAGGCGACCGACCATGGGGCCACGACGGCGTGACGACGCCCGACGACGCACTCCGCCGGTTCATGCGCTCGCTCGAGGCGCGTGATACCTCGGCCAACACGCGGCGTTCGTACGAGACGACGGTGACCGCCTACCTCGCCTGGCTCGAGGAGCGCGGCGTGGACTGGCAGGCTCCGGGGAGGGCGACCCTCAGGTCGTACCTCGCCGAGCTCACCGACGGCCACGCGAAGACGTCGGTCGCCCAGCGGCTCGCGGCGCTCCGTGCCTTCTACCGGTACTGCGCCCGCACGGGCCTCGTCCCCGGCGACCCATGGGGCGCGATCGCGACCCCGCGGCTGCCGCGCCGTCTGCCACGCGTGCTCGAGGTGGAGCAGGTGGAGGCGCTGCTCGCGGTCGTCGACGACGATCTCGACCGGATCGACGCCGCCGGCGGTGGATCCACGGGGCTGGGACGCGGTCGCCACGATCCGGACCTTGCCCGTGCGATCGCCCTGCGGGACCGGGCCCTCGTCGAGACGGCGTACGCGGCCGGGCTGCGCATCAGCGAGCTCGCGGCAGCCGACCTGGGCAGCCTGGACCTGCGACGCGGGCAGATCCGCGTCGTCGGAAAGGGCCGCAAGGAGCGCATCGGCCTCCTCGGCGCACCCGCGCGGGAGGCGCTCCGCGCCTATCTCGACGAGGGCAGACCCGAGCTTGCGCGTCACCGCACCGACGGCACGGACGACGAGACGGCGGTGTTCCTGAACCACCAGGGCCGGCCACTCGGCGTGCGCGGCCTGCGAGGTCGCCTGGACCGCCTGCGACGCGCCGCGGGGCTCCCGGAGGGCGTGAGCCCGCACACGCTGCGCCACAGCTTCGCGACCCACCTGCTCGAGGGTGGCGCCGACCTGCGCGTCGTCCAGGAGCTGCTCGGCCACGAGAGCCTCGCGACGACCCAGATCTACACGCACGTCTCGCCCGGGCGCCTCCGCGAGGCCTACCGCGACGCGCATCCGAGGGCCCGGAGCTCGTGATCGAGGACCAGGGCGAGATGGCGGTCCCCGGCGATGCTCGGCCGTCGCCGGCCGCCGGGACGGGCGGAGCGGGGGAGGACCCGTCGCGGCCGGGATCCTCGAGGACCCGTGCCCTTGCCCGGGCCGGGCTCATCGTCACGGTGCTGTTCCTCGTCTCGCGGATCCTCGGCTACGTCCGCTTCGTCGTCATCGCCCAGGTCGTCCCCGACCCGGCCCAGCTCGACGCCTTCTTCGCCGCGTTCCGGATCCCGGACTTCCTGTTCCAGCTCGTCGCCGCGGGTGCCCTGTCGTCTGCGCTGATCCCGGTCATTTCCGGGCTGTTCGCCACGGAGCAGACGGCCCGCGCCTGGCGCGTCGTGTCCACGGTGACGACGCTCATGCTCAGCGTGCTGCTCGTCCTCTCCGCGGTCGTCCTGCTGTTCGCCCCCCAGCTCGTCGCGGTCATCACGCCCGGGTTCGACGAGGAGTCGCTCGCGCTGACCACCGAGCTCACCCGGATCATGGTGCTCGCGCCCCTGTTCCTCGCGGCGGGCGCCGTGGCCACGAGCGTGCTCAATGCCAGGGGACGGTTCGGTGCGGCCGCGCTCGCCCCGGTCGTCTACAACGTCGCGATCATCGGCGGCGCCATCGTCCTTGTCCCGGTGTTCGGGGTGGCCGGGCTGGCGATGAGCGTGGTCGCGGGCGCCGCCGGTCACCTCCTCGTCCAGGTCCCCGTGCTCGCCCGGATCGGGGCCAGCATCCGGCCACACCTCGATCTCCGTGACCGCGAGGCCCGCAAGGCGCTCACCCTGATGGGCCCGCGAGCGCTCGGCCTCGGGGCGACGCAGGTCGTGTTCCTCGTCATGACGAGCCTCGCGTCGACGCTCCCAACCGGGTCGATCACGGTCTTCAACCTGGCGTTCGCGGTCCTCCAGATCCCGGTCGGCGTGATCGGCGTCCCACTGGGCGTCGTGCTGCTGCCATCCCTGTCGCGCGAGGCCGCGCTCGGGGCGACGGACATGTTCAGGCGGCTGCTCGTCCGCGGCCTCTCGATGCTCGCGTTCGTGATGATCGGCATCACCGCGCTTGGGATCGTGCTCGCCGGCGACGTGATACGGCTCCTGTTCGGGTACGGGTCGCTCAGCGAGGCCTCCCTCGAGCTGACGGCCACGACCCTGGCCGTGTTCCTGGTGGGCCTCACGGCGCACTCGATGATCGCGGTCCTCGCCCGGGCCTTCTACGCGATGCAGGACACGGCGACCCCGGTCGCCGCGGCGCTGTTCGCCGTCGTCGTGGACATCGTGATCGCGAGCGTGCTCGTCAGGCCGTTCGGGGTGCCGGGGCTCGCGGCGGCGATCGCGATCGGCGCCTGGGTCGAGCTCACGACGCTCGCGCTGCTCATGCGCCGGCGCGTCCCGACCCTCGGCTTCCGGCACGTGGCGCTCGTCGCGGTCAAGACGCTCGCCGTCTCGGTCGCAGGCGCAGCGGTCGCGTGGCTCGTCTACACCGCGCTCCTGGGCGCCTGGGGCGAGGATCCGGGCATCGTGCTGCTGCTCGTCCGCGCGACCACCACCGCGCTCGCCGGTGGCGTGGTCATCCTCGCCGGCGCCCTCGCGTTGCGGATCGAGGAGCTCCGGACTATCGTCGGGATCGTGGTCGACCTCCTCCGCCGAAAGGGCCGCGCGTGACGGCTCACCCCGCCGGTGCGGGCCGCCCAGCCGATTCCCCCGGGCCCTCCGCCGAGGCGTGGGACGCGTTCGTGGAGTCGAACGAGCTCGGCTCGTACCTGCAGCTGACCGGGTGGGCGAGGGTCAAGGCCGTCAACGGCTGGACGGCCCGGCGCCTCCTGGCGGACGGGAGCGGTGCCCAGGTGCTCCTGCGCAGGCCGGGGCCGCTGCCGTGGGCGTTCGCGTATGCGCCGCGCGGCCCCGTGCTCGAGACGTGGGACGGCGGGCACGTCGAGCGGCTCACGGACCTGGTGCGCGAGGACCTCCGCGGCAGCGGACGCGCCAGCCACCTTCGGATCGACCCGGAGATCGAGGCCGGCGCCGGGCGCGACGAGGGCGGTGCCGTCACGGATGCCCTGCGTGCGGCCGGCTGGCAGCCCGCGGACCCGATCCAGCCCGTGTCCACGAGGGCGATCGACCTCCGCGCCGACGAGGAGGCGCTGTGGGGCGACCTCCGGAAGAAGTGGCGGCAGTACGTCAACAAGGCCCGCAGCGGCGGTGTGACCGTGGTCGACGCGGGCTCGGAGCGGCTCGACGAGTTCTACCGGATCTACCGCGAGACCGCGGATCGGGCGGGCTTCCTCATCCGGGCGCAGTCCGCCTACCGCGACGTATGGGACGCGTACGCACCGGACGGCAGGGCCCGGCTCCTGTTCGCGCACCTCGCCGACGGCACGCCGGTCGCGACCCTGTTCCTCGTGCGTGCCGGCTCGCGCGTGGTGGAGCCGTACGGAGGCATGACGCAGGCGGGCGGGGACAGCCGCGCGAACTACCTGCTCAAGTGGGAGGCGATCCGCTCATCGAAGGAGGCGGGCGCCACGAGCTACGACCTGTGGGGCCTCGCCCACGCGGGCATCGCGCACTTCAAGACGGGCTTCGGGGGCCGCGAGATCCGCTACATCGGCGCGTGGGACCTCGTCCTCGACCCGCTCGGACGGCGCACCTACGCCGTCGCCCAGGGGGCACGTGTCCGGATCGAGCGGCTGCGCCACGGGCTCAAGGGTGGCAGCGGCGCACGGCCGCCGGCTACGGGGGCGACGCCGGGGGCGACGCGTGAACGCCGTGCGGCCGCTTGCGGGTGCCGAGCTCGACGACTGGGACGCCGCGGCGGTCGACGCGCCCGGCGGGCATGTCCTCCAGTCCCGGGCGTGGGCGGCGCATCGCGAGGCGGGCGGCTGGGAGCCCCGGTTCCTTGCGGCCGGCGATGCGCGGGCGCTCGTGCTGGTCCGCTCCTGGCCGATGATGCGCGGCGGGTCGGGGTACGTGCCGCGCGGCCCCGTCGTGGCGGGAACCCCGTGGACGCGGGACGGGTCGGGGGTCGAGGTGGGGGAGGCGCTCGCCGCGATCGCCGCCAGCCTGTCGGACGGGGGCGTGGACGTCCTCGCGGCGGATCCCGAGGTCGCGGCGGATGACGCGGCGTACCGGCGTGCGCTCGACGCGGTCGGCTTCCACGCGATCCCCGAGATCCAGCCCTCCCGCCACCGCATGGCCCTGGCGCTGCCGGACGGCGACGACGCCGCCGCCGTGATGGACGGGATCGCGAAGACCACCCGCCAGCGCATCCGGCGCGCCGAGCGCGACGGGGTCGTCGTCGTCCGCTGGGATGCCGAGCCGGGCGAGTGCGAGGGCCTGCTCCGCGCGACCGAGGCCGGCGACGCTGCGCTGAGACGCTTCTACGATCTGCTGCGCGCCACCGGCGACCGCCGCGGGTTCGGGTTCGCCGGGCCCGACGAGTTCGTGCCGTGGTGGAGCCGGGCCCTGGCCGCTGGCCACCTCGTGTACCTCGAGGCGCGCGAGGGGTCGGCCGACGGCGACGTCCTCGGCGGACTCGTCCTGTACCGGCACGGGCGCGGCTCTCGACGCGCACAGCGGCGATCGCGCCGAACGGCGCCGGGACCACCCGGGCACGATGCACCTGCTGCGCTGGCGGGCCATCGAGCTGGCGCTGGCCGAGGGGCGGACCGAGATGGATCTCGGCGGCGTGGACGTGGCCGGCGCCCGCCGCGAGCCCGTCGAGGGCGAGCCGACGTACGGCCTGTACGAGCACAAGCGCTCGTTCGGGGCCCGATGGGTCGCGCTGGCCGGCGCGCAGGAGCGGGTCGAGCGGCCGTGGCGCTATGCCCTGGGCCGCGGCGTGGCGAAGCTCGCCCGCACGGCGGGGCAGGGGACACGACGCGATGAGCGGGCCGACGAGGGAGCCCACGCGCGTGGAGACGCTGATCGCCGGCGGCCGAGCCCGTCGACGCGAAGCCCCTCGGCGGGCTGCTTGCGCGCCTCGATCACGCGTCGCTGCTGCGTGGCGCGCGCCGGGACGGTCTCCCGATCGGAGCGGGCGGCCTGGCCGACATTGCCGTGCGCGGCGTGGCCGAGGACTCTCGAGCGGTCCGCGACGGCATCCTGTTCGTCGCGGTGCCCGGGTTCCACGTCGACGGTCACGACTACGTCGCGCGCGCGGCCGCGGCCGGCGCCTCAGCCGCGATCGTCGAGCACGCGGTCGCCGGCACGACCCTCCCGCAGGTGGTCGTGGACGCCTCCCGGCCGGCCCTCGCGCTCGCCGCCGGCTGGTGGTACGGCGATCCGTCCACGCGCCTCGGCGTCGTGGGGATCACCGGCACGGACGGCAAGACGACGACCTCGTTCCTCGCGGTCGCGGCGCTCGAGGCGGCCGGGATCTGGACCGGCCTCGTCGGGACGGTGGAGACGAAGGTCGGCGACGTGCGGGAGCGCCACGAGGCCCACGTGACGACCCCCGGGGCACCGGAGCTCCAGGCGACGCTCGGCGCGATGGTCGCCAACGGCAATGTGGCCGCGATCCTCGAGACCACGTCGCACGCCCTCGAGCTCGAGCGCGTGCTCGGCGTCGCGTACGACGCGGCGATCTTCACCAACCTCACCCACGAGCACCTCGAGCTCCACGGCACCTTCGAGCGTACCGCGCCGCGAAGTGCGGCTGTTCGAGGCGCTGCGAACCGGGGCCCGGCGAACCCCGCCAAGATCGTGGCGGGACGGCCATGGCCCAAGGTGGCGATCCTCAATCGCGACGACCCGGCGATGCCGTGGTTCGAGGCCGCCGCCCGCGACGCCGGTGCGACGGTCGTCACCTACGGCACTGGACCCGATGGCGGACGTCCGCGCCACGGCCGTCGACGAGGACGCCCGCCGGCTGCGGGTCGGGTACTCGGCGCCGTCGGGACGGGCGGCCCTCGACCTGCGGCTCGCGGGGCGCTTCAACGTCCACAACGCGCTCGCCGTCGTCGCCCTCGGCGAGGCGCTGGGCCTCGACGCCGTCGCCGTCCGGGCCGGCCTGGAGGGCGTGACCGGCGTTCCCGGGCGGATGGAGCGGATCGATGCCGGCCAGCCGTTCGGCGTCATCGTGGACTACGCCCACTCGCCGGCGTCGCTGCCGGGCGTGCTGGACCTGCTCGCGCCCGTGGCCGCCGCCCGCGGCGGCGGCCTGATCGCCGTCTTCGGCTCGGCCGGCGAGCGCGACACGGCCAAGCGGGCGGCGATGGGCCGGATCGCGGGCGAGCGCTGCCGTCTGGTCGTCGCCACCGACGAGGACCCGCGGGGCGAGGACCGCCACGCGATCATCGAGGAGATCGTCCGGGGCGCGGAGGCGGCCGGCCGGCAGCGGGGCGTCGACGTGCTCGCGATCGCCGATCGGCGCGACGGCTATCGCGGCCGCCCTCGGAGCGGGCGCGCCCCGGCGACGTCGTGCTGCTGGCCGGCAAGGGTCACGAGCCGACGATCCTGTACGCGGACCACGCGCTCCCGTGGGACGAGGCGGCGGTCGCGCGCGAGATGCTCGCGGCGATGGGCTGGGGCGGGGCTAAGTCGTGCGGGGCTGCCTGTTCATCCTCCTCCTCGGCGGCGTCGTGATCGCGTTGATGGTCGTCATCGGCCTGCCGCAGGTCGCGGCCGGCGTCATCACCTCGGCGGTGACGGCCGGCGGCCTCCAGGCCGACGACACGACCGTCACGGTCTCCAGCGATCCGCCGACGGACCTCCTCGGGCTGCAGGCCGACCGCGTCCGCATCCGCGCGACCGACGCGACGTTCCGGGGACTGCGGATCGGCTCGCTCGATCTCGAGCTCGGCGAGGTCGCGGTCCTCGACCGCACCGCCGGGACGGTCGACGGCCGCCTCACCGACGTCGTCGTCGAGACCGTGGGTGGGCGCGAGGTGCGCTCGCGGCGATCACGATCGCTGGGGGCGGGGACGACGTCACGGCGACGACGACCATCCCCGCGAGGACGTGGAACGGCTGGTCGCCGACGCGGTGGAGCCGATGCCCGGCGCCGCGCCGACGACGGTGACGCTGTCGTCGCCGGACCGGGTCACCGCGGACGTGGGCGTCGATGCGGGCACGCTCGCGGTCACGCGAGCGGCGATCTCATCCTGCGGGTGCCGGACGCCTGCTCCCGGACGATGAGGTGGTCCTGCTCCGGGGTGCCGAGGACCTGCCGATCCACCTCACGGCCGTCCGGGTCACCCAGGGCGGCGGGCTGCGCCTCGCCGGGGACCTTGCGCTCGGCATCCTCGGCTGAGCCGACCCCGTTCCCGCACCGGGTAGACTCGACGCATGGCCGAACCCGTCGTCCGCGATCCGGAGGTCCCCCTCGCGACCACGCGCGGGCCGCGCCCGCGACGTCGCGCAAGGGTCCCCGCCGCACGGGTGCGACCGCCGGCGCGACCGGGGCCGCGCTTGCCCCGTCGTGGGATCTCGAGTCGCTCCGCACGCGATCTCCTCGCGTCGCTCAGGGCCCAGCACGCCGCAGGCCGACCTGTCGGTCGTCGAGCGGGCGTTCGACCTCGCCGTCGAGGCCCACGCGACGCAGGTGCGCGCCTCCGGCGAGCCGTACGTCACCCACCCGATCGCCTCGGCCCAGATCCTGGCCGAGCTGGGGATCGACCCGATCGCGGTGGCCGCGGCCCTCCTCCACGACGTCCCCGAGGACACGGAGTACAGCCTCGCCGATGTCGAGGAGGCGTTCGGGCCCGAGATCGCGCACCTCGTGGACGGCGTGACCAAGCTGTCCAAGTTCAGCACCCACAGCCACGAGCAGCAGCAGGCCGAGAACATCCGGAAGATGTTCCTGGCGATGGCCGAGGACATCCGGGTCGTGCTGATCAAGCTCGCGGACCGGCTCCACAACATGCGCACGCTCGGCGCCCTCAAGGCCGAGAAGCAGGAGCGCATCGCCCGCCAGACGATGGAGATCTACGCGCCGCTCGCCGAGCGGCTCGGGATCTGGCAGATCAAGTGGGAGCTCGAGGATCTCTCCTTCAAGGCGCTCGAGCCGGAGGCGTACCGGGAGCTCGCGAAGCTGCTCGACACGCGGCGCAAGGGCCGCGAGAGCTACATCGAGCGGGCGATCGACGAGCTCCGGCCACGGCTCGAGGCCGCCGGCATCGAGGCGCGAGCTCCAGGGCCGCCCGAAGCACATCTTCAGCATCTGGAAGAAGATGCAGCGCAAGAGCGCGGAGTTCGGCGAGATCTACGACGTCTACGCGATCCGGCTGCTCGTGGACGAGGTCCGCGACTGCTACGCGGCGCTGGGCATCGTGCACGCGCTGTGGCGCCCGATCCCCGGCCAGTTCGACGACTACATCGCGGTCCCCAAGAACAACCTCTACCAGTCGCTCCACACGGCGGTCATCGCGCTCGACGGCAAGCCGCTCGAGATCCAGATCCGGACCCACGCGATGCACCAGGTGTCCGAGGTCGGCATCGCGGCGCACTGGCGCTACAAGGAGGGCTCGAAGGCCGAGCGCGACTACGACGCGAAGCTCGCCTGGCTGCGCCAGCTCATGGAGTGGCAGCGCGACGTCAGCGAGTCGGACGCGACGGAGTTCGTCGAGGGGATCAAGCTCGACATCTTCCAGGACCAGGTGTTCGTGTTCACGCCGCGCGGCGACGTCAAGGACCTGCCCGCGGGCGCGACGCCGCTCGACTTCGCGTACCGGATCCACACCGACGTCGGCCACCGGACGATCGGCGCGAAGGTCAACAACCGCCTCGTGCCCCTCGACTACCGGCTCAAGAACGGCGACATCGTGGAGATCGTCACGACCAAGGGCGAGCACGGGCCGTCACGCGACTGGCTGAACATCGTCCGGACCTCCCACGCCCGGGAGAAGATCCGCCAGTGGTTCAAGAAGAAGGACCGCGCCGAGAACATCATCCACGGTCGCGAGAGCCTCGAGCGTGAGCTGCGACGGCTCGCCCGGACCAGCATCCAGGCCATCGGCCTCGACAAGGTCGCGGAGGTCGCGAAGACCTACCAGCACGAGACGGTCGACGACTTCTTCGCCGCCATCGGCTACGGCGCGATCTCGGCCCAGCAGGTCGTCATGCGCCTGGGCGTCCTCGACGACGGGCACATCTCGCTGCCGACCGTCGCCCCGCAGCAGCCCGCCCGCACCGGCGGCGTGCGGGTCAAGGGGGTGGGGGACCTCCTCGTCCGCTTCGCGCAAGTGCTGTCACCCGATCCCGGGCGACCCGATCCAGGGCTTCATCACCCGCGGCAAGGGGATCACCGTGCACCTGCGCTCGTGCCGCACGGTGCTCAACGAGCGCGAGGTCGAGCAGGCTCATCGACGTCGAGTGGGAGTCCGCCCCGGCGCAGACCTACCCGATCGCGATCCGCGTCGAGGCGTACGACCGGACGGGCCTGCTGTCGGACATCACCCAGGTGATGGCCGAGAACAAGGTCAACATCCTGGCCGCGAACGTCGGCGTCAACCCGGACCACACGGCCGAGGTCGTGATGACGCTCCAGGTGGCATCGGTCGCCCAGCTCGCGAAGGTGATGAGCCGGGTGGAGCAGCTCAAGGACGTCCTCAACGTCCAGCGTGACCTGAGCTGATCCGCCGCGGGGCTGCGCGTCCCGCTCGTGATCGCGCCGGACGTCGCCCCGACCGCCGTCAGCGGGGTCGCGCGGCCGCGGCTGCGGGCCGCCCGCTGCCGCGGGGTCGACGGGCACGGGCTCACGCCGCTTCGTGGACGCGGCAGCGGTGAGCGCGACGCCGCGGCGGCGCTGGATCCGGCGGAGCCACACCAGCGACGCGGCGCCCGCGGCGAGCGCCCCGACGCCGCTCAGCGCGACCGCCACCTCCACGCCGAACGACGACGCGACCCAGCCCATGAACAGGCCGCCGATGGGGGTGGAGCCGACGAACACCGTCGTGTAGACGCTGATGACCCGGCCGCGGAGCTCGTCGGGCACGGCCAGCTGGATGGTCGTGTTGGCGGTAGCCGCCATGGCGATCGCCCCGAACCCGACGAACATCATCGCGACCAGCGCCACGGGGTAGAGGTTGACGACCGACGTGACGAGCAGCGCCACGCCCAGGACGATCGCGCCGACCGGGATGATCACGGGCCGCGAGCGACCCGAGAACGCGATGCCCAGCGCAGCGACGAGGGAGCCGATCCCGGTCGCGGCCATCAGGAAGCCGAACCCGGTCGCGTCCGTCTCGAGCACCTCGCGGGCGAGGGCCGGGATGATGACGCCGAAGTTCATCGCGAACGTCGACACGATCCCGACGGTGACCGTCGCGAGCAGGACGAGCATCGCGTCCGGCGGACGTAGCGCAGGCCCTCGACCAGCGACGAGCCGACCTCGTGCACGGAGTGCGGGCGGGCGGATGCGCCGGCTGTGGACGAGCTCGTCCTCGCGCATCGCGGCGTACGCGACGATGACGGCGAGGAAGCTCAGGCCGTTGAGCAGGAACGCCGGGCTGACGTCCCCCCCGAACGCGCCGATCGTGAGGCCGGCGATCGCGGGACCGACGATCCGGGCCCCGTTGAAGATGGCCGAGTTCAGCGCGACCGCGTTGGGGACGTCCTCGCGGCCGACCATCTCGACCGTGAACGCCTGGCGGGTCGGCATGTCGACGGCGTTCGTGATCCCGAGGATCGTCGCGAGCACGAGGATCTGCCACACCTGGACGGTGTCCGTGACGACGAGCCCGAACAGGATGAACGCGAGCATCATCTGCACGGTCTGGGTGACGATGAGCGTCTGGCGCTTCGGCAGGGCGTCTGCGATCAGGCCCCCGAACAGGCCCAGGATCAGCACGGGCAGGAACGCGAGCGCGGCCACGAGGCCCAGCACGAACGGGTCATTGGTGAGCTCGAGCACCAGCCAGGCCTGGGCCACCTGCTGCATCCAGGTCCCGACGAGCGAGATGAGCTGGCCGCCGAAGAACAGGCGGTAGTTGCGATGGCGGAACGCCCGGCCTCCGTTCGCAAGGGCGAACCCGGCACCGGGACGGGGGAGGGCGCGCCCCGGATCGCGCATCATCGGGCGGCCCCCTCGGCGGGCGGCGGTCCGTGAGCAGGCTCGCGGCCGGCATCGATGTCCTGGAGATGGTCCGCGAGGTGCGCCCGGCGGTCCTCGGCCTCGGCCAGCATCGCCTCGAGGCGGTCCTTCTTGCTGCGCAGCGACGCGACCTGCCGTTCGACGCGCTCGAGGGCGTCGACCACGAGCGCCCGGCGCTCGGACGCATCGGTCGTCGCCTGGAATCGCGCCCGGTTCCGGTCGCGGGCCTGCTCGTCCTCGAGCAGCTGGCCGATCTCGGCGAGCGAGAACCCGGCATCGTCGCGGAGGCCGCGGATGAAGCGCAGGCGCTCGAGGTCCTCGGCGTCGTAGAGGCGGTAGTCGCCCTCGGAGCGCGCGGCGGGCGCGAGGAGCCCGAGCTCCTCGTAGTAGCGGATCGCCCGGGGCGTCAGGCCGGTCTCGGCCGCCACCTCCTGGATGCGGAGGAGCCTGGCGGGCGCAGCGGGGTGGGCAGGGACATCGGTCACGACATTGAGTGTATCCAACCTTGCCGTTCACGTAAACGTTAGGGAGGACTGGCGGCCCGCTGTGCGACGGATGCGGAGGGTGGTAGGCTGGCTGCCTTCGAGGCGACTCGCCCCGATGCGCCGCGTGGCTCCACTTCGAACGGCCGTGCGCTCCGCAACACCTCGTTCGGGCAGCACAGGAGGCCTCGGATGGCCACAGGAACGATCAAGCGCGTCGTCGCGGACCGCGGGTTTGGCTTCATCGCGACCGATGACGAGAAGGAGTACTTCTTCCACCGGAGCGGGCTCGAGGCCGGCACGGAGTTCGAGGGACTCAACGGCGGCGAGACCGTCGAGTTCGACATCGAGGAGAGCCCCAAGGGCCCGCGCGCGGTCCACGTCAAGAAGGCCTGACGGCCTCCCGGGCGTCACCGCCCGGCACGCACGGCACGGCCCGCACCCCCCCGGGGGACGCGGGCCGTCTCAATTCCCGGCGGGGCGGTGCCGGCCCGCGGTCGCCGGCGGGACCGTGGCGGCTAGACTTGCCCGCGATGCCGACGTACCGAGCCCCCCGGGGCACCCGTGACCTGCTGCCCGACGATCGGGCCGTGTTCGACCGCCTCGAGCGGATCGCGACGAGCCTGACCACCCGCTACGGCTATCGCCGGATCGAGACCCCGCTGTTCGAGCAGGCCGCGGTCTTCGAGCGCGGGATCGGCGAGGTCACCGACGTCGTCGAGAAGGAGCTGTTCCGGATCGCGCCGCGGACCGAGGAGGCCGAGGCATGGGCGCTCCGCCCGGAGCCGACGGCGGGCATTGTCCGGGCCTACGTCCAGCACGGGATGCAGACCTGGCCGCAGCCGGTGAAGCTCACGACGACCGGGCCGATGTTCCGCTACGACCGACCCCAGGCCGGCCGCTACCGCCAGTTCTGGCAGTTCGACGTCGAGGCGATCGGGGATCCGGGGCCGGCCGTCGATGCCGAGATCATCGAGCTCGGTCACCGGTTCTATGCCGAGTCGGGCGTCACCGGCGTCGAGGTCCTCGTCAACTCGATCGGCGACCCGGCGTGCCGCCCGGCATACCTGGCGAAGCTGGTGGCGTACTACCGCGGGCATGCCGCCGCGCTCCCGCCCACCGAGCTGGACCGCCTCGAGCGGAACGCCCTTCGCCTGCTCGATTCGAAGGACCCGGCGATGGCGGACATCAACGCGGCGGCGCCACGGATCACCGATCACCTGTGCGAAGCCTGCGCCGCGCACTTCGAGTCGGTGAAGGCGCACCTCGAGGCGCTGGGCGTCCCGTACCGGGTGGAGCCGGCCCTCGTGCGCGGGCTCGACTACTACACGCGGACCGCCTTCGAGTTCTACGTCGCGGGGCGCGAGGGGCAGCAGCAGGCTCTGGGCGGCGGCGGCCGCTACGACGGGCTCGTCGAGCTGCTCGGCGGCAAGGCGACGCCCGGGATCGGGTTCGGGCTGGGCCTGGACCGCGTCGCCCTCGTGCTCGCCGAGCAGGGGCACGCCGGGCCGGCCACGGACGGCCCGCTGGCGGTCGTCGCCTCGGCCGATCCCGGAGACACCGTCTCACGCCTGCGCATCGCGACCGACATGCGGGCGGCGGGGCTCCGCGTCCGGGCGGACCTTGCTCGCCGGAAGCTCGGGCGACAGCTGGAGGCCGCGGGCAAGGACGGCGCGCACTTCGCGGTGATCCTCGGCGACGAGCTGGCCGACGGCCACGTCCAGCTTCGGGACCTGCTCGCTGGGACGCAGCGCATGGTGGCCGTCGAGGACCTCGCCCGCGAGCTGGCCCGGGCGGAGGCGCACCACAAGCACGGGTAGGCGGCCTGGTCCCGGATTGCGCCCGCCCCTGAGCCGCGGCCCCCGAACCGCCGCCGCAGATCACGCCCGTCCCGGACCACGCCCGCCCCGAGCCGCGGCACCGAATTGCCGCCGCGGACCACGCCCGCCCCTGAGTCAACGGATCGTGCCACGACGGGCGCTTCGGCCCGCAAACGTGGCTCTGGGTCATCGGTTTCGGCCACGGCTGCCGTCGATCGCGGGATCTGATGCCTCCTGCGCCCGATTTGGCGGCGATGACCGGGAGATGGCGGGATCCGATGACTGTCACGCGGCCCGGTCCAACGGTGACCCGCCGTATCGCACGGGCTCGGCGTGACCCAGACGTGGCGTACGATGAGATGCCGTCGCCCCGCAGTCCGGAGACCTGCCACCCGTGTCCGTTCAGACCCCCTCGCTCGCCACGCCCTACCGCACCCATACCTGCGGGGAGCTGCGCGCGAACGACGCAGGCGGGACCGCGAAGCTCGCCGGGTGGGTTCACCGCCGGCGCGACTACGGGAAGCTGATCTTCATCGACCTCCGCGATCGCCACGGGATCACGCAGGTCGTGATCGACGCTGCGGACGCGCCGGAGGCCCACGAGATGGCGAGCCGGCTGCGGAGCGAGTTCGTCGTCGCCTTCGAGGGCGAGGTCGCGAAGCGCCAGCCGGGCACCGAGAACGCGAAGCTCGCGACGGGCGAGGTCGAGCTCCAGGCCCGTGCCGTGACGATCCTCAACGAGTCGAAGACGCCGCCGTTCTACGTCAACGACCCGGACGCGCCCATCGACGAGAGCCTGCGGCTCAAGTACCGCTACCTCGACATCCGACGCGAGGCGATGCAGCGCCGGCTCATGCTGCGCAGCCGGCTCGTCCAGGCGATACGCGAGGTCCACCACGCAGAACGGCTTCGTCGAGGTCGAGACGCCGAACCTCATCAAGAGCACGCCCGAGGGCGCCCGCGACTTCATCGTCCCGAGCCGGCTCCAGCCGGGCACGGTCTACGCGCTGCCGCAGAGCCCGCAGCAGCTCAAGCAGCTGTTGATGGTCGCGGGCATCGACCGCTACTTCCAGATCGCCCGCTGCTTCCGCGACGAGGACCTGCGCGGCGACCGCCAGCCGGAGTTCACGCAGCTCGACCTCGAGATGAGCTTCGTCGACGAGGCCGCGGTGATGGCGTTCATCGAGCACATGGTCATCGAGGTCTCGAAGACGACGACACCGGACCGCCCGATCCGGTCGATCCCGTTCCCGGTCTTCGAGTACGACGAGGCGATGGAGCGCTTCGGCTCGGACAAGCCGGACATCCGGTTTGGGATGGAGCTCGCGGACCTGGCGCCGGCCCTCGATGGCGGATCCGGCTTCCGCGTGTTCGACGAGACACTGGCGAGCGGCGGGCGGGTCAAGGGGATCACGGCGCCGGGCATGGGCGGCGTGACCCGGCGCGAGATCGACGAGCTCACGGAGACCGCGAAGCGCTTTGGGGCAAAGGGCCTCGTCCACCTCGCGGTCCAGGTGGGCGGGGAGCTTCACGGCCCAATCGCGAAGTTCCTCTCCCCGGAGACACAGGCGGCGATCAGGGCGCTGGCGGGCGCGAACGAGGGCGACCTGATCCTGATCGTGGCCGACGGCACGGAGGTCACCAACGATGTCCTCGGCCGGCTCCGCGTGGAGCTCGGCGGGCGCTTGGGCCTCGCCGACCCGCACGAGCTCGCGTACTGCTGGGTCCACCGATTTCCGATGTACCAGTGGGACGCGGAGCACGACCGGTGGGACGCGACCCACAACCCGTTCAGCGGCGTCGTGCCCGAGGATGAGGTGCTCCTCACGACGACCTCCGGCGACCTCGACGTCCGGGCGCCCGGCGATCCCGCCGGACGGGCGCGCGCGATGCAGTACGACGTCGCCCTCAACGGCTGGGAGCTGGGCGGCGGCTCCGTCCGCATCTGGGACCCGAAGCTGCTCGCCCGGAGCTTCAACCTGCAGGGCTACACGCTGGAGCAGATGCGGGAGCGGTTCGGCGCGATGCTCGAGGCGTTCGAGTACGGCGCACCGCCCCACGGCGGGATCGCGCTCGGCGTCGACCGCTGGGCGGCGCTGCTGTCCGACCAGACGAACATCCGCGAGGTCATGGCGTTCCCCAAGACCCAGTCCGGCTCCGACCTGATGCTCGAGGCGCCGTCCGCGCCCGACGAGGACCAGTACGCGGAGCTGGGGCTGCGGTTCGTCGGAATCCCGGACAAGCGCTGAGCGGCGCGAGCTGCCGCCGCGCCCTCGCGGTACCCCGGTGAGGGGTCCGCTCGAAGCCGTCACCGCGACGCCACGGCTGGCGGCCGTCTTGGGCGCGATCGCCATCGCGTTCTCCGGGATCTTCTACGTCTGGGCGGACGTCTCGCCGTCGACGGGCGTGTTCTTCCGATGCCTGTACGGCCTTCCGATCCTGCTCCTCGTCGCGCGCGGGGAGTGGCGCGTGCTCGGCCCGATGTCCCGGCGCACGATCGGGCTGTGCGTGATCGCGGGCGTGTTCTTCGCGGTGGACCTGATCACGTTCCACTATGCCGTGGACGTCATCGGGGCCGGTCTCGCGACCGTGATGGGCAACGTGCAGGTCGTCATCGTGGCGCTGGTCGCGTGGCTCGTGTTCCGTGAGCGGCCGACCCGCGAGGTGCTCGTCTCCCTGCCGATCATGCTGTTCGGGGTGTTCCTGATCTCGGGCGTCATCGGCACCGGCGCGTACGGATCGGACCCCGTGCTCGGCGTCCAGATCGGGCTGCTGACGGCGGCGTCCTACGCGGGCTACCTGCTGGTCATCCGGCGCGCGAGTCCGGACCATCGGCCCGCAGGACCCGTCGCGATCGCAACGGCCGTCACCGGCGCCTGCGCCCTCGTGTTCGGGATCGCCGTCGGGGACATCGACCTCGTGCCGTATCTGCCCGCGCACGCCTACCTCCTGGCGCTGGGGATCCTCTCGCAGTCGGTTGGCTATCTCGTGATCCAGGCCTCCCTCCCCAGGCTGCCGGCCGTGATCACGTCGGTGCTGCTGCTCGTCCAGCCTGTGACGACGGTGTTCCTGGGGGCGATCCTGCTGCGCGAGCTGCCGTCGCCGTTCCAGCTCCTCGGGGTGGCGCTCGTCATCGGCGGCATCGCGCTCGCGACGGGCGCGCCGAGGCGGATCCGCGAGGCCCTCCGGTCGCGCCCGACGCCGGCCTGAGACGCTGCGCCGCGGCCGCTCGATCGCTCAGGGTGCCGGAGCGAGTCGCTCGAGCATCGCGACCGTCGCCGCGGCCACCTGGGCCTGCTGGTCCGCCCGGCTGATGGTCGCCGGCGGGTCGTTGGGCTGACCCGTGTACCAGCCCATCTGCTCGTGGTTGCCACCCGGGATCTCGATGAACACGGCGTCCGGCGGGACGAACGCCCGCGCCTCGGGGCCGGACATCCGCGCGGCGCCCGCGTCGAGCGAGCCCCAGGTCGACAGCGACCGCGAGATCGAGCGCCGAGAGGTCGGTCGCCGCATACGACGCCCAGAACGCGAGCCCGTCGATCGCGTCGGGGTTGTCGCTCGCGTACTGCGCCGCCATCGAGCCGCCGAGCGAGTGCCCGCCGATCGCCCAGGTCTCGACCTCCGGGTGCGCGGCGATGACGTCGCCCGCCTTCCCGATCCCGAGCACCGCGAGGTTGAGCGGCATCGGCGTGACGACCACGAGGTAGCCCTCCTCGGCGATCTGCGCAGCGAGCGGCCCGTACGCGGCCGCGGGCACCTTGCCGCCGGGGTAGACGATGAGCCCGGTGTCGTAGTTGCCGTCCGCGGGGGCCCACTCGAGGCCGGCATCGGTCTCGGTGAACGTCACCGTGGGTGTGGACGCGAGCGATGCCTCCGCCTCCGGGAGCAGCGGCTGCGGCTGGACGTACCACACGCCCACGACGAGGAGGAGCCCCACGAGGGCGAGCAGGGCGACTCCGACGGTTCGGGTGCGGGGGCGGCGCATGGATGAGGCTCCGGGCTGGGATCGGCGGTTCGCGATCGGGATGGGCGAGGTCGGGCCGACGGACGCGCCGGCGCCGGCGTCAGGCGTTCGACGGCAGCCGGGCGGGCCCGGGTACGGGAGCGTCGTCGGGCTCGTCGGCGATCGCGGCGCCCCACTCGTGGGCGTGGGCATCGGCGGGCTCGGGCGGCCCGTCGAAGGGCGGCAGGTCCGCGCGCGGCGTGGCCACGTCATGCACGGTGCCGGGGTCGCCAGTCTCGATCGCACGGAACGGGACACCGGCGGCGGCGAGGTCGGCGAACAGGTCGTCCGGCATCCGGTCCGTCCCGAGGCCCGCGATGGCGTCGAGGTGGGCGAGCGGCAGCAGGATCGGCCAGCCTGCCTCGCCCGCCCACGTGGGTCGAAGGACGGTCATCCGGTCGTCGCCATGCGCCGCGATCAGCGCGGTGACGGTCTCGGCATCGACCCAGGCCATGCGGGCCGGCCACACGAGCGCGGCGTCTGTCTCCCTCACGAGCGTCGCCGCCGCGCCGATCCCGTTGACGATCTGGCCCACGGGTCCCCGTGACGCCTCGACCGGGTCGACGAGCGTGACCTCGGCGTTGACGAGCGCGGCGGCAACGGCCCCGTCGGGATCGGGCGAGCAGACGAGCACCGGGGTGGCTCCCCCGGCCCAGGCGACGTCCGCGAGGCGGCGGGCGCCCGGCGTCCCGTCGGCGTCGGCGAGGGCCGAGGCGGGGGTCGCGGCGAGGATGACGGCGGCGACGGTCATGCGGACTCCTTCACCGGCGCAGTGTAGCGAGGCACCGGAACCTTTCGGCCACGTCGGGGTTATTGTCGGGTGAGAGCCCACCCACGTCGGACCCGAGCCACGAGGAGGTTACCCCTGCCCACGTCACTGGGCCTCTGGCCTGCCGCGCTGCGCCGGAGCCGTGCGGACTGGCCCGTGGTTCTGGCGTCCTGGGTCCTCCTCGCGAGCGCCCTGTCGCTGCTCGCGGCCGGGACGTTGTACACGAATGCCGTCACGCTGGCCGGGCTCCACCGCCAGCTGGGCACGGTACCCGCCGCGGACCGGGCGATCGTGGTCCGGACGAGGATCCTGTCGGAGCGCCTGGATGCCGCCGAGGCAGCGATCGCCCCCGAGCTCACGCGGGTGCTCGAGCCGACCGGCGGGGAGATCGTGCGCGTCCTCCGCTCCTCGCCCTATGCGGATGCTGCGGCCGACGCGGCAGCGGTGACGGATCTCACCCTGTTTGCGGCCTACGAGGGGATCGAGGAGCACGCCACCCTTGTCGACGGGCGCTGGCCCGCACCCGGTGCGACCGCCATCGAGGCGACGCTGTCCGAGGATGCGGCCGAGGTGCTGGGAGTGGCCACAGGCGACTCGCTCAGGCTCGTATCCCGCCTGGACGCGGACAGGGTGGTCGACGTCGCGATCACGGGCACCTGGCGCCCGGATCCGGCGGACCCGTGGTGGCTGGGCGAGGTGCTGGCCCTGACCGGGACGGAGCCAGGCGGACGGTTCACGACCACAGGCCCGCTTGTCGTGTCCGCCGAGGACCTCCGCGCAGCCCCCCTGGCGGAGGCCCTCGACGCGCAGTGGCGGGCGATCCCGATCGTCGACGGGTTCCGGCCCGACACCCTCGACGAGGTCTCGGGCCTCGCCACCGACGCCGAGGGCCGGATCAACGCCGCCCTGCCGCCGTCAAACCAGGCGCAGGTGGCGACGAGACTGCCGACGATCCTCGCCGAGGTTGACCGCTCGGTGCTCGTCACCCAGGCGGGGATCCTCCTCCTGCTGATCCAGTTCGGCGTGCTCGCCGGCTATGCCGTGATCCTCGTGGCGGCGCTGCTCCTCGAGCGGCGTCGGACCGAGACCGCCCTGCTGCGGGCACGAGGAGCCGGGTTCAGCCACCTGCTCGCGATGACCACGGCCGAGGCGCTCCTCGTCACCGTGCCCGCCGTGCTGGTCGCACCGTGGCTCGCGATGGTGCTGGTCGGGGCCGTGGCGCTCAACCCGGCCCTTGCGGAGGTCGGCCTCGTTGCGCCCCTGCCGGGTCCGTCGACGTTCGCGATCGCGGCACTGGGCGGCCTCCTCGCGCTCCTCGCCCTGACGATCCCGACCCTGACCTCGACCGTCAACATCGCGGGCGTCCGCGCCGGCGTCGGCCGCCAGATCGGCCGCACCCTGCCTCAGCGCCTGGGTCTCGACCTCGCGCTCGTCGCGCTTGCCGCGCTCGCGCTGGTCCAGCTCCGCCTCTACGGCGCGCCGCTCACCCGCAACGCGCGGGGCACGCTGGGCGTGGATCCGCTGCTCGTCGCGGCCCCCGCGATCGGCCTGATCGGCGGCGCGGTGCTCGCGATCCGGATCGTGCCGCGCATCGCCGAGCTTGCCGAGCGGATCCTCGTGCGGGATCGAGGGCTCGTGCCGTCGCTCGGCGCCCGCCAGCTCGCCCGCCGGCCGTTGCGGTACACCCGGGCCGCGCTCCTGCTGATCCTCGCCGCGGCCCTCGGGACGTTCGCATCCGCGCACGCGGCGACCTGGACCCGGAGCCAGTCCGACCAGGCCGCCTACGCGACGGGCGCCGACGTCCGGGTGGCTCCGGGTCCGAGGAGCGACGTCGAGACATGGGGCCTCGGCAACGTCCTCCGCGGGCTCCCCGGCGTCACGGCCGCGACGCCGGTGGTCCGGGCGTCGGTGGACCTCGGCACGACGCTTCGGGACGGGCCGCTGGCGGCGATCGACGGGACGACGATGGCCGGGATCGTGCGCCTCCGGGACGACGAGCAGGGCGCCGCCACGGTCGAGGCGCTCGAAGCGCTCGGGGAACGACGCCCCGAGACGCCCGGGATCCCGGTCCCCGATGGAACTCGCCGGCTGTCGATCGTGGTCAGCTCCGTGTTCACGCCGGTCGACGGGTTCGATCCGGTGCCCGACGGCTACGAGGGGATCGGGGTGGCGCTGCTGGCGCTCGACGGCGACGGCCGGCTCGTGCGGATCGAGGGTCCCACGGCGCCGATGGGGGCCGAGGACGCCCGGGTCGTGGTGTCCCTGACCGGCGGCAGCGGCGAGACGCTCACCGAGCCGGTGCACATCGTCCAGCTGGAGGTCACCCTCGCGATGGCCCTCGGTGGGAACGTGATCGCCGAGGGGTATGTCGACGTCGCCGGGCTCGAGGCGAGCCCGGACGCGGCAGGCGATGCATGGCAGGCACTGCCCGAATCGGCCGGCCGGTGGACGATCAGCTACGGCGACACCCCCGATCCATACACCCCGCCCCAGGTGGATCCGGATCGACTCGCCGTCCCGAGCCTCGTCGCCGGCCAGCGGATGCAGTACCGGCAGTCCTATGTCCTGGTGGACGCCCCGGTGATGCCGGCGGTCGTCGGCCGTGCGTTCCTGGACAGGACCGCCGCGGCCGTCGGCGACACGCTCGGAGCGTCGGTGTTCGGCATCCCGGTCCGCCTCGAGATCGTCGCCGCGGTCGACGGGTTCCCGACGCTCGACGGCGCGCGGCCCTTCGCGCTCGTGGACGGCCTTGCGCTCGACCTCGCGCGGCTCGGCGCCGGGGCGAGCGTTGCCGACACCGACGAGTGGTGGCTGGCCACCGAGCCCGGCACCTCGGGCACGATCGCCGCCGCCGCCGCCGCGGAACCGATCCTCGCCGCCGGGACCGTCGACGCGGAGGCGGTGCTCGCGGGCCTCGTCGGTGACCCGCTCGGCCTGGGGGTCATCGGCATCCTCGGTCTCGGCTCGGTGGCCGCGCTCGTGTTCGCGGCGATCGGCTTCCTCGTCAGCACCACCGTCTCGACGGCCGAGCGGCTGGGCGAGTTCGCGCTGCTCAAGGCACTCGGCCTTGCGCCGCGGCAGCTCGTCGCGTGGCTGTCGATGGAGAGCTTCGCGCTGCTCGTGGCGGGTCTCGTGACCGGTGTCGGCCTGGGCCTCCTGCTCGCCTGGCTTGCGCTGCCGTTCGCCACCCTGACGGCGAGCGGGGAGGCTCCCGTGCCGGCGGCGGTGGTCGTCGTGCCGCCCGATGCGCTCCTGCCCATCCTCGCCCTCGCGCTCGTCCTCGTGGGGGCGACTTTGGTCATCGTCCGGCGCCAGCTCCCCTCCGCTCGCACCAGCGCGGTCCTGCGCGCGAAGGACGAGTGACGATGGGCTGGACGATGCTCGCCCTGCGGCGGCTGCGCGACGACCGCGCGGCGACGGCCGGCCTGGTCGCGCTCGTGCTCGTGACCGCGCTTCTCGCCGCGCTCGCCCCTCGCGTGCTCGCGGGGCTTGCCGACGAGGCCGTCGAGGCCGAGATCGGAACGGCACCGGCGGCCGCACGCAACCTCGCGCTGTACCAGCACCGGGTCATCGACGAGGGTCCCGCGGACGATCCGCTGGCGCCCGTTCGCGCGGCCGGGCTGGCGCACGAGGAGACCTTTCCGCAGGCCGTCCGCCGGCTCATCGACGGGCGAAGCGCGGTGGTCGAGAGCGGCCGGTTCCGGCTCACCAAGCAGACCACCGACCCGGCCTTCGTCAGATTCCGGATCCAGGAGGGCGTGGACCCGTACCTTCGGTACGTGTCGAGGGAGGCCGCCCACCGCGACCGTCGGCAGCCGGGACGACGTGGGCCCGGAGGCGATCGACGGCGTCCCCGTCTACGAGGCGGGCATCTCGGTGGCAACCGCCGACCGGTTCGGCCTCTCGCTGGGCGAGACGGTCGAGCTCATCGGGGATCCCGGCGATCCCCTCATCGGGCGGACGCCCCAGGACGTGTACGCCTACGCCGTGCTCACCGGGATCTACGAGGTCCCCGATCCGGACGCCGACTTCTGGCTGGACGACCCGCAGCTGATCCGCCCCGTCATCCGCGCCCTGTCGTCCGAGGTCCAGCTGCTCGACGCCGCGCTGCTGCTTGCCGACGGGGCGCATGGCCCGCTGGGCGATGTCACGTCCACGACGACGCACCTGCTCCGCTACACCTGGCGCTCGTTCCTCGCGGAGGATCGGATCACCGAGCGGACCCTCGACGCCACGATCCGCGGGTTCCGCCGTCTGCAGGTGCTGTACCCGACCGCGAACGTGACGGCCGCCGACAGCATCGCGCTGCGGACCGGGATGCTGCCGATCCTCGAGCGGCACCAGGCCCGCTGGACGGCAGCGGAGTCGATCGTCGCGGTCATGGCGCTCGGGCCGGCGCTGGTGGGGGTTGCCACGCTCGCCCTGATCGCGATCCTTGCCTCGAGGCGCCGGCGCTCGACGATGGCGCTCGCCCGGAGCCGCGGGGCGACCGGCCGCCAGGTCATGTGGCCGGCGCTCGTCGAGGCCATCCTCATCGCGGCACCGGCGGCGGTCGTCGCGGCGCTCCTGGCCGTCGCGCTCGTTCCCACGGGACGCCTGTCCGCGACGCTCGCGGCCGTCGCGGCGGTGACGGCCGTCGCGGTCGGCGTCGTCCTCGCCACCGTCGTGTCGGTCGCGCGAACGCAGGGCCCGGACCGGCGGCCCGACGGGCGGATCGTCAGCCGATGCCGGCAACCGGCGGCTGGTCCTGGAGGGCCTGGTCGTCGCCCTCGCGGTGGCCGCCGCGTACCTGCTGCGGGAGCGTGGCGTTGCGGCGGTCACCGAGGCCGGGCAGGCCGGCTTCGATCCGCTCATCGCGGCCGTGCCCGCGCTGGTCGGGATCGCCGCCGGCATCGTCGTGATCCGGCTGTACCCGATCCCGCTTGCCGGCGTCGCGTGGCTCGCCGCACGCGGCCGCGGGCTCGTCCCGATGGTCGCGGCGCGGCGTGCCCGCGAGGGCGGTGCGGCGTCGGCGGTCCTGCTCGTGCTCCTCGCGACCGCGACGGTGGGCGCCTTCGCCGCGACGTCGCTCGACCATCTCGACACCGGCGCGGAGGTCGCGGCATGGCAGGAGGTCGGCGGCCCGTACCGCCTGCAGCAGCCCACCGGGCCGCTGCCGCGGACGCTCGACCCGGCAGCGCTCCCGGGCGTCGAGGCGTCGTCGGGCGTGTTCGAGGCCCTGGTCCCGATCAACCTCTCGGGTCCGCAGGCGCTCGTCGTGATGCCCGAGGCGGATTCGCTCGAACGGGTGAACGCCGGGACCCCCGCCGCGCCTGCCTTCCCGCCCGGCTTCTCGGCGCCGGTCCCCGGGCCGATTCCGGCCATCGTGTCGCGAGGCCTCGTTGAGTCGCCGCGCGGCGTCACGGCCGGCGAGACGTTTCGCCTCAGCGTCGAGGGGTATGACCTCGAGTACCGCATCGTGGAGGTGCGCGACGCGTTCGCCGGGATCCCGTACGGGCGCAACTTCATCGTGATCGCCCGGGAGCGCATTCCTGGGAAAGGCGCCGCCGGCGCGCGTCGTGCCCGTCTACGGGCTCCTTCGGGCTCCCGCCGGCGCGGCCAGCGGGATCCGGGAGGCGGTCGACGAGGTCGCTCCGACCGTCGAGGTGACCGTGCAGGCCGAGGTCGCGGCCGGTCTCCGCGGGTCGCCCGTCACGAACGCCGTGCGGGCGATGATCCTCGCCGCGGCACTCGTGACGGCGGCGTACGCGGCGCTGGGCGTCGCGGCGGCCCTCGCGCTCGCCGGACTCGCCCGAACCGTCGAGGTCGCCCACTTGCGGACGCTGGGCCTCACCGGCCGCCAGACGTGGCTGCTCACGCTCGCCGAGCACGGGCCGACGACGTTCGCGGCCTTCCTGCTTGGCAGCCTCCTCGGGGTGGCGCTGTTCGTCCTCCTGCAGCAGGGCCTGGGGCTGGCGGCGCTCGTCGGGTCGCCGGTCAGCGTCCCCATCTCCTTCGAGGCGTTGCCGTTGCTCCTCATCCTGCTCGCGATGACCGTCGTCGTGGGCGTCGGGCTCCTGCTCGGCGTCCTCCTCCAGCGCCGGGTGGCGCCAACCGCAGTGCTTCGAGGAAGATTCGAATGATGCCGAACCCGCTCGACCCGGTGCACCCCGACGGCCCGCTCCAAGCGGAGGAGGTCGTGGACCTGCCGTCCCGGCCCGTGGACGCCGGGCCTGCGCCGCGCGCCACGGAGACGATCGAACGCCGACCCCGGGCCCGCTACGGCGACGGCGCCGTCATCGTGTGCGACGGCCTGGTCCGGATCTACAAGCTCGCGGATCTCGAGGTCGTCGCGCTGCAGGGCCTCGATCTCCTCGTCGAGGCCGGCGAGATGGTCGCGATCGTCGGCGCCTCCGGCAGCGGCAAGTCGACGCTCCTCGCCATCCTCGGCGGCATGGACGTACCGTCGGCGGGTCGTGCGGTCGTGGCGGGCTATGACCTCGGTCGCATGTCGAGCGCCGAGCGCACCCGGTTCCGGCGGCGCGTCGTCGGGTTCGTGTGGCAGCAGACCGGGCGCAACCTGCTCCCGTACCTGAGCGCGGTCGAGAACGTCGAGCTCCCGATGATCCTCGACGGACGTGCCGGCCGTCGCGCGCGGGCCCTGGAGCTGCTCGACCTCGTCGGGCTCGCGGACCGGGCCGACGCATCGGCCGGACCGGCTCTCGGGCGGCGAGCAGCAGCGGGTGGCGATCGCGGTCGCCCTCGCCAACGACCCGTCGGTCGTGCTTGCCGACGAGCCCACGGGCGAGCTCGACAGCCAGACGTCGGCCGACGTGTTCGGGCTGCTCCGGCGGGATCAACAAGGCGCTCGGGACGACCATCATCATCGTGACCCACGACGCGTTCGTGTCCGAGCAGGTCCAGCGGACGGTCGCGATCCGGGACGGACGGACGAGCACGGAGACGCTCCGGCGCACCGAGCAGACCCACGAGGGCGATCACCGGGTGATCTCGGAGGAGTACGCGGTCCTCGACCGGGCTGGCAGGCTCCAGCTGCCGCGGTCGCACGTCGAGACGCTGGACCTGCGCAACCGGGTCCGGCTGCGCCTCGAGGAGGACCACGTCGGGATCTGGCCGGACCGGGGCGAGGCCGGCCCTCCGCCGCCGGGCCCGGGGCCGGCCGGGGACACGACCGCGGGCCCCGGCGGGGCAGGGGAGCGGGAGGAGGACCGGTGAACGAGCGGTACGCGCCACCCGGAGCCCGCATCGAGACGGCGGACGCGATGGTCGTGGCCCGCGGCCTCGTCCGGGACTACGAGTCGGGTGGGTCGGTCGTCCATGCCCTGCGCGGCGTGGACGTCGACGTCGCGCGTGGCGAGCTGCTCGCCGTCCGGGGCCGCTCGGGCTCCGGCAAGACCACGCTGCTCAACCTCCTCGGCGGGCTCGACCAGCCGACCGCCGGCAGCGTCACGGTGGACGGAACGCTGATCTCGGGCATGGACGAGCAGGCCGCGTCGGGCGTCCGGCGCCACACGATCGCGTTCGTGTTCCAGACCTTCGGCCTGATCCCGATCCTGTCGGCCGCCGAGAACGTCGAGGTCCCGCTCCGGCTCGTCGGGGCCGATCCGCGGGAGCGCGACGCGCGCGTCGCCGAGCTGCTCGACCTCGTGGGGCTGGGCGAGCGGGCGAGGCACCGGCCGCACGAGCTCTCGGGCGGCGAGCAGCAGCGGGTCGCGATCGCACGGGCGCTCGCGAACCGGCCGCGGCTTCTCCTCGCCGACGAGCCGACGGGGCAGCTGGACTCGGAGACGGGACAGCGGATCATGCTCCTCATCCGCACCGTCGTCCGGGCCGAGGGCGTCACGGCGGTGGTCGCGACGCACGACCCGCTGATGCTCGACGTCGCGGACCGCGTGATCGAGCTCCTGGACGGCACGCTCGTGGAGCCGACGGCGGTGGCAACTGGGAGCCCGCCCCGCGCCGGTTGAGTCCGCCCATCCCGGCTGAGCCGCCCATCCCGGCTGAGGCCGCCCCGCGCCGGCTGTGGCTGCCCAGAGGGGCCGGGCCGACCTGCCCGCTGGCCGTTCGCGGGGTCGCCCGACCTGTGCGACACTCTGCGGGCCCATGAACGAGAGCCCCGGCGCCGCCGTGCCCACCACCCCGTCCGTCGCGGTCCGAGGCGACCTGCGCAACGTCGCCATCGTCGCCCACGTCGACCACGGCAAGACCACCCTCGTCGACGCGATGCTCCGTCAGACGGGCGCCTTCCGCGAGAACCAGGCCGTCGTCGACCGGATCATGGATTCGGGCGACCTCGAGCGCGAGAAGGGCATCACGATCCTCGCCAAGCAGACGACGATCGACGTCGGCGGCGTCCGGCTGAACATCGTGGACACCCCGGGCCACGCCGACTTCGGCGGCGAGGTGGAGCGCAGCCTGCTCATGGTGGACAGCGTCCTGCTCCTCGTCGACGCGGCCGAGGGGCCGCTTCCGCAGACGCGCTACGTCCTCCAGAAGGCGATGGCCCGGCGGCTCCCGGTGGTCGTCGCGCTCAACAAGATCGACCGGTCCGACGCTCGTGCCACGGAGGTCCTCGACGACGTCTACGAGCTGTTCATGGACCTCGGCGCCGACGAGCACCAGATCGAGTTCCCGGTGGTCTACACCAACGCGAAGGCCGGGACCGCGACGCAGGACCTCGCGTCGCCCGGGACGGACCTGCGCCCGCTGCTCGACCTCCTGGTCCGGGTCACGCCGCCGCCCGCGTACGAGGAGGGACACCCGCTCCAGCTCCTCGTGACGAACCTCTCCGCGAACGAGTACGTCGGGCGCATGGCCGTCGGGCGGATCCGGAACGGGACCATCCGCGTGGGCCAGCGGATCGCCGTGGTGCGCGAGGAGTACGACGACACCGCTGGTTCGGTGGAGCCCGGCCGCACCGTCACCCTCACCGGATCGGTGAGCAGCCTCCAGACTGCCCGCGGCGTGGAGCGGATCGACATCCCGGAGGCCGGTCCCGGCGAGATCGTCTCGGTGGCCGGCCTGCCCGAGGTGACGATCGGCGACACGCTCACCGAGCCGGGCGACCCGCGCCCGCTGCCGCGCCTCGACGTCGATGCGCCGACGCTGCGGATGACGTTCGGGGTCAACACCTCGCCGCTCGGTGGCCGCGACGGCAAGTACGTGACGTCACGCCAGATCAGGGCACGCCTTGAGAAGGAGGTCCTCGGCAACGTCTCGATCGAGGTCCGCCCGACGGAGTCCGGCGACACCTTCGAGGTCCGCGGTCGCGGCGAGCTCCAGCTGGCGGTGCTCATCGAGCAGATGCGGCGCGAGGGCTACGAGCTCACGGTCAGCCGGCCCGAGGTCATCCTGCGCGAGGTCGACGGCCAGGTGCAGGAGCCCTACGAGCGGATCACGATCGACATCCCGCCCGACTACATCGGCGCGGTCCAGGAGGCGCTCGCCGGCCGCAAGGGTCGCCTGGAGCAGATGACGACGGACGCCGACGGGCGTGTGCGGATGGAGTTCGTGCTCCCGGTCCGCGGCCTCATCGGGTACCGCGGCCAGCTCCTGACCGACACGCGGGGGACGGCGCTGCTCCACCAGATCGGCGAGGGCTACGGACCCTGGGCGGGCGACGTGACCCATCGCACGAACGGCGTGCTCGTGAGCGACCGCACCGGGACCTCCAACGCGTACGGGCTGTTCAACCTCCAGGAGCGCTCGGAGCTGTTCATCGGCGCGGGCGTGGACGTCTATGAGGGCATGATCGTGGGCGAGAACGCCCGGGCCGGGGACATGGACGTCAACGCGACCAAGGAGAAGAAGCTCACCAACATCCGGACGCATGCCCACGATGAGGCGCTCCGTTTGACCCCGCCGCGACCGCTCACGCTCGAGACGGCGATCGAGTTCATCGGCTCCGACGAGCTGGTCGAGGTGACGCCTACCGCGATCCGGCTCCGAAAGCGGCTGCTCGCGAAGACGGATCGCGAGCGCGAGCGCGGCCGCGCCTACGACCTCTCGAGGGTCGAGCGTCCCTGACCGCCCGCCCGCCCTCGGGCGGTCCGGCCCGACGCCCCCGACCCCGGCGTCGACCCAACCGCCGCTGACTCGGCGGAGAGTCAGGAGGCGCCCGGCCGGGCGTCAATTGACGGCGACGCCTCTTGCGTCGATGCACTTCCACGCAGCAGGGCGGCAGCTGTGACTCCGGACCGAGTCGCGGCTGCGGACCGCAGCCAGCGCCCCGCCTACCTGGACGCGCGGTTGCGCGCGACCAGGACCCCCACGACGGCGATCAGCCCGACGATGGCGAGCACGATCAGCAGCGTGTTCGGCCCGTCATCCGAGGCCGGCTCGGTGACCTCGGCGGACGGCGCCGGTGTCGGAGCGAGCGTCGGGGCCGGGGTCGCGAGCGGCACGGCCGTGACGGTGAGGATCACATCGTTCCGGGCGTTGCCCTTCGTGATCACCGGCGTGCCGGCGTCCGTGTTCCAGAGCTGCGTCCCGTCCCAGATCGAGCCGCGGACCACGTAGTCCGCCTCCGAGACGACCGCGTCCGGGTCGTACGGGACGCTGAACGGGACGGGTGTCGAGCCCGTCGGCGAGATGAGCTGGAAGCCGATCGTCTCGCCCGTGTCGACGCGGATGATCAGGGCGGTGCCGTACGCCTCGGGGTCGCGGGCCGGGTCGAGGCCGACGCCGGTGATCGTGCCGGTGACCGCGGCCTTCAGCAGGTCCGGGCGGAACAGCAAGGGGAGCTCGACGCCGGTGATCTCGGGCTGCGGCACGTCGACGACGACACCGATCGGCGTCACCCACGCGAGCTCGCCGTCCGCGATGCCCGCGTACAGCCGGTAGGTCGCGTCGTCCTGGATCGCGCTCCACGGGTACGCGAGCTCGAACGGGACAGGCTCGGACGGATCGTCGATGAGGGTCGAGGCGACGACATTGCCGCTCGTCGGGCCCGCTGAGCCTTCGACGAGGAGCACGACGGCGCGCGCCTCATCCGACAGGTCGTGGTCCTCGGCGTAGGTCAACGTGCCGCGGATCGTCCCGCTGTCGGGCGTGGCCGTCGGGCTCGGTGAGGTCGACGCGGAGGCGGACGGGGACGCGGTCGGTGCCGGCGTCGCCGTGGGGGCGGCTGTCGGCGTGGCCGTCGGCGCCGGCGTCGGGGTGGCCGCGGGCGCCTCGGTCGGCGGTCCTCGGTCGGCTCGGGCGTGGGTTCCGCGGTGGGCTCGGCCGTGGGCACCGGGGTCGCGGTCGGGGCGGCCGTCGGCGCCGGGGCCGCCGGCACGATCGTCACCGGGACGGTGATGTCGTCGACGAGGGCGCCGTTCTCAATCGCCGGCACCGGGTCGTCGGCCTTCCAGTAGGTCTCGCCGTCCACGATCGACGCGATCACGACGTACGTCGCCTCGGGGTCGATGAGGCCTGGATCGCCGGTGATCTCGAACGGGATCGGCCCATTCGGCGGCTCGGGGATGACCTGGCGCGCGACGAGCGTTCCCGTGTCGGCCTTGAGCAGGACCGCGTACGCGACGGCGGCGTCGGTGAGGGCGGTCTTGTCGACGCGGGTGATCGTGCCGGTGAGGGAGCCGGTGCCGGCGTAGGAGCTCACGCTGATCGTCACATTCGCGCTTGGTCCACCCGTGATCACGGGCACGGGCTCGAAGCTCTGCAGCACGCTCGTCCCGTCGATGACCGACGCGTACAGCGCGTAGCTGTGGTCGGGGATGATCTCGGCATCGTCGTACGGGATGCTGAACGCCGCCGGCAGCTGCGAGCCGTAGATCTCCTGCTGGCCGATGATCGCGCCGGCGTCGGGACCGGCCTCCTGGTCGACGAGCGTCACGACCACCGCGGCGTCCGGCGACAGGGCGATCTTCTCCTTCGTGACGACGGTCCCCGTGAGGGTCGCTGGTGCCGCGAGGACGATCGCGCTCGGCAGCAGCAGGACGGCAAGGGCGGCGATCGCGGTCAGCAGGAACAGCTTGTGGCGCACAGGAACCTCCGGAGAACGGGCGAGTGACGCGGCCGGTCGTCCGAGTGTACCGACGTCGCACCGAATCGGCCGTCGTCCGGCAGGATGCCCGCTCCGGGGGGCGCTGACCTCACCTCGACGGGGGGATGGAAGGTCGCGGTCTACAATCCCCGCACGATGCCGATCTACCTCGACCACGCCGCCACGACGCCCCTGCGCGGCGAGGTCCTCGACGCAATGGCGCCGTTCCTCGGCGGCGTGTTCGGCAACCCGTCGTCGGCGCACCGCTACGGCCGGGCGGCGCGCGAGGCGCTTGACGACGCGCACGAGCGGCTGGCCAGGGCGATCGGCGCCGACGCCCGGGAGATCGTGTTCACCAGCGGCGGCACCGAGGCGATCAACCTCGCGCTCAAGGGTGCGGCCTGGGCGGGCAAGGCACGAGGTCACCGGATCGTGACCACGCCGGTGGAGCATCACGCGGTGGGCCACGCCCTGTCGTACCTCGAGAAGTTCGGGTTCGAGGTGGTCCAGGTCCCGGTGGACCGGTACGGCCGCGTCGACCCGGCGGACATCGAGGCCGCGATCACGGACCGCACGATCCTCGTGTCCGTGATGCTCGGCAACAACGAGGTCGGGACGATGCAGCCCGTGACCGAGGTCGCGGCGGTCGTGCGCGCGCATCGCGGGATCCTGTTCCACGTGGACGCGGTCCAGGCCGCGCCATGGGTGCGTCTCGACGTGGAGGCACTCGGCGCGGACCTGGTTGCCCTGGCTGCCCACAAGGCAGAAGGCCCGAAGGGGACGGGGGCGCTGTGGATCCGGCGGGGTACGCACCTCCTCGCGCAGCAGCACGGCGGCGCCCAGGAGCGGCACCGTCGGGCGGGGACGGAGAACGTCGCCGGCGCCGTCGGCATGGCGACGGCCTTCGCGCTCGCCGCCGCGGAGCGCGACGTGACCGCCCAGCGTGTCCGGGCGCTCCGGGATCGCCTGGGCGCGGCCCTGCTCGCCGTGGACGGCGTGGAGTCGACAGGGCATCCCGCTGACCGCTTGCCGCACATCCTGTCCGTCCTCGTCCACGGCATCGACGGCGGGTCGGTGACGCTGGCCCTGGACCTCGAGGGCGTGGCCGCGTCGACGGGATCCGCGTGCTCGAGTGGCTCCGCCGAGATCAGCCACGTGCTCGCCGCGATGGGCTACCCCGCCGAAGAGGCGCGCGGGGCCATCCGGCTCAGCCTCGGACGCTCCACGACCGCGGCGGAGATCGACGAGGCGGCGGCGATCGTGCCGGCGGTGATCAGGCGCCTGGTCGACGGCCGCGCCGCCCGCGAAGAGGTCGCGACGCAGTGAGCCGCATCCTGGTCGCGATGTCGGGCGGCGTGGACAGCTCGGTCGCTGCGGCGCTGCTCCACGAGGAGGGACACGAGGTCGTCGGCGTCTGGATGCGTCTCCACGACGTCGCCGACAGCTACAGCGAGTTCCGCAAGAGCTGCTGCTCCGCGGACGCCGCGGACGATGCCCGACGGGTCGCGGCGCGCCTCGACATCCCGTTCTATGTCATGAACCTGGAGCGGGAGTTCGCCAAGGGCGTGATCGATCCGTTCATCGCCGCGTATCTCGGCGGCCGGACACCCAGCCCGTGCGTGGACTGCAACAGCTACGTCAAGTTCGGGGCGCTCCTGGGCCGGGCCCGGCAGCTGTACGAGTGCGAGGCTGTGGCAACCGGCCACTACGCGCGGCGTGTCGTCGTCGAGACCCGGGATGGCCCGCGTGCGACCCTCGCCCGGGCCGCCGACGCCGACAAGGACCAGACCTACTTCCTCTACGGCCTCCGCCAGGACCAGCTCTGGCACAGCCGCTTCCCGCTGGGCGGCCTGACGAAGCCCGAGGTCAGGGCGGTGGCGCGCGGCCTGGGCCTCGTGACCGCGGACAAGCCGGAGAGCCAGGAGATCTGCTTCGTGCCCGGTGGCGACTACCGCGCGGAGCTGCAGGCGCGGGGCGGCTGGGCACCGGCGCGAGGCCCGGTCTTCGACGCGGACGGCAGCAGGGTCGGGGAGCACGACGGCGCGGCGGGCTTCACCGTGGGCCAGCGAAGGGGCGTCGGGGTGGCGCTCGGCGCGCCGCGGTACGTCTCGCGGATCGACCCCGCGACCAATGCGATCGTGCTCGGGCGTCGCGAGGACCTCGAGACGCGGCGGGTCGACCTCGAGGATGGCACCTTCGTCGCGGGCGAGCCGCCGGGCGGCGGGACCGCGGACGGGTCCTGGCTGCCGTTCCGTGCGCAGGTCCGCATCCGGCATCGGGCCAGCCTCGTCGATGCAGTCGTCCGGCCTGCCGGCGCCTCGGAGCCTGCTCGCGGCGGACGGTGGATCGTCGAGACCACGGAGCCCGTGTGGGCGATCGCGCCGGGCCAGGCAGCGGTCCTGTACGACGGCGACACGTGCCTCGGTGGCGGTCGGATCGCCGCCCCACCCGCACCGGCCGGGGCCGGGCGCGGCGCGGCCGGCGCCGAAGTGTCGGCCGAGCCGCCGGTCGCCGCGGGCCGATGACCATCCCGCCCGCCCTGCCGCTCGCGCTCCTGCTCGGGCTCGCGCACACCGCGATCTACGTCCTCATCCGGGGCGACGCGGGTGGCCGCCTGCCGCTGACGTACCTCGCCGCGAGCCTCGGGGCGTGGGCGGGGGCCGCGCTCGGCAGCAGGATCGGCCTCGACATCCTCGCGATCGGCGATTTCGCGCTCATCCCGGCGTCGATCGTCGCCTGGATCGGCATCGGCATCGTCGCCATCCTCGCCACGCTTGGCCCACAGGCGAATCGGGCCTGAACAGGGGAGACCCATGACCACCGACCCGGAGCGCCCGACCACCCCGCCCACCACCGTCCCGGCACGCCTCGCGGAGCTCGCAGACCTGCTCGGCGGTGAGAGCGCGCGTTCACGCAGGTTCCTCGGCGGGCTCGTTGTCGGGGCGCTGGCCGGTGCCGCGGTCGCGGGGACGGCGGCGCTGGCACGACGGTCGAAGCGGCGTCCCCCGACGGACTCCTGACGGGCACGTGGGGTTCCCCCGCGCTTGGGTACCATGGGGCCGATGGCGACCCCCACCTCCGACGTCCAGATCCCGTTCCTGACGGGGGCCGAGATCCGCGCCCGCTTCATCGAGTTCTTTGCGGAGCGCGGGCACACGATCGTGCCCAGCGCGAGCCTGGTCCCGGCGGGTGATCAGACGCTCCTGTTCACGAACTCGGGCATGGTCCAGTTCAAGGACGCGCTGACGGGCGTCGAGAAGCGGGACTACGTCCGGGCGGTGGACTACCAGCGCTGCCTGCGGGTCGCGGGCAAGCACAACGACTTCGAGGAGGTCGGCCGGACGCCGCGGCACCACACGCTGTTCGAGATGCTCGGCAACTGGAGCTTCGGCGACTACTTCAAGCGCGAGGCCATCCACTGGGCGTGGCAGTTCCTCACCCGGGACCTCCAGATCCCCGCCGATCGCCTGGCCGCGACCGTCTACTCGACCGACGACGTCGCGCACGCCGTCTGGAAGGACGAGATCGGGCTGCCGCCGGAACGCCTCGTCCGGTGGGGCGACTTCCCGGCCGGTGACGAGAAGAACTGGTGGCGGATGGCGGACGTCGGGCCGTGCGGCCCGTGCTCGGAGCTCCACTTCGACCGCGGCGCCCACCTGTCCGAGGGCCCCGAGTGCGTCCCGGACCACAGCGAGCACTGCCCGCGCTGGCTCGAGGTCTGGAACCTCGTGTTCATGGAGTTCGAGCTGCACCCGGACCGCACGCTGACGCCGCTGCCCGCCCCCGGCGTCGACACGGGCCTGGGACTCGAGCGGATCGCGAGCGTCGTCCAGGGCGTGACGAGCAACTACGACACGGATCTGTTCGCGCCGATCCACGCGCGGATGCGCGAGCTCCTGGCGCAGGATCCCGACGCGTTCGAGGCACAGCGCTTCAGCTACCAGGTGATCGCGGATCACAGCCGGGCGGTGACGTTCCTCGTGGCGGACGGCGTCCAGCCGTCCAACGAGGGCCGCGGCTACGTCCTGCGGCGGATCATGCGCCGGGCGATCCGTCACGGCCGCCTCCTCGGCCGGCACGAGCCGTTCCTCGGCGAGACGGCGAAGGTCGTGATCGAGACGATGGCCGGGGCGTACCCGCACCTTGCGGAGCGGCGCGAGGAGATCCTCGGCGTGATCGAGCGCGAGGAGCGGCAGTTCAACCGCACCCTCGAGGCCGGCGTCGGGATCCTCGAGGATGCCCTGCGGCCGCTCACCGACGCCGAGCGCGTCGTCGGCCGCCAGGCGGACCACCTGCCGGACGACGCGCCGGTCCTGCCGGGTGGGATCGCCTTCCGCCTCCACGACACGTACGGCTTTCCGATCGACCTCACCATCGAGCTCGCCGCGGAGTACGGCGTTCGCACGGATCTCGCCGGGTTCGAGGACTCGCTCGCCGAGCAGCGGGAGCGGAGCCGGAGCGGCACGAAGGCGGACCTCGCGAAGACGGCGGAGCAGGCCTCGCGCTACAACGGCCTGCTCGGCCGGACCGGCGCGACGGAGTTCCTCGGCTACGAGACGACCGCCGCGGAGGGACGGATCGTCGCCATCCTGCGCGACGGCGTGGAGTACGAGTCGCTCGAGGCCGTCGCCGAGATCGAGCTCCGGGCCGAGGCGGCAGCCCGCGCCGAGATCGTGCTCGATCGCACGCCGTTCTACGCGGAGAGCGGGGGCCAGGTCGCCGACACCGGGCGCCTGTTCGCGGCGAACGGGACGGCGCTGTTCGACGTCGACGACGTCCAGCGCGTCGCCGGCACGCAGGTGGCGGGCCTCACCGTCCACCGCGGCGTGCTCCACGGTGCGGTCCGCGTGGGCGACACGGTCCGCGCGGAGGTGGACGCGCATCGCCGCGCCGGCACCATGCGCAACCACACCGGGACGCACCTGCTCCACCGCGCGCTTCGCAACGTCGTGGGCGAGCGCGCCCGCCAGGCCGGCTCGCTCGTCACGCCGGACTACCTCCGGTTCGACTTCCCGTTCGACCGTGCACTGAGCGACGACGAGAAGCGTGCGATCGAGGGGCAGGTCCGGGCCGCCGTCCGCGACGACCGGCCCGTCAGCATCGAGTGGATGACCATGGCGGAGGCCCAGGCCGCCGGGGCGGACGCGTTCTTCGACGAGAAGTACGGCGACAAGGTGCGCACGATCCGGGTGGACGGGTTCAGCCACGAGCTGTGCGGCGGCACCCACTGCCGGGCGTCCGGCCAGATCGGCAACTTCGTGATCACCGGCGAGCGGAGCATCGGCTCCGGGATGCGCCGGATCGAGGCTGTGACCGGCGAGGCCGCCGACCGGCTGATGGAGGAGCGCTTCGCGGTGCTCGAGCGCGCGGCTGCCGCCGTGGGCGCGCGGACGCCCGACGCGATCGAGGAGCGGATCGCAGCGCTCCAGGAAGACCTCCGCTCCACGAGGCAGCGGCTCAAGGCCGGCGGGGCAGGCGGCGGTCGGCCGAAGGTCGGCGAGCTGGCGGGCAAGGCGGAGGAGGTCGCTCCCGGGATCGCATTCGTCGGGTATGCCGGCGACTTCGACTCGATGGACGCCCTCAAGGGGTTCGCCAAGGATCTGCGCGGGGCATTCGCCAGCGGGGTGATCGCCGTCGGCCTCGACGCCGACGAGCCGCAGCTGTTCGTCACGGTGAGCGAGGATCTCGTCGCGCGTGGCATCGCGGCGGGCTCGCTCGTCCAGGCTGCCGTGACCAGCATCGACGGCCGCGGAGGCGGCCGCCCGGAGATGGCGCAGGCGAAGGGCACGCGTCGAGAGGGGCTCGAGGACGCGATCGCGGCCGTGCGGGCCGCGGCCGCTGCCCGCGCCACGTCCGCGTGATCTGCACCGCTGCCCGGAACAGCGTGGCGACCTAGATGTCGTTCCTCCGCCGGATCTGGAACCGGGACGAGATCCCTGCGCCCGCCGCATGCACCGCGCTCGATGTCGGCACGGAGTTCGCGAAGGCGCTCGTGTTCGATATCGACGAGACCGGCCACGGCACCGTCCGCGGCGTGGGGCGCAAGCGGCAGGGGCTCAGCCACATGCAGTCGGGGACGGTCGCGGACATCGCCGCGGTCGTGGACAACTGCGCGGTGGCGCTCCAGGAGGCGGAGGAGATGGCCGGGTTCCGGCCGACCCAGGTCGTCATCGGCATCGCCGGCGAGCTCGTCAAGGGCTTCACCACGACGCTGACCCAGGAGCGGAAGAAGCCCGAGCAGCCGATCAACGACGCCGAGCTCGTGAAGCTCATCGACTCCGTCCAGCGCGAGGCGCTCCGCGAGGCGGAGCGGTCCATCACGTGGGAGACGGGCCTGCCGCACGTCGACGTCCGGCTCGTCCACAGTGCCATCGTCGGCGCGTCCATCGACGGGTACGGCCTCACCAACCCCGTCGGGTTCCAGGGTCGGCACGTGAAGATCGGCATCTTCAACGCGTTCGCGCCGCTCGTGCACCTCGGCGCGCTCCAGAGCGTGGCCAGCCAACTCGACCTGGAGCTGCTCGAGATCGTGGCGGAGCCGTATGCCGTCGCACGCGTGCTCGGGCCGGAGCAGGTACGCCAGGCGGGCGCCCTGTTCATCGACGTGGGCGGTGGGACGACCGACGTGGCGCTCGTCCGGCAGGGCGGGATCGAGGGCACCCGGATGTTCGCCCTCGGCGGGCGCGCGTTCACGAAGTCGATCGCCGACCACCTTGACCTCCCGTTCCCGAGGGCGGAGTCACTCAAGGTGGACTACGCGCGCGGGCTGGACTTCGCCGAGCGGTCGCAGGTCGCGCAGATCGTCTCCGATGATGTCGCGGTGTGGGCCGCCGGCGTGGAGCTCGTGATGGAGGAGCTGGCCGCCGGCGAGATGCTCCCGTCGCGGATCTGGGTCTGCGGCGGCGGCTCCAGGCTCCCCGAGATCCGCGACGCCGTGGCGGCAGAGCGGTTCTGGAAGAACCTGCCGTTCTCGCGGCCGCCCGAGGTCTCGATCATGGCCCCGGACCAGGTGGAGGCGATCGGGGACGAAACCGAGCTCCTCGTGGACCAGCAGGACGTCACGCCGCTGGGTCTTGCCTACCAGGCGATCGAGCTCCACACCTCGGAGGACCCCCTGGACGCCGCGCTGCGCCGGGTGCTCCGGGCGATGAAGGTCTAGGCTCCGTCCCGCATGGCCACGATCGTCTACCTCGACGCCGAGGACGAGATCACTTCTGCCGCGTCGCGGATCCGCGAGGCCCGCGACACGCGCGTGGGGATCGTGCTCCCGTTCGGTTCGCGCGTCGCGACATCGCGCATCAACTTCCGGCTCCTCGCCCGGGAGGCGCAGGCGAACGGCAGGCGCCTCGACATCGTCGCCCCGGACGCGTCGGCCAGGGCCCTCGCCGCGTCGGCCGGTCTGCCCGTGTTCGCATCCGTGGGCGAGTACGAGGCGGCGCTCGCCCGTGGCGACACGGGTGGCGAACCGGGTGGCGACCCGGGTGACGACGCCGCTGCAGCGATCGCGGCCGCCACCGCAGCCGGCGCCATCGCTGCCGGGGCCGCGGTCGCCGCGGGAGATCCTCCGCCCGCGGGCGATCCCACGCCCGCCGCGACCAGCATCACCACAGGCTCGCGGGGTCCGATCACGGAGCCTCTCTCGGGGGACCACGGGGCACCCGGGATCGTTGGGACGGAGCGCCCCGAGCCGCGCGCCGTCACCGGTCGGCGCAACGGGCCCGGCAGGGGAGTGCTGGCCCTCGTCCTTGCCGCGCTGCTGATCGTGGGTGTCGGTGGGGTGGCCGCCTTCCTGCTGCTGCCGAGTGCGACGATCACCGTCACCCCCGTCATCGAGCCGGTCGGCCCCGTCTCGTTCACCGTGATTGCCGATCCGGACGCAACCGCGGTCGACGCAGCGGCCGGCGTCATCCCGGCCACGACGCTCGAGATCCCGGTGACGGTCCAGTCGGAGTTCCCGGCCACGGGCAAGCGCGTGGAGCAGGAGCCGGCCAAGGGCGGCGTCCGCTGGACGAACTGCGATCCGACTGCCTCGTACACGATCCCGCGCGGGACGGTCGTTCGCACGAGCGGCGGCAGGGGGTTCGAGACGGAGGAATCCGTGTTCCTCCCGGTGGCGATCATCAACGCCTCGCTGGATCTCAAGTGCCAGACCAGCGAGGTGGCCGTCACCGCCACCCAGCCCGGGCCGGGTGGAAACGTTGACGCCGGCGCGATCCGGGTGGTCCCGGCGCGCTACAACCGCAACGTGATCCGGGTGACGAACCCCGCCGCAACGACCGGAGGGACCCGCGAGGAGTTCCCGGAGGTCGCGGCCGAGGACGTGGAGGCTGCCCTCGCGCAGCTCCAGGAGAGCCTCGGCGCCCAGTTCGAGCTGGAGCTCGACAACCCGGACCGGATCCCGGCCGGGACGACCGTCTTCCCGGAGACGGCGGTGCTCGGGACACCAGTACCGGCTCCGGTCGATCCCCTGACGCTGGTCGGGGAGGAGGCGGCGTCGTTCGCCCTCCAGCTATCCGCGACCGGGACGGTGCAGGCCGCGGATGCCAGCCCCGTGGCAGCGATCGCCGAAGCGCGGCTGCAGGCGTCGGTCTCGGATGGCTACGAGCTCGTCGAGGGTTCGACGAGCGTCGAGGTGGGGGAGGGGACCGTCGAGGACGGGATCATCGTGTTCCCGGTCGAGGTGTCCGCGAAGCAGGTCCGCCCCGTGGATGCGGCGACGCTCGAGGCCATGGTCCTCGGCCTCTCGGAGGAGGAGGCCACGGCGGTGCTCGAGGAGTACGGCGAGGTCGTGATCGTGCTCTGGCCGGACTGGGTGAGCACGGTCCCGACGCTCGACCAGCGCGTCACCCTGACCGTCGCCGAGCCCCTCGATCCGGCTGTTGAGGCGACGCCGTCACCGTCGCCGACGGCGCCTCCCTCGCCATCGGATCCGGGCCCCACGGACGATTCTTCGAGCGAGCCGGTACCATCCGGCTGATGCATCGACCCGCGCCCTGCCCGACGTCCTCTCGCGCGCGGCCCGTGCCCCGGGGTCGTGCGCGGTGACCCGGATCCTCGGAATCGACCTCGGTTCGAAGCGGATCGGCCTCGCGATCGCCGATGCCGGGGTCGGCATCGCCCGGCCCTTGGCGACGGTCACGCGCGGCTCGTCCGTTGACGACGACGTGGCCACGCTCGAGCGTGTGTGCCGGGAGCAGACGGCCACGGAGCTCGTCGTCGGGCTGCCGCTGGAGGCGGCCGGCGCCGAGGGCCCGATGGCCGACGGGGCGCGCACCTGGGCTGCTGCGGTCGGCGGGCGCCTCGGGCTCCCGGTCGTCCTCCGTGACGAGCGCCTCTCGTCCTTCGAGGCGGAGCGCCGCCTGGGCCGGATGCCGCGAGGACGATCGGGCGGTCCGCCGTCACGGACGCAGCGGAACGCCTACCGGGCGCGAATCGACCGCGAGGCCGCAAGCGTCATCCTCCAGGACGAGCTCGACGCGCGCCGCGACGCCGGAGCAGCTGCCCCGGCGGCGGGCGTGGGGGGCGCGGGCTCCGACCTGCGGGACGACCGATGAGCATCAGGGGTGGACGCGGCCCGCGTGACGACGGCCGCTACCGAAACGGATACCAGCGGACGGGGCGCTATGGTCGCGGACCCGGCGATCAGCGCAAGTACGAGCGCTACGGCGACCGGCGCGGCGGGATCGGGGGGATCCTTCGGTTCGTCGCATTCCTGGGCATCCTCGCCGTCGGCGTGATGCTCGTCATGACGACGGTGGCGCGTCCGCTCGTCCGATCGATCGTCGTCCCGTGGGCGGAGGGCAACCCGGGAGCGCTCCGCATCGGCTTCGTGGAGGACCTCTACCGCGAGGCGCTCGCCCCGGAGCTGTCGACGCCGGCCGGCACGGACCCCGGACAGGTCATCTTCGTCGTGGAGGCGGGCGACACGCCCGCGACCGTCGCGCCGCGGCTCGCGGAGGAGGGGCTCATCACCAGCGAGCGAGCCTTCCTGTTCGAGGCCCGGGAGCAGGACCTGGCCACCCAGCTCAACGCGGGCCGGTTCGCGCTCGCCGGCAACATGACGCCGGGCGAGGTCGTGGACGGCCTGGTCAACAACCGGATCATCACCCAGACCATGGACGTGACGTTCCGGGAAGGCCTGCGGCTGGAGCAGATGACGGCGAAGCTCGCCACGATCGACGGGCTACCGTTCGAGGCCGAGGAGTTCTACAACCTCGTGACCGAGCCGACGGATGCCCTCCTCGGCGACTACCCGTGGCTCCTCGACGAGAGCATCAGGCCCAAGGGCCGGACCCTCGAGGGCTTCCTGTACCCGGCCACGTACACCCTCCGGGTCGGCACCGAGCGGCCGTCCACGGCGGAGAGCCTCGTCCGCGAGATGCTCGACACCTTCGCCAGCCGCGTCGGCGAGGAGCGGATGGCCGTGGCGGAATCGCGCAAGCTGAGCTTCTACGAGGTCCTGACGCTGGCGTCGATCGTGGACCGCGAGGCCGTCCTCGACGACGAGCGGCCGACGATCGCCGGGGTCTACCAGAACCGGATCGATCGCAAGCCGCAGGTGAAGACCGGGCTCCTCGAGGCCGATCCCACGGTGATCTACGCGGTGGACACCGACCGGCTCGGCGAGTACAGCGAGGACTGGACGAAGTACGTCTTCTGGACCGTCCCGGACGGCCCCGGCCTGCGCGACCAGGAGCTGCCCGAGGCGCTCGACCTGTACAACACGTACAAGCACCGGGGCCTGCCGCCCGGCCCGATCGCGACCCCGACGGTCGCCTCGATCGACGCGGCGCTCGACCCGGATACGAAGAGCGGCTACAAGTTCTTCCTGGCGATCCCGGAGGGCGGGGGCGCCCACGACTTCAGCAAGACCCTCGCGGAGCACGAGCGAAAGCTCGTCAAGTACGGCTACCGCTGACGTGACGGGGGTGGTCGGCGGCGTGCGCCTGCCGGTTCCGGGCGACTTCGCCCCGCCTCCCGACGCCGCGACTCGCCGCCGGTGGCTCGACGCGGATCGCGAGGCCAGGCCGGGGCGGCTGGCGCTGCTCCGGGAGCGCATGTCGGCGGATGGGGTCGACGCGTACTTCGGCGCACGTCGCGAGCACATGCGCTGGCTGACCGGCTTCACGCTCGGCGAGGGCGAGGACAAGGTCGCCGGCCACTCCGGACAGTTCCTTGTCGGCCGCGGCGATGTGCTCCTCCTCGCGGACTCCCGGTACACGATCCAGGCCCGGCGCGAGGCCCCGGACGCGACCGTCGTGGATGTGACCTACGACCTTGCGGCCGGGTGGGCGGACCTGCTGGAGCAGGTCGGGGCGCGGCGGGTCGCCGTCGAGGCCTCGGCCGTTCCGCACGCGCTCTGGCTCCGCCTCGCCGCCGCCGCGCCGCACGTGGAGCTGGTGCCCGTCGACGGCTGGATCGAGGGCATGCGCGCCATCAAGTCACCCGACGAGATCGAGCGGATCGAGGCGGCCAGCGCCGTGGCGGATCGGGCGCTCGCGGGCCTCCTGCCCGAGATCCGCCCCGGCGTCACCGAGCACGACCTCGCGCTCCGCCTCGAGTGGCTCATCCGGACCGGCGGCGCGGAGGCGCTCGCCTTCGACGTCGCCTGCCTCTCGGGTCCGGAGGCGGCGCTTCCCCACGGCGCCCCCGGAGACCGCCCGGTCCTCGACCGCGCCGTGCTCCTGTTCGACTTCGGGGCGCAGGTCGAGGGCTACCGGAGCGACATGACGCGGACGCTGTTCGTCGGCGAACCCGCCGAGCGCGACCTCGCGGTGTACGACCTCGTCCGTCGGGCCCAGCAGGCGGCGATCGACGAGCTCGAGCTACGGGTCACCGGGACGTCGCTCCCGCACGGGCGCGAGATCGACGCCGTCGCCCGTGGCGTGATCGACGCCGACGGGCGATGGCCGGCGTACGGCCACGGGCTTGGTCACGGCATCGGGCTCGCGACCCACGAGCGCCCGAACCTCGGCCGGTCCGCCACCGAGGAGCCGCTGCCGAGCCCCACGGTGTTCTCGGTCGAGCCCGGGATCTACCTCGACGGGGAGACGGGGGTCCGGATCGAGGACCTCGTCCATCTCGACGCTGCGCGCGGCCTCGTCCGGCGCCTGACGCAGTTCCCCCGGGATGTCATCGCGCTGACCTGAGGCCGGGCCGGTCGGCTTGCACCTGGTGGGATGATCGCCGGGATGCGTCCCGCCGCACGGCTCGTGGCGTCCCTCGCGCTGGTCGTCACCGGCGTCGTCGGATGCGGCCTCGCACCCGATCTCGTCGCACCGGATGCGACACCGCCTCTGATCGCCGACGTCACCTGTGGGCCCCTGCCGCTTGGTGCCTGCGACCTGATCGTCCGGCAGCTCGGCGGCAACGTGCCGGGTCAGCTCACGAACGTGGACCTCGTGTGCGAGCCGGGACCGTGCGACCGGGCCGGCGGCGCGGGGACAGCCCGCCTCGTGTATCCGGACGGCCGGGTGCAGCTGCAGCCGTGGTCCTACACGGGGGATCCGAACCCGGTGCCGGACCCGGAATGCCTCGGTGTCGAGGACTCGCTGTGCATCGAGCTGGCACACGCGCACGTGAACTCGCTGCCGGTGGACCTCCATCTCCTCAGCGTCCAGGTGACCTGCCGGGGCGCGGCGCGGATGCTCCCGGGACGAGGGCTCGGTCGATGTCGTGGCCACGGACTCGCTCGGGGTGCCGCACCGCAGCGCGAACGGCTGGTGGGACGCGGCCCCGGGCTCCACGGCTCCGCCGCCCGACGCGAAGACGCCCGAGCCGTGATGCGCGCGCTGCCGCTGCTCGTGGCCGTCAGCCTGGCTGTCGCGGGCCAGGCACGCGACCGTGCGCCGCGGTGCCTCTGATAGCATCCCGGCGCACAACCTACGACCCGCGCAGGGTGGCTGCAGGCCTCCCCGCCGAGCACTGCGCCACCGGAGCACCAGCCCATGATCAGCACCGGCGAGCTGCGGAAGGGCGTCGTCATCGAGCTTGACGGCGACCTCTGGCAGATCCTCGACTACCACCACATCAAGATGGGCCGCGGCTCGGCCCAGGTCCGCATCAAGCTGCGCAACGTCAAGAAGGGCAGCACCGTCGAGAAGTCGTTCCAGGCGGGCGAGCGCTGGCCGCGCGCGCAGATCGACCGCCGACCGGTGCAGTACCTCTACCGCGACGGCGACGACCTCCACTTCATGGAGACCGAGTCCTACGAGCAGTTCAGCCTGCGGGCCGAGACGCTCGACGACGCGATCGGCTTCCTCAAGGAGGGGATGACCGTCGACCGGACCTCGTACCAGGGCGAGACGCTCGGCATCGAGCTCCCCGTCACCGTGGACCTCCTGGTCACCGAGGCCGAGCCCGGGTTCGCCGGCGACACCGCCCAGGGTGCCCGGAAGAACGCGACGCTCGAGACCGGCCTCGTGGTCACCGTGCCGCTGTTCGTCAACGAGGGCGACACGCTCCGGATCGACACCCGCACGGGCGAGTACCAGACCCGCCTCTGAGCCCGCCGCTCACGCGCGGCGTGCTGCCGCGAGGTCGTGCACGGCCGCCTCGACGCCGGCCTGGATGGCCGTGGCGTGGTTCGGCGTGGTGCCGATCGCGGTGAGGCCGAACCGGCCGTCGATCCCAAGCCCGGTGAGCATGTGCAGGACGGCACCGGTGTGCGTCTCATGCTCGAAGTCGAGGCCTGCCGCGCGGACGGCCGCGATCACCTCCGCCGGCGTGAGCCCCTGCCACGACGGATCGACGAGGTTGTCGGTCGCGGCGTAGCAGCGCGTCGAACCGTCGTGCGCGACGACCCAGGCGCCGCGCTCGACGTCGTAGCGGCCGGGAATGAGGTTGCGCATGACCGCGTACGGGTGCGTCGTCCCGCCCTTCCGGAGGTTGATCTCGATGGCGTGGACCTGCCGCCGCCCGTCCTCGCCCACGGCCGCGACGAAGTCGACCGCGATCCGGCCGAGGGCACCGGCGGCGGCCAGCCGTTCGCCGATCGCCTGCGTGTGACGCGCGAGCGTGGCGGCGTACGCGGGGTCCGCGGGGAACCGGCAGCCGAGGTACACCTGTCCGTCTGCGCCGCCGAGCACCTGCTCGTGCGTGGCGAGGATCTGCACCGAGCCGTCGGGCCGGATGTCCGCCTGGCAGCTGGGGCTGGCGAACCGCTCGCCGGTGATCCGCTCCTCGACGACACCGCCGGCTCGCAGGTCGTCGAGATACCAGACCGGGAGGCCGTCCAGCCGGGCGCGGAGCCAGCCGTCGGGGTCGTCGCAGGTGGCCATCGGCCGCAGGTCGAGGACCTGGTTGCCGTCGCCCGCGCCGCTGTCGTCGAGCTTCACGACGACCCCCTCCACGGCCGGGCGGGTCGCCTGGATCAGCCCGATCGCGTGCGCGACCTCGCCGATGTCGTGGACGTCCTCGACCCCGAATGGCACCGGCGCACCGGCCTCCCGCATGATCCGGCGCCCTTCGCTCTTGAAGCCGAGATGGCGCAGCTCGGGCCGGGTGCCGTTGATCGGGATGCCAAGCGATACGGCGAGCGCGGTCTCCTGGTCCGTGACGTTCCACGGCTCGATGAAGGCCGGACGGCCGGCGATCACGCGACGGATCTCCTCGAGCTTCGCGGGATCCGCGTGGAGCTTCGCGGCGACGCTGCGGCTGGTCCCGTCATCGACGTCCATCACGTGCGTCCGCGCCGCCTCGCGCATGTCGGGGCGGATGAGGGTGCGGTAGTAGTCGAGGATCGCGGGGTCGGGCCGGCGGGTCGACACGTACAGGATCTCGCACGACGGGATACGCGCCGAGATGACGAGCGCGTTGAGGTACCGGTGCTCGAGGGCCACGACCCGGTCGCCGTAGTGCGACAGGATCGACTCGTTGAGGCTGAACGAGGGGAGCGTCACGAGGACGTGATCGACCGTCGAACCCGCGCGGTTGACCGCGAGCGCAGGGCCGAGTGATCGCTCGAGCTGGACGTACGCGTCGGGCATGGCGGGCTCCGCTCGATGGCGCCCGGGGTGCGGGGCACAGCAGGAACAGCGATGATGGAGCCGTGACACGTGCGACGCAATCCCTCCGGCGGGACCGATGACCGGGCGCGATGCGCCGGAGCCGCCGGACTGGCTGCTGCCGGCCTGGGACACGCTCCCGGTCGACCCCGACGAGACGCGCCGCCCTGCTCCAGCCGCCGGATTCGGCCTGCGGGTGAAGACCGTCTCGGAGGTCAGCCGCGCGATCCGGGACCGGGTCCGCGCCGACGACGGCCTGCGGGACCTGTGGGTGGAGGGCGAGGTCGGACGCGTGACGGTGTCCGCGGCGGGCCACGCGTACTTCACCCTCAAGGACGCCCGCGCGCAGCTCCAGTGCGTGTGGTTCCGGGACGATCGCGTGCGCTCGCCGTTCCAGCCGCAGACCGGCCTCCAGGTCGTCGCCCACGGCAGGATGGACCTGTTCGAGCCGCAGGGCGCCCTCCAGCTCTACGTGGAGTCGCTGCAGCCCTCGGGCCTGGGGAATCTCGCGGTCCGCTTCGAGCAGCTCAAGGCGGCGCTCGCCGCCGAGGGCCTGTTCGACGCCTCGCGCAAGCGGCCGCTGCCGTCCCGCCCCCGGACCATCGCCGTGATCACCTCGCCCACGGGTGCGGTCTGGCGCGACATCTGCACGGTCCTCGCGCGCCGGTGGCCCATGGCGCGGGTGGTGCTCGTCGCGTGCCAGGTCCAGGGTGAGGGAGCGCCCGCCAGCATCGTGTCCGCCTTCCGGCGCCTGGAACGCTGGATCGACGACCTCGCGAGCACGGACCTGGGGGACGACGCCCCGGCGGTGACGATCCTCGCCCGGGGCGGCGGCTCGCTGGAAGACCTGTGGTCGTTCAACGACGAGCGCGTCGTTCGCGCGGTCGTCGCGCACCCGGTGCCCGTCGTGTGCGGGGTGGGCCACGAGGTGGACGTCACGCTGGCCGACTTCGCCGCTGATGTCCGCGCGCCCACGCCGTCCGCGGCCGCGGAGCTGGTCGTCCCGGACCGGGGCGAGGTCGTCGCGGCCGTCCGGACGCTGGGGCGGCGCGCCGAGGTCTCCACGTCTCGCCGGATGCTTGCCGCCCGCCGGGACATGGACGCCGAGCACCGGGCGCTCGCCCGGCTCGAGCCGATGGCGCAGCTCGCGTCCTCAAGGGAGCGCGCGGGGCTCCTCCTGGACCGGGCGGCACGGGTCGTCCGTGACCGGATCGCCGACGCGCATCGCGGACGGGAGCGGCTCGCGTCGCGCCTCGCGCCCGTGCTGCCCGCGCGCCTCGAGGCCGACGCGCGACGCCTCGAGGCGCTGGGCGAGCGGGCGCCTCGTGTCGTGGTGGCCCGACTCGGCGCGGCCGCGACAGGGCTTGGCGCCGCGAGTGCCGCGCTCGCGGCGCTGGGGCCGCAGGCGACGCTGAACCGGGGCTACGCGATCGTCCGCCGCACCGACGACGGTGCGATCGTCCGCCGTCCGGCGGATGCGCCGGCGGGTTCGAGCCTGGTCCTCTCGCTGGCCGCCGGCACGCTCGGCGCGACAAGCGACGGCGAGCGGGAGCCCACGTCCTCGTGAACGCCGACGACCTGGGCTGGGCATTCCTGTTCCTCGTGATCGTTGCCCTGATCGTCGTGGTCGGGGTGCTCGTCGGTATGATCGTGGCACGCCGCGTCGACAGCCTTCAGGCACCACGCCCCGCGCGGCCCGCAGACGCCCACGGGCCGGCCCGCGCCACGGACGACCCGGCACCCGACCCCGGCCGGCAGCCCGCACAGGAGGACCAGGAGCCGTGACCGATGCGCCCGAGCCGGCAGACGTCGAGGCGCTCGCCTACGACGAGGCGTTCGCGGAGCTCCAGCGCGTCGTGACGGCGCTCGAGACCGGCGGTCAGTCGCTCGAGGCGACGATTGCCCTCTACGAGCGGGCGGTCGCCCTGCAGCGTCGGTGCGAGCGCCTGCTGGGTGAGGCGGAGCTCCGTGTCCAGCAGCTCCTCGCGCGGCCGGGCGGCGCCCTGGCGGCCGTGGACGTCGTTCCCGAGGACGCCGAGGAGGCGTGACCCGCGGGATCGACCCTCCGCGGCGATCCTGCTACCATCGGCTATCAAATAACGGCCGCGAGGCCGGGCCCGTCGCACGCCCACCCGTGGGCGCGTTCCGGCGACCACCTGCAGCACGCATCATCTCGCTGCACCCGTCCGTCCCAGCCGGGTCAGCCACCATCCGCCAGGAGCCGAGTCCGTGCCCATCCTCGACAGCCTCCATGGGCCCGCCGACCTCCGGGGCCTCACCGAGCCCGAGCTGGAGCTGCTCGCCTCGGAGATTCGCGAGACGATCATCCGGACGGTGGCGGCCACCGGCGGCCATCTCGGGTCGTCGCTCGGTGTCGTCGAGATCACGCTCGCCCTGCACCGGCTCCTCGAGTCACCCCGTGACCGGATCGTGTGGGACACCGGACACCAGGCGTATGCGCACAAGCTGCTCACCGGGCGCCTCGAGCGCTTCCACACGCTGCGCCAGATCGACGGCGTCGGCGGGTTCCCCCGACGCTCCGAATCGCCGCACGACGTCATGGACGGCGGGCACGCGGGCACCGGCCTCTCGATCGCCGAGGGACTCGCGACGGCGCGCGACATCCGCCACTCGCTCGAGCGGGTCGCGGTCGTCGTCGGCGACGCGGCGCTCCTGTCCGGCCTCAGCCTCGAGGCACTCAACGACATCGGCCACCGCCAGAGCCAGTTGCTGATCGTCCTCAACGACAACGAGATGTCGATCAGCCCGTCGGTCGGCGCCCTGTCCAAGTACCTCTCGGAGATCAAGCTCTCGGTCGCGTGGCAGCAGAGCAAGAGCGCCTACGACCGGGTGACCGAGCAGATCCCGGTCGTCGGGCCGCCGATCCTCGAGCTGTCCAAGCGGTTCCGCCAGTCGGTCGTCTCGTTCGCGCAGCCGGGCCAGCTGTTCGAGGATCTCGGGATCACCTATGTCGGCGTCATGCCGGGCCATGACCTGCGGCTGCTCGAGGAGACGTTCCGCCGGGCGCTTGCGCTCAACGGCCCGGTGATCGTTCACGTGCGGACGCAGAAGGGGAAGGGCTACAAGCCGGCCGAGGCCGACCAGATCTCCTTCCACGGCGCGGCGCTGCCGCCGATGACCGTCGCCCCCGGCGCCGACACGCACGACCGGATTGCCGGGCATCCCCTCAACGGCGACGCGATGGCCTCGGGCGCAGCAGACGGCTCACAGGTCACGGCGTCGCGCGATGCCGAGGATGGTGCCCCGCCCTCCGCCTCCGTGCTCGCGGACCGCAGGACCCCGGCGCACAACGCCGAGGGCCAGGCGGAGCCCAGCGCGGTCCAGGTCTCGGACCCCAGGAGGACGCCGAACTACACGGCGTTCTTCGCCCAGGAGCTGCTCGCCCTCGGCGGCGAGGACCGCCGGATCGTGGGCATCACCGCGGGCATGCCGACGGGCACCGGGCTGTCGAAGTTCCAGGCCGCGTACCCGGACCGGTTCATCGACGTCGGGATCGCCGAGCAGCATGCCGTGACCCTCGCCACCGGCCTGGCGCTCGGCGGCATGCGCCCGGTCGTCGCGCTGTACTCGACGTTCCTCCAGCGGGCGTTCGACCAGACCGTGCACGACGTCTGCCAGAACGATGCCCCGGTGCTGCTCGCCGTGGACCGTGCCGGCCTCGTGGGCGAGGACGGGACGAGCCACCAGGGCATGTTCACGGTCCCGGCGCAGCGGATGCTGCCGAACCTCGTGGTCGCCAGCCCCAAGGACGAGCAGGAGCTCCGCTCGCTGCTCCGGGCCGCGTTCGCGCAGGACCACCCGTTCGCCCTGCACTATCCGCGCGACGCGGGCTTCGGCGTCCCCGAGCGGGAGCCCGAGGCGCTCCCGATCGGCCGGGGCGAGGTGCTGCGCGACGGGCGGGACCTCCTGTTCGTCACCTTCGGGCCGATCACCTACCGGGCGCTCGACGTCGCCGACGCGATGGAGGCGCGGGGCTGGTCCGTGGGGGTCATCAACGCCCGCTACGCCAAGCCGCTCGACCGGCAGCTCATCCTCGACCAGGCCCGGGGCAAGCAGCTCGTGGTGACCTTCGAGGAGAGCGTCGTCACCGGTGGGTTCGGGTCCGCGGTCCTCGAGGCGTTCGAGGATGCCCGGATGACCGATCCTGCGTACCGGTCGATCCCGGTCCGGATCATCGGGATCCCGGGTGACCGGTTCGTGGACCACGGCGCGGTGACCGACCTTCGGCGTCTCATCCGTCTCGATGTCCCGGGCCTCACAGAGCAGGTCACGGAGTCGATCGCGCAGCTCGGGATCACCGCCGGAGTCGTGGGCCAGGGCTAGGCCCTCGTCCGGGCGGCCGTGCCCTCCGTCGATCCGGCGCGGGGATACGTCCGGGTGCAGTCGGCTGTGCCACGATAGGCGCATGGCGACGACGACCGCCCGGCGCATCCGGCTGGACCAGCTCCTCGTGGAGCGCGGCCTCGTTGCGTCGCGCGCCCGGGCCCAGGCCCTCGTGCTTGCCGGCCAGGTCCGTGTCGGCGTGGGGGACGGCGCGCGTCGGGACCTCAAGGCCGGTGACCTCGTCGCCCGGGACGCGGCGGTCGAGGTCGCGGCCGGGCGGCAATGGGTGAGCCGCGGCGCGCACAAGCTGCTCGCGGCGCTCGACGCCTTCGGTGTGGACCCGGACGGCACGGTCGCGATCGACGTCGGCGCCTCGACCGGCGGCTTCACCGAGGTGCTGCTGGCCCGGGGTGCGGTACGCGTGTACGCGGTCGATGTCGGCTACGGCCAGCTGGCGGAACGCCTTCGGCACGACGGGCGCGTGGTCTCGATGGAGCGCGTCAATGCGCGCACGCTTGCCGCGGACACATTGCCGGAGCCGGTCGACGTGGCGGTCGTCGACGTGTCGTTCATCTCGCTCGGGCTCGTCCTGGGCCCAATCCGGAGCGTCCTGCGGAACGGTGCAGGTCCCATCCTCGCGCTCGTCAAGCCGCAGTTCGAGGCCGGCAAGGCGGACGCGAAGGGCGGCGTCGTGCGGGATCCGGACATCCACCGGCGCGTCCTCCGTGAGACCGTCGCGACGGCGGCGCGGGCCGGCCTCGGCACGCGGGCGGTGATCGCATCGCCGATCCTCGGCCCGGAGGGCAACCGGGAGTTCATGATCCACCTGCAGGCCGGGCCGTCCTGTGCGGAGATCGACGAGCGCATCGAGGAGGCGGTCACGGCCGCGTGGGAGGGCGCCGCGTGACGGTCAGGCGGATCGGGTTCGCGTACAACCCCACGATCGAGGATGCGCTCGAGCTCCGGGAGCGGGCCGCAGGCTGGTGCCGGATGCGCGGCATCGAGCATTGGGCGTCACCCGCGGGCGAGACGGCCGAGCTGCTCGACGAGCTCCGCCGAACCGATGTGCTGGTCGTGCTCGGCGGGGACGGGACGTTCCTGCGCGCGGCCCAGTCCATCGCCGAGGTCGACGTGCCGATCCTCGGGATCAACCTCGGCAAGGTCGGCTTCCTGTCCAAGGCGGAGGCGCACGAGCTCGAGAACGTGCTCGAGAAGCTCAAGGCCGGCAACTTCACCGTGCGTGAGCGGATGGGGCTCACCGGCCAGATCCTCCATGCCGGCCGGACCTCGTCAGGGACGTTCACGGCCCTCAACGACATCGTCGTCGCGCGCGGATCGCTGGCCCGGGTCGTCCGGCTTGCGGTGTCGATCGACGAGTCGCACCTCGCCACGTTCATCGCGGACGGCCTCGTGGTCGCGAGCCCGACCGGCTCGACCGGCTACTCGTTCTCGGCCGGGGGCCCGATCCTCGACCCCCAGAGCCGCAACCTCGTCGTGACGCCGATCGCGGGCTACCTCTCGGCCATCCGCTCGGTCGTCGTCTCGCCCAGCCAGGTCGTGCGGGCCCGCGTCCTCGACGCGCACGAGGCGCTCGTCTCGATCGACGGCCGCGAGGATCACCGGATCGAGGTCGGGGACGTCGTGGAGGTCCGCGCCCTGGAGCGCCCGATGCGGTTCGTGGAGCCGGCCGGGGCGCTCCCGTTCTGGGACCTGCTGCGGACGAAGGTGGAGCTCCTGCCGTCGTGACGTGCCCGAGGTGACGATGACGACGTCTCCCTCCGACCGGACCGGCCGCCTCGTTGAGCTCGCGGTCACCGATCTCGCCCTCATCGACCGGCTGCGGCTGGCCCTGGGCCCGGGCCTCAACGTCCTCACCGGCGAGACGGGTGCGGGCAAGAGCCTCCTGATCGACGCGTTGGGCCTGGCGCTGGGCGCCCGCGCGGACTCGACGCTTGTCCGCCACGGCGCCGACACCGCGCGGGTGGAGGCCCTGTTCGACCGCCTCCCGGAACCGCTGATCGCCGTCCGCGAGGTGGCGGCGACGGGTCGGTCCACCGCGCGCCTGGACGACGAGACCGTCACCGCGGGCCGGCTCGGGCTCGTGACCGGCCCCCTGGTCGAGATCCATGGCCAGCACGATCAGCAGCGGCTCCTCGACGAGGACTGGCAGCGCGATCTTCTCGACGCGTACGGAGGGCACGGCGGTCCCCGGGCTGGCGTGTCCGAGGCGGTCGAGCGGTGGCGCACGAACCGGTCCGCGCTCGCGGCGCTCTCGATGGATCCCCGGGAGCTCCTGCGTCGCCAGGAGCTGCTCGAGCACGAGGCGGTTGAGATCGCCGCGGGGGGCCTCCGTCCCGGCGAGGCAGCCGAGATCACGGCACAGCTGGCGGCCGCGCAGCACGCCGAGACGATCGCGTCGGGTGCCGTCGAGGTCCGCGAGACGCTGCTCGGGGAGGGGAGCGGTGCCCGGGAGCAGGTTGCGCGGGCAGGGCGCGAGCTGCGGGCGATCACGCGTCTCGACGGGCGCTGGGAGGCGCTCGCGACGCGGCTCGCGGGTCTTGAGGCCGAGCTCGAGGATGTCGCCGCGGAGGTCCGGGTCCTCGCCGAGACCGTCGACCACGACCCCGCGTCGCTCCAGGCGCTCGAGGACCGGCTGGGCGAGATCCACCGGCTGCTGCGCCGGTACGGCGACGACGAGCGCTCGGTCATCGAGCACGGGGAGCGATCGGCTGCCGAGGCTGAGCGCCTGCGCGGCATGGAGGGGGAGCGGATCCGGCGCGCCGACGAGGACGGACGGCTGCTGCTCGAGGTGGCCGACGCCGCGGCGTCCCTGTCCCTGCTCCGCGCCGGCACGGCCCGGGCGCTCGGCGCGGGCGTGTCGGCCGTGCTCGTGGAGCTGGGCTTCCCGGCCGAGTCGTTCGAGGTCGCGCTCGGGCGGCGGCCGGCCGCACGGGACGATCCCGCGGTCGAGGTGGACGGCGATGCCGTCGCCTTCGATGCGAGCGGCATCGACACCGTCGTGTTCCAGTTCCGCCCCAACGCGGGCGAGCCCGCGCGTCCGCTCGCCCGCATCGCGTCCGGCGGGGAGCTGTCGCGTGTCGCGCTCGCGGTCAAGCAGGTGCTCGCCGCGGTGGACGAGACGCCGACGCTCGTGTTCGACGAGATCGACACCGGGATCGGCGGGCGAAGCGCGGATCCGGTGGGACGGAGCCTGTGGACGCTCGCTCGTGAGCACCAGGTGCTGTGCGTGACGCACCTGCCGCAGATCGCCGCGTACGCGGACGCCCACTACCGGATCGCCAAGCGCGAGCGGGAGGGCAGGACCGTGACCGAGGTCACGCGCCTGGACCGTCCGGAGCGAGAGCGTGAGCTGGCCCAGATGATCGGCGGCGCCGACGGCGGCGATGCCTCCCTGCATTCGGCACGCGAGCTGCTCGACCGTGCCGAGGGCTGGACCGGCACGCGGCTCAGCGACGCGGTCGCGTGAGCGCCGGACGAGACCTCGACGGGGCGATCGAGGAGTACCTCGCATACCTCCGCGTGGAGCGCGGGGTCGCCGACGCGACGCTCCGCGCCTACCGCTCCGACCTCGGCGACTTCGCGATGAGTCGCGGTGCTGTCAGCGGCTGGGCCGCCGGTCCGGAGGTCGCGCAGCGCTACCTTGCGGCGCGGGCGCGGCGGGGTCGGCCAAACGATCCTGGGCTCGCGCCGACCAGCCTGCGGCGCCGGACGGCAGCGATCCGTGGCTTCTACCGCTTCGCCTACGGGGATGGGCTCATCGCGACCGACGTCGCCGCCCACCTCGACCTGCCGCGCCAGCCCCGGCTCCTGCCCGAGACGCTCACGGTGGACGAGACCGTCCGGCTGCTCGAGGCGGCGGGCGAGGGACCGTCCGCGGGGCGCCAACCTACCGACACCGACGGCCTGCGGCTGCGTGACCGCGCGCTCGTGGAGCTGCTGTATGCCGCCGGGCTTCGCGTGTCGGAGGCGCTGGGGCTGGACCTGGAGCACGTGGCGATGGACGCCGGCTTTGTGCGCGTCATCGGCAAGGGTGACCGGGAGCGCGTCGTGCCGATGGGGGACGTCGCCGTGGAGTGGCTCGGCCGGTACGTCGCCTGGCCCCGTGGGGCGTGGCTCGCGTCTGCGGGTGAGGCCGACGGCCCCGGGAGCCCGCTGTTCGTCACCCAGCGCGGTCGGCGTCTCGGGCGGCAGCAGGCATGGCACGTGGTGAAGGCCGCCGGCGAGGCCGCGGGCCTGGGGGACCGGATCTCGCCCCACACCCTGCGCCACTCGTTTGCGACGCACCTGCTCGAGGGCGGCGCGGACCTCCGGGTCGTCCAGGAGCTCCTCGGACATGCGAGTATCTCCACGACGCAGCTGTACACGCATCTCACGGGGGAACGGATCCGCGAGGTGTACGCGCGGGCACACCCGCGGGCATAGGGAGAGGTCGGACGATCCATGGCGAACTACGCGGAGTCCACGCTGGCCTCGGGCGAACGCATCGTTCGCCGCGCGCACCAGCACTGGTTCGTGTTCGTCGCGAACGCGCGCTACGCGGTGTTCGCGCTGATCGGCGCAGCCGTCCTCATGGTCGTCAGCGTGTGGTTCAACGTCTCGGGCGTCATCTGGCAGATCCTCGGGATCCTGACGCTCCTCCTGTTCGTGTTCGGCGTCGCCTCGTTCCTCTGGAGCATCCTCCGCTACCGGAACGAGGAGTACCTGGTCACCAATCGGCGACTCATCCACGCCGAGGGGGTGATCAACAAGAAGACGACCGACTCATCGCTCGAGAAGATCAACGACGCCACGCTCACCGAGTCCGTGTTCGGGCGGATGTTCGGCTTCGGGGACCTCGACGTCCTGACGGCCTCCGAGGAGGGCATCGATCGCCTGCGGATGCTCCGGGACGCGAAGGCCTTCAAGAAGGCGATGATCGAGGCCAAGCACGAGCTCGAGCTCGACATCGCGCGACCCACCACGCCGCCGCTGCGGAGCGAGCCCGTGCCCGGCTCCTCAACGCCGACCGGCGCACCGTCCACCCCGGCCGCGGGTGCGGCACCGGCCGCCGCGAGCGTGGCAGCGGCAGCTCCAGCTCCGGTCGCACCGGCTCCGGCCGCCCCGGTCGCACCCGCACCGGTCGACGACGTCTCGGACCGCACCGACGACGTCGCCGATGCGCTCAACAGCCTCGGCGAGCTGCGCGACCAGGGGCTGATCACGCCCGAGGAGTTCGACGCGAAGAAGCGGGAGCTCCTCGACCGCCTCTAGGAAGCCCGCCCGACGAGCCGGCCGGCGGGGGTCGTCCGCGGCGGTTCGCCCGCGGCGCCGATCGCCGCTGAACGCTCGCCGTGCGAGGTTTCGGTCGCCGGTGTCTCGGCGAGCGCCCCTTTCCGAGCCTGAACGTCGGGCGTGCAAGAGAGCGGTTGTCGCCGCCGCGGAGGGATGGGCGGCTCGCCGGGAGAGCGAGATACCGGTTCGGGCGCTGTGTGGCACGCTGGGCGTGCAGGAGCAGTGCGGGGCGGGCCCGACATCCTCGCGACGCCACCGTGAGGGCTCTTCGATCCGGCGGGCCCGGTAGGATACGGCGAACGTCCCCCGACCCCCACCGAGGTCCCCGTGCTCCTCGAACAACCCGTTCTCGCGATCGTCCTGGTCGCGATCTTCCTCCTCGTGGCCTTCCCGGTCCACGAGTTCGCCCATGCCTGGGCCGCCTACATGCAGGGCGACGCGACGGCGAAGCTGTTCGGCCGCCTCACGCTCAACCCGATCGTCCACTTCGACCCGATCGGGGGCACCCTGACGGCCGTGTCGCTGATGTTCAGCCCGATCCTGTTCGGCTGGGCGAAACCGACGCCGGTCAACCCGGCGAACTTCCGCGACCGGCGGAACGGCGACCTGATCGTCGCGCTCGCGGGCCCCGGGTCGAACCTGGTGATGGCCCTGATCGGGGCGTTCGTGGTGCGGATCGTGATCGCCCTCGAGCTGGACATCCCGTTCGAGGTCGCAGCCGGCCTCTACTACTTCGTCGCGTTCAACGTCCTGCTCGCGATCTTCAACCTCATCCCGATCCCGCCGCTCGACGGGTCCGCGATCCTGTACCGGTTCCTGACGCCCGAGCAGGCCTGGAAGGTCCGCCCGATCCTCGGGCAGTACGGGTTCCTCATCCTGATCGGCGTGTTCGTCCTCGGCGGCCGGTACCTCGGCGAAGTGATCTTCGGTGTCACTGACGTCCTGGTGGGCGCGTAAGGCCCGCCAGTTCCGGACGCACCTGGCCGCTCGCGTGAGCCCCCGGGAGCGAGCGGCGCTGGCGGCATGGCTGCGCCCCGCGGAGCTGGAGCTGTTTGATGCGATGCACGTGGCTGACCGGCGGCACGGGCTGGACGTCACTGGCGTGCTCCGGCGCGCCGGCGTGACCGATCGGAACGTGCTCGTGGCGGGCCTGCTCCACGACTGCGCGAAGGGTGACACCGGCGTCGGCCCGCGCGTCGCCTGGTCGCTCGGGGAGGCGTTCGGACCGTGGGTTCTCCGGATCGCGTCCGTGGTGCCCGGCTGGTCGGGCGCGCTCAGTCGGTTGCGAGACCATGCCGAGGCGTCGGCGGCACTGGTCGCAGCGGCCGGGCTGCCGGACTACGCCGCGGACCTCGTCCGGTACCAGGCCGCGCCGCGCGACCCTCGGTACGGCGCGCTGTTCCACGCCGCGGACGAGGCCTCCTGATGTCGATCGCCCAGCCCGCCGGCGGCCCCGCGATCGCGTTCGGCGAGGGCCGTCGCCCCGAGGCCCAGACGAGGGTCACCCTGCCGGCGTTCGACGGTCCGCTGGCGCTCCTCCTCGCGCTCATCGAGGCGCGCCAGCTCGACGTCCTCACGGTGCCGCTCGGCGCGCTCACGGACGCCTACCTCGATGCACTCGCATCGCTCGACGACGACCGCATGGGCAACGTGTCGGCGTTCGTCGCCGTCGCGAGCCAGCTGATCCTCATCAAGTCCCGGGCGATCCTTCCGCGGCGTGCGGCCGAGGGCCCCGTGCCGCTGGCCGACGAGGGACCGGACCCGGAGGCCGAGCTCCGGGCGCGTCTCATCCTGTACCGCGCGTTCCGCGACATGGGGACGCAGCTGCTCGCGGACGCCCAGGCCCGGGTCGGCATGTTCCATCGCGAGCCGTCGGCGGCGCGTGTCGCCGGGCTCGCCGGTGCCCGTCCGCCCGCCGCAGAGCCGCTCTCGCCGCAGGTCCTCGTGGCTGCGCTCGACGGCCTCGCGAAGGTGGTCCCGCCACCCCCGCCGCCGCCCGAGACGATCCGCCGCACGCTGCTCCTCACGGACCGGGCCCAGCTCATCCGCCGGGCGCTTCGGGGCGCGGACGTCGTCGTGCTCCAGGAGCTGCTCAGGGGCGTGACGGACCGGGTGGTCGTCGCGGTCACGTTCCTCGCCATGCTGGAGCTGATGAAGCGGCGCGAGATCATCGTCGAGCAGGCGGAGCCGTGGGGACCGATCATGGCCAGGCGCACGACCGCCGAGGAGCGGGCGGCCGCCGGCGTCACCGACGCCATCGACGAGGAGGCACCCCTGGACGAGTCGCTGGAGTCGTTCGCGTGAGCGGCCCGGAGGGTGAGCCCGTGGACGAGGCGGCCGACGTGGCCGAGCCGTTCGACGAGGCGTCGGACGAGCTGCCCGGCGACGGAGCGATCGAGGCCGCCCCGGCCGCCGGCGAGCTGACCGAGACCCAGCTCGAGGCGCTCCTGTTCGTGGCCGAGAAGCCGCTCAGCCGACGGGAGATCGCGATCCTCGCCGGCGTGGATCGGGCGACCGTCGATGCGCGCCTCGGCGACCTCGAGGTGGCTCTGGCGGATCGCGGGATCAGGCTCGTCCTGGCCGGCGACAGGGTGGAGCTCGCGACCGCACCCGAGGCCGGCGCCCTGGTCGCCCGCTACGTCGGCGCCGACGCGGTCCGCCTCTCGCCCGCCGCGCTCGAGACCCTTGCGATCGTCGCTTATCGGCAGCCGGTGACCAAGGCCGCGATCGAGCGGATCCGCGGCGTCGACTCCGACTACACGGTCCGCGCGCTCATGCATCGCCGGCTCGTCGTGGAGCAGGGCCGGTCCGAGGCGCCCGGGCGCCCGATCCTGTATGGGACCGGCTTCGAGTTCCTCGAGCGGTTCGGACTGACCTCGACGGATGAGCTCCCGGTCCTCGACCTCGAGATCGCCGCCCGCCTCGTCGACGGGGCCGCGGAGACCGGGACGGACGACGCGACCGCCGGCGAGGCATAGCGGTGGCGCCCGAGCGCATCTCCAAGGTGCTCGCGGCAGCGGGGATCGCGTCGCGGCGCGGAGCCGACGAGCTGATCGGCACCGGGCGCGTGCGCGTCGACGGGCGTCCCGCGGTCATCGGCGAGCGCGTCGACCCCGACACGCAGGTGATCGAGGTCGACGGCCAGCCGATCACTCGATCGGACGCCCGGCCGATCTATCTCGCCCTGCACAAGCCGCCGGGCGTGACGTCGACGGTTCGGGACCGCCACGCGGCAACCACGGTGCTCGACCTCGTGCCCCAGGAGCTCGCCCGGAGTGCGCGCCTGTACCCGGTGGGCCGGCTGGACCAGGATTCCGAGGGGCTGATCCTGCTCACGAACGACGGCGACTGGGCGGAGCACGTGCTGCATCCCCGGTACGGCGTCGAGCGCGAGTACGCGGTCGGGCTCGCGCGGCAGCTGACGAGGGAGCAGGCCGAGGGCCTGGAGCGCGGCGTGGAGCTCGCCGAAGGCGTCGCGACGCTGTATGGCCTGCGCGGGCAGACGCGCACCGAGGACCGGCGCTTCGACGACCTCCTCGACCCGCCGCCGGACCCGGGCCTCGCCTGGGTCCGCGTCACGATCCACCAGGGCTGGAAGCGCCAGCTGCGGCGGATGTTCGCGGGCGTGGGCGCACCCGTCCGCCGCCTCGTGCGGGTCCGCATCGGTCCGCTCCGCCTCGACGATCTCGTGGCGGGCGACGTCCGGCCGCTCACGGCTGCCGAAGTCAGGAGGCTGGCACCGAAACGGGGGTAGACCGCTATCCTCTCGGCATGGCCACCCGTACCCGTGCCCGCACCGCGAAACGGCTCGTCGTCGCGCTCGACGGGCCGGCGTCGAGCGGCAAGAGCTCGGTTGGTGCGGCCGCTGCCGCCCAGCTCGGCATGCGCTTCGTCGACACCGGCCTGTTCTACCGGGCGCTGACGGCCCTCGCGCTCCGCGAGGCTGTGGACCCCGCCGATGCGGCCGCGCTGGTCGCGCTTGTCGGACGCGTGTCATTGGGTGACGGCGGGGACGGGAGGCTGACGCGGGTGCTGCTCGACGGCGAGGACGCGACCGACGAGGCGCGCGGGCCGGTCGTTGATGCGGCCGTGTCGTCGATCGCCAGCGTGCCCGAGGTTCGCCAGGCCCTCCTCGAGCGGCAGCGAGACCTCGCGGTCGAGGGCGCCATCGTCGTCGCGGGACGGGACATCGGGACGGTGGTGCTTCCGGATGCGGACCTCAAGCTGTTCCTCGACGCCTCGGTCGAGGAGCGCGCCACGCGCCGGATCCAGGAGCGTGGGCTGGATCCCGCGGGCGCCGAGGCCGAAGAGGTCCGCGAGCAGCTCCGCAACCGTGACGAGGTGGACAGCACCCGCGCGGTCGCCCCGCTGCGGGCCGCCGACGACGCCGTCCACGTCCGCACGGACGGCAACACGTTCGCGGAAACGGTCGAGGTCGTCGCGGCCGAGATCGCCGTCGTGATGCTCAATCCCCCGGCACGACCCGCGCGACAGCGCGCCCGCGCCCCTCGCGTCTCCAAGGCCGCGCCGGCGGCGCAGCCCGACACTGCCCCGGTTGAACCAGCACCCGACGAGGGCCTCGAGGCGTCGGTGGCACCGGAGATCACGCCGTCGGCGCCGACCGTGCGTGCCCGCAAGCGCGCCGCGAAGACCGCCGCGGCGATGGCCGCCGCGGCGCAGGTCGCCGAAGCCGAGCCCGAACCGGCTCCCGCACCCGAACCTGAGCCGCCGGCCGAGCCCGAACCGGAGCCGCTCGGCCGAACCCGAACCGACGCCCACCGCGCCGACCACCCGAGCGCGCAAGCGCGCCTCGCGGACCGCCACTCGAGCGGCTGCCGCTGCGGCGGTCGTGCCGCGGCCTGAGCCCGAGCCGCAACCCGAGCCTACGCCCGAGCCCGAGCCGCAGGCCGTGGAAGCTGCGCCGGCTCCCGTCTCGACCACGCCCTCGCTGGAGGCCCCTTCCCGTACGGCGGCGAGGCGCAGCGCGATCCTCGAGCGCGCGATGCGGCTCGACAACAACCAGTCCATGCTCGTGCGGATGATCGGGCTCGTCGCCCGGATCGGGTCGCGGGCGTTTGCCCGTGTCGAGGTCGAGGGACTCGAGCACATCCCGCGGACGGGCGCGGTGATCCTCGCTGCGAACCACATCTCGAACGCGGATCCCGTCGTGGTCGGGGGGTGGATCACCGGTGCGCTCCGCCGCCGCCGCATCCACTGGCTCGGGAAGCGCGAGCTCTTCGACTGGCCGGTGATCGGGCTGCTCGCGGCGTACGGCGGCGTCCACCCGGTCGATCGAGACGCGGCGGACGTCGAGGCCTTCCGGCTCGCGACCCGGATCCTCGAGAAGGGGTACGTCCTGCTCGTGTTCCCGGAAGGGACGCGCAGCCCCACGGGCGCGCTGCGGGAGGCAAAGGACGGCGTCGCGATGCTCGCGATCCGGACCGGCGCCACCATCGTGCCGATCGGCGTCAACAACACGGACGCCGTGTGGAAGAAGGGCCAGCCGATCCCGCTGCCGTATCCGCGGCGCACGATCACCGTCCGGATCGGGCGGCCATTCACCATGTCCGACGTCGTGCCGGACGGCACGAACCGGCGCGCGGCCAAGGGCCTCATGACGACGGCGATCATGGGCCGCATCGCCGAGCAGCTCGATCCGCGGCACCGCGGCGTCTACGCCGGTGCCGTGCGCGACGGCCGGTCTACGGGCGACTGAGGGCCGCAACCGGCCGCGCCCGGCCGCGACCTTGTCCATGTCCGGGGCGGTGCCCCTGGCGCGTGATCGCCTGACGTATGCGAACATCGGCAGGCTATGGGCACGGTGCAGGAAGTCAGGATCGCGAAGCGCACGGGGTTCTGCTACGGCGTTCGCGAGGCGATCGACAAGGCGAAGGAGTCCGCGGCGACGGGCCGCGCGACGCATACCCTGGGGCAGGTCGTCCACAACGAGGGCGTCATCAACGACCTCAGCCAGATCGGCGTGCGCAGCGTCGACAGCCTTGACGACGTCGACCACGGTGCGGCGGTCGTCATCCGCGCGCACGGGGTCAAGCCCGAGGTCTTCGAGCGTGCCGAGTCGCGCGGCCTCGAGGTCATCGACGGCACCTGCACCTGGGTCATCCAGGAGCAGCGGCAGCTCCAGGAGCTCGTCGATGAGGGCTACACGATCGTGCTCCTCGGCACGCCCAGGCACCCCGAGGTCGTCGGCCTCCTCGGCTTCGCGCCCGACGCGATCGTCGTGGACGAGGAGGAGGACTGGGACCGCATCCCGCGCCGCAAGCGGATGGCGCTCATCACGCAGTCCACGCAGCCGCCCTGGAAGTTCGAGAAGCTCGCGGCGTACATGGTCAGCCGCGCCCACGAGCTCAAGATCGTCAACACCGTCTGCCCGGTCACGATCCGGCGGCAGGAGGACACGCTCGAGGCGGCCCGGCAGGTGGACCTGATGGTCGTGGTCGGGGGCCGGCACTCGGCGAACACGAAGGAGCTGACCCGGCTGTGCCAGATCGCCGGGACGCCGGCAATCCAGATCGAGAACGCGAGGGACCTTGCCGATCCGGCCCCCTTCGAGGCGGCATCGGTCGTGGGGGTGACGGGCGGGACGTCCACGCCGATCGAGGATCTGCGGGACGTCACCGAGCGGATCTACCGGATCGCCGGGACCGCCGAGGTGCAGGCTCGCGCGACCGAGCTCGCCCGCGGGGCACTTGATGCCGCCGCGACGCCCGCCGGCAGGACGACCTCGCTCCCCGGGCCCAGGGTATCCGCGGGCGCGGCCTGACCGTGCCCTCCCGTTCGGCCGGGCTCCCGGTCGTCGCCTTCGTCGGGCGACCCAACGTCGGCAAGAGCACGCTGTTCAACCGCGTGGTCGGCGACTCGCGCGCCGCGATCGTCGAGGACCGGGCACGCACGACCCGGGATCGGCTGTACGGCGATGCCGAGTGGAACGGACGACGCTTCGTCGTCGTCGACACCGGCGGCCTCGAGGTCGCGCCCGGCGACCCGATCGAGGAGCAGGTCCAGCTCCAGGCCCGGCTCGCGATCAACGAGGCGGACGTGATCGTGTTCCTCGTCGATGCCGCCCTCGGGCCCACGCCGGCCGACATCGACGCTGCGGATCTGCTTCGCCGGACGACGAAGCCCGTCCTCGTTGCCGCCAACAAGGCCGACAACCAGCAGCGGGAGCTCGCCGCCGCGGAGTTCTACGCGTTCGGCTGGGACGAGACGTTCGCAATCTCGGCGAGCCACGGGCGTGGCGTCGCGGACCTGCTCGATGCCGTCGTGTGGGCCCTCCCGCCCGAGTCCGAGGCGGAGGTCGCCCGGAAGGCGCGCGAGGAGGAGGCGGAGGCCTTCGCGAAGGAGATGGCCCGGGCGCGGCCGGCGCCGTTCGTCGTCGGCGAGTCGGACGAGGGCGAGGCCGCCGACGACGACGAAGGCGAGGACTTCGAGCCCGGGAGCAGCGACGACGTCGCGGCCCGCTGGGATGCGGCGATGGCGGCCGATGACGACGAGCCTCCGGCGATCGCGTTCGTGGGTCGCCCGAACGTCGGCAAGTCCAGCCTGCTCAACTCGCTCCTCGGCGACAGCCGGATGATCGTGTCCGACATCCCCGGCACGACGCGTGACGCGATCGACACGACGATCCCGTGGGGTCGCAGCGAGGTCGTCCTGATCGACACCGCCGGCATCCGCAAGCGGGGCAGGGTCGCGTCGGGACCGGCCGCCGAGAAGTACTCGACGATGCGGGCGCTCAAGGCGATCTCAAGGGCGGACGTCGCGGTGCTGGTGCTCGACGCCCACGACGGCCTCACGGCGCAGGACGCCCACGTCGCGGGCTACGTGATCGAGGAGGGGAAGGGCCTCATCATCGCGGTCAACAAGTGGGACATCGTCGAGGACAAGACGCACAAGACCTTCGAGGACCTGGTCGTCACCCTCCGACGCGAGCTCGCGTTCATCGACTACGCGCCGATCGTCTCGATCAGCGCCAAGACCGGGCAGCGCGTCCAGAAGGTCCTCGAGCTGGCGGTCGACGTCTGGGGCGAGCGGCGCCGCCGCATCTCGACGGGCGAGCTCAACCGCCTCGTCGCCGCGGCGATCGAGCGGACGCCGCCGGCCGTCGTCCACGGGAAGCGCCCGAAGATCCGGTACGCGACCCAGGTGGCCGTGGCCCCGCCCACGTTCGTGTTCTTCACCACCGATCCGGCGTCCGTGCACTTCTCCTACCGGCGCTATCTCGAGAACCGGCTGCGCGACGCCTACGAGTTCACGGGCACGCCGATCCGGCTCGTGTTCCGGGAGCAGGTTCGCGAGAAGCGTCCGAAGAAGGGGCGTCGCACGCGTCGCTCCTGACGGCGGCGGGCGCCCCTGGGGTCGCCGTCGCCATCCCATTTGGACGATCCCGGGACCCGTGCGGCGCGGTACGCTTCTGCTCGAGCCAGCCGTTCCACCCCGCGTCCGGTGGCGACCTTGAGGGAGTACAGGATGGACGACGAAGAGCGACCCTTCGGGATTCCACTACTGGGGATCATCTCGTTCCTGGGCGGCGTGGTGCTGTGCTTCATCGGCATCGTGCTGATGGGCGTGATCATCTTCGGGGACATCCCGACCGGTAGCGGCTCGTTCATCGCGGGTGCGATCACGTTCGCGGTTGGCGTCCTCTATCTCGGGGTCGCGGTGGGTGCGTGGTTCACGCGGCCATGGGCCCGCACGGTGGGGCTGGTCACCGCCGTTCTCGGGCTCACCGCCGGCGTCATCACGCTGGTCACGACCGGCGCGATCGCCCACGGGTTCGCGACCTTCGTGTTCCCGATCTTCCTGCTCTGGTATCTCAACCGCGCGAAGGTCAAGGAAGCGTTCAAGCGCGAGGAGTAGCCCGCCCCGGCGCCTGCCGTCCGCAGGTGGCGGCAGGGCGGGGGATGCTAGACTCACCGGCCTCGGGGCGTGGCGCAGCCTGGTAGCGCACCTGAATGGGGTTCAGGAGGTCGAGCGTTCGAATCGCTCCGCCCCGACCACTCTCCTGAGCACGAAAGAGGCCTCCGGATCGATCCGGAGGCCTTTCGTTTGGAGGCTGTACCGCCGTTTGTACCGGCACTAGTACTGCCGCTAGCCGGGCAGGGCTTCCAGCTGGGCGACCGGACCGCCCCGACGAGCGGGCCTACAATCGGAGCCTGGCGTCCGGGTCGGGAGGGGTGGCGATGCGCACATCGGCTGTCGTGATGGGTGTTGGGTACCTGCTCATCGCCGCACAGGTCGCCTTCAGCGGTGCCTACCCGATCCTCGTGACACTTGGCTTCCTTCTCCTGGCGAGCGGCCTCACGCTCGGATTGATCTTCGGCAACTCGAGGTTCCGTTTTGGGACGGCAGCCCTTGCCGGCGCCACACTCGTGTTCCTGTTCGGCGTCGTGGCGACGCTCTTCCCGTCGTACGGCGCACTCGCGGCCGGTGTTGCTCTTGGGATCGTGGGACTTGCCTTCTGCGTCGCGGGCCTCCGCCGGGGCCGGCTGAATCCGGTTGCCTGACGACTTCCGGGGGCTCTGCGCTTCCCGGCCGTACCGTCAGCCGGACGCCGCCTCGCGCGCGGCCTGGACGCGATCAATTCGGAACACCACCGCGGCGAGTTCCTCGCGGTGACCGGAGGCCAGTCGGAAGGGTCCTTGCTCCCCGTCAGTAGCCTGGGTCGTCGCCGCTCTTGGTGAACGTGTGATTGAAGATAGTGATGGGCAACTTCCATTCGGGCGCGAGTGGATCCGCGATGTCACACGTCTGCTGTGGGCCTTCGACAGAACAGAACTCGACGAGCTCGAGCGTCAATCGGTCGTCCGTGAGGGTCCAGGTAGAGACACCATCGCCCTCCGACTCGGTCGTGACCAGTTTGTCTCCGTCGATGATGAAGGTTCCGTTGGAGCCTTCGGGCTCGCCGTTATGAAGGATGAGCTCACCGTCGAACAGGACGCCTTCCCACCACTCGTGGCCATCGAAGCCGAGTCGAACCGTGACCTTGTCGGCGGAATCGACAAAGGCGGCGTAATCCTGGAGCAACACCTCTGCGCCTTCCTCGTCGAGCACGAAGTCCCAGGTTCCGTTGAGGAGGCCGTTGGCGTAGGTGGATGGGTCGGGGGCGGGCATCGGCGGTGGTAGCGAGGTGGGTCGCGTACTGTCGTGGATCGACGCAATCTGTGGGTCCGTCAGCACCGACTGGTAGACGGCGACGGAGTCGATGGCACCGGGCCAGAAGTTGCCTGGCCCTCCGTCGTACTGTCCTCTCCCGATCGTCAGCGGGCCCTTGGCACTGAAGGGCGCACCCGCGGCCGCTTCTCCGACGCGTTCACCGTCGATATAGAGACGGATGACGCCTGTGTCACCGTCGTAGACGCCGACAACATGTGTCCAGCGGTTCCCGGCGCGAACAGGAGCGGTCTGAACCTGGACTGCATGTTCGATGCCGGTGGTGTCGGTCGTCTTGGTGGCGAAGGACCACTCGCTGTCGCCGCCGACAGCAAGCGCAGCCGCATAGCTGTCATCGCCGAGCACAGCAAGCACCGCCGATTGCGGGCTGAGCTTGGCGTAGTTGGCCCATGCCGAGAGCGTGAACGACCTGGTGGTGTCCACCAACCCCTGGGCAGCCATCCCGTGACCCGTGTAACCGTCGAACGCGACCGCATGGGCGCTCGACTCGTGGGCGCCGAGGAACTCGACGTCCATCCCGCCGGCACTCGCCTTGCCGTCACCCTCGAACGCCCAGGCGAAGTCCGGCGCGGGGAGCCCGGCCTCGGCGACCGGATCGCTGGCCTGTGGTGCACCGGTGGCGGGCGGTGCCCCGGTGGCGGTCGCGGATCCGCAGGCCGCCACGATGACCGTGAGCAGCGCCAGCACGGCTGCCCTGCTCCTGCCGGTATGTCGCATCTGGTGCCTCCCGATGGGTTCCTCTGGGCGAGGCGGGAGGCCCTGGTGGCGTCCGGCTTCGCTGCGACTATGCGACGGGTGGTATCCGGGCGGTATCCGGGCGGTCGTCCGCGGGTATTCGCGTCGTTGACACTGCGAGGAGGGGCTCTGATACTCGCGCGACGTGGCAATCTCAGTGCTTGGACCTGTTCTGGTCGACGATGGCCAGGTGCTCGGGCCGAGGGATCGGATGGCCCTCGACGTGCTCGCGATCAGGCGCAACCACGTCGTGTCCCCGGACGAGCTGGCAGACGCCATCTGGGGTGACGCGCCGCCCGCGTCCTGGCCCAAACAGATCCAGATCTGCGTGTCGCGCCTCAGAAGGGTCCTCGGCCCCGCGACCATCGAGACGGCCTCGGGCGGATACCTGCTTCGCCTCGACGAGTCGGAGCTGGACGCAGGGCGCTTCGAGGAGCAGATCGCTCGAGGCCGCGGCTTTGCCGCGACCGGCGAACCGGATCGAGCGGCTGCGTCCTATGCCAGGGCCCTTGCACTGTGGCGAGGGACCCCGTACGCGGACCTTGACGGGTGGGACCCGGGACGGATCGAAGTCGATCGGCTGCTTGCGCTCCGTCTTTCCGCCCAGGAGGAGTGGATGGAAGCCCGCCTGGCGGCCGGTGACCATCGGGCGGTGTCCGTGGAGGCGGGAGCCCTCGTCGCCGAGGAGCCGCTTCGCGAGAAGCGATGGCATGTGCTCGCCCTGGCCCAGTACCGCAGCGGGCGCCAGGCGGACGCGCTCCACTCGTTGACCAGGGCCCGGACCATCCTCAGGGACGAGTTGGGCATCGACCCCGGCCCGGACCTGGAGGCGCTCCAGATCGCCATCCTCCGGCAGGACGAGGCGCTCGCCGCGGTCCCGGAACCGGCGGCGTTCAGCACCGAATGCCCGTATCTGGGATTGGCCTCGTACGACGTCGACGACGAGGCGTCCTTCTTCGGTCGCACCACGGAGGTGGCGCACTGCCTCGAACGTCTTCGGGCCACTCCGCTCCTGGTCCTCGCCGGCCCGTCTGGGTCGGGCAAGTCCTCGCTGGCGCGGGCCGGCCTTGCCGCTGCGCTCGGACGCGCGGGGCGTCCGGTCGCGGTGTTCGTCCCGGGCACAGAGCCGGACGAAGCGATGGCCAGCGCCATCGCGTCCACCGCCTCCGCCCCGGCGTTGGTGGTCGACCAGTTCGAGGAGCTCTTCGCACTCGGCGTCCCGGAGCAGGACGTGGCGGGCTTCTGCGACCGCCTGGCGGGCTATGCCAGCGGCGACACCCCGGTGATCGTGGTGATCCGTAGTGACTACCTGGGCGGACTGTCCATCGGTGCCGATCTGAGCCGACTCGCCGAGCGCGGGCTCCACCTTGTGGCCCCCCTGTCCGGCTCGGCGCTGCGCGAGGCGATCGAGCAGCCGGCTGCGCTCGCCGGTGTCCGACTCGAGCGTGGCCTGGTCGATCTCCTCGAACGGGACACGGAAGGTGAGCCCGGATCCCTGCCGCTGCTCTCTCACGCCCTGGCCGAGACCTGGCGGCGCCGGGACGGGAACGTCCTGACCGTCGAGGGCTACCGGGCCAGCGGCGGGATCCGCGGCGCCGTTGCGCACTCCGCTGACCGCCTGTACGACAGCCTCCAGTCGGAGCAGCGTGGGGTGCTTCGATCGCTGCTCCTGAGGATGGTGACGCCGTCCCTCGACGGACCTCCCGTGCGGTGTCGTGTACCGGCTCGGAGCGTGCTCGGAGACCCGGACCGTGATCACGTGGTCAGTCTCCTGGTCCGATCGCGCCTGGTGACCGCGGAGGAGGACTCGTACGAGCTCGCCCACGAGGCACTGGCGCGAGCCTGGCCGCGGCTCCAAGCGTGGCTGGAGGATGACGCCGAGGGCCAGCGCGTCATGCGCCACCTGGTTGCCCGCGCTGACGACTGGGACGCATCTGGCCGTCCAGACAGTGAGCTGTATCGAGGCGGTCGCCTGGAGACCGCCATCGAGTGGCGGGATCGCGGCCACCCGGACCTCACCAGCGTCGAGCGCGCGTTCCTCGACGCATCGTGGGCCCTGCGCGAGTCCGAGGTGGCCACCGACGCCGAGCGCGCCCGAGTCCAGTCGAGGCAGAACCGGATCCTTCGCCTGATGCTGGGCGGAGCCGGAGTGCTCCTGATCGCGGCCGTGGTCGCCGGCGCGCTGGCGATCGCCGGCCGCGAGGACGCACGGCTCGAGGCGCTCGTCAATCGATCCCTGTCCCTCCGGACGACCGACCGGTCCCTCGCCGCCCTGCTCGCCGTCGAGGCGTACCGGCGCAACGCCGACGCCAGGTCATGGTCCGCCCTGCTGGGCACATTCACCGGCGCGCCCGGCTTCGAGGGATATCAGTACGTTCCGGATGCCGACCACCTGCGCGGAGTCCTCATCCCGGGCACGTCGAAGGCGGTCGTCGCACTGAACGGCGACGGTCTCCGGCTGATCGATCGACCGACGGGGGAGGTCTCGGCGCCGTTCAACAGCGCCGAAACCGTAGCTTCCTGGGGCACCGGGCTCGCCGTCAGCGACGATGGCCGCTACCTGGCCCACTACGCCGCCCAGGATGTGTCGAATCAGTGCTGGAGTCTCGACTCGCTTCGCGCCACCAACGATGAAGGCTGCGCGCTGCTCCAGGTCTTCGAGCTCGACAGTGGGCGTCAGGTCATGGCAGTGGTGCCGCCATTCGGGTTGGGCAAGGTAGCCATCAGCGCTGACGGAGCGCTCGTCGCGGTGACCGGGGGCTTCGACGGTGATCTCGCCATCTACCGGACCTCTGATGCCGGCCTGACAGGGGTGGTCGAGGGCGTGAGCCGCCCCGACGATGCGGAGGACGTGTTGGATGTGGCCGGGGTGGCCTTCGGGCCGGATGAGATGATCTTCCTGGGTTCGATGGCAGGTCCGGTCCGGCTGGTCGCCGCGGGAACTGGGGAGGTGCAGGAGACGTGGGACGCTCCGCCGTTCTCCTCAAACACCCGCCTGGAGGTCACCGACAACGGGCTGGTGGTTGGAACCGGGAGGCGAGGGATCGTGGCCTTCGACAGCACCGGAACCCCACTGTGGACCGCCGATCTCCAGGATGGCCGTCATCCCGATCCATGCCCATGGTTCGCGGTCAACGGGTGGCGTGACACGCTCTACTGCGGAAACTTCTTCGGTGTCATCGAGGAACGGTCGTTGCTCACCGGAGCGCCGACCGGTGTCGTCCTCGATCCCCAGCAGGGGAGCGTCGGGATGATGGAAGCATCGGCTGACGGCGACGAGCTGGTCGTCTTCGGCGACGGCTCGCCCACCATCGCGGCGTGGCGCTTCGACGGCTCGGGACCGGTGCAGCGACTGGTTGCATCGGGCCACGTAGTGTTCGACGGCTTCGACGTCACGGGCGAGTCGATGCTTGTCGCCAAGCGCGATCCGACCCAGCCCAGCTGGGACGACTTCACCAATTTCTCGGTCTGGGACCCGGAGTCGGACAGGGTGCGGGGGGCGATCCCAACGCGGCTTGTGGGCGCGGGCTGGGTAGGGCCGAACGCGCTCGGCGGGTTCGGCATCGAGGAGCAGCGCCATGTGTTTCTCGACGCCAGCACGCTCGAGGAAGTCGACGCCCTCGAGATACCGCGCGAACCCGAGAACCTGTTCCTCTCGGCGGGCGGTGAGTGGTCGTACCTGACGTTCAAGGGTGGAGAGGTGTGGACGGTCGATCCGGCCACCCGTCAGCGGGTCGATCCGACGTTCGAGATCATTGGCGACCCCTTCTCGGCTTCGGCGACGCGCCATGGCGACCGGGTCGTGGTCTCGACCTGGCACGCTGGAGAGGCGGTCATCGCGGTATTCGACGGCAGGACCGGGGAGAGGCTGGCGGAGACGCGTGACGGTTCCGTGTATTCCGCTGTCAGCATCGACGGGACGGTGGTCGGTGCGTTTGGTGGGGAGCTCACGGAATACGACCTGGAGACCCTTGAGCCAATCGGCTCGTTCCCTGGAGCTCGAGGCGAGGTGAACACACTGCAGTTCAGCGAGGATGGCACGGTTCTCCTGGCCGGCGCCAACGATCAGACGGTCTCGATCTACGACGTTGCCACCCGGACCCGGATCGGCGACGTCATACCGACGTTCTCGCCCTGGGCCTCACCTGGATACCTGCGACCCGACGGAAAGGCGATCGCCGTCAACCAGCGTGATGGCGTCGTCCTGTGGGATGTCGACCCCGATCACCTCGCGGACGCTGCGTGCCGACTGGCGGGCAGGAACCTGACCGAGACCGAGTGGAGCAGCTATCTAGCCGACTTCGGGCCGTACCGGGAGACCTGTTCCTAGCGACTGCGGTAGCCGTGGCTAGCGCGATGGCGCCATCTCGGAATCCCAGCCGAGCCGATGACCGTCCGGCGGGCCAGTGGTGACTCGGGCCGTTCGCCTCTGGTCCTCCGATTCGCCTGGCCGCATCGTCTCGTGTCACAGAGGCGGGGGCATCGCGTCTGCCTGGCGCGAGGCTCTCGCATGCATGCCACGCTGACGCGCGCGGAGTTGCCGGACCATGAACGGATGGGGACAGGTAGCGCAATGTGACGCGGTAGATCCGGCCGGGCATCGCTGCGTGCTCGTGGATGGTCATCCTGGTCCTCACGGCGCGGCTCCGGCTCGCCCTCGGCCGATCGCGTTCGTCGTCGCCCTCATCGTGCTGATGGTTGGCGGGATCACGATGCTCTTCAATACCGTCGTCGCCTACTACGGGCTGGGCGGGGCTAGGGCGACACCGGGCCCGGTGCTCGATGTGATGTGGCTCGGTCTGATCGTGCTGCCTGCCGGCCTGGCCCTCGGCTGGATCCAGCGCAGGAGGGCAGCAATCGCCTGCGTCGCGATCCTGCTGCTCCAGATCCCGGTCGGGATGATCGCCATGGCACAGCACGGACCGTCCGGAAACCTTTGGTCCGACGGCGCGACGATCCTCCTGTTCGCGATCCCCGGCCTTCTCCTGGCCGGCTACATCCTTGTGCTGCCGCGTTTCCTTGATCGTGGACAGTCACCGCGGGGGTCGACGCCGTCATCCTCGTGATGCTCGTGATCGCGAGCGGGAGGCGCATCGTGGACGTGCTGCTGCATTGGCTCCCGGCGCTAGTGGCCGCGCTCGTGTGCGGCTTGCTGACGTTCGCATGGGCCGCACACATCTCGGCATGGGGAGGTCACGTTCGTGGCGACGCCGCCCGGGCGCAATGGCTGCCGGGGCCGACCACGCGGGTCGTCGGGCTGGCAGCCCTCGCGATCTGGCTCCTCGCCGTGGCAGGCGGCTGGGTCCTCACCGGGCCGTCAGCGGACGGCGGGCGCGTCCTGATCGCCGTGGGCAGCGTCGTCCTCGGCCTCGTCGCGACCCTCGCGGTCTGGTTCCTCAGCGAGATGCCCCAGGACATCCATCGGTTCTGCGGCGGTTGTGTCCTGTGCATGCCCTTCCACGCTGGAGGGTGCGGCGGTGGCCTCCAGCATGTACGCACCGATCCGCTGCTCTGCGAGACATGCGGTTCACGGCTCACCTACGGCGACGCGACCGACGAGGAGCCGCGCCTGCATATCGGGTGCGGCGGTCGGCTGGAGCTACTCTCGTGCTCCTGCGGGGCGTGCGGCACGCTATTCACGCGAGATGCGCTTCGCCGCATGTACGACGAGCTGCCGCAGGTGCCTCCGAGCCGACTCGACATCCTGTTCCGCTCTGGTGCGACGATGGCGTACGGGTCGGTCGGTGGAGCCCTCGCCGGCGTCGTCGTGGCCCTGGCCATCGCCTCTTGGGCTGGGGCAGCTGGGGGCACTGCCGCGGTCGTTGTCGCTGTCATCGGCGGCGTCGGCGCTCCCATCCTGTTCGTGCTGGGGCTCATCGCGGTCGCATTCGCGGGCATCTAACCGCCCGCTCCGCGCCGTCCTCGTGGTGACACGGGCGCTCCGCGTCACGATCGGCCTCGGCACGAAGAAGCCCCCGGAGTCGCCTCCGGGGGCTCGTCCCAGCCGGTGTGGTGCGGCGGCGCACCGCCCCAGCCTCGGTCCACGCACGAAGATGCCCCTCCGGTCATCCCGGAGGGGCATTCGTCCGGCGTGGCCGGTTGGCCCGGGAATCACCAGGCGTGGGCCCGAGGTCAGGGTTCGCCGACGACGTTGTCGATGCCGAGGAATCCGGGACCAACGAAGAAGTTGGCCCTGCACAGCCAGCCGTCGCCGTTGTGGTCGGCCGGCTGCGGCTGATGGGTCGGATCGACCAGGATCCACGCGCCGCCAGGCGGGCACCCGCCGACTGGCTCGCCGGTTCCGTGTGCCGCCGATGCCGCCCCGGGCACCATCGCCGCCACGAGCGCACCTGCCGCCAGGGCAAGGGTCAATCGTCGTCTCATCGAGGCGCTCTCCATCTGTCGGGCCGGCATCGGCAGCGAGCAAAGGTGCTCGCGATCCCACCGGAACGCACTCTGATTGAGTAGGTCGGGCGCGCAATCGGTTCAATCTTGGCGTGGAGCGCTCGAGATCGACCCTCAGACGCGTGCCGCGCCCGAGGGTCGGTCCACGCCAGGCGGTCCGGCTCTTGTGGACCTGGGTCCGCCCACGCACCCTCGCGATCACGCAGGCCCGGCCGCGGGTCCGGGCACGTCCATCCTTGGAGGGAGGCCGATGTACGCGCGGGTGACATGGCTGGAGGGGTCCGCCGAGCGGGCACGTGAGGCGATCCAGGCCGTCCGTGAGGAGGCATTGCCCGCGATCGAGGGCACGCCAGGGTTCCTGGAGCTGTTCCTGCTGCTCGACCGCGAGAACGGGCGGGCGCTGACGATCACCACGTGGGAGACGAGAGAAGACCTGGACGCGAGCGAGGACCTCGCCCGGCGCCTCCGGGCGCTGCCGATTGCGCGGTGGAGCGCTGCTGGGGCGGAGCGGTACGAGGTCGTGATCAGGAAAGGACGGGCCCCATCCGTCGACGCCGGCGCAGCGGAGCTGGACTGACCCCTGGAGGCATGGCACGCCAGGTCGATTCGTGCGCGCCGGTCCGTTCTGCCGCCACCACCGCAGAGTAGGATCGCGTGTACCAGGCACGTGGAGTGAGGGACGGACCGATGACGTGGCAGGGACAGGGGGGTGCCGGTGGCACCGGGGACCCCGACGCGCACGACGACGCGACGAGGACCGACTGGCCGACGCCCGCAACGCAGCCTGCACCCGAGCCGCCGAGCCCGTTCGCGCCCGGTGGTCCGCTCGCGGACGACGCTGCGCTCCCGCCGGCGGCCGACAGCGGCGCACCGGTGTCGCCGGGTCCGACGTCCATCCCGCCGCCCGCCGCGCCGGTCGCGCCACCGCCAGCCATGCCGCCCGCCGGGGCGGTCCCCCCGGCTCCCCGTGGGCGCCTCCCGACCAGTCGTCCGGCTCCTGGGGCACGCCGCCTCCTGAGGCCGGCGGGCGTCTCGCGGTCCCGGGCGCGCCCGGGCTCGTCTACGCGGGCGCGATCCCCCGCGCCGCGGCCTGGATCGTCGACTCGTTCCTGCTCGGGATCCTCGTCTCGATCGTCACGATCCCGTTCGCCGCCTCGGCGTTCGTGGGGCTGGACCCGACGACCGACGCGATGCCTGACTTCTCGCAGCTCACGCTCCGCTCCGGGATCGCGGCTGCCGTGGCCGTGGTGATCGAGGCGGCGTACTTCATCTTCTTCTGGATGAGCGCCGGGCGCGCGACCCTCGGGATGCGCCTGTTCAACCTCCAGGTGGGCAACGCCCCGGACGGTGCCCGGCTGCGGCCCGACCAGGCCGGCAAGCGGTGGCTGGCCTACGGATCATGGCTCGGCCTTGCCAGCCTCGCCCCGGCATTCGGCGCCGTCGTCGGCCTGGTGCAGCTGGGGTGGACGCTGGTGCTGCTCGTGACCACGGCCTCGAGCCCCACGAAGCAGGGTCTCCACGACCGCTTCGCCGGGTCCGCGGTCGTCCGCCCGGCCTCCGCCGGAAACGGGCTCGCGATCACGTGTCTGATCGTCGCCCTGGCGCTGCCGCTCCTGTTGCTGTTCCTGCTCGTGCCATTGATCTTCCTCGGGAGCCAGGTGTCCGACATCCTGTCCGCGGTCGGCGACTCGATCTGACGGTCGCGCGTCACCCGGCCGGTAGACTGGCCATGTGACGGAGCTGGACGACCCCGGGCTCGGCGACCCGCTCGGCGCCGAGCAGACGCTGGGCCGCAACGACATGGACCCGGAGGCGTTTCGGGCGGCCGCGCACGTCGTCGTCGACCGGATCGCGGACTACCTGCGGGACGTCGAGCAGTACGCCGTCCTCCCTCCGATCGAGCCCGGGACGATCGCGCCGCAGCTGCCGATCGCGGCCCCGGACCAGCCCGAGCCGCTCGAGGCGATCCTCGCGGACGTGGACCGGCTCGTGTTCCCGAACGCGACGCACTGGCAGCACCCAGGCTTCTTCGCGTACTTCGCGACGAGCGCGTCGGGCCCTGGCTTGCTCGGGGAGTTCCTCACCGCGGCGCTCGGCCAGAACCCGATGCTGTGGCGGACGTCACCGATCGGGACGGAGCTCGAGGGCGTCGTCGTCGGCTGGCTGCGCCGGGCGCTCGGGCTGCCTGACGCATTCGACGGCCTGCTGACCGACACGGCGTCCACGTCCACCCTGATCGCCCTCGCGGCGGCGCGCGAAGCGGCCGGGCTCGATGTCGCCGCCCGCGGGCTCGCAGGCCGTGGGGACCTGGGGCAACCGCGGGTCTACACGTCAACCGAGACGCACAGCTCGATCGAGAAGGCGTGCATGACGCTGGGACTCGGGCGCGCGGCCGTGGTGAAGGTCGCCGTGAACGAGCGGTACGAGATGGACGTCGCGGCGCTCGAGCGGGCGATCGCCGCTGACCGCGCGGCCGGTCGCATCCCGATCGCAGTCGTCGCGACGATCGGGACCACGTCGTCCACGTCCGTCGACCCGGTGGCCGCCATCGCGGACGTGGCCGAGCACGAGGGCCTGTGGCTCCACGTGGACAGCGCCTACGCGGGCGTCGTCGCGCTGCTGCCGGATCGTCGCGCGCCGTTCGAGGGCTGGGAACGCGCCGACTCGATCGTCGTCAACCCGCACAAGTGGCTGTTCGCGCCGCTCGACGCGTCGCTCCTGCTCTCGCGGCGCATGGACCAGCTCCGTGCGGCATTCAGCCTCGTGCCGGAGTACCTCCGGACGCTCGACCGCGTGCAGCCGGTCCATGACTACAACGAGTACCAACCGCAGCTCGGCCGGCGGATGCGTGCCCTCAAGCTGTGGATGCAGATCCGCTGGTTCGGCCTCGAGGGCATCCGGCGCCGGATCGCGTTCCACCTCGACGAGGCTGCGCGCGTGGCCGCCTGGGTGGACGAGGACCCGGACTGGGAGCGACTGGCGCCCGTCCCGTTCTCGACCGTGTGCTTCCGCTACCGCCCGGCCGGGTTCGAGGGACGCGAGGACGAGCCGGAGGTCCAGGAGGCCCTCGACCACCTCAACGCGCACCTGATGGACGCGGTCAACCGTACCGGCGAGGTGTTCCTCTCGCACACCCGGCTCCGCGACCGGTTCACGATCCGCATCGCCATCGGCAACCTGCGGACGCAGCAACGCCACGTCGAACGCGTGTGGAAGCTGCTCCGCCGCGAGGCCGCGCAGCTCGACCCACAGGAGACGACCCATGACGGATCCGATCACGGTCCTGTACTTCTACCGCACCAGGTGGGGTAGCCACGACGAGTTCGTCTCGCTGTTCCAAAAGAACCACTGGCCGATCCTGCGCGAGCAGCTGGGCGACGGGCGCTACACGGCCGTCGAGCTGTTCACGCCGCGGTTCCACGGCGAGGGCCGCGCGGACTGGGACGTGCTCGTGTCCATCACGTACCGCGACTGGGCCGCGATCCAGGAGCACAGCGAGGTGGAGATCGCCCGGCGGCTGTTCCCGGACCAGGCGGCGTTCAAGGCGGAGGAGCAGCGACGCTTCGGCCTCCTCGAGGCGCACTGGGACGTCGTGCTCGAGCGTCGACCACTGGAGTAGGGGAGCGGCCGGCGCTCAGCCCGCCCAGAGCTGGGGCTTGAGGACCATGAGCGCGACGATCGCGAGCACGAGCGCCGTCACGACGAAGAACAGCACCCGCGACCGGCGCGCGGCCGAGGCGTACGCCTTGGAGGCCGGCGCTCGCTGCGCAAGGTCGAGCTGGGTGCGCATCGCCGGCGCATAGACCGTGATCCCGAGCACCGCGACGAGGACGTACAGCGCGATCGAGGTCACGATCCACGGCGTCTCGAACCCGTACGGCCCGGTGAGGACGATCCCGATGCCGGCGAGCGCGGCCAGGATGTAGGCGGGGTTGGACACGCCGCGATCCAGGCGTCGGATGGACTCGATGACGAAGACGAGCTCCGTCGGATCCGAGCGTGCGCGACCCATCCAGAACAGGTACGTGAGGTTGGCCCCCAGCGCGACGATCACCGAGAGGATGTGGACGAACCGAAGGACCAGCCAGGGCTCCATCGTGTCATTCTGCCCGGAGCGCACCGCACGCGCGGGTCGCAAGCCGCGATAATGGCGCCCTCATCGTCCGCCCAGCCCGGAGGCCCGCGCTACCCGTGCCGCCCATCACCGAGCTCACCCGCATCGAGCCCGTGCACCTCGCCCGCCTCGAGAAGCAGGGCGTCTTCACCACCGGCATCCTGCTCGAGGTCTCGGAGACGCCGACCCGTCGCGCGTACCTCGCGGACCACGTCAAGGCGACGCCGAACGACGTCGGCCGGTGGCGGGACGAGGCGCTCCTGCTCAACCTCGCGGGCTTCGGGGCGACCGAGCACCAGCTGTTCATCCAGGCCGGGATCGAGGGCCTGCGCGACCTGCTCGAGGTGGACCTCGACACCTTCCGGGACCGGCTCGCACGCGCCGCGGTCGAGCTCAACTGGGACGCGCCGCCGGACCTGATGCTCGAGACCTGGTGGGAGCAGGCCCGGACGCTCGAGGAGGCTTAGCCGCGGGGCGTTCGCCCCGCACCGGCTACCATCGGCGCCTGATGCAGTCCCTTCGCGGCTTCCTCGCTGCGCTCGTGATCGGCGTTGCCACCACGCTCGTCATCCTCGCGCTCGCCGTCCTCCCGTTCCTCAACCCGTTCTGGGTGGGGTTCGCCCAGGAGCGCGCCCAGGCGCCGGCGTGGACCGGCTGGACGCTTGCCGAGCTGCGCATCGTCACGGACGGCGTCCTCGCCGATCTCGTGGTCGGACCGCCGGACTTCGATGTCCAGCTCGACGGCGCGCCGGTGCTCAACGCCCGGGAGCGGGAGCACATGGCAGACGTGCGCGACGTGTTCGCGACCTTCTTCCTGCTCGCGGCCGGGTCCGCGGTGCTCCTGGTGGCCGCATTCGCCCTGTCCCGTGGGGCGCGTGCCCGGGCCCTGCTCTGGCGGCGGCTCTCGCGGAGCGGTGGCGTGATCGCCGTCGTGACGGTGGTGGGCGGGGCACTCGCGGTGCTGTTCTTCGATGCCGCGTTCCGGCTGTTCCACGACCTGTTCTTCCCGCCGGGGACCTGGACCTTCGATCCGGACACGGAACGCCTCGTGCAGCTGTTCCCGTACCAGTTCTGGGTCGAGACCTCGATCGCGGTGGGCGTGGTCGTCGTGGTGCTCGCGGCGCTGCTCGCGTGGGTCGGCCGGGGCCGCGCGGCGGCCGCCGAGGCTCGCGCCCGATGAACGGCGTCCTGCCCATCGTGCGGCTGTTCGGGATCGAGATCCGGATCCCGTACACCTGGGCGATCCTGCTCTCGATCGTGCTGTTCATTGGGGCACAGCAGGCCTCGATCTCGGCGCCCGCTCTGCCCGCGCCGGTGCACTGGCTCGTCGGCGGCGTCGTCGCGTTCGGGTTCCTCGCGTCGGTCGTGGCGCACGAGGTCGCACATGCGCTCGTCGGCCGCCGTCGGGGCGTGCCCGTCGGCGTCATCGCGCTCGGGTTCGTGGGCGGCCTCGCCCCGCTGACCATCCAGGCCTCGAAGCCGCGCGACGAGCTGGCGATTGCGCTCGCCGGGCCCGTGGTGTCGCTGTTGATCGGCGCCGGGCTCGTCGGGGCCGGGGTGCTGGTGGGGAGCGCCAACGTCGGCGCGGCGGGCGGGAGCCTCATCGTCCTGGGCGCGCTCAACCTCCTCCTCGGGGTGCTGAGCCTGCTGCCCGGCATGCCGCTCGACGGCGGCCGCGTGGTGCGCGCGCTTGCCTGGGCGCGGACCGGCGACCGCGACCGCGCGGGTGCCGTGACGGCACGGGTCGGCCGGTTGCTGGGGTTCACGATCGCGGGCGTGGGCATCGCGGCCGCGCTCGCCGGCTTCACCACTGAGGGCCTGCTCGTGGTCGCGCTCGGCTGGCTGCTGACCACGGGCGCGAGGACGCTCGACCGGCGGCTGGCGCTCGAGAAGCTCCTCCGCGGCGTCACCGTCGGCGACGCGATGACGCCCGATCCCGCGTGGGTCGGGCCCAACCTCACGGTGGACACGTTCGCGGACCGGTACGAGGGCCCCGAGGGCGTCCCGGCGATGCCGGTCGTCGAGGACGACCGCGTGCTGGGCGTGATCAGCCGGCGGCGCCTCCAGCGGCTCGGCAAGCGGCGGTTCGGGGCGACGCGGGCACAGGACGTGATGGCGGCGCCCCCGCAGGCCCCGCTGCTCGAACCGGATGATCCGCTGTGGGAGGCGCTCGATGTGATGAACAGCGGCGGGATCGAGGCGCTCGCGGTGATCGCCGAAGGGAGGCTCACGGGGATGCTCACGCGCGACAGCGTGGCTGCGGCCATCCGGACACGGGCACAGGCCGAGGCGGCCGCCCGATGAGCGGCGAGCTGCTCAGCGTCGAGGCGGCGCAGGCGACGGTCCTCGCCGGGGTCGAGCCCCTCGCGGGCGCCGAGTGGATGGCCCCCGAGGATGCCCTCGGGCGGGTGCTCGCCGCACCCCTCGAAGCCGCGGTCTCCCTCCCGCCGTGGGACAACTCCGCGATGGACGGGTACGCGATCCGGGCGGCGGATGTCGCCGACGCCGCGGACAGCCGGCCCGTGCGGCTGACGGTGGTGGGGGAGTCGCGGGCCGGATCCGCGCCCGACGCTCGCGTGATGCCCGAGACCGCCGTCCGGATCGCGACCGGGGCGCCGGTCCCCGCCGGTGCCGACGCCGTCGTGCCCGTGGAGCAGACGACGCCGCTCGACGAGGCCGGCACCCAGGGACCCCGCGGACGCGATGCGGCCGGCCCGCTCCCCGCGGCCTGTCTCGTTCACGAGGCCATCGGTCCAGGTAATGCCATCCGGGAGCGTGGCAGCGACGTCAACGAGGGCGACCCGATCGCGGCGGCGGGCGATCTTGTCACCCCCGCGATCGTCGCGATGGTCGCCGGCGCCGGGGTCGCGCGCGTGTCGGTCAGGCGCCGGCCCATCGTCGCCATCCTCGCGACCGGCGACGAGGTCCGGGGACCCGGCGCCGCGCTCGGCGCCGCCGGGATCCCGGATGCCAACGGGCCGGGGCTGCGTGCGCTCGTCCGCGATGCCGGGGCGGTTCCGCTGGACCTCGGGATCGCGGCTGACCGGCTCGAGGACGTCGAGGCGAGGATGCGGCGGGGCCTGGCGGAGGCCGACCTCGTCGTCGTTTCGGGCGGCGTCTCGGTCGGCCCGTACGACGTCGTCCGGCGGGCGTTCGACGCCGTCGGCCACATGAACCTGTGGCGGGTCGCCGTCCAGCCGGGCAAGCCGTTCGCGTTCGGGCGCGCCGACGTCGACGGCCGCCACAGCCCGGTGCTCCTGTTCGGGCTGCCGGGCAACCCCGTCTCGGGGTTCGTGACCTTCGAGCTGTTCGTCAGGCCGGTCCTGCGCCGGCTCGCCGGCCACCAGCGCCTCGGTCGCCCCGTGGATCGCGCGGTGCTCGAGGAGCCGGTGACCAAGAGCGTGGGGCGCAGGGGCTTCCAGCGCGTGACCGCGGTCCGCGAGCCGGACGGCTCGCCGTCCCGCACCGCCGCCGGCCTCGTGCGGGTGCGCCTCGCCGGCGGTCAGGGGAGCCACGTGCTCTCCGCGCTCGCCGCGGCCGACGCGCTCGCCGTGATCCCGGAGCCGCTCGACCGGGCGGAGGCTGGGACGGAGGTCGAGCTGCGCTGGCTCGACCACGGCTGAGCGCGCCTCGGCCGATCGAGGCGCGTCCGGGCGACCCACGCACCTGACGCCGCGGTCCCTGCGCCGGGTACGATCGGGCCTGAGCAGGAGGGTCCATGGATCGCAGCGACGCCCCGCGGGTCGAACGCCGCCGCCTCACCCACGTCGATCGGCGCGGTCGGCCGCGCATGGTCGACGTCAGCGCGAAGCCACCCACGTCACGCCGCGCCGTCGCTGAGGCGGAGGTCGCCGTGTCCGCCGAAACCCTCAGCCTGGTCATCGACGGCGGCGGGTCCAAGGGCGACGTCCTCACCGTCGCCGAGCTGGCGGGGGTCATGGGCGGCAAGCGCACCGCCGAGCTCATCCCGCTGTGTCACCCGATCCCGCTCACGGACCTCGTGGTCGCCATCACGCCCGACCGCGGCGCGGGCGTCCTCCGGATCCGGGCCGAGGCCGCAACGACCGGCCCGACCGGCGTCGAGATGGAGGCGATGACCGCCGCCTCGGTCGCCGCGCTCACCGTGTACGACATGGTCAAGGGCGTCGAGCGGGGCGTCGAGATCCGATCCCTGCGCCTGATGTCAAAGACCGGGGGCAAGAGCGGCGAGTGGCACCGGCCGCAGGATCCCGCCGACGCCGCCCGCGCCCGCCGCAAGCCCGGGGAGCGGATGGCCGGCCGCGTGGGCAAGCGGAAGAGCCCCGGCTGATGGCTGGCGGCGCCGCGGCCACGCGCCGCACGGTCCTGGTGCTGACGGCCAGCGATCGCAGCGCCGCGGGCACGCGTGCCGACCTGTCCGGCGATGCCCTCCAGGCGCGGCTCGAGGCGCTCGGCTTCAGCGTCGAGCGGCGCGTCATCGAGGACGACCGGGCGGCGATCGGCGCGGCCCTGATCGAAGGTGCCGCCACCCACCCGCTCGTGATCACGACGGGCGGCACGGGCCTCACGCCGCGCGACGTCACGCCGCAGGCGACGGCCTCGGTCCTCGACTACGAGGTCCCGGGCATCGCCGAAGCCATCCGCGCCGACGGTCGCCGGTCCACGCCGTTCGCGGCGCTCTCTCGGGGGCTCGTGGGCGTGCGCGGCGGCTCGCTCATCGTCAACCTCCCGGGCTCGCCGAAGGGCGCGCTCGAGTCGTTCGAGGTCGTGGTCCCGCTCCTCGACCATGCGCTCGAGACGCTGGCCGGCCCGTTCGACCATGCCGCTGCCCGCGCCGGCGGGCGCACGGACCTCCCGCCCGGCCTGCTGGAGGACGGCTGATCGTGTTCGAGCCGTTCGCCGAGGTCCCCGCATACCCGCTCGTGTTCCCGCTGTTCTGGGGAGCCGTGGTCTTCTTCGGCCTCGCGATGGCGCGCCACCTGCGGGTGTTCGCGGCGGCGCGCAACGCGACCCCGACCGATCATCCGCTCCGGCGCCTGGCGGGCACGGCCAGGTATGGCCTCGCGCAGACGCGGATGTTCCGCGATCTGCCCGCGGGGATCATGCACTTCGGGATCTTCTGGGGCTTCGTGTTCCTGACCATCGGGACCGCCAACATGGTCACGGGCGGGCTCGTCCAGGCGATCGTCTCGATCCCGCTCGGCGGGGCGCTGTGGGTCGCCGTCACGTTGCTCCAGAACGTCATCGCGCTCATCGTGCTGGCGTGCATCGGGTACGCGATCTTCCGTCGCGTGGTCGTGCGTCCCGCGCGCCTGACGCTCAACCGGCACGCCATCGACATCCTGGTGCTGATCGGGGCCGTGGTGGGCTCCGAGGTGCTGGCGCAGGTGTTCGAGGTCGCGGCGTACGGCCCGATCGAAGGGGCGGTGGTGGCGAACCCGCTCGGCGCGGCCCTCTCGAGCGTCGAGCCGGCCATCCTCGAGGCGCTGTTCGCGATCGCATGGTGGGCGCACATCGCGCTCGTCGCGCTGTTCCTGTGCTACCTGCCGTTCGGCAAGCACCTCCACATCGCGACGGCGATCCCGAACATCGCGCTGCGCAAGCTCGCCCCGCGCGGCCAGCTGCCGGCGATGGACCTCGAGGCCGAGGACGCGACGTTCGGGGTCCGGACGGTCGCCGACCTCTCGTGGAAGGACCTGCTCGACGGCTTCACCTGCACCGAGTGCGGGCGCTGCCAGCAGGCCTGCCCTGCCTGGAACACCGGCAAGCCGCTCAACCCCAAGACGTTCATCATGGGCGTCCGCCACGAGGCGGTCGAGGCCGAGGCCGGCCTCCCCCTCATCCCGAACTCGCCGTCGGTGCGAGCGACGTTCGGCCTCGACGACACGCTCAAGGCCGACGCCGTCGCCCGCCCGCTCGTGGATACGGCGATCCCGTACGACGCCGTGTGGGACTGCCTGACCTGCGGGGCGTGCGTCGAGGCCTGCCCCGTGACGATCGAGCACGTGGACAAGATCGTCGGGTTGCGGCGCAACCTCGTGCTCGAGGACTCCCGCTTCCCGCAGGAGCTCACCGCTGCGTTCCGGGGCATGGAGAGCGTCGCCAACCCGTGGGGCCAGCCACCGTCCGCACGCCTCGACTGGACCAAGGGCCTCGCGTTCCCGGTGCGGACGGTCGCCGAGGTCCAGGCTGCCGGCGAGCTCGACGGGCTCGAGGTCCTGTACTGGGTCGGCTGCGCCGCGGCCTTCGACGACCGCAACCGGCGCGTCGCCCGCGCCGTCGCGACCTGCCTCGAGGCGGCCGGCGTCTCGTTCGCGGTGCTCGGCCAGGAGGAAGCGTGCACCGGCGATCCGGCCCGCCGGATGGGCAACGAGTACGTGTTCCAGATCCTCGCCGGCCAGAACATCGAGACCCTCAACCGGTACCGGATGGGGGAGCGGACGATCGTGACGGCCTGCCCGCACTGCTTCAACACGATCGGCAACGAGTACGGCCAGCTCGGCGGCGAGTTCCGGATCCGCCACCACAGCGAGTACCTGTCGTCGCTCGTGTCGTCCGGCCGGCTCGCCCTCGGCGCGGACGGGCTGCCGGACCGCCAGGTCACGTACCACGACTCCTGCTACCTGGCCCGCTACAACGGCGTCATCGCCCCGCCGCGGGATGTCCTGGGAGCGATCCCGGGCGTCGAGCTGGTCGAGATGGAGAACAGCGGCCGCCAGACGTTCTGCTGCGGCGCGGGTGGCGGACGGATGTGGATGGAGGAGACGCGGGGCACGCGCGTCAACGCGGCCCGGACGCTGCAGGTGCTCGACACGGGCGCGTCCACCGTCGCTACGGCCTGCCCGTTCTGCATGGTCATGCTCCGCGACGGGCTCACGGACGCGGGCCGGTCGAGCGGCGAGGACGCCGTCACGGCGCAGGACATCAGCGAGCTCCTGGCGGCTGCGATCCTGCCGTCCGGTCGGGCCGTGCCGGAGGGACGGTCGCTGCCGGTCGTGTAAGGCGGCCGATTCCGCGAGGGTTTCGCCGCCGTCTCGTGGAACCGGCATCTGTCCGCGTGGCGGACCGTATCGGCACGCACGGACTGGGCCGCCGCACGAATTGGCGCTTGTTGCCGCCAGGCGTCCACAGGGCGGACCGTAGTCACAGAGCTCCTGACTTGCGTCCACGTGGTGGACGGAAGGGCGGATCCGGTCGGATCCCGGCCGATCCCGGTCGATTCCCGGCTGATACGGTCCGCCGGCCGGACATCTGTCACTGGGACGGCCGGGGGCCGCGATCCGGAGCCCGGGACCGGGCGTCCCGCGGCGGCCGGGCCGCGGCACGTGCGCCAGTGCCTACCCCTTGAGCGCGCTCCCGCAGCTGATGCAGTTGCGGTCCGTCCAGAGGTTGCCCATGCCGCACTTGGGGCAGATCTTCATGCCCTCGGTGGAGACGGCGAAGGGGGACTCGGCCGGGATCGCGGCCTCGTCGTCGGCACGTTCGCGGCGGCGGATCAGCAGCACCGCGACGACGGCCACGACCGCGGCGATCGCCAGGACGAGGAGCAGCGTCGAGTCCATGTCCGCACCTTCCGCCGGCGAGGCCCACGACGCCCCCGCGATCGTGATGATGCCCACCTCGACCGGGCGCAGCACAGCGTAGCCGTGCCATCCGTCGATGTCATCCCTGACCTTGGGCGGCCGCCGCGTCCCGGACCCTGCACGCTGCTAGGATGGCCGCCGTGAGCACCAGCGCCAGCGCCCACGGGTCGGTCCGCCTCACCGAGGAGCAGATCCTCCTGCGCGACGCCGTCCGCGAGCTTGCCGACGAGCGGATCGCGCCTCGCGCCGCGGAGATCGACGCGTCGGCCGAGTGGCCGGAGGACGTGCGTCGACTCCTCGCCGACCACGACTTCTTCGCGATCCCGTTCGCGGAGGCGCACGGCGGTCTCGGCGCGGATCTCCTGACGCTGTGCCTCGCGATCGAGCAGATCAGCCGGTCGTGTGCCACGTCCGGGCTCATCCTCGCCGTCCAGGCCCTTGGCGCCATCCCGATCCAGGTCGCGGGGACGCCGGAGCAGCAGGACCGGTGGCTCCCGGGCCTCGCGTCCGGGGAGCGGCTCATCGCCTTCGGTCTCACCGAGGCCGATGCGGGCTCCGACCCCTCGGGGATCCGGACGCGCGCCGTCCGTGACGGCGACGAGTATGTGATCGACGGCATGAAGCGGTTCATCAGCCACGGCAGCGTGGCGGACTATGTCGTCGTGTTCGCGGCAACGAACCCCGACGCCGAGAAGGCGAGCCGCCGCCTCAGCGCCATCCTCGTCGAGACCGATCGCCCCGGCTTCAAGGTCACGCGGCTCGAGCACAAGATGGGGATCCGGGGCTCGCCCACCGCCGAGCTCGCCTTCGACGGCGTCCGCGTTCCCGTTGGCAACCGGCTCGGGGATGAGGGCCAGGGCTTCGCCATCGCGATGCAGACGTTCGAGCGCTCCCGGCCGGGGATCGCCGCGCAAGCCGTCGGGATCGCGCAGGGCGCCCTCGAGGTGGCCGCCCGGTACGCGAACGAGCGCCGGCAGTTCGGCAAGCCGATCGCCGAGCTCCAGATGGTCCAGCAGCTGCTCGCCGACATGGACGCCTCGACCGAGGCCGCCCGCCACCTCCTGTACACCGCGTGCGAGGAGATCGAGGCCGGGACGCCGGACGCGGCCCGCTGGGCGGCGATCTGCAAGCTCGTGGCCGGGGACACCGCGATGCGCGTCACGACCGATGCCGTGCAGGTGCTGGGCGGATACGGCTATATCGACGAGTACCCCGTTGAGCGGATGATGCGCGATGCGAAGATCACCCAGCTCTACGAGGGCACCCAGCAGATCCAGCGGCTGATCGTCGCCCGGTCGCTGCTCGGGAAGCACCCGGCATGACGGCGCGCCGGGTCCTCGCCGCCAGTCAGCAGCAGGAGCAAGTGAGCCAGTGCGAATCCTCGTCCTGACGAAGCCCGTCCCGGACCCCGCGGCCGGCGCGGAGCGGCTCGGCCCCGACTTCCGCCTCGACCGCGCCGTCGCGCCGGGCGTCGTCAACGGCAACGACGAGTACGCGCTCGAGGCGGCCCTGCAGCTGGTCGAGGCCCACGGCGGCGAGGTCGCCATCCTGTCCATGGCCCCCGCAAATGCGGTCGACACGATGCGCAAGGGCCTCGCGATGGGCGCGCTGCGGGGGATCCTCGTCACCGACCCGGCGCTCGCGGGCGCCGACATGCCCACCACGATCCGCGTGCTCGCGGCCGCCGCCGCAGCCGAGGAGTTCGACCTCCTGCTCGCCGGTCTCGACACGTCCGACGGGCAGGGCGGCGCGGTCGCGGCCGGGGTCGCCGCCCGCCTCGGCATGCCGCTGCTGTCCACCGCCGGGGCGATCGAGCCCGACCCTGCCACCGGGCGGGTGCGCGTGCGCCGGCTGTCCGCCAAGGGGTACGACGTCATCGAGGCACCGATGCCCGCGGTCATCTCGTGCACCCAGGCGCTCGGCGCTCCCCGCTATCCCTCGCTCAAGGGGATCATGGCCGCCCGCTCGCGCGAGATCGCCCACAAGGGTGTGGCGGATCTCACGGACGTGAGCGTCCCGGCAGACGGCACGTGGGCGACGCGGGTCGTCGAGGCCGAGAAGCCGCCGGCCCGAGCGGCCGGGCGCGTGGTCACCGGGCCGGCCACCGACTCGGCGCGCGAGATCGCCGAGCTGCTCGCCGGCCGGAGGATCATCTGATGCCGCCCGTCATCCTCGCCGTCGCCGAGGTCGCGGACGGCCGGCTCACCAAGCTGTCGACCGAGGTTGCGACGCTGGCCCGCGAGCTCGCGGCACAGGGTGGCGGCAGCGCGATCGGGCTCGTCGTCGAGGCGGAGCCTGGGGCGGCCGCCGCCGAGCTTGCCGCGTTCCTCCCTCGCGTGGTCGCGGTGACGTCGCCGCCCCTGGCGGGCCAGGTCTGGGCCCCGCACGCCGCCGCCGAGGTCCTGCGCCTGGTCGACGAGGGCGTGACCCACGTCCTCACCAGCGCCACCTCGGACGGACGAGACCTCGCGGGCACGCTCGCCGGGCTCCTGGGCTGGGGCATCCTCGCGAACGCAACCGGCGCCTCATGGTCGGATTCGGGCCCCCTGGTCGAGGCGAGCATCCTCGGGGGCAAGGAGATCACGCGGAGCGCGCTCACGGGACCGGTGGGGATCGTCACCGTCCGTCTCAACGCGGTCACCGCGACGGCGGCTGCCGAGCCTGGGGCCGTCGAGTCCCGCGACCCCGCGGCGCAACCGGCGACGCCCGCGGCGGCCGTCCTGGACCGGGTGTCCGAGGCCGGTGCGGAGGCCTCGCTCGAGGAGGCGCGGATCGTCGTCGTGGGCGGACGCGGGGTGGGGAGCACCGAGGGCTTCGGGATCGTCGAGGACCTCGCGGCGGAGCTCGGGGGCGTGGTCGGCGCCACGCGTGCGTCCGTGGACGCCGGCTGGGTGGCCTACGCGCGCCAGATCGGCCAGACGGGCAAGGTCGTGAAGCCCGCGCTGTACCTCGGTCTCGGCGTGTCCGGAGCGATGCAGCATCGCGTGGGCATGCAGGCGGCGGACACGATCGTCGCCGTGAACCGCGATCCGGACGCGCCCATCGCCGAGGTGGCCGACCTGTTCGTCATCGGCGACCTCTTCGACGTCGGCCCTGCGCTCCTCGCCGAGCTCCGCGCGCGGCGCGGCAGCTGAGCGGCGGACGAGGACGGACGGGGGCCACGTGGACGACCTGCCGCAAGGAGCGGTGCTCTGGCTGGTCATCCTCGGGGTGCTGGGCGTGGTGGCGGTCATCACGCTCCGGCGGATGTCCGTGCTTGCTGCCAGGACCCGGTCGCTCGAGCGCTTCCAGAGGGTGGTGATCAGCATCGACGCACGGCTTGCGACCATCGCGGACCCGTTCGTGGCGCAGCTGGACGAGATCCGGCGTCGGTCGGGTGATCCCCAGGCGCTCGCCGCACTCCTGCCGGGCGCCCAGGAATCGTTGCGCGCGCTCGCGGCGGACGGGCGGGCGCTGAAAGCACCGGCGCCCCTGGCCGCACAGACGGTCTCGCTCGTCGTCGAGCTGGACCGGGCGGTCCGGGCGGCGGACATGGTCGAGCACGGGATCGACGCGCTCCTTGCGCACCGGGGTGGGCGCGACCTCGAGGCGCAGACGTCGCTCAAGCGGGGCGCGCTCAACCTGCGCCACGCGCGGGAGGCGACGGCCCGCATCGCGCGGGAGGTCGCCGCCCTCCGGCCCGCGGACCTCATGGCGCGCCCGGAGGGCAGCGTCAGGAGCGCCGCGGCGCCCGCGGTCCCGACGTACCTGGTCGACGCGGACATGGACGGCGAGGGACCCTGAACACCCCCTATGTAGTGGTATTCTCGCCACACACCACTACCGGTTGTGGTGCCAGACGACGGAGGGTCGATGCGCTGCCCCCAGTGCGGCACCCGTGACACGCGGGTCGTGGACTCCCGCGACCTCGACGAGTCGGCGACGATCCGCCGCCGCCGGGAATGCCCCGCCTGCAGCGCCCGGTTCACCACCTACGAGCGCGTCGAGGCGGCCCGCCTCGTTGTCGTCAAGCGTGACGGCACCCGCCAGGAGTTCGACCGCGACAAGCTCGCGGACGGGCTCGCGAAAGCCCTCACGCGACGCCCGGTCGCCGACGACGCCGCGGATCGCGCCGCCGACCAGATCGAGTCCGAGCTGCGCGGCTCGGGGCTCAGCGAGATCCCGAGCTCCCGTGTCGGCGCCCTCGCCATGGAGAAGCTGCGGGCACTCGACCACATCGCGTACATCCGCTTCGCGTCGGTCTACCAGAGCTTCGAGGACCTCGAGGACCTCAAACGCGAGGTGGATTCGCTGTTCGCGGAGGGTGGCACCGTGCCCAAGAAGAAGGGAAAGCGAACGTAGATGAGCGTCCTGGCCGATCGGGACATCCGCGCGGAGCTGGAGGCGGGCCGGGTCCGCATCGACCCCTACGACCCCGCGGATCTCCAGCCGTCGTCCGTGGACCTCCACCTCGATCGCAGCTTCCGCGTCTTCCGCAACAACCGCTACGCGTTCATCGACCCGCGGACGCCGCAGCCCGACCTCACGGAGCTGCTGACCGTCGCCGAGGACGAGCCGTTCATCCTCCATCCCGGCGAGTTCGTGCTGGGGCAGACCGTCGAGTGGGTCGAGCTCCCCGATGACCTCGTCGCGCGGCTGGAGGGTCGCAGCTCGCTCGGCCGGATCGGGCTGCTCATCCACTCGACCGCCGGCTACATCGACCCGGGGTTCCGGGGCACGGTGACACTCGAGCTCTCCAACGTCGCGAACCTCCCGATCGCGCTCTACGCCGGCATGCGGATCGGACAGATCAGCTTCTTCCGCATGAGCTCGCCGGTGGAGCGGCCGTACGGGTCGAAGGACCTCGGGTCGAAGTACCAGGGCCAGCGCGAGCCCACCGCGTCCGCGATCCACACCGACGCCGATCGCGGCCGCGAGGGGAGCTGAGCGCGTGGGCGGTCCGAACGACGCGGTCCACTGGCGCACCGACCTCGGTGGCGGGACGCAGCGTCGCGCTGATCCAGGCGGGCACGTTCCGGACCGACGCCGGCGCGATCATGGGCCCGGTGCCGTACATCCTGTGGCGGCCGTGGGCCGAGGGCGAGCTGGATGAGAACCGGCGGCTCCTCCAGGCGCTCAACTGCCTGCTCGTCGAGACCCCGGCCGGCCGGGTGCTGATCGAGACCGGGATCGGCGAGCGGCTCGACGCGAAGAACACCGCCATGCGCGAGTACGAGGGCACCCCCGTCGTCCCGGCGCTGCGCCGGGCCGGCTTCGACCCCGGCACGGTCGACATCGTCGCGATGAGCCACCTCCACTTCGACCACGCGGGCGGGCTGCTGCTGGCGGATGGATCGCGGGCCTTTCCGCGGGCCCGCATCGTCGCCCAGCGCGCGGAGTGGGAGATCGCGCTCGGCGACAACAGCCGCCTCGTCGCCTCCTACGACCAGCCGGAGCTGCGGCTCGCGGCGGACTGGGGAGCGGAGGGCTGGGCCGAGGGCGACCGGGAGCTGCTGCCCGGCGTCTCGGTCATCCGGACGGGCGGGCACTCGGCGGGCCACCAGGCGATCGTCGTGCGCGGGACGGGGCCGGGCGCCCGGACGCTCGCGTTCTTCGGCGACCTGTGCATGCGGCCGTGGGCCGCGAACCCGCGCTGGGTCACCGCGTTCGACGACTTCCCGCTCGACAGCGTCGCGGTCAAGGGGGAGCTGTTCCGCCGTGCCGTGGAGGGCGACTGGCTCGTGGCGCTGTCGCACGAGGCGAGGATGCCCGTCGGGACGCTCGTCCCGGATCGGGACCGCTTCCGGTTCGAGGGTCTCTAGCCGCCCCGACCGGTCTGCGCGTCACTGCTCGGGCAGCCACGCCTCCACCCGGGCCGTCGCGTCCGCCTGCGACAGCGGGCCGTTGACGACCTCGAGGATCCGGCCGTCGGGCGCGATGAAGAACTGTGTCGGCAGGGCGAACACCCGGTACAGGCGGAAGATGTCGGCGGAGGCGTCGAAGGCGATCGGATACCGGAGCTCGTAGCGCTCGGCGTAGTCCGCGACGTTCTCGACGGTCGTCTCCTGGACGGCGACCCCGACGATGGCCAGCCCCTGGTCGCGGTACGTCTCGTCGAGCTCGCGCAGCACCGGCGTCTCCGCCTGGCACGGCGGGCACCACGACGCCCAGAAGTTGAGCCACACGAGCTTGCCGCGGAGGTCCTCGAGACGGACCGGGTTGCCCTCGAGATCGGTGAGCTGGAACGTCGACCCGTCGTCGAGGGTGACCGCGAGCTCCGGCGCGAGGTCGCCCGGCCGCAGGCCCTCGGTCGGATCGCCGACGAGGTACGGCGTCGACTCGGGGAACGGGGTCGCGCTGCCCGGCCCCGGGGCGATCGGCCTCGTGACGACCGTGAGCCCGACGGCGGCTACGACGATGACGGCCAGGACCGCGACCAGCTGACGCGCGGTGAACGGGCCGATCACGCCCCGCCGCGGTGGGGGAGGCGATGGTGCCGGCGACGGCTGGGAGTCCTCGCTCATACGAACGACGTGAAGCGGAAGTACTGCGGCAGGAGGATGAGCAGGTCGAAGATCATCGCGAAGCCGATGGCCGCCACGAGCAGGCCGCCGACGAGCGACACGACCCGTCCGTGCTTGACGAGGAAGCGCACGAGGCTCCGGGAGCGGTCGTAGAACGCCGCGATGACGATGAACGGTATCCCGAGGCCCAGGGTGTAGCCGACGAGCAGCAGCGCGCCCTGGAGCTTGCCCTCGGAGGTCGCGGCCAGCGTCAGGATGCCGCCGAGGATCGCCCCGATGCAAGGCGTCCAGCCCACCGCGAACACGGCACCCAGCGTGAACGCCGTGCCGAGCCCGGCCTTGCCGCCCACGAGCCGGCTGCCGACTCGGCTGCCGACGGTCGAACCGCCGGCGGGCGCGAGGGACATCCCGCCGGTCATCGAGCTGAGGCCCGCCGATGCCCCCGCGTCGAGCGGCCGCCAGGTGCGCTCGAGGAGTGGGATCCGGAGCAGCCCGGCGAGGCTCAGGCCCATGACCACGAGCACCACCCCGCCGATGACCCGCAGCGCCGGCAGGTAGTCGGCGAGCAGGCCGCCCGCGAAGGTCGCGGTGACGCCGAGGAGGGTGAACACCGCGCCGAAGCCGGCGACGTAGGCGAACGCGTGGCGTACCGCCGCCCACCGCGACGGGGTCGCGCCGCTGCCCTGGGCCGCAACGGCGACCGCGGTCAGCTGGCCCATGTACGCGGGCACCAGCGGCAGCACGCACGGCGAGAGGAACGAGATCAGACCGGCCGCGACGGCGAGCAGGAACGTGTAGTCGCCGCTCATGCGCGGTCCGCCGTCGCGCCCGACCCGTCCAGGACGTCGGCAAGGAACCGGCGCAGCCCGGCCGGGCTGGTGGCGAGCGCCAGCTCCCGGTGGCCGAACGCGACGACCGGGATCGTGAACGCGTATCGCCGGTGCCAGTCCTCGTCGGTCTCGATGTCGCGAACCTCGACGCCGGGCGCGTGGAGCCCGTGGGCGGCGCGGTCCGCGAGGATCACCGCAAGCGCGGCGCGCGCGTCCTCGCACAGGTGGCACCCGGGCCGGCTGTACAGCGCGAGCACGGGGAGGGGAGTGGTCACGGTCGCGATTGTAGGGCGGCATCGCGGATCGGCCCGCGGACGGCCCTCGGCCTCCCTAGAATCGAGGAATGGCCACCCAGTCCCTCTACGACCAGGTTGGCGGGATGCCGTTCTTCGAGCAGCTCGTGGACCGGTTCTACGAGGGCGTCGAGCACGATCCCGTCCTGCTGCCCCTCTACCCGGACCAGGACGACCTCGCGGGCGCGCGACGGCGCCTGACGCTGTTCCTCGTCCAGTACTGGGGCGGCCCAACGACCTACCTCGAGGAGCGTGGCCACCCGAGGCTCCGGGCCCGCCATTTCCCATTCGCGATCGGGGCGCAGGAACGTGACCGGTGGCTGGTGCACATGGACGCGGCCATCGACGCCTCCGACGCACCGCCCGACGCGAGGGCACGGCTGCGCGACTACATGACGATGGCTGCCGACGCGATGCGCAACCGGGCCGACGAATCGTGACGTGACCGGCGGTCCGCGACGCGACGCCGATCGGCACTCGCCACACCGGCGGGCACGGGTTAGCGTCCGGGTATTGCGGGAGGCGTTGAGACGCGGCCCGAACCCTGGCCGCCGGGACCGCGTTGAGCCACTGGCGAGACCGAACCGCAGGCGCCGGGAATGACGCCGGCGTGCGGGAGGCCGCCATGCCACGCAATGCGAGGCTGCTCGCTGCGTCCATCCTGTCAATCGCCCTCGTCTTGAGCGCGTGCGCCGACGTCGGCCAGTCGGCCGCCCCGGCCGCCGAAGCGCCCGAGACAGCGGAGGCCGCGATCGCGACGCCCACGATCGCCCCGTCGAGGACGCCTCCCCTGACTCCGGCCCGGACGCCGGTGCCGTCTCCCTCGGCCGCTCCCAGTGCGACAGCCACGCCTACGCCCGCCGAGGCGCTCACCGTGCACGCCGTCCCCGTCTGGACATTCGACAAGCCGCTCACGCTCAAGGGAACGGCGGGCGCCTACCTGTGGCCCACGGCCTACCTTGCAGCCCGGACGATCAGCCTCCGCTGGTCAGGGACGCCGGCGGACGCTGCCGGGTGCAAGCTTGCCTACACGCTCCAGGCGAAGACACTGCCCAAGACCGTGAAGGGCACGGACAAGACGTCGAACGCGAAGGCGCTCAAGGGGAGCCGGAACGTGCCGATCAAGTACGGCACCGGTGAGATCGGCGTCACGACCGACTGCGCCAAGTGGACGCTCAAGATCGTGCCGACCGGCCATCCGGGAGTCGTCATCAAGCGTGAGACGGATACCACGAAGACCAAGGCGACGACGGCCGCCGGGCTCAACGAGGCGCTGGCCGACAGCCACCTCGACTGGTGGCTCGGCACCAGCTACAAGTACACCGGCACCGGCAACCCTCGCGTCATCTCGAAGAAGATCACGCTGAGCCTCACGTATGAGCTCCCAAAGTGGTCGCCGCCCGAAGGGACGAGCCCGCAGCTCGTGACCGACTGGAAGGCGGCGCTCGCCGCGATGAAGAAGCACGAGCAGGGGGAGGCGGCGATCGCTCTTCAGGCCGCCGGCCGCTACGCCGCGTCGCTGACCAGGTCGCGGTTCTCCTCCGTCAGGGCGATGGAGAAGTACTTCGACGCCAAGTTCGACAAGTGGCTCGACTGGTCGAGCGACCAGCAGGAGGAGTACGACAAGCTGACCGACTGGGGCGGAGCGCAGGGCGCGTACATCGAGTGACGAAGCCGGGCGTCAGGTTCCGGTTCAGACCGCGGCCGAACGCTCCGAGGCGAAGCGGTCAACCGCGGCGTCGACCATCGCGTCCGAACCCGTGAGCGAGATGCGGAACCAGCCGGGCATCGCCACGGTGAGACCCGGCAGCACGTACAGCTGCTGCTCCGCGAGCCGGGCGACGAACGCCGCGTCGTCGGGCTCGGGGCTCCGGGCGACGATGTAGAACGTCCCCTCGGGAAACGTCGGCTCGTATCCCTGCTCGACGAGGGCCGGGTGTAGTCGGTCCCGCCGGCGCTGGAGCGCGTCGATGTCGATCAGCAGGTTCGAGATGTCCGGCAGCGCCCGCTGGAGGAGCGCGTTCGGGAATGACCAGCTGTTGACGAACTGCCCGACGACGATCGCGTTCCGCAGCCGCTCGCGATCCTCCTCCGGGATGCGCGGCGAGAGCGCGAGGTAGCCGATCCGCTGCCCCGGCGCGAGGAGCTGCTTCCCGTACGAGTAGAGCACGAGGGTGTGGTCGTAGTGCTCGGACGGGCTGGCGGCGCGACGGCCATCGAAGGTGATCCGCCGGTACGCCTCGTCGGACAGCAGGTAGATCGGGTGCCCGTACCGCTCTGAGGCGTCACGGAGCACCTCGGCGACCGCGTCGAGCTCAGCCGCGTCAAGCACGCGCCCCGTCGGGTTGTGCGGCGTGTTGATGAGCACGGCCTTCGTGCGCGGCGTGATCGCGTCGGCGAGTCGCTGGGGGTCCGGCGAGAAGCGCGGCGGGTCCAGGCGCAGCGCGACCGGCACGGCCTCCGCACCGCGGATGAGCAGCTCGTAGAAGAACCACGGCGGGTCGTAGTAGATGACCTCGTCGTCGGGCTCGGTCAGCATCCGGACCGCGACCGCGATCGCGCCCCAGCCGCCGTTCGTCATGGCCACGTCGTCGGCCTGCCACGGGAGCCCGGTGTGCGCCCGCAGCTCACGCTCGACGACGGCGGTCGCACCGGGATCGCTGAGCATGTACGCGAACCAGCCCGGGTGCTCGGGCTCGACGTGCTTCCGGAGCGCCTCCACGTACGCCGGGATCGGCATGTCGTGCGGGTTGCCGAACAGGAGGTCGATCGCCCCGCTGTCGTCGGTCGCCATCCGGTGCGGCGACGTCGAATACCAGGTGTGGAACGGGAGGCTCTCCTGGAGCGTGGCGAGACGGTTTGGGTCCATCGGGTACCTCGGGCGTGGGGACGGCAGACCTGCAGCATATGACCGTGTGCAACCGCGTCAGGTACGATCGGGATGCCCTGCGCCCCCGTAGCTCAGTGGATAGAGCGCAGCCGTCCTAAGGCTGGCGTCGGCGGTTCGAATCCGTCCGGGGGCGCCATTCCAACGCAGCTTCTCCAAAGGGTGGTCTAGGGGGCGGGGTCCACTCGATATACGTGGGATTCACGGTCCCGCCAGTCCGCGAACTGAGCGAGCCAGACTGGCCAGGCACGATCGGTCGGGTGGCGGTCGAGGAAGAGCGCCGGCGTCGGCGACCCGTTGGCCACGCCGACTGTCTACGCCGGCTTCTCTCTGGAGGCGATAGCGCCCGAAGCAAGAAGGATCGCTGAAAACGCCAGTCCGACAACCCCCGCGAGCATGTTCACGTCGAATCGGGCAACGCCACTCATCGCTGACCACAATCCGGAAGCGTTGATGAGCAGCGAGATGACCGCAACTGCCATAGCCACGTAGTAGCCGATCCTACGCCCCCACCACACAAGCGGAAGCGAGAAGAAGGAGAGGCCGGTCATAACGGAGAAGAACACCATCTTCGGACTCGCCACCGTCAGGGCCTCGTCCCCAGATAGGACGTCCACCGCGACCAGAAACACGAACAAAATGTGGACGACGGTCAGTGAGAGCAACGAGGCGAAGGCGAGTTGGGCCGGGAGGCTTCTGTCTGTCATGGGTTAGCCCTCGATCGCGGTGCGGACGCGGCGCCTGGTGGATTCTAGTCCGCTTCAGGACGGCAGAAGAGGCGGTCGACCCCCCGTTCTTCGACCAAACTGGATGTCGATCTCTTCCTCGCGATGGGCTACGGCGGCTCCGCAGTAGAAGTGGCGACGTACTGTCCGCTCTGATCCTCTCGCCCCGGCCAGGTCATCCTGCGAGCGGGATAGGGGGTGGCTCAGCCGACCTCGAGATACCAGTCCAGTACGCTGCGTTGCTGCTGGCGGTTCGAACCCGTCCGGGGGCGCCAGTTCCTTCCAATCCAACGAGGATGGTAGGGACTCATCTGCTGTCAACCCCCGTCGTGGACTGCCCCACCCTTGCACCTCCTGATAGCATTGATATCAGGAGGTGGTCATGACCAGGCAGCTGATCGTGCGAAATGTCGATGACGTGCTCGTCCGGGCCCTCAAGCGGCGGGCGAGCAGACATGGGCGGTCGGCCGAGGCGGAGCATCGTGAGATCCTGCGGGACGCGCTCCGCGGGGAAGTCGAGCGCTCTTCGTTCAAGCTCGCCCTCGCCGCGATGCCGGACGTCGGGACCGACGACGACTTCACCGTTGAGCGCGACCTTCCGCGGGACATCGCGTGAGCTGGCTGCTCGACACCAACATCGTCTCCGAACTCCGCAAGGGCGAGCGCGCGAACCCCGGCCTCGGCGAGTGGTTCGCGCAGGCCGAGGAAGACTCCCTCTATACGAGTGTGCTCGTCATCGGCGAGCTGCGGCGAGGGATCGAATCGCTCCGACGTCGCGACATGCCGTCCGCCCTCGCACTCGACCACTGGCTCGCCAGCCTTGTCGATGGGTTCGCGGACCGGATCCTCGCCATCGACCAGGAGGTGGCCGAGCGATGGGGCCGCCTCAATGTCCCTGACCCTGTTCCGACGGTCGATGGTCTCCTCGCGGCAACCGCGCTCGTCCACGGCATGACCCTGGTGACGCGCAATACGCGGGATGTCGCCAGGACCGGGGTGTCGCTCCTGGATCCGATGGGCTGACGTAGCGCACGGACACCGGACGAGTGCGCCGGGTGGATCCGTGCCTGGCGGTCCCCGACGTGTCCCGCCTCCTGCGGCCCGGAGGTCTGTTCGCCTGGCTGGAGGCATCGGCGAGGGCGTGCCATCGCTCGGGCAACTTCAAGATTGGCTCATGGAGCTGATGGCTGTCTGACCCGAGGGCGTCTTGGCAACCGCGGAAACTGCCTCTAGCCCCGCTTCCCGCTCGGGACGCGACGCGACCCCCGGTAGTGCTGGGGCACCCGCCGCCGCATACTTGGGACATGCGAATCCTCATCGTCGGCGCCAGCGGCTACATCGGTGGCCGGCTCGCCGCGCTCCTCCTGGCCCGCGGTGAGGACCTCGTCCTGACCAGCCGGGACGCTCGTCCCCTGGAGGCGCGCTTCCCTGAGGCTCGTGTCGTGGCCGCCGACCTGCTCGACCCGGCGACGCTGCCGCCGGTCCTCGCGGGTGTGGACCTCGTCTACTACCTGGCCCACGCCATGGGCGCCGGGGAGCGCGGGTTCTCTGAGCGGGACCGGACGGCGGCGCGGAACCTTGCGGCCGCCGCGGCGCGGGCCGGCGTGGCCCGGATCATCTACCTCGGCGGGCTGGGCGACGACGACGACGAGACGCTGTCGCATCACCTGGCCAGCCGCCACGAGACCGGAGCAGAGCTCGCCGCCCACGGCGTCCCCGTCACGGAGTTCAGGGCAGCCGTCATCATCGGTTCCGGGAGCGCATCGTTCGAGATCCTGCGCCACCTGACCGAGCGGTTGCCGGTGATGATCACGCCGCGTTGGGTCGACACGCGCTGCCAGCCGATCGGCATCCGCGACGTGCTCGATTACCTGGTCGCCGCACTCGAGCGGCCGGAGGCCTCGGGCATCGTCGAGATCGGCGGGCCCGACATCCTCTCGTACGGGGAAATGATGCGGACCTACGCGCGGTTTCGCGGCCTGCGGCGGTTGATGATCCCCGTGCCCGTCCTCACGCCCCGCCTCAGCTCCTACTGGGTGAATCTCGTCTCCCCGGTCCCGGCCTCCATCGCGCGGCCCCTGATCGAGGGCCTGCGCAACGAGGTGGTCGTGCGGGACCCGGGCCCCGCGGCTGCGTTCGGGCTGCGTCCGCTGCCGTTCGTCGAAGCGCTCGAGCGGGCGATCGACCGGACCGATCGTCACGCGATCGAGTCGACCTGGTTCGACGCGATGGCGACGCCGGACCGTCCCAGCCTGTCCACGGTCGTGTCGCGGGAGGGGATGATCGTCGAGCGACGGGAGCGCACCATCTCCGCTCCCGCGGCGGACGTGTTCGCAGAGGTGGAGCGGCTCGGCGGCAGGGCCGGCTGGCCGTACGCCAACGTGCTGTGGCGCGTCCGGGGTCTCGCGGACCGGCTCGTGGGAGGGGTGGGGATGCGGCTCGGCCGCCGGGATCCCGATCATGTCCGGGCGGGCGATGCCGTGGACTTCTGGCGGGTCGAGGAGGTCCGCCGGCCGACCCTGCTCCGGCTTCGCGCCGAGATGAAGGTGCCCGGTCGCGCGTGGCTCCAGTACGAGGTCAGCGAGACGCCGGCGGGCTCCCGCCTGGTGCAGACGGCGTTCTTCGAACCGAAGGGTCTCCCGGGCCTCGCCTACTGGTACGCCCTGTACCCGATTCACGGCCTGATCTTCCGGGGCTCCATCCGCGAGCTGGGGGACCGGGCGGTCCGGCGGTCGCGGGAATCGGGCGGTGGGGGGCGACCCCGGTAGCGCGCCAGGCCGGTGGCCGCGACGCGATCCCGCCGGGTATGCTCACCTGCTCGGGCGCGCCCGCTGACGAGCCGCTCCGAGACGGAGGACCATGGGCATCCAGGATTCGCTCGATACTCTCCCGATCCTCGGGGTGTTCGCCGCGTTCGCCATCATCGCGCTGATCGCGTACGAGGCCGGCTTCCGCGTCGGACGCTGGTGGCAGGGACGAACACCCGATGAGGCCGAGGGGCCCGCGGGCATGCTCGTGGGGTCGCTGTTCGCCCTCATGGCATTCCTGCTGGCGATCACCATGGGGATGGCATCCGACCGGTTCGACGCCCGCCGCGGCCTCGTGCTCGCGGAGGCGAACTCGATCGGCACCACCTTCCTCCGGGCCGGCTACCTGCCGGAACCGGCCGCGAGCGACAGCCGGGAGCTCCTGCGCGAGTACGCGTTCCTCCGCACCGCCACCAATGACCTCGAGGACACGTATGCGCGGATCGCTCGGTCGGTCGAGATCCACGACGCGCTCTGGGCGACCGCCGAGGGGCTGGCCAGGAGCACGCCCGAGTCGGACGTCCTGGCCATCTATATCGAGTCGCTCAACGAGACCATCGACCTCAACGAGACCAGGATCACGGCAGGCCTGTACGCGCGCGTGCCGGAGACGGTCCTCGCCCTGCTCATCATCGGCTCGGCCCTGACCCTGGGGATGCTCGGCTACAGCGCCGGCCTGACGCGGCGGCGCAGCCCGCTCAGCGCGGTCGTGATGATCGTCGTCCTGGGTGCGGTGATCGCCCTCGTGGTCGACCTGGACCGGCCGCGCGACGGGTTCCTCCAGGTCAACCAGCAGCCGCTCATCGATCTCCAGCAGCAGATCGGTCCGCCGTCGTGACGACCCCGCTCGCCTAGGCACGGCCGAGGCTCCCCGCTCCGGCCGAGGTTGCCGAAGGCCGCTGCGATCGCACGGCCTTCGCGACTACCAGCACTCGTTTTCGGCGGGCCCGCCCACCAGACTTGCCGGCAACGGGGATGCCGCACCGAACCCCGAGGCCTCCTGCGGCATCGAATCAGGTAGGGCCGGTACCGACCCGGCGGACCGACCGAGGTGGAGCTGGGCGAGAACGAGCCCAGGCCGGTGACCGGGCGGCGCGGATGTCAGGCACGGCTGGTTCTACTCGACCGCGGAACAAATCCTGGTCCGTGACCAGCAGGGCGTCCCGAAGGGATAGAGGATGACCCGATCCGTGGTCGCCATGACGGCGATCCTGATCCTGCTGGTAGCGGTGACCGCCTGCGGGGAGCGTGCCGCGACGGGCGCGCCGACAGCCACGACCGCGCCAGCCCCCCCACAGCCTTCGGGCTCCCGTGCCGAGCCTTCGCAGGCAGAGGGGTCGGTGGACCTGGTGGTCATTGCCGCCTCGGGTGGCGATGGCGTCTCCGAGCGCTACGCACCCCTGCTCGCGGACGCGCTCGGTCGGGATGTCCGGACGTACGGGAAGGTCGGTTCGCTGCCCACGGAGGTCCTGAGCGGCGCCGAGGGCCAGTGGGCCGCCGACGCGGTGGCCGGGGCCGAGGTCATCCTGTTCTACTTCCCGCCGGTCGGCTTCGAGCCGCCGGAGTTCCTGACCTGCCTGGAGGCGCTCGACGCCGTCGGCAGTGACCCGGACTACTCCGGTCCGACGTGGGCCCCTGGAACGACGTGGGAGCCGCCGGAGGCGACCACCGTCGAGGACTGGCAGGCATGGCGGGACGCGCTCGACCGGGAGTACGAGGCGATCTGGACGCTGCGGGAGGGGCAGCCCACGATGATCCGGGGCTATGGCAGCTGGGGCCCGTGGCTCCCCGTCTGGCGACAGGTCGGGATCGAGGCCGAGTGCATGGCCGGCGAGGAGGCCCTCGACCAGGCACAGCAGGCCGCCGCCGAGGCGGCCGGGGCGGTCTACGTGTCGATGCTCGATGTCTTCACCGGCCCGCAGCACGACCTGGACCCGGCCGCGCAGGGCTGGCTCGCCGAGGACGGGATGCACCTCAGCGAGCCAGGCAAGGAAGTCCTCGTCGAGGCCCTCGCGGCGGCCGGCTTCGAGGAGAGCGAGCCACCTCGCTGAGGCGGCTCGACCGCCTGGCTATCAGCCGGGTTCGGATAGTCGGGGAACGGAGATTCGGATGTCGGGGGCCGGATCTCCTACGACGCGTCGGATCGCTCCCACCAGGGAGGAGCAGACGCACCGACGGGGCCCGGTCAGGCGGGCACCACCTCGAGTCCGAGCGCTCGGGCGGCCGGACTGTCAGGCGGGCCATCTGCCACTGGGTGTCGCGTGCACCATCGGCCATCATCCGCGCCAGGAGGTGGCCGACGAGGGAGTGGGTGCTCACGACGCCTGAGGTCCCGATCCGGGCCGCACCGAACCCCCGGGCCCTCTGCGGCATCGAATCAAGTAGGGCCGGTACCGACCCGGCGGACCGACCGAGGTGGAGCTGGGCGAGATGCTTCGGCGAGGAGCGATGGCGACGACGAGGGCGGCGGCCGGCGGGGCCGGCGGGGCCCGCACCGCCGACGCGCCCCTGGCGGCCGGCGCGCCGGACGCCGGCACCGTCGTCGCCCTCGTGGAACGGGCCCAGGCCGGTGACCGGGCGGCGTTCGGGGAGCTCGTCGAGCGGCGCATCGACCACGCGCACCGGACCGCCCGGGCGATCCTCGGCAACGAGGCCGATGCCCGGGACGCGACCCAGGAGGCGTTCCTCGACGCCTGGCGCCAGCGGGCTCGTCTCCGCGACCCGGCCCGCTTCGACGCCTGGCTCGGGCGGATCCTCGTCAATGGCTGTCGGGAGCTCCTCCGGGGCCGGCGCCGACGGGCCGTCCGGGAGATCGCCGTCGGCGACCTGCTCGACCCCCTGGATACCGTGGCGGCCCCTGGCCCCGCGCCCGACGAGCAGACGGCGGCGCTCGACACGCTGGAGCGGGCGTTCGAGCAGCTGGCGGCCTCGGACCGGGCAATCCTCGTGCTCCACCACCTCGAGCGGCAGCCGCTGGCCGACATCGCGGCGACGCTCGAGGTCCCGGTCGGCACCGTCAAGTCGCGGCTCCACGCCGCGCGCCACTCGCTCGAGCGGGCCCTGGAGGCCGAGCTCCGATGACCGACCGGACGATCCTCACGGATGCCGCCCTCGAGGCGATGCTCGCCCGGCGGGCCGGTCAGGGCACGCCCGTCGGCCTCATCGCATCGATCGACTCGGCGCTCGACGCGCTGCCCGGGGATCGCCGGCCGTGGTGGACGGTCCTCGCCCCGCCCGTCGACTGGAGCCCGGCGTTGCGGCTGGCCTGGATGGTCGCCGTCGTGGGGCTGCTGCTCGCGGCGACCGTCTCGGCCGTCTACGTCGGCAGCGAGCTGCTGGGCCGCCGCCCGAGTGAGCTGGCGGTCGTGCCGGCCCCCAGCGCGGCGCCGACCGTCGCGCCGGCCCCGAGCGCCTCCCCGTCCCCGTCAGAGACGCTCTCGCCACTCGTGCTCACCCGGGTAGGCGGGCCGGTCGTGGAGGACACGGCGCTCGGCACGATCACGTGGCGGCACTACGAGATCCCCTCCAACGCCGAGCTCGACCTCTCGAGCATGGTCGACACGCCGCATGGGCCGGTCACGGCAGCCGGCACGATGCTGCTCTGGCTCCGCCCCGATGGCACCCTGGAGCGCATGCCCTTGCCCGAGGCGGTATGGGGCCTGGCCCCGGTCGGCGACGGCCTCATCAGCTACGGAGGAGGGCAGGCGGGACGAGGGCACGTTCGCCCAATCTCGTGGAACGAGAGCGGGTGGGTCGTCGGGGATGCGCTCGAGGTGCCCAGGCCACTCTTCTCGACGACCAACGCCGTCGTGTCGATCGCGGCCGGGCCGCGCGGCGTGGTGATCGTCAGCTGTCAGCCGGACGGGTGCCGCGAGTCGAGCGACGGCGTCGCTGTTGCCGCTGATGGGCGACACTTCGTCGCCGGCCAGCTGCCGCCGGGCGGCGGCAATGGGATCGGGCCGATCCTGGCCGTCGAGGACGGGTTCGTCGCAATCGTCTCGACGCGGCAGTCAGGGCTGCAGGGCAACTATCCGTCGTCCTACTCGCTCGTCGAGCCCCGCCTGTGGTTCTCGACCGATGGCCTCGCCTGGGAGCCGGCGTCCCCCGTGTCGCCCTTCGGTGAGGGAGCCTGGGTGTCGGGCGTCGCCGGCCGTGTCGGACGGTGGGTTGCCGTCGGCAACATTGGGACGTTCAACGGCCCGTGGGCGGTCTGGGTGTCGGATGACGGCCTCGCCTGGGAGCGGCTCTCCGACCTGCCGTTCGAGCGGCCCTCGTTCTGCTCCGCAATTGACGGGGTGTCGTGCAGGATCTCGCTGGCGGCCGGGGAACGCGGCTGGGTCATCGTTACGGAGAATGACTCCTTCCCAGTCTCGGCGGATGGGCGGACCTGGAAACCGCTGACCGGGGCCGACATCCGGGGGGACTGGGGCTTGCCTCGGGCCGCGCTCAGCGGCGACTCGATCGTCGTCTGGTACCAGCCGCACGTTGCCGTCGGGACGATCGAAGCGTCCCGCAGGTGACCATGGATGGCTCGCCTGCTGGTGCCGCTGGTTTTGGCGGCGCTCCTGGTTGTCGCTGATGGCCTGCAGTGACAGCGCAGCGGCGGGGCAACCGACAGCGACGGACCCGCCGACGCTCACACCCACATCGGGTCAGGTGGGACCTGGCACCCGCGCTCCCAGCACCGAGTCGGGCTACGACGGCCGGACCGTTGGCGGCCTGGGGAGCTGCCTACTGGGGATTGACGCCGATGTACGCCTCCCACCCGCGGGCCTCGAGATCGGCACGAAGGATGGCCGGGAGCGGAAAGTACACGGTCCCAAGGGAGAACATGTACGCCCTTCCGGCGTCGGCGATCGTCGGCATGTCGAAGCTGAACTGGCACGCGGCCGTGAAGTCAGGATCGTCGCTGAGTGGCTTCACGACCGTACCGGCCGACGGGACCTCGTGCTCGCCAAGCGGCGCCACGTTCTCGAAACCAACCTCCCTGGCCCGGTCGAAGTCGAAGAAGCGCAGCGTGGACCCGGGGATCGTGGCGACGATCGGCCCGGTCGTCCGCAGCGCGGCTGCATCGCAGGATGAACCGAGATCCGCGGCCGTCACGAGCGGCACGGCGACGTTCACGTGGATGACGTGACCGCCCACGAGGGTTGCGCTTGCCGTCGAGCTCTCCGCGGTCGGCGACGTCGTTGTCGCCGTGACCGACGGCTCGGCCGACGCAACGGGGAGCGATGCAGCGCGGGACGAGGATGGCGTCGGGGCCGTGCCCGCGGTGCAACCGGCGATCACCAAGACGAGTACTAGACCGATGACGGGTGGCGTCGTGTCCCGGTGTTCGTCCATCTTCGATGCTCAACGCTGCGTTCGCTCGGGTCGGTCCCATCCGTGGCGCGGCCCCGGCTCAACAGGGTGATGGCAGGCATCGGAGCCTCCTGCGGCCCCCGCAGCATGCGCGCACGGCGTCACATCGCCAAGATGCATTTGGCCCGGTGGACCGCCGGCCTGGAGATCCGTGACCGCGCTGACGCCACGAGTCGCGCACGGGGGCGTCGTGCGGGCGTGGCCTGAGCGGTGGTGCCTGACGGCGGCGATCCGCCATTTGAAGCTGTCACGTTGGTTGCCGTCTCCCTCGTCGCCCCGAACCACGGTTCGAGGGGGCCGGGTCATCTTCGACTCGGCGCAGGCCCGAGCGACGCGCCAGCACGCGTGCAATCGCCCCCCCTGTGCTTGGCGCCGCAAGCGAGCCGCTGCTCATTGTGTGTCGCGGTGAGCGTCCCGGGTACGCTGTGCACCGAGACGCAGCGGTCGGTATCGCTGCGCCTCGGGATGGCCACGTTGAGCGGACGACGAAGCGCGGAGGGCGATTGAGATGTTCCGGACCCTGCGGGAGATGCTCCGCGATCCCGAGGGCAAGGTGCTGGCAGGCGGCGCAATCGGCCTCTTGCTGATCGGCACGGTGGCGTACGTGATCCTCGAAGGATGGTCGCCGATCGATGCCCTCTACTTCTCGGTCGTCACGCTCGCGACGATCGGGTTCGGCGACCTCCATCCCACAACCGACGCCAGCAAGCTGTTCACGGTGCTCTACATCCTCTCCGGCCTCGGAGTGATCGCGGCGTTCCTGTCGGAGCTGCCGAGGTACCGCCGCCGGCGGCAATCGGCCACATCCGGAGAGGACGGGGATCCTCAGGAAGGTTGACGGCGGGCCGCCCGCCCGGGGCTATGCCGGGCCCCGCAGAAGGTGCTCCGCAGCTGAGGAGGCCCTCCTGCCGGGTGGGAGTGGCGGCGATGGCGGTCACCACCCCGCCCCCTGGCGCTCGCGCAGCCAGAGCCCGACCGTGGCCGGGCGCACCGCGGTATCGACCGTGGCCGGCACCTCGGCCCGGATGGTCTCGAGATCGACCTCGTCGCGCAGCCGCTCGCCGAACGTGTCCACCAGCTGCTGCCCGTCGTACCGGGCCCGGTCGAACCGCCGGTCGACCGCGACCTGGATCCGCCGCCGCACCGGCTGGAACAGCGCGAACGCGAGCAGCGTGGACCCGGCGACCGCGAGCGTCTCGCCCTGGGTGAACCCGGCCAGCAGCGACTGGAGCACAAGCACGACGCCGACGAACACGGCCGCGAGCACCCCGGTCACCAGCGCCCAGCCGATCGTGCGGCTGATCAGCCGGTCGATCTCGTACAGCCGGTACCGGAGGATCGCGATCCCGATCGCGATGGGCAGGAAGGCGAGGGCCGCCATCGTGAGGTTCCACGTCCACACGTTCTGCGCCGCGCCAAGGACGACCATCGTTGAGGCGAGCAGTGCAACTGCCGCCAGGAACCACTTCATCTGCTGGCGCTCGGTGGCATGCGACCGTCGGAATCGCTGGCCAACGGCGAGGACGCCGGCCACGAGGAGGCCCCCCGAGATCAGCGTGGTTGCGCCCGTCAGGAACTCGGCAACGTCCGTGGCGTCCGCACTGATCGCGATCGGGTTGGGAAGGAGCCGCCCGTACTCACCGTCCAGCGGCGCCACGAGCGCGGCGACGGCGGCAGCAAGGGTGTTGACCACGGCGACGAGACCCACGACGCGCCATCGCGGTCCGGGAAGCCGGCCGTCGGGGAACAGGAGCGGGAGCCACATCGTGAGGAGCGGGAACGCGAGCGTCACGAAGGCGGGCGACAGCCAGTTGAGCAACCGATGGCCAGGAAGCTCTGGCCCCACGACAATCCTGCGCTCCACGTAGGCCGTCGTGAAGTCGCCGATGACCAGGCCTACGCCCCCGACGAGCAGCACCCAGCCGACCGCGTTGACTGGACGCAGGATTGCGAGCACTGCGCCAACGGCAGGCAGAGCCACGAATGCCGCCAGGGACGGAAGGACGTTGACGAGGTCGCCAATGCCGTCAACGCGGATCGACAGTCGCTCGTGGCCCGGGAGCATGGCTGAGGCGAACATGAAGCCGACCATGCCCAGCGCCAGCACGAGCAGGGCGACCGCGAGCCAGGTGGTCGGCCGCCGCCGGGCGGGAGTGGCGGCGATGGCGGTCACCGCCCCGCCCCCTGGCGCTCGCGCAGCCAGAGCCCGACCGTGGCAGGGCGCACCGCGGTATCGACCGTGGGCGGCGGCGCACGCTCGTCAAGCGACCGGGACATGCCCGGAGCCTCTCACGGCAGCGTTCGGGAAACGTTACGACGGGGGTCCGGCATGGCCGACCGCCATGGCCTTCACAGACGCTACGTCGTCCCAGCAGAGCAGTACCCTGGCAAGGCCGACCGGGTCGGGATCGCTGCACCGCGGGCCCCCTCGCCCGGAGGCGCGGGGTCAGCGGACGTAGTCGGCGAGATGCTCTCCGGTCAGGGTGCTGCGCGCGGCGACGAGGTCCGCGGGCAGCCCCTCGAACACGACCCGGCCGCCGTCGTGCCCCGCGCCCGGGCCGAGGTCGATGAGCCAGTCCGCGTGCGCCATCACTGCGAGGTGGTGCTCGATGACGATCACCGACTTGCCTGCGTCCACCAGCCGGTCGAGCAGGTGGAGCAGGCGCTCGACGTCCGCGAGGTGCAGGCCGGAGGTCGGTTCGTCCAGCACGTAGATCCCACCGTCGGTGGCCATCTGGATGGCCAGCTTGAGGCGCTGTCGCTCGCCGCCGGAGAGCGTGGTGAGCGGCTGCCCGAGACGCACGTACCCCAGCCCCACGTCCACCATCCGGGCGAGCACGGTGCGCGCGGCGGGAGCCTTGGCCTCGACGCTCCCGAAGAACTCCAGCGCCTCGGCAACCGACATCGCGAACACCTCGCTGATGTCCTTCCCGGCGAGCTTGTACTCGAGCACGGTCGCGTCGAACCGCTTCCCGTCGCAGTCCTCGCAGACCGTCGAGACCTCGGCCATCACGCCCAGCGAGGTGACGATCACGCCGGCGCCGTTGCAGCCCGGGCAGGCCCCCTCGGAGTTCGCGCTGAACAGTGCGGGCCTGACGCCGTTTGCCTTCGCGAAGGCGGCACGGATCGGGTCAAGGACGCCCGTGTATGTCGCCGGATTGCTGCGCGACGAGCCCTTGATGGGCCCCTGGTCGATGGAGACGACGCCCGCATCGTCCGGCAGCGAGCCATGGATCAACGAGCTCTTGCCCGAGCCGGCCACGCCGGTCAGGACGCACAGGACACCCAGCGGGACGTCGATGCTCACGTCCTGCAGGTTGTGCAGGGTCGCGTTGCGGATCGCCAGGGCGCCCGTCGGCGTCCGGGTGGCCGACTTCAGCCGGGCGCGGTACCCGAGGTGGCGACCCGTGAGCGTGTCGCTGGCGCGGAGGTCGTCGACCGTCCCCTCGAAGCACACGGTCCCGCCGTCGGGGCCGGCCCCCGGGCCCAGGTCCACCACGTGATCGGCGATCGAGATCACGTCCGGCTCGTGCTCCACCACGAGCACGGTGTTGCCCTTGTCGCGCAGCCGCGTGAGCAGGCCGTTCATCCGGGCGACATCGTGTGGGTGGAGTCCGACGGTCGGCTCGTCGAAGACGTAGGACACGTCGGTGAGCGCCGAGTTCAGGTGGCGGATCATCTTCGTGCGCTGGGCCTCGCCGCCCGACAGCGTCGCCGCGGGCCGGTCGAGCGAGAGGTAGCCCAACCCGATCTCGACGAATGAGTCCAGCGTCTGCACGAGCGCGGCGAGGAGCGGTGCCACGGACGGCTCGTTGAGGCTCCGAACCCACGCGGCCAGGTCCGTGATCTGCATCGCGCAGGCGTCGGCGATGTTGATCCCCCGGATCTTCGATGAGCGTGCGCCGTCGTTGAGCCGGGTGCCGCCGCAGTCGGGGCACGCGGTGAACGTCACCGCCCGCTCCACGAACGCGCGGATATGCGACTGCATGGACTCAACGTCCTTGGCCAGCATCGACTGCTGGATCCTGGGCACGAGGCCCTCGTAGGTCATGTTGATGCCGGCGATCTTCATCCGGACCGGCTCGTGGTAGAGGAAGTCGTGCCGCTCCTGCTGGGTGTAGTCGCGGACCGGCTTGTCCGGGTCGACGAAGCCGGACTCGGCGTAGAGGCGGTAGTTCCAGCCGCCCGTGGTGTAGCCCGGGACCGTCATCGCCCCTTGGGCGAGTGACTTGGATTCATCGAGGAGCTGGGAGAGGTCGAACTCGGAGACCGTGCCGATGCCCTCGCACCGCGGGCACATGCCGCCGATGACGCTGAAGCTCTTTCGCTCCACCTTCTTCGTGCCGCGCTCGACCGTGATCGCGCCGGCCCCGCGGACCGAGGGGATGTTGAATGAGAACGCCTTCGGGGTCCCGATGTGGGGCTGGCCGAGCCGACTGAACACGATCCGGAGCAGCGCGTTCGCGTCGGTGGCGGTGCCGACGGTCGAGCGGACGTTCGCGCCCATCCGCTCCTGGTCGACGATGATCGCGGTGGTCAGCCCGTCGAGCAGGTCGACGTCGGGACGCGCCTGGTTCGGCATGAAGCCCTGGACGAACGCGCTGTAGGTCTCGTTGATCAGCCGCTGCGACTCCGCGGCGATCGTTGCGAACACGAGCGAGCTCTTGCCCGAGCCCGAGACCCCGGTGAACACCGTCAGCCGTCGCTTCGGGATCTCGACGCTGATGTCCTGCAGGTTGTTCTCGCGGGCCCCGTGGACCCGGATCAGGTCGTGGCTGTCCGCTTCGAGCATCGCGCCACGGTAGCAAACGCGCGCCTCACTGAACCGTTCGCGTACCCTGTCGCCGAGGCTGGACCTGCGACGCGCGCGACCTCCGCCGCGGCCTGGGACCGGCCGAACCCGGGCGCGTCGTACCGAGGGGATCCCCGCATGCGTGCACTGCGAGCGACGTTCGTCGTCCTCTCCCTGGGCCTGGTCGCCTGCGCCGGCCCGACCGCCGCCGACCCGTCGGGCGACCAGTCGCCGGCAACCACCGTCGACCGTCTCGACGGAACGGGCTGGACGCTCCACTCGGTGGACGATCAGCCGGTTCCGGACGGGATCACGGCGACGCTCGTGTTCACGGCCGGATCCGCATCTGGGTCGAGCGGCTGCAACACCTTCACCGGTCCGTACGTGGCCCGGACCCCGACGCTCGAGATCGGTCCGCTCGCCTCCACGCGCATGGCCTGCGACGATGCCGTGATGACATTCGAGCAGGCGTACCTCGCAGCCCTCGAAGGGGTGACGACCTGGGCCGTGCCGGCCGATGCCGTGATGGGGACGCAGCTGTCGCTCACCGGGACAGGCCCCAAGCTCGTCCTCGGCCCTCCGGCCCCCGGGTGAGCGCGTACGATCACACGGTGCGGGCCGGGTCCTGAACTGGCCGTGCGAGCGAAAGGATCAGTCTGATGGCGAAGAAGCGGGCCGAGAAGGGCCGCAAGGACCGCAAGGGCCGCAAGGACCGCAAGGAGCCGAAGCGCTCGAAGGGCGGCGACAAGGCGTGGTCGAAGGCGCTCAAGAACGCGCCTGCCAGGCTCTCCACCAAGGCCTACGAGCGCGAGATGCGCCGGCTCCACGGCGAGCTCGTCGCGCTCCAGGAGTGGGTCAAGGCGACCGGCGCGAAGGTGTGCATCGTGTTCGAGGGCCGCGACACCGCCGGCAAGGGCGGCACGATCAAGCGGATCACCGAGCGGGTCAGCCCGCGGGTGTTCCGGGTGGTCGCGCTCCCGGCCCCCACCGACCGCGAGAAGAGCCAGATGTACGTCCAGCGCTACATGGCCCACTTCCCGGCCGCCGGCGAGGTCGTGATCTTCGACCGCTCCTGGTACAACCGGGCCGGCGTCGAGCGGGTGATGGGCTTCTGCACCCCCGAGCAGGCCGACCGCTTCCTCGAGCAGGCGCCCGCCGTCGAGAAGGCGATGGTCGAGCACGGGATCATCCTGCTCAAGTACTGGCTCGAGGTCAGCCCCGACGAGCAGACCCGCCGGCTCCAGGGCCGCATCAACGACCCGCGCAAGGTCTGGAAGCTGACCGACATGGACCTCAAGTCCTACGGCCGCTGGGACGACTACTCCAAGGCCCGGGACGCGATGCTCAAGGCGACCGACACGCCCTGGGCGCCGTGGTTCATCGCCCGCACCGACGACAAGCAGCGCGGCCGGCTGAACATCATCAGCCACCTCCTCGGCCAGGTGCCCTACGCGCCGCTGGCGCCCCGGGACGTCGAGCTGCCCAAGCGCAAGGTCCGCGCCGGGCAGGCAGATGCCGAGCTCGACCTGAAGTACATCCCGACGCCGTTCTGACCCTCCGCCGGGGGGCCCGCGTGCCATACCATCGGGTGATGGAGTGGCGACGGAGCCTGCGGCGCCTGCGCCGCCGCGTGGGCGGAGGCTCAAGCCGGCCCGCCACGCGGCCCAGTGCGTCGGAGGTCCCCGCGCCGGGCGGCGCCGTCCAGGCCATGAGCCGCCACGAGTTCCTGGCCGGGCTCCACGCCGCCCTCCAGCCGCGGACCTACCTCGAGATCGGGGTCAACGACGGCCGGAGCCTCGCGCTGGCGCGCGCGACGAGCATCGGTGTGGATCCCGCGTTCCGGGTCACGGTGCCGCTCCACTGCGATCTCCAGCTGGTGAAGGCGACGAGCGACGACTTCTTTGCGCGCGTCGATCCGCTCGCGCACCTCGGCACCGTGACGTCTCGGGGCGATTCGACGGCGCCCGCCCTCGATCTCGCCTTCATCGACGGGATGCACCTGTTCGAGTTCGCGCTCCGCGACTTCATGAACACCGAGCGCCACGCTGCGTGGTGGACGGTCATCGTGCTCGACGACATGCTGCCGCGGAACGACGTCGAGGCCAGCCGGAACCGCCGGTCGAAGGCCTGGACGGGGGACGTGTACAAGCTCCAGGCAGTGCTCGCCGAGCTCCGGCCCGACCTGGTCGTGGTCCCGGTGGACACGTCGCCGACCGGCGTGCTCGTCGTGCTCGGGGCGGATTCTTCGAGCAGCGTGCTTGGCGACCACTACGCGGAGCTGGTCGCGCGGTGGGCCACCCCCGATCCACAGGTCGTCCCGCCGTCGATCCTGAACCGTCATCGCGCGTGCGATCCGGCGTCGCTCGTCGCGTCACCGCTGTGGGGTGAGCTGGCCCGTGCTCGGACCACGGAGGCGAGCCGATCGGACGGCATGGAGCTGATCCGCGCCCAGGTGTCGGGACTCATCGGCCACTGACCGACGCGCTCCCTGGGCGTCGCAGGGCGTGCACGTACGAAGGAGTCGGTACCCTAGTCCGCGATGCCGCCTGAGTTCATCTACACCTCGTACAAGCTCTCCCGCCACTATCCGCCCGACCGGACCGTGCTCGAGGACATCTCGATCTCGTTCTACCCGGGCGCCAAGATCGGGGTCATCGGGCCGAACGGCGCGGGCAAGTCGAGCCTGCTGCGGATCATGGCGGGCCTCGACGACGGGTTCGTGGGCGAGGCGCGCCTGACGCCCGGCTTCACGGTGGGCTACCTGAGCCAGGAGCCCCAGCTGGACTCGTCCAAGGACGTCAAGGGCAACGTCATGGACGGGGTAGGGGAGGTCGCCGGCCTCATCGAGCAGTACAACGCCGTGATGGCGAAGTGGTCCGACCCGGACGCGGACTACGAGGCCGTCGGCGCCGAGCAGGCCGCGCTCGAGGACCGGATCAACGCCGCCGACGCGTGGAACCTCGAGCGCAACGTGGACATCGCGATGGACGCGCTGCGCTGCCCGCCCGACGATGCCGACGTCACGACCCTCTCGGGCGGCGAGAAGCGACGGGTGGCGCTATGCCGCCTGCTGCTCCAGCACCCGGACCTGCTGCTCCTCGACGAGCCCACCAACCATCTCGACGCCGAGTCCGTGGAGTGGCTCGAGCGGTTCCTCCAGGAGTACGCCGGGACGGTCGTCGCGATCACCCACGACCGCTACTTCCTGGACAACGTCGCGAAGTGGATCCTCGAGCTCGACCGTGGCCGCGGGATCCCGTTCTCCGGCAACTACTCGAGCTGGCTGGAGCAGAAGCTCGCCCGCATGGCGCAGGAGTCCAAGGCCGCGGATGCCCGCCAGCGCACGCTGGCCCGCGAGCTCGAATGGGTGCGCATGGGTGCGCGAGCCCGGCAGGCGAAGGGCAAGGCCCGCCTGGGTGCGTACGAGAAGCTCCTCGCCGAGGCCAACGACGCGAAGAGCAACGAGCGCGAGCTGGAGATCGCCATCCCGCCCGGCCAGCGCCTGGGCGACACGGTCATCGAGGTGCAGGACCTGCGCAAGGGGTACGGCGACCGGCTGCTGATCGAAGACCTGACGTTCTCGCTGCCTCGCGCGGGGATCGTCGGGATCATCGGGCCCAACGGCGCCGGCAAGACGACCCTGTTCCGGATGCTCACCGGGCAGGAGGCGGCCGATGCCGGGTCGATCGTGATCGGCGAGACGGTGCAGATGAGCTACGTCGACCAGAGCCGGGACAGCCTCCGCGCCGATCGCACGGTGTTCCAGGAGATCACCGACGGCGTCGAGGTCGTCAAGGTCGGGCCGCGCGAGGTCCCGGCGCGAGCCTACGTCTCGAGCTTCAACTTCCGCGGCACGGACCAGCAGAAGATGGTCGGCAGCCTGTCGGGCGGCGAGCGAAACCGGGTGCACCTCGCAAAGCTGCTGCAGACCGGCGGCAACGTCCTGCTCCTCGACGAGCCCACCAACGACCTCGACGTGGACACGCTCCGCGCCCTCGAGGCCGGCCTCGAGTCATTCCCGGGCTGCGTCGTCGTGATCAGCCACGATCGCTGGTTCCTGGACCGCATCGCCACCCACGTCATGGCGTTCGAGGGCGACAGCCAGGTCCGCTGGTTCGAGGGCAACGTGAGCGACTACGAGGCGTTCCGCCACCGGGAACTCGGCTCGGCCGCCGACCAGCCGCATCGCATCCGGTACAAGCGACTCGCGAGCTGAGCCGCCGGCGTCGAGCAGCCGTCAGGCGGGCAGCAGGTACAACGCGAACACGAGATCCGTGCGCGCGACCAGCGCATGCGGCGTCCGGGTTGCCATCCGCAGCCATGAGCCGGCCTGGAGCTCGTGGGCGTCGCCCGCCACGGAGAGCTCGCCCTCGCCCGTGAGGACATGGATGATCGCGGGCCGTGCGGCCGTGTGCTCTGAGAGGCGCTCACCCGCTGCCAGCGCGAACAGGACGAGCTCCACGCCGTCCGCATCGGACAGGGTCTGGCTGTGGATCCCGCGCGTCGGCACCGACGCCTCGGCGGCGAGGTCAGGGTGGAAGGAGTAGGTGGGTTCGCTCATCGGCACACGGTACGCCCGCAACAGGCCCGCCGGTTGGGGCTGAGCGGCCTGCCCCGATCGGCCTGTGCGGCCCCCAACGCCACGCTGCGTCCGGCCATACCGTGGACGCGATGGATGGCTCGGCATCGCTCGTCATCACGCTGGCGCTCGTGCTCTACACGATCGGCGTCTGGGCAGAGCGCATCCAGGGCCGGCTCAAGCCGTGGCACCTGGCGTTCTTCTGGGCGGGGCTCGTCTGCGACACGATCGGCACCGGGATGATGTTCGACTACGTGGGCGGGATGACCTTCGACGTGCACGGGATCACCGGGCTGATCGCGATCGTGCTGATGCTCGTCCACGCCACCTGGGCGACCGTCGTGCTGCTGCGCCATGACGAGCAGTGGATCCGCAACTTCCACAAGTTCAGCCTCGTGGTCTGGCTGATCTGGCTCGTGCCGTACTTCAGCCCGATGTTCTTCGCGATGGCGGCCTGACGCGGGCACGGATTCGCTGGGGGCCGCACGGCCCATGACGGGCGGGCCATCGGAACCCCAACGACCCGGATTCGGCCCGTCGGGTCAGGACTCGTGGCCCGGGTCCGGGAGACACCTCCGGGCAGACCATGTGGACATCGAAACGCGACGGGGTCCGCGGCCCCGGAAGCGCTCCGAGCACACCTCAGTCGTCCTGCCGACCGCGTCCCAATCGTCGGTCGGGTGTGATCCGGAAGGGAAGCTTCAATGTACGCACGGTTCAAGGTTCTAGGTATCGGGCTCGTCGTCGCCGGCCTCGTGTTCGTCGGTGTCGGTGGCTACACCTACGTCAAGACCCAGGAGGGCGCGACCGCTCTCTCCGCCTTCAGCGCAGCCCAGAACGTCAAGCTCAACTACAACGACGAGGGCCAGCTCCTCGACCGCGGCGAGACCGAGGGTGCCGTCGCCATCATGGCCCTCCTCACCGACGACTGGGGCTACACGGTCAACGCCGCCGAGCTCGACCCGAACGATCCGGTCGTGAACACGGCCTCCGAGTACATGTACCAGATGGCCGTCATCGCCTACCACACGCTCAACGGCACCCAGACGGTCGTCCTGCCTGAGACGGTCACGCTCGACGACGGCACGGTCTTCGAGGCCGGCACGTACGAAGTCCCGGTCGACGGCCGCTACTGGAGCCAGTTCAACCGCAGCAACCCGATCGACGCGAAGGTCCGCGAGCAGGCCTGGACCGGCACGGCCCACGCCCTCATCGCCGAGCTGGGCGTCGGCAGCGTCACCGCCTCGGCACTCACGATGGGCCTCGGCATCGCCGCCATCGCCGCCGCGATGGGCCTGGTCCTGATCCTCACCGGTGGTGGCCTCGTCTGGGCCGCCCGTCCGCTGGCCCAGAAGGTCGACGAGACGGCAGCCGCCCGCACGACGGTCCCCGTCACCGCCTGACACACAGCCGGAGGGGGTGTCACCTCCGACGCTCCCGAGCACGACACGCCGGGCCCCAGGGCCCGGCGTGTCGTCATGTCCGGCGCCGTGGATCCCGCCGGTCCGCGTCGGAGACGCGATGCACCCCGCCGTCAGGGATCGGCTCGCAGCTCCTCGGCGAGCGTGGACGCGATCTCGCGGCCCCACGCCTGGATGTCGTCCCAGTTGCGGAAGTCGCCGATGACGTGCGTGGCGAGGACCTGGGGATCGACCGGCGCATCGGCGAGCAGGCGCCCGCCGAACGTCCGATGGCCGCGGGCGCCGATCGCTCCGGTGACCTCGAGGGCATGCTCGGTGATCGGCAGGTTCGCGATCGCGAGGCGGCTGTCGAGCGGACCGCTGCTGTACAGCCACACCGGGAGCGCCTGGAGCGCCGCCAGGTGGCGCTGCACGAACCGGTTCGCATCCCGCTGCCAGTGGGCCGCATAGAGCGCGCTGCCGATGATCACGGCACCGTAGCCGTCGATGGTCCCGACGGCCGTCACGGGCTGCACGTCGGCCTCGTTGCCGGCCGTACGAAGCTCGTTGGCGATCGCCTCGGCGATCTCGCCAGTCGAGCCGAGCTTGCTGGCGTACGCGACGAGGATTCGAGTCATGGCTGCCCCCTTGCGGCCGATGCGACGATGGCGCGACGGGACGCCGCCCCATCTTGCCGCACACGTGGCATCCCTGTTCGCGTCGGGTGACAGCGGGTCTACGATGCGCCCGTGGAGGAGACGACGATGACGCTCGAGGGCAGGTCATTCCGCCTCGTCAACCTGGCCACGGTCGACGGCCGGCTCGAGGCGATTCCGGCCGGCATCGAGGTCTCGGCCACCTTCGAGGACGGCCACGTCAGCGGGACCGGTGGCTGCAACCGCTTCATGGGGCCGTACGTGCTTGAGGGCGATCGCCTCGAGGTTGGCCCGCTGGCGAGCACGATGATGGCCTGCCCGGAGCCGGCGATGGGGGTGGAGTCAGCGTTCCACGCCGCCGTGGCGCGGGTCGTCCGGCTGGAGGACCTGGGCGACACCCTCGAGCTCGTCGATGCCGACGGCACGGTGGTCCTGCGGTTTGCCACGGCGTCCGTGACGCCGCTCATCGGCACGGCCTGGACCGCGACCGGGATCAACAATGGCCGAGGTGGCGTGGTGAGCCTGCTCGCAGGCACCGAGGCGACGGCGCTCTTCGCGGACGACGGGCGGGTGGCCGGGTCCGCCGGCTGCAACCGCTTCACGGCCACATTCGTGGTCGCCGGCTCGACGATCACCATCGGGCCCGCTGCCGCAACCCGGCGCGCCTGCCTCGACCCGGACGGGGTCATGGACCAGGAGGCATGGTTCCTCGCGGCGCTCCCACGGGCGACCCGCCTGGCCATCGATGGCGACCGCCTCGACCTGCGCGATGACGACGGAGCGCTCCAGGTGTCGTTCCGAGCCGAGGGGGTCGCCCGGACGTGACGAACCGGCGGGAAACGCCCGCCGGTTCGTGATGCTTCGTGCCGCCCGGGTCAACGAGCGGCGGGGTGCGATCAGGCGGTGGCGGTAGCGGGCTCACCGGACATGAACCAGCGGCGGAAGCCGTTGGGGAACTGCGCCGCGAGCACCCCGTCGAGGCCGTAGTACCGGCCGGCACCGAGGCCGTAGATCGTCGCGCAGATCAGCGCGTAGGTGAGGTGCTGGTTGACGATTCCATAGGCGAAGTCCCAGGCGGCGAAGAAGAACAGCAGCATCATCAGGCCGCCCATCGCCGCGCCGAAGCGCGTGAACAGACCCAGGATCAGGCTGATCCCGATCCCGATCTGCCCGAACGGCACGAGCACATTCACGATGGTCATGAGCGACTGGTTGTCGGCCAGCCAGAGCCAGATCGGCTGCGTCGGGTTGAACACGGTTCCCTCCGCGACCTCGCCGGTCACGAACGGCCAGCCGAGCGTGCCCGCGGTCGCGAACTTGAGGAACCCCGCGGCGGTGAAGGATTCCGGGGCCAGGACCTTCTCCAGGCCGGCCCACAGGAAGATGATGCCCACCACGATCCGCAGCAGCGCGATGCCGCGCATGTGGACCTTGCTCGTGATCTCCACGGCGTCGTTCCCTCCGACCCCTCCGTCCGGTGGACGTCACCGGCGGCCCTCAGATGCAGGGTCTCGTGTGGCTCCAACCATGCAGGGTCGGCGCAAGCCCGGTTGCGGGCCGTTCGGCATGTCTGCGATGAGCCATTGGGAGGACAGCAGCGGCATGTCGAGCGGGTGCGAACTGCGTAGGCTGGCGCCGTGACCGGTCACGAGCCTGCGCGCGCCGTCGCCGCCGACGAGCCCGTCGCCTCCAGTTGGGGGCGCTTCCTGGCGTGGCTCACGGGCGGCCCCGATTACTCGGCCAGCGCCGGCGACCTGCGGGTGGCGAACGTCCTCGGTCTGCGGCTCCCGGTGCGGGCGACGGTCGCGGTAGTCGCGGTCTCGCTCCTCCTGCTCCTCGACTACCACGGGCGGATCAACGGCCTCGTGGAGGCCATCCTCGGTCCGTTCGGACCGGGTGAGGCGGACGCGAAGCGGCTGCAGGCCATCGGCCGACTGGTGATCCAGGGGGCCATCCCGCTCGCGATCGTGGTCGTCGTGCTCCGTGACCGCCCCGGCCGGTACGGCCTGCGGCTCGGCGACTGGCGGGCCGGCGTCGCGATCGCGCTCGCCGGGTGTGCCGCGATGACGCCGCTGGTCCTCGGGATCGCGCGGCTCGACGCCTTTGCCGGCTACTACGCCCCGCAGGGAGCTGCCGCCGGCGAGGTGCTCCTGACCACGGCCCTCGAGGTCATCCCGGCGGAGTTCTTCTACCGCGGGTTCCTGCTCTTCGCGCTCCTCCGCGTCGTCGGCCCGATCGCGGTGGTCATCGCCACGCTCCCGTTCGCCTTCGCCCACCTGGGCAAGCCCGAGGTGGAGACCATGAGCACCCTGCTCGGCGGCCTCCTCTACGGCTGGCTGGACTGGCGAACCGGGTCGGTGCTGTGGAGCGGCCTCGCCCACACCTGGATCCTGTCGCTCGCCGTGATCGCTGCCGCTGCCGTGACCGGTGCCGCGACACCCTGAGCCGCCGCCGGCGAGCACCGGTATCCTCGGCCCATGGCCCACGCAGACGCCCCCGATGACGTGATCGCCCTCGCCGAGGCGCGCTCGGCGGCGCGGCGAGCGCGCGACTGGGCGACGGCGGATGCGCTCAAGGCACGGATCGAGGCAGCCGGGTGGAGGGTCGTCGACGCCGCGTCGCTGTACACGCTCGAGCGTGCCGCGGCGCCAGACGTCGAGGAGGGTGGTCTCGTTCGCTACGGCGCGAGCACGTCCGTCCCATCGCGGCTCGACGAGGCGCCCGTCGGCGTCGCGACCGTGGTGCTCGTGGCGACGGACTGGCCGGACGACCTCGCGCGTGCCCTTCGGGCGCTCGTCGATCACTCGCCCGACGGCACCCAGCTCGTCGTCGTCGCGAACGCGCCCTCGGCCGCCCAGGCGGATGCGCTGCGCGATGTCGACGCGGTGGACCCCGGTGCGCCCGGGATCGCGACCGAGGTCCTCTGGACGAGCAGCCGCCTCGGTCACGCGGCCGCGCTGAACGCCGGGATCAGGCGTGCGGTTGCGCCGGTCGTCCTGGTGCTCGACACGAGCGTGGAGCCACGCGACGACCTGGTGTCCGCGGTCGTCGACGCGCTGGCGGATCCTGACGTCGCCGTCGCCGGGCCGTTCGGGATCGTGTCGGACGACCTGCGGACGTTCACCGCCGCCCCGGACGGTGCCGTGGACGTGGATGCCGTGGAGGGCTACGCGCTCGGCTTCCGACGGGCCGACTACGTGGCGCGCGGGCCGCTCGACGAGCGCTTCGACTTCTACGCGAACCTCGACGTCTGGTGGAGTCTCGTGCTCCGTGACCAGGGGGAGGAGGAGCCCGACGACGCCCTGCCGCGCCGCGCCGTCCGCACAGCGGGCGTCCAGCCCGTCCGTCACGAGCACCGCGGATGGGCGAGCCTCGCCGCCGACGAGCGGGAGCGTCTCGCCAAGCGGAACTTCTATCGGGTCCTCAAACGCTACGCGACGCGGCGCGATCTGCTCACGGCGACCGCTGCCACCAGGGCCTCCGCCGAATCCGCATGACAGGCCCATAACAAATCCATTCCCCCGTCGTTACCAAGGCAGAGGCCTCGCGGACAGCATCGTTCCCCCGGCGGTGTGGCAATGCGAGGCCTCACTTCCTGTCCGGCGCTGATGCACCAGCCCCGCACGACGGCCTCCGGACGGGACCCCGCCTATACTCCGGCCGTGCGTCGCTGGGTCTGCATCGTGGCATTTCTCGTCGGGTTCTCCGGCGATGGCTACGTCTGGACCGTCCGGCCGCGCATCCCCATCCCGGTCGAGCGCCTCCTGGATCCGGACCGACACGACCCCGATCTCCCGGAGGCCGCCTGGTGGCGAACGAGCTGAACGGGCCGCGGACCGGCCCGGACTCGATGGAGAACGAGCCGGCGTCGCCGATGGACGATCCGTTCCAGCCGCCCTACGAGCCGGATGACGACACCCTCATCCAGCCGCCGTCGCCGCGACGGCGGCTCATCGTCGCCGCGATCGCCGTGCTCGTGGTGGCGGCGATGCTCGTCCGGTTCTGGCCGTCGACCGAAGGCGGGCCGGACCGTACGGCGGTCGCCGCCGACCCCGGGACCGTCACCATCCTCGCCGGCGCGCCCGCGTCGATCGATCCTGCCAAGCACGGCGACATCGGCAGCGCGGGCTACGTCAGCCAGCTGTTCGAGACGCTGACCGCCGTGGACCCCGAGCTGACCGTCCGACCCGCGCTCGCCGAGTCGTGGAGCGTCGAGGATGCGGGGCGGCGGGTGGTGTTCACCCTTCGCGACGACCTCCAGTTCAGCGACGGCAGCCCGCTCACCGCCGACGACGTCGTCCGCTCCTGGCGCCGGCTGTTCGTCCCCGCCGACCCGTCGCCCCTCGCATCGCTCATCGCGGACGTCACGGGGGCCCGGGCGCTGCTCTCGGGCGCCTCCACCGACGTCACGACGCTCGGCGTGCGGGCGGACGGCGACCGCACCGTCATCGTCGACCTGGAGCGGGGTGGGGGAGACCTTCCCGCCATCGTGTCCGGGGCGCCGTTCGCCGTCGTCCCCCGGAGCGCGGGCGACGGCGAGATCGTCCCGACGCCCGGGGCGTTCGTCGGCAGCGGCGGCTACGTCCTCGACCAGGTGTCGGGCGACGCGTTCGTGCTCAAGGCGAACCCGCGGTACTGGGCCGGCACCCCGGCGATCGAGACCGCGCGCATGCTCACGACGCTCGGCGGACGGAGTCCGGTCGACGCGTTCGTCGAGGGCGAGGTCGACGTCACCGCCATCGGCTTCCACGACGCCGGCTGGATCGCGTACGACCGGGACCTCGGGCCGGCCCTCCGGAGCGACCCCTCGCTCTCGGTCACGTACTACGGGTTCGACACCCGGAGCGCCCCGTTCGACGATGCCCGTGTCCGCCAGGCATTCGCCCAGGCCGTGGACTGGCGGCGGCTCGCGGCGCTCGACGAGCCGGGCTCGTCGGTGCCGGCGACGAGCCTCGTGCCGGTCGGGATGCCGGGCCGGCCGGACGGCGACTACCTGCCGCCGTTCGATCCGGCGGGCGCTCGGCAGCTGCTGGCCGACGCAGGCTACGCCACGGGCGCGGCACTCGGGCCGGTCTCGTTCATCGCCAATGGCGGCGGCTATGACGGGGCGATCGTCGCGATGCTCGAGCAGAACCTGGGCGTCGACATCGAGTACGCGACCATGGACTTCGGGTCCTACCAGGATCGCCTCGCCACGGATCCGCCGGGGCTGTGGAGCCTGTCGTGGGTCGCCGACTACCCGGGACCCAACGATTTCCTGGGTGTCCTGCTGGGCACGGGCTCGACCGCCAACGAGGGCGGCTGGTCGAATGCGGCATTCGATGCCGCCATCGCCAAGGCGGGGGCGGCGGGAAGCACCGAGGAGGCGACGGCTGCCTACGCTCGCGCGCTCGAGGTGGTGCGGGCCGAGGCGCCGGTCGTGCCCGTCTCCTACGGGACCTCGTTCTCGCTCGTGCGCGACGGGCTGCTTGGTGCCAGCCAGAACGGCCTCGGGATCCTCCGGCTGGCGGGGCTCGCATGGGAGGACGGCACGTGATCGGCCGCCGGCCGCGGGCCCTCGTGCGACTGCTCGCGATGACCGGCCTCGTCGCCGGGCTGCTCTCGCCCGTCCCGGTGCTTGCGGCGGACGTCACCTTCGGCACGCCGGAGTTCGACACCGCGTTCAACGAGTCCATCGAGTTCTCGGTCGACGTCACCAGCGGCACGCCCATCTCGCGCGCCGAGCTCCGCCTGGGCTTCCCGGGCGCGATCGGGCCGTTCATCGTGGACGTGCCGGTGACGGCTGCCCCGACCCAGACGCTGCGCTACCGGCTCGATCTCACGGGCAGCGGCCACATCACCCCCAACACGCCGATCACGGCCACCTGGGCAGCCTTCTCGGGGGCCGACGAGGAGCCCAGCCTGAGTGCGAGCCGGACCGTTCGCTACCGGGACACGACGCAGGACTGGCGAACGCTCGAGGGCGAGCTGGTCACGGTCCACTGGTACGCCGGCAGCGAGGCATTCGCCAAGCGAGCCCTCCGGATCGGCGACCAGGCCGTCAAGGAGACTGCGGCCCTCCTGGGGGTCACCGAGACGGAGCCGATCGACTTCTTCATCTACGGCGACGACGAGGGGTTCCGCGCCGCGCTCGGCCCCGGGACGCGCGAGAACGTCGGGGGACAGGCGCACGCCGACATCCGCACCCTGTTCGCGCTGATCGAGCCCGCGGCGATCGACGACGCGTGGGTCGGGATCGTCGTCCCGCACGAGCTCGTCCACCTCGTGTTCGACACGGCCGTGAGCAACCCCTACCGGTTCCCGCCCCGGTGGCTCAACGAGGGCCTCGCGGTGTACCTCTCGGAGGGCTACGGCCCGGGCGACCGCAACCGCGTCGAGATGGCGGTGGACAGCCGCGATCTGCTCCCGCTGCTCGCGCTCTCCGGCCAGTTCCCGACCGACCCGCAGAAGACGTCCCTCGCGTACGCGGAGGCGGTTTCGGCCGTGGACCATCTCGTCCGGACCCACGGCGAGGACGCGCTGATCGAGCTCGTCCTCGGCTACAAGGACGGGCTCACCGACGACGAGGCGTTCGAGCAGGCGATCGGCAGCGACCTTGCCGCCTTCCAGGCTGGGTGGCTGGCCGAGCTCGGCGCCGACGCCCCGGAGCAGTTCGGGCCCCAGCCGGCCCCGCCCGGTCCGCTCCCGTCCAGCTGGAGCGGCCCCGCGCCGACCTCGGCGCCCGCGGCATCGCCGGCCGCTGCGACCGGCATCCCCGGCACGACCGCCGCACCGGAGGCTGAACGGGAGGAGCCGGCGCCGACCGACGACGGCCCGTCGCCGCTGCTCGTCGTCGCCGGCCTCGGCCTCGTGATCCTCGTCGTGGGCGGCATCGTCCTCGCCAGGCGCCGCGAGCCGGCGGCATGAGCGCGCTCGCCACCCGCATCCGGGGGATCCCGAGCTGGCAGCTGACGCTCGGGTTCGCGCTGCTCGTGCTCGGCTTCCTCGTCACCGCGCAGCTCGCGTCGGAGGGGCCGCGGGTCCGGTACACCAGCCTCGAGCGAACCCCGCTCGTGGAGGCCGCGCTTGACCTCCAGGCCCAGCAGGAGGGACTCAAGCAGCAGGTCCTCGATCTCCGCTCCTCGATCCAGGAGCTCGAGGCCGCCGGGCAGGGCGGCACGTCAGTCACGCGGGAGCTCAACGACGAGCTCCAGCAGGCGCGGGTGGCCTCGGGGCTCGTGGCCCTCACCGGGCCCGGGCTCGTGTTCGAGCTCGCCGACTCCGCCGTCCCGCCGCCGCCGGACAGCAGCGGCCAGGACTACCTCGCGTCCGGGCAGGACATCCTCACGCTGGTCGAGGAGCTGTGGCTCGCCGGAGCCGAGGGGATCGCGGTGAACGGCGAACGGGTCACGGTCGCGACCGCGGTGGTGGACATCGGCGGGTCGGTCCTCGTCAACTCCGCCTACCTCGCGCCGCCGTACCAGGTGGCAGCCATCGGCCCCGCGTCGATGTATGACCGGATCGTGCAGTCGCCGGGCTTCGTCGAGTTCGTGCGGCAGCGGGCGGAGGGCTTCGGGATCGGGGTGAAGTACGCAGTCATCGAGGACGTGGACCTGCCCGCCTACGCGGGCTCGCTCAACCTGCGGTACGGCCGCCCGAACATGACCCCGGCACCCAGCGCCCCGACGGGAACGCCCTGATGCGCCGCCCGTCGAGTCGCCTGGCGATCACGGCCGTCCTCTTCCTGCTGGGATTCCTCGTGGTCGTGCAGCTGCGGTCCCAGTCGGCCGATGAGGGCCTCGCCACGCTGTCGGTCGCCGAGCTCACCGAGCTCGTGGCGAATGTCACGACCCGCAACAGCCAGCTGCGCCAGGAGATCGCCGATCTCGAGCGCCAGCGGGAGACCCTCGCCGGATCGGTCGAGCGCGGCGACACGTCCGCGGGCCAGATCCGGAACGATCTCAACCGGGTCCGGGCGTGGTCCGGCGCGATGGGGGTCAGGGGGGAGGGCGTGCGCGTGACCGTCAGTGGCCCGGTACCCGGCACGGCGATCGAGCTGCTCCTGAACGAGCTCCGCAATGCCGGGGCCGAGGCGATCGCCGTCGGCAGCACGCGGATCGTGCCCGGCGTCGTGGTGACGGGGCCGGCCGGCTCGATCTTCGTCAATGGGGTCCCGCTGTCGGATCCGGTCCAGGTCACCGCGGTCGGACAGCCGCCGACGCTCGCCGGGTCGCTGAGCCGCGCGGGGGGTCCGATCGCCCAGCTCGCCGCGCGGTTCCCGGAGGTCGTCGTGACCGTGACGGCCCTCGATCTCGTGGAGCTGCCCGCCACGAACCGCGACCTCGACCCGGAGCTCGGCCGGCCGCGCCTCTGACTCGGGCGCGGCTCCGACGTGCGCCCTCTGCTACCCTCGGCCCCGATGTCCGGCACCCCTGTCGTCGACCTGTACCTGGGCGACGTCGTGCGCCTCCGGCGCCGTCATCCGTGTGGTGGCGACGCGTGGCTCGTGGACCGCCTCGGCGCCGACATCGGGCTTCGTTGCACGACATGCGCCCGTCACGTCCTGCTCGAGCGCCCGGCGCTCGAGCGGCGGATCGCGGCGTTCGTGACGCGCGGCGACCCTGCCCTGAGCGCGGCTGTCGGACCCCGCGCGACATGACCGGCCAACCCCAGCCCAGCGTCCTTGCAGACGCCGTGGAGCCCAACGCGGACGACCCGATCGAGACCGGCGCACTCGAGGTCTTCCGCAACCGCCCGTTCCTGCTGCTCTGGCTCAGCCAGGCGTTCACGCAGATCGGCGGCAACATGGTCATCTACGGCCTGACCGTCATCATCCTCGAGGCGACGCGCTCGAACACGGCCGTCAGCCTCCTGATCCTGACGTTCCTGGGGCCCGCGGTCCTGTTCTCGGCCGTCGCCGGCGTCTATGTCGACCGGCTCGACAAACGCCAGGTCCTCATCGTCACGAACATCCTGCGGTTCGGGGCGTTCATCGCACTGTTCCTGGTCGGCGACAACCTGCCGGCGATCCTGATCCTGAACATGGTGATCTCGACGATCACCGTCTTCTTCGCCCCGGCCGAGGCCGCGATGATCCCGCAGGTCGTTCCGCGCAAGCAGCTGATCGCCGCCAACGGGGTGTTCACGCTGACGCTCAACGCGGCGTTCGCGATCGGCTTCGCGCTGCTCGGACCGGTGGTCGTGACGCTCGCCGGGGCCCCCGGCCTGATCCTCATCGTCGCGGCCTGCTACCTCGTCGCGGCCGGGTTCTGCTGGACGCTGCCCGCCGCTCCGCCGGTCCGGGTCACGGGCGGCGAGTCGGAGAGCATGACCCACGACGCCGAAGCGGCGATGGGCTCCACGGTCGCGCAGCTCCGCGAGGGGATCGCCTTCATCCGCAGCAACCCCAAGATCGGGTGGTCGCTCACGTACCTCGCGATCGCCGCCTCGCTCGTGGGCGTGCTCGGCGTGATCGGCCCCAACTTCGCCCGCGACGCGCTGGGCCTCGCGCCCAAGGACTTCGTCGTCATCGTGCTGCCGCTCGGGTTCGGGATCGTGATGGGGATCCTGCTGCTCAACAACTACGGCCACATCTTCCGCCGCCGCCGGATCATCGAGGTCGGGCTCGTGTCGCTCGGCATCCTGCTCATGCTGCTCGCGGCCGCCGGACCGATCTCGCGACTGCTCCAGCGAGCGGAGGCCGCCACCGGCCTCGCCTCGCTTGCCGACTTCACGTCGCTGCTCGCGATCGTCGTGCTCATCGCCCTGCTCGCCGGGATTGCGTACGCGCTGGTGGCCATTCCCAGCCAGACGCAGCTCCAGGAGGACATCCCCCAGGAGGCCCGGGGACGCGTGTTCGGCATCCTCAACATGCTCGTCTCGGTTGCGAGCTTCGCCCCGATCATCATCGTCGGACCCGTCGCGGACCTCGTCGGCAACACGACGGTGCTGTTCTTCGTCGCTGCCGCCGTCCTGGCATCGGGCATCCTTTCCATCGTCACCCGGGGACCGCTCAAGCCGGTCGAGGCGCACGCGACCGCCCACGGTCCCGCCCAGCCCGCGGGCCTGGACCCCGTCGCCGTCGCGACGGCGGCCGAGATCGAGGCGGGGGGGCGCCGGAGCAGCGACCGGTCGTCCGCCGCCGCGGTGGCCATGCTGGCCACGTCGCCGGGCAACGCGGACGGGACGGACGAGCCCGTCGCCACCGGGGACGAGCCGGACGTCGTCAGCGCGACCGACGACGAGGTCGCGGACGCCTCCACCGACGTCTCCTGACCCGCGGACGTTGCGCGTCGGTCCCGTGAGCACGACCCCAGGGGCCACGCTCGTCGTCCGTGGCCGGATCGCGACGCTGGCTGGCGGCGAGGGCCCGGGCTGGGTCGACGCCATCGGGATCGCCGCCGGACGCGTCGTCGCGGCGGGCACCCTGGACGCGGTGGACGCGGTCGTCAGACCGGGCACGCGGTTCGTCGACCTCGCACCCGACGAGGTCGCGCTCCCCGGTCTCACCGACGCCCACCTCCACCTCGTCGAGGCGGCGCTGAGCCGCTCCCGGGTCGCAGCTCGAGGCCGCCGGCTCGATCGACGACCTGGTCGGGCTGGTACGAGCCGGCGCCGGCGCCATGCCGGATGCCGCTGCGTGGATCGAGGGAGCGGGCTGGGACGCGGACCGCCTGGGCCGGTGGCCCACGGCCGACGACCTCGAGCGTGCCGCGCCCGGACGGAGGGTCGCACTCTGGGCCCACGATCACCATGCGCTGCTTGCCAGCCGCCGTGCGCTGGACGAGGCGGGCGTGGTCGCGAGCACGGGAGATCCGGACGGCGGCGTGATCCGGCGCGATGCATCGGGGGCGGCGACGGGCGTCCTCCACGAGAGCGCCGCCCGGCTCGTCGCCTCGCTGGTGCCGCCTGCCTCGGTGGACGTGCTCACCGCAGCGATCCGTCCGCTCGTCGGCGAGCTCGTGGCGCTCGGGGTGGTGGCGGCACACGACCCGGGTGGGCTGTCACTGCAGGACGGGCTGCACGGACCCGTGGCGGCGTATCGGGCCCTCGCCGCGGCCGGCGAGCTCGGGATGCGCGTCCATGCCTGCATCCGCCCCGAGCAGCTCGACGCAGCCGGTGTCGAGGGCCTCCGGAGTGGGAACCCGCTGGGCCCCGACCCGCGCGACCGTCTGCGGATGGGCTGGCTCAAGACGTTCGCGGACGGGTCCCTGGGCTCGCGCACGGCGGCCCTGCTCGACCCGCTGATGCGGGGGCCCGGCGAGCCCGAGCCGCCGAACGACGGCTACGGCGTGTGGCTGACCTCACCAGAGGAGCTGGAGGCCCAGGCCGCGCGAGCCGCATCGCTCGGGATCACGACCCAGATCCACGGGATCGGCGATGCGGCGGTGCGGGCCGCGCTCGACGTGCTCGCCGCAACCGCCGGCCGGACGGCGCTCATGCCTCGGGTCGAGCACGCCCAGCTCGTGCACGCGGACGACGTCCCGCGGTTTGCCGCGCTCGGGATCGCCGCGTCGTTCCAGCCGGTCCACGTCCGCAGCGACCAGGAGAAGGCGCGCCGGCTGTGGGGCGACCGAGCGGAGACCGGCGCCTACGCGATCGGCGCGATCGCCCGAACCGGCGCGGTCATCCCCGCCGGGACGGATGCGCCCGTCGAGCCGATCGATCCGTGGCCCGGCGTCGCCTGCGCCGTGACCCGGCTCGCTCCGTCCTGGCCGGCCGGCACGCCGGCGCTCGGTCCATCCAACGCGGTCGACCTGTGGCGCGCCCTGCGCGCCGCGTGCGTGGACCCGGCCATCAGCGCTGGGGAGCGTGACCGCGGCCGGCTCCTGCCCGGCCACCGGGCTGACCTCGTCGTGGTGCCTGCCGCGACCGTGGTGGAGCCGGTGGAGGTGGGCGGCGCCCTGTGGCACGCGCGACCGCGGCTCGTGCTCCTCGACGGGGAGATGGCGGCGGGGGGCTAGCAGGCTAGCGGTCCTGGGCCCCGTGCACCCGCGCCCCGGCGGGTCGCGCCGCAGCTCAGGCGCCGGTGTCGAGCTTCGTCCTCGCCTCGGCGAACAGCCCGTTGAGGATCCGCGACGTTGAGGGAAATGCGTGGATCGTCTCGGCCAGCAGCTCCATCGGCACCCGCGCGCGGATCGCGAGGACGCACTCGTGGATCGCGGCGGATGCATCCGGGCAGGCCATCGCCGCCCCCACCAGTTCCCGCGTGGCCCGGTCCACGACGATCGTCACGTGCCCGGTCTCCGCCTCGACCGAGTAGCCCTTCGCGGTCCTCGTGAAGTCCGCGACGCACTCGAAGGCGTCCACGCCCGCGGCCTGCGCCTGGTCGAGGCTCATCCCCACCGACGCCGCCTCCGGGTCCATGTACGTCGCGCGCGGCAGCGCCCGGTAGTCCGGAAGCACGTCCTCGCCCAGCGCCATCCGGACGACGAGCTCCCCCTGGTAGTGCGCCTGGTGCGTGTGGAGCTCGGGGCCGGCCGGGTCGCCGGCCACCCACAGGCCGTCGGCCAGTCGCAGCGCGCCGTCGCGCTGATAGGCCTCAGGGCCGGCGACGGCCACGCCGTAGTGCTCGAGGCCGAGGTCCCGCAGCGGGAACTCCCGGCCGACGGCCAGCAGCACCTCGTGTCCCTCTGCCGTGGTCCCATCGTCGAGCTCGATGACGTGCGCGCCGTCCGTCCCGGCCCCGGCCATCGCCCGTACCGCGCGCACGCCGGTGCGCACCGCGACGCCGTCATGCTCGAGGGCCCAGCGCACGGATTCGGCGTTGCGCGGGTGCTCCGTGGGGACGAGCCGCGGCCCGGACTGGACCACCGTCACCGGGACGCCGAACCGGGCGTAGACCTGGGCGAGCTCGCATCCGGTCGGCCCGCCCCCGAGGACGAGCAGGCTGCGCGGGAGCTCACGGGCGAGCGTCGCCTCCCGGTTCGTCCAGGGGTGCACGTCCGCGATCCCTTCGACCGGCGGCACCTTCGATGTCGAGCCGACCGCGACGACGATGTTGCGGCCCTCGATGTCATGAGTGACGCCGTCGTGGGTCACCGCAACCCGGCCGCGTCCGGCGATCCTCGCCTCCCCGCGATACACGACCGCTCCGGCACGCCTCGAGCGCCCGGACGTGGGAGGTGTCGTCGGGCTCGGCGGCTCCGGCCGCCCGGTTGACCATGTAGTCACGGCGGGCCGCGGCCCGGGTCCACGGGTAGTCCGCACCCGCCGCGTGCCGGTCCGCGGCGTGGAGCAGGGACTTGCTGGGGACGCACCCGATGTGCGGACACGAGCCACCGAACCAGAGGCGGTCGATCACCGCGACCGTGGCGCCCATGGCCGCTGCCTTGTGGGTGGCCGCCTCGCCCGCCGGCCCGGCACCGATGATCACGAAGTCGAAGAGCTGCATCCGGTCATGGTGCCCGGCCGGTCAAGACGGCGCTGTGACGCCGCGCTCGGCCATCGTCAGGGCGAGGTGCGACGCTGCCGGCGAGCCTCGTACAACAGGACCGCGGCCGTGATCGAGACGTTGAGGCTGTCCCCGACGCCGTGCATCGGCAGGGAGACGGGGGTCACCCCGTCACCGTCCCAGGCCGCAGACAGCCCGTGCGCCTCGGAGCCGAGGACGACCGCCACCGGCCCCCGCAGGTCGGCCGTCGCGTAGTCGGTCGCTGCACCCACGCGCGCGGCCAGGACCCCGATCCCGGCGGCTGTCAGCCATGCGCGGACGTCATCGCTCGGCGCCGCGGCGACCGGCACGGTGAAGATCGTCCCCAGCGACGCCCGGATCGCGTTCGGGTTGAACAGGTCGGTCCGGGGATCGGCCGCGATCACCGCGTCGGCCCCCGCCGCATCGGCCGTCCGGAGGACCGCGCCAAGGTTGCCCGGCTTCTCGACGCCCTCGAGGACGACGACGAGCGCGTCGTCGGGGAGCGGGACCGCCGCGAGCGGGCGCTCCGGGATGCGGACGACCGCCACGATCCCTTCGGAACGGTCCCCGTACGCGAGCCGGTCGAGGACGCCCGCCGTCGCCCTGACCACGGCCGCGCCCACGCCCTCGCGCGCGCTCGACCACCGCACGCCCCGCCTCGTCCAGCAGCGACTCGGCGACGAACACCTCCACGACGCCGATCTCGCCCGAGAGCGCCCGGTCGAGCTCCCGGGCGCCGTCCACGAGCGTCAGGCCGGTCTCGTCGCGAGCCCGTCGGTCGCGGAGGGCGGCGGCGGCCCGCACACGGGGGTTCTTCGCACTCGTCAGCTCGGGATCCGGCTGGAACGGCATCGCGGCGGGCACGACGGTCAGTGGTACGGCCCACGAGCCCAGGCGCCCAGCGGGAGCCTGAGGCCGGAACGGGCCCGCAGCACGAGGTTCTCGCCCGTGGCAGCGACCAGGAAGCGCTCGCGCACGAGCGCCCCGAGGTAGTCGCCGTCGAGGCCGGGCGTGTGGGCGCTCAGCAGCACGAACGACGGCCGCGGGCCCGCGAGCGCCGCGAGGTCGTCCAGCAGCGGACCGAGGTCCTTCTCGATGTGCCAGGCGCCGGTCCCGTGCCCGTAGGACGGCGGGTCGAGGACGATCCCGTCGTAGTGGCGGCCCCGTCGCCGCTCCCGCCGCACGAAGGCACGCGCGTCCTCGACGAGCCAGCGGATCGGCGCATCGGCCAGCGCGGAGAGCTCGGCGTTCCGGCGTGCCCAGGCAACCGCGGGCTTCGAGGCATCAACGTGCACGACCCGCGCCCCTGCCTGCGCGCAGGCGAGCGACGCCCCACCCGTGTACCCGAACAGGGACAGGACCTCGGGCGGGCGACCCAGGCGCTCCGCCGACCCCTCGGTTGCGCGCCGGAGCCACGCCCAGGTCGCCGCATGCTCCGGGAAGACCCCGACCTGCCCCCCGGCCGCAGGCCGGCACTCGAGGGTCAGGCCGCCTGCCCGGATCGTCCAGGGGTCGTGCGCCGCGCCGCGCACCCACGCGCTCTTCGCCCAGCGCAGCGTGGGCTTCGCCCAGTCGGCGGGGGAGAGGGCCGGCAGCCAGTCCGCCGCCGGGGCTGGGCGGTCCACGACGACCGGTCCGAACCGCTCGAGGCGGCGGCCGCCGCCGCAGTCGATGAGCTCAAGATCCGCCATCGGCCCATCGTCGCACGGACCGGGACCCGGTGGTGCGGCGGCGCACCCGCGACGCGGTCACGTCCCGCGAACACGGTCACCGTAGCCTCCGCGCGACCGTCGTTGATCGGGCCGTCCGTCCGATCGGCTGCCGTACCTGGGAGAGATCGATGTCCGAGGACGTTTGCACTCGACGCGCCATCCTCGGCGCCGCGGCGGCTGGGCCCGGTCGTGGTATCCTCCGCGGCCGAAGGGCGATTAGCTCAGCTGGTTAGAGCGCATGCTTGACATGCATGAGGTCACTGGTTCGAGTCCAGTATCGCCCACCACCTCACCGGCCCCGTGGGCCGGCAGGAACGCGTCGAGCGGGACACGCCCCGCCGCGGTGGCCACCAGAGAGCCGGGGTCCAGGCTGCGAGCCCCGACGGCACGAACGGCGCCGGCACCACCCGTGAGCGACCGGCGAACCGGTCCGGGATCCGCCCGTTAGCGCGGCACGAGCGCACGACGCCGGATCGTCGTGAAGGCGGGTGGAACCGCGGGAGGTCGAACCTCTCGTCCTGTCAGGACGAGAGGTTCTGTGATTCTCGGGAGCAGGTGACATGGCTGAAGACAAGGCGGCAGCCGCCGCCGTCGAGGACGACGAGGTCGCGTTCGAGGCACCGGAGCGCGGCTCGGCCGACGAGCTGCTCGACGCGGGTGCGCACGCGCCGATCGACGCGATGCGCCACAGCACGGCGCACGTGATGGCCGAAGCCGTGCTGGATCTGTTCCCGGGCGCCAGGCTCGGCATCGGCCCGGCGATCGACAACGGCTTCTACTACGACTTCGAGCTGCCGCGCCCGCTGACGCCCGACGACCTTGACGACGATCGAGACGCGCATGGCGGACTCGGTCCGGCCGACCACCCGTTCGTGCGCCGCGAGGTGCCGTTCGACGAGGGCCGGGCGCTCGAGGAGGCAGCCGGCCAGTCGTTCAAGGTCGAGATCCTCGACGACCTCGCCGCGAAGGCGGCCGCGGCGGGCGAGCCGATGCCGCGCCACGACCTTCTACGACCACGGGCCGTTCAGCGACCTGTGCAAGGGCCCGCACGTCGAGTCCACGGGCCGGATCGGGCCGTTCAAGCTGCTCGCGGTCGCGGGCGCCTACTGGCGCGGCGACGAGAAGCGGCCGATGCTCCAGCGCATCTACGGCACGGTCTGGGAGACCCAGGAGGAGCTGGACCAGTACCTGTGGCGGCGCGAGGAGGCCAAGAAGCGCGACCACCGCAAGCTGGGCGTGCAGCTCGACCTGTTCAGCTTCCACGACGTGTCGCCCGGGTGCCGCCTTCTGGCACCCCAAGGGCTGGCGCCTCTACCAGACGCTTGCGCGACGCGATGCGCGAGAACCAGGAGCAGCGCGGCTACGAGGAGATCTTCACCCCGCCGCTCGTGCACCAGAAGCTGTGGGAGCGCTCCGGCCACTGGGAGCACTACCGCGACAACATGTTCCTCATCGAGGCCGAGGGCCAGACGTTCAGCCTCAAGCCGATGAACTGTCCCGAGTCCACGTTCATCTACAAGTCGCGCCTCCGCTCGTACCGCGACCTGCCGCTGCGGCTCTCGGAGTACGGCGTGCTGCATCGCAACGAGCTGTCGGGGGTGCTGTCGGGCCTGACCCGCGTCCGCCAGTTCGTCACCGACGACGCCCACATCTACGTCCGGCCGGACCAGATCGGCTGCCGAGATCGGCGCCCTGATGGGCGAGGTCCGCGAGGCGTACGCGTGGTTCGGCCTGACGCCGACGCTCACGTTCGGCACCCGCCCGGACAAGGCGCTGGGCGACATCGAGACGTGGAACGAGACCGAGGCGATCATGCGCGAGGAGCTCGACCGGTCCGGGCCTCGACTACCGGGTGAAGCCCGAGGACGGCGCGTTCTACGCCCCCAAGATCGACATCCAGATCGACGGACGCGCTCGGCCGCGAGTGGCAGACGGCGACGATCCAGGTGGACCGGGTGATGCTGCCCGAGCGCTTCGACCTGTGGTACATCGACGAGGACGGGACGCAGCAGCGGCCGGTCGCGATCCACCGCGCGATCTACGGCTCGCTGGAGCGGTTCATCGGCGTCCTCACGGAGCACTTCGCCGGGGCGTTCCCGCTCTGGTGCGCACCCGTCCAGGCGGTGATCATCCCGATCGCCGACCGCCACGTCGATGCCGCGCGGGAGCTCGCCGACGAGCTGCGCGCCGGCGGCCTGCGGTTCGTCGAGGTCGACGACTCCGACAACCGGATGCAGAACAAGATCCGGCTCGCCCAGGGCCAGAAGGTGCCGTACATGCTCGTCCTCGGCGACCGCGAGGTCGAGGCCCGGTCTGCCGCCGTCCGACGTCGGGGGGCATCGAAGGACGAGCCGCAGGAGGTCCTGCCCTGGGCCGAGCTTGCCGCGCGCCTCGGCGCCGAGGTCCGCGAGCGACGGCCGTCCTGAACGCCGTGCCGGCGCGCCTCGCAGGACCGACCGGGTCCACGTCCCTCCATCCGCCGATGGGCCCGAAACCGTAGCGTCGGCCCCGTTGCGACCCGTCGAACGCTCGTGCTATCCTACCGCGGCGACCGCGCCGGGCGCTTGCCCTTGCGCGCCGTACACCCAGCAACTGGAACAAAGGGAACCTGTCATCAGCCGAGACCTGCGCATCAACCAGATGATCCGTGTCCCACAGGTCCGGGTCCTCGACGAAGATGGCTCTCAGCTGGGCGTCATGCCCACGCAGCAGGCCCTGGCGATGGCGCAGGAGCGCGGGCTCGACCTTGTCGAGGTCGCGCCAACCGCGGCTCCCCCGGTCGTCAAGTTTCTCGACTACGGTCAGTACAAGTACGAGCTGACCAAGCGCGAGAAGGAGGCGAAGCGGAAGCAGCGGGCGGTGGAGTTCAAGGAGGTCCGCCTCACGCCGAAGATCGGCATTGGCGACTTCGAGACGAAGGTCCACCGCGCGATCGAGTTCCTCGAGGATGGCGACCGGATCAAGGTCACCGTCCGCTTCCGTGGCCGGGAGCTCACGCACCCTGAGATCGGCCGGAACCTGCTCGCCAAGTTCGGCGAGGCGGTCAAGGACCACGGGACCATTGACCGGATGCCGGTCCTCGAAGGCAAGTCGATGTTCATGACGCTCGCCTCGGTCCACAAGCCGAGGGTCCACGAGCACAAGATCACGGGGAGCCGTGCGGAGGGCGAGAGCCCTGCGGCCGCCGAGGTCCGGCCGGCGTCCGATGGCGCCGAGGCCCAGGCCCCGGAAGCCACCGTCGCGACCCCGCCCGCAGCAGAACCAGCAACCGCGCCCGAACCGACGCCCGTGACCGCCCCGGCGGCCCCGGCGACGCCAGCAGGAGAGTGAGGCCAGCGTGCCGAAGATGAAGACCCACAAGGGTACCCAGAAGCGCGTCGGCGTCACCGGCAGCGGCAAGTTCGTCCGCGTCAAGGCGTGGCGCGGCCATCATCTCGAGATCAAGTCGTCGCGCCGCACCCGCCGCTACGCGGGCAAGGCCGTGCTGGGTCCCGAGCACCAGGAGCAGCTCCGCCGGCTGCTGCCGCACGGCTAGGAGCGTTCGATGGCACGCGTCAAGCGCGGCGTAACGTCGCACAAGCGCCACAAGCGGCTCCTCAAGGACGCCGAGGGCCGCAGGGGCACGAACAGCAAGCTCGTCAAGCGAGCCCGGGAGTCCCAGCTCCACGCGCTCGCCTACGCGACCCGGGACCGCAAGCAGCGCAAGCGCGACATGCGCGAGCTGTGGATCATCCGGATCAACGCGGCGGCTCGGCTGAACGGCATCAGCTACGGCAAGTTCATCGCCGGCCTCAAGAAGGCCAACGTGGACCTGGACCGGAAGATCCTCGCCGACATCGCCGTCCGCGACGCCGCGACCTTCGGCCGCATCGCCGAGGTCGCCCGCGGCGCCTGACCTTCCGAAGGTCGACACGCCCGGACCCTCGACGTCTCCGACGTTCGAGGGTTCGTGATTCCCGGCCCGACACAGCCCGACCAGCCCGCCAGCGCAGGAAGCCGACCAGCCCATGGACCTCGCCCAGCTCGCAGCCGACCTCGAGACGCTCCGCGCCCGCGCGGTCGCGGCCGCGGCGGCTGCGCCGGACACCGCGGCGCTCGAGGCGCTCGAGCTCGAGGTGCTGGGCAAGAAGGGTGAGCTGACCGTCGTCCTGCGCGGGATCGGGGCACTGCCCGCCGAGGACCGTCCCAAGGTTGGTGCGCTCGCAAACCAGGTGCGCATCGCGATCGAGGAGGCGATCGGCGCGGGTCGCACGAGCCTCGGCGGTGCGGAGCTCGCGACCCGCCTCCAGGCCGAGGCGGTCGACGTGACGACGCCCGGCCGGCCGATCCGGCGCGGGTCGCTGCACCCGATCGTCGAGACAGCGCGCGAGATCGCGGCGGTCTTCGCCCAGTTCGGGTTCGTCGTCTACGAGGGCCCCGAGATCGAGGACGACCTCACCAACTTCCAGATGCTCAACATCCCGCCCGACCATCCGGCACGCGACCTGTGGGACACGCTCTACCTCGACATCGAGGGTCGCCTGCTTCGGACCCACACGAGCCCCGGGCAGATCCGCGTGATGCACCAGGAGCAGCCGCCCATCCGCGCCCTGCTGCCGGGCCGCTGCTTCCGCTACGAGGCGGTCGATGCGAGCCACGCCAGCGAGTTCTTCCAGGTCGAGGGCCTGATGATCGACGAGGGGACGTCGATGGCCGACCTCAAGGGCCTGCTCGACCAGTTCGCCCACGCGATGTTCGGCGAGGACCGGGCGACGCGCTTCCGCCCCGGCTACTACCCGTTCACCGAGCCGACCGTCGCATTCGACATCCTGTGCGTCATCTGCAACGGGGAGAAGTGCCCGGCGTGCTCGCGCACGGGCTGGATGACGATCCTGGGCGCCGGCATGGTCCACCCGGTCGTGCTGCGCTACGGCGGCATCGACCCAGAGCGCTACCAGGGCTTCGCGTTCGGGATGGGCGTGGAGCGCATCGCGAACCTCCGCCACCACGTGGTCGATCTCCGCCAGTACATGGAGGACGATCTTCGCTTCCTCGGGGCATTCCGGTGAGGGTGCCGCTGTCATGGCTGCGCGAGTTCGTCGCAGTCGACCTGACGCCGGAGCAGCTCGCCGAACGCCTGACGCTCCTGGGCATGGAGGTCAAGTCCATCGAGCGTTGGGGCGCCGACTGGCAGCACGTCGTCACGGGCGAGCTGCTCACGGTCGAGAAGCACCCGCGCGCAGACCGCCTCAGCCTCACGACCGTGACGCTGGGGGACGGGACGGAGCCGCTCTCGATCGTCTGCGGCGCGACGAACATCGCCCCGGGCCAGCGCATCCCGGTCGCGCTTCCGGGCGCAGTCCTGCCCGGCGACCGTCGTATCGAGCGCGCCGAGAAGATGGGCGTCGTCAGCAACGGCATGCTCTGCTCGGGCGACGAGCTGCGCCTCACCGGCGACGCAGACGGGATCCTCATCCTTCCCGGCGACACGCCCCTCGGCGTCCCCCTCGTCGAGCTCTACGGCGACGTCGTGCTGGACGTGGACGTCAAGCCGAACCGCGGCGACGCGCTCTCGATCCTCGGGCTCGCGCGCGAGGTCGCCGCCGCAACCCGCCAGCAGGTCCGCTGGCCGGAGCCGGTGGTGGAGGAGGGGAGCGGCCCGACGATCGCCGAGCGGCTGGCGGTGGAGGTCCTCGATCCCGACCTGTGCACCCGGTTCGTCGGCCGGTGGGTGAGCGGGCTCCGGGTTGGCCCGTCGCCCGACGCGGTCCAGATGCGCCTGCTGGCGGCTGGTCAGCGCCCGATCAGCAACGTCGTCGACGCGTCCAACTACGTGATGCTGGAGCTCGGCAAGCCGATCCACACCTTCGATGCTGCGGCCGTCCACGCCGGAGCCGACGGCCGCCCGACGATCCTCGTGCGACGGGCAGCCGCGGGCGAGCGCCTCGAGACGCTCGACCACGTGACCCGCGAGCTCTCGCCCGACACGCTGCTGATCGCCGACCCGGCGGGCGCGCTCGCGGTCGCCGGCGTGATGGGTGGCGCGGCGAGCGAGGTCTCGGACACCACGACCGACGTCGTCGTCGAGTCGGCGATCTTCGACGCCGTCAGCATCCGTCGCACCGCTCACCGCCTCGCCCTCCGCTCCGAGGCGAGCTCCCGGTTCGAGAAGGGCCAGGAGGCCCGCCTCGCCCGGATCGGCGCGGACCGGACCGCGCAGCTGCTCGCCCAGTGGGCGGGCGGGATCGTCGCCCCGGGCGCCGTCGACACCGCCCCCGAGGAGCCCGACCGGGCTCGCGTGGCGTTCCGCCCGGCACGCGTCAACCGCCTGCTCGGCACGGATCTGACCGTCGCGGAGCAGCAGGGACTGCTCGCGCGCGTCGGCGTCGAGACCGAGGCCGCGGGCACCGCCGAGCACGTCGTCGTCGCGCTGCGCCCGGACACGCTCGCCGTGCCTGCCGCGCCGGGCACCGCGTGGCGGCGCTCGTCCCGACCTGGCGGCGCGACATCGCGATCGAGGCCGACGTCGCCGAGGAGATCGCCCGCGTCCGCGGCTACGAGCTCGTCCCGTCGGTCACGCCCGACACCGCGATGCCGCACTACCGTCCGTCGCCGCTCGAGGTCCGGGAGCTCGTCCGGGAGCTCCTGGCCGGGGCGGGACTCACGGAGGTCGTCACGACCGCGCTCGTCAGCCCGCGACACGTCGAGACCTTCGTCCTCGCGCGCGAGGTCCCGTCCATCGGCGACGAGGACCAGCCGGGCGGCGAGGCGATCGCCGTCGGCAACCCGCTGTCGCGCGATCACTCGCTCCTGCGGCGAAACCTGCTGGGCAGCCTCCTCGACGTGGTCGGGACGAACCTGCGGCACGGCACCGAGGATGTGGCGGTGTTCGAGATCGGCAAGGGCTACGCGCGGACGGGCGACGCACCGCGCGAGTGGTGGCGCCTCGGGTTCGCGCTCGTCGGCGCCGCCGAGCCTGCCGCCTGGAACCGGGCCAGTCGCCCGTACGACCTCGACGACGCGAAGGGCATCGTCGAGCTCCTCGCCGGCCGCCTCGGCTTCGGGGCCATCGCCTACGAGGCGGAGACGGCCGAGCCGGTGTTCCACCCGGGCCGCACCGCCCGCGCGGCGGCGGCCGGCCGGCTCCACGCGCTCGTCGGGGAGATCCATCCGCGAATCGTGGATGCCTGGGAGCTGCGGACGGCGCAGCGCGTGATCGTGGCGGAGGTCGCGCTCGACGGGCTCGCCGCAGGCCGTCTCGAGCCGGAGCGGGCCCACGCCGTCGCGCGGTTCCCCGAGGTGGACCGGGACCTGGCCATCGTCGTTGCCGAGACGACGCGCGCCGCGACGGTCGGGGACGTCCTGCGCGAGCACGCCGGCTCGCTCCTTCGGGACGTCCGGCTGTTCGACATCTACCGTGGCGTGCCCCTGGCTTCGAGCGAGAAGAGCCTCGCGTTCCGGCTCCGGTTCGGCGCCCCGGATCGCACGCTCACGGAGGCCGAGATCGAGGCCGCCGTCGCCGCCGTCGTGGCGGCGCTGCCTGCCGTCGGCGGCCGCCTCCGAGCATGACGCCCGCCGCGGGTAGGGCGAACGCCCGGGCGCGTGCACGCACCGGAGCCTGCGCCCAGCCCCCGCAATCCCGTTGCGGCAGGCGAGCGGGCGCTGCTACCCTTCGCCGGGGCATCCGGCCGACCGGGGACAACGGCCGTCGTCACGAGGGTGGGCAGTGAACATCGCTGAATGGCTGCGATCGATCAACGTCTTCGACGTCGCGATCATCCTGTTCCTGTTCGGGATGTTCATCCTGGGCTACGTCCAGGGCACCATCCGCCGGCTCGTCGGCATCGCCTCGATCGTGTTCTCGTTCTTCCTCGCCCTGCAGCTCAACGAGTTCTGGCTGGGCGGCTTCCTGGCGCAGAACTGGGACCAGTACCCGACCGAGTACTCCGTGATGCTCGGCTACCTGCTCATCTTCGTGGCCGCGTCGGTCGCGTTCTCGCTCGTGATCCAGGGGACGTACAAGAAGGCGGAGATCTTCGCGAAGTACCCCGTCGTCGACGAGGTCCTGGGCGGCATCCTCGGCGTCGTCCAGGGGTTCCTCATCCTGATGTTCCTGGTGATCATCCTCGACCAGTACTACCTGTACACGAACATCCCCAAGGATCCCGACGAGCTGCCGATCCTGCGGGACCTGTGGACCGCGATCAACGGATCGGCCTTCGGTGCGCTGCTCCACGAGCAGGTCATCCCGGCGTTCATCGGGATCACGTCGTTCCTCATCCCCGACTCGATCGAGGCGCTGTACGGGACCGAATGACCGTCCGCCGCGAGGCGCCCGCCGGCATCTCGCCGCCCGGCCGCCCGTCGGTCCCGTTCTCGCGCGAGATCCTCGCCGGTCCGTCGCTCGAGGCTGCGCGAGCACTGCTCGGCGCACGCCTCGTCCGTGACCCCGGACCCGGCAGCGACGTCCAGGAGACCCGGGTCGGCCGGATCGTGGAGGTCGAGGCCTACGTCGGCATCGAGGACCGCGCATCGCACGCCCGCATGGGCCCCACCGCACGCAACGCCGTCATGTTCGGCCCTCCCGGGATCGCCTACGTGTACCTTGTCTACGGCATGCACCACTGCCTGAACGTCGTGACGGAGCCTGAGCCCCGTCCAGCGGCGCTGCTCATCCGCGCCGTCGAGCCCCTGGACGGGCTTGCCGCGATGCGGGCTGCCCGCCAGTCCGCTCGGCCGGCGTTCGCCAGGCGCTCGGACGACGCGGCACGTCTTCGGATGCGCGGCTCGCCGCCGGCCCCGGCCTCGTGGCGGCGGCGTTCTCGATCGATCGGGCCGACACCGGGCTCGACCTGTGCGACCCCGCATCGTCGCTGCGCCTCGAGGCACGCCCCATCCTCGAACCGGCGCCCGCCGTCGAGGCGACCCCACGGATCGGGATCGCGTACGCCGGCGACCCATGGACCTCGGTGCCATGGCGCTTTGTCGTGGCCGGCAGCGCATCGTTGAGCCGGGCACGGGCCTGACCGTGGACCAGCGCATGGACGCGCGCTCGATCGCGCTGCTCGAGTTCCCACTGGTGCGCGCCCGCCTGGCGGAGAAGACCTCGTTCGACCCGTCCCGCCGGCTCGCCGAGGCGCTCGAGCCGTCCTCGGACCCGGTGATCGTCTATCGCGGCCTCGACGAGACCGACCAGGCCCGGCAGCTTCTCCAGGAGCGCGCCGGCGTCGGGATCGGCGCCGCCCACGACATCGACCCGTGGGTCGGCCGGGCTGCCCGCGGCGGACGGCTCGATCCAAGCCAGTTCCTCGAGATCGCCGAGACCCTCGACGCGGCAGCACGACTGTCAACCTCGCTCGCGGAGGAGCGCCGACCGCTGCTCCGGGACCTCGGCCGGCGCCTGCACCCGCTCCCGGCCCTGCGCAGCACGCTCGGGCGGAGCTTCGACCCGGTCGGCGAGCTGCTCGACACCGCGTCACCCCGCCTCGGGCCGCTGCGTGCCGCCGTGCGGGTCGCCTACGACCGCCTGCGGCGGCGGCTGGACAGCCTCGTGGGCTCGGAGCTCGGCGGGGCGCTCCAGGAGCCCATCGTCACGCTGCGCAACGGGCGCTACGTCGTACCCGTCCGCGCCGAGGCTCGCAGCAAGGTCAAGGGCATCGTCCACGACGCGTCGGGGAGCGGCCAGACGCTGTTCGTCGAGCCGCTCGTCGTCGTGGAGCTGGGCAACGCGTGGCGCGAGGCGCAGGCGGCCGTCGACGAGGAGATCGGGCGGATCCTCGACGAGCTGTCTGCGCTCGTCGCGGCGAACGCGACGATGCTGCGCGAGACGCTCGAAGCCCTCGCCCAGTTCGACTTCTGGGCCGCGAAGGCGCAGCTCGCAGCCGAGATGGACGGCATCCGCCCCGCCGCGGCCCAGCCACGAGGAGATCGTGCTGCTCTCGGCGCGGCATCCCGGCCTGACCGGCCGCGTGGTGCCCATCGACATCCGCCTCGGCGACGGGTACACCGCGCTCGTCATCACCGGGCCCAACACGGGCGGCAAGACCGTGGCGCTCCGGACGCTGGGCCTCCTGGCGCTCATGCACCAGGCCGGCCTCCATGTCCCGGCGGAGGCGGGCTCGGTGCTGCCGGTCCTCCGGGACGTGTTCGCGGACATCGGCGACGAGCAGTCGATCGCCCAGTCGCTGTCGACGTTCTCGGGCCACCTGCGCTCGATCATCCGGATCGTCGAGCATGCGGGGCCGGGCACGCTCGTCCTGCTCGACGAGCTCGGGGCCGGGACCGACCCGACGGAGGGATCGGCGCTGGCCCAGGCCCTGCTCGACCACTTCATCCGGTCCGGGGCGCTGGTGGCCGCGACGACGCACTACGCGGAGATCAAGGTCTACGCCCACGAGACGCCGGCCGCGCGGAACGCGTCCGTGGAGTTCGACCTGGAGACGCTGTCGCCCACCTACCGGCTCACGATCGGCCTGCCCGGGCGGGAGCCAGGCGTTCGCGATCGCCGAGCGGCTGGGGCTGCCGGAGGCGATCGTGGGCGATGCTCGCAGCCGCCTCACCGAGAACCAGGCCGCGTTCGAGGCGACCCTCGCCTCGATCCGCACCCAGGAGCGGGAGATCGCCGAAGCCGTCGACCGCGCCCGTGCCGCGGAAGCTCGCGCCGCCGACGCGCTGCGGACGGCCGAAGAGGAGCGTCGGCGTGCGAGGCGGGAGCGCGACGAGTCCGTCAAGGCAGCGCGAGCCGAGGCCGAGCGCCTCGTCGAGGGCCTCAAGGACGACGTCGCCGGCGTCAGGCGGAGACTCGAGCGCGAGACGGTGACCGCGCCCGCGATCGATGCCGCCCTCGCCCGGGCCGAGCAGACCCTGGACCGGCTCCCCGAGACCAAGGCGCCCCCGGAGCCCGCCGCGCCGCGCACCCCGCACACCTGGCGCCTCGGCGAGCGGGCGCGGAGCCGGAGCGGCGGCTGGGAGGGGCGGATCGCGGCGATCGAGAAGGGTGGGACGCGCGCGACGCTCGAGGCCGGGGGCATGCGCGTGTCGGTGGCCGTGGACGACCTTGAGCCCGCGCTCGGCGTCACGGGCGGGGGAGCGGCCGGAGACGGCGGGGCGACACCTGCCCACGGTGGCACGACCGCCAGGGGCCGAGGCCGGGGCTCCGGCTCGGGCGCACCGGGGTCCGGCAGCTCCGGCGGCTCCGGCATCGGGAGCCTTCAGCTCAGTCGCGCACGATCGGTCGCCTCATCACTGGACCTCCGCGGCGCCCGGGTGGATGAGGCGCTCGAGGCGCTCAGCAGCTATCTGGACGATGCGTCACTCGCAGGGCTGGACCAGGTGCTGATCATCCACGGACTCGGCACCGGCGCACTGCGGGATGCGGTCCGGGCCCAGGCCGGCGGCCACCCGCTGGTCAAGAGCTTCCGAGCGGGTGAGCGCGGTGAGGGCGGGGACGGCGCGACGATCGTGAAGCTCTGACGGCCAAGCCGCCAAGCCGCGGGAGGGTCAGGGCTTCGGGGTTGGCTTCTGGTTGCCGCCGCCGTTGCCGCCGCCGTTGCCCTGGTCGCCGGGGTTCTCCGGGGGCGGACAGCTGGTGAAGAGGTCCGGCACGCAGATCGACGGCGGAGGCGGCGCAAGCGGGCACTCCTTGGTCGGGGCGAAGGAGCCGCCCCAGGTCCGCCCGAACGGGTAGAACCCGCCACCGTAGAAGTACGACGTCCGGTTGCGCTTCGGCCCACCCGACACGCCCGCGCCGCGGGCGGCGCGAGCCTGCCACGCGATGTCCGCCTTCTGCCAGCGCTTGTTGAACGCCTCGGCCTGCGAGAAGTCGATGAATGCCCGGGTCTCCATGGGTCCGACGCAGCCTTCCCGCCACAGCAGCCCGGATTCGGCATCCACGTCGCGCGTGGTGGTCACGTCGATGGACTTCGTCGGTTCGGTGTCGGCGATGAACAGCTCGTCGACGGTCCGCCGGGTGGCGGCGCCGGGCTTCATGCCGGTGAACGCATCCACGGACTTCGTGACGAGACCCTTGGGCTTGACCCGGCTGAACTTGTCGATCGGCATCCCCTTGGAGACGTCGGACAGGATCGCGGACCACAGCGGCGCCGAGGTGTCGAGCGAGAGCTTGCCGTCGTTCGGGGTGTTGTCGGAGTTGCCCATCCACACGCCGGCGACGAGCGCCGGGAGCGTCTTGTCCTTGGGCGGGGCGAGGTAGCCGTAGGCGTGGACGTCGACGTTGTCGCTCGTCGTGCCCGTCTTGTACGCGGCCGGACGGACCGCGGAGCCCGTCACGCCGTCGGTCACCCGCCACTTCGCCCAGAACGGGTTGACCTTCGTGATCGTGTTGCCGGCGAGGATGTCGGTGACGATGTAGGCCGCCTGACGGGAGACGACGCGCTCGCCGCTGAGCTTGACGTCGGACGGCGGCCAGACCTGCGTCCCGTCGGCGTCGAGCACCTTCAGGACCATGTGGCGCGGCATCATGAGGCCGTTGTTCGCGATCATCCCGTAGGCGCTGATCATGTCGATCGGGTGGTTCTCGATCGTGCCGATGCTCATCGAGGGCACGGCGGTCTTGCCGGGGTATGGGGTCAGGCCGAAGTCCTTGAGCCGCTCGAACTGGTGGTCGAGGCCGTTGACGAAGCCGGCCTTGATGGCCGGGATGTTGAGCGAGAACTGGAGTGCGTTGCGCAGGCGCACCGGGCCGCGCTCCAGGTTGTCCGCCTGGGTCGGGTACCACGCCTTCTGCCCGGACGACGCGAAGTTCGTGACGACGTCCATGAACATCGTCGCCGCGGTCATCGTGCGATCCTCGATACCGACGAGGTAGATCAGGGGCTTGATCGCGGAACCGGGCTGGCGCCAGCCGTCCGAGAGCACGTCGAACTGCGGCTGGAACTTCTTCTTGCCCTTCGCCGTGTACGACGCGGAGCCCGCGTACGAGAGCACCTCGCCCGTGCGGTAGTCGATCACGCCGGCGGCGGCGTTGTGGATGTTGTGGCCGCGAAGACCCTTGATCCAGGCCCACTCCCGGCCGGGGATCCGACGGGACTTGAGCAGCGTCTCCGGGTTCTTCGCGTTGGGGATGATCGCCGCCGCGTACACCCACTTCTCGGTGATCCGCTGCATGCGGTAGTCCAGGGTCGTGAGGACCTTGTAGCCGCCCTTGTCGATCTTCTCGCATTCGTCCGCCACCGTGCCGCACAGGATCTGCCCCAGCTCCTCGCGGACCTGCCACACGAAGTGCGGTGCCCGCCACTTGTCGGCGGCCTGGGAGGCGAGGATGACCGGCTCGGCCTTCGCGTCCTCGAAGTCGGCCTCGGTGTACTTGCCCTCGGTGAGGACGCTTCGTTCCTTCATCAGGTCGAGGATGAAGTTGCGGCGGGCGACGATCTCGGTATTGGCGGGCACGACCAGGCGGGTGCGCTCGTCGCCCTTGTCGTCCTCGTACGTCTCCTCGATGGCGTTCCGGACGAGGTCGAACTTGGTGGGGGACTGGGGGATGCCGGCGAGGAGCGCCATCTCGGCGAGCGTCAGCTCGGCGAGGTCCTTCTTCCAGTAGCTCGCGGCCGCGGCGGCCACACCGTAGCTCCGGTTGCCGTAGAAGTTCTGGTTGAGGTACTTCTCCATGATCGTCTGCTTGCCTTCGACGCCCGGGTAGGCCTCGGTCAGGCGGATCGACTGGATGATCTCCTTCGCCTTGCGCTCGTAGACCGAGCCCTCGAAGGCGCTGGCCGGGAGCAGGCGCGCGCGGACCAGCTGCTGCGTGATCGTGGAGCCGCCGCGATCGTTGCCGTTGAGGGTGTCGATGGCAGCGGAGACGAACCCGACCGGGTCGAAGCCCGAGTTCTCCCAGAACGTCTTGTCCTCGACCGCGGTCGTGGCGTCGATCAGCTCGGGCGGGATCTCGTCGAAGGTGACGACGTCGCGCCGGTCGTCGCCCAGCTTCGCCAGCTGGACCTCACCCGTGCGGTCGTAGACGGCGGTCTGCTCGGTGAACCCGAGCGTGTCGAGCGCTTCCTTCGGATCCTCGAGGTCCTTCGCGAGGTACGAGTACCCGGCAACGGACGCGAGCGCACCAGTGGCGCCCAGCGTCAGCAGGATCGTGAACAGGATGAGCGGAAGCGCGACGGCCGCAGCTCGGGCGGCTCCGCTCCCGCGAGGGCGGCGCTTGTCGCCGAGCCGACGACGGCGCTGCCTCCGGACGAGGCTCGTTTGCATCGGGCGGAACGATACCATGCAGGGGATGAATACCCGATTTCGCCACCGGGCCGGACACTCGACGACTCCGGTCGCGGGACTGTGACGCGGGCATGACCGAGACCGGCGGACGGACGGTCCCGGAGCTTGCGCGGTTCCTCGACGACCTCGAGTGGCGCGGGATCCTCCACGCGACGACGCCGGGCCTGCGGGCACGCCTTGCGACGGGACGCCCAATCGCCGCGTACAACGGCTTCGACCCGACGGCCGCGTCGCTCCACGTGGGCCACCTGATCCCGATCATGGGGCTCGTGCGGCTCCAGCGGCACGGTGGCACGCCGGTCGCGCTGGTGGGCGGCGGGACGGGGATGATCGGCGACCCGTCGGGCCGGTCAAGCGAGCGCAACCTGCTCGATCTCGACACGCTCGAGCACAACGTCGCGGCGATCCGGGCCCAGCTCGAGCACTTCCTGGACTTCTCGCCGGGGCCCGCCCAGGCGGTCATGGCCAACAACCTGGACTGGCTGGGGAAGCTGTCGCTGATCGACTACCTGCGGGACACCGGGAAGCACTTCACCGTCCCGTACATGCTGGCCAAGGACTCCGTGCAGCAGCGTCTCGAGCGCGGGCTGTCGTTCACGGAGTTCAGCTACATGACCCTCCAGGCGCTCGACTTCGCCACGCTCTATCGCGAGCACGGGGTCGAGCTGCAGATGGGCGGCGCGGACCAGTGGGGGAACATCACCGCCGGCCTGGAGCTGATCCGCCGCACGTCCGGTGGCGCCGAGGAGAGCCCCGCGCACGGGATCGCCTACAAGCTGCTGCTCTCGCCCTCGGGCGCGAAGTTCGGCAAGAGCGAGGGTGGCGACTCGGTCTGGCTCGATCCTTCCCGGACGACACCCTATGCCTTCTACCAGTACTGGCTCAACGCGGACGACCGGGACGTGTCCACGTACCTGCGCTGGTTCACGCTGCTGGAGCGGGACGAGATCGAGGCGCTGGACGCGGAGACGACCGCGCACCCGGAAGCGCGCACAGCCCAGCGGCGGCTCGCGTTCGACGTGACGGCCCGTCTCCACGGCGAGGATGCTGCCCGAGAGGCCGAGCGGCAGGGACGCGCGGCCTTCACGCAGGACCTCACGTCTCTGAGCGCGGTTGACCTGGCCACGATGCGCGACAAGGTCCCCCACTACCTGCTTGGCAGAGATGCGCTCGCGGACGCGCTGGGGACGGCGATCGGTGCGGAGGCGTATCCGTCAAGGGGCGAGGCGCGACGGCAGATGGCGAACGGCGGCTTCTACGTGAACAACGTGCGGATCACCGACCCGGGGGCGCAACTGCCAGAGCCGCTCCACGGCCGCTTCTGGCTCGTCCGGACCGGCAAGCGCAACGTCCGCCTGGTCGAACCTGCCGACTGATCGGGATCGCCCCGCCGTGGGCGTCAGCTATCCGGCGTGCCCCGCCAGAGCTGCAGCCCGACCTCGTCGCCGCCCCAGCCCGACACGATCACGTCGCGGCCCGTGCGCGCGGCCGCCTCGAGCTGTGTCAACCCGTCGGGGACCGGCGTGACCTGCGTCCAGCGCCGCCCATCGTCCGAGACCCACAGCCCAACCTGCTCCTCGTCGCCGTGTCCCGTGGCCAGCAGGCCCTCCGTGAACCGTGCCATGTGGCGGATGTTCGCCTGGCCACGGAGGCCCTCGGCCCTGGCGATCTCGGCCTCGTGCCAGGCGAGGCCGTCGGGCGACCACCAGGCGATCGGATTCGAGCTCTCGTCGGACGGGTCGAAGCGCTGTCCGCCGATCGCCCACGTCTCGTCCGTCGCCACGATCGCGCCGGCGGAGTCGTACTTCGGCAGCGTGGCCACGAGGTTCGAGGTCCACGTCTCGCCGTCGCTCGAGCGGAAGACCTCCAGCGGGAATGGTCCCGTGAGGTCAGGCGAGAAGGTCGTGCCCAGCATGCCCCACGCGCCCCCGTCCGAGCCGATGGCCTCGTCCTGGACGCCGTCCGGCCACGCGAGCTCGCGCCAGCGTCGCAGATCGGCCGAGGCGACGAGGTGCGAGCGACGGTGCTCGGCGTCGATGATCTCGGTGACGACCGCGAGCCATCCTGCGTCCGACACAGTGGCCGACTCCATCTCACTGGGGCCGTAGTCAAGGCCGCGCACGCCCTCGAGCCGGTCCCATGCGACGCCGTCGGTCGTGCGCCAGACTTCGCGCGTCGGCGACGCCGCCGAGCCGGTGCTGCCGAAGACCGTCAGCTCGCCATCGTGCAGCACGCCCAGCTCGTAGGCGAACCGCTTCCTGGGGAACGGCGTCGAGCGCCACGCGATGCCGTCGGCCGACACGAGGAACGTCGCGCGGTCGCGCTCGGCGTCATCCCAGCTCCGGGTCGCGACCGCCGCGAACCCGCTCGCCAGGGGCCAGATGCCGACGATTGGCCCGGGGTCGTCTGCGTCGACGGTTGCAGCGGTCCATGTCCACGTCGGCAGCCCGCCGGCCGCCTCCGGTGATGGCGAGGCGGCCGCGATGCTCGGCGAAGGGCCCGCGGACGTGTCGGCCGCGGGCGCCTCCGAGGCGCGTGGGGACCCGGGAACGACCGGCGTGGCGCCGCACCCACCGAGGAGGACGATGCCGGCGACGAGGGACAGGCCGATGCGGGTACGGATCACGGAGCCCAGACGGCCGGGTCCGGATGCTCGTGACGGGGCAGGAATGGTCGCCCGCCTCGCCCGTCAGCCGCGGACGGCGTGCCCGTGGCGGGCTCGAAGCGTCGCGATGACCTGGCGCGGCTCGAGCCCGCGCTCCGCGAGCAGCACGAGCGCGTGGTACATGAGGTCGGCAGCTTCCCCCGCGAGCAGATGCAGGGTCTCGCCGCGATCCGTGCCGGACGCCTCGGCGGCCTCGTCGTTCTTGGCCGCGAGCAGGACCTCCGTCGCCTCCTCGGCGACCTTGCGGCCCGCGAGGTCCACGCCGCCGTCGAGCAACTCGACCGTGTAGGACCCCTCGGGTCGCCGGTCGGCGCGCTCCGCGATCGTGCCCCACAGGTGCTCGAGCCAGGCGAAGCCCTGCCAGGCCTCGTTGGCGTCGGGGAGCTCGACCGGATCGGACACGGGACCCGCGGGCTGCGGCTCACCGGCGTCGAAACCGGGGACCGCCAGCGACACCTCGTCCGGGTCGAAGCACGATCGCGCCTCGCGGTGGCACGTCGGTCCGAGCGGCTCCGCTCCGACCAGCAGGGCGTCGCCGTCGCAGTCGAGCGCGAGCGACTGCAGCTTGAGCACGTTCCCGGAGGTCTCGCCCTTGCGCCACAACTGGCCGCGCGAGCGCGAGTGGAAGTGGACGTCGCCCGTCCCGAGGGTCGCCGCGAGCGCCTCCACGTCCATCCAGCCGACCATCAGGACCCGACCGTCGGCGACGTCCTGGACGACGCACACAACGAGTCCGTTCCGGTCCCACCGGACGCCGCCGGGATCAATTCCCGCGTTGAGGTCGATCGGGCCGGGTCGCAGCAGCGCAGTCACGTGGTCACCTCCGCTTCTGATGCGAGACGGCGGACGGGGATGCCGGCCGCGGCCATGACCTCCTTGACCGCCTCGACCGAGAACTCGCGACGATGGAAGATCGAGGCCGCGAGGACGGCGTCGGCGCCGCCGTCCCGGATCGCCTCAACGAAGTGATCCGGTCCCGCGGCGCCGCCGGAGGCGATGACCGGCACCCGGACGCGCGAGGTGATCTCGCGCAGGAGCTCGGTGTCGAAACCCGTCTTCGTCCCGTCGCGGTCGATGGAGGTCACGAGCAGCTCGCCCGCGCCGAGCTCGACCGCGCGCTGGGCCCACGCGATCGCGTCGAGCCCCGTGGCCTCGCGGCCACCCTTGACGACAACCTCGAAGCCCGACGGGATGGCCGGGTCGGCCGCGGCCACGCGGCGCGCGTCGATCGCCACGACGACCGCCTGCGACCCGAACCGCGCCGCGCACGCCGTCACCAGCGCGGGATCCGCCACCGCACGGGTGTTGAGGCTCACCTTGTCCGCGCCCGCCCGGAGGACCTCGCGCATCTCCTCCACGCTCCGGACGCCACCGCCGACGGTGAGTGGCACGAACGCCCGGCGTGCGGTCCGCTCGACGATGTCCAGGAGCGTGCCCCGGCCCTCGGGCGCGGCGGAGATGTCGAGGAACACGATCTCGTCGGCGCCCTCCTGCGCGTAGCGCTCGGCGAGCTCGGGCGGATCGCCCTCGTCGGTGAGATCGACGAACCGGGTGCCCTTCACGACGCGCCCGTTCGACACGTCGAGGCACGGGATGACGCGACGGCGGAGCATCAGGCGGCCGTCCGATCGCGTGCCGCGGCCGCGAGCGCCACGACGTTGGCCACCAGGCGCAGCCCGTTCGCGCCGCTCCGCTCCGGGTGGAACTGGACGCCGAGGAGCCGGCCGCGCGCGACGGCGGACACGAACGGCGCTCCGTGATCGGTCTCCGCGAGGACGGCCGCATCGGCGCCGGGGCCACCGGGGAGTCCGGCGTACGAGTGGACGAAGTAGAAGTCCGCGTCGTCGGCGATCCCGTGGAACGCCTCGTGGGGGCGCCGCCGGACGACCTGGTTCCAGCCGATGTGCGGCAGCGTGGGTGCGGCGTCGAGCAGGACGGTCCGGCCCGGGAGCACGCCGAGCGTGTCGGCGCCGTCCTCGTCCGAGCCCTCGAACAGGAGCTGGAGGCCGAGGCAGATGCCGAGGAACGGGCGGTCGGCCTCGATCCACGCCCGGATCGGCTCGACGAAGCCGGCGGCCCGGAGGCGCTCCATCGCCGGCGCGGCCGCCCCGACCCCGGGGACGACGAGCAGGTCCGCCCCATCGATGTCGGCGCCGCTCGCCGCGAGCCGGACGCGGGCGCCGGCGGCGACGAGGGCCTGGTCGATCGAGACCAGGTTGCCCGCGCCGTAGTCCACGACGACGACCAGCGGTCCCTCCACGATGACACTCACCCGAGCGAGCCCTTCGTCGACGCGACGCCGGTCCGCCGCGGGTCGGGTTCGCACGCGACGCGCAGCGCGCGGCCGAGGGCCTTGAACGCCGCCTCGCCCAGGTGGTGGTCGTTGCGGCCGGAGCCCGTCACGTGGAGGGTCGCGCCCGCCGTCCGCGCGAACGACTCGAGCGAGTGGTCGACGAGCTGGAGCGGGAGGGCGCCCGCCTTCTCCGCGCGGAAGGGGAGGTCGATCACGGCGTACGGGCGACCCCCGATGTCGACGACCGCGGTCGCGACGCTCTCGTCCATCGGCACACTGGCGTCGCCGAAGCGCCGGATCCCGGCCCGGTCGCCGAGGGCCTCGGCGAATGCCGCGCCGAGCACGAGCGCGACGTCCTCGACCGTGTGGTGCTCGTCCACCTCGAGGTCGCCGGTCGCCTGGATCTCGAGGTCGAACAGGCCGTGGTGGGCAAGCGAGCCGAGCAGGTGATCGTAGAAGCCGATGCCGGTCGAGATGTCGGCGCGGCCGCTGCCGTCGAGGTCGAGGGCGATCGTGATCTCGGTCTCACGCGTGCGCCGGGCGACGCGGACGCGACGGCCGTCGCGTTCGAGGATGTCGAGGGTCCCCAGCGGGGTGGTCATGCGGGGGTCTCCGGGCTGGCGGGGATGGACGGCAGGGTGGGGGAGATCTCGCGGGCGGCCTCGATCAGGCGATCGTCCTCGTGCGGGTCGCGCACCGTCACGCGGATGCAGTGGGCCAGCGGGTGGCCGTGCCCGAAGGTGCGCGGCACGAGGCCGCGCCGCATGAGGGCGAGCGCGGCGGCCTCGGAGCGCTCGGCGGTGGCGAGGTCCAGGAGGATGAAGTTGGTCACCGACGGCTGCGGGTCCCAGCCCACTGCCGCGAGGGCCGCGGCGAGCCTCGGCCGCTCGGCCCGGACCCGCTCGACGTTCGCCTCCATCTCGGCGGTGTCGGTCATCGCCGTGGCGACCGCCGTGGCCGAGATCGTGGCGATCGACCCGGGTGGGCGATACAGCGCGATCCGGTTGAGCGTCTGCGGCGCGGCGACCGCGAACCCGACCCGCAGCCCGGCCATCGCGTACGCCTTCGACGCGGTCCGCACGCAGACGAGGTTCGGGAAGCGGTGGCGGAGCGGGATGAGCGAGTCGCCCGTGAACTCGCTGTATGCCTCGTCCACGACGACGGCGGGCGCCGGGCGGTCGTCCGCGGTCGCGTCGGACTCGATGCCCTCGAGCAGGCGCTCGATCGCACCCTCGGGTTCCGGGCGCCCCGTCGGGTTGTTCGGGTTGCAGATCCAGACGAGGGTCGCCGCGCGGGCCGCCTCTCGCACCGCCGGGACGTCCATGGCCCATCCATCGGCCTTCGACAGGCGTGGTACCGCGATCACGCGCGCGCCTCGCTGCTCGGCGTGGACCCGGTACATCGCGTACGTCGGGATGGAGATCACCGCGGCCTCGCCGGCCGGCAGGAACGCCTTGGTGCACATGTCGAGGATCTCGTCCGCACCGGCGCCCGGGACGATCTCGTCGGTGGTCACGCCGTAGCGCGCCGCGGCCGCCTCCACGAGCCGCCGGTAGTCGCCGGGCGGGTACTCGGACAGGCTCGTCTCGAACCGGTTCGGACGCGAGGATGCCCGCGAGCATCGCCGGCGGGGCGGGGGAGGTGTTGAGGTCGAACCGGAGCACCTGGCCGACCGGGATGCCGAAGCGCGCCGCGACGCCCTCGTCGGTCGCCTCCCAGCTGTACGAGGCCGGGTCGGTGGGCGAGGTGACGGCGAACGGGCTGGGACTCATCGGACCTCCTCGTCGTCGCCTTCGAACCGGACCTCGACGGCGTCACGGTGCGCGAGCAGGCCCTCGGCCTCCGCGAGCGTGCGGATCGCGGGCCGCAGCGTCGCGAGACCCTCCTTCGTGATCCGCTGGACCTGGTTGTACTTGCCGAACGTCTCCACGGCGAGCGGGCCGCACGAGCGGGCGAGGCCGCCGGTCGGCAGCACGTGGTTGGCGCCCGACGCGTAGTCGCCCGCACTCTCGGGCGACCAGCGCCCGACGAAGATCGAACCCGCGTTGCGGATCCCGGCAACGGCGCCCTCGAGATCCGCCACCTCGACCGACAGGTGCTCAGGGCCGTAGCCGTTGACGAAGTCGATGCCGGCCGCGATGTCGGGCACGAGCACGATCCGGCCGTGATCCGCGAGCGCCCGGAGCAGGATGTCCCGCCGGAGCGTGGTCGCGAGGCGCCGGCGAACCTCCTGCTCGACGCGCGTCCGCGAGCGTCGCGTCGTCCGTGACGAGCAGGGCGGGGGAGTCGGGTCCGTGCTCGGCCTGGGTGATGAGATCCGCGGCGACGGTGGCGGCGTCGGCCGTCGAATCCGCGAGCACGAGGCCCTCCGACGGCCCGGCCGGCAGGTCGATGCCGACCTCGCCGACGACCTCGATCTTCGCGGCGGTGACCCAGGCGCTGCCCGGGCCGACGATGAGGTCCACGGGCTCAAGGCCCTCGTCGGACAGGCCGTAGGCGAGGGCGCCGATCGCCTGCACGCCGCCGGCGACGAGGAGGGCGTCCACGTCGAGCAGGCCCGCCGCCCCGAGCAGGACCGGATGGACGCTCCCGTCGCGGTCCGCCGGGCTCGCCACGACGATCGTCTCGACACCCGCGACACGCGCCGGGACGACGCCCATGACGAGCGAGCTCGGGTAGGGCGCGGAGCCGCCGGGTGCATACACACCGACGGCCCGGACGGGCAGCCAGCGACGCTCGAGCTCCACGCCCGGGACGATGGTCGTGCGCACCGACGCCGGCCGCTGGGCCTCGGCGAAGCGGCGCACGTTCGCGATCGCGGTCTCGAGGGCGTCGCGCTCCGCCGGCGCGAGCGCCTCGGCGGCGGCGTGGAGTGCCTCCCGCCCGAGGAGCAGGCTTCCGTCCGGCCGCCCGCCGCCGAATCGGGCCGCCGCCGTCCGCACCGCGACCGCGCCTCGGTCTCGAACGTCAGCCAGGATGGCCCTGGCGGCCTCGCGGACCGCCGGGTCCGGCACCGCACCACGGCGGAACAGGCCGTCGCGCTCGCGCAGCGTCGCCGCGTCGGGATCGCGCAGATCGAGCCGCCGGAGCGACAAGGTGGCGGGATCGAGGGTGGCGGTCACGGGAGGATCTTCTCGATCGGGAGGACGAGGATCCCCGACGCGCCGGCGGCCTTGAGTCGCGGCAGGAGGCCCCAGACCTCATCCGCGCCGACGACCGAGTGGATCGCGATCATCCCCTCGTGCGCGAGTGGGATGACCGACGGGGACTCGAGCCCGGGGAGCAGGTCCTCCAGCTCGGCCAGCTTGACCGCCGGGGCGTTCATCATCAGGTACTTGCGGCTGCGCGCGGCGATCACGGAGCCGAGCATCGTCACGATCGCGTCGAGCTCGGCCGCGTGCTGGCGGGTGGCCTCCGGGTTGGCCACCAGGATCGCCTCGGACGCGAGGATGTCGCCAATGGCCCGCAGGCCGTTCATCTGGAGCGTGGACCCGGTCGACACGAGGTCCACGATGGCGTCGGCCAGGCCCAGCCGTGGCGCGACCTCGACGGCACCCGAGAGCGTGATGACGTCGACGGGGATGCCCTGGTCGGCGAAGAACCGCCGGGTCACGTTCGGGTGCGACGTTGCCAGGCGGACGCCCGCGAGATCGGCGATGGCGTCGTAGGGCGCGTCCGCAGCCACCGCCGCCGTGAGCCGGCAGCGGCCGTAGCCGAGTTCCTTGAGCAGGGGCAGATCGACGCCGGACTCGGCGAGGATGTCGCCGCCCGTGATGCCGACCTCGGCGACGCCATCCGCCACGAACTCGACGACGTCGTTCGTGCGCACGAACAGGATGTCGAGCGGGTGGTTCTGGACACGCGCCACGAGACTCCGGTCGTGCGCCTCGAACACGAGCCCCGCGTCGCGGAGGAGGCTCAGCGTCGACTCCAGCAACCGGCCCTTGTTGGGGATCGCGAGTCGCAGCCGCTCCCTCATCGCTCGGTGCCGGCGGGATAGGGGGTCGATCCGTCGCCGCTCTTGAGCTTCTCGAGCATCAGGCGGTAGCCGCCCTCGCCGTGGTTGAGCCACGACGCGATCCGCGTGATCGTCGCCGTGCTGGCGCCGGTCCGCTTGCTGATCTCGGCGTAGTGGAGGCCCGCGTCGAGGAGCCGGACGACGGCCCAGCGCTGGGCCATGTCGCGCAGCTCGCCGAGCGTGCACAGGTCTCGCAGGAATCGTTCTGCATCGTCGCGATCGTCAAGGCGCAGAATGGCCTCGATCAGCGCGTCGGTCTCCGGCGTTCGCCATTCATCGGCCACGGGTCATGGATCCTTCCAGGAGTGGTGCGCCGATCGGACGATCGCCGCGTGTGGCCATGTTATCGTAGTAGCGTGCTAAAACGCTAGCAAGCTGGGAGACGGAATGTCGCCAGGCCCCCGGGGGACGTTCGAGCTCCTGCCCGCGATCGACATGCGCGGCGGCCGGGTCGTCCGGCTGAGCCAGGGCGACTTCACACGGGAGACGGCGTACGACGACGATCCGGTCGCCGTCGCGTCCCGCTTCGCGGCGCAGGGCGCCACGTGGATCCATGTCGTGGACCTGGATGGCGCCCGGGCAGGGGAGCCCCGACAGCTCGAGCGTGCGGCGGCGATCGTCGCCGAGACCCATGGACGGGCGAGCGTCGAGATCGGCGGCGGGCTGCGGACGATCGAGGCGGTCGCAGGCGCCCTCGGGACCGGCGCGGCCCGTGTGGCGGTGGGGACCGCCGCGCTGCGGGACCCGCAGTTCGCGCAGTCGCTGGTGGAGCGCTACGGCGCGGACCGGATCGTGGCGTCGATCGACATCCGGGACGGCCTCGCCCTGGGTGAGGGCTGGCGGGCGGGCGCCGCCGGTGTCCCGGCGGTCGAGGCCATCGAGCGCCTGGCGGCGAGCGGCATCGAGACGTTCGAGGTCACGGCCATCGAACGGGATGGGCTGCTCGAGGGACCGGACGTCGCGCTCCTGCGGAGCCTCGTCGAGCTGGACCTGGGCAGGATCATCGCCTCCGGCGGCGTGTCGTCAGTCGACGACGTGCTCGCGGTGCAGGCCGCCGGGTGCGGCGGCGCCATCATCGGGCGGGCGATCTACGAGGGGCGGATCGATCTCGGCCGACTCGTGGACATCCTCCGCGACGCCAACCGCTGAGCGCCTCGACGGTGCGGCGCACGACGCGTCAGTCGCGGTACTCGTAGGCGCGGCCGTCCCACGTCCCGTTCGCCGAGGCGCGGTCGTCGTCCAGGCGGAAGTCGAGCCGGCCCGCCGACGTCGAGACGTCGAGATCCGCAGTCGATTCGTACCAGCTGAGCGACCCGGACCCGTCGGCGGGCAGCATGCCGTCGTGCATCACACACGCGTCGAGCTCCACGTGGTCGGAGCCGTCCTCGTCCGTGGAGATCCGGGCGACACCGCTGGCGAGACACGGCACGACGAGGGTCGTCGCACCGTCCCAGTACGCGTACTCGGGGTCGTTGAGCAGCTCGACGGCGATGCTCCAGGGCACGTCGACCGGCCGCGAGCCGTACGGGGTGAGCGGCACGTAGCGGTCCGCCACCCACGCCTCGCAGACCGTGACCCTCGCGCCCGGCAGCCGCCCGTCGACGATCAGGGCGCGGACCCGGTCGTCCACGCACGCGTCCCCGCCCCCGAACGACACGTGCTCGCCGCCGGTGACCTCGATCAGGTGCGATCCGTCGATCCGGTCGAGGATGCCCCGTGCCTCGGCCGCCGGCGTGATCGGGTCCGCCGTCGCCGAGATGATCAGCGTCGGCACGCCGGCTGGGTCCGCCGGCTGGTCCCCGAGCGCCGGCTGCCACGGCCAGTACAGGCAGGGCATGAGGGTGCGCACGACGTTGTCGCCACCCGGGGCGTCCACTGGGCGCGATGCCAGCGCGCGCTCGAAGGCGTCGGCGTCGTCCGAGCGGCCGGACGGCGAGACGCGCACGTCGGCACACCAGGTCGCGTAGTAGGCGAAGGCTTCGGGCCACCATGCCTGGTCGCCGCCGGCCTCCACGAGGCGGACGAACAGCCGGTCGTCGCCCCGGTCCGCGGCCGCGAGCGCGCGAAGGATCGTGGCGCGGCCGGTGGGCTCGTAGAGGGCGGAACGAACGGCACCCATGACCTCGAGCGCGCTGGCGCGCGTCCGGACGGCGACGCCGGTTTCATCCGACAGCATCGCGGACAGCTCGCCCTCGGCGTCGAGCCGACGCGCCAGCCGGTCCCATGCCCCGGCTGGATCGGCGAGGTCGTCCCCGCAGCCGCTGTCGACCACGCATGCGTGGAGCGTCTGGGCAAGCACGTCCCCGAACCCCGTCGCGGCGGTCTGCCACACCTCGATCCCGCCGAGGTGCCGGTCCACCGGCGCATCCAGCACGAGCGCCGACACCCGGTCCGGGTGCGCGGCCGCGTACGCCTGGGCGACGACCGTCCCGTAGCTCGAGCCGTAGACGGCCATCGTCTCGACGCCGAGCGCGGCGCGGATCGCGTCGATGTCCTCGGCGACGGCCGCCGTGCCGAACCGGCGCATGTCCAGGCCGTCGGCGCCGGCCTCGGCGATGCACGCCGCCGCGAACGCCTTCGCGCGCTCGATGGTCTCCTCCCGCACGTACTCGCGGTACGCGGAGGGGCACCCGCGCGGATCGGTTGCGCCGGTGCCGCGGGCATCGAACAGGACGATGTCGTGCGTGTCGAGGATCTCGCCAGACAGGGTGCGGTCGTACCAGTCGGCATCGGCGATCCCGCTGCTGCCCGGCCCGCCGACGGCGATAAGCAGGACCCGGCGCCCGGCCGCAGGGTCCGGATCCTCGGCGCGGCGCACCGCGTAGGCCACGTCCACCGTGTCCCGTCGCGGACCCGTCGACCCGGGCACGGCGGCCGTCGTGACCTGGCCGCAGGTCCATCCCTCCGCGGGCCAGCAGCCCGCGAGCACGAGGCGCGTCGCGTCCGCCGATCCGAGTCCGAGCACCACGAGTGACAGGACGCCGGCGGCCGCCGCCAACCCCGGCAGCGATGAGCGCGCTCCGGGGGCCGGCGCACGCCGACCGGTGAGATCAGGCGGCGCCGCGAGGTGCTCTCGCCGCTCGATCGCGCGCAGGAGCGACGGCAGCAGGGCCGTGAAGAGGAGGCAGCCGGCGGCCGCGAGGGCGACCAGCACGATCCCGGCACGCGCGAGCACCGGCGCATCGGCCAGCAGCCACAGCGCGAGGCCCGTCAGCGCGACGGCGGCCGCGATCCCCGGGCCGTGCCGGGCGATCCGGGCAGTGCGCCGGACGGTCGGCAGGGAGCCGCTCGCGGCGCCCGCGGGGTGGGGCCAGGCACCGAGCAGCTCCCGCACCGACGCCGCGCCGGTCCGGTCTCGCACGGCGCGCAGCCAGGCTCGCATCGACCGCCGCAGGGCGAGCACGGACGCGGCCAGGATCACCCCCAGCACGAGGAGCACGGTGGACGAGCCCGCCTGCACCGGATACCCGGCGATATCCGGCGGCAGGGTCGCGGCCCGGATCGCCACCCACCCGGCACAGGCGGAAAGCGTCCATGCCGTGAGCGCGACGATCCACCCGAGCCCGACGACGGCGCCGCGGCCGGGGGCGAGCGGGAGGGGAACCGGCGCCGCCCACGCGACGCCGCCCGGCCAGGGTGCGACCGCATGCCCCGACGATGCCCAGCCCCGTGCATCACGCCCCGGGGCGGACGGGCGGGGCGGCAGCGGCGGCGGGGGCGGGGGCGGCGGCGGCTGGGGCCAGGGCTCGTCGCCGGGCGTGGGCGGGCGCGGACCCTCGTTCACGCCCTGTCGCGCCCCTCGTGGCGAGCGTCAGTGGCCGTCGCCGTGTTGTTCCTTCTTGTGCTCCTCGATGATCTTCTCGGCGAGGTGGGACGGCACGTCCTCGTAATGGTCGAGGACGGCGCTGAACGTCCCACGGCCACCCGTCAGCGAGCGGAGCTCCGTCGCGTACGAGAACAGCTCTGCCTGGGGCACGTGGGCGCTGATGACCTGCATCCCGTCCGCGAGGTCCATGCCCAGCACGCGACCGCGTCGCCCGTTGAGGTCGCGGTTCACCTCGCCCATGTACTGCTCGGGGATGTGGACCTCGACCGTCATGATCGGTTCGAGGAGGACGGGCTTCGCCTGCATCACGCCTTCCTTGAGCGCCAGCGATGCCGCGAGCTTGAATGACAGCTCGTTCGAGTCGACCGGATGGAACGAGCCGTCGTAGAGGGTGGCCCGGAAGTCGTCGAGCGGATAGCCGGCCAGGACGCCCTCGGCCGCCGTCTCGCGGATGCCCTTCTCGATCCCGGCGAAGAAACCCTTGGGGACCGAGCCGCCAACGACCTTGTCGGCGAACTCGACGCCCGCGGCCGGGTTCGGCTCGAGCTCGATCCAGACATCGCCGAACATGCCGTGCCCGCCGGTCTGCTTCTTGTAGCGACCATGGGCCTTCGTGGTCCCACGAATGGTCTCGCGGTAGGCGACCTTCGGCGTCTTCGTCGCGATCGCGGCGCCGAACTTGCGCTTCAGGCGGTCCGTGATGACGGCCACGTGCGCTTCGCCGACCGCGCGCAACACCTGCTCGCCGGTGAGGGACCGCTCGACCCGGGCGCAGGGCTCCTCCTCGAGCATCCGCTGGAGGGCCGGTCCCATCTTGTCGAGGTCACCCTTCGATACCGGCTCGATCGCCACCAGGAGGGTGGGCTCCGGGAAGTCGATCGGCGGCAGGGTCAGACCGGCGTCCCGCGTGGACAGGGTGTCGCCGGTCTCGGTCAGGCCCAGCTTCGCGACCGCGCCGATCTCGCCGGCCCGCAGCTCGGATGCCGGCTCCTGCTCCTTGCCGTGGAGGTAGAGCAGCTGGCCGATGCGCTCGTCCTCGCCCTTCGTGGCGTTGAACACCGTGCCCTGGCTCTTGAGCGTGCCCGAGAGCACGCGCAGGAACGTCAGCCGGCCCACGAACGGGTCTGCGGCGGTCTTGAACACGCGAACGAGGAGCTGGCTGCCGTCCGCGCTGATCTCGACGTCCTTGCCCGCCTTGTCCTTGGCGGCGTACGGGCCCTCCTCCTCGGGGGAGGGCAGGTAGCGGACGATCGCGTCGAGCAGCGCGTTGAGCCCGATCCCCTTGGCCGCGCTCGTCACGAGCACGGGCGCGAGGATGGATTCCCGGACGCCCTTGTGGAGGCACGCGTCGAGCTCGGCGTCCGAGATGTCCTCCTCGGACAGGTACTTCTCGAACACGTCGTCGTCGGCTTCGGCGGCGGCCTCGAGCAGCTGGTCGCGACGCATGGCGATCTCGTCGGCGAGATCGTCCGGGATGGGGACCTCGACCTCCTTGCCACCCTCGAAGCGGTACGCCTTGCGGTGGACCAGATCCACGTAGCCCGTGAACGTGTCCGCCGCGCCGATCGCGAGGTGGAGCGGGGCGATCTTGTTGCCGAACGCGGCGCGCAGCGCGTCGAGCGCGGCGCCCGGGTCCGCGTTCTCGCGGTCGCACTTGTTGAGCACGAAGCACGCGGCGGTGTTGGTGGCCCGGCCGGCCTTCACCGCGGCCTCGAGACCCGCCTCGACCCCGCCCGACGCGTCCATCACGAACAGCGCCGCGTCCGCCGCGTGGAAGCCCTGGAGCATCTCCGCCACGAAATCCGGGTAGCCGGGCGTGTCGACGACGGTGATCTCGTGCTCGCCGTGCTCGAACGTCCCGACCGCGAGGCTCAGCGACCGATGCTGCTTCTGCTCCTCGGGCTCGTGGTCGAGGTGGGCCGTGCCGTCGTCCACTCGTCCGAGGCGCGGGATCGCGCCGGCTCGAAAGAGCACCTGCTCCGCAAGCGTGGTCTTGCCGCTCCCGGCGTGGCCGGCGACGACGACGCTGCGGATGTGGGCGAGGTCGTGGCTCTTCAACGTCATCGCGCGCGGTACCTCTCGGTGAAGACCGCCGGACCGGTGGCCCCGGACGCGACGGGACGATGGGCGCTGGTGCGCAAGGTTGCGATGCGGGCCCGCAGGACGGATCGATGGACGCTCGGGCGCCAGACCGCGAAACCCGTTGCGCCGATGATAGTCGGTATACTCCGGCCCGATGTCAGGACATTCCAAGTGGTCCACGATCAAGCGCCAGAAGGGCGCCAACGACGCCAAGCGCGGCGCCATGTTCACCAAGGTCGCGCGCGAGATCGCCGTCGCAGCGCGCGCGGGTGGCGGTGACCCGGACGCGAACTACCGGCTCCGCCTGGCGATCGACAAGGCGCGCTCGATCAACATGCCTGCCGAGAACATCAAGCGCGCGATCGACAAGGCGACCGGTGGCGGCGAAGAGGTCCAGTACGAGGAGATCGTCTACGAGGGCTACGGCCCGGGTGGAGTGGCGGTCCTCGTGGAGGCGGCCACCGACAACCGGAACCGCACCGCAGCCGAGGTGCGCTCGATCTTCGCCAAGACCGGCGGGCAGCTGGCCGGCTCCGGCGCCGTCGCGTGGCAGTTCGAGGCGCGCGGCCTGATCACCGTGCCGCGGGGCGGCGCGGACCCCGACGAGATCGCGCTCGCCGCCATCGACGCCGGGGCGGTCGACGTGGACACCGACGCGGATCCGATCTACGTCTACACCGAGCCCTCGGACCTCGAGGGCGTCCGCAAGGCGCTCGACACCGCGGGCGTCAACGTCGAGGACGCGGAGTCCGCGATGATCGCGAAGCAGACCGTCAGCCTCGAGGTGGACCAGGTCCGCAAGGCGATGCGGATGGTGGACCTGCTCGAGGATCTGGACGACGTCCAGCGCGTGACGACCAACGTCGACATCCCCGAGGAAGTGCTCGCCGAGCTCGCCGGGTGATCGTCCTCGGGATCGACCCCGGGACTGCCTCGATGGGCTGGGGGGTCGTCGAGCGGACGGGCGGGAACCTGCGCGCGGTCGACTACGGCCTGCTGAGCACCAGCGCGGACCTGCCACTGCCCGATCGACTCGCCGCCATCCACGCGCACGTCGCGGAGCTGATCGAGACCCACCACCCGGACCTGCTTGCCGTCGAGCGCCTGTTCTTCTCGAAGAACGCCCAGAGCGCGTTCGGCGTGGGGCAGGCACGCGGCGTCGTGCTCCTCGCGGCCGCGCAGGCGGGCATCCCGGTGCGCGAGGCGACGCCCAACGAGGTCAAGCTCGGCGTCACCGGGTACGGCAACGCGGAGAAGAGCCAGGTTGCACGGATGGTCGCCGTGATCCTCGCCCTCCCCGAGGTCCCGACACCGGACGACACGGCCGATGCGCTGGCGATCGGGATCTGCATCTCGAATGCGGAGCGGGCCGGCGACCGCATCAACGCGGGCACCGGCGCGGCGAAGGCGGCGACGCTCGACCGCGCCGCGGTCGCGCCGATCGTCCGCGGCGAGACGCCCTACGAGCGGGCCGTCCGCGAGGCGCTCACGACCGAGGCGAAGGCGTCAACGAAGCCGAAGGCCCCGAAACCCGGCCGCGCCGCCTCGAGCACGACATCGAAGGGCTGAGCGGGTGATCGCGTCGGTGCAGGGCATGGTTGGGGCCATCGCCGCCGATTCGCTCGTCATCGAGGTCGGGGGGATCGGCTACCGCGTGTACGTCGCGCCGGCGGTGCTCGCGACCGCGACCCCGGGCGGCCCGCTCAAGCTCCACACGTTCCACCTCGTCCGCGAGGACCAGCAGGCGCTGTTCGGCTTCCGGACCTCGGAGGAGCTCGGCTTCTTCAACCTCCTGCTCACCGTGACCGGCGTGGGTCCCAAGGTCGCGCTCGCGATCGTCGGGTCGCGGCCCACCGCGGACCTCCAGCTCGCGATCCTCCAGCAGGACCAGGCCGTCCTGGTCTCCATCCCCGGGATCGGCAAGAAGCTCGCCGAGCGGATCATCTTCGAGCTCAAGGAGAAGGTGTCCGCGGCCGGTGTCGCCGCCGGGTCGTCCGCGGCATTCACGACGGCGTCGGAGGGAGAGGTCGTCGCGGCGCTGCAGGCCCTCGGGTACTCGCTCGGCGAGGCCCGAGAGGCGTCCCGCCTCGCGGTCAACGATCCCGCCGTCGGGCAGGGCCTTGAGGACCGTGTGAAAGCGGCACTTCGGACGCTCCTTCGCGACTGAGCGCGCGTACCGTACACGGCATGCGGGTCCTGCTCTCCTCGAACCCGGCGCTCGGGCATGTGCTGCCGCTCGTCCCCCTGGCCCTTGCCGCGCGGCAGGCCGGCCATGACGTCCGGGTCGTCGGTGGTGCCAGCCTCGCCGCCCCGCTCGCCGCCGCGGGCCTGCCACATGTCGTCGCCGGGCCGGCGGACCTGCCGTCGGTGTTTGCGCGAATCCCGGAGCGTGAGGGGCTGTCCGGCCGCCGGCTCGCGGCCGTGATCTGGCGGCGTGCGTTCGCCGGGATCATCGCGGCCGAGATGGCAGACGGCGTCGTCGAGCTCGCACAGGCCTGGCGGCCGGACCTCGTCGTCCACGATGACAGCGAGCAGGGCTCGTGGATCGCGGCCGAGCGGATCGGCATCCCGCACGTCGCGCTCCAGGCGACGGCGTGGCGCGGCAACAGCTACCGGCTGTCCGCGGACCCGCTCAACGTCGTGCTCGCCGCGCACGGCCTCCCCGAGGATCCCGACCTCGCGCGCTGGCACCGGTACGGCTTCCTGACGACGCGACCGCCGGCGCTCACGAACCCTGCCGACCCGATGCCGGCCGGCACGCGCCCGCTCCGGCACACCGCCTCGGACGAGGCCGGCGGCGAGCCCGCGGCGTGGCCGTCCGGGACGGGGAGCCCCAGGCCCCGCGTCGTCGTGACGATGGGGACCATCGTGCCCGGCCGCCGGGACACGATGACCGCGATCCTCGATGGCCTCGAGCCGCTCGGCGTCGACATCATCGCGACGGTCGGCCACGACGTCGACCCGACCTCGCTCGGCCGTCGCCGGTCGACCACGCGCGTCCTCCGCTACGTGCCGATGTCCGCGCTCGTCGAGGGCGCCTCGCTGCTCGTCTTCCACGGCGGGTCGGGGACGATGCTCGCGGGCCTCGCCGCCGGCGTGCCGATGGTGGTCCTCCCGGTCGCGGCCGACCAGCCCGAGAACGCGGAGCGATGTCTCGAGGCGGGTGTCGCGCGTGTCCTGGCCCTCGACGATCGCGGCCCCGCGCGCGTCTGTGAGGCCGCGGCCGACGTGCTCTCCGATCCCGCCTTCCGGGCATCGGCGGCACGTGTTCGACGCGAGATCGAGGACATGCCCGAACCCGCGGCGGTCCTGCCCTGGCTCGAGCAGCTCGCGGCCGCCGGCGCCGGCGGCCCGGGCGCAGGCTGACTACAGGAGCGCGTCCCGCTCGAACGGGATCCCGCGCAGGTGCTCGTCGAGGAAGGAGAGCACGGTCCCGTACCACAGCCTGGCGTTCTGCGGCTTGAGGATCCAGTGGTTCTCGTCGGGGAAGTACAGGAACCGCCCGGGCACGCCGAGGCGTTGCATGTCGGTCCACAGGATCAGCGCCTCGGAGATCGGGACGCGGTGGTCCTTCTCGCCGTGGATGACCAGCATTGGCGTCTTCGACTCGGCCATCGCGGCGAGGAACTCGCGCGGCGACCAGCGCAGGTAGCCGGACGCGTCCGCGTACGGGTCGCCCATCTCGTGCTCCCACGCGGGCCCGTGGTCGGTCGTGCCGTGGAAGCCGAGCAGCTCCCACAGCGACGCATGGGTCACGATGCACCGGAACCGGTCCGTCTGGCCCGCGACCCAGTTCGCCATGTACCCGCCGTACGAGCCGCCCATGAGCGCGACGGTCTCCCCGTCGACATCCGGGCGGGCGATCGCCACGTCCGTCAAGGCCATGACATCCGTGTACGGCGAGCCGCCCCACTGGCCCCATCCACGATCGACCATGTGCTGGCCGTAGCCCGTCGAGAGGGCCGGATCCGGCATCAGGACGGCGAACCCGCGCTCCACGAGGATGTGCGGGTTCCAGCGCCAGTGCCAGCTGTTCCACGACCCGAGCGGGCCGCCGTGGACGAACACCACGAGCGGGGCGGGCGCGTCGCCCGATGCGGCCGGCGGGCGGGCGAGCCAGGCGCCGACCGGGGTCCCGTCCTCGCCCGTCGCCGTGATGCGCTCGACGAGGCCGGGGGCGACGATCCCGTCCTCGTCGATGCCGTTGGCGAGCTCCGTGGGTGCCTGGTCGGCGGTCCGGGCATCGAAGCTGACGATGCGGGGCGGGCTCGCGATCGTCGACTGCAGCGCGTACACGGTCGTCCCGTCGGGCGACGGACACAGGTCGGTCACCGCGCCCGCGGCGGTCAGGCGGGTGACGCGCCCATCCGGGAGGTCGACCCGGTAGGCCGAGTGGAGCCCCGCGTCGTCGGCCGTGAAGTACAGCACCGAAGGCGTCGGGTCCCCATTCGAGGTGATCGGGCCAGCGGTCGGCCTCGGCCGCGAGCGTCCGCTGCTGGCCGGTCTCGAGGTCGATGAGCACGAGCGACACCCGCGCGGCCTCCGCGGGCGTGGCGTACGTCATCCGGATCGCGGCGACCGAGCGGCCGTCGGGCGAGATCCGCGGGTGGTCGTACGCGGCGTCGCCGTTCGTGAGCTGGCGCGCCTCGCCGGTCGCCGTGTCGTAGCGGACGAGGTCGTCCAGGGTCTCGGGGAACGCGTTGAACACCCGGCGGACGCACGACGACGAACGTGCCGTCGGGGCCGATGTCCGTGTCGGACTCGTCGAAGGTGAACCCGGTCACGTCGGGCTCGAGGTCGCGGGGGGCGTCGATCCGGTCCTCGCCGCCGGGCACGGTCGCCGCATACAGCCGCCGGAGCCGCGGCCCGAGATAGTGATCCCAGTGGCGGATCGGGTAGTCCTCGAACAGCAGGGCCTCGACGCCGGCCTCCTTGCGGACCTTCGAACGCTCGGCGTCGCCCTCGAAGTCGCGTGCACCGCGCTGGACGTTCGCGCCGAACACGATCGCCTGGCTGCCGCGCGCCGTCGCCGTCCCGCAGACGCCGCCATCGGGCGCGGCGAGGAGGCGTGCCTCGCCGCCGTCCGCAGGGAGTGCCCACAGGGCGTTGACCTTCTTGTCGGGGTCGGGCTTCGCGTCCGGGTCCGGCCGGACGGACTCGAACAGCAGCGTCCCGTCGGGCAGGAACGCGATCCCGGAGCCCTCGCCCTCGACGGAGCGGGTGAGGCGCCGCGCGGGGGCCTGGTCGGTGGGGTCCACCTGCCACAGCGAGGTCGCCATCTTCTTGCCATCCGCAGCCACGCCGCCGACGGCGACCACGAGACGGGTGCCGTCCGGGCTGAGCCTGAGCGACGAGAGGCGGGGGAGACGGAGCATCGTGTCGATCGTGAAGGAGTCGGTCATCCCGGCATGATCGCATCGTCCGGTGCCTGTGCGGAGGACCATCGCTCAGCGTTCGAACATCTGTACCAATCCGTGTTCGAACCTGCTATATTCCGCGCGATGACCGACGACCCGTTGAGCCTCCTCGCGGCCGGCGCCACCGACATCGGCGAGCTCGCCGTGGAGGGGTCCCTGCGACCGCGGACCCTGGACGAGTACATCGGCCAGCGCGAGGTCAAGGCGAGCCTCGACGTGCTGCTCCAGGCGGCGAAGGGCAGGGGAGAGGCGGCGGATCACGTGCTCCTCTACGGGCCGCCGGGCCTGGGCAAGACGACGCTCGCGACGATCATCGCCCGCGAGCTGGGCGTCAACGTCCGGTACACCAGCGGGCCGGCCGTGGAGCGCGCGGGCGACCTCGCGGCCATCCTCACCGCTCTCGACGAGCGGGACGTGCTGTTCATCGACGAGATCCACCGCCTCAACCGCGCGGTCGAGGAGATCCTGTACCCGGCGATGGAGGACTTCGCGCTCGACGTGATGATCGGCAAGGGCCCCAGCGCCCGGAGCCTGCGGCTGAGCCTCAAGCCGTTCACGGTCGTCGGCGCGACGACCCGCGCCGGGCGGATCAGCGGGCCCCTCCGGGACCGGTTCGGCATGACCTACCGGCTCGACTTCTACGGCGAGGACGAGCTCACGGCGATCGTCCGCCGCTCGGCGGGCATCCTGGGCGTGGAGGTCGACACCGACGCGGCCCGCCTGATCGCGATGCGCGGCCGCGGGACGCCCCGGATCGTGAACCGCCTGCTCCGCCGGGTCCGGGACCATGCGGAGGTCAACGGGGACGGCGACGATCCACGCCCAGGCCGTCGTCGAGGCGATGCGGATCCTCGACATCGACGATCTCGGGCTGGACACGACGGATCGCAAGCTGCTCGCCGCGATCATCCAGAAGTTCCAGTCGGGACCGGTGGGCGTCCAGGCGCTGGCCGCGGTGCTCGCCGAGGAGCCCGAGACGATCGAGGACGTGTACGAGCCGTTCCTCCTGCGCCTCGGCTTCCTCGACCGCACGCCGCAGGGCAGGATCGCCACCGAGGCCGCGCGCAGCCATCTCGCCGCGCTCGGGTTCGAGATCCCGCCGCCCCGCCGCACGGAGCCGGACATGCCGGCCCTGTGGGACGACGTCGCGACCCGCTGACGCATGCCCGGAGCCGCGTCGCTTCGAGATCCTCGTCCCGCCGCCTTCGAACCGCGTGACGCGAGCGCGCCTCGGGCCAGCTGACCCTGCCCCACGGCGTCGTCGAGACGCCGCAGTTCATGCCCGTCGGCACGAACGCGACGTCAAGGCGCTCCACCCGGACGAGGTGCGCGCGGCCGGCGCGTCGATCATCCTCGCGAACACGTACCACCTGTACCTGCGTCCGGGGCACCAGCGGATCGAGCGCCTCGGCGGGCTGCACCGCTTCATGGGCTGGGACGGTCCGATCCTCACCGACTCGGGCGGCTACCAGGTGGTCTCGCTCGGCGACCTGCGCGTGATCGATGACGACGGCGTGACGTTCAAGAGCCACCTCGACGGCTCGATCCACCGGTTCACGCCGGAGCACTCGATCGAGGTCCAGATGGCGCTCGGGGCGGACATCGCGGTCGCGTTCGACCAGCCGGTGTTCCCGAGCTCGCCGCGCGAGGTCGTGCGCGATGCGATGGACCGGACCCACCGCTGGGCGGAGCGCTCGCTCCTTGCGCACGCCCGCACGGACCAGGCGCTGTTCGGCATCGTCCAGGGCGGCCTCGACCCCGCGCTGCGCGAGGAGTCCGCGCGGTTCATCGCCTCCCTGCCGTTCGATGGCATCAACATCGGCGGGCTCGCCGGCGACGAGACGCCCGACGAGCGGAACGCGACACTCGACGCGACGGTCGCGCTCCTCGACGACGACCCACGGCCGCGGTACCTGATGGGCCTCGGCTCACCGCTGGACCTGCTCGAGGCGGTCCACCGGGGCGTGGACCTGTTCGACTCGGTGCTGCCGGCGCGCGTCGCCCGCAACGGCCAGCTGTGGGTTCCGGGCGGTCGGCTGAACCTGCGCAACGAGCAGTATCGCGACGACCCGGCGCCCGTCCAGGAGGGCTGTCCGTGCCCGCTGTGCACGCGATTCTCGAGGGCGTATCTGAGCCACCTGTTCCGGGCCAAGGAGATGCTCGCGTACCGGCTCGCGACTTGTCACAACCTGACCTTCACCCTAGACTTCATGGACCAGGATCCGGGCCGCGATCGCGCGCCGGAACCTTCCCCGACCAGCTGCCGGAGCTGCGCAGCCGCGCCGTCCGGATGAGTGGCGGTGAAGGCGCCGCGAAGCCCGCGTGAAGTCCGTGTCGGTACCGTCGGAGCACGTGGAGGCGAGCGATGGGATCACGGGATCGCCCCGCCAAGGAACACAAGAAGAAGCCCAAGGACAAGGCCGCCGAGACCGAACGCTCGCGCCGCTCTCGGAAGCCCCGCAGCAGGCGGAGCTCATCCGGAAGCCGCGCAAGCCACGGTGGGACGAGGAGTCCGGCGAGGGCTGACGCACCGAACGGGCGGGGACCGGGTCCCGCTCCGTCGGATCGGCAGATGCCGCGAGGAGCGAGGACACAGATGACGATCACCGGCAAGGACATGGACGCCCGCAACGGCGGCAGCGGACAAGGCGCTCGCGGAGCGGGGACGCGCGGTGGACGCCGCCATCCTCGCGATCGAGAAGCAGTTCGGCCGCGGCTCGATCATGAAGCTCGGATCCGCCGAGCGGCAGGCGGTCGACTCGATCCCCACCGGATCGATCGCGCTCGACCTCGCGCTCGGCGTCGGGGGCATCCCGCGCGGCCGGATCACCGAGATCTTCGGCCCGGAGTCCTCCGGCAAGACGACCGTCTGCCAGCACGTCATCGCCGAGGCACAGCGCCGCGGCGGCATCGCCGCCTTCATCGACGTCGAGCACGCGCTCGATCCGGCCTACGCCCGGGCCTGCGGCGTCAACGTGGACGAGCTGCTCGTCTCCCAGCCGGACACCGGCGAGCAGGCGCTCGAGATCACCGAGACCCTGATCCGCTCCGGCGGCGTCGACATCGTCGTCCTGGACTCCGTGGCGGCCCTCGTGCCCCGCGCGGAGATCGAGGGCGAGATGGGCGACAGCTTCGTCGGCATCCAGGCGCGGCTCATGAGCCAGGCGCTGCGCAAGCTGACCGGCGCGGTGAGCCGCTCCAACACGGCGCTCGTGTTCACCAACCAGCTGCGCGAGAAGATCGGCGTGATGTTCGGCAACCCGGAGACGACGCCGGGCGGCCGCGCGCTCAAGTTCTACGCGTCGGTCCGGCTGGACATCCGGCGCGTCGAGACGATCAAGACCGGCACGGAGTCCGTCGGCAACCGGGTGCGGGTCAAGGTCGTGAAGAACAAGGTGTCGCCGCCGTTCCGCGTCGCCGAGTTCGACGTCATGTACGGCGAGGGCATCTCCAAGCGAGGGCGGCCTGCTCGACGTCGGCGTGGCGATGGACGTCGTCACGAAGACGGGCGCCTGGTTCACCTTCGGCGAGACGCGCCTCGGCCAGGGCCGCGAGGCCTCGAAGGAGTTCCTCAAGACGAACGCGGACGTCGCCGCGGAGATCGACCGCCGCATCCGCGCCAAGATGGCGGACGTGGCGCTCCCGGTCGAGGGCATCGAAGAGGCCGAGTAGGCCGGCTTGCCACGGCCGGTCATGACCGATCACGAACGGGCGCCGGGCTCCGGCGCCCGTCCTCGTGTCCGGAAGCCGACGCCCTGCCGAGCGGCGTGAGCAGCGGGCGCGCGTGGAGGACCCCGACGAGGTCCTCGAGGCGGCCGCCCGGTTCCTCGAGGCCCGACCTCGTTCCGTCTCGGAGGTCCGGCGCAAGCTCACGCGCCTCGGGTACCGACCCGAGCTCGTCGCCGGTGCGGTCGAGCGGCTCACCGAGCTCGGCTACCTCGACGACGAGGCGTTCGCCCGCTCCTGGGTCGAATCCCGCGATCGGGCACGGCCGCGCGGGCGAGCACGCACTCAAGCGCGAGCTCCAGCTGAAGGGGGTGGACAGGACCCTCGTCGACGCCGTGCTCGCGGATCGCCGCGACGACGCTGTCGTCGGGGCCACGGAGGGCCACGAGCGCACGAGCTCCCGATGAGGCGGCCGCCGAGCGACTCCTGCGCAAGCGGCTCGCCGCGATCCTGCGTGAGACGGATCCCCGGAAGCGCCGCCAGCGGGCGTACGGACTCCTCGCCCGGAACGGTTTCGGTCCGGATGTCTGCTCGACGGTGACGAAGCGCATCCTCGACGAGCCCTCGGACGACGCTGCGGAGGCCGACGGGCTCGACGAGTCCTGACCCCGGGACGGCCACGCGTGGCGCTCGGCGCGCCCGGGGCGGTAGACGGTTGCGGATCCGGGCCGGATCGGTCGCGCCGTAGTAGGCTGTGGCGACAACCGGACGCGGACCCTCGTGGCCGCTTCCGGGCGAGCCGCAGCACCGGCTGAGAGCGGGAGGAGCCCTCCGAGCCTCCCTGCTCCCGAGCCCAAGCGACCCCCCGGCGCTGCGTCGCCCGAAACGCCGATTCACCAACACGCCCCCGACGCATTCACCCCGCCGGGGGGGAGGAACCGAAGATGGAACTCGTCGCCGTGGCCGTGGTTGCCGCCGTCGTTGGCGTTGCCGTGGGGTTCGTCGCCCGCGGCATCCTGGCGAGCCAGACCATCAAGTCCGCCCAGGACAAGGCCGCCCGGATCGTGGCCGAGGCGCGGACGCAGCAGAAGGACATGATCCTCGAGGCCAAGGACGAGAAGCTTCGCCTGCAGCGCGAGGCCGAGGAGGAGGCGCGCCAGAAGCGGAGCGAGCTCACCAACCTCGAGCGGCGCCTGCTCTCGCGCGACGAGCAGCTCGACCAGCGGGCCGACATGCTCGAGGAGAAGAGCCGCAAGATCGGCGAGCGCGAGCGGGAGCTCGAGACCGAGCGCGAGAGCCTCGCGAAGCTCAACCAGGAGCGGGTCGCGGCCCTCGAGCAGGTGTCGGGCCTGTCGGCCGAGGACGCCAAGGGCATCCTGCTCGAGGCCATCCGCGAAGAGGCGGAGCACGACGCGGTCAAGCTCGCCCGATCGATCGAGCGCCGTGCCCGCGAGGAGGCGCAGGACAAGGCCCGCGAGATCATCGTCACGGCGATGCAGCGGGTGGCCGCCGACCACACCGCCGAGCACACGGTCACGGTCGTGCACCTGCCCAGCGACGAGATGAAGGGCCGGATCATCGGCCGCGAGGGCCGCAACATCCGCGCCCTCGAGCAGGCCACCGGCGTCGACCTGATCATCGACGACACGCCCGAGACCGTCGTCCTGTCCGGCTTCGACCCGGTCCGCCGCGAGGTCGCCCGGCTCGCGCTCACGAAGCTCATCGCCGACGGCCGGATCCACCCCGGGCGCATCGAGGAGGTCGTCAACAAGGCCCGCGCGGAGGTCGACCTCGTCATCCGCCAGGCGGGCGAGCAGGCCGCCTACGACGCCGGCGTCCCGGGCCTGCCCGCCGGATCTCGTCAAGCTCGCTCGGCCGGCTCAAGTACCGGACCCGCTACGGCCAGAACGTGCTCGTCCACTGCGTCGAGACGAGCCACCTCGCGGCGATCATCGCGGCGGAGATGGGCGCGGACGTCCAGGCGGCCAAGATCGGCGGCCTGCTCCACGACATCGGCAAGGCCGTCGACCACGAGGTCGAGGGCCCGCACGCCGCGATCGGGGCGCAGATCGCGCAGAAGCACAACGATGCCGTTCAAGGTCGTCAACGCCATCGCGGCGCACCACCAGGAGGTCGAGTACGCCTGCATCGAGGCGCCGATCGTCCAGATCGCCGACGCGATCTCGCGCCTCGCGCCCCGGCGCCCGCGGCGAGACGATGGAGACGTACGTCAAGCGCCTCGAGGACCTCCAGGCGCATCGCCGAGAGCTTCACGGGCGTCGAGCGGTCGTTCGCCGTCCAGGCCGGCCGCGAGGTCCGCATCCTCGTCCGCCCCGAGGAGATCGACGACCTGACGGCGACCCGCCTCGCCCGGGACATCGTCAAGAAGATCGAGGACAACCTCACGTACCCGGGGCAGATCAAGGTGACGGTCATCCGCGAGACGCGCGCCGTCGAGTACGCGAAGTAGCGGCGCGCATGACGGCAAGCCGGTGAGCGGCCGCAGCGAGCGGGCGGGCTCGGCAACCCGCCCAACGGCAACGCCCCGCGACCGCCCGGCGCGTGCCGGTCCTGATGATCGGCGACATCATCGGCAAGCCCGGCCGGGTGGTGATCGAGCGCGAGCTCTGCCCGGGATCCGCGACGAGCGCGGGCATCGACTTCGTCACCGCCAACGGCGAGAACCTCGCCGGCGGCATGGGCCTCACCGGTGTCCACCGCCGAGGCGCTCTTCGCGCGCGGGCGTGGACGTGATCACGTCCGGCAACCACATCTGGGACAAGCGCGAGATCTACGCGTACCTCGACCAGACCGAGCGCGTCCTGCGGCCGCTCAACTACGGGACGCACGGCGTCCCGGGCCGCGGCTGGGGCACCTACGAGGCGCTCGACGGGTCGGAGCTGGCGGTCGTCAACCTCCAGGGCCGGACGTTCATGCAGCCGATCGACAACCCGTTCACGGAGGCGGACCGGCTGCTCGACGAGGCGTCCGAGCCGCTGCCGCCGATCCGGCTCGTGGACTTCCACTGCGAGCTCACCTCCGAGAAGAACGCGATGGGCCTGTACCTCGACGGGCGTGTGAGCGTCGTCGTCGGGACGCACACGCACGTCGTCACCGGCGACGAGCGGATCCTCCCCAGGGGCACGGCGTACCAGACGGACCTCGGGCATGACCGGGCCGCTGTTCGAGCGTCATCGGCTTCAACCCGGCCACGGTGCTGCCCGCGCTTCATCAACGCCCTGCCGACGCGCTTCGAGGTGGGGGACGGCCCGGTGATCTTCAACGCCTGCCAGGTCGACGTCGACCCCGCGACCGGCCGCGCCCTCCAGATCGAGCGGATCCAGCGCCTCTTCGAGGTCTGAACGCCGTGAGCCTGCGCCACGCGCCGAGCCGGATGACGCCGAGCCGTTCGTCCCGGGCGACGCCGTCGCGGATCTTCACGCGCACACGACCCGCTCCGACGGCGTCCTCGAGCCCGCCGAGCTCGTCCGCCAGGCCTACGAGGCCGGTGTCCGCCTGTTCGCGATCGCGGATCATGACAACCTCGCGGCGTACCGGGAGCTGACGGTCCCCGGAGCGCCGACGCTGCCACCGGGCCTCGAGCTCGTGCCGGCGGTCGAGATCAACGCGGTCACCCGTGGCCAGCATCTCGATCTGCCCGAGGGCGAGCTGCACGTCCTGGGGATCGGCGTGGACCCGGCGGACGACGCGTTCGAGGCGGCGATCGCGGCCCAGCGAGGGTCGCGGCGGACGCGGTTCTTCGCGACGGTCGACCGGCTGCGCGACATCGGCCTGCCGGTGGATGCGCAGGTGGCGGAGCTGGACCTCCGCGGCGACGACGCCCTCGGACGGCCGACCCTGGCCAGGGCGCTCGTGAAGGCGGGCTTCGCCGAGAGCGTCGAGGACGCGTTCCGGCGGATCCTCTCGCACGGTCAGCCGGGCTACGTGCCGCGGACCGGCCTCGCGCCCGTGGAGGCGATCCGCGCGATCCGTGCGGCCGGCGGCCTCGCCTCGCTCGCCCACTTCCGGGACGCGCCCGACCAGGTGCCGCTCCTGCGTGCGCTCATGGACGAGGGGCTCGACGGCCTCGAGAGCCACCACCGCTCGTTCGACGCGGACGACCGGGAGCGGGTGGGGGCGACCGCCCGCGCGCTCGGCCTCGTCGAGACCGGCGGCACGGACTACCACGGGGACCTCGGGCCGTACGCGGAGAGCCACGCGGGTCTCGTGATGCCCGACGAGCTCGTTGCCGGCGTCCGCCGTGCGCTCGGGCGCTGGGTGGACCCGGCGGCCTGAGCGGGAGCGCCTACTCGGATACGGGCAGGATCGCCTCGGCCGGCGTGTCCTTGATGAACGTGGGCCGCAGCTCCACGGGCTCCTCCGTCTTGTGACGCCGGCGCGCGGCGAGGTTGAGCATCTCGACGAAGACCGAGAAGCCCATCGCCGCGTAGATGTAGCCCTTCGGCACGTGGAAGCCCAGCCCGTCCGCCATCAGCGTCACGCCGATCAGGAGCAGGAAGCTCAGCGCGAGCATCTTGACGGTCGGGTGCTCGTGGACGAAGCGCGAGATCGGGCCCGACGCGAAGAGCATCACGCCGACGGCGAGGACGACCGCGACGATCATGATCGCGACGTCGTCGGCCATGCCGACGGCGGTCAGCACCGAGTCGAGCGAGAACACGATGTCGAGCAGGACGATCTGGATCAGCACCGCGCTCATCGTCGCCACCGCGCCGCCCCGCGCGTGGCCCTCGTCGCCCTCGAGCGCCTCGTGGATCTCGGTCGTCGCCTTCCAGATCAGGAACAGGCCGCCGACGATGAGGATCAGGTCGCGGACGGAGATGTCGCGCCCGAGGAGGTTGAACAGCGGCTCGGTCAGGCCGATGATCCAGGAGATCGTCAGCAGCAGCAGGATCCGCATCCCCATCGCGAGCCCGAGGCCGATCGTCCGCGCCCGGTCACGCTGCTCCGGCGGGCAGTCGCTGGACGAGCACCGAGATGAACACGACGTTGTCGATGCCGAGCACGATCTCCATGACGGTGAGCGTGAGCAGGGCGATCCACGCCTCGGGGCTCGTGATCCATTCCATGGCGGAGAGAGTACGTCGGCGGGCACCCCGCGGGAACACCGCCGCAACAGGCACTACCATCACGAGCGCATGACGACACGCAGCCTCCCCGTCCTCGACATCGCGCCGCCCGTTGCGGGTCCCGCCGGGCCGCGGGCTCCGCTCGCGCCCGACGACGAGCGACTGGCCGAGTTCCGGCCCGAGCCGCGGGCGCTGCCGTCGTTCCACGTCTGGACCCTGGGCTGCCAGATGAACCGGAGCGACTCCGAGGAGATGGCCGGTCGCCTGCTGGCGGCCGGCTGCGCCGAGGCCCCCTCGCTGGACGCGGCCGACCTCGTCGTCATCAACACCTGTGCGATCCGCGAGGCCGCCGAGGCGAAGGTCATCGGACGGCAGGGCCACCTCAACCGGCTCAAGGCCGCCAACCCGTCGCTGCGGGTCGTGATGACGGGCTGCTCGGTGCGCGAGTCGAACCGCGCCGGCCTGGCCCGCCGCTACCCGGCCGTGGACCTGTTCCTGCGGCCGGACGAGGAGCCGGAGCTCGTGGACCGGCTGGGCCTCGCGTCGGCGCAGGCACCCGTCGGCTCGCTCGCGCAGACGGCGGCCACGACGATCGTCAAGGGCGCGCCGGTCTCCGACGCCACGCACCTGGTCCGGGCGCGCGCGGACGCGATCGCCGGGGGAGCCGTCCTGCGCGGCTCGGCGATCAGCGCGTGGCTGCCGATCATCTACGGCTGCGACAAGACATGCACCTACTGCATCGTGCCGTTCAGTCGCGGCCCCGAGCGAAGCCGTCCGTTCGACGAGATCGTGGACGAGGCGCGCGCGCTCGCGACGGCGGGCTACCGCGAGGTGACGCTCCTCGGCCAGAACGTCAACTCCTACGGGCACGACCTCGCCCCCGAGGGGCGCTTTGCCCACGTCGTCACCGAGCGCACCGTCGGTCGCCGGCAGGATCGCGAGGCGCGCCCGGATCTCGCCGAGCTCATCCGCGCGGTGGACGGGCTGCGGGACGGCGACGGCGGGCCGGCCATCGCGCGGCTGCGCTTCGTGACCTCGCACCCGTGGGACCTGTCGGACCGCCTGATCGACGCGATGCGCGACTGCCCGTCGGTGTGCGAGGCACTCCACCTGCCGGTCCAGTCGGGCTCCGACTCGATGCTCCGGCGGATGGGCCGCCAGTACACGATCGAGCACTACCTCGAGCGGCTCGCCCGGATCCGCGAGGCCGTCCCGGGGATCGCCCTGTCCACGGACGTCATCGTCGGGTTCTGCGGCGAGACCGAGGCCGAGTACGAGGAGACAATCCGCCTGCTCGAGACCGTCCGCTACGACCAGGTCTTCGCCGCCGCCTACAGCGAGCGACCCGGCACGCCCGCCACGAGGCTCGCGGACGACGTGCCCGCCGCCGAGAAACGCCGCCGGCTCGTGGCGCTGCTCGACGTCCAGGAGCGGATCGGGCACGAGCGCAATCGTGCGTGGCTCGGCCGCGACGCCGAGGTCCTCGTGGACACGATCGTCCCGCCCCGGACGCACGATCACGAGGACGAGGAGGCGGCCGGCAGCGACGAGTCGCGCGACGCGTTCGCCCGCCTCCCCGACGGCATCGTCCACCTCGCCGGTCGGTCCCGGGAGAACAAGCTCGTCCACGTTGCCGGTTCGCCGGCCCTCGTCGGGACGCTCGTCCGGGTCCGCGTCGATCACGCCGGACCCTATGCGCTCCGCGGGGTCCTCGTCTGAGCCTCGCGCCGCTCGTCGTCATCGGCGGTCCGACCGCCACCGGCAAGACCGGCGTCGCAATCGCGCTCGCCGAGTGGCTCATCGCCCGCGGGACCCCGGCTGAGGTGGTCTCGGCGGACTCGCGCCAGGTCTACCGGGGACTCGACATCGGGACGGCGAAGGCGACCCGCGAGGAGCGTGCCCGCGTCGTCCACCACGGGATCGACCTCGTCGACCCCGACGAGGCGTACTCGGTCGCCGACTTCCGGGACCATGCGCTGGCGGCGCTCGAGGCGCTGGGGGAGCGGGGAGGCGTCGGGATCCTCGTCGGCGGCACCGGGTTCTGGCTGCGCGCGGTCTTCGCGGGCATCGACACCGGATCGCTCCCGTCCGATCCCGTCGTCCGAGCCGCGCTCGAGGAGGAGCTCCTCCGTGACGGGCTGGATGCCGTCGCTGTGCGGCTCGCGGCCCTCGCACCGGCCCTCGCCGCGCGCACCGACCTGCGCAACCCGCGGCGCGTGATCCGGGCGCTCGAGATCGCGACGATCCGGGGCGACGGTCCGCTCCCGCCGCCGCTCGGCTATGCCGGCCCGATCCTCGGCGTCCAGCTCGCCGTCGAGCCGGCCGAGCTCCGCCGGCGCATCCATGCCCGGGCCCGCGCCCAGTTTGACGCGGGGCTGGTCGAAGAGGCTCGCGCGCTACGGGCGCGTTTCGACCCGGCACTCCCAGCGTTCTCGGCGATCGGCTACCGGGAGAGCTGGGCGTACCTCGACGGCCTGTGCACGCTGGAGGCGGCGATCGAGCTCGACGCGATCCACAACGACCAGTTTGCGCGACGGCAGCGGACGTGGTTCCGGCGCGAGCCCGCTTTGACGGTCGTCGATGCCGCCGCGGACCCGCTGCCTCGGCTTGTTGGGCTGGTCGGGCAGCTCGCGGACAGCCGTCCCTGAGGAGCTGGCTAAGGAATTCGCCGATGCGCGGGTGGGGCGCCGGCGGGTACGGTGCGGCTGCGGCAGGTCCCGGCGCTGCGCCTCGGGACCGCCCAACGTCATGCCGACGGTGGGCGCACGAGCGCCGCGCATGGAGGGACACGCAGATGAAGCGACTCGCGATCTGTGCCACGGCGATCCTGGTCCTGGTGGGCCTGACGGCGGCGCCCGTCGCCGCGCGCCCCGACTTCGCCTGTCCCGCGGATGCATCGGGCATGGCCCGGGTCGACGTCGACGAGTGGTGGGAGCGGAGTGTCGTCGGCTGGGCCGAGGCCGGGATCCCGGTGTACGACGGCGGCGGATACAGCGCGGCGTTCGACGCGTGGGCGCAGTCCTTCGGGCTCGCCGACGGCGCGGCGGTCGAGGCGTACGTGCGCGGCGACCAGTGGGACCTGATCGACAAGAACGGCAACGACTACGTGTGCATGCGTAACCAGCCAAACACCCCCGGGTCCCCGGGCTACATCTTCGTGGGCGTCGACGACAACGCCCGAGGGTGATTGGCGCCGAGCCGTGCGGTGGGCTCGGCCCAGGCGGGGGTCGGATCAGGCTGGAGCAGCGACCGGCCGTGCGACGCGCGTCCCGGCGGGTTCGGTGAACCGCTCGACGCGAGGCGTCGCCTGGGTCTGGAACAGCGCGAGCGCAAGCCTGGCCTGAGCGGCATGCTGGCCGGGCGCGAACTCAACCCCGTGCACGGTCAGGCCGGCCACGTCCGGGCGCGTGGAGCGAACCGCGCCGACAAGCGTCACCACCTCGTCGTCGACATCGAACGTGAGGCGCACGTCGCGGCCGATCGGGACCGATCGATGGGCGACGACCCGGGCGCCGGTCGTGGACACGTCCATCGTCTCGGCAGGGAGCTCGTCGAGCCACGCGGGGAGGTCGGTCACGAATCGGACGCTGGCGCGCCGCTCCGGCGCGTAGCGCAGGGAGCGCATCCGGGCGATCGCGAGACCGACCAGTCCCAGGTTGAACAGCATCCAGCCGAAGGCGACGACGACGGCGCCGGGTACCTCATAGGTCACCGGTGTCCGCCCCAGGAGGGTGAGGGCGAACCAGGCGCCAGCGACGACGGATGCGGCCAGGGTCAGCTGCAGCGGGAGCGGCGCCCGGACCCTGGTCCGGCCGTCGCTGAGGCGGCCCTTCGGGGTGACGGTGAACGTCGGGCTGCGACGCGTGACGAGGCTGAGCGTCGCGCGCAGGTTCGCCGTCATGCGGACGACCTCGAACACGGCCGAGAGGATCACCCGGTGGGCGCCACGGCTGAGCGCCTTCAGCGCGACCTGCTGGAGGATGAACGTCACGCCGAACGCGACCGCGAATGTGCGGAAGTCGGCCCGGATCGGCAGCGCGCCGGTCGCGACCACGACGATCGGCAGCACGATGAGCCCGAGCGTCCGCCAGGCGTCGAACCCGCCGAGGAGCGTCGACGCGTACGAGAGACGCTGGGGGAGCGTCAGGCCGGGCACCACGAGCGGGTTCTCGACGCGAAGCACCTGCATCGCCCCCGTTCCCCACCGCAGTCGCTGGAGCTGGTACGTGTCGGCGTCCGCGGCCGCGAGCCCCCGGGCGAGCACCTCGTTGTGGTAGACGGTCTTCCACCCGCGGCGATGGAGCCGGATCGTCGTGTGGATGTCCTCGGTGATCGTGTCGGTGGCCACGCCGCCGATCTCGCCAAGCGCGACGACCCGGAGCACCGCACCCGTCCCGCACCAGAACGCCCCGTCCCAGCGGTTCTTGCCGGGCTGGAGCATGCGGTAGTACAGGGACTGCTCGTGGAACCGCTCACCGTCGCCGGCAACGGCCTCGTGCTCGAAGGAGTCGTGGTTGTAGAACTCCTGGGGCGTCTGGACGACCGCCACCGCCGGGTCGTCGAAGTAGCCGAGCGTCCGCTCGAGGAACGCGGGGTCGGCGACATGGTCGGCGTAGAGGACGGCGACGAGGTCGGCCTTGACGACCGACAGGGCGTTGTTGAGGTTGCCGGCCTTCGCGTGCTCGTGCTCGGCCCGGGTGAGGTACTTCACGCCGAGCTCCCGGGCCAGCCGCTTGACCTCGGGGCGGTTGCCGTCGTCGAGGACCCACGTCTGGTGGCGGCCGCGCATCGTCTTGGCGGCGGCGATCGTCGGGATGAGGATCTCGATGCCCTCGTCGTAGGTCGGGATGAGGACCGCGACCTTGCGCTTCGATCGTGCGGCTGGATGTCCGGGCGGGGCGGCGTCCACGTCCCACAGCGAGAACGTGAACAGCGCCAGCCCGAGCGCGGCGTGGATCTCGAGCACGAGCAACGGGACCGACACCCACCACACGGCGAGATCGACGGTCTGCGTCGCGCGCCAGGTCAGGTAGATCGCGCTCGCAACGAGCGCGGTGACCGCGATCGCACGGATCGTGAACCGCCGCAGGGGTGACTCCGGCTCGGGCAGGGCGGGGGCGGGCACGGGGGCGCGGAACCAGCCGAAGGCATCGCTGAGGAAGGTGGACGGGCGCATGTCGAGAGCGTCCGACGTGGTGCGTCCGCGCGCCATGGTCCGGATGGGCCACCCGCGCTCGGCGAACGGGCCACCGGGCGGGCGCCGGATGGGCACGGGGTATCATCGGCGGCCATGAGCCCCCGCGACACGATCGACCTTGCACCGCCCGTCGAGAAGGCGTTCCTGCTCGCCGTCGACACCGGCGATGACCAGGGCTGGAGCGCCGAGGACAGCCTGACCGAGCTCGCCGCCCTGGCGGCCACGGCGGGTGCCGACGTCGTGGGTGCCGAGTGGCAGAACCGGCGTCACGTGGACCCGAACTGGTACGTGGGCAAGGGCAAGGCAGAGGAGCTGCTCCAGGCGAAGAGCGAAACCGGCTTCGACGTCCTCATCGCCGACGACGAGCTCAGCCCGGCCCAGCAGAAGAGCCTCGAGACCCTGCTCAACGCCAAGGTGATCGACCGCAGCCGCCTGATCCTCGACATCTTCGCGCTCCACGCCCAGACGCACGAGGGGCGGCTCCAGGTCGAGCTCGCGCAGCTCGAGTACCAGCTGCCGCGCCTGACCCGGCTGTGGACGCACCTCTCGCGCACCGGCGGCGGCATCGGCACGCGCGGACCGGGTGAGTCACAGCTCGAGACGGACCGCCGGCTCATCCGGGACCGGATCAAGAAGATGAAGGAGCGAGTCGAGAACGTCCGCCAGCAGCGGCAGACGGCGGCCCGCGGGCGCGACCGGCGCCTGTATCCCACGGTCGCGATCGTCGGCTACACGAACGCCGGGAAGTCGACGCTGCTCAACTCGCTCGTGGGCTCGGAGGTCGCGAAGGCGGAGGACAAGCTGTTCGCGACGCTCGACCCCACGTCGCGCCAGGTCAAGCTGGGCGACGGGCAGACCGCGATCGTCACCGATACCGTGGGGTTCATCCACAAGCTCCCGCACCAGCTGGTCGACGCGTTCCGGGCCACGCTGGAGGAGGTCACCCGCGCCGACGTCCTCGTCGAGATCGTCGATGCGTCCGACAGCCACACCGACGAGCACCGCGAGACCGTGCAGACGGTCCTCGACGAGCTGGGTGCCGGTGACAAGCCCCGGCTGACGGCGTTCAACAAGGCGGACCTGCTGTACCCCAACACGGATGGATCGCTGCCTGCTCCGGCCGTGGCCGGAACCGTGCTCGTGTCCGCCCGGACCGGGTTCGGCCTCGACACCCTTCGCGCCGAGATCGCCGCGCTGCTGGCCTCGCTCTGGGAGGCCGTCGACGTCACCGTGCCGTACGCCGCCGGCGAGCTGCTCGCCCGCGTGCGCGAACGGGGAACCGTCGACGTGGAATACGGCAACCGCGACGTGCGCGTGCGGGGCCGCATGGCACCCGGCCTCGCGGGCGAGCTCCGGGCGGCAGCCGATCGATGGCAGGAGTCGCTCCAGACCGAGGGGGTCGCGCCCTGACCGCGCCGCACGCCAGCGCGCGGCCTGCACGGCGCGCGGGATCCGGTGTCATCCCGGACCTGGGGCGTGTCACGTGGACGGTTGCCGATGGCGCCCGGGGCCGCCGCTGGCGGACGATGCTGCACGACCAGGGGACGCTGGTCGGCACCGTGCTCCTCGAGACCGGCCCGGACGCGCACGTGGCGCGGCTCGAGGTCACGACCGCGGCCGGCCTGCTCACGCTGCACCCCGACGGCGAGACGCTTCACGGCAACGCCGTCCGCCCGACTGGCGTGACCCATCTCGCGGTCCCGTGGTCCGCGGGGCACATCCTCCTCGTCGAAGGGGTTCACGTGGCCGCGGCCGCGGCCGCGCGCATGCTCGCCACCAGCCTCGGGGTCGGGGAGGGACGGACCGTGCCCGGCGTCTTCGTGCTCGCGACGCTCGAGGTGCGGGCCGCGACCTTCCGGGTGGCGCGGGTGGGACCGCGCGGGTGGTGGTTCGTCGTGGCGGACACGGGCCAGGAGATCGGCGTCACGCTCGATCTGGATGGCATTCCGGCGCTGCCGGGCTCCGAGGGATGGCCCCTGGAGCTCGAATCGGGCGGCTGACGCACCGCGCGACGCCGTTCCGTGGACGGGCTGTGGATAACTCGCCGGTCTGCGGACGACAACGCCAATTCTCGTGGATAAGGCCGTTGTGGCGGTCCGTGCCGAGGGCATAGGATAGGTCTTGCCCGGAGGGGCAGACGAACCGACTACGGACCGGCAGTTGGCAACAGCGGCTGGACCGAAAGCGGGGAGACGGTTCCTTCGGGCGTTTTGCTGTCCCCGACGAGTTCGGCCGCGATCTGCAATCGACGATGTTCGACGGCCGCCTCCGGGAGTCACGGCCGCCGCTACCCTCAACGGCGTGACCGGACCTCCCGCTCCTCGCCGTCCGCTCGTGCCAGACCCAGGCTTGCGCGAGGCCGCGATCCGCTCGGCCCTCGACGGCATCCCGCCCGCGTTCCGGGGCAGCCCCCAGTTCGTCCACGACGGCCTGTCCGGGCTCGCCGGCACCCCGGTCGTGGTCAAGATCGAGTCCGCCAATCCCGTCGGCTCGTTCAAGGGCCGCGGGACGTGGCTCGCCGTGCGCCGCCTCGTCGAGCGCGGCGCGGTGACCCGGGAGCGCCCGGTGGTCGTCGCGTCGAGCGGCAACTTCGGCCAGGGGGTCGCGTTCGCCGCCCGCCAGGCGGGCGTGCCCGCGGTCGTGTTCTGCGATGCCCGGGTGAACGCGACGAAGGCGGCGCGAATCCGGCGGTTCGGCGCAGACCTCCGGCTCGTCGGCCGCGACTTCGACGAGGCCCGCGCCGCATCCGAGGCCTTCGCCCGCGACCAGGGTTGCGTCCTGCTCGTGGACGGGGAGGACGTCGCAATCGCGACCGGCGCCGCCACGCTCGCGCTGGAGCTCACCGATGCGGTCGACCGCGGCGAGCTCCCGCCCCTCGCGAACGCGTACATCCCGGTGGGCAACGGCGCGCTCGTCGTCGGCGTCGGCGCGTGGTTCCGCGAGCGGGGAGGGGAGTGCCGGGTCGTCGGGGTCCAGGCCGAGGGCGCGCCTTCGATGGAGCGCTCGTGGCGCCTCGGCCGGCTTGTCGAGACCGAGGAGGCGGCGACGTACGCGGAGGGGATCGCGACCCGCGTCCCGGTCCCCGAGGCGGTCGCGCAGCTCGACGGCCGCATCGACGAGATGCTGCTCGTCCCGGAGGACGCGCTCCGCGAGGCGCAGCGCGTCCTGACGCGCGAGCTCGGAGTGACCGCGGAGGGCGCGGCGGCGGCATCGTGGGCCGGTCTTGTCGGCGACGCCGGGCGCCGACCCGGGGCCTGTCTCGTGCTCCTGACGGGCTCGAACGTCGCCGGGCCCTGACCCGTGCCACGGGATGCTGCGCCCTCGCTCGCGGTCGCGTCGGGCGGACCGGTCATCCTCCTGCTCGCGGCGCTCGTTCCCGAGCTGCGGGTGCTCGCGGCAGTCGCGATCGCCCTCGGCTGGGCGGTGCTCCGGGCGTGGCGGCGCCCCGAAGCCATCGCGTGGGCGGCGACGCTGCCGGTGGCGGTGGCGCTCGCCTGGCCCGTCGTCGCCGGCACGGACGTGCCGCTCGGCGAAGCGGCGTGCGTCGATCCGCTGTCCGAGATCGTGCTCCGGCGTGTCGCGCTCGCCGGCGTCGTGCTGGTGCTGGTGGCGGGGCTCGCCATCGCCCATCGCTCGAACCTCGCGGAGCTTGGCCTCGCGCGGCCGGCCCGGTGGGAGGCCGTCGTCGCGGCCGCCGGCTGTCTCGCACTCGTCGTCGGCGGGCTCGTGATCGGGCCGGCGATCGCGCGCCCGTTCTTCGGGGAGCTGGACTTCCCGGTGCCACCCGCCGCGCTCCTCCCCGCGATCGTGTTCGGCATCGCGAACGGGGTGATGGAGGAGGTCCAGTACCGGGGCGCGATGCAGGGGTGGCTCGGCCGCCTTGCGCCGCCGTGGGTCGCGATCGGGTATCCGGCCCTGGTGTTCGGCATCGTCCACGCCGGGCCGGAGGTCGTGGCGCTGCTGCCGGTGCATATCGCGCTGCTCACGGCAGTCGGCGTCACGGGCGGGCTCGTGCGGGCGCAGGACCGGGACGCTCGCGATCCCGATCGGGATCCACGTTGGCGCCGACATCGCGCTCTACGTCGGCCTGGCCTGCCGGGCCGCCGGCGGCTGACCGTCCCGTCGCCTGCGACCAATACCTGGCCTGCGACGCGTGGCCTGTTTACGCCCCATTGACATCCCGATAACGGGCCAGCGTCCGTCCAGCCTGCACGCTCCGGACGATGCGCGCCCGGTTCGTGCCCGCCGGGCGACCCGAAGGAGGATCCCAGTTGCCCGTCACGAACCTGCCCACCCGCTCCCGGCTTGCCGTGGTCGCGGCCGTCGTAGCCATCGGTGCCACGCTGATCCCCACGGCTGCCGCGGCGCCGGCCGCGATCAACTCCTTCGTCCGGGTTGCGACGTTCGACGTGACCGGCTCCGTCGCCGAGATCGTCACGGCGACACCCGACGGCCGCACGCTCATCTACACGGACTCGGCCGAGGATGAGATCGGTTTCGTGTCCATCGCCGATCCGTCGGAGCCGGTCGCCGACGGCGAGCTCGGCGTGGGCGGCTCGCCGACGTCGGTCACGGTCACGAAGGATGGCGCCTATGGGCTCGTCGCCGTCGACACGAGCCCCGCCGACACCGCGGCGAACCTGCCGACGAGGACCGGCGAGCTGCGGGTCATCTCGCTGCCCGGACGGCAGCTCGTGCGCACGATCGACATGGGCGGGCAGCCCGATTCGATCGCAGTCAGCCCCGACGGCCGGTATGCGGCTGTCGTGATCGAGAACCAGCGCAACGAGCTGTACACCGGGGTGGTCCCGACTGGCGGCCTGCCGCAGAACCTCCCGGGGTTCGTCCGCATCGTCGACCTCGCGGGCGCCGTTGGTAGCTGGACGACACGGGACGTCCCGCTCACCGGTCTCACGGGTCTTCGCTTCCCGACCGATCCGGAGCCCGAGTTCATCGACATCAACGAGGCGAACATCGCCGCCGTCACGATCCAGGAGAACAACGCCGTCGCGCTCGTCGACCTCGCAACCGGGTCCGTGACGAGCTCCTGGGACGCCGGCCACGCCACCCACGCCGCCGACCTCGCGAACGACGGGACCGTGGCGTTCACGAGCTCTCTGACGGCGCGTCGCGAACCCGACGCGATCGCCTGGACGCCTGACGGGCGCCTGATCACGGCCAACGAGGGCGACTACCCGAACGAGTCGTCCAGCCTGCGCGCCGGCAGCCGCGACTTCACGGTGTTCACCGCGGGGGGCGCCGTCGCCTTCGAGCCCGGCGTCGCCGTCGAGGAGCAGCTCGCGCGCGTGTCGCACTACCCTGACACCCGATCCACGAGCAAGGGTGCCGAGATCGAAGGTCTCGAGATCGGCCGGTTCGGCACCCGCACGTTCGCGTTCGTGGGCTCCGAGCGTGGGCACGCGGTCATCGTCTACCGCATCGACGGGCGCGAGACCAGCCCCGAGTTCGTCCAGGTTCTCCCGACCGGGCTCCGCCCCGAGGGCCTGTATGCCATCCCGTCCCGGAACCTGTTCGTGACCGCCAACGAGGACGACGGGACGATCTCCATCTTCGCCGGGCAGACGGCCGCGGTAAGCGCCCCCGGCGCCTACCCGCAGGTCTTCGCGGCCGCTCCGCCGACGGCAGGTCCCGTCTGGGGGGCGCTGTCCGGCCTGTCGGCAGCCGAGGACCGGCCGCTCGTTGCCGTGTCGGACTCGTTCTACCGGCCGAGTCGCATCCTCACGCTCGATCTCGGGTCGCGTCTCGAGGTGGCCGGCTCCATGTCCGTCACCAAGGGTGGAGCGCCCCAGAACTACGATCTCGAGGGGATCGCGCACCGGCCCCAGGGCGGCTACTGGGCCGTCTCGGAGGGTGCCCGTCTGTTCGGCGCCCCCGCCGGATGCGCCGCGGTGACCAACCCCGCCCGGAACCTGCTGATCCAGCTCGACGCCGCGGGTTCGGTGGTCGGCGAGCCCGTCCGGCTGCCCGTCACGATCGAGGCCAACCAGGCCCGGTTCGGCTTCGAGGGCGTTGCCGTCAGCGACGACGGGACGCAGGTCTACGTCGCCTTCCAGCGGGAGTGGAACGATCCCAGGGAGGACTGCGATGCCGGCCTCGTTCCCGGGAACGCCGCAACCGCAGACCCCGCCGGCTTCGTCCGGATCGGTCGCTACACCCCTGCCACCGGCGCCTGGGCGTTCTGGCGGTACCCGCTGGACACGCTCGCAGGAGCCCCCGCAACCGCATGGGTCGGGCTGTCGGAGATCGTGGTCGTCGATGACACGACCCTCGCGGTCATCGAGCGCGACAACCTCAAGGACGACGCGGTCCAGGTGAAGCGGCTGTACACGTTCTCGATCGACGGGGTTGCCCCGGTCGCCGCCGACGTGACCGCCGTGCCGGTCGTGACCAAGACGCTCGCGCGGGACCTCGTCCTGGAGGACGGCCAGCGCCTCGAGAAGTTCGAGGGCATGACGATCCTGCCCAACCGCCGGGTCCTCGTCGTCACCGACAACGACGGCTTTGGAGAGACCCAGCTGCACCGCTTCGACCGCATCTTCGAGTAACTCCATCATCCGTCACGCCAGCGCCGGGACCGCTCCGCCAGGCGGTCCCGGCCTCTTCATGTCCGCGACCTGCAACCGGGAGGCCGGCCGCGCGGACACAAGGACGACCTAGCACGACTTGACGGATGCCCCAACCGGTCTTACCGTCGCTGGTAAGAACGGAGGTGCGAGGTGCGGATCACGTCGAAGGGGCAGGTGACGATCCCGCAGGCGATCCGGGAGCAGGCTGGGCTTATGCCCAACACGGAGGTGGAGTTCATCTACGACGGGGAGTTCGTCTACCTCGTGAAGGAGTCGGACCCGCGCAAGCCCACTCGCGGGCAGCTCGCGGTGGCGCACCTGCAGCGACACGGGGCCCGCTTCACGATGACCACCGACGAGCTGATGGAGCTCACGCGGGGCGAGCCGTGACACCCGTCCTCGTCGACAGCAACGTGCTCATCGACGTGGCATCCGGCGACCCGGTGTGGGCCGCCTGGTCGGCGGATGCCCTCGACCGGGCGATGGACGAGGCGGTGGTCGTCATCAATCCCGTCATCTACGGCGAGCTGGCGGCCGGCTTCCCGACGGTCGAGGCGCTCGATTTCGGCCCTGCCCGAGGATCTCTACAGGCGCGAGGCCATCCCGTACCCGGCGGCCTACCTTGCAGGCCAGTGCTTCCGTGACTACCGGCGTCGAGGAGGCACCCGGACGACGGGCCTCCCGGACTTGTTCATCGGCGCGCACGCTGCGGTGGCCGGTTACCGGCTGCTCACGCGCGATCCACGACGCTACCGGACGTACTTCCCGCGTCTCCTGCTCATCGCGCCCGACTAGCGGGGCAGGGGAGGGGTGCCGACGATGCCCGAGTGGAGCGCCGAGATCGAGCTCGACGAGGCGGGCGTCCGCGCGCTCCTGGGAGCCCAGTTCCCCGATGTGTCCCTGGGCGGTCTCGCGCCGTTCGCCACCGGCTGGGACAACGCCCTGTGGGTGACGGGGGAGGGGATCGCCTTCCGGTTCCCGAGGCGGGGGATCGCCATCGGCGGGGTCGAGCGGGAGATCGCGGTGCTGCCGGCGCTCGCGCTGCTGCTGCCGCTGCCGATCCCGGTGCCCGCGTGGATCGGCGAGCCATCCGAGGCGTACCCGTGGCCGTTCTTCGGCGCGCGGCTGATCGCCGGCCGGGAGATCGCCGACGTCGACACGGGCGGCGCCCGTCCGGCGCTCGGCGCGGCGCTGGGCGGGTTCCTGCGCGCGCTCCACGAACCTGTCGTCCTCGACGCGCTGGGGACCGGCCTGCCCAGGGACCCGATGGGCCGCGCGGACATGGCCGTGCGGGTCCCCCGCACCCGCGACCGGCTCGCGGCACTCGAGGGCGCCGGCCTGTGGTCCGTGCCGCCGGACACCGACGAGCTGCTCGACGCGGCCGAGAGGCTGTCGCCGTCGGACGGTGCCGCGCTCGTCCACGGCGATCTGCACGTGCGCCATGTGCTCCTCGACGACGGTGGCGTGCCGTCGGGCGTCATCGACTGGGGCGACCTGTGCGTGGCAGACCCGGCGGTTGACCTCGCCCTCTACTGGAGCGTGCTCGATGGGGGAGGGCGCCAGGCGTTCCGAGCCGCCTACGGCGACGCCAGGCTGACCGAGGAGCGCCTCCTTCGTGCCCGGGTGCTGGCCCTGTTCCTGGACGCCGCGCTCGCCACGTATGCCCACGACACGGGCAATGCGCCGCTCCTCGCCGCGACGCTCGCCGGGCTCGATCGGACGCTCGATGGCTGAGCCGAGGCACCCGGCCGCCGGGATCCGCCTGAGGAGTGCCGCGGTACGGTCCAGGATCGGCGGCCTCACCGCCGTGGCGATCCTCGCGGGGGGACTCCTCGCCGGCTGTGGCGATCCTCCGGCCGCGGATCCCTCGGGCTCGCCGCCCGGCGCGGAGCCAACACCGGCCGTCGCCCCGCACAGGACGCCGGCGCTCTCCCTGCCGCCACCCCAGGAGCCGCGCATCGATGGATCGCCCTCCACGGTCAGCCCCAGCACCTGAACCGTCCGCAACTCCCCTGTATCACTTCCGATAATGTGAGTTATGTTTACTGCAGACCCGGATCATCGTATGGGACGCAGTCCCTTCCCGCTCAGCGGCGAGTGTGGCGCCCGGCCGAGGCGGTTGCTCGCTCGACCTGGCGTCGTCTCACCTCGTCGAGCCCGCCGCGCGGGCCGCGTGGCGGGTGCGCGGGGGGGGTCGCGAGATCTAGACTTGGTGGACACGCCATCCCGCCCCCAGGAGGTCCGTCCATGACCATGGAGTACGTCTCCCTGCCTGGTGAGACCGTGCCGCCCGTCCCGGACGGGCCGCAGCTGTGCAATGGCGACGACATGCGCATCCTGCACAACGCGTTCCTGTGGGGCTATGAACAGGCGCCCGGGCTGGTGCGCAGCGCGTCCCCGGGCGACACGGCGCGCAGCGAGGTCGTCGGCCAGTGGCTCACCGATCTCGACGCGACACTGCACACGCATCACGAGAGCGAGGACCAGTACCTGTGGGACAAGCTCGAGCAGCGCGCTCCCGCCTGTGCCCTCCACGTCGGCCAGATGCGCGCGCACCACGCACAGGTCGCGGCACTCCTCGAGGAGGCAAGTCCGCTCCTCGCCCGATGGCGCGCGACGGCCGACCCGGCGGTCGGCGAGCAACTGGCAGATGCCTACGAGCGGATGCTCGATGTGCTGAAGGTCCACCTGCGCCGTGAGGTGGTGGAGGTCGTCCCGGTCGCGGAGCGGGTGGTCACGTCCGAAGAGTGGACAGCGATGGGCGACCACAGCGTCGACGCGATCCCGAGGAGCCGCCTCCTGCCGCAGCTCGGGATGCTGCTCGCGAGCTCCACGCCCGCGGAACGCGCGATGTTCTACGCGAACATGCCCCTCTCCGTGAAGGTGCTGTGGCGCTTCATGGGCAAGCGTCAGTACGCGAAGCAGTTCAGGCAACTGTTCCCGGGCAAGCCCGTCCCTCCGACCAGCTGACGTGTACGGCGGTCCCCGACCGCCGACCCCCGCTGGTCGGGACGGATCTGTTCGCGATCCGCCCTGACGGAACGGGCCTCCGCCAAATCACCCGCGGCGCCAGCGGTACCCACCCCGAGGTGACGGCCGACCGCGACGCCGTGATCTTCATGGCCACGGTCCCGGGCGAGCCCGGACCCGTGCTCGGGCGGGTCGCCCTCGACGGCGGCGAGATCGTCCCGGCAACCGGAACGCGGTTCGTCGACGGCGTACACCCGCGAATTCGCCCGAAACCCTGACGCGGGGCCGACCGCATACTGCGGCGATGTCGTTCGTCCGCAAGCTGTTCAACCGCGGAGAGGGAGACAAGGAGTCGCCTCCCGATCGAGAGCCCTCCCCGCTCTTCTGGTGGGACTGATGGTGTGGCCGATGAATGTCCCGCAGGACCCACCCTGGGCCGGGGGCGACGCCGCGAGGTGAGAGACTGCCCTCCATGAACGCCCACGGCAGTCGATCGTGACGACCGACGGGCCGGGCGCGGGCGTCCGGCCGGCCTCGATCCCGCACACCCGGCCCACGCTGCGCCAGCTCGTGCTGCCGCTCCTGCTGCTCGCCATCGTGTTCGTCGTCGTCCTGCCGCGGATCGTCGATTACCGGGCCGTCCTCGCGGCGCTCGCCGCGCTCCGGCCGGTCGACGTGCTCCTCCTCGCGGCCGCCACGTGCCTCGCCTACGTGGCGAACGCATTCCCGTACAAGATCCTCGTCAAGGAGGTCTCGTGGCCGCACGCCGTGGGCGCGGACCTCGCGGGGCGGGCGGTCGCGAGCACGATCCCCGGCCCGACGGACGTTGCCACGCGCCTGCTGCTGTACACGCAGTGGGGCGTCCCGCTCGAGCGGGCGAGCGCGGGGCTCGTCATCGGTGGTCTGCTCGAGACCGTGTCGGCGCTCCTCCTGCCGCTCATCTCGGTCGTGTTCATCGTCGTCGGCGGCGGCAGGATCCAGCGGGCCGGGACGATGATCGCCGCGATCGGCGTCCTGGTGCTGGCCCTCGGGACCGCGGGTTTCGCGGCACTCGTGCGCTCGGAGGCCCTCGCACGGCGGATCGGAGACGTGGCCGCCCGCACGATCGGTTGGGTGTTCGCCCGCCTGCGCCGCCCGGCGCCGACCGGCGTGGCCGACGCGGTCATGCGCCTGCGCATCGAGTTCCACGACATCCTCAACCGGGACGGGCTCGAGGCCTACGGCGCCGCGGTCCTCGCGAAGCTCGCCTGGTTCCTCGTCCTCGAGCTCGCGCTCCGAGCCTGCGGCGTCGGGGCCGAGGTGCTCTCGCCCGCGGTCGTGCTCGCGACGATGGCCGTCGTCAGCGTCGTCGCCCTCGTGCCCATCACGCCCGGCGCGATCGGCGTCAGCGAGATCGCCTACGTCGGGCTGCTCACGGCCGCCATCGACCCCGCGTATGCCGCGCAGGTCGCCGCCGCGGTGCTCCTCCTGCGCGTCGCCCAGTGGCTGATCCCGATCCCGCTCGGATGGGCGCTGCTCATCGTGATGCGCCGGGGCCACGGCCTGTTCGCGGAGGCCCCGTGATGCGCGGTCCCGCGGTCACCGACCGTTGCTCACGCGCCGCCAATTCGTCTCGGGTCGTGTCCATCAGCGGAGGTTCGCCGTGAGTGAGCAGGGCTGGAAGGCGTTTCTCGCAGCGGAGGGCGTCGAGGATTGGGTCGTGCTGCACGGCGGCGCGACGACAGCGTTCCGGGTCGGGTCGCTTGCCGACGCGGCCGATCTCGCGGCGGCGATCGCGGCGGTTCCCGGCCTGGGTGCCTCCCCTCCCCTGCTGACGATCACGGCCGACCGCCTCACCGTACGCCTGACCCGGGACGTCTGGCAGCTGGAAGCCCAGCACGCGGAGCTCGCACGGGCGATCTCGGCGGTGGCTCGGGGCGCCGGGGCCGTCGCCGACCGGGGCGCGGTGCAGGAGGTGCAGCTTGCGGTTGCCGCGAGGCCGGAGACGAGCGACGTGGGCTTCTGGCGTGCGGTGCTGGGCTACCTTCCTCGATCCGACGACAACGCGGTCGACCCGCTTGGACACGGGTCCACGATCTGGATGCAGGAGCTCGACCCCGCCCGGCCCCTGCGGCATGCGATGCACGTGGACGTGTCCGTCGCCCGGGAGCACATCGAGGCGCGGCTCGCGGCGGCCCTCGAGGCGGGCGGGCGCATCGTCGACGCGTCCCAGGCGCCTGCCTGGTGGACCCTCGCCGACCGCGCCGGCAACAGGGTCTGCATCGCCGCCTGGCCGGACGGGGCCGAGGTGCCCGATCCCGGGGATCCGGGCTGAGGCTCACGTCCGGGGGGCGCCGCTGGGCAGGACTTCCGGCGCATGGTGCGACCGTTCACCCGCTCGGCGAGGGGCCCGGGCGGAAGGGCCGGCGGCAGGGGCACGGCGGGAGAGGCCCGGCGGGAGGGTCTGGCAACTGAGACCGGGACTGGGCGCCCGAGCGGCGCCTACGAGTCCCGCGAGGCCGACAGCGCGCCGAGTGAGCCTTCGTCCAGGGCCTCGAACGGGACCCGGGCGACGCGGGCCGCGGACCGGGCGACGAGCGTCGCCGTTCGTCGTCCCCCACCCTCCGTCGCGGCGCGCTCTCCCACCACCGCCCCGGGCCCGATCTCCGACACGGGCTCGCCGTCCACCTCGACCACGAAGATCCCGTCGAGGATCAGGAACACGTCCGTGCCGGCGTCGCCCTGCCGGAGCAGCGCGTCGCCGGCGGCGAGGGTCGAGATCGCGGGCTTGGCGTCACCCCGCATGATCGTGGTCGCGAGCGACCGCTCGAGGGCGGATTCGACCGCCGCGACCACCGCCGGCGAGTCCTGCTCGCCCCACGGGGTGCGGTCGCCGAACGCGTGGTTGAACCACTTGTCGAAGTCGATCGTGGCGCTCTTCTGGACGAGGGCGCCGTCGTGCCCGTAGATCCAGTGTCGCGGGAAGGGGCTCGCGCCGACGAGCTCGTGCGTGGATGAACCGTCCGCGCGGATGGTCAGCGCGAGCGTCGTCCACGCGATCGACGGCCAGAACTGCACGAATGGCTTGTGCGGGACCGGTCGCGGCGTCGGCAGGCCCATCCGGCCGCCCACGGTCTGGACGAAGCGCACCGCATCCGGCCCGACCTCGGGTTCGGGCCGGATGTCCGGGAGGTGGACCGCCGGGAACCGGATGGCGGCAGGTCCAACCCGCACCGTCGTGGCGCCGATATGCCCCTGCCCGAGGTGCCCGTGGCCGACGATGCGGCCGTCCTCGACCTCGACGAACGCCCGCAGCTCGTTCGCCTCGCGGAAGCGGTCCGTGCGACGGAGCTGCTCGATGTCGTCCAGGTGGTCCGGCGGCGGCTGGTCGTAGTGGGTCACGCCGAACTCGAACGGGATCTTCGACGGGCCGCTGATGGCCTCGGACGGGATCCACGAGATCGCGGTGACGGACGATTCGTGTCGGACGCTGGCCACGGGGCACCACCTCTCTTCGTTTGGCGCAGTCTACGTCGCTGCAGAACGGGGAGGCACCGAGCCCGCCACATGCCGAATGCCCCTATCGCGAGTGCAGCGAAAGCGCACACTCCCGAGCGACGCGGCGAGGGCCAGCTCGGTCGGGGCCGCGACGTTGCCCATTGGAGGGACTCGCACCATGGCATCCGAGACTGGCACCCGCAGCACACGCCGGGCGCTGCTTACCGCAGCGGCCGGTGCCGCAGGTGCGATTGCGGCGACCGCTGCCCTGCCGGCCGTTGTCGCCGCAGCCGATCCGAACGACGTCGTCAAGGAAACCGACAATCCCACGACGGCGATGACCTCCATCACGAATTCCGGGGCCGACAGCACCGCCTTCGCCGGCCATGCGACCGGGTCGGGGTCCGCCTTCGGCGTCGAGGGCACGTCCGCCGCCGGGTCCGGCGTGTTCGGCTGGAGCGTCTCGGCGCCGGAGTGGGATCCGCCGTTCGAGCCGTCGTTCACGACCCATACGGGCGTGTTCGGTTCGGCACCGGCGGGTGACGGGGTGACCACCTATGGTGCCGGCGTGTGGGGCGACAGTCCCGATACGGGCGTGTACGGCTCGGGGACCTACGGGGTCGAGGGGTACGGCGGCATCGGCGTTGCCGGGTACACGAACGGCCTCAGCGGCGGGATCGGCGTGTATGCGGCTGCGCCGAACACGTCAACGCTTGCCCTCCGCGTCGACGGCAAGGTCCGCTTCAGCCGCTCGGGTCGGCTGAACATGTCGACGGGCGCCTCCAAGGTCACCGTCACGCTGGCAGGCACGACCTCGACGAGCAAGGTCTTCGCCGTGCTCGCCTCGAGCGAGTCGGGGCGCTACGTACGGGCGGTCGTCCCCGCGACCGGCAAGTTCACCGTCTACCTGAACACCTCACTGAGCTCGTCGGCCAAGCTGGCGTGGTTCGTCCTGGACTGAGGTACGGAACATGAACCCAGATCACGTTCCGCACGGCCGGCGAACGCCCGCCTCCGAGCGACCCGCCCCAGCGGTTGGACCGCGTCGCGGGGAGTCGAGTCGCGTGCTCGGGTCCGGCTCCGCACAGACGATGCGGACCGCGAGCCGACGGGTCCCCGAACCCGGCGCGCACCTCGAGCTCCGCACACGGCGAGGATCGACGCCCAGGGGCTGATGCCCCGCCCGGGCGTGCTCGATCGCATCGCCCGCCCTCGCGACAGACGCACAGCGGCCGCACCCACCGGCGTTCCGGGGGGTGCGGCCGAAGTCGTTGAGCGCCGTTCGAGCGGCGTCGTCGGGTACTCGCCGGCGCCGTTCGCCGGGAGTGCTTGACAGTGCAGTCATACAACCATATGGTTGTATCCATGCAGCACGCCTTCAACGCCGACCTCGTGTTCGCCGCCCTTGCCGACGCCACCCGGCGCGACATCGCGCTGCGGGCGCTCGCGGGCCGTGAGGGCGTCGCCGAGCTGGCGACGCACTACCCCATGAGCTTCGCGGCCGTGCAGAAGCACATCGCCGTGCTCGAGCGGGCCGGGCTGGTCACCAAGGAGCGCGACGGCCGCCGCAAGGTCGTGCGCACGAACATCGAGGCGCTTCGCCTGGCGCGGGGCCTGCTCGACGAGTACGAGGCGCTGTGGCGCGGCCGCATCGATCGGATGACCGATCTCATCGCCTTCAGCACGGAGACCGACGCATGACAGTCACCGCCGTCCACAAGGATCCCGCGACCCTGACCATGGTCCTGACGGCCGAGTTCGACGCGACGCCGGAGCGCGTGTGGGACCTGTGGGCCGATCCGCGCCAGCTCGAGCGGTGGTGGGGCCCGCCCACCTACCCCGCCACGTTCACGGCCCATGCGCTCGCGCCCGGGAGCCGGGTCGAGTACCACATGACCGGTCCCTCGGGCGACCAGCCCCACGGCTACTGGGACGTCGTCGAGGCGGATCCGCCGCGCCGGCTCGTGTTCATCGATGGCTTCGCGCACGCGGACGGCACCCCGAACGACGACTTCCCGCGCAACGAGGGCCGGGTCACGATCGAGCCGATCGGCGCCGGGCGCACGCGGATGTCGATCGAGAGCCGCTTCCCGAGCGCCGAGGCGATGGAGCAGGTCATCGCCATGGGCATGGAGGAGGGCCTCAACCTTGCCGTCGGCCAGATCGACGCCATCCTCGCCGAGGACGCCGTCCCGTCCGCGTAGCACCGTTCCCGCAGCCCAGGAGCGTCCCCTCATGACCACGATGACCGAACCCACCACGCGCACCCTCGACGTCGACGGCGCCACGCTCGCGTATGACGTCCGCCGCGTGGACTCCCCTGCCCCGCCGCTGTTCCTGATCGGCTCCCCGATGGGCGCCGGCGGGTTCGGCACCCTGGCGGGCCACTTTCCCGATCGCACGGTGGTGACGTACGACCCCCGCGGCGTCGAGCGCAGCATCAAGGCCGACCCGGCCACCGAGTCCACGCCTGCGCAGCACGCCGCCGACGTCCACCGCGTCATCGAGGCGATTGGCGGCGGGCCCGTCGACCTGTTCGCGAGCAGCGGCGGCGCCGTCAACGCGCTCGCGCTGGTCGCGGCCTACCCGGACGACGTCTGCACGCTCGTGGCCCACGAGCCGCCTCTCGTCACGATCCTGCCGGACCGGGAGGGCGCGGAGGCCGCGACACGCGCCGTCGGCGAGGCCTACCAGCGGGGCGGGTTCGGCGCCGGCATGGCCCGCTTCATCGGGGTCGTCAGCCACCAGGGCCCGTTCACCCCCGCGGACGCGGAGGCGCCAACGCCCGACCCGCAGATGTTCGGGTTGCCGGCGGAGGACGACGGCACGCGCACCGATCCGCTCCTGTTCCAGAACCTGATCACGTGCACGCACTTCGAGCCGGACGTCGACGCCCTGCGCGCGGCGCCGACGCGGATCGTCATCGCCGTGGGCGAGGAGTCCGACGGCCAGCTCGCGTCCCGAGCGGGTGTCGCCATGGCCGAGCGCCTCGGCACGGAGGCCGTCCGCTTCCCGAGCGACCACGGCGGCTTCCTCGGTGGTGAGTACGGCCAGGCCGGCAAGCCCGACGAGTTCGCCGCGACCCTGCGCGAGGTGCTGGCCGGCGCCTGAGGACCCGGTCACCGGGGCTGGGCCCCGGTGACCGTTCCCGCTTCGACGCTCAGGGTTGCGACGGAAGCTGCACCGTCGCGAGGACGTCGTCGAACCATGCGCGGTCGTAGAGCTCAACGACCTTCGGGTCGTCGCCCGAGACGTAGAGCCGGATCGAGTAGCCCCGGTCGCCGACCCAGGTCAGCGCGTACATGTCGCAGAAGAGCCCCGCCGCCCCGTCGACGGTGATGGGCTCGGGGACCGCGTCACAGTCCGCCTCGGGATCGCCGAACACGGTGGCCGCCCACGCGTCTCCCGTCTGCCCGTCGAGCGCCGCCGACCCGAGCACGAAGAACAGGTTGGCCTCCAGCTGGGGGTCGTAGATCCAGTCCGACCCGGGAGCGAGAAAGCTGACCCCCACGGTCCAGTCATCCTCCGTTGCCGGCACCACCGTCCAGCCCGCCGGATAGGACATCGAGAGGCCGTGGATGGCCGACGTGAACGACCCGGTCAGGGCCGGCGGCGCCGGATCCTGGCTCGCCGGCGGGGGCGTTGCGGGCGGTGCGGACGGCGATGCCGACGGCGTCGGATTCGGCGCCCCGACGGATGACCCGGAGCCCGGCTGCAGGATGGCGAAGCCCAGGGCGCCGACGGCGATCACGGCCACGGCCGCCATCACCAGCCTTGCGTTGCTGTTCATGGTCTGGATCCTCCACGGCACGAGCGCGAGCTCGCGCCGCTGTCGGGTGGTGTCGATGGTGGCGAGGGCGTCCAGGAGCACCCGGTCGGGTGCCCGCGGCGGGGCCTCGGTCGCATAGAACGCGGCGACCCGGCGTTCGAGGTCGTGGCCGTCAGTCATGCCATCCGGTCCTTTCGCGGGGCGCTGACCGCGGCCCGCTCGTCGGCAAGGAGTGCCGCACGGAGGGCTGCGAGGGCGTAGTGCAGCCGGGACTTGGCCGTCCCGACGGGGATGTCGAGGGCATCGGCGGCCTCGCTCGGCGAGAGGCCGACGTAGAAGTGCAGGACGAGGATCGCCTGCTGGGCGTCGGTGAGGCGGCGGAGCCCGCGTTCCAGCTGGTCACGGTCCGCGAGCGTGGATGCGCGGTCGGGTTCGGCAGGCTCGACGGTCAGGATCCTGACCTCGGCGCGCCATCGTCCCCGACGACGCCCGATGTCGTTGCAGCATCGAACCACGATCCGATAGAGCCAGGCATCGAACCGGTCGGCGTCGCGAAGCGCCGGCAGATCGCGCCAGGCCCGGACCAGGGCCTCCTGGGTGGCATCCTCCGCGAGGTCGGTGTCGCGCAGGATGAAGCGGGCGATCGCGTACAGCCGATCGACGGCGCCGCCCGCCAGGACGCCGAAGGCCTCACGGTCTCCGCGTTGCGCCCGGTGGACGAGCTCCGTCTGCACGCCTCGCTCCCTCGGCTCGCGACCGACCTGGTCGCCTACACGGTACGGCGGGCGAGGCGCAGAACCGGTTCAATCTTCGAAGCGAGCGCCGTTCGGGGGCCGACGCGGCCTACGCCGCCTGCGCGTACCAGCCGAGCACGCGCATCGCCCGGAGCGTGTTCCAGCGGCTGCGCCTCCCTTCGACGCCTTCCATGTCGACGTGGGACGCGCCCTCGTGGACGTGCTGGAGCGGCCATCGGCCGTCGGCGCCACGGTTCGCTTCAACGACCCCGATCGCCTCGGCCATGCGCTCGTCCGGCACGACCCCGGCGGCGCGGAGATAGTCCAACGCCCGCAGCACGTCGTAGTGGTACCAGTGCGGGAAGGAGAACTCGAGCCACGCGGGGTCGATCACCTCGCCGGTCGACTTCCTCCGGAACAGGCGGCGCTCGAGGAGGTACGTCTCGCCGCGACCGCGTGCTGCCGCCACCTCCGCCGACCCGCCGCTCGCCCGCTCGTGCTCGAGCAGCCCCTCGAGGACGTTGATCGTCGTCCCGAACGACGACACCGTCGCGCCGTTCTCGACCTCGCAGTTCCAGCCGCCGTCGGGCAGCTGCTCACCGAGCAGCCGGTCCACGAGGGGCGTCATGCCCACGCCGAAGTACGACCCCGTCGCGACGACGTTGCCGTTGATGCACGGCTCCACCTCGCCCTCGAAGAACCGGTGGTCCGCCCACGGCGTCTCGAACTCGGGATCCCGCCAGGTGACGTGCTCCTGGACACGGCCGACCGCCCGACGGGCCTCCTCGCTGCCGGGATCGAGCCCGAACCGCCGCAGGAGCTCGAGCACGTGGAAGGTGTCGGTCCAGTCGTGGGACCACGGCCGGCCGCCCCACTGCCCGTCCGGCGCCTGGAGCGCGAGCAGCCGGGCACCCCAGCCCTCCGTCGCGACCTTCGCGCGCTCGGCAGCGACGGCGGCGACAGGTGCATCCGCCAGGTCGCGCATCACCTGCCAGCGGATCGAGGGATCCGCGTCGAGCAGCCAGTCGATGACGGTCATGTCCCCTCCCGCGCGTCACCCCCGCGGACCTCCGCCGCAGTCTCGGGCATTGTGCCGATCGTCGCGGGGATAGGTGACGGGAGCCGTCATGCTTGTCGGGCAGACTTGCACCGACGTCCACACCCGACACCACCCGCTGGAGGCGCCCCGTGGCCGAGGTCCTGCTGTTCCACCACGCGCAGGGGCTGACCCCGGGCGTCATCGCGTTCGCCGACGCGCTACGGGCAGCGGGTCACACCGTGCACACGCCGGATCTGTTCGACGGGCGCACGTTCGGGTCGATCGAGGAGGGGCTCGCGTACGCGGGTGAGGTCGGGTTCGAGACCATTCTCGAGCGCGGCGTCGGCACCGCCGAGGACCTGCCGGCCGAGCTCGTATACGCCGGGTTCTCGCTGGGCGAGATGGCAGCGCAGAAGCTCGCCCAGACCAGGCCCGGCGCCCGTGGCGCGCTCCTCTTCTACTCCTGCATCCCGATCACCGGCGAGTGGGCCTTCGGGCCCTGGCCGGACGGCGTCCCCGTCCAGATCCACGGCATGGACGCCGACCCGATCTTCGTCGGCGAGGGCGACGTCGAGGCCGCGCGGGAGATCGTCGCGACGGTCGAGGACGCCGAGCTGTTCCTGTACCAGGGCGACCAGCACTATTTCGCCGACAGCTCGCTCCCGTCGTACGACCCGGTTGCGACAACGCTGCTGACCCGCCGGGTCCTCGAGTTTCTCGATCGCGTCTGACCGCAACCGGCCGTTGGAGCGCCCGTCGGGTGCCGGGGGCCAGACGGGGAACCGGTCACGGGACCGATGACAGGTCCGTGGGCGCCCGGCGATCGTCTGCGCGGGGCACTTTGGCCCTGCGCACGCGGCGGGCCGCCCTCCACGCTTGGACTGCCGGGATCCACCGGCTGGAGGAGGTGTCAGTCGTGGAGATGATCGTCGACTTTCCGGGCGGCGCGCGCGTTGACGCGCACTTCGGTGACTTCGTGGTGCCGACCGACCAGCCGCAGGCCGGTGGGGGCCAGAGCTCCGCCCCGACGCCGTTCGCGACCTTCCTGTCGACGATCGGCACGTGCGCGGGCATCTACGTCCTCGGATTCTGCCAGCAGCGTGGCATCCCGACCGACGGCATCCGGCTCGTCCAGCGGATGCAGGTCGACCCGGCGACGCGTCTCGTGCAGGACGTCCACGTCACGATCGAGCTGCCCCCGACGTTCCCCGAGAAGTACATCGACGCGGTCGTCCGCGCGGCCGACCAGTGCGCGGTGAAGAAGCACTTCGAGCACCCGCCGGTCATCCACGTCGAGAGCGTCGTCGCCGCCTGACCTCCCGCGGGCTCGCGGACCGTCGCCCGGCGGCATCAGGGCTGGCTGAGCACCACCGCGTCCGCGTCATTGGACCCGTCGTACGTGTAGCCGACGCCCGCGATCCCACTCACGGTCCAGGTGACCGACGCGGTCTTCCTGTTCACGGCGAGGGAGAACGAGCACGCCCCTTCTGCGTCGGTGACGCAGCCGCCCGACGCACCGGTCGACCAGCTGCCGCTGACCGTCGCGCCGCTCACAGGTGCATCGTCGGCGTCGGCCACCGTGACCGACACGGATGCCGTCCACCCGCCCTTGCGCACCTCCGCCGTCCCGATCGCCGACGCGAGGTGGACGACGCCGCCGGCACCAGGCTCGGTCACCGTGACATTCGCAAAGGCTGGATCCGAGTTGCCGACGGTGTCGGTCACGACGAGGGTGACGGCGTACGTCCCTGCGCCCGAATACGCGTGCGACGCGGTCTCGCCGGACCCGGTCCCGCCGTCGCCGAAGCTCCACGTCCAGGACGTGATGTCGTTGTCGTCGGTGGAGGCCGAGGCGTCAAAGGCGCAGGCCAGGTCGGTGCAGGCGACCGTGAACGACGCGGTCGGTGGCGCGTCGGGGGCCGGCCCGCCGTTCGGCCAGTAGCCCGCGGCCCACGTGACGGCGGCGAGCTTCGCCTGCCCCGCGATCGAGGGATGGAAGTAGTCGCCCGAGACGTCCGACTTGGTGAACGCCACGTCGTAGACGGCATTCCCGTCGAAGCGGCACGTGGCGTACTGGGCGCAGACCTCCGCAAGCTGCGTGTTGTAGTCCACGTTGCGCTGCGCGACCTGGGCCCGCCGCTGCACGTCGGCGCTCTGGGTCGAGGTCGGGTTCGCGAGCAGCGACTGGCAGATGTCGCCCAGGCCCCACACGGTCCGGGGCCAGAAGCTGCCCTTGAACAGCTCCCACAGCTGGGTCACCCTCGGGATGCTGGCGACGAACACGAGCGTCTCCGGCGATCCGGCCGTCAGGGTGTTCATCGCCGCGATGAACTGGGCACGGAAGTCGCTCACGGACGTCATCTGGGCGACCGTGTCCGTGCACAGGTCGTTGCCGCCGATGAGGACCGTGAGGTAGTCCGGCCGCTGCCCCACGGCGACGGCCATCTGGCCCTGGAGGTCGGCCATCTTCGCGCCGCTCCGGGAGTCGTTCCAGGCATGCCCGCTGATCGCCGGATTGAACGCGAGCAGTCGGCCGTAGTGACTGTTCACCGTGGTGCTCGTGCCGGTCGACCATGCGTTCGCGGGATAGTCCGCCCCCAGGCTCCCGCCCGAGCTCGCCGCCTGGCTGATCGAGTCGCCGGTCGCCGCGATGCTTGCCGGCAGGGGCGGCGGCTCGGCCGCGGCCGCGGCCACCGGGATGAGCCCCGCAAGGAGGACGCAGCTCAGGACTGCGACGAGCGTCGATCGCCGGACCATCGAATCTCCTCTCGCGAAACGGCCGTCACTGCGGGCCGTGGGACGCCACCGGTGAGGCGCCCAGCGTACGCGGCCGTGCAACCCGTTCCACGCCTGCCTGAACGTGAGCGTCTCCGGGTCCGGGCGATCGTCCCGTAGAGTGCGGCGATGAGCTCCAGTGCATCGCCGCCACGCCGAGGCGTGTCCGTGCGGATCGTCCTGCTCATCGCCCTGGTCGTCGCCCTCGTGGGGCTGCTCGTCGCGCTGGGAGCGCTGGTCTCGCAACCCCGGCGCACAACGCCCGTCCACGACCCGCCGGTGCTCGCCGGCCAGCACCTGTGGGGCCTGTGCGCCGGCGGGTTCTACGCCCGTCGCGGGGACACGATCGTGCTGACGTCGTCCGGCCACTGCACGACGGAGGGCACCGTCGCCTACGAGCCCGACCTCGTGACGGTCCGCGGCGTGTTCGGCCCGGCCGCGCGTGATGAGACGTGTCCATACCCGGACCACACCTGTGCGGCGTCGGACATGAACTACCTGGTCGTGGCCGCTGACCGGATCCCGTGGGGCCACCTGAACCTCGTGGACATGGGGACGGGCGGCTACCGGACGGTCGCGCCCGGCACGGCGCCGCTCGCCTGCACCGACATCGCGATCGGCGATCCCGTCGAGATCAACGGCCGGAACATCCATCGGACCGGGACCGTGGCCGAGATCGGCGAGTACCTCCACGCCGACGATGGCTCGTACTTCCCGTGCATGGTCGCCGCGCACGTGCAGGTGGGGGTCGGCGACTCCGGCGGAGCCGTGTTCGTGCGCGGGATCCCGGCGGGCGTCACGAGCCGCAGCTTCGGTGGCCTGCTGGGGTTCACGCCGCTGGCCGAGGGTCTCGCCCAGCTGGGTCTCGAGCTGTGCACGACGCCGGACTGCGGCCTGCGCGACGAGGGTTGACCGTCACGACCGACGGGACCGGCGGTTCGGTGGTCAGGCAGGAACGCGGGCGACCGCCTCGAGCCGCTCCGTGATGAACGCCTCGAGGCTGGAGAACCCCTTCGAGAACGTCTTCACCGTGTCCAGCGTTGCCGGGTGATCGTTGAACTGCTCCAGCTCGAGGCCGTTGGGGTCGAAGGCCTGCAGGCAGTACGGGATCCGCAGGAGCCTGGTCATCACCTCCTCGGGCACGGGCTCCTCGATCGCCGGGCGGAACACGAGCTCGTCCCCGATCTCGAACAGTGGCTCCAGGACGTACGGCGGGCAGGTGTACACGATGTCGCCACCGGCGATCAGCTCCACGTCCCAGAAGCGGCGCTTCCCGGCCACCAGCGGCCCGTCGCGCAGCGAGCACGCGAGCATCTTGCTCGCGTAGCCGCCCTCGGACAGCATCCGGTACGCACGGCGGAAGACGGCGATGCCGAACCAGTGCCGGTCCTGCCACGAGAGGTCGATGCCCCGCCGGCAGGCCTGGAGCTCGAGGAGCGGGTTCTCCGTGAGGCGTCCGATCATCATCGTGATCACCGCGCGCCACCGGGACAGATCCACCCCGTCTGCCTGCGCCTTGCGGATGCCGTCCATCGCGGCGCGGGCCGAGGCGAGGATCTGGGGCAGGGTGAAGCACACGGTCGTGTTGGTGGCGATCCCGAGCGCGGTGAGCCGCCTGACGACCTCGATCCCCTCCATGCTCGCCGGTACCTTGATCATCACGTTGGGGCTGAGGGCGTGGAGCTCGATCGCGTCCGCGACCATCCGGTCCCCCTCCGTGAGCAGCCTCGGATCCAGCTGACCCGAGATGAACCCGAACCGGCCGCCGGAGGCGTCGAAGATGGGTCGGTACAGCTCGGCGCCGCGGCGGACCACCTCCTTGTAGGTGCGCCACGCGTACTCGTGCGGCTCGAGCCCCGGGTGCGCACCGATGAGGTCGTCGACCCACGCCGTCCAACCCGGGACGTCGGCCTGGAGCGCCTGCCACGACAGCGGCGGGTTCGTGGTGCAGCCGCGGAACAGGCTGCGGGCGGGATCGTCGTCGTCGTACAGGCGATGCAGCTGCGCCTCGAGGACGCTCCGCCGGTCCGGCGCCGCGGCGCCCAGCATCTTCTCGGACCACTGGCGATAGACGAGCGGCGAGGAGTCCCACCAGATCTCGAGGTCGGGGTGGGTCTCGGCCAGGCGCTCGATCGGACTGGCAATCATGGCGCCAGGTCCTCCCATTCGATCGTTCGCAGGCTCCCGAGGTACCTGGCGCACAGGCGCGATCGAATTGGTCCAGGCGCCACGACCAACGGCCTGTCCACCCAGTGTCGGACGGCGACGCCGCCGTCGCCAGAGCCATCGGGCCCAGCCGAAGGACCGGTCCGCCGGTCAGCCGTTGCGGACGCGGGCTGCGCCTAGTACGGGCGGCGTAAGGCACCCCCGCCGGACTCGCCCGATCTTTGAGGTAGCCGCCGGCCTGGCGGTCGGACAGGTGCCCGATGGCGGCCGCCACCCCCGCGGGGAGGATGACGGTGTCACAGGACGACGGCCCAAGCGGCACCGAAGGACGGAGCCGAGCCGGCGTCAAGGGAGGACCAGATGTCCGCAGCAGCGCCCCGCACCGCACAGGCAATCCCGGAGATGCGCCAGCTGGGAGTCGCGCTCGGCGCGCTCATCCTGGCGGTCGCGCTCCTCGTCGCCGTGGCCTTCGGCCAGCAGGCGGCGAGCCAGTCCACCACGCTTCCGGCCGCCGGGTCGGCGCCGGTGGTCCACGACCACGGCTGGGTCAACGCGACGTACCAGGCGCCGGTCGTGCTCCATGACCGTGGTTGGGTCGAGACGAGCGGGATCGACACGAGCTACCCGCCTCGGCCGATCATCCGTGCCAACGACTTCGACAAGGCCCATGCTCCCCGCAGCTCGGTCCAGCTGAGCTACCCCGTCATCGAGGGCGGCGGCACCCTGTTCACGGGCATCCCGTACGTGCCGACCCTTCGCACCGAGAGCGGCGGCTCGAACGGCACCCGCTTCGCGCAGTAGCCCGCGGTGAGCGTGCCGGCCGGCCCCGGCGGCTGCTCGACGAGGCACCCGGAAGCGCCGTCCCGACAGGGACGGCGCTTTCTCGTGTGTCCGTCACCGCGCCCCGGCAGGGTTGTGCCCTCTCGTACGATCACATCGATGCCTGCCAGAGTGTCGAGCCCCGTCCTCGTCGCGCGCGACGGCGTCCTGGCAGCGATCACGACCGCGATCGCTGCATCGGCCGCACGTGGACCGAGGTTCGTGGTCATCCGCGGCGAGGCCGGGATCGGCAAGTCCCGGCTGGTCACGGAGGCGATCTCGACGCTGTCGGCCGACACCCGGGTGCTCCTGGGCGAATGCCTGGACATCGGCGCCGCCGGACTCCCCTACCTCCCGATCGCCGAGGCGCTGCGCGGGCTGGCCCGGGCCGCGGCACCCGGAGCCCTCGACGACGTCGCTGGGCGCCGGGCGACGGGACCTCGCGACCCTGGTCCCGGAGCTCGCCGAGATCCCGCTCGACACGCCGGCCGCCGGCGACCCGGGCGACGACCAGGCGGCTGCGCCGTCCGGCCTCGTGACCTCAGGTCTCGCACAGGCTCGCTTGTTCGAGCGGGTGCTGGGGTTCCTGCGATCGCTGTCGACGGTGGGGCCGACGGTCCTCGTGATCGAGGACGTCCACTGGATCGACCGCGCGACGCGCGATCTGCTGACCTTCCTGTCGCGCAACCTCACGGACGAGCGGATCACCATCATCCTCACGATCCGCGACGAAGACCTCCCACGCGGCCACCCGATCCTTGCGTGGCTCGCCGAGGTCGAGCGGTCGGAGACGACGGTCGTGATCGAACCCGGGCGCCTCGATCGGGCGGCCGTCGAGCGCCAGCTGCAGCTGATCGCCGGCGGCGATCTCGCAGCCGATGTGGCCGACATGATCTGGCGGCGGTCGGAGGGCAATCCGCTGTTCGTCGAGGAGCTCTACGCCGCCGGAGGCGACGCCGCGGAGCCGCCGAGATCCGCGGTCGACGATCCTCCTCGCCCGCGTCGCCCGGCTCGACCCTGCCGCACGGTCGGTCGTCGAGGCCGCCGCCGTGGCCGGTCGGCCCGTGGACGACCGGCTCCTCGCCGACGTGCTCGACCTGCCCGAGCAGGACATCGACGCCCCGCTGCTCGCCGCCCTCGCCAACGGCGTGCTCGCGCGCGAGCCGGCCACGGACCGCTACCGGTTCCGCCACGAGCTGCTGCGAGAGACCGTGGAGCACCACCTGCTGCCCGGCGCGCGACGACGCCTCCACGAGCGGTTCGCGCGACGCCTCGAATCGCGCCCCGAGCTCGCCGACACCAGCCCGGCCGGCGCCGCCGGCGAGCTGGCGGTGCACTTCGCGGAGGCAGGGCTGGCGGCCGAGGCGTACGAGCACTCGATCAGCGCCGCTGGCGCGGCGGAGGCCGTGTCACGCCTACGCGGACGCCCACCGCCACCTCGAGCGTGCGCTCGATCTCGAGCCGCGGATCGCGGGGCCGGCAGCTGACGCCGCTGGGCGGATCGCCCTCGCGAGCAGGGCCGCCGACGACGCGGACCTGGCGGGCGAGTTCGAGCGAGCGCTGGAGCTGACGCGGGCGGCGTTGGCGATGGTGGATCCGCCGCTCGATCCCGTGACCGCAGGCCTGCTCCATTCGCGGATCGGCTACCTCCAGTGGAACCTCGGCGACGGACCGTCCGCGCTCGCACTCGCACGAGGAGGCGGTGCGGCTCGTCCCGGCGGAGCCGCCGACGCCGGAACGCGCCAGGGTGCTCGCCTCGCTCGGCGGCGCGCTCATGGGCGAGGGCCGGTGGGCGGAGTCGCGCGACGTCTGCGAGGCGGCGATCGCCTGCGCCGTCTCGGCCGGCGCACCCGCGGAGGAGAGCCGCGCCCGGAACATGCTCGGTTCCGACCTCGTGGCGCTCGGCGACGTCGACGAGGGCATCGCGGAGCTCGACGAGGCGTGCCGGATCGCCCGCCAGGCGGGCAGGACGGACATGCTGATCGTCGGCCATCACAATCTCGCGCTCAACCTTGCGACCGCCGACCGGCTCGAGGATGCCGCTCGCCGAGGCTCGAGCCGGGCTCGCCGTCGCCGCGCGACGCCGGGCCTGGAGCGGCGGTTCGGGCAGGACCTGGCGGCCCTGACCGGCGACATCGCTCACCCGGCTGGGACGCTCGACGACGCGCAGCGGACGTCTGCCGATGGGCCTCGCGCTCGACCCGAGGCGGCCGCGGGACGTGTACCTGTCCACCGTGTTCGCCCGGCTGGCGGCGATCCGCGGCGACTTCGCGGACGCGGATCGGCGGCGCTCGGAGCTCGACCTCGCGACACTGGACCCGGATGTCGCCGCGTACGTCGCGGCGGTCGCCGCCGAGGCGCTCGCCTGGTCGGGGCGCCCGGGCGCGGCGGCCGAGGAGGCCGACGCCGGATCGGCGCGGCTCGAGGGCCTCGACGACGTGCTGTGGACGGCCCCGCTCGTGGCGCTCGGGCTCCGTGGCGTCGCGGAGCTCGCCGAGGCAGCCCGCCCGCATCGGGCCGGCATCCGGGCTGGACGTGGCGGTGCAGCAGGACCGGTACCGGGCGCGGCGTCGAGTGGCTGGCGCCGCGCGTCACGACGACGAGCGGGCGCGGCTGGGTCGCGCTTGCGCGTGGAGAGCTGCGCAGGGCCGAGGCGACCCCGGAACGCCGGCGTGGCGCGACGCGGTCGACGCGTTCGACGCCGTGCCCGGACCCGCTCGCACGCCGCCTACGCGCGGTTCCGCGCCGCCGAGGCCGCGCTCCGACGTCGCGGGCTCCGCGCCGACGTCGTGAGCCTGCTCCACAGGCGAGCGACGCCGCCGAGCGCGCCGGGGCGCACCCGCTCGCTGCCGCGGTTGCGACGCTGTCGGCGCGGGCGCGGATCGCACCCGCGGTCCGACCCGCTGCGGACCCTGACGCCGAGTCAGCCGCCCCGGCTGACATGCCCATGCCCGCGGCGGACGAGGCCGACCCTCGCGCCGCCGCGATGGCCCTCGGGCTGTCGGCGCGCGAGGTCGAGGTGCTCGAGCTCGTCACCGAGGGCATCACGAACGGCGAGATCGCCGACCGGCTGTTCATCACGCGCAAGACCGCGGCCGTGCACGTCACGCACATCCTGGACAAGCTCGGCGTGGCCAACCGCGTCGGCGCGGCGATGGTCGGCGCCCGGGTCGGCCTCGGCGCCGCCCGCGAGGACTACGGCGCCTCGACGGAGTAGATCTGCACCTCGACGGTGCGGCCGTCCGGGCTTGGCGCGCCCATGGTGATGTCCCTGATCACCCGCCCGGTGGCGTTGTTCAGGCTTCGCACCTGGGCGACGGCTTCGAGCAGCTTGCCGGGTCCATCAACCTCGACAGTGAACGTGTCCACCTCGACGAGCTCCGGCCGAAAGCCCTCGGACAGGAGGACGTCGATCGCCTCCTGCTCCTGGCCATGGTCAACGGTGAACGCGAATTCCCCACCCTCCTCGAGGTTGCTGCCGCCCGCGGACTGCATGTTGATGCCAGCGTTCGCGAGGACCTCGAGGAAGATCAGGAGATCCGCCGGTGACCTCGCGGGCACGGTCCTGATCTGCTGATGCATGGACGCTTCCCTCCTGTCCGCGGCCTGTTGGGGCGGCCGTCCTGAGATGCGTCACTCTAGGCCCGTCACGCGGGACGTCAACCATGAAATCCACGAGGGCCCGTGTCACCCCCGCGACACGGGCCCTCGATGCCGGCCTCCCGGCCGGGCGCCGGTGCGAACGGGCGTCAGGCACCGGCCTGGGCGGCGCCGCCCCGGGCCGCCGGCCACGCGGTGCCGAACAGCCGGGCGATACGCTCACGGAACGGCACGGCATCGATCGCACCGGACGACCGGCTGGCGCCGGCACGCCGCACGAGTCGCTCGTGCTCGGCCTGGCGGAGATCCTCCGCGATCCGCAGCTTCGCCAGCTCGTACATGGTCTCGGGGTGGTACATCTCACGTCTCCTCGTGGCGGCGGGGTCCCTGATGGGAGTAGCGCCATCCTCGAGGCTTGGGGCCGTCGCGCCATCGGGCCATGATCCCGTCGTCGTCCGGGGCCTACCTCAAACACCCCCCGCCACGGCGCGCACCTGCCTTACGCGATCGCGACCCGGGTCAGGCCCAGGAGACCGGTGCCACCAGCAGGGGGACAGACACGCCCTTGACGGTGACGCTTCTCGGTTCGGTGGCCGGGGTCTCCCCCGCCTCCTGCAGCGTCTCAACGGTGGCCAGGATCTCGCCCGACCCAGCCAGCGCCCCGACGCGGGCCGCCACGTGCACGCCGATGCCGCCGTAATCCATACCGCGCCGGTTGGCGTCGGCGACGTGGATGCCGATCCGGATCGGCGGCACGAACCCGACCGCCTCCTGGTGATCGCGCAGCGCCCGCTGGATCGCGGTCGCGCAGTCGATCGCCCGCCGGGCGGAGTCGAAGGCGGCGAAGAACCCGTCGCCGGTCGAGTTCACCACCTCCCCTCCCCCGCCGGCGATGATCCGGCGGAGGGTCTCATCGTGCCAGCGGAGGAGGCGCTCCCAGGCCGTGTCGCCGAGCGCTTCCGCCAACGTCGTCGAGCCGACGATGTCCGTGAACATGAACGCGCGTCGGACCTGTTCGGGGGCACGCCGGCGATCCTCCGCCTCGGCCATGAGGCGCTCCGCCCGCTCGATGTCGACCGCCGCCCCAAGTCGCCGGAACTCGTCGAGTGCCGCGCCCAGCTCGAGGTAGGCGCCGTCCTCGTCGTCGAGCGTGCGCAGCGCCGTGGCAAGCAGCTGTCGCGCGCGCGCCACCTCATATGGGGCGCCGACCTCGCGCCAGCCCCGGATCGCGGCCCGCAGCTCACGGGCGGCACCCGCCGCATCGCCCTCGGCGAGATGGACGCGACCCGCGGCCGCATGCCGGCCTGCCACGAGCGCCGGCGACGGGTACTCCTCCACGGTCGAGGCGAGCTCCATCAGCGCGTCTCGCGCCGCGACGATGTCGCCGGCCGCGACCAGGATCTCGATCCTCGCCGGCAGGAGCCGCGCCCGGGTCCACCGGTTCGACGTCTCATCCGCCACGGCGGCCTCGATCGCGCTCACGGCGGCCTTGACCTTTCCCTGGGCCAGTCGGATCAGGGCGAGGGCCGGCTGGGGGCTGCGGCCCATGGCGTGCGCCTCACGGAGCGACGCCTCGGCGCCTTCGAAGTCGCCGCGGTGCCGTCGCAGGTCGCCCAGGGCGTAGCAGCCGTCGGCCTGCGGCGACGTCGCCTGGAAGGTCTCCAGCTCGATCGTTGCCTGGACGAGATCAAGCTCCGCTTGCTCCCAGGCACCGCCCATCGCGGCCACCTCGGCGCGGTGGACGCGGCACACGCCCGGAAAGCCGCTGAGGGACTGGCGCTGGCAGTAGCGCTCCGTCGCCTCGATCCACTCGCTCGCACGCCGGTAGTCGCTCAGGGCCCGGCAGGCGGAGATCATGCGGCACGCCGTGACGCCGCTCGTGATCGGGGACAGCTCCCCGTTGACGGCCGCGATCGAAGCCTCCTCGAGGAGCGCGATGCCGTCCGGCGTGTGCCCGCCCGCGATCCGCAGCTCCCCGAGGTTCGCGAGGGCCCACGCACGCAGGTCCCGGTCCTCTCCCCGGTTGGCGATGGCGATCGCCTGCTCCGCGAGGTCGACGGCACGGTCCATGTCGCCCGTCGAGCCGGCGATCTCGCTGCGCACGAGCGCGAGGTAGCCGTGCGCGTACGTGTCGCCACCCGGCTCAAGGATGCGCTCGCCGCGCTGCACCCAGCCGGATGCGATGGACGACCGGCCCGACGCGGCCGCCATGCGCGCGATCCCGATGGCCGTGTACGCCGCCCGGAGCGAGTCGCCGGCATCGAGGTGGGCTGTGAACGCGTGCTCCCTCGCGTCGTCGGCCCCCGCGTGCTCACCGGCGAAGAACGCTGCCTCCGCGAGCGCCTCGTAGTCGGTGCCCGCCCGCAGGTCACCGGCGATGTCCGCGGCCGTGAGATGCTCGTAGGCCGCGCGCCATTCGTGGCGCTGGATCGCCGCGCGCCCGGCCTCGAGATGGTCCGCGTCCGGGCTGGAGGTCTGGGACGTGACCCCGGTCATGGGGAGGATTGTGCCACTGCGCGGCGGCAACCATGCAGTGGTGCCCCCACGGACCTCCTCACTCGCGTGGATCGCCGGGCGCGTCCGGGTCCGCCGGGGGCCGGTTCGCGAGTGCCTGCTTGGCCTTGTAGTCGACGAACGGCACGATGAACGGCATCGCGCACAGCCCGCCGGCGAGGAGCGGCAGGAACAGCAGCGCGAGGTCGCCGATGCCCGCCGGCAGCGGGAGCGCGGAGAGCACGAGAACGGCCACGTTGTAGCCGATCAGGGCCGCCGGGACCGCGAGCACGAGCAACACGACGATGCGGACGGGCATGGGCTGTGCCTGGTCACCCACCGTTGGCTGCGCCAAGGCCGGATCAGTACCGGCGGGACCGGGTCTCTTCCTTGGCCGGCTTCGGCTCGCGGCCGGGCCGGGGCGGGCGCGGCGCGGTGCCGGGGGCCATGTCCGGCTGCTTCTCGTAGACGCGCGTCTGGGCGACGGCGACCTCGCGGGCGAAGTCGGCGGCCACGGCGGCGGGGATGCTCGCCTCCCAGGCGCGACCGATCTCGGCCATCCGCTCGGATTTGGCGGCGCGCCGCTCGCGCTCGTGCTTGGAGTGCTTGGTCATCGTGTGCTCGTCTCCGGGGCCGTCCCGAGTCTCGAGACGTCGAACGAGGGTACGCGTGTTCGCCGATTGGCGCGAACGGGGCCCCACCCGGCGACACGGACGACGCCTCGCGAACCAGACGCCGGCGCGGCGTCGCCCGGCGAGTGGGTCGCGCCTTCCGGCCCGCCTCCCGGCGCCGACCGGCTCTGGCCGGGACGCCGTGCCGGCTGACAGGCTCGAGCGACGTCCGCCTCCCAGGGAGTCAACCGGTGTCCACTGCAACCCGCGTCATGCCGCGCCTCCTCGCGATCGGGGCCGCGCTCGTCTTCGTCGTGCTGTGGGTGGGGCTGGTCATCGGCATCGCGACCGGCGACAGCCTGTTCGCCGACGCGTGGGCCTGGCTCACGAGCCTGCCCCCGCTTGCCGCCGTCGTTGCGTGGATCGCGTTCCTGCCGATCGCCGTCGGCCTCTGGGCATGGAGCGCCGACCTCGGGCCGCTGGCGTCCGGCCTGGTCCTGCTCGGCCTGGCCGGCTGGACGCTGCTCGCCGCGTCCGGGCTGCGTCGCTCGTTCCGCGAAACCGTCTGATCCCGGCGAGCATCCAGCACCCCGTGTCAGCCGCCGCCGGCGCGGCGGCGGTGTCCGATCGTCACCCGTCGAGGCGCAGCTCGTAGGTGGGGCTCAGCGGGTCGTCCCGATACGGGCCGAACGGCGGGCAGCGCCGGAAGCCCATCGACGCGTACAGGCCGATCGCCTCGACCTGGTCGATCCCCGTCTCGAGCCGCAGGAGCGTGACTGCACGGGCCCGGGCGTGGTCGGCGAGATGCGCGAGAATCCGGCGCCCGAACCCCCTGCCCCGAAACGCGTCGGGGACGTACATCCGCTTGATCTCCCCGTAGGGCTCGCCCTCGCCGGTCACGAACAGGACGCCGCCGCAACCCGCCGGCACGCCGTCGGACCGGAGCACGAAGAAGTCCACCCCCTGCGCGACGAGGCGCTCCACGCTGAAGCCATGACGGCTCTCGGCCGGGTAGCGGGCCGCAAGGTGATCCTCGAGCTCCAGGACGAGAGCCGCGGCGTCCGGAGCGTCCGGTCGCTCCTGCTCGATGACGACGGGCATCGGCGCGCGAGGCGCGGTCAGCGGCCCGACAGGTGACGGCCCACCGTCCGGACCACCTGTTCGATCATCTGCTTCACCTGCTCGGCGTCCACGTCGTCCCGGGTGTGCAGGCGGATCGTGACGTCGGAGCTCGACGCAGTGCCCTTGACGACCTCGATGGAGCCCCCGTAGTCGTCACCCGGAAGGCCCCACTCGATCCGGCGCTCCCTGCGATCCGGGACGAACCGTGCCTGGTCGCCCGTCGATCCGACCTCGGGATCGGGCTCCGCATCCGGGTCGCCGTCGACGGCGATGGCCTCCTCGAGCCGCACCGTCGGCACGTAGAGGGGAAGGTTCGCCGGATCCGCAAAGAACTCGAACGCCTCGTCGGGGCCGACCCAGACCGTGGTCCTGCGCTCGAAGTCCATCATCGATCCTCCTGGCTGCCCGTCGACCGAAGGGTACCGCCGTGACGTGCGATGCTGCCCTCTGCACCAGCGCCCCCAGGGAGTCCCATGACCGATCACGACGAGCACCACCACACGCTGTCCTACCCCGACGCGATCGAGCAGTTCCGCGCGGACAAGGACGCGTACTTCCGGTCGGGCGCGGGCAGCCCCATCCCGGCCGCCGAGCGGGCGGCCTTCGCCGGCCTCCCCTACTACCCCGTCGACGAGGGGTACATCGCCGACGGCCTCGAGCTCCGGCCGTACGAGGGCGACGAGCCCGTCCGGTTCGAGATCCCGACGACCGATGGGCGGCTCCGGCCCGCCGAACGCGCCGGGGTCTTCCGGTTCACGCTCGGTGGGGCCGAGCGGACGCTGACGGCGTACCGCGTCGCGAGCACGAGCGGCGAGATGGCCGACTCGCTGTTCGTCCCGTTCCTCGATGCGACGAGCGGGACCGAGACGTACGGCGCGGGACGCTACCTCGACCTCGACCAGGAGGAGGACGGGTCGTGGACGCTGGACTTCAACCTCGCCTACCACCCGTCGTGCGTGTACGACCCCCGCTTCTCCTGCCCGCTGACGCCCGCCGAGAACCGGCTTGCGATGCGCGTGGAGGCCGGCGAACGCCTGGGCGCGGACGGGCACTGACACCTCGTCCGCCGTCCGCTAGGATAGAACGCCCGTTCTATTCAGTGGCAGGAGGCGGCATGACGGACTGGCTGGTGGACGTGTCGACCGACCCACGGCGATTCCCGGTCGTGCAGCACCGGCACGCCAACGGCACGCTCCGTGCGGAACGGGACCGCACGCCCGAGGTGGTCGCCCACCTCGGCGAGCCGCGCGTCGAGCGCTGGACCTACCAATGCGCGTGCGGCGACGTGTTCGTGTGGGAGCGACGCGGCGCGGCCTGACGCGTCCGTCCCCGGGGTCGCCGGTGCTACGGTGATGGCTCCTCGTTCCCGTCGCGTCCCTCGCGAGACGGGCCGACCCTGGGGTACGCGTGCGCACAGAACGATCGGGACAGCGCCTCGTCATCGCCGGCGGGCTGCTCGCGTTCACGCTCCTGGGCTGGACCGGCCTGCTCATGCCGGCGCTCATCCGGGAGATCGAGGGCGGTCTCTCCGTCACCGACGCCGACATGGGGACGGCGTACCTGCTCAACGCGGTGACGTTCACCGCCGGATGCCTGCGTCACCGGCTGGGCGATCCCCCGCCTCGGGCGCCGGGCCGTGCTGCTGGGCGGGACCGGGATGCTCGTCATCGGGTCGGTAGCCGTGCTCGTCCCGTCGTGGCCGGTGTTCCTCGGGGCCACGGTGTTGCGCGGGTTTGGCAGCGGGATCATCGAGGTCGGGCGTCCAGGGGCTGTTCCTGTACGCGTTCGTCGGGGCGATCCAGGGGCGGGCCATCAACATGGTCCACTTCTGCTACAGCCTCGGCGCGGCGCTCGCCCCCGTCGTCGTGGCCGGGCTCATCGGAGGCGGGCTCCCGTGGCCCACGCTCATGGCCGTGACCGCGGTCCCGTGGCTGGTCGCCGGCGCGTTCCTGGCGATCGCGCCGATGGACGCCCGCACCCGGCCGGGCGCCGTTCCACCAGCACGCCTCCGCCTGAGCATCCCGCTGGTCGCGGGGGCGGTGGCCATCGCGCTGTACGTGGCGGCCGAGGTGGGCGTGACGAGCTGGCTCGTGCGGTTCCTCGAGGATGCCGACCTCGGGCTCGCCGCGAGCGCGCTCACGCTGTTCTGGGCGGCGCTGGCGGTAAGCCGCCTGCTGGCCGCGCGCTTCGGGGCCGCCTTCGACCCGGCCGCGCTGGCGATCGGCGGGTTCGTGCTGGCGGCCGCCGCGATCGTCGGCGCGGTCCTCGCGCCGGCAATCGAGTTCCAGATCGCGCTGTTCGCGCTCGCGGGCTTCGCGTTCGGACCCGTCTACCCGGGCATCATCCTCCTGGGCGGCCGCATGACGGGTCGCAAGGACGCGGTCACGGGCATCCTCGCCTCGTCGGGGGTCGCGGGATCGATCGTGTATCCGCCGCTGATGGGCGCGATCTCGCTCGGCCCGGGACTCGGCGTCGCGATGGCGGGAGCGGCGGTCCTGTCGGTCGTCGGGGCCGGGCTCGTCGCGATCGCCGCGAGGCTCCTCCCCTCCTGGACTCGTCCCGAGGATCCCGCCGCCGTGCCGGCCGGCGACGCCGGCCGCTGAACCCCGCCGTCGCGAAGTCCCACAATGGCCCGATGCGTCTCGACGAGATCCCCGCCTGGCTCGATGCACGCGCCGCCACCGGCGAGTTCAGCGGCGTGGCCGTCGTGGCTCGCGACGGCGAGACGCTGCTCTCGCACGCAAGCGGGCTCGCCCACCGCGGACACGGCGTCCCGAACCGCCTCGACACGCGCTTCTCGGTGGCATCGATCACGAAGCTGCCCGTCGCGGTCATGGCGCTGCGGCTCGTCGAGCGCGGCGAGCTCGACCTCCGCCGGCCGATCATCGAGATCCTGCCGCCGGAGCACCGCCCGGCCGCCCTGACGCCGGACCACACGCTTCACCACCTGTTGTCGCACACGTCGGGCCTCGCGAGCTACCTCGACGACGATGACGAGACGTGGGACTCGTGGAACGCGAACTGGGACCGGCTCCCCGTGTATCACGCGCGCCGGCCGGCCGACCTGCTCCCGCTGTTCGCCGATCGGCCCGCCCGCCATGCGCCCGGCGCGGTCTACGAGTACAACGACGCGGGGTTCGTCCTCGCGGGGCTCGTCGTCGAGGCCGCGACCGGGCGGCGCTGGGACGAGGTACTCGTGGACGAGGTGCTCGCGCCGGCCGGGATGGCCGACACGTCTCTCGAGCACCTGGACACCGATCCGGCGCGCCTGGCCGTGGGCTACCTCGTGGACGACGGTGCGGTCGAGCGACGCCGCACGAACATCTACAGCCTCACGGCGAGCCCGATGCCCGACGGTGGGATGCTGTCCACCGCGGGCGACCTCGTCCGTCTTGTGGACGCCCTCCTCGCGGGCCGGCTGCTGGGCGCGCCGCTGCTGCGCGAGATGCTCCGGCCGCAGGGCCCGCCATCGACGGACGTGGAGCAGTACGGCTACGGCTGCCTGCTCGGGATCGACGGCGGCACGGTGACGGTCATCGGCCACGGCGGGTCCGATCCCGGGGTCGCGACGATGCTCGTCCACCACCTCGCCGCTCGCACCACGATCGTCGTCCTGTGCAACCAGGACCGCGGCGTCTGGGCGGCGACGATGGCGCTGACCGAGGCGTTGGGCCTCCACGATCCGCGAGCCACGTGACCCGGGAGGCTCCGATCGAACCCCAGCCGCGCCCTGGTGCCACGCCGGCACCGGCGATCGAGGCCTCATTCCCCTGCTCGATCTGCGGCAGGGAGGCCGCGCGCCTCGTCCTCGTCCCGCGTGGCGGGTACGACCGCATCGACGTTGCCCACGAACCCCTCGTCGACGCCCCTCGCTACCTGGTCGATGCTGCCGGGTTCGGGATGTCCCACGCGCTCCTCCCCGCCGGCGACGGCGTTCACGTGTCGGCGATCGCGGCGGCGCTCGCCGACCGCGACGTCACCGAGCTGTGGCGCATCAACCCGGAGTTCGCGCCGATGTGGTGCCCGTCCTGCAGGGCCGTCTACTGCTCGCGCGAGTGGGCGCTGTGGACGGTCTACGCGGACGACGATCCCGCCTGGTTCGAGGAGCTCCGCGGCCGCTGTCCATCGGGCCACGAGCGCCGGATCTACGACTGACGGTCCCGGTAGCGCCAGGTCGCCTTCGCGTCGTTGCGGAGCCCGGCCCGGTAGATGCGGACCATCCACGCCAACCCGAGCAGCATCCCCGCGTACCCGGCAAGCGACACGAGACCGCCCGCTGCGATCGGGTGCGCGCCGCCGCCCGTCATGGGCGGCTGTGCAAGGACCAGCAGCGGCAGCCCAACGATCACGCCGATCGCCACGCCGAACTCGATGCGCGTGATCCACCAGCCGCGCGTCCTCCGCGGGAGGCGGACGGCAGCCGCGCCGCGATAGAGGCTTTCGATCCGGTCACGGTCCCGGTACCGCCACCGCGCCTCGCCACGCGCCAGTGAGCCCGGGATCGGAGAAGCGGCGGATCAGGGCGAGTCCGACCACGGCAAGGACCAAGCCGGCCGCCAGCACGAGCTGGCGACTGAGCCCGTCCAGCCCCTCGAGGATCGAGCCGGGCCAACCGGCTCCCAGCGCCAGCACGTCCGTCATTGCGCTGCTCTCCCCTGCCATTCCTGCAGCATCGACGCCCTCGCCCGATCCTACGCCCGGCGGGCAAGGGTCACGCGGGCCCGGGCGCGCGGATGCCCGGCCCGCACGGGGTGCGGGCCCGGGCGCGTGAGTCGAGAAGTCAGTCGAGGCCGGCCTGGGCCCGCATCGTCGGGCTCTCCTGGATCGCCCAGCCGTTGCCGTCGGGATCCTCGAAGAAGCAGAACGAGTTCCAGTCGCTCCCCTTCCCGTCCACGAACCCGGTGCCGTCGTGGTGCTGCACCGGCGAGATCGCGACCCCGCGCGACGCGAGCAGCGCGTGCGCCGCCTCGATGTCCGCGACGCACAGCTGGAGGCCCTTGAGGGAGCCCGGCTCCATCGGTGCCAGGCCCTTGCCGATCGTCACCGAGCAGCCGCTGCCAGGCGGCGTCAGCTGGACGACGCGCATCTCCTCGGACATCGTGTGGTCCACGTCCACGTTGAAGCCCAGCTGGTCCGCGTAGAACGCCTTCGCGCGGTCCACGTCCGACACGGGAACGACGACGACCTCGAGCCTGAGCTCCACGGCTCAGCTCGCCAGGAGCCGGGCGAGCAGCGCGTCGAGCTGCTCATAGCCCTCGCGCATCCCGCCCTCCATGCCGTTCGCGATCATCGCGTCCCGAGCCTCGACCGACTGGTACACCGAGTGGCCGCGCACGAGCGTCCGCCCCTCCCCGAGGTCCACCAGCTCGAGCCGGTCCAGGGACACCTGGCCTGGCGCACCCTCGAACTCGAACGTCTGGACGAGGTGGTCCACCGTCACCGGGCCGTGGAACGAGCCGTGGAACGCGTACTCCGTGCCGTCGGTGTCGATGTGGACGTACCGGTACCGGCCTCCCTCGCGAGCCTCGAAGGTGTCGACGCGCATCTTGAGGCGCTTCGGCCCCAGCCACTGCTTGAGCAACTCCGGCTCCGTCCAGCAGCGGAAGACGAGCTCGCGTGGCGCGTCGAGGACACGCTCGGTCCCGACGAACGGGAGCCCGGGCTCGGCGATGACGGTCAGCTCGGCGGCGGTGCGGGTGGTCACGGGACGCGTCCTTCCTTCGTCTGGGCCGGGGAGTCGCCCGGCGTCGATGCCTTGAGGGTCTCGAGCAGCTCGTCCAGCCGCTCGTAGCGCTCCTCCCAGAACGCCCGGTAGCAGGCCAGCCAGTCGGACGCCTCCCGCAGGGGCTCCCCTTCCAGGTGGCTGAGCCGGGCGGTCGCCCGTCGGGTCCTGGAGATCAGCCCGGCGCCCTCGAGCACCTTGAGGTGGCGCGAGATCGCCGGCTGGGACATCGAGAACGGCGCCGCGAGCTCCCCCACCGTCAGGTCGCCCTGCGCAAGGCGCGCGAGGATCGCCCTGCCGCGTCGGGTCTGCCAGTGCTCCGAAGACGACGTCGAGCTGTTCGGCCATATCTCCATAACTCTTCTCGTTATAGAACAATGCCGCTATATAACCGCAGCCCGGTCGGCGTGTCAACCCCTACGGCGATTCGCCCGCCACGAACCGCTCCATGAGCGCCCGGTAGCCCGGCAGCCCCCGCTCGTAGCCGACGGCCCAGAACCCGGACCCCGCCAGTCCCCGCTCGTTCGCGAGGGCCATCTTCGGCGCGAGTGTCTCGGGCGAGTCGACATAGACCGCCGTCCAGGTGGGATCGGGCACCGCCGTCCAGGTGGGATCGGGCACCGTCACCGAGGCGGACGGCCCCGGCGTGGGAGGGCCGACGAGAGCCGTCGGAGCCCACGAAGTACACCTCGACCTGCTCGATCTCGTCGCGGACCGGGACTGCCCCGTCGTCCTCGAGCAGATCGCGGTTGCGGCGCGGGATCCAGGCGTTGCCGCGGCCCGTCTCGGGTGCGCCGATCACGGGGCCGGCGACGGGCCACGTCATGCCGTACAGCGGCAGGCCCAGCAGCAGCTTCTCCCGCGGGACGCCGAGCGCGTCGTACAGGTCGAGCGACCAGCGCAGGCTTCGCTCGCCGCCGTCGGAGCGATCCAGCGGCGCGCTCGCGCCGGGAGACGACGCGGCGACCCGATAGTCGTAGCCCATCAGGAAGATCCGGTCCACGCCAGCGTCGGCGGCGACGGCGGCCATGCCGGCGCCGAGCGGGCCGGCGCCCGTCGCGACCGATACCTCGCCGTCTGGGTCCGCGGCCCGGACCGCGTCGCGCAGCCGTCCGACGAAACGCCCGAACGCCGGCACGAGCGGCGGGTCGAGCACCTCGACATCCACGTTGATCCCGTCGGCCCCCACGCGCGTCATCAGGTCGACGAGCGATGCGATGACCTGCGTCCTGGAGCTCCACGCTCTCGAACAGCCGGCGGTTCCGGTCTGCTCCGAAGCTCGTGTACACGATCTCGACGCGCGCGCCACGCTCGTGCGCCTCGCGGATCAGCTGCTCGCCGATCGCGCCCGTGATCCGCCGGTAGCCCTGCTGCCTCGTGCTGAGGGCGCCCTTGCTCGTGTGGGTGACGCTGAACAACCCGAGCGTCGTGAGCGGCGTCCGACGCAGGTGGGCGGCAATCCCGCCGTCCATCTCCCAGTACGGGACGTACCCGTAGAGCTCATGGCCGGGCACGGGCGGCGGGAGCGTCACGTTCGGCTCGTCGGCGATGGCGGGTGCCGAGGGATCGCCGCTCGCCGCCGGCGACAGCGACGAGGGTGCGGTGTCGGGCGACGGGCTGCACCCCGCGAGGATTGCGAAGACCAGGAGGGCGACCGTGGCGGGCGCCGGGAGCCGGGGGAGGTGCACGACGCAAGCGTGGGGGCGAACGCGAATCGGGTCAAACGCCCTCCCCGATCCCGGGCGGACCCCCGGCGGCGCCCCGTCGGGATCGGTCCGCTGGGACCTTGACGTTGCAGCCGGGTTGTAGTCTGGTTACAGCGCAGCACCTGCACGGAGGAGTGCGCCATGGACCAGCCACGGACGAGCGCGGGCAATGTCGAGCGTCGGGCGCTGGCACTCTGGCCCCGGCTCGACCGCGCGGCACTCCGTCGCTGCCACCAGGATCCCGATCGGATCGCGGCGCTCATCGCACGCCGCACCGCCATGCCGCGCGAGGCGATCAGGTCCGTGCTCGAGATGCCCGCCGTGACCGAGGACGAGACCCGCAACTGGTTCGGCTGAGCCCTCGATCACCGCCGCTCAGACGGCGAGGTCGGCGGCCTCCGAGAGCCGTTCGGCCGCGGCCTCCGAGAACTGGAGGCGGTAGAGCCGCGCGTAGAGCCCGTCTCGGGCCAGCAGGTTCTCGTGCGTGCCGAGCTCCACGAGCCACCCGTCGTCGAGGACGGCGATCCGGTCGGCGGCACGGATCGTGGACAGCCGGTGCGCGACGATGATCGTCGTCCGACGCTGCATCAGCCGCTCGAGCGCCTCCTGGACCAGCCGCTCCGACTCGTTGTCGAGCGAGCTCGTCGCCTCGTCGAGCAGCAGGATCGGCGGATCCTTGAGGATCGCCCGCGCGATCGCGATCCGCTGGCGCTGGCCGCCCGACAGCCGCGGCCACGGTCGCCCACCGGCGTGTCGTAGCCCCGCTCGGCAGCGCCATGATGAAGTCGTGGGCGTTCGCGGCGCGCGCGGCCGCCTCGATCTCCTGCTCCGGTGGCGTCGAGCCGGCCGTACCTGATGTTCTCGCGCACGCGTGCCGCCGAACAGCGTCGCCTCCTGCGGGCACGAGGCCGATCTGCGCTCGGAGGCTCGCGGTCGTGACCTCGCGGACGTCGTTGCCCGTCGATCCGGATCGCGCCCGTCGTCACGTCCCACAGGCGCGGGATCAGCCCGACCAGCGTCGTCTTGCCGGACCCCGACGGCCCGACGAGCGCGAGCACCTCGCCGGGCATCACGTCCAGCGTCAGGTCCCGGATGACCGAGCGGTCGGCGTCGTAGGCGAACGTGACCTCGTCGAGCTGGATGTGGCCGGTCACCGGCCCAAGGTCGCGGGCACCCGGGACGTCGATGACGGTCGGCTCCGTGTCGATGATCTCGAACACGCGCTGGACGGCCCCGGTGCCTTCGCGGATCTGGCCGTACAGGCTCGCGATCGTCGCGAGGCTGCCGCCGATCGTGATCCCGTACAGGAGGAACCCGGTGAGCGTCCCGATCGACAGCCGGCCCTCGATGACCTCGTGCCCGGTGTACCACAGCAGCACCGCGATGGCGCTGAACCCGAGGAACCCCATCAGCGCCCCGAACAGCCCGCGCCACAGGGCGAGGCGGACCCCCTGCTCCACCACCCCGGCGAGATCGCCCTCGTACCGGGTCTCCTCGTAGTCCTCGCGCACATAGCTCTTCACGACCCGGATCCCCGATAGCGCCTCCTCGGCGGTCGCGGTGCTGTGGGCGATCGCGTCCTGCACCTGGGTCGACACCCGCTGGAGCGGTCGCCCGAACACGATCGCCACGGCGATCAGGGCCGGCGCGAGCAGCAGCGCCACGATGAGCAGCGTCGGGCTGAGCGTGAACAGGATGATCACTGACCCGATCAGGCCGATCAGCGACGACAGGAACGACGTCGTGGTCTGGGTGAGCATCGTCCGGATCAGCGTCACGTCCGACGACAGCCGCGACACGAGCTCGCCGACCCGGTTGCGGCCGTGGAAGTCGAGCGACAGCGTCACCAGCCGGTTGAACAGCTCGCCGCGCATCTGGGCGACGACCCGCTCGCCCACGACGCCGAGGAAGTAGGACTGGACGAGCCCGCCCAGGGACTGGGCGAGGAACAGGACGACGAGCCCGAGGATGAGCCGGTCGAGGCCCGCAGCGTCGCCGCCGGCGACAACCGCCGTCACGAGGCCCGCGATGACGAGCGGCACGGCGAGGGCGAGCCCCGAGCCGACAAGGAGGCCCACGATCGCAATCGAGAACGGGACGAGATGCGGGCGCAGGTAGCCCAGCAGCCGTCGCCACGGGACGCCGGTCACGCCGCGGACGCGTTCGGCGACGGCGCGCGGCGTGGTGGGCACGCCCTGCGGCTCGGGATCCATGGCGGCGATCATGCCACGGGACGCGGAACGAGTCGCCGGACGGCGCCGGGGATCCATCCGGGACGCGTCGCATTGCGGGCCCGGATGCAGCACGATGTGCACGTGCAGGCGCGCCTGCTCCGAGCCCGAGGAGACCCGTGATGACACACCGCCGCGCGACCGGCTCGCCCGTGCTGGGCTACCCCGTGCCGCCCGCGACGATGACCGACCTGTACGAGCTCACGATGGCGGCCGGCTACTGGAAGCTGGGCCGGACCGAGGAGCAGGCGATCTTCACGCTCTTCTTCCGCCAGGCGCCGTTCGGCGGCGGCTTCACGCTCGCGGCGGGGCTCGAGGGAGTCGTCGCCTTCGTCGAGGCGTACCGCTACGCTCCCGACGAGCTGGCCCACCTCGAGGGCCTCCGGGGCAACGACGACAAGCCCCTGTTCGAGGCGGCGTTCCTCGACTACCTCGCCGACCTCCGCCTCGAGGTGGACATCGACGCGATGCCCGAGGGGACGGTCGTGTTCCCGCATGAGCCGCTCGTCCGCGTGTCCGGCTCGCTGCTCCAGGCACAGCTGCTCGAGTCCGCCCTTCTCAACCTCGTCAACTTCCCGACCCTCGCCGCGACGAAGGCCGCGCACGTCGTGCTCGCCGCGGGCGGAGCGCCCGTGCTGGAGTTCGGCCTGCGCCGCGCCCAGGGCCCCGACGGCGGGCTCACCGCATCGCGCGCGGCGTACCTCGGCGGCTGCGCCGCCACGTCGAACGTGCTCGCGGGCCGCCTGTTCGGGATCCCCGTGCGCGGCACGCACGCGCACTCGTGGGTGCTCTCGTTCGAGAGCGAGCAGGAGGCGTTCGATGCGTGGGCGGACGTGATGCCGGGCAACGCCGTGATGCTCGTGGACACGTACGACTCGCTCGACGGCGTCGCGAACGCGATCGACACCGGGCGTCGCCTGCGGCAGCGCGGCAGCCGGCTGGCGGGCATCCGGCTCGACTCGGGTGACCTTGCGTACCTGTCCGTCCGCGCTCGCGAGATGCTCGACGCGGCCGGGTTCGAGGGGACCCAGATCGTCGCGTCCAACGACCTCGACCCCGAGACGATCGAATCCCTCCAGGCCCAGGGTGCCCGGATCGACGTCTGGGGAGTGGGCACCAAGCTCGTGACCTGCTTCGACCAGCCCGCGCTCGGCGGCGTGTACAAGCTCACCGCCATCCGCGACGGCGGGGCCTGGCGGACCCCGGTCAAGGTGAGCGCGGACACGGCCAAGATCACCGTTCCGGGCAACCTCGGCGTCCGGCGCTTCTACGATCGCGACGGGACCGCGCGGGCCGACATGATCTGGGACGAGCTCCACGCGCTCGACGGGTCCCGCGTGATCGTCGATCCCGCCGATTCGCACCACCGGATGACGATCGACGACGCGTGGACCTCAAAGGAGGTCCTGGTCCCGGTGTTCCGTGGCGGTGCGCGCGTCTACGACCTCCCGTCCCTCGAGGCCGCCCGCGACCTGGCCCGCCACGAGCTCGGAACCCTCCACCCGGCGATCCTCCGCCAGCTGCGCCCGCACTGGTACCCGGCGGGTCTCGAGTGGTCGCTGTACAAGCGCCGCGAGGCGATGATCGAGGCGGCGCTCGTGAGCGAGGAGACCGTCCCCGGCTGACGGACCCTCAGGCCCGCGACACGTCCGCGGCGGAGACGATGAGGCGGCGCGGCACGGCGTCTGCGTCGCCTCCAGGCGGCCGCTCCACGAGGCGCCAGCCAGGGAGCTCCCGACCGGCGTCCGGCGCACCCTCGCGATTGCAGACGGTCTCGACGACCGCGGCGACGGCGCGGTCGATGGCGGCGCGGTCCGCGTCCTCCCCCACGGCCTCGTGGACGGCGGCCGCGATCGAGCGCGCGAGGAGTGCCGACGCGATCGCCGGCTGGCGCCCGAGGACGTCGCGCCGGACGAGGCCGTCTGCGTCGTCGATGCCAAGGTCGTCAAGCCATCGCATGAGCCGTCGGGCGCGGTTCGCGGCGGGCGCGTCCTCGTCGGCGAGCTCGTCGAGCCAGGTGCGGGGCGGCGGGGCGGGCGCGGGTTCGGGTTCGTCGCCCTGGGCTGCGTCGGACGCGCGCGCCGGCCCGGAGGCTGACGCCGTCGGCGTGCGCTTCGGACGGTCCTTCGCCGCCTCGATGCGCGCGGCGAGCGGTGACGCCTCAGACCCGCCCTCGCGTCGCTCGGCTGCCGCCGCCTTCGCGTCATCAAGGGTTGCGTACGGTCCGAGCGTCCGCGCGAGGCCCAGCTCGTCGAGCGACGCCTCATCCGTCAGGAACCAGCGGCCTGCGCCACCGCCCTCGATCGTGAACCGGTCGTCGGCGGCGTGATAGCGCCCGCCCTCGCGCCGCCATGGCTTCGGTGCCGCGGGAGGCTTCGGAGACCTGGGGCGGCTCGGCATCTCGTTCCTCCGGGCGGCGCTGTGGTCCGAGATCGTACAGCCGGCCCGCTGATCGCCCGCTCCCGCGTGGTCACCCGCCCGCGCGTCGACCGGCTCCCCGTCTGATCACCCGCCCGCGTCGACCGGCTCCGCTGATCACCCGCCCCCGGGTGGTCACCCGCTCGTGGGTCGATCGGGCATCGGGCGTGCGCCGGCGCGCGGCGAAAGTCGACATTGGCGACGCGCCCTCGCACGCCGCACGGGTATGTCACCCACTTGCGGGTGGCAGCTCGCCGGTGGGTGGCAGTGCGGTGCGGGTCAGCCGCGCGCGATCGAGGCGCGGATCGCCGCGGCACCCTCATGCGTCGCGAACGACGCCTGCGTCCCGGGCCGAGTCACGCTGTCGGCCGCGAACGCGCAGCCGAGGCTGGCGGCGTCGACGGCATCCCAACCTTCCGCGAGGCCCACGGCAAACGCCCCGACGAACGCATCGCCCGCACCGGTCGTATCCATCGCGTTCACGAGCGGCGCGTCGACCCGCGTGATCGATCCGCCCCGCGGCAGCACCACGGCACCGCGGCCACCCAGCGTCACGACCAGCGACACCCCGAGCGCCTCGGCGAGCGAAGCGATCCGTTCGTCCTCCGCGGCCTCGTCGCCGTCGAGCGCGTCACCACCGATGAGCGCGAACTCGTGCTCGTTGGGCACGAGCCAGTCGGTCAGCGTGACGAGCGCGGGGTCGATCGGCGCGGCCGGCGCCGGGTTGAGGACGGTCAGGGCGCCCGCGGCCCGGGCGGCCTCGAACACGGCGATCGTGGTGGCTTGCGGCGTCTCGAACTGGGCGACGACGACCGAGGGCCGGACGGCCTCGAACGCCTCGAGCGCGAGCGTCGGGCTCGTCTGGTCGTTCGCCCCGGGGACGCAGATGATCCGGTTGTGCCCGCGTGCATCCACCCAGATCGGCGCGACACCCGACGAGCCGGCGACCCGCCGGACGTACGTGGCGTCCACGCCCTGCGCGACGAAGTTGTCGATCGTCTGCGCGCCGTACGCGTCCTCGCCGACGCAGTTGACCATGGCGACGCTCGCGCCGAAGCGGGCGGCGGCGACGGCCTGGTTCGCGCCCTTGCCGCCGAACCCCATCGCGAACCGCGTCCCGACGATCGTCTGGCCGTCCTCGGGCAGCACCTCGGCGTACGCGATGAGGTCGATCATCGTGCTGCCGACGACGAGAATCCTTGGCTCCGGCACGTTCTGCCTCGCTGCGGGCCACGGTGGCGGGCCGTCGGGAAACGATACCGCCCAGTCCGGTACGGTTGCGGCACGCGGTCGGCGACCGCGTCCGGGCTACGCGGCCGGTCCGCGTCTTCACGGAGCGGAGCCGTGGGCATCGACTTCTTCGAGCAGAGCCCCGTCCTGCAGTCGCTCGCGCCTGTTGTCGATGGGTCGCGCAACGTCCGCACCAACCCCGAGGCCATCGAGCGGGTCGCGGCGTGGATGGCGTACGAGGAGTTCGGCATCCCGGGCGGCCTGCTCCAGTTCGACATGGGCCGGGACGTCGACGTGCTGACCGACATGATCATGCTCGCCAACTCGCTCAACTTCGCGTACACGGACTTCGACACGTCGGTGAAGTTCGAGGTCGAGTACCAGGGCCGCCGGTGGGTCGATGCGGACGGCATGGCGGCCTCGTTCGACAAGGCGTGGCGCGCAGGCGTTCCGATCCTCAGCGGGGCGTGGATGCGGGACCTCACGAGGGACGAGCTTGCCGGCGTCTTCGACGGCACCATCGAGATGCCGATGCTCGACGAGCGGGTCGCGGTCCTCAACGAGATCGGCGACGTGCTCGTGGACCGCTTCGACGGCCGGTTCTCCAACTGGGTCAGGTCATGCGACCGCGCGGTGTTCGCCGACGGCAACGGCCTCCTCGAGCGGATGCGCGTCGACTTCCCCCGGTTCAACGACGTGACCACGTACGACGGCCACGAGGTGCAGTTCTTCAAGCTCGGGCAGCTCGCGCTGTGGGGGTTGCACGCGATGTACGTCCACCTCGGCGAGCCCGGGCTGCGTGACCTCCACCGGATGTCCGCCTTCGCGGACTACATCGTGCCGGTCGCCCTGCGCGTCATGGGCGTGATGGAGTACTCGGACGATCTCGACGATCGGATCAACCGGGGCGTCGAGATCCCGCGTGACTCGCTCGACGAGATCGAGATCCGCGCCCACGCCCTGTACGGGACGGCGCTGCTCACCGAGGCGTGCAACCGGCGTCGCCCCGACGACCTCCAGCTGGTGATCCCGCAGATCGACTACCGCCTCTGGAGCCGGTACCACGTGACGCACTGGCCGCACCACCTGACCCGCACGATCATGTACTAGCGGGCGACGCGTGCAGCCGCGCGCCTGGTCCCCGGCCGGCCCGGCGGTCACGCGCGCAGGAGGACGACGAGGCCACGGCCGAGCGCCGCCACGAGCACCCCGATCGCCAGGACGACGAGCGCGGTGGCGACGGCCGGGTCCACCGAGATCCGGGCGACCGAGCCCGTGCCCCACCAAGCGAGGCCTACGACCACACCCGCGACGCCGGCGACGATCGCGGCCACCGCCATGGCGACGTCGCGCCGCCCGAGCTCGACCCGGCGCATGGAGGTGCGCCTCGCGCTGCCGCCGAAGCCGCGCGCCTCGAGGCTGATCGAGACCTGCTCGATCCGCTCCACGCTCGCCACGATCACCGGGATGAGCGTCCGCCCGAGCGCCGCCGGACCGGACGCGCGGAGGCCGCGGGCGCGCTGGGCCGCCGACACGATCGCGAGCTCGCGCCGGAGGACCGGGACGAGCTGGAGCGTCATCGCCGACGCGAACGAGATCGAGCGCGGAACCCTGAGGCTGTCGAGCGCGGCGAACAGGTCGGGGGACGTCGTCGTCAGGATGACCACGGCCGCCGCGAGCTGGATCGCCAGCAGCCGCGCGATGAGCGTCAGGCCGTTGGCGACCCCCTCGCCGTGGATCTCGAGCGGTCCGAGCGTCGCGACGACCGCACAGCTCGGCTGGCACGAGACCGGCGCCAGGAGCTGGATGAGCAGGATCGACGTCACCAGCGGCGCGAACAGCACCAGCACCCGGAGCACCCGGCCCAGGATGCCCGCCGTCGCCGCGATCCCCAGCGCAAGCGTGGCGATCGTCAGCAGGGGCACGAGGTGGAACGTCACGAGCGCCACGGCGAAGACGGCGATCATCCACGCGAGCTTGGGGACCGGGCTCATGCGGTGCAGCCACGAGCCCGACGGCGTCGGAGTCCCCGTCGCGGCGGTCACCGGACGCGCTCCCCGCTGGCGCGACGTGCGAGCGCCGCCTCCGTCTCGTCGATCGTCAGCGGCGCGCCACCGGGATCCTCGGCCAGGCCGAGCGCGAGCCAGAGCCGCACGAGCGGCGGTGGCTCGAGGCCCGCGAGCCGCAGCCCGACCTCGTCGGCGAGCAGGGCACGGGCGGGCCCCTCTGCCTGAACCCGGCCCGCGCGCAGCACGACGATCCGGTCGGCAACCGCACCGGCGAACTGGAGGTCGTGCGTGATCACGACGACGGCCACGCCCCGAGCTGCCTCGCCGCGAACGAGCCCCTCGATCGAGCGGGTCTCCCGCGGGCCCTGGCCGGTCGCGGGCTCGTCCAGGACGAGGATCGAGGGGAGCATCGCGAGCACGGCCGCGATCGTCACCCGCTTGCGGACGGCGATCGGCACCCGGTACGGATGGCGGTCGAGGACGGGCTCGAGACCCAGCCGGGACGCGACGCCATCGACACGCGAGGCCACCTCGGCGGGCGCGCACCCGAGGTTGCGGGGTCCGAGGGCCAGCTCGTCGCGGATCGTGGCGGCGAGGAGCTGGTGGTTCGGGTTCTGGAACACGAGACCGAGGCGCGAGGCGATGGCCTGCGGCTTCGCGAAGCGGGTGTCCAGCCCGCCCGCGTCGATGGTGCCGCCGCCCGGTCGGAGGAGTCCCGCCGCAAGTCGGGCGAGCGTCGACTTGCCCGAGCCGCTCTCGCCGACGATCGCCACGACCTCGCCCGGCCGGCACTCGAGGGACACGTCGGCGAGCGCCGGGACCGTGGCGTCCGGGTAGGTGAACGTGACGTCCGCCAGTCGCAGGCCGCTGCCGGGATGCCCGTCGCCTGCCCCGCCTCGCGGGCCCGGATCCGCACCGGTCATCCCGACCCGCCCAGCCACGTCACGGCGGCCGCGACGGTCACCGGGAGGTCCGTGGCCGTCGGATCCCGTCGCCGGCACAGCGCGACGACGGCCGGCGCGAGCGCGCCATCCGTGTCCCGGGCGATCGCCGAGAACACCTCGGATGGCGTCCCGAGCGCGCGGATCCGCCCGCCCTCGAGCCACGCGATGCGATCGGCGTACTCGGCGAGCAGGTCGCCGTCGCTGGACACCACCACGACGGCGGGCCCGTCGTCGGTGGCCGTCGCCGCCTTGGCGAGGTCGAGCACGCGGCGCGCCGACGCAGGGTCCAGGTTTGCCGTCGGCTCGTCCATCACCAGCAGCCTCGGCCGCATCGCGAGCGCTGCCGCGACGGCGAGACGCTGCTGCTCCCCGCCGGACAGCGTCAACGGGTTGCGCCCCTCGAACCCCCCGAGGCCGACCTCGCTGAGCGCCGTCGTCACACGGGCACGGATCTCGGCCGGCGGCATGCCCAGGTTCTCGAGACCGAAGGCGACCTCGTCGCCGGCCGTCGCCTGGGTCATCTGCGCCTCGGGATCGTCGAGCACGATCGCGACCACGCGGGCCATGTCGGCGACGGGCGTTGTCGACGGCGAGAGGCCGTGCACGACGATCTCGCCCTCCACATCGGCGCGCACCAGGCGGGGCACAATCCCGTTGAGGGTCCGGACCAGCGTCGATCGTCCGGAGCCGGTCTCCCCGACGACGCCCAGCATCTCGCGTGCCGAGAGCGTCAGCGAGATCCCGTCGAGGACGACCGCTCCGGGGCTGTCGCCGTCGGCCGGCCACCGGACCCGCAGGCCGTCGATCGCGGCCACGTGCGTCATCTCCGCGCCGGTCACACGCCGATGGCGCGAAACGCGACGAGGATGACGGCGGCGGCGAGGATTCCGGAGGCGACGACGAGGACCCACCTGTTCCCTGGGCCGCCCGGCAGCACCGCTCCCTGGAGCAGGTGCGGCGGGAGCGCGCTGGCGGCCGCGAGCGCGATGTAGCCCGTGAGCAGCTTGTCGACGAGGTTGACCAGGATGTTGTCGACGAACACGGCCCCGACCGGACCGAGACCCGAGAGCGCGGCCGTGATCAGGTCCGACGGATGTCCCGTCGCCCCGCCGAACAGGAACAGGACGATCGGTGTCGCGATGGCCGAGACCACGAGGACGACGAGCAGGTTGAGCACGAAGAACCGCGACGCCGACCGGCCGAGCCCGAGCTGGCGCACGCCGTAGCCCCAGGTGAGCGCCGCACCGACGCCGACGATCGAGAACAGGACGTTGGGCGGTCCGCTGACCGGCACCAGCGCGAACCCCGTGATCACGGCGGCGAGCGCACCCCACCATGGGCCCAGGACGAGCGCCACGAGCGCCGTCCCGATCGCGTCGAGGAAGATCGGCAGGCCCGTGAGGGTTGCCGCGTAGCCGCCGACCACGTTGATCGCGGCGCCGAGCGCGACGAACACCAGCACGAACGTCGGCGAGAGCGTCTCGGGCACACGCCGTCGCACGCTCGTGTCCAGCATCCGATCCTCCACGACGCGCGCCGGATGGGCGACCGGCACGACCAGGCCACTGTAGACCGTGACGCGTCGCTCCCGCCAACGAGTCGCGAGCGGGTGCGACGCCGGCGGCTGGGTCCGCCGGGTCGACGTTCTGGTTGCTGCGGACCAGGTTGTCGCAGTGCTAGCGGCGCTTGAGCTCGACCGGCCGCATTGGCGACATCCTTCGACAGGTCCCGGTGTCATCGTCCGACATCACGTCGACCGATTCGGCCGCGACGCCGTAGGCTGTCACGTACCCCGCTCCGCCCCCCGAGCCCGGAGACCACGATGCCCGACCGCGTCCTGCTCCTCGTCGGCACCCCGAAGGGTGCATTCATCCTCGACGGTGATCCCGCCCGCCAGGACTGGCGCCTGAGAGGCCCGCTGTGCGACGGCTGGCCGATCCACGACATCTCGGTCGAGCCCGGCACCAACGCCCTGCTCGCGGGCGCCGGCAGCCCGTGGTTCGGCCCGGCGGTGTTCCGGAGCGAGGACGTGGGCGAGACGTGGACGCACTCGAGCGAGGGCCTCACCTACGGCGACGACGGCCCGAAGGTCGCCAAGGTCTGGAACGTGACGGCGGGGCTCGACGGCATCTACGCCGGCGTGGACCCGGCGGGCCTGTTCCGGAGCACGGACAGGGGCGCCACCTGGCAGCACGTCGAGGGGCTCACCAACCACCCGACGCGGCCCGAGTGGGGCCCGGGCGCCGGCGGGCTCATCCTCCACACGATCGTCCCCCACCCCACCGACGCCTCGCGGATGTGGGTCGGGATCTCGTCCGTGGGCGTGTTCGAGACCCGGGACGGCGGCGAGACCTGGCAGACCCGCAACCGCGGCACGCGTGCCGAGTTCAACCCGGCCGACCGCTACCCGGAATGGGGCCAGTGCGTGCACAAGCTGGTGCTCGCCTCGGACGGCGGGGAGCGTCTCTACCAGCAGAACCACTGCGGCGTGTACCGCTCCACGAACGGCGGCGAGTCGTGGGACGAGATCACGGCCGGGCTGCCGAACGACTTCGGCTTCGTCATGACCACGCACCCCCGGGACCCGCTCACCGCCTGGACGATCCCGCTCACGTCGCCGGAGAACGGGCGGCTGATGCCGGACGGCGCGGCGGCCGTGTGGCGCACGCACGACGGCGGCGACACCTGGATCCGCGCCGGCGACGGCCTGCCGCAGCAGGACGCCTACGTCGGCGTGCTGCGCGAGGCGATGGCCATCGACCGGCTCGACCCGGTCGGCGTCTACTTCGGCACGAGCACGGGCCAGCTCTACGGCTCGGCGGACGAGGGGCGGACGTGGTCGAAGATCGCGGACAACCTGCCGCCGATCTGGAGCGTGGAGACGCTCGTCCTTGACTGATGCACCCGGCCCGGCGACGGTCCACCTGCCCCGGTCGCTGGTGGCCCTGTTTCCGGGCGCCGAGCGACGGATGCCGGCGACCGGCGCGACGGTCCTCGACGTGATCAGGGATCTCGACGCGACGCTGCCGGGCTTCGCGAACCGCGTGCTGGACGCCGGACCGAGCATCCGGCGCCACCTCAACCTGTTCGTCGACGGCGAGCGCGCAGGCGCTCGACACGCCGGTTCCCGCGGGCGCCGACCTCCACGTGATCCCCGCGGTCTCCGGCGGCTGATCCGGTCTCCGGCGGCTGCTCCGGTCTCCTGCGGCTCGTCAGCGCGCGGCGTTGCGCTCGTCGCGCCATGCGAGCACGTCGGCGCCGCGCTCCACGGCCCACGCCGGCCCGTTGAAGCCGAGCGTGAACTGCGTGAAGCCCATCGCGACGTACCGGTCCGCGTCCTCGCGCAGGAAGCGCCCGATGTCGTCAGGCTCGATGCCCACGCCCCACTCGATGTCGGCCGGGTCCCTGCCGATCGCGTCGCAGTGGCGCTGGAGCGCCGCGACCTTCGGCTCGAGCTCCTCGGGGCGATCCGGGAAGGCCGCGTGCCAGCCATCCGCATGGCGGGCGACGAGCTTGAGCGTCACCTGCTCCCCTACCCCGGCGATGAGGATCGGCATCCGGCGCACGGGCGGCGGGTTGAGCTTCCCGAGCCGGTCCTCGATGACCGGCATGGCCCGCGAGAGGTCGCGGAGGCGGGTCGGGAACGTGCCGAACTCGTAGCCGTACTCGTCGTAGTCGCGCCGCTTCCAGCCCGCCCCGAGCCCAAGGATCACTCGACCACCGCTCACATGGTCAACGGTCCGGGCCATGTCCGTGAGCAGGCTGGGGTTGCGGTACCCGATGCACGAGACGAGCGGCCCGATCTCGATCCGGCTCGTCGCCTCGGCCCATGCTGCGAGCACCGTCCAGCACTCGAGGTGCGGACCGTCCCGGTCGCCGTAGAGCGGGAAGAAGTGGTCCCAGTTGTAGGCGATGTCGTAGCCCAGCTCCTCGGCCTGCACCGCGGCCCGGCGAAGCTCGGACCACGGGCCGTGCTGGGGATGGATCTGGGCGGCGATTCGGATCGGGCGCAACGGGATCTCCTGGGCAGCGTACGCGTCCGCGGCAGTGGCGCTCGGGCGCGTCCCACCCTACCGCGTCGGGCACGAAAAGGATCAGCGGGGAAGCCAGCCGAGCCTGTCGAGGACGTCCGCGGCGAGCTCCGACACCGGGCGGTCCGCGTCGACGACGAGATCGGCCGACGCACCGGCCGGCCCGGCCCGGAGGTCCGCGATCGCACGCTCGAGGTCGTCCGCGCGCGATCCGTTCGGGTCGCCCTCGAGCCGCCGCCGGATCACCGCTTCCGGCACGTCGAGGCGGACGATCCTCAGCGGCACGGACACCGCCGTCTGGAGACGGGCGATCGCGGCGGGCGCGACCGTGCCGGCCAGGACGAGGCGCCGGACGCCCACGCCGAGGTAGGACGTCGCGAGCGCCCCGAGGTGGGCCACGGTCAGCCGCGGATCGTCGTGCTCGTCCCAGTCCACCGGCGCGCCGTACCAGCCCAGCCAGTCCAGGTCGATCGCCGCCACCGGGATATCCGCGGCATCGAGGGCGTCGGCGAGCTCGATGGCGAGCGTCGACTTGCCCGCCCCGTAGACACCGGTCAGGAGGACGGCCTCGGCGTCCGGCGCCGGTTCGCTGCCGGGCGGGAGCGCATCCTCGCCTCGTTCGGGCCCCGCAGCGTCGGGCCGTCCCCGCGTGGGGGCGTCCGTCAGCGCGCCCGCGAGCAGGTCAGCCGCCTCGTCCACCGAGCCCCGCTGCTCGTCCGTCTGGAGATGCCGCCGATCGTGCGCCGAGGCATGGGCGAACCGCTCGAGCCGGTCACGGAGCTCGCGCAGCCGCCCGACCTGGCGGGCCTCGATCGCGGGCCACCACGGCGGCACCGTGCGGCGGTCCATCAGCGCGAGCAGGTGGTCGAGGCAGAATGGCGCCGACGCCACGGCCGCCGCCCACGCCTCGTCCTCGGCGAGGCGGACCACGGTCTCGACGGAGTGCCCGTCGGCGGTGGCCGTCCGCTCGCACGCAGGGCACGCGGGCGGGCGTCGCGCGTCGGCCGTCCGCCGCCTTCGCGACCAGCCCTTCGATCCCTCGGCGGCCTCGACGTCCCGCAGCCGGGCAACGAGCGTCGCGCGGAGCAGGATCGAGGCACCGAGCGAGCCCGCCCGGGCGCGGTCCGCGTCGAGGATCGCGCGCGAGTGGGGGCCGCAGAACCCTCGCGCGGCGTCCAGGCCCTGTCGGAACCCGATGTCGTTGACGCTCTCGGACAGGATCGACTCGAGGTAGTTCCGCTCCGTCCGCCGCCGCTCGCGACACAGCGGGCAGCCCGGGGCGTCGAACGCGTCGGCGAGGTGGATGTCGGCGCCGGAGCGCACTCGGAGACGGGTCACCTGCGCATGGTGCCGTGCCTGGTCGATCGCCGCCTGACGATGGTGCGCCCGACGCAGGCCGGTGGACCTCGCGAGGCTGGGTGCCGCGACATGAGCGACGAACCGCGCACGCCACCCGCGAGGCGGACCCTTGACGAGCACCCCGCCCGATCGGCTACGATTGCGCGCACAACCGAAGAGCAACTATCAAGAGTGGCGGAGGGACCGGCCCGTCGATGCCACGACAACCTACCGGCGCGATGCCGGCAAGGTGCCAATTCCGGGCAGGTCCTCCTGCGAGATAGGGCGCTCCCCAGGGACCCTTCCGCACGGAAGGGTCTTCTCGTTTCCGGTCCCCCGAACGCTCCGTTCGGAAAGGACCCGTCCCCATGACGATCGAGGCGCCCGTCCCCGCCGGCACGACCGTCGCCGCCGGCGCCCCGCCCGGTGCGCGCGTGCTCGGCCTCCGCTGTCGAGGCTGCGGCCGCCCCGAGGCCGACGGCCCCAACTACGTGTGCCCTGCCTGTTTCGGCCCGCTCGAGGTGGCGTACGACCTCGACGTGGTCCGCGCCATCGTGACGCCCGAGGAGATCACCCGCCGCGCCGCCGGGATCTGGCGCTACCGCGAGCTCCTCCCGCTCGACGAGGTCCCGGCCCGCGGCCTCGCGGTGGGAAGCACCCCGTTGATCGCCGCGCAGCGCCTGGGCGAGGCGCTCGGGGTCGAGGGGCTCCTGCTCAAGGACGACACCCGGAACCCGACCCTCTCGTTCAAGGATCGCGCGGTCGCCATCGCGGCCGCCAAGGCCCAGGCGTTCGGGCTCGAGGCGCTCGCCTGTGCGAGCACCGGCAACCTCGCGGGCGCGACGGCAGCGGCGGCGGCCGCGATCGGCCTCCCCGCCTACGTGTTCGTCCCCGCGGACCTGGAGCCCGCGAAGATCGACCACGCGCTGGCGTACGGCGCGACCGTCGTCCCGCTCGACGGCACGTACGACGACGTCAACCGGGTCTGCCTCGAGGTCGCCGACGAGCTCGGCTGGGGCCTCGTCAACGTCAACCTCCGCCCGTTCTACGCCGAGGGCAGCAAGACGCTCGCGTACGAGATCGCGGAGTCGCTCGGCTGGCGGCTGCCGGACGTGGTCGTCGCCCCGATCGCCTCCGGCGCAATGCTCGTGAAGCTCGCCCGGGCATTCGGGGAGCTCGTGACGCTCGGCTGGGTCGCGCCCCGGGAGGTGCGGTTCGTGGGCGGCCAGGCCGCCGGCTGCGCGCCGGTCGCCACGGCGTTCAGCACCGGTGCCACGCGCGTCGACCCGGTCAAGACGCCGGACACGATCGTCCGCTCGCTCGCCATCGGCAACCCCGCGGACGGCGGCTACGCACTCGAGCTCATCCGCGCGACCGGCGGCTCGGTCGAGTCGATCGAGGATGCGAGCACCGCCGAGGCGATCCGCCGCGCCGCCACGCTGGAGGGCGTGTACACGGAGACGGCAGGCGGAGTGACCCTGGGCGCGGTCGAGGCCGCCCGCCGGCGGGGCGTGATCCGCGACGGGGACGAGGTTGTCGCGCTGCTCACCGGCAACGGCCTCAAGACCCCCGACGCCGTCCGGTTCGGCGTCGACACCCAGGCCGCGGCGCCCGGCCGGCCCGGCCTCGCGCCCGTGCTCCCCCCGCGCTTCAGCGCTTTCGAAGGATGGCTGTCCTCATGAGCCAGGTCCGCATCCCGCCCGTGCTCCGGCCCTCGGCCGGCGGACAGAAGCTCCTCGACGTCCCGGGCGGGACCGTGGGCGAGGTGCTCGGCGCGCTCGTGGCGCAGTACCCGGATCTCGGGCCGCGACTGCTCGACGACGCGGGCGACATCAACCGCTTCGTGAACGTGTTCGTGAACGAGACCGACGTGCGGCACCTCCAGGTCCTCGACACGCCCGTCACCGAGCGCGACACGCTCCTGCTGCTCCCGGCGATGGCGGGCGGCTGACCGGCATCCTGCAGCGGCCTGCTACGCGCGGGCGCACGCGACCCACGGGCAGGGACGCGGCCGCGACGGTCCCACGGGGCCCGGACGATGGGACCGGGTGGTCTGGGACCTTCCAGCCCTGTTCCGGCGCCGCGCCGGGGGTGAGGATCGGCACATACCGAGCCCTACCCGACGCCCCGGTCAGGAGCCCACCTGTTGCAGCGCGCCGTCTTCGCCCTCATCGCCGCGGTCCTCGTCGCCCTTGCCGTCCCCCCGACCCCGGTCCAGGCCGCCTCGAGCGCCAAGGTGGTGGTCGTCGTCGGGCCCGTCGGGAGCCTCAACGCGCACTACAAGGAAGACGCCAACGCCATCGTGACGGAGGCGAAGCGCTACACGAGCAACGTCGTCAAGCTGTTCACGCCCAACGCGACGTGGTCCAAGGTCAAGGCGGCGGCCCAGGGCGCGAGCGTGTTCGTGTACCTCGGGCACGGCAACGGCTGGCCGAGCATCTACGCCCCGTTCCAGACGCAGACGAAGAACGGGCTCGGCCTCGATCCCTCCACGGGTGCCGACGGCTCGAAGACCGTGTACTACGGCGAGGATTACATCAAGAGCAGCATCCGCTTCGCGCCCAACGCGGTCGTCCTCCTCTACCACCTGTGCTACGCCTCGGGCAACACCGAGCCCGGGCTCTCGGAGGGCACGTACACCCAGGCGCGTGAGCGTGTGGACAACTACGGCGCGGGGTTCATCGGCGCCGGCGCGCGGGCCGTGTTCGCCGAGGGCCACCCGTCGCATCCCAACGTCAACTACATCCGGCAGCTGTTCACCACCAACCGGTCGATGGACACCATCTTCCGCAGCGCCCCCACCTGGAAAGGCAACCTCCGTGGCCCGTTCGCATCGCAGCGGACGCCCGGCGTCTCGTTCCAGATGGACCCGGACAAGTCGACGCCGTCCGGCTTCTACCGATCGGTCATCGGCGACCTGTCGCTCACCGCGTCCAAGGTCACGGGCAAGCGGCCCTCGAGCACCGGCACCCATCCCGGCGAGTTCGTCGTGCCCGGTGCCGCCGAGGTGACCGCCGCCGCGGGCGCCCCGCTGTTCGGCAGTGCCGAGGCCGCCGCCGACCCCGACACGACGAGCGCCAAGGTGCTCGCCACCGCGACCAGGGTCCGGCTGTCCGAGGAGGCAACGCCCGCCGCGGACGGGACGCGGATCTTCAAGGCGACGGTCCTCGGCGCCACGACGGCAGGATGGGTCCGCGCCAGCTCGCTCGCGCCGCGCGACAGCGCGGCGACGGTGTTCTGGTCGTTCGACGAGAGCCCGTCCTGGCTGTCCCCCAACGACGACAACGTCAGCGACGACTGGGTCGTCGCGCCGCGCTTCTCGGAGTCCGTCACCGCCAACTACGTCGTGAAGAACGCGGCCGGGACGGTCGTCAAGTCCGGGAGCATGACCGGCGACATCACGCGCTTCGCGTGGGACCTCCGCACGAGCAGCGGCGCACGCGTCGCCGACGGTGCCTACACCTGGGCGCTGCGCGGCCGCGACGCGTGGGGCAACACGACGGCACACCGGACCGGTTCGTTCACCGTCGACGGCACCCCGCCCGTCACGAAGGCCGTCCCCGCGTCGACCGCGGGAACCGACGGCTGGATCGTCTCGCCGGTGAAGGTGACGCTGACCGCCAAGGACGCGCTGTCCGGGGTCAAGTCGATCAGCTGGCGGGTCAACGGCGGCACCGTGCGTACCTACGCCGACGTCGCGACGCTGTCGGCCAACGGGACGCGCACGTTCGAGTACCGCGCGATCGACAAGGCCGGCGTCCGCGAGAGCTGGAAGTCGATGACGTTCAAGATCGACACCGAGCCGCCGGTGATCAAGGTGGCCCTGTCCGGCACGAAGGGCGACGCGTCCGGGACCTGGCGAGGGCCGGTCACCGTGACCCCGACCTTCACCGACGCGACCTCCGGCGTGGCCGCTCGACGGGTGGCCGTCGACGGCGCCGAGGGCGAGGCCCTGACGACAACCTCGGTCGTCGTCGAGGGCGAGGGTGCCCACGTCGTCACCTTCGCGACCCGCGACAACGCGGGCAACAGGTCGAGCACGAAGGTCGAGTTCGTCATCGACACCGTCGCCCCGTCGATCGAGTTCCCGGACTCCGACGGGCCTGCCCGGACCGTCACCCCCAACGGCGACGGCACGACCGAGACCGTCTCGATCCCCTTCTCCGTCTCCGAGCGGGCAACCGTGACCGGCGTCGTCACCACGGCTGAGGGCTCGGTCGTGCGGACGCTCACGACGACGGTCGACGGCGGGGATCGATCGCTCACGTGGGATGGGCGGACGACGGCCGGGAAGCCGGCGCCGGACGGGACCTACGCCCTGACGCTCACCGGACGCGACCCGGCGGGCAACACGGGCGAGCCCGCCGCCACGGCCGTCGACGTGTACGGCGCCCTGTCCAAGCTCGCCCGGACGCCGACCCTGTTCTACCCGCAGGATGGGGACGCCCTCGCGGCGAAGACGAAGGCGACCTGGACGCTCCTCTCGCCGGCGCTCGTCACCGTCGAGGTTCGCAACAGCGCCGGTGACGTCGTCCGGACCGCGTACACCGAGAGATCGCTGCCCGCGGGCGCGGCGTCCTGGACCTGGAACGGCAAGCTTCCCGATGGCTCCTGGGCACCGCGCGGCCGCTACCGCATCGCGGTCACGGCGACCAACGGGACGCAGTCCTCGTCGCAGGCCGCCACCGTCCTCGCCGACGCCTGGAAGATCACGACGTCCGTCACCACGGCCGTGCGGGGCAAGAGCTTCACGATCACCGCCCAGACCGTTGAGCCGCTGTCCACGACCCCGTACGTGAGCGTGGCCGAGCCCGGCCTGGCGACGCGCAAGATCACGATGACCAAGGTCAGCGGCTCGACCTGGACGGCGAAGATCACGCCCAAGACGACGGCCCAGCCCGGGACCCTGAGCCTGACGGTGCGGGCCACGGACGCCAACGGTGGATCGAACGGCACCCGGGTGAAGCTCGCGCTGCAGTAGCGGATCGGCCCGCCAAACCGGCATCCGAGGTTGTCCACAAGGGGGGTTGCCCCGGGGGTGATAATGAGCCCATCACTCCCCTCCTTCGCACGGAGGTGTCCCGGGAGGTGTCGGACTTGGCGATGCAGACGGCCTCTAGGCTGAGCTCGCAACGGCGCTGGCAGCACGCTCGCCAGTTCGCCGCGAGCGAAGACGCATCGCGCGGCGCTTCGAACACGGCGACCCAACCCCGTGCGGGGAACATCTCAAGCGACGCACGCGCCGGCAGATGCCGGCGGGCCGGGGCGTGAGCCGCCGGACCGCCTGACGGACGGGGCCGGTGTCTGCGCCCGGCCCTTCGCGATCATCCGGCCGTCGTCCGTGGGACGACGGCCTTCGTTCGTCCCGTAGACTCGGGCAACGATGCAACCCGCGCCCGACCCCACCGGCGAGACCCCGAACGTCCGTGCGGCGACGCCCGAGGAGGCCGCGGACGTGGGCGCGATGCACGCCGCCAACCGCGCCGCGTGGGACGAGGCCGCGGAGCGGTACGAGGGATGGTTCGACGAGGCCGTGGCCCTGATCCGCGCGGGAGGGTCCAACCTCTACCCCGTCGAGCAGGACCTGATCGGCGACCTCCGGGGACGATGCCGCCGGGCGATCCACCTCCAGTGCGCGGGTGGGCGCGACACCCTGTCGCTGTGGAATCTCGGCGCGGAGGAGGTTGTCGGCGTCGACTTCAGCCCGCGCATGCTCGAGCTCGCGGAGCGGCTGACCGCGGCGACCGGGGCGCCGGCCCGCTGGGTGCTCGCGGATGTCCTCGACGTGCCGCACGAGCTCGACGGCACCGCCGACCTCCTGTACACGGGACGCGGCGCGATCATCTGGCTCCAGGACCTCGACCGGTGGGCCGCCGTCCTCCGACGCCTGCTCGCCCCGGCGGGCCGGCTCGTGATCTTCGACGGCCATCCCGCCGAGTGGCTGTTCGACGCCGACGAGGACGGCCACTGGATGCTCACCGACTACGACTACTTCGGCGGCCCCGAGGCATCCCGGGGCTGGGCGCCCGAGTACATCGACCGGCTGTCCGTGGCGGAGGACGACCAGGCGTGGAAGTTCGCGAGGGCGTGGACGCTGGGCGAGATCGTGACGGCCCTGCTCGGTGCGGGCCTGCGCCTGGAGCGCGTCACGGAGCATCCGGTCGACTGGTGGCAGGGACACCGGGACGTCCGTCCCGAGGAGCGTGGCCGCGTCCCGCTGTCGTTCTCGGTGACCGCGACGCGCGGCTGATCGGGGCACGCGGCGTGTCCCGGCCGCAGGGCCTGCCACCGGCGTAGCCCCCGGCCCGGTACGCTGGGCTGCCATGACGGTCGTACGCAGGGCACGAGGCCAGCTCCCGGCGGTGCTGGGCGGCGTCCTCCTCACCCTCGTCATCCTGCTGCTTCCCGACCTCGTCCCGCCCCCGACGGACACCTCGACGCCGGTCGAGGCGTATCACGGCGTCATCCTCGAGATCATCCCCGCCGATCCGGACGGCGCGGAGACGGGTCGCCCACCCGTCCCAACCGCGCGCGTCGAGATCCTCGAGGGCGACCGTGCCGGCGAGGTCCTGGACGCGTACCTCGAGGGCCCGGGCGGCTCCCAGGTCGCCGCGGAGTACAAGCCCGGGGACGAGGTCGTCCTGGTCATCACCCAGAGCGGCACCTCGACCGAGCCGTACGTCGCCGTCGCGGACCGCTGGCGCGTCGAGACCCTCCAGGTCCTGCTCGCCCTGTTCGCGATCGCAGTCGTCGTCGTCGGCGGCTGGCGCGGCGTCCGGGCGCTCGTGGCGCTCGGGCTCACGATCGCGGTGATCCTCAAGGTCATCCTGCCGCTGATCCTGCAGGGCGTTCCCCCGCTGCCGATGGCGGTCGTCGGGGCCTCCGCGATCACCGCGGCGACGGTGCTCCTCACCGAGGGCTGGTCGCGGTCGAGCCTTGCCGCGATCCTGGGGACGACGGGCGCGCTCGCGGTGACCGGCCTGCTCGCCGCCGCGGCGACGGCCGCGGCAGGCTTCACCTACTCGGCGGGCTCCGACCTCGCGTTCCTCCAGACACAGGGCGGCGCGGGGCTGGACCTGCGCGGGATCCTCCTCGCCGCGATCATCCTCGGCGCGGTCGGCGTGCTCGACGACGTCACGGTGACCCAGGCCGTCGTCGTGGACGAGCTGGCGGAGCGCGGCTCGCTGCGCGGCCGGCCATTGTTCTCGAGCGCGCTCGGGATCGGGCGGTCGCACATCGGCGCGACGGTCAACACGCTGTTCCTCGCGTACGTCGGCGCGAGCCTCCCGCTGCTCGTCGTCCTGCTGGTCGCCCAGGCGCCACCCGAGCTCGTGTACAACAACGAGGCGATCGCGACCGAGGTCGTCCGGACGCTTGCCGGCAGCATCGGGATCGTCGCCGCCGTGCCGCTGACGACGTTCGTCGCGGCGATGCTGGTCCGTCCGGCCGCGGGCAGCGCAGGCGGGACGGACGGCCGTGCGGCCGGACCCGGTCGGGCGTCGTGGCTGGCGGTCGCGGCCGTCGCCGTGATCATCGGCACGCTCCTGCTCGCTACCGCAGTCCTCCCGGCGACCCAGGGTGGACGGGCGCCGCTGCCGACGAACGCCCCCTTCCAGCCCGGTCCCTCGGGCGTTCCCGTGCCGTCCGGCGGCGAAGAGTCGCTGGACCCGGGCGAGACGGAGGACCCCGGCATCGGCGGCGAGCCGCAGCTCGTGGAGCGCGGCGAGGCGGTCCCGATCACCGTCGATGGGTCCGAGGTCGGGACGACGGCCGTCGCCCGGTGGGCTGTCACCGCCACGGACGGGCAGCGGAAGGTGACGCTCGAGGTGACCTACTCGGCAATGGCAGACTGGCCGATCGACCCGTTCGCCTGGGAGATCCTCACGGCCGAGGGCGAGGAGATCCCGTTGGTCGCGGACCCTTCGCTGCCGGCGCTGCTCTCGTCCGGCACGACGGCCACGTTCACGCTTGGCGCGTCGATGGACGACGCCGTAGACCTCACCGATGCGTTCGTCGCCTACGTGGACTCGGCGACGGCCTCGTTCGTGTTCCTCGTCGCGCTCGAGTAGGTCGCCGCCTGCCCGGCCGGTGTCGCGAGCCCTACTTGAAGTCGAAGGTGCCGAGGAACTGCTTGAACAGCGCGCGGTCGGCCGACGTCGTCTTCTCGAAGTCCTCCCACACGATGAAGTACCACCAGGCGCCCTTGATGGCGTAGACGCCCTGGCCCCACACCTTGTCACCGCTGACGGTGGCCGTGAACTCGATCTTCCGTGCCGGGACCCCGTCGAGCTTCGTCTTCTTGGTCGACGTGACCTTGACCTTGGCGAACCCCGCGCTCTTGAGCTGCCCGGCGATCCGGGGGGTCAGGAACGAGAGCGTCGTGTTGGTCTGGCGCGCGCGCGACGAGTAGACGGCCTCGTTCGAGCCGACACAGGAGTCGGAGTACTTGGTGGTCCCCTTGGTGTAGGTCCACTCCACCGGACAGGCCATCCGGTACCCGTAGCGCTTCGAGGTGTGGAAGGCCCAGACCATCTCCGGCGCGGCCACCGTGATGTCGCCGCCCACGTTCGAGAACGTGAACGTCATCGACTTCTCGCCCTTGACCGGCTTGTCCTTCACCTCCTGCGTCCAGGTGGCGGTCACGGTCATGACGACCGGCGTGCCCGCCTCGGTGAACCACGCGTCCAGGGTCGCCGTGGCGTCCGTCGCGCTCCCGCTCACCGACAGCTCGCCCGGGATCCCGGGCAGCGTGGCCTGCAGGTGATGGAGCTCCTGGCCGTCCTTCGTCTCGACCCCCAGGTCGGTCATGCTCGTCGTCATCCGCAGGCGGGCGATGAGCTCGCTGTTGTCCGACGTGCCGGTCTCGACCCAGACACCCTTCTGCTTCGTGTACCGGGTGCTGTTGGCGGTGATCGTCTCGACCTTGACCTTCGTCTTGCCCGTGGTCGTGGTCCGGACCATGTGGGTGGCGCGGCCCTCGATCGCGAGGGTGCCGGTGACCTTCGACTTGACCTTGCCGAGCGTGCCGGTGCCGGACATCTTCACGTCCGCGGTGAAGCTCGTGGCGGCCAGCACCGCGTCGGAGACGGCGACGACATCGACCGGCACGGGCGTGGGCGACGGGGTCGGCGGCGTGGGCGTGCTCGTCGGGGCGGCCTGCTCGGCAACCGGGCTCGAGGCAGGGACGGGCGATCCGGCGACCGGGACGGCGCTCGGGACGGAATCGCCGCACGCCACGACGACAAGGGCCAGCACGACCGCGATGGCGGATGTGCGGATCGGTCGCATGATCGGGTTCCTCCAGGCTTCCACGCCGGCGCGACGCAGGCGTGGTGCCTATCGTCACCGCCGGCCGCCGCCGCGAACATGGCCCGTCGGTACGGGGTGGTCCGCATGAGTACGGGGTGGCAGGGTGTTGACGTCAAGATGCGGATGGCGTGACGATTCCCCGCGATGGACGACGAGCTGGATCCACGCGAGCAGGCCCGCGTGAAGCGTCGCAATCGGGACCTCGACGCCGAGAGTCGCGATCTGATGCGCCCGGGTCAGGGCAAGGTGTTCAAGCAGATCACGGACTCGATCGGCAGGAAGGCTACCCGAGATCAGGGGCACGCGCGGAAGACGACTCGGCGGAGCCACAATCAGCCACGGTAGGCGAACCGCGGGTGCAGGCGTGGGCGCAGGATTCCCTGGACCTCGAGCAGGTCAGGCGTGGTAGCAGAAGGCCCGCCCCTCGCAGGACGGGCCTTCGGGAATGCCGGGTCTCAGTGCACCGGGACGTTGTCGTCGACCAGGTTCAGATGGCCGGAGTTCGGGCTCGGGCTGTCGGGAGCCTTGAGCTCCATGTAGCAGATCACACCGTCGAGGTTGCTGTCGACGGCAGCAAAGAGACCCTCCGGAAACGCCGAACGGACCTCCCGGATCTGGGCGAGGTTCGCGGAGGTGAACGCCGCGCCGCACGCACCACCGGGCGATCCGGCAAGAACCGGCTGAGATGCGAGAGCCACCAGACCGATGGCGAGGAGCAGGGGACGCCGCATGGGGCAGACCTCATTGGGACACCGTCGCGATGCCCAACAGGGAGGTCAGAGCCTCTCTCACCGCTCGGCCCCAGCCTAGGCTGCTGACCGGCAGCGCACAAGCGGGATTCCGGGCTGGCTGACCGACCTCCCGACCGCCTGCGGCCCGTGATCAGCGGTCCGCGATCCCGGTGAAAGTGCCGTCCGCGTCCCGGACGAAGCGCCGGACGCCCATCACGGCCCCGGGGGCCACCGGGCCGTAGATGTGCGGGTAGGGTCTGCCCGGCTCGTCGAACCGCCAGGGGCTGCCGGTCCGCTCGAGGTCGATCGTCAGGACGAGGAACGGCTGCGGGTCGTCGCGGTAGAACCGGTTGGCGGTGCGCAGCATCTCGACGTCGCCGTCGGTGCAGTGGATGAAGCCGTCCGCGGCGTAGCGCGGCCGGCGTGTAGGGCGTGCCCGGATCACGGGCGTCCCAGGTCGCCTCGGGGACGAGGTGGAGCGTCGGGCGGGCCACGCCCGCTCAGGCGGTCGCGGGCTTGTCGACCGAGACCCAGCCGCGGTCCAGCACGAGCTGGATGACCGTGGGCCCCGACGCGGCAAGCGCCGTCCGAAGGGCACCCTCGAACGCGGCGTCGGTGTCGACGCGGACGCCGCGCGCACCGCACGCCCGAGCAGCCGCCGCGAAGTCCACCGGACCGAGGTCGGTGCCGGGTGACGCGGGGCTCCCGGCAAGGTCCTGGTGATCGCGGATCATGCCGTAGCGCTCGTTGTCGAACACGATCGCGACGACGTGCGCGCCCTCGCGCACCGCGGTCTCGACCTCGGCGAGCGTCATCCCCATCCCGCCGTCGCCCACGAGCGCGACGACGCGCCGCTCGCGGTGGACGAGCGCCGCGGCGAGGGCCGCCGGGAAGCCGTAGCCCATCGCCCCAGACGTGGGGCCGAGGAACGTCCCCGGCCGCCGGAACCGGAAGCCGCGGGCGGCCCAGCCCCCGAAGGCGCCGGCGTCGGTCGTGATGATCGCGTCGTCGGGGAGCAGGCGGCGCAGCTCGGCGATGACGCGGCCGGGGTGCACGCCCGGCCCGTCCCACGACCCCGCGTCGACGGTCGTCGCCGCCTCCCACGCGGCCCGATCGGCCTCGTTGTTGCGGTCGCGGGCGGCAACGGGCTCTGCCACGAGCACCGCCTCCTTGAGTCGCGCGACGCCCGCCCGCAGGAAGGCCCGCGCGTCCGCGCGGATCGCGCGGACCGGCGCGTCCGCGAAGCCGACGGCGCTCGTCCGCGGCTCGAGGTCCACGTGCATCCAGCGCTGGCCCATCGCCGGGATCCGGTACTCGAAGGTCGTCGGCTCGTTGAGGCGGCTCCCGACCACGAGCAGCGCGTCCGCGGCCGCGAGGCGCTCGCGCACCACGGCGGGGCTGCCGAAGCCTGCCATCCCCAGGTACAGGGGGTGGTCGTTGGGGATGACGTCGCCCCGGCGCCACGCGGCGATCACCGGCACGTGGAGCAGCTCAGCGAACCGGACGAGGTCGTTCGAGCAGCGCGCCCGCAGCACGCCCGCACCTGCGAGGATCACCGGGCGCTCGGCTGCGGCGAGGAAGTGCAGCACGGCACGGACGTCCGCCGGGTTCGGCGTCTCCGGGTGTGCCCGCACGACGGGGGCGTGCGTGCCCTCCGGGATGGGAAGGTCGAGGACGTCCTCGGGGAGGCTGATGACGGCGGGGCCGGGGCGGCCCTCGACCGTTGCCCGGACGGCGGCTTCGAGCGTCGACGCGGCCGTGGCCGGATCGTCGATCTCGCCCGCCCACTTCGCGAGCCCGCCGATCGTGTGGACGAGGTCCACCTCCTGGAACGCCTCGCGACCGCGCAGGCCGCGGTCGACCTGGCCGACGAGGACGAACATCGGCGTCGAGTCGGCGGTCGCGGTGTGGATCCCGATGGCGAGGTTCGCGGCGCCCACGATGCGGGTCCCGAGGCACACCGCAGGCCGGCCCGTGAGCTGCCCGTAGGCCTCGGCGGCGAACGCGGCCGCCCCCTCGTGCCGGGTGGCGACGATGCGGATGCCCGCCGCCGTGAGCGCGTCGAGCACCGGGAGGAAGCTCTCCCCGGGCACGGTGAACGCGAGGCGGACGCCCGCGGCCCGGAGCGTGGCGGCGACGAGCTCGGCGACGGTCGACGGATCCGCCGGCCGCGCGTCGGGTGCCGGCGCGCGACTCGAGCGGCGAGTGGGCGGCGTCCTCGGCCTCGGAATCCTCGCCGTGGTCCGCCGCGGGCTCGGGACGTCGGGCAGCTCCTCGGGGGCGGGCTCGGGCTCGGGCGGGCTCGGGCGCCTCGGCGGCGGGCTCGGGCCTCGGCGGCGGGCTCGGGTGCCTCGGCGGCGGGCTCGGGTGCCTCGGCGGCGGGCTCGGCTACGCCGGGATCGCCGTCGACGGTCTCGATCGGCTCGTCGGGGTGGGTCTGCATCGCGACCTCCTGGCGCCGGCGAGGACGGCGGTCCGTCCGCGGCCGGGGTGTGCGGGATGGATGACGGTGCGGGCTGGAGTGGAGGCTAGCTTCCCACGGCGGGCGCGGCCACCGTCGTCGCGAGCAGCCCCGCGATGACGACGAAGGCGACGATCGCCATGAGGATTCGCGCACTACGACCTGATCCGGGCATCGGCGGCTACCTGGTAGTTCTCGAACTGGAGCGGGACGACCTCGTCGCGCTCGCGGAGCCGCCGATGACCCGCTGGAGCTCGTCCTTGCTCTTGCCCGCCACGCGGATCGCGTCGCCCTGGATCCGCGGCTGGACCTTGGGAAACTCCTCGCGGATCTGCTTGACGAGCTTCCGGCCGAGATCCTCGGGCAGGCCGCGCTGCAGGCCGATCTCCTGGCGGACCTTGTTGCCGCCGGCCGGCACCACGTCGCCCCACTCGAAGATCTTGAGCGACAGGTTGCGCCGGATCGCCTTGGATTCGATGAGGTCCCGGACCGCCTTCGCCCGCATGTCCGTAGTCCGTCACGAGGACGATCCTGTCCTTCTCCTGGACGAGGTCCACGTGCGCGCCCTTGAAGTCGTAGCGCTGCTGGACCTCGCGCCGGACCTGGTCCAGCGCATTGCGGAGCTCCTGCTCGTCGAAGTCCGAGACGACGTCGAACGAGACTTCGCCCGCCACGTCACGCTCCTTCCCGGCCCGCGAGGTGCTCGCGGGTCACCGTCCACAGCTTCAGGCGCACGATGCGCCCGTCCTCCCCCACCTCGGCGGAGAGGAACCCTGCCTGCCGGACCTTCACGTCGTCGGCGATCCTGTTCCAGCTGGCGTGCCACGCGGCCAGTGCCGTGTCGCCCGCGACCCAGTGGCGTTCGATCGCCAGGTCGTAGTAGCGCTCGGACTCGGCTGCGTCCAGCAAGTATGCCCGCAGCGCGTTGTGCCCGGCGAGCGGCGGCGAGAACGGGTCGAGCGAGAGCTCCGCCGTCTCGGCGAACAGGTCCGTGAACCCGTCGCCGTCGTAGGTCATCCGCGTCCGGCAGTAGGCCTCGAGCAGGTCGTGGGCGAGGGCGTACGTGAGCGTCATCCGGCCTCCAGGTGCTCCAGCAGCAGCTCCCCGATCCGGTACGACCGGCCCGCCGCCCATCACGAGGACCGCGTCGCCGGCGCGGACCTCGCCCGCGAGCCAGCGCGCGGTCGCCTCCACGGAGCCCGGGGCGGCGACCGGGATGTCCGGGCGCGTGCCGCGCAACGGCGTCCGCGAGCCCCAGCGCGGACGCGATCGTGGTGTCCGGGTCCCGGCCCGCCCAGATGTCGGCGATGGCCACCGCGTCGGCCGCGGCGAGCACCTCGGCGAACGCGTCGAGCAGGGCCGCGGTGCGGTGGAAGGTCAGCGGTTCGTAGACGGCCCACACGCGGCGGCCCGGCTCGCGCTGGCGGACGGCGACCAGCGTCTCGCGGATCGCGGTGGGGTGATGGCCGTAGTCGTCGTACACGACGACGCCCCGCGCCTCGCCCTTGCGCTCGAGACGCCGGCCGACGCCAGTGAACCCCGCGAGCCCGGCGACGATCGCGCCGGGGTCCAGCCCGACGGCCGCGGCCGCGCCCGCCACCCCCAGGGCGTTGGCGGCGTTGTGACGGCCCGCCGTGGCCAGGCGCACGACGACCGGTCCGGCGAGGGCGTCGAGACCGTGGATCTCGAGCACCGTGGCGTCCCGCTCGGCCGCGACGATCCTGCCGAGCAGCGCCTGCGCCGGTCCGGCCGCCGTGCGGAACCGCCCGCCGATCCCCTTCGCGTACCCGCCCATGCGCTGGGGCGCGGTATCCACGAGCGCGGTGGCGACGATCCGGCCGGGCCAGTCACCGAGACGGTCGGCCAGCGCCGCGACGCCGTCGTCGGCGACGTTGGCGACGAGCACGGGCGGCGACCCCGGTCCGCCGGGTCCGGATGCGCCGGCGGCCCGCCGGATCCACGCCTCGAACGCGGCGATCACCGCCTCCCGGTCCGCGAACACGTCGGGATGGTCCCACTCCGCCGAGGTGACGACGGCGACCGCCGGCCGGTACGGGTCGAAGTTGCCCGCGTACTCGTCCGCCTCGACGACGAACGGCGACCCGGGCGAGCCCGATCCACGGCGCGCGGTCGCGGGCACGCCGATGCCGGTCAGCGTCGCGGGCAGCAGCGCGCCGACGAAGGCGCCCGGATCCATCCCGCCGGCCGCCAGGACCCCGACGAGCCAGCCGGACGAGGTGCTCTTGCCGTGCGTCCCCGCGACGGCGACCAGCGTCCGCCCGGCCGCGGCATCCGCCACCACCTGCTGCCAGGGCTCGAGCGGGATGCCCGGCCGCGCGCGCGGCCGCGAGCTCCGCGTTGTCCGGGTCGATCGCCGTGAGCGCCTTCGTGACCGCGAGCCGCTCGGGCGCGTCGGGCCGCGTGACGTGCGCGGCGTCGTGGTGGTCCGCGACGGGGATGCCCGCCGCCTCGAGCGCCGGCGTGTACTGGCTCGGGCCGCCCGGGTCGCAGCCGTCGACGGCCGCCCCGGCCCAGGCCCCGAGCAGCGCGGCCGCGGACGCGCCCGGCGCCGGCGGCACCCACGACGTGGATCCGCTCGCCCTCCCGGATCGGCCTCGCCTCGCGGGCGGGTGCAAGCCCGGCGCCGATCGCGGCGGCGCCGCGGACGCTCATGCCGTGCCGGCCCGCGGCGCCGCCTCGACCTGGGCGAGCAGGAGCTCGATCGCGGCGGCCGCGCTGGCGCGCTTGTTCGCGGAGCGGTCGCCGTCCCAGTGGAAGCGCCGGACGACGGGCGTTCCCAACCCGACGACCGCGACGTACGCGAGGCCGACCGGCTTCGCCTCCGTGCCCGCCGCCCGGACCCGCGACGCCGGTCACGGCGACGCCGAGGTCGGTCTCCAGCCGCTCCCGCACGCCCTCGGCCATCGCCAGGGCGACCTGTGCCGACACGGCCCCGTGGGCGGCGAGGACGTCCTCGGGCACGCCCAGCTGCGCGTGCTTGACCTCGTCGGCGTAGGCGACGATGCCGCCACGCACGTACGCCGACGAGCCCGGCACCTCGGTCAGGGTGTGGACGACGAGGCCGCCCGTGCACGATTCGGCGGTGGCGAGGGTCAGCCCGAGACCCGTGCACCGGGCCTGGAGGCGCTCGGCGAGCTCGACGAGCGGGTCCGCCACGTCAGTTGCGGCTGGTCTTGACCGGGTCGTCGGGGGGCGCGAACAGCCAGGTCTCCGGGTTGCCCTTGCTCGACATCCGACCGAGGTCCTTGCCGTTGAGCGTGAAGTACGTGGCGCTCGAGTTGCCGGTCCGGACCTCGACCGACTTCTTCGCCGTGAAGGTCAGGGTCTTGCCCGAGCTGTAGACCCGGCCCGCCGTGCCCGTCACCTTGGACACCTTGCCGTCGACCCAGACCTTGAGCCACGCCCGGCCGCCCTTGATCTCGACGACCAGGTTCACGCCCTTGTAGACGATCGCGACGTTGCGGGTGAGGGTGACGGCCTTGCCCTCCGCCGACGTGGCGGTCACGGTGATCTGCCACTTGCCGGTGGACAGGTCGAGGGGCGTCTCGAAGGTGCCGTCCGAGGCCACCTCGACGGTCCTGGGGCCGACGGTCACGGGCTTCGCGCCCGGCTCGACGCTCGGCGCACGCCGGCTGGCCGTCCGCCGGCCCGGTGAGCAGGGCCGAGACGGCGACGGTCTTCGCGTTCGTCGTCGTGCCCTTGACCGGGATCGCGCCGTTCTCGAACTGGGCGCCCTCGGCCGGCGAGTCGACGTTGAGCGTCGGCGCCTCGATGACGAGGAACGGCACGGTGATGAACACCTTCGCCGTGGTCTCGGACGGCTTGCCCGTCTCCGGGTCCAGCGGCGCTGACTGTCGAACTGGTTGCGACCCCGCCGGAGCTCGACCTCGGACGTCCAGCGGCCGTTGGCGTCCGCGGACACCCGGTACGGCTGGTCGCGCCCGGCCTCGGCGATCGTGATCGTCGCGCCGGCGATCGACGTCCCCTTGAGGGTGTACGTCGTGGTGTCCTCGCTCACCTCCATGACCGCCGTGGCGGGCTTGGTGACGGCGATCGTCGGCGGCTTGGCGAAGCGGACGAGCTGGACGCCGATGTAGACGGCGAACACGCTGATGAGCACCGTGAGCAGCGCCGCGACCACGATGATCGGCGAGAACGTCAGGCCCTGGCGCGGCGACTCGATCGGGCGCGGGACCGCGAGCACGGGCTCGGCCGGGACGTACGTGTCGCCGCGCTCGCGCTTCCACTGCCGGATCACGTCCTCCGGATCGAGGCCGAGGTAGAGGGCGTAGTTGCGCAGGAAGCCCTTGGTGTAGACGGCGCCCGGGAGCTCGGCGTAGTCACCCGCTCGAGGGCGGCGAGGTAGCGGGCCCGGATCTTCGTGTCGCGCTCGGCGCGGTAGAGGTCCACGCCCTTCCGCTCGCGGGCGTCGTGGAGACGCTCCGGCAGCGACGGCCCCTGGTCCGTCGCGAAGCCGCGGTCGGCGTCGCGTGCGTCGCCGCGCACGTCGACGCGCCTCGTCGCGCCTCGTCCCGCGTCGTCATCCGATGTCCTCGTCCTCTTCCGGGGCAGGCCCGTCGTCCCGCCGCAGCACCACCCGGGCGTTCGAGCCGTCGAACGCACCGACGTACCCCCGCGCCTCGAGCTGGTCGACGATCCGTGCCGCCCGGGCGTAGCCGATCTTGAGGCGCCGCTGGAGGAGCGACGCTGAAGCGCGATCGTACTCCCGGATGACGTCGACGGCATCCGGCAGCAGGCGGTCGGCCTCCTCGTCGGCGAGATCGTCGACCGATCCGGTCGATTCCTCGTCGGACGTGATGATCGACATGTCGTAGCGCGGGTCGTCGATCTGGTTGCGCCAGTGCTCGTGACCCGGGCGATCTCGGGATCGGACACGAACACGCCCTGGAGACGCATCGGGCGCGGCAGGTCGGAGGGCTGGTAGAGCATGTCGCCGCGGCCGATGAGGTCCTCGGCGCCCGGCGAGTCGAGGATCGTGCGGCTGTCGATCTGGGACGCCATCGCGAACGCGATCCGGCTCGGGAAGTTGGCCTTGATCAGGCCGGTGACGACGTTGACCGACGGCCGCTGCGTGGCGAGCACCATGTGGATGCCGGTCGCGCGCGCCTTCTGGGCGAGCCGGACGATCGGGTCCTCGACGTTCTTGCCCTCGCGCATCATGAGGTCCGCGAGCTCGTCGATGACGATCACGATGTACGGCAGGCGGTCCGCCGGGTCCACCCGCGACTCGTTGAACGCCTTGATGTTGCGGGCGGTGGCCCCGGCGAACCGCCGGTAGCGGTTCTCCATCTCGCCCACCGCCCACTTGAGCGCGGCCTTGGCGCGTTCGGGCTCGGTGATCACCGGGACGAGCAGGTGCGGCAGGCCGTTGTAGCCCGCGAGCTCGACGCGCTTGAGGTCCATGAGGATCATCCGGACGTCCGTCGGGGTCGCGTTGCACAGCAGGCTCGTGATCAGCGCGTTGACCATGACGCTCTTGCCCGAGCCCGTGGCGCCGGCGATGAGCAGGTGCGGCATCTTGCTCAGGTCCACCGCCTGGGCGCGGCCCGCGACGTCCCGGCCGAGCGCGAACGTGAGCCGCGACCCGGAGGCGCTGAAGTCCACCTCTTCGAGGATCCGCCGCAGCGCGACGATGTTGAACTCCTTGTTCGGGATCTCGATGCCCACGGCGCTCTTGCCCGGGATCGGCGCCTCGATCCGGATGCTGCGGGCGGCGAGCGCCATCGAGAGGTCGTCCTGGAGCGCCTCGATCCGGCTCACCTTGACGTGCGGCGCCGGCTGGACCTCGTACTGGGTGACGACCGGGCCCGCGTTGCGCCCGACGATCCGGGCGTCGATGTCGAAGCTCGCGAGCTTGCGGACGATGATCTCCTCGTTCCGCGCGTGGATCGCGTCCGCGTTGCCGGTCATCGCCGCGGTCGGGACCTCGCCCGGGTCGAGCAGGTCGTGCGGCGGGATCGTCCAGTCCACGAGCTCCCGCGTCGGCGGCAGGTCCGACGCGTCGGTGACGTCCTCGGGGTCGCGGCCGACGGGCTTGAGGTCCTTGACGGACGCCCCGCCGGCGCCGGCGTCCCCGTTGGACGCGCCTGCGGCCGCACCGACGACGGCAGCTGCGCCGGCCTCGCCGGCAGTGCGCAGGGGCGCGAACGTGGACGACGTGGGCGACTGCGACGGGACGGCGGTCGGGATTCCCGGGCCGGCACCCTCGCCCCACACGCCGGTCTGGCCGGGGACCTCGGGCGCGGTGCCACGCGGCGCGCGGCCGCGGCGGCCGCCTTCGGCCGGGACGGGCCCGGCTCCGACCGTCACCGCGCCGGTACGACCCTTCGTGTCGGCGGTGGCGGGCTCGGCCGGCTTCGTCGTGCGGTCCTGGAGCGTCGCGGCGGCGGCCTTCGCGCTCCGGGAGCCGGTGACAGCAGGGCGCGAAGCGGCAGGTCGAACGCGATCAGCAGGCCCGTGACCATGACCCCGGCAAGGATGACGAACGCCCCAGGGCCGGTGAGGTTGGGCTCGAGGATGGACACCAGGAACCGGCCGATCCGGCCCCCGGTGAACCCCCAGCCGAGATCGACGAGCTGGAGCAGCCCCAGCAGGCCAGCGTACGCGAGCGCGATGCCGAGCAGCGTCCGTCCCCACGGCGCCCCCGGCTCCTTGCCCGGGCCCCACTCCACGTACCAGCCCGCGATGAGCAGCACGATCGGGAACAGGAACCGGCCGGATCCGAAGAACGGGGCGGTCAGGTCCCGCCACCAGTCGGTGAGGTTGCCGCCCTGGAGCATGAACGCGATGCCCGAGATCGCGCCCAGCAGGAGCAGGCCGATGCCGACCAGCGAGCGGACGACGGCCGGCGACAGCCCGAGCGACAGGCTCGGCTTCGGCAGCCCGCCGCCGGACCGGCTCGACGAGCGCGAGCGCCGCGCCCGCGGACGGGCGGTGGAGCCGGTGGGGCGCGACGTGGAACGCCGTCGCTGGGCCATCCGCTAGACCTCCACCACGACCGGGAAGACCATCGGCCGACGCTTTGTCTGCTCGTACAGGAAGCGGGACACGGAGTCCTTGATCTGGCTCTTGAGCAGCGCGATCTCGCTGATCCGGTCGGCGCCCGGCTGGTCGACGGCCTGGCGCATGCGGGAGATCGCCTCCTCGATGATCCGGTCCTCCTCGGGGCCGTGCACGAAGCCGCGGGTGATGATCTCGGGCGTGCCCACGATCCGTCCCGTCTGCTTGTCGACCTGGACGACGATCATGAACATGCCGTCGTTCGCGAGCGCCCGGCGGTCACGCAGGATGACGTCGCCGACCTCGCCGACGGACAGCCCGTCCACGAACACGTAGCCCGCCGTGACCGGCTGGCCGCGGCGCGCGCTGCCGTCGGCCGAGATCTCGATCGGCGTGCCGTTCTCGATGATGAACACGTTCTCGGGTGAGACGCCGGTCTCGATCGCCAGGCGCCCGTGCTGGACGAGCATCCGGAACTCGCCGTGCATCGGGATGAAGTGCTTCGGCTTCGTGAGCCCGAGCATGAGCTTGAGCTCCTCCTGGCTCGCGTGGCCCGACACGTGGGCGCGCTTGATCGTGTGGTAGTAGACGTTCGCGCCTGCCTTGAACAGGTTGTCGATCGTGCGCGCGACGTACTCCTCGTTGCCCGGGATCGGGCTCGCGGAGACGATGACGGTGTCGCCGGGCTGGATCTCGACGAAGCGGTGGTCGTTGTTCGCCATCCGGGCGAGGCCCGCCATCGGCTCGCCCTGGGCGCCGGTCGTGGCGATCACCAGCTTGTCCGCGGCGATGTCCTTGATCCGGTCCTTGCCGACGATGTTCGAGGACTCGTACTTCAGATAGCCGAGGTCGGTGGCGATCCGGAAGTTCTGCTCCATCGAGCGGCCGATGACGGCGGTCTTGCGGCCCATGTCGGCGGCGGCGTCGAGCACCTGCTGGAGGCGGGCGATGTTGCTCGCGAAGGTGGCCACGATCACGCGGCCGTCGAGCGGCTCCATGATCTCGCGGAACGCCTCGCCGACGATCCGCTCCGACGGCGTGTAGCCCGGGTTCTCGGCACGCGTGGAGTCGGACAGCAGGCAGATGACCCCCTCCTCGCCCAGCCGGGCGAGGATGTGGAAGTCGGACAGGCGCCCGTCGACCGGGGTGTGGTCGAACTTGAAGTCGCCGGTGTGGACCACGGTGCCGACCGGCGTCCGGAGGGCGATCCCCATGGCGTCCGGGATCGAGTGCCCGATCCGGAACGGCACGGCCGTGAACGGGCCGATCGGCAGCTCGTCGCCGGGCTCCATCGCGATCAGCGGGTTGTTGTGGAGCTTGTGCTCCTTGATCTTGTTGCCCAGCAGGCCCCGCGCCAGGGTGCTCGCGTACACGGGGACGCCCGGGAACTCCGGCAGCACGTACGGCAGCCCGCCGACGTGGTCCTCGTGGGCGTGGGTGATCAGGAACGCCTTGACCTTCGCGCGGTTCTCCTTGAGGTAGGTCACGTCGGGGACGACGAGGTCGATGCCGAACATCTCCTCGTCGGGGAACATGAGCCCGCAGTCGATCACGACGATGTCGTCGCCGTACTCGAACACGTACATGTTCTTGCCGATCTCCCCCACCCCGCCGAGCGGGATGATGCGGAGCGGCGTGTTGGCGTCAGGCATGAGGGGTGTCGTCCATGTAGCGGATCGTCATCAGAACAGCGTCAGCTGGGAGGCCTCGTCCGCCGCGGGATCGGCGGCGACGTGCGCGGATGTGGCCGGCGGTGCCGGGTCGGTGGGGCTCGCAGTCTCGACGTGGGTGGTCTCGGCCGCGACGGGAGGCGCCCCGGTGGTGTCCATTGTCGCGTCCCCGGGCGCCGTCGGATGCGGCGCTCCCGCGCCCGTCGGCGGTCGCGTCCTCGCGCATCGCGCGGGCCCGGAGCAGGACGGCGGGGACCTTCGCCATGTCCTCGAAGCTGTCGCGCTCGACGCCCGGCGAGCGGAGGGCGGCGGCGGGGTGGTACATCGCGAACGCGAGGGCGCCGGCAGCCCCGGTCGCCGGGTCCACGGGGTGGACCGTGCCGTGCGCCTGGCTGATCCTGGCCCCCGGGATGAACGTCCCCATCGAGAACCGCCCGAGCGTGACGACCACGGCGGGGTCCAGCACGGCCGAGCTGGCGCTGGAGGAACGGCGCGCAGGCGGCGATCTCGTCGGGTTGCGGGTCCCGGTTGTCGGGCGGCCGGCACTTCACGACGTTGGTGATGAACACGTCCTCGCGCCGCCAGCCGAGCGAGCCAAGGAGCCGGACGAGCATGCCCCCGGCGCGGCCCACGAACGGACGCCCCTCGCGATCCTCGTTGAAGCCCGGGCCCTCGCCGACGAACACGACCTCGGTGTCCGGATCGCCCTCGCCCGGCACCGCCTTCGTCCGGCCCTCGTGGAGCCGGCATTGCGTGCACACCCGGACCTCGCTCGCGATGGCCTCGAGCGCCGCCTGGCGCTCGTCGCGCATCACGCGGGTCGTCCCCCGCTCGCCCCCACGGGCTGGCGCTCGCTCGCCTTGCGGACCCAGCCGCGCTCCACGAGCACCTCCGCGATCTCGACGGCATTGGACGCCGCGCCCTTGCGCAGGTTGTCGCTCACGACCCAGAACGCGAGCCCGCGGTTGCCGTCGATCGAGGGGTCCTGGCGGACGCGGCCGACGTAGACCTCGTCGGAGCCGGCGGCCTCGGTGGCCAGCGGATACAGGTTCGCGGACGGGTCGTCCTGGACGACGAGGCCCTTCGTCTGCGCGAACAGCGCCCGGGCCTCGGCCGGCGTGAGCGGCGCGCTCGTCTCGACGTGGACGGCCTCCGAGTGGCTGATGAACACCGGGACGCGGACGGCCGTGCACGAGACGCGGAGGTCCGGCAGGTGCAGGATCTTGCGGCTCTCCGTGACGACCTTCCACTCCTCCTTGGTGTACCCGTTGTCCATGAACGAGTCGATGTGCGGGAGGGCGTTGAACGCGATCTGGTGGGGGTAGACGCTGGCGACGAGCGGCCGGCCGTCGGCGTGCGCCTTGACCTGCTCCTCGAGCTCGACGATCGCCTTGTGACCGGTGCCCGCGACCGACTGGTAGGTGTCCACGATGAGCCGCTCGATCCCGACGGCGTCGCGGATCGCCATCAGCGGCGGCATCAGCTGCATCGTGGAGCAGTTGGGGTTCGCGATGATCCCCTCGTGCCACGCGAGGTCGTCGGGGTTCACCTGGCTCACGACCAGCGGCACGTCCGGGTCCATGCGCCATGCGCTCGAGTTGTCGATGACCGTGCAGCCGCGCTTCGCCGCCTCGGGCGCGAGCTCCTTCGACGTGCCGCCGCCGGCGCTGAACAGCGCGATGTCGACCCCCTCGAAGGCCTCCGGCGTCGCCAGCCCCACCGTGTAGTCACGGCCGCCCACGTTGACCGTCCGGCCGGCGCTGCGCGTGGATGCGAGGAGCCGCAGCTCGGTGATCGGGAGCTGCTTCTCGAGGAGCACCTGGATCATCGTCCGGCCGACGGCACCGGTGGCACCGACGACGGCGACGACGAGGGAGTTGGGGCGGGTTTCAGGCACGGTCCGACCTTCTGGCTGCGGGTTGTCGGGCACCGGCGGAGTATATCAGCGGGTCCCGGTCGCTCCCCCTCGGGCGAATGCCCCATCCCGGGGCGTGCGCGCCGGTCAGCGGCGCGCCGGCACGTGTGCCGCGAGCTCGGCGGCGAGACCCGCGCAGACGTCGCGCGCGATCTCCACGAACGCGAGCGACGCCGGCGAGCGGTACCGGTCGCGATGCCACATCAGGGCGATCCGCCGTGGCTCGAGGTCGGTCGGGATGATCACCACCGTGGGGTCGGCGCGGTCCACGGCGAGGAGCGGCACGAGCGCCGTCCCGAGGCCCGCGGACGCCATCGCCTGGACCGTGCCGTTGTCCTCCGACCGGAACACGAAGTTGGGATCCTGCCCATTCGCACGGAGGTGGCCCTCCAGCCACTTCGTGCTGCGACACGAGCGGAAGCCGATGAGGCGCTGCTCCCCGATCAGCTGCAGCGTCGGTGTCCCGGCCAGGCCTGCCAGCGGCGACGACGCGGCGGTGACGAGGACGAACGGGTCGCTCAGGAGCTCGACGCCGTCGAATGGGCCCTCGGGCAGCGGCAGGACCCCGAACGTCAGGTCGAGCCGCCCCGGCTCGACCATCTCCATCAGCCCCTCGTCGCTCGCGGCCTCCGTCAGCCGCACCTCGATGCCCGGCCAGGCCTCGCTGAAACGGCCGATGATGGCAGGCAGGACGCGCGTGCCGACGCTCTGGTACACGCCGACCCGCAGCGACCCCGTCTCCCCGGCCGCGTAGGCGAGCAGGTCCGCCCGGGCCGCCTGGAGCCGGTCCGTGATGGTCACGACGTGGCGCAGCAGGAGCCGGCCGCCCTCCGTGAGCTCCACGGTGCGGCGGCCGCGGCCGCGATCGAACAGGCGGACGCCCAGGGCGGCCTCGAGCGCCATCACGTGCTGGCTCACCGCCGACTGCGTGTACTCGAGCGCGTCCGCCGCCCCGTGGAACGATCCCTCGTCGGCCACCGCCCGGAAGCTGAGCAGCTGGCGCAGGCTGACATCCGAGAGCGCCTCGGGCAGGATCGCGCTGGGTTGCGGGGTCGCGGCCAAGTAATCAGTTGTCATGATTACTTATCGAACCACATGCGATTGCTCTTATCAAGCCCCACGTTCAACATGCAGCCATGGAACTCCTCATCGCCGTCCTGCTCCTGGCCCTCATCGGCGTCCTGGCCCAGGCGCTCGGCACCGACTCCCGCGACGCCGACACGCGGTTCTCCCAGCCCACCTGGTAGACCGAACCACCGACGAGACCCCCGGCGTGCCGCCGGGGGTCTTCTCGTGTGCCGGGAAGCTGGGCGCCAGCCCCGCCCGCCACCCGCTGAACGCCAGGCGAGCAAGGGAGCGGCTCGCGGCGGGTCGAGGCGCGGCCTCGCACGCCGGGCGTACGAACCGGCGGGTCCGCGGCGAGCTCGTTCGCTCAGCGAGCGAACGAGCGGTCTGACTCCCCGCCAACCGCCATCTTGAACGGCCGGCGTTCAGCCGCCGCCGGGCACGGGGCCGCGGAACGAGAAACGCCCCCGGGAGCCGTGGGCTCCCGGGGGCGTCTGCGTGACGAGGGTTACTTGGCGAGATGCCGCTGCATCGCCGCCTTGCGGGACAGGTTGACGCGGCCCTGGCGGTCGATCTCGGTGACGACGACCATGACCTCGTCGCCGACGGACACGACGTCCTCGACGCTCGGCACGTGGTAGTCGGCGAGCTCGCCGATGCGGACGAGGCCCTCCTTGCCCGGCAGGATCTCGACGAACGCGCCGAAGGTCATCAGCCGGGTGACCTTGCCGAGGTACAGCGAGCCGACCTCGACCTCGCGGGTGAGGCTCTCGATCCACTGGATCGCCTTGCGCGAGTTCTCGCCGGAGACGGCCGCGATCTCCACGGTGCCGTCGTCCTCGACGTTGATCTCGGTCTCGGTCTCCTCCTGGATCTTGCGGATCATCGACCCACCCTTGCCGATGATCTCGCGGATCTTCTCGGGGTTGATCTTGATCGTGATGATCCGCGGCGCGAAGTCGGACATCTCCTCGCGGGCCGCGGGCAGGACGGACGTCATCTTGTCGAGGATGAACAGGCGGGCGGCGAGGGCCTGCTTGAGCCCCTCGCGGATGACCCGCTCGTCGATGCCCTTGACCTTGATGTCCATCTGGAGGGCGGTGATGCCCTCCGTCGTGCCGGTCACCTTGAAGTCCATGTCACCGATCGAATCCTCCTTGCCGAGGATGTCGGTGAGGACCACGAAGTTGCCGGTCTCCGCGTCGAGCACGAGGCCCATCGCCGCGCCGGCCACCGGCGCCGAGATCGGCACGCCCGCGTCCATCAGGGCGAGGGTCGAGCCGCAGGTCGAGGCCATGGACGTCGAGCCGTTGCCGGCGACCACCTCGGACACGAGGCGGATGACGTACGGGAACTCGTCGTGGCTCGGCAGGACCGGGAGCAGCGCACGCGCCGCCAGGTTGCCGTGCCCGATGTCGCGCCGGCGAGGGGCCGCGCATCGGCTTGTTCTCGCCGGTGCTGTAGGGCGGGAAGTTGTAGTGGTGGAGGTACCGCTTCTCCGTCTCGGCGCTGATCGTGTCGATCCGCTGGACGTCCGAGGACGCGCCGAGCGTGGCGACGGTCAGGGCCTGGGTCTGGCCGCGGGTGAACAGGCCGGAGCCGTGCGCGCGCGGGAGGAGGCCGACCTCGACCGAGATCGGGCGGATCTCGTCGGTGGCGCGGCCGTCCATGCGGACGCCCTCGGCGAGGACGAGCTTGCGGACGGTCTTCTTCTGCACGAGCCCGAACAGGCTCTTGCTGACGCGCGCCTGGCGGCGGGCGGCCTCGAGCAGGCGTCGCGACTCGTCCTTGTCGGCCTTGACGGCGCGGACCGCGGTCGCGATGCCCTCACCCAGGGCGTCGATGCGGCCGGGCAGATCCTTCGCGAACCAGATCAGGAGGTTGGCGGTCGCCTCGGCGTCCGGCAGCGCGCGGTGGCTCTCGGTGAGCTCGACGCCGAAGAAGTTGGCGAGGGTCGCCAGCTTGTAGTTCTCGAGATCCGGGTACCCCTCGCGGGCGATGACGAGCGTGTCCAGGTACGAGCCCTGCTGCACGCGGGTGCCGTCGCCGAGGGCCTCCTCGAGGAACGCGATGTCGAACCCGACGGAGTGGCCGACGAACGGCGCGCTGCCGACGAAGTCGAGCGCCTTGCGGGCGGCCTCGGCCGCGCTCGGCGCGCCCTTGACGTCCTTGTCGGTGATGCCGTGCATCTGGTTGCCGACGATCGGGCGCCCGGGGTTGACGAACGTGGACCACTTGTCGGTGATCTTGCCGCCCTTGACGCGGACCGCGGCGACCTCGACGAGATCGGCCAGCTTCGGGTCGGTGCCGGTGGTCTCGACGTCCACGACGACGAACTCGGCGCCGGCCTTCGCGAGCTCGGCGAACTTGAGCACGGAGTCCGTGAGCGGCTCGAGGTACGGGAGGCGCTTGGCCTTGCCGACCTTCTCGCGCAGCTCCTCCTGCATGTCGATGAGCGGGGCGATCGACCGGTGGGCGAACATGATCGCCTCGGCCATCACGTCCTCGGGCAGGATCTTGACGCCCGCCTCGACCATCATGATCGCGTCCCGGGTGCCCGAGACGACGAGGTCGAGCTCCGACTCGGCGAGCTCGCTCGTGGTCGGGTTCAGGACGAACTCGCCGTCGATCCGGCCGACGTGCACGGCGCCGATGGGGCCCTGGAACGGGATCTCGCTGATGGTCAGCGCCGCGGATGCGGCGATCGTCCCGAGGACGTCGAGCTCGTTCTCGTGGTCGGTGGACAGGGTGGTGATGACGATCTGGACGTCGTCCTTGTACCCCTCGGGGAACAGCGGGCGGATCGGCCGGTCGGTGAGGCGCGCCGCGAGCGTCGCGGCCTCGGACGCGCGGCCCTCGCGCTTGATGAAGCCGCCGGGGATCTTGCCGGCCGCGTACATCCGCTCCTCGAAGTCGACGGTGAGCGGGAAGAAGTCGAGGCCGGGGCGCGGCTCCGAGCGGTTGGCGGTCCCGAGGACCATCGAGTCCCCGTAGCGGGCGGTGACGGCACCGCCGGCGTTGCCGGCAAGCTTGCCGGTCTCGAGCGTGAGGGTTCGTCCGCCGAACTCGATCTCGAGCGTGGTGGGTGTGGGCACGTGTAAACGACCTCCTTGGTCGTGAAGGGGATGGAGCGAGACCTGCGGCGGGTGTGCCGGGGCGGCGGCGAGGGAGCCGGATACGCAAGACCCCGGGCGACACCCGGGGTCTCGATGCGGCGATTCCTAGCGGCGGAGTCCCAGCGAGCCGATGACGGCCCGGTAGCGCGTGGCGTCCTTCTTCACCAGGTAGGCGAGAAGGCGACGGCGCTGGCCCACGAGCTTGAGGAGGCCGCGGCGCGAATGGTTGTCCTTCGGGAAGCGGCGGAGGTGCTCGGTCAGGTCCCGGATCCGCTCCGTCAGGAGCGCGATCTGGACCTCGGGCGAGCCGGTGTCGCCGTCCTTGACGGCGTACTCCGTGATGACCTCTTGCTTCTTCTCCCGCGCGAGCGGCACTCGATCCTCCGACACGAACGATGGCGTGACTGTATTCCTTGTTCTTCGACCGGCGGAGAATAGCAGCGATCGGCCGGTATCAGCAAACGCCCTCGTGCCCCGCCGCCGTCTCAGCCGGCGAGCGTCATCGCGCGGTCCGGCCGGAGCAGGAACGGCACGAGCACCGCCGGGATGTTCGAGAACGGGAGCACGTCGGGGTGGAGGTCGATCCCGATGACATCGCGCATGAACGCCCGCCGGGCCTCGATCCGGCGCCACGCGTCGGGGTACGCGGCCGCGAACGCCTCGCGCAGGCGCGCGTCCGCGAGCGCGATCCCGTCCTCGATGTTCGTCGTGAACCACGGCGTCCCGGTCGCCGGGATGATGTCGACCTGCATCGCCATCCCGGACCGCAGCTCCACCGTCGACCCGCGCCACACCGGCGAGCTCACCCACTCGTCGAGGTGGAGCTGGTGGCCCGGGTTGAGGAAGATGCCGAAGAACGGATCGCCGAGACGCCGGTCGATGATCTCCTGGAGGACGCCGCCCGCCTGGCCGACGTGGAGCGCCCCGTACCACTCGGCGACGGCCTCGACGTACGGTGCCACGAGGCGCTCGACGTAGTCCCCCACCCCGTCCGGCAGCTCCCCCGCGTCCTCGACGACGAACCCCGCCCGGCAGTTGAGCGCCCCCCACACGCCGAACGCGGTCGTCATCGGGTCGCCCCGCTCGATCGGGCGGTCGCCGGGGCTGAGCAAGCCGAACCGCGCGCGCGGCCCCGCGGTCAGCATCAGGTGGCACGAGAGCGGCATGCCGTTCCAGTTGAGGAGGCGCACGGCCTCGGCCTCCGTCATCCCCGGCCGCAGGCCCCGGAGCAGCCGCAGTACCCCGTCGGACGTCTGGCACGCGGCGTGCTCGAAGACGGCGAGCTGGTCCACGTCGTTGATGACGCGCAGGCCGTCGCCGGGTCCATCAGGAGGTCGTTCGCGTTCTCGACGACACCGGCGGGGCCGACGATCGTCCGGAGCGTGTCCGCGATGAACGCCGGGATCTCCAGGCGCGTCCGGTCGGCGAACGGTCTTCCAGCCCACGACGCCCACCCGGCTGCCGCGCCCGATCCCCTCCCCCGCCAGGATGTCGGCCAGCGGCCGCGACCGGTCGCGTGGCTGCATCGGCAGGCTGAAGTCCTGGTAGCGGTGGGGTCGCATCGCCAGCGGCGCGGCGGCCGCCGTGCCCAGGCACTCGTTGCCCACGAGGATCGCCGGCGATCGTCCGGCCCGAGGACGAGGAGCGCCTCCTCGAAGCGGGGGTCGAACCCGGTGAGGAACGCCAGGTTCGCGCTGTGCTCGCGGTCCGCGTACACCACGAGGCGGTCGAGGCCCCGGGCGTCGGCCCGCTCGCGCAGCGCGGCGACGCGCTCGGCGTGACGCGCGGCCGGGAGCTCGGGGCGGACGCCCGGCATCCCGAAGTCGGGCAGGTCGATCGTCGCGAGTCGCGCGTTGCGCATGCGCCTGCTCCTATCGCTCGCCGCCCACCACGGGCGTGGCCTCCGTGGCGCCCCGCTCGACGAGCACCGTCTGGTTCGCGCCGATCGTGAGCCACTCGCCCGCTCCCCGTCGGGCCACGTCACGCGCACGCGTGCCTCGCCTGCCTCGCCGAGCCCGACATGCAGCGGGGTCAGCTGGCCGCTGATATGGCCCCCGCCGACGATGGTCTCCCGACGCACGAGGGCGTCGCCGATGGCGACCTCGACGACGGCGCCGATCGCGTCCCGGTTCGACCCCGGCTGACGCAGGCGGATGCCGAGCCAGCTGCCCATCGGCCCCGGCGCCTCGGCCGTCCCCGACGTCGACCCGACGTTGTGCCAGACCCGCACCGGCTGCGTCGAGCTTCACCTCCACGAGATCGAGCAGGCCGTCGAGGTCGAGGTCCACGAGCGCGGACCCGCGGCCCCGGTCGTAGTTCAGGATCCCGGCGGCGTCCGCCTGCTCGAGGAACGTGCCGTCCGGCTGGCCGATGAACAGGTTGCTGGGATCGCGCGTCGCGTAGCCCGCCTGCTCCGCCACGTTGCCCTTCGAGACGTAGAGGTCGATGAACCCGTCGTTGTTGACGTCCTCGAACGCCGGGTGCCAGGCGGTGGACGGCAGCGGGTCGCCGCCGTTCACCGGCCTCGTGCCGATCACGCCCCGCCGGAGCGCGATGTCGCGGTACATGGGCTGGTCGGGGCCCGACGCCAGCGTCTGCAGCTTGTTGTCGCCCTGGCTCGTCAGGTACAGCTCCGGCAGCCCGTCACCGGTGAGGTCGTGGCTCGCGATGCCCATGCCCCAGAGCTGCATCTGGACCCAGCCGTCGTCCGCGGTGTACAGGCGCGGCGTCTCGCCGGGCGTCACCCGCCACAGCTGCTCCTGGCCGTTGACGAAGTCGTAGTACTGGCGGTCGTTGCTCACCCGCAGGTCGCGTCGCCCGGAGCCGTCCCAGTCGCTGAACAGCATCGACAGGGCGCAGTACCCGGGATCGAGCGGCAGCGGCGCCGCGTACGACGGGCCGTCGGGCCGGACGAGGTCGTTGCCGTCGCACTCGTAGATCGGCTCGCCGGCCTCGTCGAGCTGCAGGTAGCGCCCGATCGCGAGCGTGGGCAGGCCGTCTGCCTCCCAGGTCGCGCTGAAGGCCGTCACCCAGCCGCCGACGCCGTCGAGCCCCAGCGCGCCGGTCGCGTCCTCGAAGCGGCAGCCGCCGAGGCCCCGGAGGATCTCGATCCCGTCGGTCCGCAGCACGGCGAGATCCGGGTGGCCGTCCGCGTCGATGTCGAGCGGGTACGCGCCGGTCACGCCGTCCCGCGCCGTCACCGGGTCGTCGAGGCGCGCGAACCGCGGTCCGCCGCTCGCCGCCGACTCGTTGCGGAACAGCGCCGCCGGGTGATCGCCGCCCGCGACGAACAGGTCCGGGCGGGCGTCGTCGTCACAGTCGAGGACCGCGAGCCCGCCGCCGATCGACGCCGTGTACGCACCGCCGTACGTGTGGTCGAGTCCGGACGCCGCGGTGGCGTCGACGAACCGCGGCGCGGGGAGCGCGACGGTTGGCGTGGGCGTTCCCCCCAGGAGGATCACGGCGCCACCCACGGCCGCCACCCCGACGACGACTGCGGCGACGGCGAGCACAGCGCGTCCGGAACGGCTCACCGACGCTCCACGCGCCTCGCCGGCATCAGGAGCCTGCCGTGCCGTCGTAGTAGTGCTGGGCGAGCGCCCACGCAGCGATCCCGCACTCCGCCCCGATCCGCCTGCCCAGCAGGTCGTCCGGGGCCACGTGGATCCCGCCATACAACCGGGATCGGCCGGCCTGGTCGGACGCATCGAAGTACGTGGCCCACTCGAGATCGGACATCGGTGGTGGGCCCCTTCTCGAACTTGAGCGAGCCCGCCGGGATCGTGTAGCCGCTGATCCCGCCCGGGAAGTACTCGCTGCCGGTGAACGCGGCCATCACCTCCGCCGCCGCCCGGCTGAACGTGCTGTGGCCCGAGACGTACCCCTGGAAGGCAGGGCGTCACGAACGTCGGGAGCTGGTACGGCACCCAGTCCGCGGCGAGGATCCAGGTCACGCCGCCGATCTGCGTGTCCGGGTCGTCGGGATTGCCGGCCCAGGCGCGGATGGCGATCTCGCCCTCGTGACCCGCGAGCGCCTCGTGGCGAGCGCCCGACGCCGTCGTCTCCGACGTGATCAGCTCGACCAGATCGGGCACCAGCGGGATGCCCATCCGGATCGTAGGACGGGAGCGACGGATCGCTCGACTGACCGCGCCCGGCCAGGTAGCGGATCATCGAGATCGGCCGGACGGAGTCGTAGTGCCCCTTGAGGCCCCACGCGGCGATCGCCGCGTCGTGGACGGCGCCGTTGACGGCCAGGTACAGCTTGACGTCCCACTGGAGCCGGTCGACCGGCTCCCCAGTGCCGCCGACGCGAAGGTCGGGATCGAGCTCGTCGGACACGAGGTTCGCCAGCACGTTCCAGTGGCCGGGTGGCGTCTCGGACTCCGGGCCGTCGGCCCAGAACTCGGCCATCACCCGGGCGAAGTCGCCGCGCAGCACCAGGTCTGGCGCGTACGGCTGGCCGGTCACCGGGTTGACCGGGCGACCGGTCCCGTCGTTCGTGCCGAGGGCGTTGTTGCCCATCGCGCCGGGCGACACGTCGATCATCACGCCGTCGGACGGGTCGAGCTCGCTGCTGAGCCGGATGACCTCGATCGCCTCGTCCTTGTAGGCGGCATCCGAGGCGGGATCGGCGCCCAGCTGCGGCGGCGGACCCGGGTCGATCGGCGTGCCGGCCCCGCTGTCGGCCGGGAGTGCGAAGCCGGTGACATGGCCCCAGTGAGGGCCGACGGCCTGCTGGACGCCGTTGGTGACCGGGATGCCGTTCTGGGAGATCATGTTCTCGATCTGGAGCGGCTGCCACCGGTTGGGGTCCTGCATCGTCGTGCCCGACTGGTTGACGACGAGCGGCTCGTTGACCGGTGTGTAGTCGGGAGCGGCGTAGCCGTCCGCCTGGTTGGAGCCGTCGGTCAGACCCTCGGCGAGGACCGTCGCCGCGATCCGATTGCCCAGGGCGGCCGGCGTGTCGCCCTCGGTCGTCGGTCACGTCGAGCGGGTAGCACAGCGCATCCATGACGTCAGCGAACTCGGACAGGGATTCGGCGCCACCGACGGCCTTGATGTAGCGCGCCGTGAGGATCCGGTACGCGGCATAGCTGATCGCCTCGTCGCGCGCCGCGGCGACGTCGCCGGCCGTGGCCTTCTCGGTGACGAGGTACCCGCGAGCCGTCGGGTCATACGCCGCCCAGGCGTCCCACATGCCGACGGACGTGTGGAACAGGTTGCGGGCATGGACCGGCGGGTTGGGCAGGGAGCGGCGGATGGCGTCCAGGAGGGCCTCGTCCCAGCGCCGCGCGACGGACCACTCCGGGTGCTCCGCGGCGGGCGGGCAGGCCGGCTCGGAGACCCACGGCCGCGTGACCGCCAGGCCGGCCCCGACGACCATGACGACGGCGAGGCCGATGGCGCCGACGACGAGCGCGGTCCGCCGCCGGGGACGAGGCGTCGGAGCGATGGTCTGCACAGTCATGTGGGCCGTCTCTCCACCTGGCGCCGGGGCTCGGCCCAGCGCGCCGGAATGGTACCGCTCCTTGTCAGCGCGCTTCCGCGGCGGCGAACAGCGCCTCGATGACCTCGAGATTCGCGATCGCGTCCGCCGGCGGCGTGGGGACCGGTCCCCCGTCGAGGATCGCGCTCGCGAACGCCTCGGCCTCCGCCGCGTAGGGGTCCCGCGTCGGCGAACTCGAGCTCTTCCACTCCCGGGTGCGACGGGCGGTTCGCCGCCCGCGATCACGAGGACCCGCGTCGGCCGGTCGGGCGGGATGTTGAACGGGATCGGGATCCTGATGCGGCCCTCGGTGCCGTAGATGTCCACCCGCTGCTCGGGCTCCATGCGCGTCGAGCAGGTGAACGTGGCGACCCCGGCGGCGAACTCGAGGATGCCGCTGGTGACGACGTCCACGCCGCTCGCCTGGTCCCGCGTGATGGCCGCGTGGACGTGCGACGGCTCGGCGTCGAACAGCATCCGCGACAGGTTCACGGCGTAGCAGCCGATGTCGTACAGGGCACCGCCGCCGGCCGCCAGGATGTTGCGGATGTTGGCCGGATCGTCGTTGAAGTACGAGAACCAGGTGTCCACGGCGACCAGGCGTCCGATCCGCCCGGCGGCGACGAGCTCCCGCACCGCCACCCACGAGGGGTGGAGGCGGTACATGAACGCCTCCATGAGCAGCACGCCGGCGTCGTCGCAGGTCGCCGCCATCTCGCGCGCCTCCGCCGACGGTCATCGCGAGCGGCTTCTCGCACAGCACGTGCTTGCCGGCCCGGGCCGCCTTTGCCGTCCACTCCGGGTGGAGGTGGTTGGGCAGCGGCACGTAGACGGCGTCGACGTCGGGGTCGGCCAGGAGCGCCTCGTAGCGTCCCGTAGGCGCGCGGGATCCCCAGGTCCGCGGCGGCGGCGCGGGCCCGCCCCTCGTCCCGCGATGCGATCGCGAGCACCTCGCAGCGGTCGGCCTGCTGGATCCCCGCGATCACCTTCCCGGTCGCGATCCCGGCGGTCGAGAGGATCCCCCAGCGAACGGTGTCCATCGCGTGCGTCACCCCCACGATGTCTCGGTGACGGGCCGCATCGCCAGCTCCAGGATGCGGTGGCCGCGCGGCCGCGTCAGGACGAACATCACGACCTCGGCGACGTCCTGCGCGTCCATCATCCCGGCCAGCGCCGGCATGTCCGGCGTCCGGCCTCGACCCATCGCGAAGTCGGTCGCCACGCCCCCCGGGCACACGTTCGTGCAGCGCACGCCGCGCTCGCGGAGCTCGTGGTCGAGCGCCCGGGTGAGCCCGACCTGGGCGAACTTGGACGCGCAGTAGACGGCCTCGTTGGGCAGCCCGCGGCGGCCGGCCTCGCTCGCGATCGTGACGACGTCGGCGGCCTCGCTGCGCAAGAGGTGCGGCAGCGCGGCGCGCGCCGAGTAGATCGCGCCCTTCACGTTGACGTCGATCATCTCGTCGAGCTGGTCCGCAGGCAGATCCAGGAAGGGCCCGTACGCGCCAACCCCGGCGTTGATGACGAGGATGTCGATCCCCCCGAAGCGCTCCGCGGTGGCCGCGGCAAGCCGCTCCAGCGCACCGGCGTCCCGCACGTCGCAGGCCATGCCCAGCGCGCCGTCGAGACCGAGGTCGCTCCCGCTCCTCGATCCGAGGCCGAGACGCACGCCTTCCGCCGCGAGGGCCCGTGCGGTCGCCGCTCCGATCCCGCGACTCGCGCCCGTCACCATCGCGACCTTGCCTTCGAGCCGCTCCATGCTCGCCTCCTCCTGGATCCTCGCGCGCCGCTCCGCGGGTCCGTCCGGGGAACGGGGGCCGTTCCCGACTTGACACCCGGCGGTGTCTTGTACGAGTCTGGCACAAGTTTGCAAGAAAGGAACACAAACCTTGCGGATCGGCAGGGTCGAGCTCGGCCAGCGCAGCGAGACGGTGCGGCGATCGAACCTCGCCGCCATCACGCGCTGCCTCCACGAGCTCGGTCCGCAGTCCCGCTCCGAGCTCGTCGCGGCGACCGGCCTGACGCGCAGCGCCATCCGCGCACTGGTCGGCGAGCTCGCTGCGGCCGGACTTGCCGCCGAGACGGCCGCCGTTCCCCTCGGGACGCCCGGCCGCCCCTCGCCCGTTGTCCGCCTCGTCCCGGACGGGGCCGTTGTGCTCGGGATCGAGATCCTCGTCGACTCGATCGCCGCCGCGATCGTCGGGCTCGGGGGCGAGGTCCTGGAGCAGGTTCGCGTTGACCGGGCCCGCACGCACCTCGGGGCGGAAAAGGTCGCCCGCGACCTGGTCGAGCTGACGGCACCGATGCGGTCGAGGGCCGGGTCCTCGGTGGTCGGCGTCGGCGTCGCGGTCGCCGGCGTCGTCCGGCATGCCGACGGGCTCGTGGAGGTGGCCCCCAACCTCGGCTGGCGCGACGAGCCCCTCGGAGCCAGGTTGCAGCACCTGCTGGACCTCGGCGTTCCGGTGGCGGTCGCGAATGACGCCGACCTCGGGATCCTCGCCGAGCACCGGCGGGGCGCCGCGATCGGGTCGACGATGCGGTGTTCATCTCCGGCGAGGTCGGCGTCGGCGGCGGCGTGCTCACCGGTGGCGAGCTCCTCCGCGGCGCCGCCGGCTACGGGGGCGAGATCGGGCACCTGCCGCTCAACCCCGGCGGCACGCCGTGCCGCTGCGGCTCGGTCGGCTGCTGGGAGACCGTCGTCGGCGAGGGAGCGCTCCTCGCGCTCGCCGGGCTGCCGCCCGACGCCGGCCAGCCCGGCGTGGATGCGGTGCTCCGTGATGCCGCCGCCGGGGACGAGACGGCGATCGTCGCCCTCGAGCACGTGGGCCGCTGGCTGGGCATCGGCATCGCCGCCCTCGTCAACCTGTTCAACCCCAGGCTCATCGTGCTCGGCGGCATGCACGGCCGGATCCTGCCCGCGGTGCGGCCGGTCGTCGAGGCCGAGATGACGCGCCGGGCGCTGCCGGCGTCGCGCGCGACTGGTCCGCATCGTGCCCTCGAGCCTCGGCCAGGACGCACCGCTCCTCGGCGCCGCCGAGCTGGCCTTCGAACCACTTCTCTCGGACCCGGCGGAGTACGTCCTGCCGGCCGATGTCCCGCTTGTCCGCGCGAGCGCCTGAGGTGCCCGCGAACGTCTCGACCGACCCGGCCGCACCCAGCCGGCCTGCAGCGAGAAAGGGGTCTGCCTAGCGCCACCTGGGGTTCCCGATAGGAGTAGCCTACGCGACGGCACGGCCCGCCACGATGCGGGCGGTCCCGTGACCTTGGAGGAGGAGCAACAGCGCAATGGATATCCGCAGAGTAGCCGCGCTCGCAGGCGCATCACGGCCATGCTGGTCGCCGCATGCGGCGGCGGCGGCGCGACGACCGCGCCGGCCACTGAAGCGCCGGCAGCCAGCGAGGCTGCGCCGAGCGCGGCCGCCAGTGAAGCCGCGGTCGACTGCGTCGTCGGCGTCTCCTGGAACAACTTCCAGCAGCCGCGCTGGGCGGCGCCGACAAGCCGGGCATCCAGGGGACCGTCGAGGCCGGCGGCGGCGACGTACATCGACGCCGACGCCAACCTCAGCAACGAGCAGCAGCTGACCGACGTCGACACCCTGATCTCGAAGGGCGCCAAGGTCCTGATCGTCCTCGCGCAGGACACCAAGGCCATCCTGCCGGCGCTCCAGAAGGCGAACGACGCGGGCATCCCGGTCATCGCCTACGACCGCCTGATCGAGGATCCGAGCGTCCTGTACATCACGTTCGACAACGTCGGCGTCGGCAAGGCCGAGGCCGAGGCGATCCTCGCCAAGGTGCCGGAGGGCAACTACGTCCTGATCAAGGGCGACCCGGGCGATCCGAACGCGTCGACGTTCCTGCCGCAGGGCTGGGACGAGGCCGGCCTGAAGGCCGCCGTCGACGCCGGCAAGATCACGATCCTGAACGGTCCCGACGGGACCTTCACCGACGCCTGGAAGCACCGAGACCGCCCAGTCGAACATGGAAGCGATCATCGACAAGGCCGTCGCCGACAACACGCAAGATCGACGCGATCCTCGCCGAGAACGACAGCACGGCGCTCGGCGTCGTCGGCGCGCTCACGGCGAAGAGCTACGGCTTCCCGCCCCTCAGCGGCCAGGACGGCGACAAGGCCAACCTGAACAACGTCGCGCTGGGGAAGCAGTACGTCGACGTCTGGAAGAACGCCGAGGAGCTCGGCAAGACGGCCGGGGCCGCAGCCCTCGCGCTGTGCGCCGGTGGCGACATGGCGACCCTCACCCTGCAGGACGGGCTCATCGACCCGAAGGTCGCGCCGATCGCCGGCCTGACCGCGCAGCCGTTCACCACGCCCGGTGGCAACACGGTGAACTCGTTCATCCTCCAGCCGACCCCGCTCACGGCGGAGAACCTCGAGCTGGCGCTCGAGGCCGGCATCATCACCAAGGAAGAGCTCTGCAAGGGCGTCGACGCGACCGCAGCGACGGCGCCGACCGCCTGCAAGTAGCAGTCGGCACCGCCTGACCCAATCAGCTGTCCTGCGCCCCCGGGTCCCCCGGGGGCGCAGGACGTTTCAGTCCCGGGACAACGGCAACCAGGCCAGGAGGAGAGGGCAGTCGTGACGAACGTTGCGGACACGGCACCGGCACCCGGTCACAGGTCCAGCCGCCCGCGCGAACCTCGATCCGGGGCCTGATCGCCCAGACGGAGATCGACCTGCGGCTGTTCGGCATGCTCGTCGCGCTTCGGCGTCATCCTCGTTCACGTTCCACGTCCTGAGCGGGGGCAAGCTCATCGCGCCGACCAACATGATCACGCTGGCCGTCCAGGCGACGGGCATCGCGATCATCGCGACCGGGATGGTCCTGATCATCGTGTCGCGCAACATCGACCTGTCGGTCGGGTCGCTGGTCGGGCTCATCGCGATGACCTACGCCCTGCTGGATGACCGACTGGATGCCCGCACATCCTCGGGCTCGGCGCCGACTTCCCGTTCCGGTGGGCGATCGCGCTCGCGCTCGGGATCGCGCTCGGAGCGGCGGTCGGTGCGCTCCAGGGCTTCATCATCGCCTACGTCGGCGTGCCGTCGTTCATCGTCACGCTCGGCGGCCTGCTCTCGATCCGCGGCCTCGTCTGGTACCTGTCGAGGGCGCGGCCGTCTCGGCCTCGATCCGACGCTTCCAGCTCATCGGCGGTGGCGCGCCAGGGATCCGCTCGGCGGCACGCTGACCTGGATCCTCGGGGTCGTCGGCTGCGTCGCCATCGTCGGGCCTGCTCTTCAACGGCCGGCGGCAACCGGCGGCGGTATCGGCTTCCCGGTCCGGCCGATGTGGGCCGAGGTGCTGCTCGGGGTCGTCGGATCGCGCGATCGTGCTCGGCGCTCGCGTGGTTCGCCAACGCTACCTTCTGGCCCAAGGGCCTCGCGGACCGGTCGCCCAGGAGAACGGGATCGCGGTCCCGCCCGAGGGCCTCGCAGATCCCCGATCGGGTTCCCGTTCCCGATCCTCCTCCTCGTCGGCGTGACGCTCGTGATGACCTTCATCGCGACCCGTCGCCGGTTCGGCCGCTACGTCTACGCGTACGGCGGCAACCCCGACGCAGCCGAGCTGGCGGGCATCAACACGCGCTGGACGATCCTCAAGACCTACGTCCTGATGGGCATCCTGTGCGCCCTCGCCGCCGCGATCGCGGCCTCCCGCGCTCAACGGCTCGACCCTCGACATCGGCACCAGCTACGAGCTGTACGTCATCGCGGCGGCGGTCGTCGGCGGGACGTCGTTCGCCGGCGGGATCGGGACCATCCCGGGCGCCGTCCTCGGCGCGTTCGTGATGCAGTCGCTCGACTACGGGCTGAGCTTCATCGGCGTCAACTCGCCCGGCCAGAACGTCGTGGCCGGCATCGTGCTGATCCTCGCGGTCGGCTTCGACACCTTCAACCGCCGGCGCGGTTCGTGAGCGGCAAGGAGGATTGACCGTGACCGTCGCGGAACGAACGCCGCTCGTCGAGATGCGCAACATCAACGTCGCCTTCGGCGGCGTCCACGCCGTGCGTGACGTGACCATCGACCTGCATGCCGGCGAGGTCGTCGGCCTCGTCGGCGGCAACGGCGCCGGCAAGTCCACGCTGATGCGCGTCCTCTCGGGCGCCCACCCGGCCGACACCGGCCAGGTCCTCGATCGACGGCTCGCCCGTCACGATCCGCAACCCGCGCGACGCCAAGGCCTACAACATCGAGACGATCTACCAGACCCTCGCCCTGGCCGACAACATCGACGCGCCCGGGCAACGTGTTCCTCGGCCGCGAGAAGACGACCCGGATCGGCTCGCTCGACGACTCGGCCATGGAGGCCGAGACCCGCAAGGTCATGGGGCGGCTCAACCCGAACTTCAAGAACTTCAAGACGCCCGTGAAGTCGCTCTCGGGCGGCCAGCGGCAGGCGGTCGCGATCGCGCGCGCGGTCTACTTCAACGCCCGGATCCTGATCATGGACGAGCCGACCGCGGCGCTCGGGCCGGCCGAGACGGCCCAGGTCCGCAACCTCGTCCGCCAGCTCAAGGACGAGGGGATCGGCATCTTCCTCATCAGCCACGACATCCACGACGTCTTCGACCTGTCCGACCGGATCAGCGTCATGTACCACGGCCGGATCGTGGACACGGTGGACAAGGCGCACCGTCACGCCGGACGACGTGCTCGGCATGATCATCCTGGGCAAGAAGCCGGACGAGGTCACCGAGACGGACAAGGCGGCCATCGAGCTCCGCGGCTGACCCCGCCACGGGCGCGCCGGTCCAGCCACGCCGGGTCGCTACGCGAGGCGCCTGGAACGACGGCGCGAGCGCCGGGTACAGCTCGCGGTACCGTGCGTGCAGCGTCCGCGTAGCGCCCCGTGTCCGGCCCGGGCTCGGCCACCGGCGTGGCGCTGATCGACGGCCGCGGCTGCCGCCTCCACGGTCGCGAACCAGCCCGCGCCGACGGCCGCCAGCAGCGCCGGCCCCGTAGGCGGCGCCCTCGGTCGTGTCGACCGTCGCGATCTCGGCGTCGAGGACGTCCGCCAGGATCTGCCGCCAGACCGGGCTCGCCGTGCCGCCGCCGGACGCGCGGATCTGCGTCGGCGCCGGCATCCCGGCCTCGATCATGAGGTCCAGGCCGTCGCGCAGGCCGAAGGCGACGCCCTCGAGCACGGCCCGGGTCAGGTGCCGCCGGTCGTGCGCCGAGGGTCAGGCCGACGAAGGCGCCGCGGGCGAGCGGGTCCGGGTGCGGCGAGCGCTCCCCGGTCAGGTACGGCAGGAACAGGAGGCCGCCGCTGCCGGCGGGCGACCTCGGCCGCCGCCGCCGGCCAGGTCCGCCGAACGCCACGCCCGGCGCGAGGGCGTCGCGGAACCAGCGCAGGCTGCCGGCCGCCGAGAGCATCACCGACATCATGTGCCAGCGGCCCGGCACGGCGTGGCAGAACGCGTGGACGCGGCCGCGCGGCTCGTACAGCGGCGCGATCGGTGGTCGCGAAGACGACGCCGGACGTGCCCAGCGAGAGCGCGCGGTCCGTCCGGGCACGACGGCGCCGACGCCGACGGCGTTCGCGGCCTGGTCGCCGCCCCCCGCGACGACCGGGGTCCCGGCGCGGAGCCCGGTCGCCGCGGCGGCCGGCGGCGTGACCAGCGCCGGTGACCTCCGGCCCCTCGTACGTCGGCGGCATCCACGCCGGGTCGATCCCGAGCGCGGCCAGCATCTCCGGCGACCAGTCCGCGCGCCGCGAGGTCGAACAGGAGCGTCCCCGCGCCGTCGGCCTTGTCCATCGCGTAGCTCGCCGGTCAGGCGCAGGCGGACGTAGTCCTTCGGGCAGCAGCACGTGCGCGACCCGGCGCCAGACCTCCGGCTCGTGGTCGCGGACCCAGACCAGCTTCGGCGCGGTGAACCCGGTCAGCGCATCGTTGCCGGTGATCGCGACGAGCCGCTCCGGCCCGAGCGCGGCGCGGATGCGCGTCGCACTCGCGCGCCGGTCCGCTGGTCGTTCCAGAGGATCGCCGGCCGGAGGACCTCGCCCGGCCCCGTCGAGGAGCACGAGGCCGTGCATCTGGCCCGGTGAGCCCGACGGCGACGACGTCTGGCCGGATCGACCGCGGCCGCCGGCGAGCACCCGCGCGGATGGCGTCCGGTCGCGCCCGCCCACCAGCAGCGTCGGGTCCTGCTCGCTCCACAGCGGCCGTGGCTGCTCGAACCCGTACTCCGACGACGGCGATGCCGCGGACCGTCCCCGTCTCGTCGACGAGGACGCCTTGGTCGCCGTCGTGGAGACGTCGATCCCGAGGACGTACGGCCATGGCGCCCGGCCCCGCCTCCATCGACGCCGACTTCGCGGCCCAGATGCGCTCGGTTGACGACGTTCTCGAGCCGCTCCTGGCCGCCCGACGCCCGGACCGGGGCGATCTCGCCCGCGGCGACCTTCGCCTCGAGCGATCGTCGAGCGCTCAGGTGCCGTCGAGGATCGCCGGCCCAGCGCGCCCGCCCCAGCCCGCGTAGCGCGCCTCCACCATCGCGGCGAGCGTCCCCTGCTCGACCATGTCGGCCGCGACGAGCAGCGCCCGCGCGAGCGTGTCGATCCCGCCGATGTGGGCGTGGAAGAGGTCGATCCGGTCGATGCTCTGGCGGCGCAGCTTCGCGTCGAAGTTGAAGCCGCCGGTCGTGAAGCCGCCGCCGCGGAGGATCTCGTACAGCGGCAGGACGAGGTCGTCCACCGAGTTCGGGAACTGGTCGGTGTCCCAGCCGTTCTGGGGGTCGCCACGGTTGGCGTCGATGCTGCCGAGCATGCCGTTCGCGACGGCGTACGCCACCTCGTGGTGGAAGCTGTGGCCGGCGAGCGTCGCGTGGTTCGCCTCGATGTTGACCTTGTACTCGCCCTCGAGGCCGTGGCGGACGAGGAAGCCGTGCACGGTCGCGGTGTCGTAGTCGTACTGGTGCTTGGTGGGCTCCATCGGCTTGGGCTCGATGAGCAGCGTGCCCTCGAAGCCGATCTTGTGCTTGTGCTCGGCGACCAGGTGCAGGAACCGGGCGAGCTGCTCGCCCTCGCGGCGCGAGGTCGGTGTTGAGCAGCGTGTCGTAGCCCTCGCGGCCGCCCCACAGGACGTAGTTGGCGCCGCCCAGCCGCTGGGTCACCTCGAGCATGTGCTTGACCTGCGCCGCGGCGTAGGCGAAGACCTCGGGGTCGGGGTTGGTCGCGGCGCCCGCCTGGTAGCGCGGGTGGCGTGAACAGGTTCGCCGTGCCCCACAGGAGGCGTGACGCCGGTCCGCTCCTGGTAGCCCGAGCGCGTCGTCGGCGAGCGCGTCGAGGTTGGCGCGGAACTCGGCGAAGCGATCGCCCTGCGGGCGCGACGTCGCGGTCGTGGAAGCAGTAGTACGGGACGCCCGAGCTTCGTCGAGGAACTCGAACGCGGCGGCCATCTTCATCCGCGCGGCCGCCATCGGGTCCAGCGCCCGCGGCGAGCCACGGCCGGTCGAGGGTGCCCAGCGCCGAACATGTCGGTGCCCGGCCAGGCGAACGAGTGCCACAGGCAGACGCCGATCCGGAGGTGCTCCTCCATCCGCTTGCCGAGCACGACGCGGTCGGGCTGGTAGACCTTGAACGCCAGCGGGTCGGTCGAGTCGAGGCCGCCGAACGGGATCGGTCGCGTGCACCTCGGTGAAGAACGTCCTCGCCCATGTCGCCGATCCTCCTGCGGACCCGCACGCGGCCGTCGATCACCGCGCCCGCGGACATCCTCGAGTTTGTGCGACCATAGCACAAATTGCCCGAGCGAGAACCATGCGTGGGCGCGCTCAGCCGACCTCCCGGCGCCCGGTGAAGGCCACCCGGACCCACGTTCCCGCCGGCACGCCGTCGAGCGACGAGCGAACCCGCGTCGACGTGGGCGACGGCCGGCGTGGATCCGGCGCCGGACGCGACCTCGACGTCCCAGGCGCCGTCCGGCGGCAGGGCGACCGGGAGCGGGAACCGCGACGACGCTCCCCTGCCACCCGGTCTACGTGACGCCCGACGACCGCGTGCGGCCGACCGAGGAGGCGCGCGGCGAGCGCGATGTCCCCGGCGCCGATCGCCGTCCGGACCTCGGTGCTGCGCACGGGATGCCCGCCGAGCTCGAACGGCGGCACGACGACGACGTCGAAGCCCAGCGCTCGACGCCGAGGAGCGCGAGGGTCTCCGGCGTCCCGCTCCCGCCGGTAGCCGAAGGCGGCATCGGGCGTCATGAGGAACCCGGCGATCGGCGCCCGGTCCGCGATCCGGGCGACGAACGCGTCGTAGGTCGTCTCGCGCAGGCGCTGGTCGAAGTGGACGACGACCGTCGCCTCGACGCCCGGCCGCCTCGAGGCAGCTCGGAGACGCTCGTCGGGATCGCACAGCAGCGGCGGCGCCTCGCCCGTGATGATCTCGTCGGGATGATGGTCGAAGGTGATCACCATCGGCCGGGCGCTGCGGGCGCCCGCCTCGCGCACGAGGTGCTCGAGCAGGTAGGCATGCCCGAGGTGGAGCCCGTCGAAGACGCCGATGACGACGAAGACGGGGCGCTCGGTCGATCGCGGCAGGTGCTCGAGCCCGCGGCGTCTCCATCGTCAGGCCTCCCGGTACCCACCGCGGCGGCTCCGGACGCGCGCCGCGACCGCGGCGGCCGGTCGACCGACGGCGGGCGGTCCGCGAGCACCTTGTGCGGGTGGAGCGCACCGCCACGGCCCGGCAGACGGCGACGACTCTCCCGTCGGGACCCACGGCGAGGACGATCGGCGCGTCGCGTACCGGGAGCGGCGTCTTCGGGGCCGTGATGAGGCCCTCGCCCAGCCGGCCGGATCTCGTCCGCGGTGATGGTGGCGTGCGGCAGGTCCTCGAGACCGGCGTCGATCGGCCGCAGCAGCGACGCGATCCCGGCCGGTCCGTCGGCGGCGCGCGTCGCGCAGCGCCTCGAACGCGATGGCAGTCCTCCAGCCGGAAGCCGCCCGGACGCGGTCCGCACGAGCGCGCCCAGGTACGCGCCGCTCTCGAGTCGGGCGCCGAGGTCCCGTCGCGAGCGCCCGGATGTACGTGCCCGCCGAGCACTCGACCTCGACCACCGCGATCGGTCGCACGGGATCGGCTCGCTCCCACTCGAGCATCGTCGAACTCGTGGATGACGACGTCCCGCGGCGCCAGCTCGACGGCCTCGCCGGCCGGCGCGCCATCTGGTAGGCGCGGCGGCCCTCGATCTGCACGGCGCTGTAGACGGACGGCACCTGGCGCATGCGGTCCGGTGAACGCCTCCAGCCCGGCCTCGACCTGCTCGCCGGGTCAGGGGCGGGCCGTCGATCGGCGTCCGCTCGCCGTCGATGTCGTCGGTGGTCGAGGTGGCCCCGAAGCAGATCGTCGCCCGGTACCGCTTGCGACCGCTCAGGTGGTACTCGACGAGGCGGGTCGCCCGGCCCAGGAACACGGGCAGCACGCCGGCCGCGAACGGATCCAGCGTGCCGCCGTGGCCCACGCGCCGCGTGGAGGACAGCCGGCGCACCAGCCCGACGACGTCGTGCGAGGTCGGCCCGGACGGCTTGGCCACGATCAGGACGCCGTCCAGGCCGCCGCGCCGGTCGCGCGGGCTCACCGGCGGACCGCGGCCGCGAGCCGCTCGGCGACCTCGCGCACAGCGACCGACGGCGTCGGCCAGCGGCAGCGGCACGGAGGCGCCCGGCCGCGCGCGCGTGACCGCCCCCGCCGAACGTGCCCGGTGAGGACGGTCGCGTCCACGCCGCCGGGCCTGGTCCGGACGGACAGGCGCGTGGTGCCGTCCTCCTGCTCCTTGAGCAGCATCGAGACCTCGGCGGTCTCGGACTGGGCGAGCAGGTCGATGATGCCCTCCGAGTGGGCCGGGATGGCGCCGGTCTCGACCAGGTCCGCAAGGCGCAGCGTGGACCAGATGACCCGGCGGTCGGGCGAGGTCTCGAGCCGGTCCAGCACTCGTCCGAAGAGGCGCAGCTGGCTGTCGGGCTTGGTCCGGTACAGGCGGCGGGAGATGTCCGACAGGGGCGCGCCGGCCGCGACCAGGGCGGCCGACACGGCGAGCGTCCGCGGCGTGGCGTTGGGGTGGGCGAACGTCGCCGTGTCCATGACGATGCCGGCCATCAGCGCATCGGCGAGCGGCCCGGTCCGCGAGGTCCAGTGGCAGCCGAGGCGCACGGCCAGCAGCGCGACCATCTCGCAGGTCGCGGCGGCGCCGGGGTCGATCCAGTCCGCGTCGCCGCGCTCGCCGTTCGACGCATGGTGGTCCACGATCACGCGCGGCAGGCCGTCGAACAGGTCCGCGTGTCGCGGACGCCACGGCGCCCACGCGCTCGGCGGTCGCGCAGTCGGCGAGCACCAGCAGGTCGTAGGCCTCGGCCGGGTCGGGATCGGTCCGGAACCGGTCCAGCCCGGGCAGGAAGCCGTACAGCGGCGGGATCGGATCGGTGCACACGGCCGTCGCCCGGCCACCGAGCGCCTCCACGCAGGAGGCAGATGCCGAGCACGGCCCCGACCGTGTCCGCGTCCGGGTTCTCGTGGCTGACCACGAGGACGTGGCGGGCCGAGCGTCAGCCGCGCGAGCACCGGCTCGGGCACGGCGTCGCGGGCAAGGGCGGCGAGATCGACGGCGGCCGTCATCCGCGCTTCGTCTTCGGCGGGCGCGCGCGTCCCTTGGGCGGGCCGACCTCGCCCGGCCCGGACCCGCGCGGGGTCCGCGGCGGTGGGCACGGCCGGCGGAGCGCTGCCCGGCGCTAGGCGGGATCGCGGGCGCCCGGCGCCCATCGGTGGCACCCGCCGCCGCGGCCGGCGCCTCGTCCTCGGCGTCGCCCTCGTGCGGCAGCCGCTTGACCGGCGTGGGCAGGGACTCGTTGAAGGGCGTGATCTCCTGCGGGTCCACGCCCTATTCCAGCTCCGGGAGCAGGTGGAGCACGCGGGTCCCACGTTCGGCGGAGTCGTCGAGGTGGACATGGAGCGTCGGGATGCGCTTGATCCGCAGGCGCTTGCCCAGCTCGTGGCGGACGAAGCCCATGGATGTCTGGAGCGCGCGGACCGTCTCGCTTCCGGTCCGACTTGCCGCCGATGACGCTGACCCAGACCTTCGCATGCCGGAGGTCAGGCGAGGTCTCCACGTCGGTGATGGTCGTGAACCCGATCCGTGGGTCGGCAAGCTCCTTGGCGAGGAGCATGCCGATCTCCTGGCGCAGGAGCTCGTCGACTCGGTCGGTTCGCTGGCTCATCGATGTCTCCCCGACGCCCGCGAGGTCGCGAGGCGACGCCCGAGCGCGGGTCTCAGCCGGCGACCCGGCTGCGCGTCTGGCTGGTGAAGCACTCGATGATGTCGCCCTCGACCAGGTCGTTGTACCCGGCGAGGCCGATGCCGCACTCGAAGTTCGCGGCAACCTCGCGGACGTCGTCCCGGAAGCGGCGCAGCGAGTCCATCTTGTCGGTGGCGACGATCTTGCCGCCGCGCCAGACGCGCACGCCGCCGGCGCGGACGATGCGTCCGTCGGTGACGTAGCAGCCGGCGATGACGGTGCTCTTGCCGACCTGGAAGATCTGGCGCACCTCCGCGCGACCCTCGATCACCTCGACGATCTCCGGCTCGAGCATGCCCTTGAGGGCCGCGTCGATGTCGTCCGTGAGCTTGTAGATGATGTCGTAGAGCCGGACGTCGACGCCCTCGGCCTCGGCAGCGCGGCGCGCGGTGTCGGTGATCCCGGTGTAGAACCCGACGACGATGGCGTTGGACGCCGTGGCGAGCATGATGTCGTTGTCGGTGATGTCGCCCGCGGCCTCGAGCAGGACGTTGATCTTCACCTCGTCGGTGGAGAGCTGGTCGAGCGCGTGGGTGATCGCACCGAGCGAGCCCGAGACGTCGGTCTTGAGGATGATCCGCAGCTCCTTGGCCTGGCCGGCCTGGATCTGCTTGTAGAGGTCCTCGAGGGTGGCGCGACCGGCACCGGCACCCTCCTGGGCGGCGGCCTCGATCTTGCGGGCCTCCACCTGGTTCCGGGCGGTCATGACGTCCGGCACGACGCGCAGGACGTCGCCGGCCTCCGGCACGTCCGACAGGCCGAGGATGACGACGGCGGTCGCGGGCCCGGCCTCTTGGTGATCCGCTTGCCGATCGAGTTCTCGAGGGCCTTGATCTTGCCGAAGGTGTTGCCGGCCACCACGACGTCGCCCACCTGGAGCGTGCCGGTCTGGACGATGATCGTGGCGACCGCGCCGCGACCCTTGTCGAGGCGGGCCTCGATGACGGTGCCCACGGCGTCGCGCTTGGGGTTCGCCCTGAGCTCCTGGAGGTCCGCGACCAGCAGGATGATCTCGAGCAGCTCCTCGATGCCGACGCGGGTCTTCGCGGACACGGGGACGAGCGGCGTGTCGCCACCGTAGTCCTCGACGACGACGCCGGCCTCGGCCAGCTCGGTCTTGACCCGGTCCGGGTTGGCATCGGGCTTGTCGATCTTGTTCATCGCGATGACGAGCGGCACCTTGGCCGCCTTCGCGTGGCTGATGGCCTCGAGCGTCTGGGGCATGACGCCGTCATCGGCCGCCACGACGATCACCGCGATGTCGGTGACCTTGGCGCCGCGGGCGCGCATCGAGGTGAAGGCCTCGTGACCCGGGGTGTCGAGGAAGACGAGGCGCTTGCCGTCCTTCGTGGTGACCTCGGACGCGCCGATGTGCTGGGTGATGCCGCCGCGCTCCCCGGCTGCGACCGTGGTCGAGCGGATGGCGTCGAGCAGGCTCGTCTTGCCGTGGTCGACGTGGCCCATCACGGTCACGATCGGGGCACGCGGGACCAGGTCGTCCTCGTCGTCCTCCTCGAACAGGACTGCTCCTTGGCGGCCTCGGCGACGGCCCGCACCCTCCTCTTCCTCGTCGGTCGCGGCGGACCGTGGTCTCGGCCACCTCGTAGCCCAGCTCCTCGGCGACGAGCGACGCGGTGTCGCGATCGATGAGCTGGTTGATGGTCGCGAAGATGCCGCTCTTGATCAGCTCGCGGATGATGTCCGCCGGGCTGGTGCCGAGCAGGTCGGCGAGGTCCTTGACGGTGATCGTGCCCGGCAGCTCGATCGCGCCGCGCTCGCTCGGATCGACGACCTGCGACGGCGCCCGGCGTGAACCCACCGTTGCGACGCGGGGGCTTGCGAGGGCCGCGACGGCCGCGGGTGCCGCTCCTACTCCTGGCCATGGGCTCCTCCTTCGACGGTGTCAGATGGTGAGGGCGCGCTGCCGTCCGGGGAGGACGGGGCGCCGGTGTTCGGATTGTCTGGTGTGGCGGACCCGAGGGCATCGGTCCGGCGGCGAGCCGGGTCACGAGGTCGTCCGGGAGCGTGGCCCCGAGCGCGTGCTCGATGGCCGGCGCTTGCCTGCCGCCGACCAGCAGTCGGCGATCCGGCACAGGTAGGCGCCGCGGCCGGCCACGCGACCGGTCGGGTCGAGGATGATCGTACCCTCCGGCGTGCGGACGACACGAACGAGCTCACGCTTCGGCCGCGAGGTGCGGCAGGCAACGCAGCTCCGCGTCGGCAGCCGTCGCGGCGGGATGGGCCGGGCTCGGCCGGCCGCTGCCGGGCCTACGACGACACCTCCTCGGATGCCTTCTTGCGGCACCGCTTGGCCGGGGCCGCCTCGGGCTCCGCGACCTCGACCGGCGCGTCGGCAGTCGCCTCGGCAGCGCTGGCGGGCTTCTTGCGGGATCGCTTGACGGGTGCCTCGGCGACTGCGGCCGCCTCGGCGGGGGCCTCAACCGGGGTACCGGCAGGGGCTTCGGCCGGAGGCTCAGCAGGAGCCTCGGCGACGGGCGTCTCGGGGACGTCTCCGGCGCGATCTCGACCGGCGCCTCGGCGACGGACGCTTCGGCGGGCGGCGCTTCGACCCCGGTGGGAGCGTCCACTGCCGACTCGGCCGCCTCGGCCGCGACCCGGCTCGCCTCAGCGGCGGCGACGTCGCTCCGGATGTCGATCCGCCAGCCAGTCAGGCGTGCGGCGAGCCGGGCGTTCTGTCCCTCGCGGCCGATGGCGAGCGAGAGCATGCGCTCGGGGACCGTCACGCTCGCGATCCGGTGCTCCTCGTCGATGGTCACCCCAAGCACCTGGGCCGGCGACAGGGCGTTGGCGACGAACACGGACTGGTCGTCGTTCCACGGGATCACGTCGATCTTCTCGCCGGCCAGCTCGGCGACGACGGCCTGGACGCGCGCACCGCGCTGGCCCACCGTCGCGCCGACGGGGTCGAGACCCTCCTGGCGGGACGCGACGGCCACCTTGGACCGGCTGCCGGCCTCGCGCGCGATCGCCTTGATCTCGACGGTGCCGGCGTGGATCTCCGGGACCTCGAGCTCGAACAGGCGGCGGAGGAAGCCCTTGTGGGTCCGCGACACGAGGATCTGGGGCCCACGGGCCGAACGCCGGACCTCGAGCACGAATGCCTTGACCGGCTGGCCGATCCGGTAGTGCTCGAGCGGGCTCTGCTCGCTCGTCGCGAGGATGGCCTCGACGCCCTTGCCGACGTCGAGGATGATCGCGCGCGGCTCCACGCGGCTGACGGAGCCGGTGATGAGCTCGCCCTCGCGGGTCGCGAACTGGTCGAACACCTGGTCGCGCTCGACTTCGCGGATGCGCTGGAGGATGATCTGCTTGGCCGTCTGGGCGCCGATGCGGCCGTACTGCTCGCCGTCGAGCTTCTCCAGCTCGAGGATGTCGCCGGCCTTCGCGTCGGGGTTCGTCTCGCGGGCCTCCGCGACTGTCACCTCGACCATCGGGTCCTCGATCTCGTCGACGACGTACTGGCCGCGGTAGACGTCGATCCGGCCGCTCTCGGGCTCCACGCGGACGAAGATGTCCTCCTCGCCCGCGACGCGCCGATAGGCGGCCTGGATGCCCTCCTCGACGGCGCGGATGAGGGCCTCGCGCGAGACCTGCTTCTCGGCGTTGAGCTGGAGGAGCGCACCGACGAAGTCACGACTCATCATGCGCCTCCTGCTGTAGTGGTCGATATGCTGCTGGCGCGTCGCCGACACAAAGAAACGTGGGTTGGTCACCCACGTTCGGAGGCGGCCTCGCGCTGATTGCCGCGGAGTATACACCCGGGCCCGTGGACGCTCAATCGCCGCCCACGCTCACCGCCTCCCCAGGATCGGCCCCCCGGCCGTTCGTCTCCCGGGCCGTGCGTACCCGCTGATGGGTGAGCCGGCCGCCTGCCAGGCAGGACCGCGTCACGAAGGACGGGTTTGGCGACGCAGCCGGGCGTGTCGTTGCGTCAGGCCACCCAGCGTCGGGTACGAGCCGGGCGCCTGCTCGTCGGCGCCGACGGCCACCACATCGGACGCGACCGGCCGGGTCGCCCGGGCCCGGCCACCCGGTCTGCCGGCGACTCGCGGTTGGCGTGCGCGGGGCCGCTCCCCGGCGCCTCGATCGTCAGCGGCTCGCGGGAAGGACGGCCGCCCCGTAGCGGCGATCCACGTAGCCCTCGAGCAGGTCGATGAACTCGGCCACGATCGTGTCGCCGCGGAGCGTCCGGTCGAGCTTGCCGTCGACGAACACCGGCGCGACGGGCGCCTCGAAGGTCCCCGGCAGGCAGATCCCGATGTCCGCGTGCTTCGACTCGCCCGGGCCGTTGACCACGCAGCCCATCACGGCGACCTTCAGCTCCTCCACGCCGGGGTGCGTCTCGCGCCACTCGGGCATCCGGGCCTTGAGGTGCTCGGTGATGTGCTGCGCCATCTCCTGGAAGAACGTGGACGTCGTGCGGCCGCAGCCGGGACAGGCGGACACCTGGGGCAGGAACGACCGGAGGCCCATCGACTGGAGGACCTGCTGGGCGACCTCGACCTCGAGCTCCCGTCCGGCGCCCGGTTCCGGCGTGAGCGAGACGCGGATCGTGTCCCCGATGCCCTCGGCCAGCAGGAGCGCGAGGCCGGCCGTGGAGGCGACGATCCCCTTCATGCCCATGCCCGCCTCGGTGAGACCGAGGTGCAGCGGGTAGTCCGACCGCGGCGCGAGCCGCCGGTACGTGTCCACGAGGTCGCGTACCCCGGACACCTTCGCCGAGAGGATGATCCGGTCGTGCCGGAGCCCGGTCTCCTCGGCGAGCTCGGCCGAGCGCATGGCGGACTCGATCATCGCGTCGATCATCACGTCGCGGGCGTCGCGCGGCTCGGCTGCGCGGGCGTTCGCCTCCATGAGGTCGGTGAGCAGCTGCTGGTCGAGCGATCCCCAGTTGACGCCGATCCGCACCGGCTTGTCGTGCTCGATCGCCGCGCGGACGATCGTGGCGAAGTTCTCGTCGTGGCGCTTCGTGCCGACGTTGCCCGGGTTGATGCGGTACTTGTCGAGCGTCGCGGCCATGGCCGGGTGGTCGACGAGGAGCTTGTGGCCGTTGTAGTGGAAGTCGCCGATGATCGGGACATCCACGCCGAGGTCTCGAACCTTGCGGACCATGTCCGGGACGGCGGCCGCGGCCTCGTCCGTGTTGACCGTGACGCGCACGAGCTGCGAGCCCGCGTGCGCGAGGCGCGCGACCTGGATCGCCGTCGCGTCGGGGTCCGCGGTGTCGGTGTTCGTCATCGACTGGACGACGACCGGGTGCGCGGAGCCGACCAGGATCCCGCCGACGTCGACCGAGACCGTCGGTCGACGGACCGGCCGCATCGCGTCGGGCGAGGTCACGGGGTGCCGCCCCCGATCTGCTTCGCGACGTCGAACACGGTGATCCAGATGAGGAACGTGAACAGCGCCACGAACCCGACGGCATACGTGAGCTGCTCGGCGCGGACGGAGATCTTCTTGCCGTAGACCGGGATCGCCTTGAGCAGGATGACGAGCATCCGACCGCCGTCGAGCGGCGGGAACGGGAGGATGTTGACGAGCGCGAGGTTCGCCGACAACAGGGCCGCCATGTACAGGACGTAGAGCGGCCCGAGGCTCCACAGGATGTCGCCGATCTGGACGGCGATGCCGACGGGACCCGCGGCGGGAGGCGCCGACGTCGGGTCGGTGACGATCGACCGCCCAAGGTCGCCCAGCCCGGCGAGGATCATCCCGAACGCGTCGACGGTGCGCTGGGCGCCCAGCGCGATGGCCTCGGTGGGCGCGTAGGTGATCGTGCCGACCTGATCGACCTGGAACTGCGAGATGCCGAGCGCGCCTTGCTGCTCCGACGTCGGCACGCGCAGGGTCACGGTGAGCTCATCGCTCGACCCGTCCGGGTGCACGATCCCGAGCACGACGGTCTCCCCGGCGAGCGCGCGCAGGTCTTCGACCTGGAGCGTCTGGCCGAACGCCGAGTACTGCTCGCCGTTGATCGAGACGAGGGTGTCGCCGGGCTGGAGGCCGGCCTCCTCGGCCGGCGATCCCGGCACGACCTGGCCGAACTGGATGCCGATCGCCGGCTCCCCCATCAACGCGATCGACGAGAAGATCACGAACGAGAGGAGCAGGTTCATCGTGACGCCGGCGATCAGGATGAACATCTTGATCGGGAGCCGGGCGTTCGCGAACGAGTGCGGGTCCTTCCCGTCGTCGCCGTCCTCGCCCTCCATCTTCACGAAGCCGCCGATCGGGAGCCAGTTGAGCGTGTAGAGCGTTCCCCCGCGCTGCGCCTCGAGCTGCGCGGCGACCGCGAGGAACTCGTCGGCCTCCGGGGTGCCGGGCTCCATGCCGGGCGGCAGGACCGGCGGGGGCGGCGACGGGCGACCCGTGTCGTAGGCCGGGGCCATCCCCTTTCGAAGCACCCGCGCCCGCGGGGGGAACCCGATCCCGAACTCCAGCACGCGGACCTTCGCCCAGCGCGCGGTCACGAAGTGACCCACCTCGTGGACGAGCACGAGGATGCCCAGCATGAAGATGAACAAGGCGATGGTGATGAGGCTCTGGACGAGCTCGGTCATGCAGTTCCCTCCACGGGTCCGGTGGCGAAGGCTGCCCGGACCTCGCCGTCGAGCGCGACGAGCGTGTCGATGTCGGGGGCCTGGTCGGTGCCCTCCCCGAAGCGGGCGACGGCCGCCTCTAGCAGGCGCGGAATGCCGGGGAAGTCGAGCGAGCCGGCGAGGAACCGGGCGACGGCGACCTCGTCGGCGGCGATGAGGGCCGCGGATGCGCGGCTCCCGATGCGGCCTGCCTCGCGCGCGATGCGCAGGGCGGGGAACCGCGCCTCGTCCGGCGCACGGAAGTCCAGCCGCGCCGCCGCCACGAGGTCGGGCGGCGTCGTGGGTGAAGGGAGTCGCTCGGGGTATGTGAGCGCGTACTGGATGGGGAGACGCATGTCAGGGGTGCCCAGCTGGGCCTTCAGGGAGCCGTCGACGAACACGACAGCCGAGTGGACGACGCTCTGCGGGTGGACGACGACGTCGATCGCGTCGTAGCCGACATCGTACAGCCAGTGTGCCTCGATCACCTCCAGGCCCTTGTTGGCGAGGGTCGCGGAGTCGATCGTGATCTTGGCGCCCATCGTCCAGGTCGGGTGCCGGAGCGCCCGCTCCGGCGTGACCACCGAAAGCTCGGCCCCGGGGGTATCCAGGAACGGCCCGCCGGAGGCGGTCAGCACGAGGCGCGCGATGCCCGCGAGCGGCTCACCGACGAGGCATTGCCAGATGGCCGAGTGCTCCGAGTCGATCGGGCGCAGCCACGAGAGCGGGGTCCCGAGCGGATCGCCCGCATCCCGCGCCGCGCGCACAGCGGCATTGCGACGGGCTTCAGCCATCACCAGGTGGCCGCCGGCGACGAGCGTCTCCTTGTTGGCGGTTGCCACGACCTTGCCGGCCCGGAGCGCCGCGAGCACCGGCCGGAGCGAGACCACGCCCCCCGTCCCGATGACGACCAGGTCCACGTCGTCGCGGGTCGCGAGCGTCTCGAGCGCGCCGTCCCCGGTGACCCGCCGCGTCCCGCCCGGCAGGTCGAGCGCGGCCGTCTCGTCGGCCAGGGCGACGGCCTCGGGTCGAAGCCGCCTCGCCTGGGCCTCGAGCTCGCGCGCGTTGCGACCGGTCGCGAGCGCCACGACCCGGAACCGGTCCGCGTGGGCCTCCAGCACGTCGACCGCCTGGACGCCGATGCTCCCTGTCGACCCCAGCAGCGCGACGCCGAGGCGGCGACCCTCAGCCAACGAGCGCCAGGACATAGACCGCGACCACCGGGCCCGCGAACAGGAAGCTGTCGATCCGGTCGAGGATGCCCCCGTGCCCCGGGATCAGCGTCCCGGAATCCTTCGCGCCGGCCGCGCGCTTGAGCATCGACTCGGCGAGGTCGCCGGCCTGGGCGGACAAGCCCAGCAGCGGTCCCAGCACCAGGGCCCCGAGCGGATCCTGGCCCAGCCCCGCGAGCATCAGCGCGGTCACGATCGTCGTCGCGACGAGGCCGCCGACCACGCCCTCGATCGACTTGGACGGCGAGATGTGGGTGAGGAACTTGTGGCGCCCGACCTGGCTCCCGACGAGGAAGGCCCCGGTATCGAAGCTCCAGACGCCGAAGATCAGGAGCAGCACCCAGCCTCGCTCCGGGCCGAGGATCTCGAGAACGGCGTCCGCGGGCACGGCGGGCGCCGTCGCCGCGACCTGGAGGACGAAGGCGATGAGCCCGACGTACACGGCCCCGAACGCGGTCGTCACCCACGCGACGAGCCCGTCGCGGGGATCCGTCCTCGCGAACGAGCCCACGCCGGCGAGCACGACCCCGATGGCGACCAGGAGGATCCCCTTGTCCCCCACCGGCCGCCAGGCGGCCTCGAGAACGATCGCGACGGCGAGCACCGTGCCGAACAGGCTGAGTGACGGGTACCCGGCGCCCTTGAGCAGGCGGAAGACCTCCCATGCCCCAAGCGCCGCGATGGCCGCCAGCAGGACCGCGAGCGCCGGCATGCCGATGACGAGCGCGACGAACAGCGGCAGGACGATGACGACGGCGGAGAGGGCCCGGGTGCGGAGCATGGGGTTCGCGCGCGCTACCGGCCGAACCGGCGGGTGCGCCGGGCGAACTCGAGGAGCGCGGTGTCGAGCGACTCGGAGCCGAAGTCCGGCCACAGGCACTCGTCGAACACGAGCTCCGCGTACGCGGTCTGCCAGATGAGGAAGTTGCTGATCCGTTGTTCGCCGCCGGTCCGGATCACGAGGTCGGGATCCGGGAGGCCCGTCGTGTACAGCGCGTCGCTGATCGTCCGCTCGTCCACGTCCTCGGGCGCGACGCCGGACGCGAGGACGCGGCGGACGGCGTCCACGATCTCGGTCCGCCCGGCGTAGTTCCAGGCGATGTTGAGCTGGAGGCGCGTGCCCTCCGCGGTGCGGTCGAGCGCGTCGCCGATGGAGGTGCGGGTCTCGCCGGGGAGCTCGTCGAGCCGGCCGAGCAGCCGGACGCGGACGCCCTGGGCGCGGAGCTCGTCGGTCTCGTTCGCGATCGCCTGGCCGAGCAGGTCGAACAGGCCCGCGACCTCGTCGTCGGAACGGGCCCAGTTCTCGCGGCTGAAGGCGTACAGGGTGAGCATCGGGACACCCCGCCGGACCGCGTGCTGCAGCAGCCCGCGGATCGCCTCCACCCCCGCCGCATGCCCCTCGAAGTCGGCGAGACCGCGCGCCCGGGCCCAGCGCCGGTTGCCGTCCATGATGATCGCGACGTGCCGGGGCAGCTCCTCGGGCGCGAGCAGCGGTGCCTCAACCATGGGCGTGGCTGCCTCAGGCGACTCGCCGGCACCGGACGCCGCATGGGCGAGCGGTGGAGCGTCGGTCGGGCGCGACAGCGAACGATCGAGCGGCGCGTGGGCCACTAGACCTCGAGGACCTCCTGCTCCTTCGCGTCGCCGAGTCGGTCGACGTCGGCGATCACACGGTCCGTGATCTTCTGCAGCTGATCGAGGAACCGGTGTGCCTCGTCGGAACCCACGGACCCCTCGCGCTCCTCCTTCTTGATGGCGTCGTTCGCCTCTCGCCGGAGGTTGCGGATCTCGACCCGTGCGTCTTCCATGCGCCTGTGGACGCTCTTGACGATCTCCTTGCGACGCTCTTCCGTGAGCGGCGGGATGTTGAGGCGCACGACCGTCCCGTCCACGTTGGGCGTGAGGCCGATGTCGCTCTTGAGGATCGCCTTCTCGATCGCGGACAGGACACCGCGGTCCCACGGCTGGATCACGATCTGGTGCGCCTCGGGGACGCTGATCGAGGCCAGCTGGTTGAGCGGCGTCTGGGTGCCGTAGTAGTCGACGGTGAGGCGCTCCACGAGCGAGGTGGATGCGCGGCCCGTACGGAAGCCCTGGAAGTCGCGCTCCATGGCCTCCACGGCGCGAAGCATCTTGCGCTCCGCCCCGGCGAGGATCTCTTGCGTCATGCGGTGATACCTCCGGACTGGGCGGAGATGAGGGTACCCACCGAGTCGCCGGCGGCAACCCTCCGGATGTTGTCGGGCGCGTTGAGGTCGAAGACCACGATCGGCAGGTCGTTCTCCATGCACAGCGAGACCGCCGCCGCGTCGAGGACCTTGAGCCGGTCGACGAGCACGTCCTGGTAGCTCAGCGTCGCGTAGCGGCGTGCCGCCGGGTCGGTCATCGGGTCGGCGTTGTACACGCCGTCCACCTTGGTCGCCTTGAGCAGGACCTCGGCGCCGATCTCGACTGCTCGCAGGGCCGCGGCGGTGTCAGTCGTGAAGTACGGGTTGCCGGTGCCGGCGACGAAGATCGTCACCCGACCCTTCTCGAGATGGCGGACGGCGCGGCGCCGGATGTACGGCTCGGCGATCTCGTTCATCGCGATCGCGCTCATCACGCGGACGGGCATGCCGGCCCGCTCGATGGCGTCCTGGAGGGCGAGGCCGTTCATCACGGTGGCGAGCATGCCGATGTAGTCGCCGGTCGCGCGGTCCATGCCCCGCGCGGCGGCCGCCATGCCGCGGAAGATGTTGCCGCCGCCGACGACGATGCCGATCTCGACGCCCGTGGAACGGACCTCCGAGATCTGCCGCGCGATGAACGCGCAGACCGCCGGGTCCACGCCGTACTGGCGCTCGCCGAGGAGGGCCTCGCCCGACAGCTTGAGCAGGATCCGGCGGTAGCGGACATCGCCGACGGGGGCCGTCTCCGACCCCTTGTCACCGGCGCCTCCGCGACCAGCGTCCGTCACATCTCCTCCCCGAGCGCATAGCGGGTGAACCGCCGCACCCGGATGTTCTCACCGATCGTCGAGATCTTCTCGGTCACAAGGTCACGAACCGTGCGCTCCTCGTCGCGGAACGGCTGCTCGAGGAGACAGACCTCTCGGTACCACTTCTTGAGCTGTCCGTCGACGATCTTCTCGCGAACGGCCTCCGGCTTGGCGAGGGTCGCCTCGTCGGCGAGCAGGGCGGCCTTCTTCGCCTCGAGGACGTCGGCCGGGATGCGGTCGATGTCGACGTACAGCGGCGCGAGACCGGCGACCTGCATCGCGAGGTCGCGCACGAGCTTCTGGAACTCGTCGGTGCGTGCCACGAAGTCGGTCTCGCAGTTGACCTCGATCAGGACACCGAGACGGCCGCCCGCGTGGATGTAGCTGCTGATGAGCCCCTCCCGCGCGTCGCGGCCTGCCTTCTTCGCCGCCGCGGCGAGGCCCTTCTCGCGCAGCGCGGCGACGGCCTTGTCGATGTCGCCGCCGGCCTCCTCGAGCGCGCGCTTGCAGTCCATGAACCCGGCGCCGGTGCGCTCGCGCAGGTCCTTGACGGCCGCAGCCGTGATCTCCATCGGGTGTGCTCCTGTGTGTTGTGCGGCGCGTGCCCTGGGCGCGCGCTGAGGTTCAGGGTCGTGGACCGCTCGCGGCCTGCGGGCAGCCCGTGGTGCCCGTGACGCCGGCATGACCGCGCGCCCGGGCAGGCATCAGTCTGCCGCGGGGGCCGCGGGGGCCGCCGGGGCCGGAGGCTCGTCCGCCTTCGGTGCGCCCGGGAGCAGGTCGTCGTCCTCGCCCTCGGGTGCGAACGACAGCGTGCCGCCCGCGGCGAGCTGGGCGACCAGGTCCGCAGCGGCGGCCTCGTCGAACTCCGGCTCCTCGACGGCTGCGGGCTCCTGCACCTCGGGCTCGCTCGTGCGGGCCGCTCGCTGCTGGGCGCCCTCGATCGCGGCGTCGGCGACCAGCTGGCAGAGCAGCCGGATCGAGCGGATCGCGTCGTCGTTGGCGGGGATGATGTAGTCGAGCTCGTCCGGGTCGACGTTCGTGTCGCCGGTGCCGACGACCGGGATCTCGAGCTTGTTCGCCTCGGTGACGGCGATGCGCTCGCGATGCGGGTCGACGATGAAGATGGCGCCCGGGTGGCGCTTCATCTTGCGGATGCCGCCGAGCGTCGCCTGGAGCTTGTTGAGCTCCTCGGTGAGCAGCGCGGCCTCCTTCTTCGGGAGACGGTCGAAGTCGCCGGCGAGCTGCCGGGCCTCGAGCTGGTCGAGCAGGCCGATGCGCTTCCGGATCGTGACGAAGTTGGTCATCATCCCGCCCAGCCAGCGCTTGGTGACGTAGGGCTGTCCAGCGCGGATCGCCTCCTGCATCACCGGCTCCTGCGCCTGCTTCTTCGTGCCGACGAACAGGACGGTCTCGCCGCGGGCGACGGTCTCGGTGACGAACTCCAGCGCCGAGTCGAGGCGCTTGACCGTCTGGGCAAGGTCGATGATGTGGATGCCGTTGCGCTCCGCGAAGATGTACGGCTTCATCTTCGGGTTCCAGCGGCGAGTCTGGTGTCCAAAGTGGACGCCTGCCTCAAGCAGCTGGCGCATCGAGACGGTGGGCACTGCGTGACCTCCTGCGGTTGTGCCTCCGCTGATCCTGACGCGGGGGCCGCCGGCCGTCTCCCACCCGGGATCCGGTCCGCCGGCACCGTCCCGCACCGGAACGGATCAGCGTGTGTGCTCCGGGCCGGCGACGTGCCGACACGGGCGTTGATGAGCGGCGCGGACCGTTCCGCGGCGGCCGGGAGTGTAGCACAGGGCCCGCCCCACACCCGTCAGGGCGAGATGCCGCGGTGGTGGCGGAGGGACGGCGTGCCCGACCCGTCCACGTCCAGTGCGACGAGATCGATGCGCACCGGCAGCGCAGGCAGCGGCGTGCCGTCCGGCAGGGATCCCACCCCGAGCAGGCCGCCGACGGCCCGGCGCAGGGCGACCCGTTTGCGGTGGTCGAGCGTCTCCTCCGGTAGCCCGAAGTCGCGCCGGCCGCGATGGCGGACCTCCACCACGACGAGCGTCCGCGGCGGGCCGGGGTCCACGGCGACCAGGTCGATCTCGTCGCGCCCGACGCGGAGGTTGCGGGCCAGGACGACCCAGCCGGAGACGGTGAGGCGCTGCGCGACGAGCCGCTCGGCCGCGTCGCCGATCCGCTGCGCCTCGGTCGTCGTCGCCCGGTCCATGACCCGGAGGATGACCGGGTCGACTCACCCGGGCCTTATCCGGGGGCCGTCAGGCCGGGCGGTCAGTCCTCCTCGTGCTGCCGGTACTCGTCGAGGGCGTCCTCGAAGCTGCGCCCCGGGACGATGTCGACCGTGTACCGCTTGTCCGGCGCCTCGAACTCGACGTTGCCCGCGACGAACTCGTCCCACTTGGCCGCATCCTCGAGCGGGAACCCGAGCATGATCCCGGTCCGCCCGTCGGCCATCAGCTTCGAGACCTCGGTGATGTCGTCGGTCTTGAAGCCGCTGTCCTTGATCGCGGCGGTGACTGCGCCGACCGCGGCGCCGGCCGCGACCGCGCCCATGCCGACCGGGCCGCTGATGGCCGCGAGGATCATGCCGACGCCGCCGCCGAAGATCCCGCCGCGGACGGCACCCGGGTCCTTCGACTTGTCGGAGGTGATCGTGAGCTTGCCGCCCGGGGCCTTGTGCACCATCGCCCAGTCGTCGACGACGATGTCCTTCTTCTCGATGCCGTCCTTGATCAGCTCCAGGACGTTGCTCGCGACCATCTGCTCGGCAAAGCCGAGGAAGACGAGGCGCGTGCGCTTGGGTTCGCTCATGGGTTCCATCTCCAGTTCACGTTGGCTCGATGTGTCGCCAGAATTATGCTCGTGCGCGGTCGTGCGGTGATCACCCGAACGGGACGAACCCCGTCGACTATCCCGTCGCGGCGAACGCGTCGAGCGCCGAGCGCGTCGGCCTCGTCGGGGTCCTCGGCCATGACGGCGACCGCGTCCTCCGGAAGCGAGATCCCGCTCCCCTCCCCCGGCGCGTCGAACAGCGAGAGCTGGTCGCCGGCCATCAGCACCTGGAGCGCCTGCCACGAGCTCCGGTGGTGCGGCGTGAGCCCGAACGCCCGGATCGCGTCCCGATGCTCCTTCGTCGCGTACCCCTGGTTGCGCTCCCACCCGTAGGCCGGGTAGCGAACGCGCGAGCCTCGCCATCATCCGATCGCGGACGACCTTCGCCACGACCGACGCGCAGGCAATCGAGTACACCCGCGCGTCCCCGTCGACGATGGCGGTGTACGACCCCACTTGCTGCTCGAACTCGGCGATCCGGTTGCCGTCCACGAGCACGTGGTCGTGGCCGCCGAGCCGGGCGATCGCGCGCCGCATCGCGAGGTGCGTCGCGTGGTAGATGTTCAGCCGGTCGATGTCGGCGACCGATGCCGCGCCGACCCCGACCGCGACGGCCCGCCGGCGGATGACGGGCGCGAGCCGCTCGCGCTGGGCCGCGGACAGCGTCTTCGAGTCGCGGACACCCGGGATGCGGTGGCAGTTCGGGGGCATGATCACCGCCGCGGCGACGACCGCGCCGCACGTCGGCGCGACGCCGACCTCGTCCACGCCCACGATCCGCGTCGCGCCGTCACGCCACAGGGGGCGCTCCCAGCGGAGGGTGGGGACGATCGCGGCCATCGCCGACAGCGTACCCCGCGCGGCGCCGTGCGACACTCGGCCGATGCAGCGACGGTTCGCCCAGGTCGACGTGTTCACGACGACGCCCGGTCTCGGGAACCCGCTCGCGGTCGTGCTCGACGGGGACGATCTCACGACCGACGCGATGCAGCGATTCGCCAGGTGGACGAACCTGTCCGAGACGACGTTCGTCGTGCCGGCGCGTGATCCTGGCGCGGACTACGGCGTGCGGATCTTCACGCCGACGGCCGAGATCCCGTTCGCCGGCCACCCGACCCTGGGCACATGTCACGCGTGGCTGGAGGCCGGCGGCGTCCCGCGCGACCCAGTGCGGATCGTCCAGGAATGCGGGACCGGCCTTGTCGAGGTGCGCCGGACGTCCGACGGGCTCGCCTTCCTCGAGCCGCCGATCCTCCGCTGGGGACCCGTCGACGGGACAGACCTCGTGCGGGTCGCCGAGGCCCTCTCCATCTCCAGCGACGAGATCCTCGCCGCCACGTGGTGCGATAACGGGCCGGGCTGGATGGCGGTCCGGCTCGAAAGCGCCGAGCGCGTCCTCGGGGTGCGCATCGGGCCGTCGCTGCACCTCGACCTCGGGATCGTCGGGACGTACCCGCCGGGATCGCCCGCGGCGCTCGAGGTCCGCGCCGCCTGGCCCGAGCATGGGTCGATCGTCGAGGATCCGGCCACGGGCAGCCTCAACGCGTCGGTCGCCCGATGGTTGATCGACCAGGGTGTCCTCAGCGCTCCGTACGTCGCCACCCAGGGCGCGGCGATCGGCCGGGCGGCCCGGTTCGAGATCACGCAGGACCCGGACGGGACGGTCCTCGTCGGCGGCAGGACCGTGACCCTGGTGACCGGCACGGTCGACCTGTGACCGGCGCCTGACATGACGAGACCCCGGCGGCTGGGCCGGGGTCGGTCGACTGGCGGTGCGCCGGGCGGACCCGGCTCCGGCTAGCGGCGCTCGCGGAGCGTGGTCGCGGCCTTGCCCACGCGGTTGCGCAGGAAGTACAGCTTCGCGCGGCGGACCTGGCCGTGGCGGACGACCTCGATGCGCTCGATACGGGGGCTGTGGATCTTGAACGTGCGCTCGACGCCGACACCGGACGCGATGCGGCGGACCGTGATCGTCGATGCGATGCCGCTGTTGCGCATCCGCATGACCAGGCCCTCGAAGACCTGGATGCGCTCCCGGTTGCCCTCGACGACCTTGGCCGCGACCTTGACGGTGTCACCCGGAGTGATGACGGGGAGGTCCGTGCGGAGCTGGTCCTGGACGATCTCGTTGAGCACGTTCACGGTGTGGGGTCCTTGTCGTTGTGTCGGCGGCAGCCGTGGCTGCGGGGTGTGCAGGTTCCGGGACGGCGAGCCGAAACACGGCGCGGCCGACGGCGGAGGATAGCACGGCGGGACGCCGGTGTCAGGCGTCCGAGTCGTCGGCGGCCTCGACCGTCGCCCGGGCCTCGGCCTCGATCTCCGCCATGGCTGTCGCCTCCTCCTTCGTCAGCGTGCGTCCGTCGAGCAGGTCCGGCCGCCGCTCGAGGGTCCGCCGAAGCGATTCCCGCAGCCGCCACTTGCGCACCTGCTCGTGGTGACCCGAGACGAGCACGGGCGGGACGGTCGCCCCGTCGAACTCGGCGGGCCGGGTGTACTGCGGGTACTCGAGCAGGCCCGCGGCGAAGGACTCCTCGGCCGTCGACGCCTCGTCGATGGCACCCGGGAGGAGCCGCAGCACGGCATCGATGATCACGAGGGCGGCCAGCTCGCCGCCGGTCAGCACGTAGTCGCCGATCGACAGCTCACGATCGACCATCGAGCGGATCCGCTCGTCCACCCCCTCGTAGCGCGGGCACAGGAACACGAGGTGTGACGCGTCGGCCAACTCGTGGGCGACCGGCTGGCGGAACACCTCGCCGGCGGGGTCGAGGAGGATGATGATCGAATCCGGTCGGCGGAGCGCGGCGAGCGCGGCGGCGACGGGCTCGGGGCGGAGGACCATCCCCGCGCCGCCGCCGTACGTGTAGTCGTCCACCGTGCGGTGGCGCCCCATGCCCCAGTCACGCAGGTCGTGAACTCGGACCGTGGCCAGGCCGCGATCCAGGATGCGGGCGGGGATGCTCTCCCGCAGGGGCCCCTCGACCATGGCCGGGAAGAGCGTCAGGACGTCGATCTCGAGCATCAGTCGGCGTCGGGTGGCGGTTCCGCCACGGTCGTGGTCGCCTTCGGCTTGGCCGCCTTCGGGCGCGTCGGGTTCGGCGGGCGGCGATCGCGCGGGCGGACATAGTCCTCGTCGTCCACCGGCCGCGCGTCGAGGGCGAGCGCGTCCATGTCGACGATCATCTCGCCGCGGTCGGGCGCCAGGTCGATGACGATCCCCCGCACCCCTGGAATGTCGACCTCACCGCGAGGACCCCGGACGACGAACACCTCCGCCCCACCGGCACGGTAGATCTCGACCACCCGGCCCAGCTCGGTGCCGTCCGAACCGCGTACGGCGAGTCCCTCGAGCTCGTGCCACAGCCAGCGTCCGGGCTCCCGTGGTTCCTCGGGTAGGTCGATCTCGAGGTAGGTGCCGCGCAGCGCCTCCGCGGCGTTGCGATCGGGGATCTCCCGGAACCGGAGCCACCAGCCGGGGCCGTCCGCGACCGCAGCTGCCTCGTCGATGGTCAGACCGCGGTCCGATCCCTCCGGAAACAGGACGGCGCCCACGGTGAAGCGCTCCTCGGGCCGATCCGTGAGGAGCTCGATGCGAACGTGGCCGCGCAGCCCGCGCAGCCCGCGGACAAGCCCGACCGTGAGGCGGGGCGGCGCCGAGGGCTGAGCATCCTGTGCGCCGGCACGCCCGCGCGTCGAGGGAGCCAGGGCTGGCCCCCGTTCAGACGATCTCGAGGCTGACCGGCTCGCCCGAGCGGGCGGAGGTCACCTTGAGCAGCGTGCGAAGCGCCTTTGCGACGGATCCATTGCGCCCGATGACCTTGCCCATGTCGGCTTCGGCCACGTGCAGCTCGATGACGGTGCCATCCTCGCCGTTGACGACCTCGACCTTGACGGCGTCGGGGTCATCGACGAGGGACTTCGCGACGTATTCGACAAGCTCGGCGGCTGCCATCGTGCGCGCCTACTTCGCGCCCGGCGTGATGCCGGCGTTCTTGAACAGGCGCTTGACGGTGTCCGACGGCTGGGCGCCCTTGGCGAGCCAGTCCCGAGCCTTGGCCTCGTCGATGTGGAGGTCGATCGGGTCGGTGCGGGGGTTGTAGTGCCCGATCGTGTCGATCGCGCGCCCATCCCGGGCGGAACGGCTGTCGGCGACGACGAGCCGGTAGGTCGGCTGCTTGGTCGCGCCGACTCGGGTCAGGCGGATACGGACGGCCATGTGGTGCGGTGCTCCTCCATCTGCCGGGCCCTTGGGCGGGGCCCGGTCCTCGATATGACTGCTTACTGTCCGACGACGTGGATGATGACGGTACCCCGGTCGATGTCCTCGGCGGGCGCATACGTCCCGATCACGGAGTCGAACGCCTCGAGATACGGCTTGAGGTCGGCCTCGTACTCGGCCTTGTCGGCGGCCGGCACCTGCGCCTCGACGAGGTCGCGGATCCCGGTCACGTCCAGCCAGAACAACGAGGCGTGGGCGGTGCCTGCCTGCTCGAGCGCGGCACTGAAGCGCGCGGTGTCGGCGAGCGACTCGCCCGACCGCGCGTCGAGGACGGCCTTGGTGAACGCGGTCCCGTACCCGAGCACGACCACCTCGTCGGTGGCGGCGTACGAGATCTGCAGGTCGGCGGGCACGTCGACCGCGCCGTCCGTGGCGGCGCCGGCGAGGTCGCCCAGGTCACCGAGGTCGATCACGGTGATCGTCGTGCCACCGTACGCCTCGTCCGTGACGGTGATCCCGGAACCCGCCCCGGCGAGCTGGACGAACCCCTTGAGCTGCGTGAGCAGCCGCTCGGCGGCCTCGGGATCCGTGGGCGTGACCACGAGCCCGCCGCCGATCTCGTCCCCGTCGCGGCTGACGGCGACACCGGCCTCGCCCATCCAGCCGACGACGGCATCCCAGCCACCGACGATCGCGAGCACGTCGTCGATCTGCGAGACGCCCTCTGCCATGGCCGGATCGCTCGCGACCAGGTCCTTGAGCCGGGTGAGCGCCGTCCCGACGTCGTGGCCCTCGACGAGCGCGACGGTGGTGGGCGGGAGGACGCCGGCAAGCGTGGTGTCCGTCGACTCGGCCGGTCCGAGCTTGGCGACGTGCGGGTTGCGGGTCTCGATGACGAACGAGCCGTCCTCGGCACGGACCGCGGCGACCGACCAGGGCGGCACGAGGTCATCGAACGCGGCTGGCAGGCTGGGCATCGCCTCGGCGGCTGCGCCGGCGAGGTCCTGCGCCGACGCGGTCAGCGCGGCGGTGTCCATGTACGCGAACGCGAGACGGTCGCCGGAGACGGTGGCGTCGGCGGTCCTGGAACTGGTCGACGGTGTTGAGGCCGGTGGTTCCCTTGGTGTCGATCGCGGCCTTCACGGACGCGAGGTCACCGAGGGCGAGCACGGGTCCGGTGATGGCGTAGGCGGTGCGCAGCTCGACCATCCCGGCGGCGAGCCCGTCCTTCGGCGTGACGGTCGTGATGGTCACGCCGTTGTAGGTCTCGGTCGCCGTGGTGGCTCCCTCGGCAGCCACGAGCTCGGCAGCCCAGGCCTCCGCCTTTGCCGCGTCGGTGACGCTCGCGAGGAACAGGCGCCCGGGCGTCTGACGCCTCCTCGATCGACCCGGGCAAGGGGCCGACGCTGACGGAGAGCTGCCGTCCGAACCAGGGGTCGATGTCCCCGGTCCACGATTGCGCGCCGTCGGACGCCTTGCCGACGAGCTGGTCCAGCGCCTCGTTGATCTTCATCGGGAACGCGGCCTGGTCGTCGAAGCCCGGGAACGCCGACATGAGCTTGGCGAGCTCGGCCTGCTGGCTGCCCGGCAGGTCGAGCCGGAGCTCCGTGTACACGAGGCTGTCGGACGGGGTCCACGCGAGCACATCGGGGTCGCCGCTGTCGCCGGTGAGCAGCAGCGTCGCGCCGGCCGCGGTGCCCGCCACGAGCAGCGTGACGACGAGCGCGGCGATCCAGCGGAGCCGGTGCCTGCCACCGCGCGGCGCGGCCGCCGTGGCCGCGACGGGCGCGGTCGGCACGGCGTCCGCCGCGTAGCCCTCGGGTGCGGGCGGCGCCGGTGGCGCGAACGACGGCATGTCCGCCGGTGCGTCGGCCGCCTGCGGAGCGGGTGGCTGCGGAGCGGGTGGCTCGGAGCGGCCATCGGCGGCTCGTAGCGCTGGGTCGGATCCTGATCGGTCATGGTGTCGTAACCCCCGCCTAGCGGCGTCCGAGCAGCTGGCCCATGGCGGCGCGCTTGCCACCGGTACCTGACAGCTGCTTCATCAGTTTCTGCATCTCACCGAACTGTTTCACGAGCCGGTTGACCTCTGGAAGCGAGGTCCCGGACCCCTTTGCGATGCGGCGCCGGCGGGAGGCGTTGAGCACCCCCGGCTCCCGTCGCTCGCGCGGCGTCATGGACAGGATGATGGCCTCGACCCGCTTGAGGTCCCCGCGGTCGACGGCGTCCTGGGCCTCCTTGGCCATGCCGCCCATCCCCGGGATCATCCCCATCAGCTGGCCCATCGGCCCCATCTTCTGCATCTGGCGCATCGAGGCCAGCATGTCCTCCAGCGTGAACGCGCCCTTGCGGACGGACTCCTCGAGCTTCGCCGCCTGCTTCTCGTCGAAGCTCTCCTGGGCCCGCTCGACGAGCGTGAGGATGTCCCCCATGCCGAGGATGCGCCCCGACAGGCGGTCCGGGTAGAACACCTCGAGCGCATCCGTCTTCTCGCCGGTGCCGAGGAACTTGACCGGGATGCCGGTCACGGCGCCGATGGACAGGGCCGCGCCGCCGCGGGCGTCGCCGTCGATCTTGGTCAGCACGAGCCCGGTGACCCCGACCGCGCCCGCGAACCCCTGCGCGACCGTGACCGCCTCCTGGCCCGTCATCGCGTCGACGACGAGCAGCGTCTCGACGGGCCTGGTCGCCTCGCTCACCGCGCGGATCTCGTCCATGAGCGCGTCGTCGATCGTCAGCCGGCCGGCGGTGTCGATGATCACGACGTCACGGCCGATCCGCTTCGCGTGCTCGATCCCCGCACGGGCGATGTCCACCGTCGGCGTCCCGACCGGGGCGCGGTAGATCGCGATGTCGAGGCTGTTCGCCGAGCGTCTCGAGCTGGTCCCCGGCGGCCGGCCGGTAGGGGTCGGCCGCCACGAGGAGCGGCTGGCGCCCGAGCTTCACGACGTGCTTGGCGAGCTTCGCCGCGGTGGTCGTCTTGCCCGATCCCTGGAGACCGACGAGGGCCACGACGGCGGGGTTGCCGACGAGGCGGAACGTCCGGTCGCCCGCGGACAGGAGGGCGGTGAGCTCCTCGTGGACGATCTTGACGACCTGCTGGCCCGCCGTGAGGCTCTCGAGGATCTCCGCACCGACGGCGCGCTCGCGAACGCGGGCGACAAAGTCCTTGACGACCTTGAAGTTGACGTCGGCCTCGAGCAGCGCCAGCCGGACCTCGCGCATCGCCGCGTCGACGTCCGCCTCGGACACGCGACCACGACCGGTCAGCCCGGCGAGGGTGCTTGCGGAGGCGGTCACTGAGGCTGTCGAACATGCGGAGACGGCGACCCTGTGCTGTCGGTTGAGATCAGGCCGCGCGGCACACGGCCGGCGGGTGGTGCGCGGGTTCTGGCGACACCGGGGAGCAGCGAGTGTAGCCCACGCGTGCGTGACTGTCGTCCGACGCCGCCGGGTCAGTCGAACAGCGCCGCCACGAAGGCCGTCGGGTCGAACGGCAGGAGGTCGTCCACCTGCTCCCCCACCCCGACGAATCGGACCGGGACGCCGAGCTCCTTCTCGATCGCGAACACGATGCCGCCCTTCGCCGTCGAGTCGAGCTTGGTGAGGACGACGCCGGTGAGGCCGACGGCCTGGTGGAATGCCTTCGCCTGCGCGAGCCCGTTCTGGCCCGTGGTCGCGTCGAGGACGAAGAAGGTCTCGACCGCAGCGCCGGGCAGCCGCTTGTCGATCACGCGCCTGACCTTCGACAGCTCGTCCATGAGGTTGGCCTTCGTGTGCAGGCGTCCGGCCGTGTCCGCGATGAGCACGTCCGCGCGGCGGGCGATGGCGGCGTCGAGAGCGTCGAACACCACGGCCGCGGGATCGGCGTTGGGGGCGTGGGCAACGATCTCCGAGTCCGTCCGCTGGGCCCAGATCCGGAGCTGGTCGATCGCGGCGGCACGGAAGGTGTCTGCGGCCGCGAGCACGACACGCCGTCCGTGGGCCCGCTCGCGCGCCGCGAGCTTGCCGATCGTCGTCGTCTTGCCGGTGCCGTTGACGCCGACGACGAGGACGATCCCGGGTGCGCCCTCGACGGCCGGCGTCGGCTCCCAGTGCTCGGCGTCACGCTTGGTGAGCAGCGCGCCGAGCTCGGCGCGAACGGCCTCCTCGGCGGGGATATCCCGCCGCTTGCGTGCCCGCTCCACGAGGTCCATCGCCAGGGCCGCCCCGACATCGCCCGTGATGAGCGTCTCTTCGATCTCGTCCCAGTCTGCGTCACCACCGGTGCCGAACGCGGTCCGCAGCCGGGCGCCGAAGCCGACCCGCGACTTCTCCAGGCCCCGCTCGAGCTGCTCCAGCTCACGCTCGCGCCGCGCGGCATCTGCCTTCTCGACACTGTAGTCCGCTCCCCATGCCCACTGGACCGGCGGCTCGGGCTCGGGCGCGCCGCCGGGCGCCGGTGCGGGCTGCGGCTCGGGCGGCGCTTCCGATTCCGGTTCGCGCTCGGGCGGCGGCTCGGGCTCGGGCTCGGGCTCGCCGCCGGGCGCCTGTGCGGGCTCGGGCTCGGCGACGGCCGCCGGCTCCTCGGGCTGGGGTTCCTGCGGCTCACTGCCGCGGCGGAAGAAACGCACAGGACCTCCGGTCAGCCTGCGCCGCCACCGGCGAGGACCGCTCGGACCTCGGTGCGGCGGGTATCGGCGATGGCCTGCGCCTCGTCGAGACGGAGGCTGATCACGCGGCTGACGGAGTCGTCGCCCACGGTCACGCCGTACAGCGCGTCGGCGGCCTCGATCGTGCCGCGGTTGTGGGTGATGACGATGAACTGCGTGTTGGCGGTGAGCTCGCGCAGCGCCTCGGTGAAGCGTCCCACGTTCGCCTCGTCGAGGGCGGCGTCGACCTCGTCGAGGACGCAGAACGGCGCCGGGCGGACCTCCAGCATCGCGAACAGGAGCGCGACGGCGGTGAGGGTCCGCTCCCCGCCCGAGAGCATGTTGAGCGCCTGTGGCTTCTTGCCGGGCGGGCGTGCCGTGATCTCGATGCCGGTCGCCGAGAGGTCGGTTGGATCGGTCAGCGACAGCTTCGCGAACCCGCCCCCGAACAGCTGCTGGAAGCGAGCGTCGAAGGCGACCTCGAGCGCAGCGAACGTCGTTCGGAACTGGGTGGCGATCAGCTCGTCGAGCTCCGCGATGAGCGTGCGCGTCTTCGTGATCGCCTCGCGCAGGTCCTTGTCCTGCGCGTCGAGCGTCTCGAGGCGCTCTCGCACGGCGCGGTACTCGTCGACGGCGAACGGGTTGGCCGCGCCCAGCTCGTGGAAGCGGCGGCGCAGGACCGCCAGTCTGCCCGACGACGGAAGCTCGCCCTCGGCGGGCTCCTGGGCCCAGCGCGGGGCGAGGATGTCGAGCGCGGCCTCGAGCAGGATCCCCTCGCGCGTCGCCTCGGCGGGTGCGTCCTCGGCCGGGGCCGCCCCCGACGTGGGCCCGTCCTCGCGGTCGGTCTCGGCGGCGCTCGCGGACCCCGCGTCGACACCCACGTCCTCGGGGTTCACGGTGCGTGCCCGCAGCTCGTCAGGGTCGATGCCGGCCGCCTCGGTCAGGTGGCGCAGGCCGACTTCGCCGAGGCCTGCGAGCTCGACGAGGAGCTGCTCGCGCAGGGCGTCCAGGTTGAGCCGCGCCTCCAGCGCACCGACATCCGCGGATCGCGCGCGGTCGTCTGCCGCCCGGAGCCGCTCCCGCGCGGCCGTCGCGGCGCGCTCCGACTCGGCGAGGCGCGTGCGCTCCAGGCGATCGTCGGCAAGGAGCGCCTCCAGCGCATCGCGCGCGGCCTGCTCGCGGGCGGTGGCGGCGGCAAGCTCTCCCGCCACCTCGTCACGCTCGTCGGCGGCGGCCCGCTCGCGGTCGGCAAGCATCCCGAGGTCGCGATCGGCGCCCGAGATCCGGGCCTCCGCGAGGGCCACCGCGGCCTCGGCGCGTGCCCGCCGGCCCTCGGCCTCGCGACGCGTTCGATCCTGCGCAGCCACATCACCGGCGAGGCCGTCGCGGCGGGTCCGGAGCTCGGAGACCCGCGCCTCCCATGCACCGAGCGCCTCCGTCTCGGTGGCGGTCGGGTCGACGGACGACGTGCCGGCATCGGGCCGGGCCTCGAGCACCGCGAGCGCTGCACGAGCTCGCTCCGCGTCCACCGCAAACCGCTCGGCCTGGGCCCCGTGCCACGAGGATTCGCGGGTGACCGCTTCGAGCTCGCGTCCCGCAGCGCGGTCCGCGTCCTCCGCACGGCGGCGCTGCGATGCGGCGGCCAATTCTGCCGCGCGTGCATGCTCCAGACCCGAACGCGCCGCCGCCGCCGCGCCGGCCACCGTTCGCGTCTCGGCCTCGGCAGTGTCGGCCTCCGCCTGGAGCGCCTCGACCTCGCGCGCGAGCCGGTCGGCCTCCGCGCGGCGCTCGAGCGGCGAATCGCCGCGGCCGATGCGCACGGAGAACGCGTCGACGACCGCCGCTCCGTCCCGCGCGACCGCGAGCCAGCCGAGGGGCAGCAGCGGCTGGAGCGCAAGCGCCGACTCGACGTCCGGCGTCCACACGCATCGCGACAGCAGCGCGCGCACGGCACCGTTGGGGTCCCGTCGCACGGCATCGACGAGACGGCCTCCGCCGGCCCCCGCGATGCCATCCTCGAGCCGCCGGAGCTCGCCCGCGCTCCCGCCGCCCGGCACCTTGTCCGCGGCACCGATCCGCTCGCGCACGATGACGTGTCCGCGCTCGCCGGCGAGTGACGCGGCGCCGTCGCGCTCCACGACGTACGCGCGAGCGAGCTCGCCCAGCGCCGCCTCGACCGCCGGCCGCAGGCTGGGCTCGATCCCCAGGTCCTCGTCGACGCGCTTGCCACCCAGCTTGCGAGCCGACCTCGCGATCCCCCGCTCCTCCTCCTCGGCAAGTCTTCGCTGGAGCTGCTCCAGTCGGCCGCGCGCACCGGCGAGCATCGAGCCCGCCCGCGCGGCACGCTCCTCGACGGCACGTCGCGTCCCCTCGGCCGCGTCCGCGGCGCCGCGCGCGCGCTCTCGCGCCTCGACCGCCGCGGCCTCCGCCGTCGTGGCCTCCGCGAGGGCCGCGCGTGCATCGGCCAGGCGTGACTCCAGCTCCGCTCGCCGGGTCTCGGATTCGACCGCCCTGGCCCGTTCGTCCGCGGCTCGGCGCTCGGACTCGGCGACCCGCCGGCGGGCGGTCTCGGCCTCCGACGCTCGCGCGGACTCCGCCCGGCTGAGGGCGGCCAGCTCATCGCCGCGCGCGCGGGATGCAGCCCGCAGCGAGCCGAGCTCGGCGAGCGCCTCCGCAAGCGCACGATCCGCATCACCGAGCGCCGCCTCGAGCTCGAGATCCCGCTCCGGCACCGCCTCCGCGAGGATCCGGCGATGCGTCGCGAGGTCAGCCTCGGCGGCGGCACGCTCGGCGGCGATGCGCTGCCGGTCGCGGGACGCCGCGGCCATCTCGCCCGCCGCCCGCGCCTCACGCAGCCCGAGGCCGGTCAGCGCCGCCCGCGCGGCCTCGTGGGCGATCCGGCGCTCCCGCTCCAGCTCCGCGCGCGCCGCCATGGACGCCGCGACGTCGGCGACGGCGGTCTCGGCAGTCTCGAGCGCCTCGAGCGCACGCTCGGTCTCCTCGCGCAGGGCATCGCGGCGACCGTCCGCATCTGCGGCCCTGGCAGATGCCTCGTGCCAGCGCCCGTGGGCCGCGGCGATCAGCGCGGCGGCCAGCTCCTCGCCCGCGGTCAGCCGCGTCGCCTGCTGCTCGGCGAGCTGCCCAAGACGCCGGGCCTGCGGCCGGAGCTCCGCGAGGATGTCCTCGACGCGGGCGAGGTTCGCCTCGGCCTCGGCGAGCTGGTCCTCGGCCTTGCGCCGGCGTCGCTCGTGGCGTCGGACGCCGGCGACCTCCTCGAACAGCGGGCGGCGCTCCTCGGGCCGGAGGGCCAGCGCCTGGTCGACCATGCCCTGGCCGATGAACAGGAAGGCGTTCTCCGCGAGGCTTGCCGAGTCGAGGAGGTCGACCAGGTCGCGCAGCCGGACGCGCTGCCGGTTGAGCAGGTAGTCGTTCTCGCCCGAGCGGTAGAGGCGGCGACCGAGCTCCACGACGCCGTACTCGACCGGCAGCAGCGCATCGGCGTTGTCGAGGACGAGGGTGACGTCCGCCATGCCCTGGGCGCTGCGCTTCTCGGAGCCTGCCCAGATCACGTCCTCGCTCTTGCGGATGCGGAGCGAGCGGCCCTGTTCGCCGAGGGCCCAGCGCAGCGCGTCGGCGAGATTGGACTTGCCCGACCCGTTGGGGCCGACGATCGCGCTGACACCCGGCCCGAACTCGACGAGGGTCCGCTCGGCGAAGGACTTGAAGCCCTGGACACGAAGGCCCAGGAGGCGTGCGGGTGCGGTCACGTCGTCGGGTCCGCGGCCGACGGGTCATCGGTGCCTGGGGCCCCGCCTCGGCTGCGCGCCGCTCGGGCCGCGAGCCGCTCGGCGCGCAGGACGTCGAGCGCCTGGGCGGCGGCGGACGTCTCGGCGACCCGCCGCGAGGACCCCTCGCCGACACCGAGCACGCGGCCGTCCACGAGCACCTCGATCTGGAACTGCTTCTCGTGGTCCGGTCCCACCGCCTCGACGAGGTGGTAGACGGGCCGTTCGCCGGTCGTCCGCTGGGTGTGCTCCTGGAGCCGGCTCTTGGGGCTCTTGAGCGTCGCCATCGCGAGGTCCGCGGAGATCTCCTCCTCGGCGCGCACGTGGATCCAGTCGCGGACGGTCTCCCAGCCGAGGTCGAGGTAGATCGCCCCGACCAGCGCCTCGAACGCCGAGGCGAGCAGCGACGGCCGGACGCGTCCACCACGCTGGGCCTCGCCCTCGCCGAGGAGCAGGAACGAGCCCAGGTCGAGGCGCGTCGCGAGCCGGGCCAGGCCCGAGGTGCTCACGATCGCCGCCCGGCGCGCGGACAGGACGCCCTCGTCGTCGGAGGGATGGCGCCGGTAGAGGGCCTCGGAGACGGCGAGGTTCACCACCGCGTCGCCGAGGAACTCCAGGCGCTCGTTGTGGCCGCGGGCCGCGTCGGGATGCTCGTGCAGCCAGCTGCTGTGGACGAGCGCCTGCGCGAGCAGGTCGCGGTCGCGGACGGGCAGCCCGAGGCGCTCCGCGAGCGCGTCGGCCGGGTGCATCGAGCCCCCGGTCCGAGGGCGGCTAGGAGGAGTGCTCGTCGATGTAGTCGACGGCGTCCTGCACGGTCCGGATCTTCTCGGCGTCCTCGTCCGAGATCTCGGTCCCGAATTCCTCCTCGAGGCTCATGATGAGCTCGACGAGATCCAGGGAGTCGGCATTGAGGTCGTCGACGAACGAGGCCTCCGGGTTGACTTCGCTCTCGTCGACACCCAGCTGCTCGATGACGATCTTCTTGAGCCGATCGTACGTGCTGGCCACTGACTCCCTCCTCGGATTGGGGTGTCCTACCGGGTTGCGTTCTGGTCGCGGGCGACTCGCCCGAGAACGCCGTTCATGAGCCGTCGCATCGGATCACCGGAGTAGGTCCGTGCGAGCTCGACCCATTCGGCAATTGCCACCCGGGCCGGCGTCGCGGGGGAGTGTAGCACCTCGCACAGGGCGCAACGCAGCAGTGCGCGGTCCATCCGCGCGAGCTGGACGACCGGGTACTGGGGCGCCGCGGCGGTGATCTGCGCGTCCAGGGTGTCCCGGTGCCGCACCACTCCCGCAACCAGCTCGCGGGCGAGCGCGGCCGTCTCCTCGTCGCCCTCCGTCGCGAGGTGCCGCTCGAGGATCGCGTCCGCGGTGCGCTGGCCGAACTCGGCCTCGAACACGGCCGCGAGCGCGAGGCGGCGACCGGCCCTGCGGCTCCGGACGTGCTCCTCGCTTGCGGTGCCGCGCCGCGCGCGGGGCGCGTCAGGCCCCGACGCCATCGACCACGACGGTGACGCCGCCGAGCTCCATGCCGAGGAGCCGCTCGACTGCCGCCCCGACCGCGGCACGCACCTGGGCGGTCAGGGGGACGAGGCTGCTGGCGCGGACGGGCGACGAGCCAGACGGTGACGTGGACGCGCCCGTCCCGGACGCGGACCCGGACCGGGTTGCCGCCGAGCGCATCGCGCCAGGCGGCCCGCCGCGGCCGACCCGCAGGACGCCCGGCACCTCGAGCGCGGCGAGCCGGACCGTCTCGCGGATGACGCCGGGCCCGACGGAAGGGCGGACATCAGCGCAGGCCTCCGTCGCGACTGCGGTGCTCGGTCGTGTCCGGGACATCCCCGCGCACGCCCGCGCCGAGCGCCTCGCCGATCAGCTCCGGCACCCGCTCGCGGGCGGTCGTCGGCGCCGACCCGCACCGCGTGCTCGATCATGCGCCGCTTCGCCCGACCGTGCGTGATGATCACGGCGCCGCGGACGCCGAGCAGCGGCGACCCGCCGACCACCTCGTAGTCGAACACCGAGCGGATCCGGCCGATGCCGGGCCGCAGCAGCAGGTACGCGAGCCGGCCGCGGAGCGAGCCGCGGAACTCGGCCCGGAACAGGTCGAAGATGAAGCCGGACAGGCCCTCGAAGAACTTGATCACGACGTTGCCCAGCACCGCGTCGCACACGACGACGTCGGCGACCTGCTTCGTGAGGTCCTTGCCCTCGACGTTGCCGATGAAGTTGAGGTCCGTCTCGTCGAGGAGCTCCGTCGCCCGCTGGATTCGGGCGTCGCCCTTGCCCTTCTCCTCGCCGATCGAGAGCAGCGCGACCCGGGGCCGCTCGACGCCCAGCACCCGCTCCGAGAAGATCGCGCCCATGCGCGCGTACTGGGCGAGGTTCTCCGCGGTGGAGTCCGGGTTGGCGCCGATGTCGAGCAGCACGAACGGGCGTCCGGCAGTCACCATCTGGACGGCGAGCGCCGGACGGTCGACACCTCGGAGGCGTCCCAGCCGGAGCACTGCCGCGGCCATCCCCGCGCCGGTGTGGCCCGCCGTGACGACCGCGTCGGCCTCCCCGCGCCGGACGAGGTCCGTGGCGACGAGGATGGACGCGTCCTTCTTCTCGCGCAGGGCCATCGCCGGATGCTCGTGCATCTCGATGACCTGGGACGCGTGCACGATCCGCACGTTGGCCGGCCGCTCGGGCGCGATCGATTCGATGACCGCGGTCGTCGCCGACGAGGATGACGGTGTCGGCGGGGTTGCCCTGCGCGTAGGCGATGGCGCCCGGAACGACCTCGGCGGCGCCGTGGTCGCCGCCCATCGCGTCGACGGCGACGCGGACGCCGGTCACCGGCCCGCCCTCGGACCGTCCGGGTGTGACGAGCCCGGTGCGATCGGCTGCCGGATCCTCGCTCTGGCCCACGAAGCGGTTACGCAGACTCCTCGCCCGTCGACGCCCCGCCGACCGGCTTGAGCTCGACGGCCTGGCGGCCGTTGTACCACCCGCACGCCGGGCAGACCCGGTGCGGCAGCTTCGGCTCGTGGCAATGCGGGCACTCGACGAGCTTCGGCAGGGTGAGGGCGTGGTGGCTCCGCCGGTCCATCTGCCGCGCGTGAGCGACCTTTCGCTTCGGCACACCCATGTCGGTCTGTTGCTCCTTGCTGGTGTTCTGCCCGCGGACCGCGGGGTCCGCGACGTCTGTCTGTCGTTGTGGCTCCGCAACGTCCCGGGCGCGCGCACGCGCCGCCTCGAGACGTGGGGCCGAGCGGGGAGTCTACTCGGTCTCGGCCTCGTCGTCGACCCGGAAGGCCCGCAGCGCCTCGAGGCGGGGATCGATCGGGGCCTCCCCGTGGTCATGGCCGGGCTCGAGGCGCACGCCGCACTCCGGGCACAGGCCCGGGCAGCCGGGCTCGCACAGGGGCGCGATCGGCTCCTGGAGGCTGATCGCCTCGGCGATCAGCGGGCGCATCTCCAGCTCGTGGTGGTCGGTGAGCCGTGGCGCCTCGGGATCACCGTCCTCCTCGAGCGGGACCGGCTGGCCGCTCGCGAGATCGATGGTCGGGAGGACCTCCTCGTCGATCCGGGCCGCGATCGCGGTGACCAGCGGCCGCAGGCAGCGGGAGCACTCGCCCGCCAGCGCCGTGCGGATCCGCGCGTCGACGACGAGCCCCCGGTTGGTACGGGTCAGCTTCATGCGCCCGGTGACCGGCTCGGTCGTGGCGAGGCCCTCGTCGAGATCCACGTGTACCGGCGGGATCTCGTACTCCCGCACCGTCCCCGGCGCCTCGGCCATGAGCCCCGAGACGGCGAACGTCAGCGGGTCGCCGTGCGTGTCGACGGGATGCGGACGATGCGGTTGCCCGGTGGTCATCGCCGCCCGGCGGGCGAGGCTCCTTCCTCCTCGTCCTCGACGTATTCCTCGGTCTGCGTGGCGTAGGCCTCGGCGTCCTCGGACTCCTGCGGCGCGGCCGACGTGGCCCGCGAGGCCCGACGCTCGTCGAGCATGGCGATCCCGCGCTCGATGCTGGTGAGGGTCCGGGTGACGTCCGCCTCGAGGCCCGCGAGGACTCCGGCGGCGTACTCGTCGGCGCCGCGGCGGACCTCGTCGGCCTCGTCCTCGGCGATGGCGATCATCCGCCGGCTCTCGGCCGCCGCGGCCTCGGTCAGCCCGCGCTCCTCGATCAGGAACGCGGCCTGCTCCTGGGCCCGGGCGACGATCCGCTCGGCCTCCTCCTGGGCCTTCTCGATGATCCGCTCGCCCTCGGTGTTGATGCGCTTGGCCGCACGCACCTCCTCGGGCACGGCGACGCGCAGCTCGTCGATCAGGTTGAGGGCGGCGTCGCGATCGATGATCGCGTTGCGCGTGAGGGGCAGCGGCTTCCCGTTCGCGATCAGCGACTCGAGCCGCTCGACCAAGAAGATGATGTCCAGCGGACGGCCTCCCGTGCGCGCGGAGCCCCGGCGGGGCGGTGCGTCGATTATGGCACGCGGCGGGAGTCGTCCTGCCGCCCGGGGAGCGCCTCCCGCAGGGCCGCGACGGCGGGCGCGGGCAGCATCGCCGTGACGTCGCCGCCGAACATGGCGATCTCCTTGACGAGGCTCGAGCTGATGTACCCGTGCTCGAGGCTGGTCATGAAGAACACGGTGTCCACCTCGGGCGCGAGCTGGTGGTTGTTGTGCGCCAGCTGCAGCTCGGTCTCGAAGTCCGCGATCGCCCGCAGACCGCGCACGAGGAACTCGGCGCCGACCTGGCGGCAGAACGTGACCGTCAGCCCGTCGAACGCCTGGACGTCCACCTTGGCGGCGAGGTCCGGCTCGGCGGCGACGACGTCGCGGATGACCGCCATCCGCCGGTCCGCGTCCAGGAGCGGGCTCTTGCGCGGGTTCGCGAGCACCGCGACGACCACCCGATCGAACACCCGCGCCGCGCGGCGCATCACGTCGAGGTGGCCGTTCGTGATCGGGTCGAACGAGCCCGGGTAGACCGCGATCTTCACGTCCCGTCCGCCTCCGCGTCGACCGGCTGGCCGGCGGCGGCGTCCGCGCCCCGCCGGTAGAAGGTAAGCGCCGTCTCGCCGAAGCGGCGCTCGCGCTCGGATGCTAGCAGACCCACCCGCGCCGGCGGCGGATCGCGCCAGAAGTGCTTGGCCACGACGACGCCGCCGGGGCGCACGTGCGGCGCAACGAGCTCGAGTGCCCGGACGAGCCCGGTCGTGTCCGCGTACGGCGGATCGACGAGGACGACGTCGAAGGGGCCCTCCACCGCGGCGCCACCCGGCTCCTCGAGCCACGTCGCCACGTCGCGCCGGACGACACGGGCGCGGGCGTCGACGGACGCGCGGCGCAGGTTCTCCGCGATGACCCGGCAGGCCCCCGCGTCCTTCTCGACGAGCACGGCCCTGGCCGCCCCGCGCGACAGCGCCTCGATGCCGCCCGCCCCGCTGCCGGCGAACAGGTCCGCGACGCTCGCCCCGTCGAGGTCGGGCTCGAGGATCGCGAACAGCGTCTGCTTCACCCGGTCGGTGAGCGGGCGCGTCCCGGCGCCGGGCGCGGCCAGGCGGACGCCCCGGGCGGTGCCCGCGATCACGCGTCCGGCGTCGGCCATCGGGTCCGCCTACGCCGCGCCGGCCGGATCGCCGGCGTAGACCCGCCGCAGCCACCCGGCCTCGAGCTCCGTCCGGAGCGCGGGCGGGTCGTCCGGCGGCTCGCCCTGCTCGCCCACCAGCGTCTCGGCGTGCACCCGGGCGTCCGCGGCGAGCTCGCGGTGGAGCGGGTTCGCAAGCGTCGCGACGCGCAGGCGGGGCAGGCCGCTCTGGGCGAGACCGAGGACGTCACCCTCGCGGCGGAGCTCGAAGTCCTTCTCCGCCAGCGCGAAGCCGTCGGTCGTGGCGGCGACGGCCTTCAGCCGCTCGTGCTCGGTCGTGCCCTCCGCGGCCTCGCTCACGAGGACGCAGAAGCTCGCCTCCGTCCCCCGCCCGACCCGGCCCCGCAGCTGGTGGAGCTGCGCGAGCCCGAACCGCTCGGCCCCCTCGACGACCATCATCGTGGCGTCAGGGACGTCCACGCCGACCTCGACCACGGTGGTGCCGACCAGCACGTCGAGGTCCCCGTCGCGGAAGCGCGCCATCTCGGCGTCGCGGTCCGCGGGCTTGAGGCGGCCGTGGACGAGCCCGACCCGCAGCGGCGCGAGCAGACCCGTGAGGCGCTCGAACTCCGCCTCGGCGGCCGCCGCCCACGCGGTCTCGACGTCCTCGTCCGGCAGCTCGTCGTCACCGAAGAACCCGGCGTCGGGATCGGTCTCGTCGGCCGCGCCCGCCTCGGTGGCGGCCGCCGGTCCGATCCGGGGAACGACGACGAACGTCCGTCGCCCGTCCGCCGCCTCGTCCCGGACCTTGTCCCACGTCGGATCGAGGTCGGCCGGGCGCCGGATCCCCGTGCGGATCGGGACGCGGCCCGCCGGCGACGTGCGGAGGGTGGACACGTCGAGGTCCGCGTAGAGCACCTGGCCCAGGGTCCGCGGGATCGGGGTCGCGGTCATGAGCAGGACGTGGGGCACCCCGCGGGTCGCCTTCGCCTCGAGCGCGCTGCGCTGCTCCACCCCGAACCGGTGCTGCTCGTCGACGACGGCGAGGGCGAGGTCCGCGAACGACACGGCCTCCTGGAACAGGGCGTGGGTGCCCACGACGATCGGCGGCCTGGCCCGACGCGATCGCCTCGAGCGCCTTGCGCCGGCCCTCGCCGGACAGCGACCCGGTGAGCAGCGTGACCGGGAGCGCCGAGGTCCTCGAGGAGGTCCCCGAGCGTCGCCGCGTGCTGGCGCGCGAGCAGGTCCGTCGGGGCGAGGAGCGCGGCCTGCCGGCCGTCGAGCGCCGCCGCGGCGAGCGCCCACGCCGCGACCGCCGTCTTGCCCGAGCCCACGTCTCCCTGGACGAGGCGGAGCATCGGGATCGGTCGCGCGAGGTCGCCCCGGATCTCGTCGATCACGGTCGCCTGGTCGTCCGTGAGCGGTGCCTCCCGACCGAGCTTGCGCGCGAGGCTGGCCTCGAGCGCCGCCCGGATGCGAGCGTCGAGGGCGTCGTCCGCCGGGATCGACGCGGTCCGCGCCCGGCCGCGTGCCCGCCGCCGCGCGACCATGCCCAGCTGGAGCGCGAGCAGCTCGTCGAAGGCGAGCCGGCGGAGGGCCGCGTCGCGAGCCTCGAACGTCGTCGGGTAGTGGGCATGCTCGAGCGCCTCGGCGATCGGCGGCAGGTCCTCGGCAGCCCGAATGCCTGCCGGCAGGTACTCCGGGTACGCGTAGCCGGCCTTGTCGAGCGCCTCGCGCATCGCCTGGCGGAGCCGCGCGGCGGTGAGCCCGCTCGTCAGCCGGTAGACGGGCACGATCCGCCCGACGTGGAGCAGCGAGCCGCGATCCGCCCGCTGGAACTCGGGGTCGTCGAACACGATCCCGAACCCGCGGTGCTTGAGCTTGCCCGAGACGATGAGCTCGTCGCCGGCGTGGAGACGGCGCTCGATGAACCGGCGGCCGAACCAGGTCGCCTCGGCGGTCCCGGTGTCGTCCGCGAGGGAGGCCGTGGTCACCTGGACCCGGCGCCGGAACGTCTGCTGCACCCGGATGTCCGTGACGCGGACCTTTGCCGAGACGATCGCGCCATCGGGCGCGGCATGGAGGTCGCCGAGCTGGCGCATCTCGCGCAGGTCGTCGTAGCGCCGCGGCAGGTGGAACAGCAGGTCCCGGACGGTGTCGACGTTGAGGCGCCGGCCCGCGCGCCGCAGGACATGGGCGGCGGCGAACCCCGAGAGGCCCACCGGCTGGCCGAGGAGCTCGACCGGGTCCGTCGGGACGGGTGCGGCGACCTTCGGCTTGAGCGCGCGGCTGCCCTTGCCGGGCCCGGCGGGTCGTCGGCGCGTCCCGTCGCTCACTCGGCGGAGATCAGGTACCGGTAGTGCGGCTGGCCGCCGTGCAGCACCGACACCTCCTCGAGGCCGGGCGCCGCCTCTCCGACCTTGCGCGCAAGCTCCTCGGCGTCGTCGAGGGTCGCGTCCTCGCCGTAGTAGATCGTGATGAGCCCGAAGCCGGGCTCGAGCCGGGCCAGCGCCGCGAGCACCGCCTTGTGCGGGTCGTTGTCGACGGCGAGCAGGCCGTCGTCGGGGTCGAGGACGATCGTCTGGCCCTTCTTCACCTTGCGGCCGCTGACGGTCGCGTCACGCACGGCCTCGGTGACCTGCATCGTCTGCGCCTCGCGGCTCGCGTCGGTCATCGCGGTCACGTTCTCCTCGACCGGATCGGACGGGTCGAGCCCGAGCAGCGAGGCGAACCCCTCGGCGCAGTTGCGGGTCGGGCACGATGTGGATCGGCCGGTCGGACATCGAGGCGACCTGGCGCGCCGCGAGGATGACGTTCGGGTTGTTGGGCAGGATCAGCAGCTCGTCGGCCGGTGTGTCGCCGACGGCGTCGAGCAGCTCGCCCGTGGACGGGTTGGCGCTCTGGCCGCCCCGGACGATGCGGACGGCGACGAACTCCTTGTAGCCGGCGGACAGCTCGTCGAACAGCGCGGCGAGCCCATCCGACGGGACGACGGCGAGGATTCCGAGCGGAAGGCGGCTCGCCGGCTCGGGCTCCGCGTCCGTGCCGCCGCGGCCCTCCGCGACCGCGGTCGTCGATCCACCGGCGTGCGCTGCGCCACCCTCCTCGATGAACGCGGCGGCCTTCGCCTCCCGGACGTCGTGCGCCTGGTTGTCGAGGTTCTCGATCGTGATCCGCGACAGCGTCCCGATCGAGAGGCCGTACGAGATCACGGCGTCCGGGCGCTCGTTGTGGACGTGGACCTTCGCCATCAGGGCGTCGCCCGCGACGAGCACGGAGTCCCCGATCAATTCGAGGTGGGCCTGGATCGCGGGGATGTCGAGCGGGTGGCCCGGCCGCGCCCGCAGGAGGTAGACCGTCTCGTAGCCGAACTCGCCGGCCTCGGCCCCCGCGGACACCGGGACGTGATCCGGGCGGCGGGCATCGCCGGCCGGAACGGCCGCCGCACCCGCGCCGACCGGCCGCCCGCGGGCCGCCTCGAGCGCGCCCTGGAACAGGCGGAACAGGCCCTGGCCACCCGAGTCCACGACATGCGCCTCGCGCAGGATCGGCAGCAGCGAGGGCGTCTTCGCGACTGCCTTCTCGGCCGCGTCGACGGTCGCGGCGAGCACGCTCTCGACGTTGTTGTCCCGCTCGGCGGTGGCAATCGCGGCCGCGGATGCCTCGCGGATGACCGTGAGGATCGTGCCCTCGACGGGCTTCGCGACGGCCTTGTAGGCGGTCTTCGTGCCGAGGTCGAGCGCATGGGCGAGGTCGAGGCCGTTGAGCCGCCGCTTGCCCTGGAGCCCGTGCGCCATGCCCGCGAGGATCTGGCTGGTGATGACGCCGGAGTTGCCCCGGGCGCCCATGAGCGCGCCGAAGCTCGCGGCCTGCGCGACGCGATCCGCGTCCACGTCGGGTCCGGCCTTCTCGGCCTCTTCCAGCGCCGCGCGGACGGTCGCGAGCATGTTCGTGCCGGTGTCGCCGTCGGGGACCGGGAAGACGTTGAGCGAGTTGATCTCGTCGACGTTGGCCTCGAGCGCCGCGACGGCGCTCCGGAAGGCCTTGAGGAACCCGGCGCCACCAGTGGTGCGACGGGGCATCAGGCGACGTCCGTCCCGCTGTCCGCGAGGTCCGCCGGGCTCGGCTCGCTCGTCGGCGCGTGCCCCGCAGCCGGCGCGATGCCGTGCTCGTGACGCAGGTGGCCGATCCTGATCGTGATCCGGTCGGGCTCGCGGCCGAGGGCGTTGCGGAGCGTGTAGCGGACGGCGGCCTCGACCTGGCGGGCGACCTCCGCGATCGGGAGCCCGTACGCGACGGTCAGCGAGAGGTCGAGGACGATCGTGTCGCCGACCGTGAGGTGGAGACCTGGGTGCGCGACGCCGAGCCGCTCCAGGACGCGCCCGACGGGACCACCGCCCGCGAACCCGGACACGCCGTAGACGGACAGGGTGGCGCCGCGGACGAGGTCCCGGATAGCGCGCCGGGAAACGAGCGATCGGCCGGGTGTGGGATCGGCGGTCACGCGGGCGACGTCCTCCTCGCGGGCGCGGGTCCGGCTCGAACGGGCCGCGGCGGGCACCGGCGGGGCAGCCGGAAGGCTGTGCTACGATACCACCCCGCTCGCACCGGACCGATCCGGCGCGCGCCCGAAAACTGCCCGTTCCGAGGATCCGACCAGACCATGGCTCGAAGCTGCGCGATCTGCGGCAAGGTGTCGATGGGCGGGTTCAACCCCCAGTCGTCGGGGATGAACCGCGTCCGCGCCCACCGCCGCTACCAGCCGAACCTCCAGGTCACGACGCTGCCCGCGAAGAACGGCGGCACCGAGAAGGTGCTCGCCTGCACGCGCTGCCGTCGCACCCTGACCAAGAACGCCCGCTAGCCCGTTACCGGGCGGGTCCCCAAGCCGGTCGCGCCAGCGGCCGGCTTTGCTGTGTCCGGCGCCGTTCGCCGGTTGGGCAATCGCGCGACGGGCCGGTCATTCGGCGGTATCGAGCCAGATCGTGAACGGCCCGTCGTTCACGAGCTCGACGGCCATCTCCGCGCCGAACTCGCCGAGCCCGACCTCAACGCCCTGCGAACGGATCCCATCGGCGACGCGGAGCCACAGGCCCCGGGCGGCCTCCGGCGCCGCCGCGGCCGTGAAGCCCGGCCGGCGACCGCGGCGGGTGTCCGCGTAGAGCGTGAACTGGCTGACGACGAGACACGCCCCGCCGACGTCGAGGAGCGATCGGTTCGTCCTGCCCGCGTCGTCCTCGAAGATCCGGAGCTCGCAGATCCGCCGTGCGAGCCCGTCGGCGGTCGCCTCGTCATCGTCGTGGCCGATCCCGAGCAGGATGAGCAGCCCGTGTTCGATCGCGGCGATCTCGGCGCCCTCAACGCGCACCGCGGCCCGCGAGACGCGCTGCAGCAGGGCTCGCACGCCGGGCCGGCTACGAGGCTCGAGCCGCGGTCCGCGCCGCCGACGCGATCGACCGGATCCGCTCGACCTCGACGGCCATGTCGTCCGCTCGGTAGAGGGCCGATCCGGCGACGATCACATCGGTGCCGCCGCGCCCGATGACCTCCGCGGTCTCGGCACGGCCACCGCCGTCCACCTGGACCTCGGACGCGCCGGCGGGATCGAGCCACGCCCGCGCCGCCGCGAGCTTCGTGTCGGCGACGTCCGCCATGAACGACTGCCCGCCGAACCCGGGCTCGACGGTCATGACGAGGACGATGTCGAGGAGGGCGCGGTACGCATCGAGCGCCATGAGCGGGGTCCCGGGCTTCACCGACAACCCGGCACTGCGGCCCGCGTCCCGGATCCGCTCGAGCGCGGGCCGGATCTGCGGCGTCGTCACCTCGACGTGGAACGTGATCGAGTCGCACCCGGCGTCGAGGAACGCGTCGGTCCAGCGGCCGGGCTCGGCGATCATCAGGTGCGCATCGAAGGGGAGCTCCGTGACGCGCCGCACCGCCTCGATCGTCTTCCAGCCGAACGTGATGTTCGGGACGAAGTGGCCGTCCATGACGTCAAGGTGGATCCGGTCGGCCCCCGCGGCGTCGGCCCGCCGGATCTCGTCGCCCAGGGCTCCGAGGTCCGAATCGAGGATGCTCGCAGCGATCAGGACGCCCGCGGGCCGGCGGCTCCCGGCGACGACGACACCTGACACCCCTTAGCCCTCCCCCACCCCGGCAGGCACCGGCTCGGCAGATCGCTCGCCGCGCAGCGCCGCCGCGCTCTCGTTGACGAGCCGCTCCCGGCGGCGCTGGACGACGATCGGCGTCGGCTGGCCGGCATGCTCGGCCGCGAGCTGCCCGCAGGCGGCCCCGATCTCCGTCCCGCGGTTGAAGCGGATGGTCGTCGCGATGCCGGCGTCGCGGAGGCGGGCCGCGAACCGCTCGACCCGCGGGATCGGCGTTCCGGTCCAGGGCGTGTGCGCGACGGCGTTCATCGGGATCAGGTTGACGTGCGCATGCTCGTCCCGCAGGAGCTCGGCCATCGCGTCGGCGTCCACGTCCGTGTCGTTGATGCCGTCGATCATCGTGGCCTCGTAGGTCACGCGGCGGCCCGTCGCCCGCGCGTGCTCGCGGGCGGCCTCCACGACCTCCTCAACGGGCCACCGGCGGTTGAGCGGCACGAGGACGTCCCGCAGCGCGTTGCGGGCCGCGTGGAGCGAGATGGCGAGCGTGAACTGCGGCCCGAGCGCCGTCAGCCGCCGGATCCCGGTGACCACGCCTGATGTGGACACGGTGATGTGCCGGGCCCCGAGGCCGAACCGGTTGGGGTCATTGAGGGCGGCGATCGACTCGAGGACCCGGTCGAGGTTGAGCAGCGGCTCGCCCATGCCCATGAACACGACGTTCGTGATGTGCTTCCCCTCGGGCGCGAGCCGGCGTGCGGCGTGGCGGACCTGGTCCACGATCTCGGCGGTCTCGAGGTCACGCTCCATGCCCAGCTCCCCCGTCGCGCAGAACGGGCAGCCCACCGCACAGCCTGCCTGGGAGCTGATGCACAGCGTGTGGCGCTCGCGCGAGTCGGCGCGGGCCGGGTAGTGCATCAGGACGCTCTCGATCAGCAGGCCGTCGCTGAGGCGGTGGAGTGCCTTCTCGGTGAGGCCGCCGTCGGTGGGGCGGACCTCGGTCTCGGCGACCGTGTCGAAACGGAACGAGACCTCCAGCTCGGCCTTCAGCCCTGCCGGCAGCGTGGAGATCGCCGCGAACGAGTCGTGCTTCGAGCCCCAGGCGGCGTCCAGGACCTGGCGGGCGCGGTACGCGGGCTCGCCCCGCTCGGTGAACCAGGCGCCGAGCTCCTCGGCGGTGACGCCGCCGATGCCCGGACGCTCGTCGCGGGCGCGCGTGGCGGAGGGCGCGGGGCGCAGACCCTTGTACGGGACCACGACCGGCAGCGGATCGGTCATCCCACCGATGATGACATGTACCGCCATTCGCAGGTTCCCGGTGGACCCGCTGGACTACCATCGCCGGCAGACGGCGGGGCCAAGTCCACCGGAGGCGTCGATGCGGCGGATGGCTCGGGGAATCGACCTGCATTACGTGGAGGCCGGTGACGGCCGGCCGATCGTGATGCTCCACGGCCTGCCTGGCGACCATCGCTTCCTCCTCCACCACCTCGAGCCCGTGTTCGAGACGCGGCCGGGCTGGCGGCGCATCTACCTCGACCTGCCGGGCATGGGTGGGACTCCGATCGGTGCCGCCACGTCCGTGGACGACATGCTCGCGATCGTCCTCGACGGGATCGAAGGCCTGATCGGAACGACCCCGTTCGCGGTCGCCGGCGTGTCGTTCGGTGGACACCTCGCCCACGGTGTGCTGGCGCGCTGCCCGGATCGTGTCGACGGCGTCATGCTGTGGGCGCCGAGCATGTGGACCGACGGGCGTGAGCCACGGTTGCCACCCTTCGAGCCGCTGTTCACTGACGCGGCGACCGTGGCATCGGTCGCCCCGGACGAGCAAGCGTGGCTCGGCATCGCCGTGATCCGGACGCCCGAGACGCTCGAGGCGTTCAGGGCAGCCGTCAAGCCCGGCGTCCAGATCGCCGACATCGGTGCGCTGCGCCGCCTCGAACAGCCGCTCGCGCTCTCGGCCGAGAACACGACGCTCCTCTCACCGTTCGCGCGGCCCTCGCTCATCGTCACGGGTCGCCAGGACAGCGAGTGCGGGTACCTGGACGCCTGGGAGCTCGTGGACCGTCTCCCGCGCGCGACGTTCGCCGTCCTCGATCGGGCCGGCCACGCCGTGGCCGCGGAGCGTCGGGCGCTCTTCCGAATGCTGGTGGACGACTGGCTCGACAGGATGGAACTGGAGAGCGCCAGCGGCCCGGGCGGCGTCTGACACGGTCGAGCACCGCCCGTCAGTTCGCCAGCGATCGCCCTCGAAGGTACTCGGCCCCGGTCATCGGTCGCCGGCCGGCGGGCGTGACGTTGTCGAGCACAAGCCGCCCGCTTGCCGTCGCCAGCGCCGGGGCTTCACCGGCGACCACAAGGCTCCCAGGCTCGTCGCCGTCCTCGGACGGCGCTACCGACGCCGCGTTGACGACGAGCCGCAGGCCGCCGTGCTCGATGAAGGTCCCGGGCCATGGCCGGTAGGCACGCACGGCTCGCTCCAGGTCGGCGGCGGGTCGCGCCGGATCCAGACGTCCATCCTCACGACGAAGCGGCCGCGTCAACGACACCCCCTCCGAGGCCTGGGGTCGCGCAACCAGCGACCCGTCGAGCCACCCGGGCAGCGACTCGAGGAGCAGCCTCGCGCCCATCGAGGCGAGCCGCGCCTCGAGCGCCGGTGCCGTCTCCCCGCCGTCGAGCGACACCCGCGTCTGCGCGACGATCGGGCCCGTGTCGAGGCCCTCGTCCATGCGCATGAGGGTCACGGCGGTCTCGGCATCGCCCGCGAGGATCGTGGCGGGGATCGGTGACGCGCCGCGGAACCTGGGCAGCAGCGACGGGTGGATGTTCAGCGCGCCGTGCGGCAGGTCCAGCAGCGGCGGGGGCACGATCTGCCCGTAGTCCGCGAGGACCGCGAGGGCCGGCCGGAGCGCCAGGATCGCGGCGACCGCCTCGGGGTGGCGGAGCCTCGGCGGCGTGAGGACCGGCGACAGCCCGAGGTCGCGGGCGACGGTGTCGACGGGCGTCGGGGTCCACGTCTGCCGCCGCCCGACCTGCTTCGGTGGCGCGGTGACGACGCACACGATCCGCACGAGGTCGCTCGTCGCGAGCGCGCGGAGGGCCGGGACGGCGAAGGCGCCGGATCCCAGGAAGACCGTGCGGATCCGCCCGTCGTCGGGCGGCTGCGGCCGGCTGGCCACCGCGGTCAGGCCAGGGTCCGCAGGGACTCCTGCGTTTCCTCGTCCTCGTCCTCGAGCTGCCCGACCGGGATCAGCTCCTCCATCGAGTCGAGGTAGTCGATGTAGAGCTTGCCGTCGAGGTGGTCGAGCTCGTGCTGGAGCGCCCGGCCGAGCAGCCCCGAGCCCGCGACCTTGACCTTCTTGCCGACCCGGTTCTGGGCGACGACCCAGACGCGCTCGCGGCGCGTGATGTAGGCAACGTAGCCCGGGATCGAGAGGCAGCCCTCCAGGTCCCGATCGTCGCCGTCGGCGCGCACGATCTGCGGGTTGACGAGCTCGTACAGGTGGTTCTCGACCTCGATCACGCAGGCCCGCACGGGCTCGCCGAGCTGCGGGGCCGCCAGGCCGACGCCCGGGGCGTGGCGCATCGAGTCCGTCAGGTCGTCGAGGAGCTCGTGGAGGTACTTGCCGAAGCTGTCCACGGTCTCGCCTCGGAGGCGGAGACGCGGATCGCCGAGAAGCACGATAGGTCGAACGCTCATGGTCGCCGAGTATACGCAACAACCGCCCGGCCCCAGCAGGGCCGGACGGTTGCGGGCGTCGACTGTGCGCGGGACGCGGTTGGCCCGCCCGACGCGGTGCTAGACGGTGGTGCCGCCGTCGGCCTCGCTCGCGCTCGGTGGCGCCTCCTCGGCCGTCGCCTCGGGCGCGGGCGCGCCCTCATCGGCCCCGAGCGCCTCCCCGGCGGGTGTGCCGCCCGGCTCCGCACGGAGCTCGGTCGCGAGGCTCTGGGCGCGCTCGGCCAGCTTCTGGCCGGCATCGGTCGTGACCTCGGCGGCACGCTGGGCGAACGGGCCCGCCTTCACGGCGGCGACGGCGGTGAGCTCCGCGGCCTTCGCGGCGACCTGTCGCGCCACCGGCGCGGCCTGCGTCGCGATGTCCTGGATCATCGCCTCGAGCTGCGAGAGCCACTCGCGGCCCTTCGCCGCTCCGGGAGCGTCAGCATCGGCGCCGGGATCCGGCAGCGGCTCGTCGGCCATCGGGTCTGTGCCCGGCGGGGTGGGCTCGCCGGCAGGCTGGTGCTCGGTCATCGGGAGGCTCCTTGCAACGTGACGGTTCTCGGTGTCGTCGTCGCACCATTGTCGGCCATGGCCGATATGGGCGCCTACCCGGCGGCTCGCCGAGCGTCCCAGCCGCGCGACATCGCCCGGCTGCAACGCTAGAGGAGCGACTCCGGGTCGACGTCCACCGACCACGGTGACCCCGGCGGCGGATCGAGGAGCGTCACGGGCGCGGTGCCCCGGAGGACGACGTTGTAGCGCCACCGCTCAGCCCGGCGGGCGACGTACGCCGGCGCCGGCCCGACGACCTGCACAGCAATGCCCAGCTCCGACGCCCGCGCCCGGAGCCGGTCGGCCATCGCGAGCGCCTCCCGCTCGGCCGCCTCGCGCTCGGCGACGCCGATCGTGAGCTTGACCAGCTGCCCGAACGGCGGCGAGCCGAAGCGCTCCCGCAGGGCGAGCTCCTCGTCATAGAACGCTGCCGCCTCCCCGTCCACGACCGCGCGGATCGCCCGGTGCTCGGGCCGGTAGGTCTGGATGAACGCCCTTCCCGGGGCGTCCCCGCGCCCGGCACGGCCCACCGCCTGCGCGAGCAGCTGGTACGTCCGTTCCGAGGCACGCTCGTCGGGCAGGTTGAGGGCGATGTCGGCCGAAACGACCCCGACGAGCGTCACCTCCGGGACGTCGAGACCCTTGGCGACGAGGCTCGTGCCGACGAGGACGTCGAGGCTGCCTGCTGCGAACGCGTCCAGGACGCGATCCGCCGCGCCCTTCCGCTCCACGACATCCCGGTCCAGCCTGCCGACACGCAACGCCGGGAACCGCTCGCGGACCTCGCGCTCCACGCGCTCCGTTCCACCGCCCAGGTACCGGATCCGGGGTGAGGCGCACGACGGACAGCGGACCGCGGGCGGCCATGCACGGCCGCAGTGGTGGCAGCGCAGGGTCGTCCCCGCCTGGTGGTACACGAGCGGCCGGTCACAGTCCGGGCACGCCTGGACGGTGCCACAGTCCCGGCACACGACGACCGACGCCGTCCCGCGGCGATTGAGGACGAGGATCGCTCGCTCGCCACGGTCGGTGTCCAGCCCGGCGAGGGCCGTCGCGAGCACGTCCGAGAAGAGGCCGCGGTTGCCCGCAGCGAGCTCTGCGCGCATGTCGACCGCCGTGACGACCGGTTCCGTCCCGGCGGCGCGCACCGGCAGCACCGCCCGGCGGTAGCGACCGGCCCGGGCGTGGCCCATGCTCTCCACGGACGGCGTGGCGCTGCCGAGGACGACCGCGGCAGCGGCCCTTGCCCCAAGCGCCAGGGCGGCGTCGCGCGCCTGGTACCGCGGCGTGCGGTCGCTCTTGTACGCCGCCTCGTGCTCCTCGTCGACGACGATCAGCCCGACGTCCGCGAGCGGCGCCAGCAGGGCGGTCCTCGTCCCGACCACGAGGTCCACGTCCCCCGCCCGGATCCGCCGCCATTCGTCCGCCCGCTCGCCCTCGCCCAGGCCCGAGTGCACGACCGCGATCCGGATCGGGAGCTCCGCCCGCAGCCGGTCGATGATCGGCGTGGCGAGCGCGATCTCGGGCACGAGCAGCAGCGCCGGGCGTCCGGCCGCGAGGGACGCCGCGATGGCCTCGACGTAGATCGCCGTCTTGCCGCCGCCCGTGACGCCGTCGAGCAAGGTTGGCGTCGAGTCGCGCCCTTGCACCGCGGCCCGCACGATCGCGAGGGCGGTCGACTGGTCGCTGGTCAGCGCCGCACCGGCCGGCCGGGCGCCCCGGACACCCGTCGGCCGGTCGGCGAGCGGCCGACGGGGGCGCTCGCGGACCTCCGCGCGCACGAGCCCGCGCCTGACGAGGCTCGCGATGGACGACGCGCCGTGGCGCTCGGCAAGCGGGGCCGCCGGAACGCCCTCCGCGGGCACCTCGAGGCCGGCCAGCTCGCCGAGGATGGCGCGCTGGCGCGGTCCCGGCGCACGACCCTCGATCCGCTCTCCGGCCTCCAGCGCCACTGCCGCGGCGCCGCCGTCCTCGGTGAGCCACAGCCGCCGCTCGTACCGCGGCCCGAGCGCCGCCCCGAGCAGCGTCCATGTCAGCTCGACGAGGTCCTCCGCGGCGAGCGCTCTCAGGCGGCGCAGGAGCGACGCCCGCCCCTCGGGCGTCGACAGGTCGCGAACGGGGCGCGCGCGTCCGGCCAACTCGTCGAGGAGGTCCAGCTCCGCCGCGGGAAGCCCGGGCTCCGGGAGCGCGAGCCGCGCCTCCCCGGCCGGCGTCACCTCGGCCATCAGCTCGAGCCGCTCGAGCATGCCCGGCGGCAGCATCGCCCGGATCACGACGGCGACCGGGGCGAGATAGTGGTCCGCGAGGTACGCGGCGAACGACAGCGCGAGCGGCGGGAGCAGCGGGCCGTCCGATCGGACGCGAGCCGCCACCGGCCGCAGCCCGACGGGGGCCGCTGGCGGGGTCACCGACGCGGCCGCAGGCCCGGTCGCGGGATCGGGGAAAGGCCCGGGCGCGGCGCCGGAGCCGGGTCCGAGCACGATGCCGATCGCCTGCCGGCCGCCCTTGCCGAACGGCACCAGCACGGCCTCCCCTGCCTCGAGATCCCCGAGCTCGTCGGGCACCAGGTACGTGTACGTCCGGGGCCCGGGGCCGGCCGGCGCATCGACCGCCACCTCCACGAGCCGCCGCCCGACCCCGGGCGCCTCGTCGTCGAGCGGCAGCATCGGCGGCACGCGGCTACGCGATCCGGATCCGCCGGTCCCCGTTCCGGCGCTTCTCCTGCTCGATGATCGCCTCGATCTCGGCGGCCGTGCGCTCCACCTCGCCGGTCTCGTTGACCACGACCTGGTCGTAGTCGCCCTGCCGGGCGAGCTCGATCGCCGCGTTCCGCTGCCGGATCTCCAGCTCGTCGGCGGTCTCGGTGGCCCGCGAGCGGAGCCGCTGGAACAACGCCTCCAGCGACGGCGGGACGATGAACACGAGCAACGCGTCGGGGACCCGCTCCTTGACGGCAGCGGCACCCTGGACGTCGATCTTGAGGATGACGTCGTGGCCCGCGGCGAGGGCGGCGGCGACGTCCCGCCGCGGCGTTCCATACCAGTTGCCGTGGACCTCGTTCGCCTCGAGCAGCTCACCCGCCGCGCGAAGGTCGTGGAATGCCTGGTGGGAGAGGAACTGGTACGACACGCCGGGGATCTCGCCGGGCCTCGGGCCCCTGGTCGTGCAGGTCACGACGTAGTGGTAGTCCGGGTCGCGCGGGCGGGCCGCGAGCGCCTCGATGATCGTGTCCTTGCCCACCCCCGACGGGCCGCTGATGATCACGAGCAGCGCGCCGGGCGCACCCTCGAGGATCTCGGGTGTCGTCACGCGGTGCCTCCCTGCGGGCGCCGACCCGCCGTTGCCTCGCCCGCCCGCAGCCCCTCGAGGACATCCTCGAGCGCAGGCGGCAGCGGTGCCTCCACGCGGACGAGGGCTGCCGTCCTCGGTGAGACGAGCTCGAGCCGCCAGGCGTGGAGGAACAGCCGCTCGAGCCCGTCCGGACCCTTCCGGGAGGTACCCGTCCCGTACACCGGATCGCCGGCCACCGGGTGGCCGAGGGCCGCGAGGTGCACGCGGATCTGGTGCGTCCGCCCGGTGACGAGATCGAGCTCGAGCAGCGTCCAGGCGGCGAACCGCTCGCGGACGCGGTAGCCGGTGACCGCCCGTCGCCCGTTCGGGACCACCGCCATCCGCTTGCGGTCCTTCGGGTCGCGGCCGATCGGGGCCTCGATCCGGCCGACGGCCGCCGCGACGGAACCCTGGACGAGCGCGAGGTACGTCTTGCGCACGCGGCGCGCCTTGAGCTGGGCCATGACGCCCGCCTGGGCGGCATCGTTGCGGGCGACGATGAGCAGCCCTGAGGTGTCGCGGTCGAGGCGGTGGACGATGCCCGGCCGCGCGACGCCCGCGATCCCGCCGTAGTGGTCGCCGCGGGCGAGCAGCGCGTTGACGAGCGTCCCGCGCCAGTGGCCCGGTGCCGGGTGGACGACGAGCCCGGACGGCTTGTTCACGATCAGGAGGTCGTCGTCCTCGTACACGACGTCGACCGGGATCGTCGGGTCGGGCTCGAGGTGGTACGGGATCTCCGCGGGCGGGACCTCGAGGATCACCGTGCCGCCCCGCATCTCGGAGTTCGCGCGCAGGCGCCGGCCGTCTCCATCGGTGAGCAGTCCCTCCGAGATGAGCTTCTGGACATACGACCGCGACAGCCCCGTCCGGTCCGCGACGAACCGGTCGACGCGCCGGATGATCTCGCCCTCGGGCACCGTGATCGTCCGCGCACCCGGCTCGATCGACGGCGGCCCTGCCTCCGGCGGGAGTCCCGGGTCGTCGTCGAGCTCCTCGTCGTCCAGCTCGTCTGCATCGGGCGGCACCGGGAGATCGGACGGGTCAGCCACCATCCGTGCCCCACTCGGCGATCCGCGGGAACACCGCCATCACGATCAGCAGCACGATCGACGTGGTGATCGCGGCATCGGCCACGTTGTACGTGTAGAACCGCCACTGCCCGATGCCCATGTCGACGAAGTCGACGACCGAGCCGTACCGCAGGCGGTCGATGAGGTTGCCGACCGCGCCGCCGAGCAGGAGCGCGAGCGCGATCGTGGTCACGATGCCGCGGCCTGCCTTGCGGTGGTACACGACGATGAGGCCGACGACCCCGATCGAGACGACGGCGAAGATCGGCGCCGACTGCGGCAGCAGGCCGAACAGGGCCCCCGAGTTGCGCCAGTGGACGAGGCGCAGCCACTCGCCCAGGACCTCGATGCCCTCGCCGATGTCGAGGTTGGACGTGATCCACGCCTTCGAGAGCTGGTCGAGGACGAGGACGCCGATCGCGATCGCCGCGAACAGCACCCAGCGGGCGAACGAGGGACCCGTCCACGTCGAGGTCGCCGCCGGGCGTGTCGTGTCGCCATCCGGCACCTCGCCGGACGCCTCCGCGTCATCGGCGGGGTCGCCCGCGGCAACGCGGTCCAGGGAACCGGGCGCCGTCACGGCGTCACTGCCCGTCGCCCGTGCGCCGGAGCGCGATCGCGGCCTCGCCGGCGTCGAGCCGGACCGTCGCCACAGGGATGCCTGCCGGCGGCGCACCACGGTGCACCTCGTCCGCGAGCGTCTCCTCGGCGACGGAGCCGAGATACGGCTCGACCGCGGCCGGGGCGCCGTCCAGCCACAGCACGATCCGGTCGTCGAGGTCGAGCTCCGCCTCCTTGCGCAGGTCCTGGATCGCGCGCTGCAGCTCGCGCGCGTCACCCTCGGCCCGGAGCTCGGCCGTCAGCGCGGTGTCGAGGACCACCACCAGGCCGTCGCGATCGGCGACGGCGGTCCCCGGCCGGGGCGTCGCCTGGATCTCGACCTCGTCGGCCGCGAGCGTGACGCCGCCGAGCGTGACGGACCCGTCCGCGTGGAATTCCGCCGCTCCCTCACGCGCGGCGGCCATCACGGCCGGGATCGCGGCACCGAGACGCTTGCCGATCTTCGGCAGCAGGGGTTTGACCTTTCGCTCGACGAGCGCGGAGCCGTCGGCGATGACCTCGACGCGCTTGACGTTGAGCTCATCGACGAACAGGGCGAGCAGCTCGTCGTCGAGCGCGAGGCCCCGGTCCGGGACGGCCAGCCAGGCCTGGGCGAGCGGCTGGCGCGTGCGCAGGCCCGCCTGGGCACGCAGCGTCCGCGCGAGGTCCACAGCGCCGCGAACGAGGCCCATCGCACCCTCGAGCCGCTGGTCGCGGTGGGGCGCCAGGACCTCGGCCGGCCAGCGGGTGAGGTGGACGCTGTCGGGCAACTCCGGGGCCACCGCCACGACGAGGTTGCGGTACATCGTGTCCGACAGGAACGGCAGGATCGGGGCCATCGTTCGACACAGGCCGACCAGCACCGCGTGGAGCGTCGCGAACGCCGCCTCGCGGTCCGCGGGTTCGGCGCCCGCCCGCATCCGGTCGCGCGACCGGCGCAGGAACCAGGTGGACAGGTCGTCGATGAAGGCGCTGATCGCGCGTGTCGCGCCGACCGCATCCACGTCGTCGAGCCGGGTGCCCGCCTCGGCGGCGAGCCCGGCCGCACGCGACAGGATCCACCGGTCGAGCACCGGCCACCGGCCGTCCGCCGCCGCGATCGCCTCACCGATCCCCTGCCGGGGTGTCCAGCCCGCAAGGCGAGCGTACGTCACGAAGAACGCATACACGTTCCACAGGACGAGGAGCTCGCGGCGTGCCTCGTCGGCGGCGTGCCAGCCGAACAGGATGTTGTCCTCGGGCCGCGCCTTCGCGAACATCCAGCGCATGACGTCGACGCCCATGCGGTCCGCGGCCTCGTCGAACTCGATCGCGTTGCCCCAGCTCTTGTGCATCTGGCGGCCGTCCTCGCCGAACACGAGGGCATAGCCGAAGATCGTCCGGAACGGCTCGGTGCGCCGGAGCACGGTCGACATCGCGAGCAGCGAGTAGAACCAGTTGCGGAACTGGCCGGGAAAGCTCTCGGTGATGAAGTCGGCGGGGAACCACCGGGCCCAGTACTCCGGGTCCTCGCGGAAGTGCAGCGTCGAGAACGGCACGATCCCCGCGTCGAGCCACGGGTTGCCGACATCCCTGATCCGCGAGACGGCGGCGCCGCACGACGGACAGGCGATCTTCACCTCGTCGATCCACGGCCGGTGGGGCGTGTGGCCCTCGAAGGCGTCCCAACCCTCGACCGCCCTCGCGCCGAGCTCCTCGCGCCCCCCGATGACGTCGACCGTGCCGCACGCTGCGCAGTCGTAGATCGGCAGCGCGAGGCCCCAGTACCGCTTCTTGCTGATCATCCAGTCGTGCATGTTCCGGAGCCAGTCGAGCTCCCGCTCGTGCCCGAAGTCCGGGATCCACCGGATCCGGTCCACGACCTCCATGATCTGGTAGCGGAGGCTCGCGTCCACCTGCTCGGGCGTGAGCGTCTCGCGGGGCTGGTCGTACACCTCGCCCATCGAGATGAACCACTCGTCGACGAGGCGGAACAGCAGCGGCGTGTTGCACCGCCAGCAGTGCGGGTAGCGGTGGGAGTACGGCTCGAGGTGGTAGAAGAACCCGCGCTGGTGGAGGTCGTCGACGATCCGCTCCGCCACGGCGGGCGCTTCGAGACCCGTGAGCCAGTCGAAGCCGGCCAGGTACCGCCCGTCCTCGTCGATCGGGCCGATGACCGGCAGGCCGATCGCCTTGCCCAGCTGGTAGTCCTCGGCGCCGCAGCCGGGGGCGATGTGGACGATCCCCGTGCCCTCGTCCTCGCCCACTTCGTCCCAGGCGACGACCCGATGCTCGTAGCCGAGCTCGTCGAACGCGGTGCGCACGGCCGGCAGCGCGTCGTAGGGTCCCGTGTAGCGCCATCCGACCAGCGCTGATCCCGGGACCTCCTCCTCGATCGTGAACGGCCCCTGGAGCGCGGTCTTGAGCGTGCCCTTGCCCAGCCAGAACCGGTCCTCGCCCTGGCGGACGCGGACGTATCGGAGATCCCCGCCCACGGCCGCGGCGACGTTGGATGTGAGCGTCCAGGGCGTCGTCGTCCAGACGAGGAGCGCCTCGCCGGGCCGGTCGACGAGCGGCAGCCGGACGGTGAGCCCGGGGTCCTCGCGGTCCTGGTAGCCCTCGTTCATCTCCATCTGGGACAGGCCCGTGCCGCATCGCGGGCACCACGGCATCGTGTCGTGGCCCTTGTACAGCCAGCCGCGCTTGTGGCACTCGGCGAGGAACCCCCAGATCAGGTCGTTGTTCTCGTTGCTGAACGTGAAGTAGGAGCCCCCGGTCTCGGGCAGCCCAAGGCGCCCGACGAGCATCTCGACGGTGTCCGTCACGGGACCGTCGGGCCCCTGGATCGTCGTGATCGCCGACGGGTCGCTGCCAAGGAGGTCGTGGAGACGCCGCAGCTCCGCCGGGTCGTTCCAGTCCATCCACATGCCGAGGCGGATCGACTGCTCCGTCTGCCGCGCGGCGAACGTGAGCACCCGCTGCTTGCAGAGCGTCACGAACCGGTCGATCCCGTACGCCTCGATGTCGCGCTTGGAGCCGAACCCGAGGTCCCGCTCGACGTTGACCTCGACCCACAGGCCCTGGCAGTCGAAGCCGTTCTGGTACCGCTGATCCTGGCCGAGCATCGCGTGGTAGCGCTGGTAGAGGTCCTTGTAGGCGCGGCCCCAGGCGTGGTGCACGCCCATCGGGTTGTTCGCCGTGATCGGCCCGTCGAGGAAGCTCCAGCGCGGTCCGCCCTCGTTCTGGGCCCGCAGCCGCGCGAACGTGCGGCGGGCCTCCCACTCCCGGAGCAGGTCGTGCTCCTGGGCGACGAAGTCGGGTCGGGCGGTGACAGGCTGGAACATCTGGCCTCGGTGGGTCGCCGGCCGGGCATCCCTGGGCTGGGCGTGCGGCGGGTCACAAGGATACGGAACCCGGAGGCGTCGCGTGCCCGGGCTCACCGCGCGCCCGAATCCCACCGTCCGCGTATCATTCCGCGCGATGTCGCAACCCCAACGGGCGCCGCGCACGCGATCCGCGTTTGCCGCAGCGTTCCTGTCGCTCCTGTTCCCCGGCCTCGGTCACGCATACGCGGGCGCGTACGCCCGGGGGCTCGTCTTCGCGGCCGCCCCGCTCCTGCTCCTGGCCCTCGGGGGCGGGATCGCGCTGCGCGCGGACCGGACCGATCTCCTGGCGTTCTTCGCGCAGGAGTCGGTCCTCCAGGCGCTGTTCGTCGTCAACCTCGGCATCCTCGTCTACCGCGTGATCGCCGCGATCGACGCGTGGAACGTGGCCCGGTTCCTCAACAACGTCGACGCGTCGGGCGGCGGTCGCCTGGGACGGGCGAAGATGCCCCTGAGCATGCTCTCGATCGCAGGCCTGGTCGCGGTGATCGTGATCATGGGTGGGGCGCACGTCGTCGTCGCGCGCTACAACGTGCTCGCCCTCGACCTCGTCCAGTGCCTGTTCACCGAGGACGCCGACCCCGGCTGCGAGACCGCCGAGGCGACCCCCTCGCCGGGCGAGACGGTCGAGCCCAACGAGACCGACCCACCCGGCGCCAGCACCGATCCGTCGCCGACGGACGACATCCTGCCCAGCCCGGAGGGCACGGCGGGGACCGGCACCCCGGCCCCGACGCTGCCCCCCTGGGACGGCAAGGAGCGGCTCAACGTCCTGCTCGTCGGGAGCGACCAGCGGCCGGGCGAGGGCACCTTCAACACGGACACGCTGATCGTCGCCTCCGTCGAGCCCGAGACCGGGCAGGTGGCCATGTTCCAGGTCCCGCGCGACATGGTCGACGTGCCGGTACCGGCGAACGCCCGCTCCGTCTGGGGCAGCGTCTATCGGGGCAAGATCAACAGCTGGTACATGCAGAACCGGAAGCGCTCCGACATGTGGGCCGGGAAGACGGACACGGCGCGCGGGTTCAACGCGCTCAAGGGGCTGCTGGGCGAGCTGTACGGCATCGACATCCGGTACTACGTGATGGTCAACTTCCAGGGGTTCCGAAAGGTCGTCAACACCCTCGGCGGCGTCCAGGTGAACGTCCAGATGCCGGTCTACGAGAGCACCTACCCGGTGGCGCCGGGCAAGCTCGGACGCGTCTACATCCCGGCCGGCCCCCAGCACATGACGGGCGCCGAGGCGCTCATCTACGCCCGCTCCCGCCATCGGTCCACGGACTTCGACCGTGGACGCCGCCAGCAGCGCGTCATCCTCTCGCTGCGGGAGCAGATGAACGCCCAGGCGATCCTCGCAAACCTCCCCGAGCTCATTGACGCGCTCAAGGATTCGGTCAAGACGGACATCAAGACGGGCGACCTGCCCAAGCTGCTCGGCCTTGCCGAAGGGGTCAGCACCAAGGACGTCCGCTCGTTCGTGTTCTCACCCAGCTTCTACGCGACCGAGTTCGCCCAGTCCGACCGCGGGTACATCATCACGCCCAACGTGACGCGGATCCGGCGGGCCGTCAACAACGCGTTCAAGGTGACGCCGGCGCTGCTCGCCCGCCGCGAACGACTCGAGTCCGAGGGAGCCACCGTGTGGGTCCTCAACGGCTCCGGCCGGACCGACCTCCAGAACGGCACCGCCGAATTCCTCGAGTACCAGGGCGTCGACGCGTCGGCGCCGAACCGCCGCGTGGAGACCCGTCCGGCGACGACCGGGATCGTCGTCTACAACGGGGCGGAAGCGGACCTGGCCGAGACGATCAAGTATCTCGAGAAGCGGTTCGAGACCACGGTCACCGTCGCGACCGACCCGAAGGTGCCCGTCGACATCGTGATCACCCTGGGCAAGGACGCCCCCGACCTCGAGATCGACGCGGTCGGCTGAGGGCGCCCGGCGCCGTCGGCGGATGTGGCCGGAGCAGGCGCGTCCTGCCTCCCTGCGCTACGCCTCGATCGGGGTCAGCCAGTGCCGGTACTCGGGCAGGTCCCCGCGGACCGCGGCGAAGTACCGCTCGCTGACCTGGCGCGAGACCGGCCCGATGGCACCGGTGCCGACCTTCCGGTGGTCCACCTCGATGACCGGGCTCACCTGGACGCCCGTCCCGACGAGGAAGATCTCGTCGCACACGTACAGCTCGGAGCGGTCGATCGAGCGCACCTCGGTCGGAATGCCGAGGTCCTCCGCGAGCCCGAGGATCGCCTTGCGCGTGACGCCCTCGAGGATGTCGTCCGACACGGGCGGGGTCAGCAGCACCCCGTCGCGGACGACGAACAGGTTGGCGGCGGAGCCCTCCGAGGCGTGGCCGTCGGGGGTCATGACGAGCGCCTCGTCGAACCCGTTGAGCTCGGCCTCGGACTTCTGGAACGCCATGTTCACGTAGCCGCCGACGATCTTGCCCCGGGCCGGCAGCGCCTCGTCGGCGTTCCGGCGCCACGAGGAGCTCATCACCCGGACGCCCTTGTCGATGTCGATGTAGTTCCCGAACGGCGAGGTGATCACGTAGAGCTCGTGGTCGAGGTGGTGGAGCCGGACCCCGATCGCCTTCGTGCTCTTGTAGAACGACGGGCGGATGTACACGTCCTCGCGGTAGTGGTTGCGGCGGACGGTCTCGAGGATGATCCCCACCAGCTCGTCGGTCGAGGGGAGGTCCTCCATCAGGAGCATGCTCGCGCTGTGGCGGATCCGCTCGGCGTGCTCGCGCACGAACAGGACGTACAGCTGCTGCTGCTGCTCATTCCAGTAGCCGCGGATCCCCTCGAAGGTCGCGGTGCCGTACATGAACGCGTGGGTCATGACGCTGACCTTCGCGTCCCGCAGCGCGACGTAGTCGCCCTCGAAGTACGCGATCGTGTCCTCGATGCTGCGGGGCTGCGTCGGTGCCGCCTCGGGCGTGTCGGACGCGGACGTCTGCTGGGTGAGCATCGGATCGGCTCCAGGTCGGGTGCGGCCCGTGGGCCGCGGATACCGCAAATCGGGGCCCGAGTCTAGCACGCAGCCTCCGCCGGCCTCCCCGGCCGAACGGCCCGATGGCGGGTGCGCAGGGGCCGTCGCGGGCGTCCCGGAAGGCATCCCGACGGCTCACGGGACGAGCGTCGCCGGGCACCTCCGGCGATCACCCGAACGGCAGGACGCCGGCGATCGAGAGGATGACGAGCACGAGGTAGACGAGGTACAGGGCGCCCCCGACGAGGAGCGCCCGCCCGTCGAGCCGCGCCCTGCGCCACATGGGCAGGAAGATCGCCGCCACGGCGATGAAGGCGATGGCCGCCGACGCGAACGCGAGCACCGAGTCCTCGTCGACGTGCCACGCGTCGCCGGCGAGCACGAGCGCGACGACCGTCGGGATCGCGGACTGGAACACCATGGCGCCCGTGATGTTGCCCATCGCGAGCGTGTCCTTGCCCTGGCGGACCCAGATCAGCGAGTTGAACTTCTCGGGGAGCTCGGTGGCGATCGGCGCGATCACGAGCGCGAGCAGGATCTCGCTCACGCCCAGGGTCGCGGCCAGGCTGTCGACCGCCCCCACGAACAGGTATGCGCCGCCGATGATGCAGCCGAGCGCGAACAGGACCTGGACGCTGACGATGCGCAGCCGGGGCACGGCCGGATTGGCCCGCTGCCCACTGCGGTCCGCCCGGCGGAAGCGGAGCGGCGGCAGCTCCCCATCGTGCTCCTCGGCCTCGGCCTGGAAGTGGCCCTTGACGTACCACGCGTAGATGCCGATCAGAACGACCGCGACGACGTACTTGAGCGCGCCAAGCTCCTGCGGCAGGAATGCCGCCGAGATCGCCAGCGCGTAGGCCACGATGAAGTAGCGGATGTCGTGCACGAGGACCCGGGTGTCCACCGCCATGCGGGTCCCGTTCGCGCGGCGCCGCCGCCACGCGATGACGCCCACGCCGGTCACGAACATCGCGAGCGTGGCGAGCATGAACGGGGCCCCGAGGATGGCGCCGACGCCCACGTCGTCGGTCGCCTCCCCGCCCCCGCCGAACGTGATCGCGATGATCGGGATCATCGTCTCAGGGAGGGCGGTGCCCACCGCCGCGAGCACGGAGCCCACGGCGCCCTGGGCCAGCTCGAGCTTGCGGCCGAACCACTCGATCCCGTTGGTGAACAGCTCCGCGCCGACCAGGATGACGGCGAACGCGATGACGAGGACGACCAGGTCCACCGGTGTGCTACCCCTCGAGAAGTTGGGCGATGACGACCGAGAGCGCGACCACCCCGAGGATCGCCGCGGCGACGAGGGCCATGAGGCGATCTCCGCGGGTGGCGAAGGTGACGAGTTCGCCGGCGACGCGCAGGATGGGAGTGGCGATGAGGATGACGATGCCCGCCCAGAGGAAGCCCTCCGGCCGAAGCGCGACCATGTCCGCCACGATCGTGCCAGGGTCGAACGCCGGGAAGGTGGCCGACTCCGGGTCGACGCCGTTCGTGATCATGAGCCCGACGCCGATCGCGAGCAGGATGACGCCCACCACCGTCCCGGCGAGGAGGAGGCGGGCGATGACGAGCTCGACGTCCTCCGACGTCGTCGAGCGCCGCGCGGGCATGGTCATCGTCAGATCCCCAGCGCCCGACGCGCCATCTGGAGTGCCGTCCAGCCGAGCACAACCACGAACAGGAGCCGCAGCAGGCGGACGTCGATGCGATGCGCGACGCGCGCTCCGATGCTCGCGCCGACGAACACCCCGATCGCGGTTGGCCCGGCGATGTACGGGTCGAGGCCGCCCCGCAGGAGGTAGATGATCGCGGACGCCACGGCCGTGACCCCGATCATGAGGTTGCTCGTGGCCGTCGCGACACGGAGCGGCACGCCCATCATCAGGTTCATCGTCGGGACGTTGATCACGCCGCCTCCGACGCCAAGGAGCGCCGCCACGACACCTGCACCCAACGAGGCGACGCTCGCCGGAATGAGGCGCCGGACGCGATAGTCGGGCCCGTCCAGCCGGCCCGGCGGCTCCTCGGCAGGCGTGTCCCCGGCGGGCGAATCCGCGTGGCCGTCGCGCTCGACGACCCCGGATCCCGACCCGGCGGCGTCGGCGACAGCCACCCGCCCCTCTGCTGGAGCAGGTCGAACGGGCCTGAGGCCTGCCCGGCCCATCGAGACCGCCACGTACGTGAGCAGCAGCGCGAAGAGTCCGGCCAGCAGCTGCTCCGGGATGACGAACGCGATGAGCGCACCGCCCAGGGCGCCCGTCGCCGTGAACAGCGCGAGAACCGCACCGAGACGGAGGTTCGCCACCCGCCCGCGCAGGTAGGCCCCCGCGGCCGCGCTCGACGTCACGATCACGCACACGAGCGAGACGGCGACCGCCTCGCGGAGCGGCCGTCCGAAGCCGAGCGTGAGCAGCGGCACGATGAGGACGCCGCCGCCCAGCCCGAGCAGGGAGCCGAAGACGCCGGCGGCGCCGCCGCCGACGACCATGAGCAGCCCGGCGATCATCGCGGGCGTGCGCGATCGGGCCCGGGACGTGGCCGGCTCGGGCTCACCGTGTCAGGGGCGCAGGTGCTGCGGCGCGTACGGGAGCAGGGCCACGTGACGGGCACGCTTGAGCGCGACCGACAGCTCGCGCTGGTGCGCAGCGCACGTGCCTGTCTTGCGGCGCGGCTCGATCTTGGCGCGCTCCGACAGGTAGCGGCGGAGACGATTGACCTCCTTGTAGTCGATCTGCGTCGTCTTGTCGGCGCAGAACGAGCACACCTTGCGGCGGCGGCGGTCGCGGTAGTAGTCGTCGCGCTTCTTCGTGCGAGGGGGCATGTGTCAGGTCTCCTGGGGATGGCGGGCGCACCCGCCGGAGCGGCGCTCGGGCCGCGTGGGGATCAGAACGGAAGGTCGTCGAGGTCGTCGTCCGACGGCGCGCTCGGGCGGGTGGGCTTGACGGGCGCCTCGCCTCCGCTGAACCCGCCGGACGGGGCGGCGAACGTGCCGGCGTCCTCGCGGCCGGGTCGGTCGAGTGCGATCACGTTATCGGCGGTGATCTCGAGCGCGGTGCGCTTGGCGCCGTCGCGGGCCTCGAACTCGCGGGTCCGGAACCGGCCCTCGACGAACACCCGGTTGCCCTTGCGGAACTGCTCGGCGGCGCGCTCCGCGCGGTCACCCCACACGGTCACCCGGTACCAGTCGGTCCCGTCGTCGGCCCACTCGCCGGTCTGCGCGTCACGGCTGCGGTGGCTGACCGCAACGCTGAACTCGGTCACCGGCCGGCCGTTGGGCGTGTAGCGCATCTCGGGGTCGCGCCCGAGGTTCCCGATGATGAACACCTTGGCGAACGCCATCGTCGGAGCTCCTCGGTCAGTCGATCGCCGCGGGTGCGGCGTCGCTCTCGGATTCGTCGATCTGCTCGGCGTCGTCCTGATCGTCCTGCTCGTCCTGCTCGTCCTCGGCGGGCGGCAAGTCGGCGTCCTCATCGAGGTCCTCGTCGCCGTCCTCGGAGGCGGCCGCATCGCGGCGGGCCTTCACGGGCTTGACGACCCGGGTGACGAGATAGCGAAGGACCTCCTCCGTGATCTGGAGGCTGCGCTCCATCTCGGCGATGGCCTCTGCCGGGGATTCGAAGACCACGATGTGGTACGAGCCGTCACGATGGCGGTCGATGGGGTACGCCAGGCGGCGGCGGCCCCAGGGCGCGACCTTGACGATCTGCCCGCCCGAGGCGACGACATAGCGGGTGGTGCGGTCGATGACCGCGGCGGCCTTCTCATCGGGCGCATCCGGCCGGATGATGAGCATGAGTTCATAGCGGCGCACGGCCTGCTCTACTCCTTCCAATGGGATCTGCCCCGCTGACGGACATGCCGATGCGGGGCCGAAAGGACGGGCGGAAGGATAGCACGGGGCCCCGATCGACCGGAGCGTCCGCCCTGATCGGAGGGAACGCCGTGTATTCTCTCCGCCGTCACCTGTCCACGAAACAGCCCCGGGGAACCCGTGCAGCTTTCGATCCTCCTCCTCGCCGTCGATCGGGCAGCCGCCGACGCGCTCACCGCCGCCCTCTCTCGACCCGGCCATGGGGTCACCACCGTCACCGACCCGGTTGACCTGTTCGCCACGGCGGCCGGCTACAGCCTCGTGATCGTGGACGGTGTCGCATCGCCGTACACCGTCCCCGCCGTCATCGAGGAGCTGCGTCGGGAGGAGGCAACCGCCCGGCTCCCCGTGCTCGCGATCGCGCAGGCGGACGACATCGAGGAGCGGATCGGCTTGCTCGAGGCGGGCGCGGACGACGTCATCACGAAGCCGTTCGACCCGGTGGAGCTCGAGGCGCGGGTCGAGGCGGTGTCGCTCCGGTTCCAGCGGTCGATCAGCCCCGCACCGGCGACGGTGGCGGCGGCGATCGGGGATCCCAACGCACGCCGCGTGATCACCGTGTTCAGCCCCAAGGGGGGCGTTGGAACCACGACGATTGCCACGAACCTGGCCCTGCTGGCCAACGAGCGCCACCCCCGGACGACGCTGCTGGTTGACCTCGACCTCTCGTTCGGCCAGGTCGCCTCGCACCTCAACCTGCGTCCGAAGCAGGGCCTCCTGGAGCTCATCCGCGACGAGGCCGCGCTGCGCGAGGCCGACCTGTTCCGCACGTACGCCGTCCACCACGCGAGCGGTGTCCAGGTCCTCACCGCGCCCGTGACCCCCGGCTTCCAGAGCCTGTTCACGGGCGAGCACGTCGAGCAGATCCTTGCCCGCGCCGTCGAGGCGTACGAGGTCGTCATCGTCGATGCCGGCGCAACCCTCGACGACCGCATGCTCGCGATCTTCAGCCGCTCCGACACCGTCGTCGTCCCGGTCCTGCCCGAGATCCCGGCGCTCAACGCCATCCACCTCCTGCTGGACCAGCTGTCCGAGACGGGCTCGATGGGCGCCACGACCCTGTTCGTGCTCAACAACACGTTCTCGCGCGAGCTGCTCCGGCGGAGCGACATCGAGAACGCGCTGGGGGCGGCGATCAGCACCGACCTCCCGTACGACTCGATCTCGTACCTCAAGGCGGTCAACGAGGGCGTGCCGCTCATCGTCGGCGCCCCCAAGTCGGCCGCCGCGACGAGCCTGCGGAACCTCGCCGACATCGTGTTCGGCCGGGTCAAGGCGGGGCCGGCTCCGGACGCAGCCGCGGAGTCCGCCCCGAAGGCGAAGCGCGGCCTGTTCGGGCGACGCTAGCGGCGACGGCGAGGCACTCCTTCGCGGGCGGTCGATCACCGGCTGCCGATGTCCGCGTTTGTCGCGCACACGACATGTGCCCCGGCGCGGCCCGGGACTATTCTTGGTCCGTGATCGTGCGCGTTCTGACAGCCCGCGTGGCCCAGCACAACGCGGGCCGCTTCGAGGAGCTCCTCCGCCGCCAGCTGCCGAAGATGCGTGAGCACGACGGTCTGGTCTACGTGAAGCTCGCACGCCAGGCGAACGGCGCGTTCGAGGAAGTGATCCTGTTCGAGGAGTGGCGCGACGCGAGGGCCCTCTACGGCTGGGCCGGCGACAGGCTCTCCAAGCCGCGCCTCCTGCCCGGTGCCGAGGCGCTCGTGGAGGACCTCCGGGTGACCCACTACGAGGCGCTGGACGTGGACCCGGACTCGCTCGTCGCCCTGCCGCAGCACGCAGGCAGTGGGTCGTCCCGGCAGCCCTGACCCGGCCCAGGGGACGTCACGCCGCCCGGCGGCGGGCCGGGCAGCGATCACGCCCGACCCGATCTCGCCCGAGGCGCGCTCAGCCCGCTCGAGGCGCGCTCAAGCCCGCCTGCGGTCGTGCCCGTCAGGTACCGGGCGTGTACGTCGAACCGAGCGTCATGAGACTCACGATGGCGGCGTGGGCGAGGAACAGCGAGTCACCGGCCGTTCCCGTCGTCTCGATCGTCGCCGTTCCGGACGTGCCCACGTCCACGAGGCACACGTAGCGAGCGTCGCCCTCGGCGACGCCGCTGTCGCCGGTCTTCGCGATCGCCGAGACGCAGCTCAGCGGCACGCCGTCTGCCTCGGCCTCCGTCGATCCCGTGACCGTCCATGCCGAGGGGTCGGTCGCGGCTGCCACCGAGTCCTCGTACGTCGCCGTCAGCACGTCCGCCGTCACGGCCGTGACCGGTGGGGACCCGTCGTCGGGGACCGTGATCTCGGCTGAGTCGAAGTACCGGCAGGCAAGATCCGCCGGCTCGCTGACCGTGAACCACCCGCCCGGATAGACGAGCTGTGCAACCGGGTCCGTCCCGGGTGCCGCGAGCTCGCAGGCAGCCGTTGGCGGGAACGATGCCGGGGCGCTGGCGGTGGGCCTCGGGGTCACCTCCGGCGCGGTCGTCGGCTCCGGGGTCGCGGGCTCGGTCGGCGTGGGCGTCGGCGTCGCGGTCGGCTCCTCGGTCGGTTCCTCCGTTGGCTCCTCGGTCGGTTCCTCCGTTGGCTCGGCCGTGGCCTCCGGCGTCGGGGTGGCCTCGTCCGTGACGGGCCGCACGAGGGCCACCTTGAGGCCACCCTGGCGATCCGTGAGGTTCACCTGGCGGCCGCGCGGCTCGATCACCGCGGCGCCCTCCAGCGCGGCCACGAACGCCGCCTCCTGATCCATGACGTCCTGGTCGCACGCGATCCGTGTCAGCGCGAGCCTGCCGACGCGGACCACCGATCCGTTCGTGCCGTAGACGCCGCTGAACGAGTTGCAGCCCGCAAACCCGCCGAGCGTCCCGATCCGGAACACCACGTCGATGTCGGTGCCTTCGACGAGCGCCGACACGGTGCCGGGCGCGGTCTCGAACGAGTCGACCTGCCATGCCCCGAGTAGCGGGTTGGCTGGGGCGGCGTCGTAGCGCAGGATCGTGTTGCGGTCGCCGTCGTAGACGGTCAGCGTGTCGCGGCGGACGGAGTAGAAGCGGCTCTGGTCGAGCAGGCTCATGTACGTCTGCTCGAAGGCCATGACGGCCTCGTCGCAGGCCGCGAACGTGATCGACGGGTTCGAGACGATCAGGGTGCGGCCGCCGGCGCGGTAGAGCGCGCTGAACTCGTTGCAGCCCGCGAATCCCGTGACCCTGGTGGACCGGAACTCGGCGTCGGCGAACAACTCCTCCTCGACGATCGCGAGCGTCCCAGCGTCATCGTAGGCATCGAGGATCCACCTCGTGCCCTCGAGCTGACCGCCGGTGCCCGTCCCCTCGGCACAGGCGGCGACGGTGAGCGTGAAGGCGAGGGCGAGGAGGGCCCCCATCCGGCGGGCGGCCATGCGTCTACCCCTCGATGCCGCTACTGCGCCTTGGAGGCGATGTACAGGGCGAACAGCCGCAGCCCGTAGCCGAAGCCGGCGATCACGAACGCGGCGAAGATCGGCAGCCCCACGGCGGCGGCGGAGATCGCGAGCGCCTCGAGGAAGTTGAACGCCTCGCGCTGGGCGAGCTCGAACCACCAGATGGCGCCGGCGACGAGCGCGTAGATCACGAACACCCAGCCGGCGACGATGAAGAAGGTGCCGATCGTGGCGAGCCGGCGGGCGTCCTTGAGAATCTGGTCCATGTGACCCTCCTGTCAGGCACGATCGATCCCGCGGACCGCGAGCCGTGCCCCAAGCCTAGCGGACCCGCGCCGGGCGCCGACTCCCCCAGCTCGGGTGAAACGCGCCTTGCAGCGGGAGTGTGGGCGCGCGCAGGCGCGCCGTCCCGGCGGACGTCCGGCTGCCGCCAACGCTGGTGCCGAGGTCGGGATTTGAACCCGAACGGGGTTGCCCCCAGCGGTGTTTAAGACCGCCGCGTCTGCCGGTTCCGCCACCTCGGCACGTCGTCATCGTACCGGCGGCGGGCAGGATCAGTGGGTGGTCCCGTGTCCCTCGCGGGCGGCGTGCGCTCCACCCCGGCCCACGACCGGAGGCGCCGTCCGCAGCAGCACGAACCCCACGACGCCCGCGACGATCGACGCCGCGAGGATCCCCATCTTGGCGAGCGCGAGTGACGCCTCGTCGTTGAACGCGAGGTCGCCGATGAACAGCGACATCGTGAAGCCGATGCCACCCAGCCATGCCACGCCATAGACGTGGCGCCAGCCGACACCCGACGGGAGCGACGCAAACCCGCTGCGGACGATGAGCCAGGTCGCCAGCGTGATGCCGACCTGCTTGCCGATGACGAGGCCCGTGAACACGCCAAGGAAGATCCCCTCGGTCGCCACGGCATCGAGCCCGCGGTCGATCCGGACGCCGGCGTTCGCCAGGGCGAAGAGCGGCACGATCGCGTAGGAGACCCACGGATGGAGCGCGTGCTCGATGCGGATCATCGGGGACTGAGCGTGCTCCGTGAGGTCCTCCAGCTCCCAGAGCGCCGCGTGGCGGGACTTGACGCGCCCCGGCCCCTCGTTGGGCCGGTGGTCGACCTTGCCGATGAGGCGACGTGCGTGCTCCGCGAACTCGTGGCCGTCAAGTCGGATCGTCGCCGGGATCGTCATGGCGAGCAGGACGCCGGCGATCGTGGCGTGAACGCCCGACTGCAGGACCGCCACCCAGAGCATCACCCCCAGGACCGCGTAGGCAAGCGGCCGGCGCACGCCGAGACGATTGGTGACGATGAGCACGACCAGGATCACCGCCGCCGCACCCAGCGCCGCGACGGACAGGTCCTCGGTGTAGAACAGCGCGATGACCAGGACGGCGATGAGGTCATCCACGATCGCGAGCGCCGTCAGGAAGATCTTGAGCGCGACGGGCGCCCGACTGCCCACGAGGGCGAGCACGCCGAGCGCGAAGGCGATGTCGGTGGCCATGGGGATCCCCCACCCCCGGGCCGCCTCGCCACCGGCGCCCGCGGCGATCGCAAGGTACAGCGCGGCGGGCAGGACGGCACCGCCCGCGGCCGCTGCGATCGGCAGTGCCGCCCGGCGGACCGTCGCGAGCTCCCCGATCAGGACCTCGCGCTTGATCTCGAGGCCGACGACCAGGAAGAAGATCGCCATCAGCCCGTCGTTGATCCATAGGATCAGCGGCTTGGACAGGCCCACGTCGCCGAGGCCGATCGTGAGCGGCGTCGCCCAGAGAGCGAAGTACGAGTCCGAATACGGCGAGTTGGCCCAGATCAGCGCGACGATCGCCGCCGCCATCAGGAGGATGCCGCCGGACGCGGAAGTGGCCGTGAACTGGCGCAGCGGCGCCATCGCGCGGTCGATCGGTTGGGCCGCGATGGCGGTCATGCCGGCTCCCCTCCTTCGTGCAGTGATCGGGGCGGCGTTTCGTCCGGCCCGGCCGAACCCGCAGGATACGTGCGAAGCGCCGGGGACCCGGCGCGCCAGGCGGTGAGGATCGGCTCCACGATGCGCCAGCTCTCCTCCGCCTCGTCATCGCGGATCGCGAGCGTCGGGTCGCCGCGCAGGACGTCGAGCAGCAGCCGCGCATACGCGGGCAGTGCCTGCGGCGCGAACTCCACGCACAGCTCCACGTCCTCCAGTTCGAATGGATCCCCCGGGCCGTTTACCGCGAGGCTCACGAGGATGCGGTCCGGCCGGAGCTCGAGCCGGATCGTGTTCTGCCGCGGAGCCTCGGCCTGGTCGAATGCCAGGTGGGGTACGGGACGGAAGCGGATCTCGACGAAGCGCCGTGCGACGCCGAGGGCCTTGCCGGCGCGGAGCCGGAACGGGACACCCGCCCAGCGCCAGTTGTCGATGGCCAGCTCGACGGAGGCGAAGGTCTCGGTGCCCCGGGATGGGTCGACGCCGGGCTCCGCCGAGTAGTCCGGGTAGTCGATCCCGTCCACCACGCCGGCCGTGTACCGCGCCCGCACCGTCTGCGAGGCGACCTCGGCCGGTGCCAGGGTCCGGACTGCGCGCAGCACCGTCACCTTCCGGTCCCGTACCTCGCGCTCGTCGAGGCGCGACGGTGCCTCCATCGCCACGAGCGCAAGGAGCTGGAGGAGGTGGTTCTGGAGCATGTCGCGGAGGGCACCGGCGTGGTCGTAGTAGCCGGCCCGGCCCTCGACCCCGATCGTCTCGTCCCAGGTGATGTCCACGGATTCGACGTGCTCCGTTCGCCAGAGGGGCTCGAACAGGCGGTTGGCGAAGCGCAGGCCGACCAGGTTCTGGACCGTCTGGTGGTGGAGGAAGTGGTCGATCCGATAGACGTTGTGCTCGGAGAACACCTGGTGGATGAGCCGGTTCAGCTCGATGGCCGACGCGAGGCTGGACCCGAACGGCTTCTCGACGACGATCCGGCTGTCGGGATGGATCCCGGCATCGCGAAGCGCCTCGACCGCCTCGCCGAACACGGCCGGCGGCAGGGCCAGGTATGCGATGAGCGGCCGGTCGCCGAGGAGCTCGCGGAGGGAGGTGTGATCGCCGAGGTCCACCGTGCGATAACTGAGACACGCCTCGAGTGCGCGGCGGTCTCCCTGGTCCTGCCCGGCGTTCCCCGCATCCGGGGGCGCGATCCGCGCCAGGAACTCGTCGTCCGTGAGCGGCCTGCGGCCGACCGCGACCACCTCGAGGGGATGGCCGACGGCACCCGACCCCAGGAGCCGTGCCAGCGCAGGAAACAGGTACCGGCGGGCGAGGTCGCCAGTCGCGCCGAAGATGACGATCCGCTCGATCCGGGACTCGGGCTGCTGGTCGACCATCTGGCTCCTGACTGGGGCCGGCACGAGTCGTCGTCGAAGCCCCGGCGGACCGCGTATCGGCGTCGTCCCCTGGTGCGTGGCGCCGGTTGGGCCGCACCTCGCCTGCGAGACGATCAACCGCTTCGGGCCCCACGTTTGCGGCCGGCCCACCCGCGCGGTGCGGCTGCGGAAACGCGAGGGCCCGCCGATTGCTCAACGGGCCACGTGCGGGTGATGGAGGCGACGATCGGATTCGAACCGATGAATAAGGGTTTTGCAGACCCCCGCGTTAGGCCACTTCGCCACGTCGCCGGTGTCCGGCGACGGACGCCGGGGATGGGATCGAATTGGCTGCCCCTCGAGGATTCGAACCTCGGCTAACGGATCCAAAGTCCGCTGTCCTACCACTAGACGAAGGGGCAGCGGTGCCGGAAGTCGATCTCGGTATGGGGAGAGAGAGAATGGAGCGGAAGACGGGACTCGAACCCGCGACCCTCACCTTGGCAAGGTGATGCTCTACCAACTGAGCCACTTCCGCTCGATGCCGATCAGGTGATGGTGCCGAGAGCCAGATTCGAACTGGCGACACCGCGATTTTCAGTCGCGTGCTCTACCAACTGAGCTATCTCGGCCCGGTCAGGGTCCCCGCGAGGGCCCGTCGGCGCGGCGCAGAATACCATGCGCGCCGTTCGAGCGGCAAGGAAGGGCCCGTCGCCGCACTCCCCTTGGTGCGCCTGACTCACTCCCCCGTCGCGCCTGACTCGGCAGTGTGTCAGGACGCGAGCCGTCCTGCACGATTGTGCGCCCGGAGACGGCACTCTCCAGCAGTTCCACGCTCGTGGAGGCGCTCCCTGACCCCGCGGCGAGTCAGGGGCCGACGGGGTCCAGCGGCGGCCGACGGGCAAGCGCGTCGCGGACGAGCGAGTGGTGGGCAGCCCCGATCAACGACTCAGGACGGCCGGTTCCACCCGGTCGGTGCCGCGGGCGGAGCCGCAGGGGGCCCGGCGGGCCGCGATGAGGCCGGTCCGCGCGACAGCAGCGCCATCGCGGCCGGGTCGAGCACCTGGTCCGCGCTGGTCACCGGTGGCTGGCCCGTCAGCTGGCGCAGCCGGTTGATCCTGTCGAGGGCTGCCGGGTGGGTCGAGAACAGGTTGGACGACTTGGCCGTGGCGGCCTTCACGGGGTTGTCGAAGTACAGGTGCTGGGTGGCCCGGTTGGCCACCTCGAGCGGCTCCACGTCCAGCGTGATCTTGGCCAGCGCGCGCTCGAGACCCACCGGGTTGCGCGTCAGCTCGACGCCCGACGCATCGGCCAGGTACTCCCGCTGCCGGCTCACGGCCATCTGCACCAGCCGGGCCATGATCGGCGCCAGGATCGCGAGCACGATCGCCACGAGGAACACGACGATCTGCAGGCCGCCGCCGCCCTCGGAGCTGCGGCTCCGTCGTCCGCCACCCCAGAACGTGAAGCGCAGGAAGAAGTCCGCCAGCAGGGCGATCGACCCGACGAGCACCCCGACCATCAGCGAGAAGCGGATGTCGAAGTTGCGGACGTGGCTGAGCTCGTGGGCCATCACGCCCTGGAGCTCCTCTCGGTCGAGCTTCTGGAGGAGACCGGTGGTGATCGCCACGGACGCGTGCTGCGGGTCGCGGCCGGTCGCGAACGCGTTCGGCGCCGTGTCGTTGATGAGGTACACCCTGGGCATCGGGACGCTGGCCGCGAGCGCCATCTCCTGGACGACGTTGATCAGCTGCGGCGCGTCCTTGGCGGTGACCTCCTTGGCGCCCGAGATCGAGAGGACGAGTGAGTCCCCACCGAAGTAGGAGAACAGGGATGCCACGAGCCCGACGCCGATCGCCACCGCGAGGCTCGGCAGGGCCGCTCGGGGATCCCCGAACAGCGCCCAGCCGATGAACAGGCCGAGCAGGCCGAGCAGCGCGGTGACCGCGAGCGCGAGCAGGATCGAGTTGCGCTTGTTGGCGCCGATCTGGTCGTAGAAGGTGCCCATGACGAACCTCGGGCCGGCGCCGTCACGACGCCGGCCGTGGAGCGTGTCGCGCGGCTCAGCCGAGGGTCAGGTCGACCTTCGGGACCTCGGCGGCCTCGGGCTCCGCGTCGAAGAACTCGCGCTTCGTGAAGCCCAGGATCCCCGCGAACAGGACCGCGGGGATGGTCTGGATCGAGTTGTTGTAGTCGAGGACCGTGGCGTTGTAGTGCTGGCGCGAGAAGCTGATCTGGTTCTCGGTGGTGGTGAGCTCCTCCTGGAGCTGCATCACGTTCTGGTTGGCCTTGAGGTCCGGGTAGTTCTCGACGACGGCGAACAGCGAGCGGAGGGCACCGGTCAGGGCGTTCTCGGCCATCGCCTGGTCGTGCGGACCCTGCGCGCCCGCGGCGACCGCATTGGCGCGGGCCTCGGTGACACGGGTGAGCACGTCCTGCTCGAAGCCCATGTAGCCCTTCACGGCCTCGACGAGGTTCGGGATGAGGTCGTGCCGGCGCTTGAGCTGGACCTCGATCTGCCCGAGGGCCTCATCGATCCGGTTGCGGCGGGTGACCAGGCCGTTGTAGATCCCGACGACGATCAGGACGATCACGACGACGATCGCAATGACCACGATCAGTTCCATCAAGCCTCCTCAGCGTGCGACGGGGCACGGCCCCTCGCCTGAAGCATAGCGCGCGTCCGGTGCGCCGCACACTCAGGGCTCGTCCTCGCTGGGCGGTGCGGGCAGCCGGTCAACGGACGACGGGTCCGCAACGGGTGGGCCAGGTCGCCCGCTTCGGATGGTGCCGCTGACTCCCGGTTTGCGCGCGGAGTCCGGCGCTTCGCCGGGTCCGGGTGACGCCTTGTCGCGTCCAGTCCCTGCCGGTTCACGAGCAGATCCTGTGCAACGAGGGCGCCCCCGGGTCGCCCGCTGGACCTGCCGATCGGTCAGGGACGGGGCGGAGCCGGGGGCGCGTGCGACGCCGAGAGGCTACTTGAGATGCACTTCGAACAACTCGCGAGTGACGCCACCGTAGGAGATGTAAACCTCCACGAGGGCGACCCCATGCTTGAACGCAAGGGCATCGGGCCTGATGAGGTCGGTGCGCGAGTTGACCGTCACGCCGTCGCACGTCGCTCGGCCGTACCAGTTGGCCTGTCCATACGCAACCTGGCCGCCCCGGACGGTCTGGGCGACCTTCACATTCGCGTAGTCGATGTCGGCGTCCGGCGTGCCGTCGACGGGCTCGCAGACATAGTCGAAGGTCACGCTGACGGCAACGCCCTTCGCGACCAGCGACGCCGATTGGAACGTGACGGTGACCGGGCTCGATGCGACCGCCGGAGCGGGCGCCGCAGCGAGTAACAGGCTGGCCGCCATCAAGATGATGAGCGCCCTGCGCATGTTCGCCTCCTCGGGACGCTTCATCGCGGGGTCGGTCTCGCCAGTGGCTCGACGCGGTCCAGGCGGCCGTGAGTCACGGACCGCGTGTCATCGCCTCCCGCAGCCGTGGAGACGCCGTTCTCCATCGTCCGTTACACGAGAGGCGGACGCCCCCCGGTCGCCCCGCCTTGGCCTGGCCGGCGAACCGGGATCGACGGAGACGGCGCGGAGCCGCTCGGCTCTCGTTCGGTCCACGTGACAGGGAGCCCCGTGGCCGGGATTGGGAATGGTGGGCGGTGAGGGACTCGAACCCCCGACATCCTCGGTGTAAGCGAGGCGCTCTGACCAACTGAGCTAACCGCCCGAGAGGCGCGCGACCGGGCCCGAAACACGAACGGGCGGCCGTCGGGCCGCCCGCTGAGGGTCAGGAGAGTGGTGCCCAGGCCGGGACTTGAACCCGGATGAGTTGCCTCATACGCCCCTCAAACGTACGCGTATACCAATTCCGCCACCTGGGCAGGTGTCTCGCGGGTCGGGGTCGGAAACCCGGGCAGGGCTGGTACCGAGGGAGGGAGTCGAACCCACACGACCTTGCGGCCACTGGTACCTGAAACCAGCGCGTCTACCATTCCGCCACCTCGGCCCGACCTCGGATCCGGGGCGCCCGAGGGCTTACCGGTCCGCGGCGAGGCGCCATGCTAGCACATCCCAATACCGGTCGCCGGTGTCCGAGATGAGCGTGGGAGTGACCCCCTCGAGGCCCCTGGCAAACATGCTTTCCTGGTCCCAGGCAAGTGGCAGCATCGGGTTTCGCGACGCGACTCCGGCGAGCAGCGCCTTCCACGCGGTCAGCCGGTCTGGCTCGTCCGCCGGCACGCGGGCGGCCTCGAGCAGCGCGTCGAGCTCCGTGTCCTGGTATCCCGACAGGTTCGAGCCGCCAGCCCGCACCTGGGTCGAGGCGAGCAGCGGGTACAGGTCGGGCTCCACGCCCATCATGATGTCGAGGACGGCCGCCGTGAACGTGCTGTCTCGGAGTCCCGCCGCGATCTCTGCGGCCGGCAGCTCGACGAGCCGCACGTTGAACCCGAGGTCGGTCCACGCGTCGCGGACGAAGTCCGCGATCGCCGCGAGCCGTGCGTTGGCGGACGCCGGGATCGCGAGAAGCTCGAGCTCGTATGGCTGCTTCTTGCCGGGCGCGGCCCAGGCGCCATCGATCTGCTTCCAGCCCGCGTCCTCGAGGAGCTTCGTCGCCGCGGCGGGGTCGTAGAGGATGGGGGCCGCGGCCGTCCCGTCGTAGGCCCACGAGGACGGGGGCACGAGCGCGTACGCCGGAACGCCTTCGCCGCCGAGCACGGTGGCAACGAGCGCCTCCCGGTCGAGGCCGGCGAGGAGCGCCCGGCGGACGCGCGGATCGCGCAGCTCCGGATGGCTGGGGCGCAGGTTGACGATCACGGTCGCGAGGGTGGTTGTCGGATACGGCAGCCGGTCGATCCCCTCTTCCGCCGCGACGACGTTCGCGTGGTCGACCCCGAGGCCCGCCACCGCGTCAACCGCGCCCGACCGGATCGCCGTCGTGGCTGCCGCGTCATCCGAGTAGAACAGGACCTCGACCCGGTCGATGTACGGATCGGTCCCGACCGGCGTCGCCAGCGGGCCCGGGGTGGCGAGTGCGTCGGGCGAGAGCGACGGAAGCTCCGGGATCGGCTCCTCGACCGGCGCTGCGACCGAGGCCGGGAGGAGCAGCGCGGCGTGCTCGTCGAGCTCGGCCAGGGCGTACGGCCCGGTGCCCACCGGCAATCGGGCGAAGTCGCTCTCGGCCAGGTCGGCAAACGGCACGTCCGCGAGCAGGTGGGCCGGCAGGAGCGGCTGCGTGGCCGCCGCCAGAAACCCGCCGACGGGCGTGGCCAGCGTGAACCGGACCGTTCGCTCGTCGAGCGCCGTGACCGAGACCTCGGCCCACGCCGCCGACAGCGCGCCGGCCGCATCGGGACTCTTGAGCGCGTCGATCGTGTACACGACATCGGCCGAGGTGACGGGCGTCCCGTCGTGCCACATCGCGTCGTCGCGGATGACGAAGGTCCAATCCTTGCCGTCCTCCGACATCTCCCACGATCGGGCGAGGTCCGTCTGGAGCGACAGCTCCGGGCCCATGCGCATCAGGCCGCTGAACACGAGGCCCACGAGCAGCCGCTCCGATCGTGTGCGGGCGGTCACCGGCGTGATCGACTCGGGGACCCCGACGACCGCCTCGCGGTAGGCCACGGGCTGCGGGAGGGACGGGGGCGTCGTGCCGGTCGTCGCGACCCCGTCGGGCCGGCCCGACGGGATCGCCAAGGCACCACCAAGCACCACGAGGGCGAGAACGAGGGCGGCAATGACCGCGTGGTCGCGGCGGTTCATGCTCATGGCGGTGACGGGAGCTCGGTCGCTGTCGGGCGCACCCGGGCTAGACGACGACGAACGCCACCAGTGCGAACACCACGAACAGCACCAGCAGCAGGATCGTGAACTGCCACAGGCGGCGCTCGACGCCACGGCGGCTGCGATACACGGCAGAGTCGCCGCCGAAGGTGCCGGACAGGCCGGTCCCTCGCGCCTGCAGCAGGATGGCCGCGATCAGCGCGATGCTCAGCAGGATCTGGCCGATGGCCAGGATCGGGTTCACGGGTTCAGATGACCTCCGAGTTGTACCGAGGGCGGATGGTAGCAGACGCGACCTCCAGGCCCGTACTTCAGCCCTCGGCGAGCAGCGACCTGCCCGTCATCCCGGGCCACGCCGGCAGCCCGGCAAGCTCGAGGATCGTCGGCGCGACATCGGCCAGCACCCCATCACGCAGCGAGCGTCCAGCCATGCAGCGGCCCACGGCCAGCAGCGGCACCGGGTTGAGCGAGTGCTTGGTCACGGGGTTGCCCGCGGCATCGATCATGTCGTCCGCGTTGCCATGGTCGGCGGTCACGAACAGGACGGCTCCAGGACCGCTGGCATCGGCGGCCTCGACCTCCGCGATCGCATCCGCGATGCGCCCGAGCTGGACGTCGATCGTCGCGAGGGCGCTGATCGTCGCGTCCCAGACGCCCGTGTGGCCGACCATGTCCGGGTTCGCGAAGTTGGCCACGATGAAGTCGTAGCCGCCCGACCGGATCGCCGCGACGAGCTCGTCGGTGACGCCGGCTGCGCTCATCTCCGGTTGGAGGTCATAGGTGGCGACCTTGGGCGACGGAACGAGGCGCCGCTCCTCGCCGGGCCAGGCCTTCTCCACCCCGCCGTTGAAGAAGTACGTGACGTGGGCGTACTTCTCGGTCTCGGCGACGTGGAACTGCGTCCACCCGGCCTCACTGAACGCCTGGGCGAGCGACCGTGCCTCCTCGGGGCCGAAGGCGACCTCGACCGCCAGCCCGGACTCGTACTCGCTCATCGTCACGACGAGGATGTCCCGGGGCGCGGCCTGGCCGTCCGGGCCGGCGACGTCGAAGTCCGCAAATGCCGGGTCCGACAGCGCGTGGGTCAGCTGGCGAGCCCGATCCGCACGGAAGTTGAAGTGGACGATCGGATCGCGGTCGCGGACGACCCCGTCGACGCCGTCGACGACCGTCGGGACGAGGAACTCGTCCGTCTCGCCGCGCGTGTAGCCGGCCTCGATCGCGGCCGTGGCGGATGGGGCGTGGTCCCCCGCCCCGTGGACGATCGCGTCATAGCCGCGCTCGGTTCGCTCCCAGCGCTTGTCGCGGTCCATCGCCCAGTATCGCCCGCCGACCGTTGCGACCAACGCATCCGGGTGCGCCAGGGCCAGCCGGGCCTCGAGGTCACGCATGAACCCGAGCGCGGAGCTGGGCGGCGTGTCACGACCGTCGAGGAGCGCATGGACCCGGACGGACGGGACGCCCATCCGCGCGGCGAGCTCCACGAGCGCAAGCAGGTGGCGGTCGTGGGCGTGCACGCCACCGGGACCGATCAGGCCGACGGCGTGGAGGCGGCCGGTCTCGAGCGCCCGCGTGCACGCCTCGATGAGCGCGGGGCGCCCGAAGAACGACCCGTCCTCGATCGCGGCGTCGATCCGCGGCAAGTCCTGGAGGACCGGACGTCCGGCGCCGAGGTTGAGGTGGCCCACCTCGGAGTTGCCCATCTGCCCGGCAGGCAGGCCGACAGCGTCCTCCGACGCCCGGAGGACCGAGTGCGGGTTCGCCGCGACGAGCTCGCGCCAGCGGGGCATCGGTGCCGCGGCGATCGCGTCACCTTTCGGGTCCGTACCGATGCCGAACCCGTCCAGCACCACGAGCACGATCGGGCGGGGCCGGCCCCCGCTCACGACGCCAGGCCGCGCGCGGCGGCGGTGATCCCGGCGCGCGCACAGATCCCGGCCATCTCGTCGGGCTTGAGCGACGCCCCGCCGACGAGCGCGCCGTCGATGCCGGGCTCCGCGAGGAACTCCGCGATGTTGGCCGAGGTCACGCTGCCGCCGTACAGCACCGGGACCTCGTCCGCGGCACCCCCCCACCCGAGGGCGACAAGGCTGGCGCGGATCGCCTCGGCCATCGCGTTAGCGTCGGCGCCGCTCGCCGTGCGGCCGGTGCCGATGGCCCACACGGGCTCGTAGGCGATGACGAGGCCGGCGGCCAGGAGCGCGGCGGGGTCGCGACCCTCGAGGCTGCCCCTGAGCTGCGCGTCCACGACCTGGGTCTCGCGGCCTGCCTCGCGGTCCGCGAGCACCTCACCGACGCACACGATCGGGCGCAGCTCGCCGGCGACCGCGCGATCGAGCTTCTTGCCGACGAGCTCGTCCGTCTCGCCGAAGTAGGCGCGACGCTCCGAGTGGCCGAGGATCACCCACGTTGCGAGACCCGCGAGCATCGGGACGGAGACCTCGCCGGTGTAGGCACCGGCAAGCTCGTGGTGGACGTTCTGCGCCCCGACGGCGACATCCTCGCCATCGAGCGCGTCCCGGACGGCAGCGATGCTGACGTACGGGGGGCAGATCACCCGCGTGACGCCGGGCTCACGCGTGCGGGACGCGATGGTCCTCGCGAGGTCCCCGGCATCGGCGGGGGTGGTGTTCATCTTCCAGTTGGCGGCAATCACGATCGGGCGCATGCCCTGATCATGCCAGAGGCGCGTGCGCTTCCCCCCGGCCGCTCGGCCCCTGCGCACCGCCCGACCGGCCCCCGCGGCGACGCCCGGTGGACTGCCGCCGGGGACCGTCCGGCCGGTCCCCACCACGCCGGCCGACGCCCCCGTCGTCGTGGAGCGCGAGCCGCTCCACCCGGTCCAGCGCCCGCTGGACGGCCGACCGGTGGAGCTCCAGCCGGGCCGCGATCTCCGACAACGACGCCTCCGGCGTCTCTCGTCGCGCCTCCGCGACGGCGCGGACCGTGCGTGGCTGCTCGCCCAGCCTGCCGTCAGCCTCAAGGGCCTCGATCGCCGCGAGCTGCCGCCCGGCCGCAGCCACGGACCGCTGGAGGTTCGCCGACTCGGCGTTGATGACCCGGTTGAGCTCGCCGCGCAGGCTCCGCGCGACGCTGCGCGCCTCCAGCTCGAGCAAGCTCGCGCTGGCGCCGATCCGGCCGAGGAAGGACGTGATGGACTCGGTGCTCTTCCAGGTCACGACGCCGAGGCCGCGGCGAACGCGCCGGGAGGCCGGCAGGCCGATGTCGGCCAGCTGTCGCGCGAGGTCCTGCGCCTCGCCCGCCGGGACGACGAACTCGAGGTGTGCCCTGCCGCCTGCGAGGCTCAGCGACCCCCGGGCGAGGAACCGTCCACGGAGCCAGGCGAGGCGGCAGTGCTCCGGCGACGAGCGCCAGTCGAACGTGGCCTCCGGGAGGATGAACGTGCGGCGGGCGTGCGCCCCGTGGCCGCCGTGCCCGGGCTGGGGCCTCGCGTGCGGTCCCGACGCGGCGGCTGCCGACGCCCGCGCGGTCTCCTGCGCGTGACCGCCGAGTCGGACGATCAAGCGCGCGACCGTCGGCTCGCGCGTGACAGGCTGCGGGCCGAGGCCGGCCATCTCTGCGATCCGGTCGCACGGCCGGGCCGGGTCGACGGCGGCGAGCTCCGCGCGGAGGGCGGCGACGAGGTCCCGGTCCGTTCCGGCCATCCGCGGACCGCTACGCCGTGCGCCCGGCGCGGGCGACCGCCGGGCGGCGGCGGTGACCACCCTCGCGCTCCCAGGCCTGGACGACGGCCGTCGCCAGGCGGGCCGGGTCGTGATGGTGCGCGTTCACGGGGTCGACGAGGTCGTCGAGGACGAGGCGGGGCGGGCGCGATCCCGCGGGTGGCCAGCGGAGGCGGACCGCCTCGCCGACCCAGCCGGGCGGCGGGGCGGCATTGAAGCGGTTGTTCGCGAGGACCACGTCCACGAGGCCACCCAGGCCGTGACGCTCGAGGACGTCGAGGTGATCGGCGAGGTCGAAGCCGCCGGTCTCGCCGGGCTGGGTTGCCACGTTGCAGGCGAGGACGACGAGCGCACCGGACGCCGCGACGGCCTCGCGGATACCCGGCACCAGCAGGACCGGCAGCAGGCTCGTGAACAGGCTGCCCGGGCCCAGCACGATCACCTCCGCGTCCGCGATCGCGCGCAGGGCATCGTTCGTCGGCCGGACGTCCGCGGGCGCCACCCAGACCCGGTCGACGCGGTTCGTCTTCGCGATCCGGCTCTGGCCGACCACCTCCGTGCCATCGTCGAGCGAGGCGTGGAGCGTCAGCACGGTCGCCGTTGCGGGCACGACGCGGCCCCGGACGGCGAGCACCCGGTTCATCTCGCGGACGGCCTCCTCGAAGTCGCCGTGCTCCAGCTGGACAAGCGCGGCGAGCAGGAGGTTGCCCACGGCGTGTCCGCCGAGGCTCGGCGGCGGGGTCGCCGGGTCGTGAACGGAGGCGGTGTCCCCGGTGCGGGGCGTCGCGGCGCTCGACCCGGGGAAGCGGTACTGGAGCAGGCGGCCCATCAGCGGCTCCGCGTCCGCGAGCGCCACGACGCAGTTCCGAATGTCGCCCACGGCAGGGATGCCAAGCTCCTCCCGCAGCACGCCGGACGATCCCCCGTCGTCGGCGACGGTGACGACCGCGGTCAGGTTGGACGTGTGCTCCTTGAGCCCGCGGAGCAGGGTCGAGAGCCCCGTGCCGCCGCCCAGCGCCACCATGCGGGGGCCGCGGGCGAGAAATCGCTTCTGGTAGATGACCTCGACCATCGGCTGATCGCGATCCCACAGGGCGAACGGATCGACGAGCGCCCGGACGAGCCGGTACGCGCCGACCAGGAACAGGGTGGCGCCGAGGGCGCCGGCGATGAGCCCGCGCAACCCGTACGGGAGGAACTGGAGGGTGAGGACGTCGAGGACGCCGGCGATCGGGCTTGTCGCAGGCAGCGCGGCCGTGAGCTGGCGAAGGACGTGGGCGACCCCGAGCGCAAGCAGGAGCAGGCCCGCGAACGAGAGCAGCAGCCACCGCTTGACCCCGATCCCGACGGTCAGCCACCGGCGCACGTTCATCGCTCGAGCTCGCGGTGGAACACGGCGACCGTCCCGAAGTCGCGGACCCGCAGCCACGCCGCGAGCTCCTCCGAGATGACGATCGACCGGTGGAAGCCCCCGGTGCAGCCGATCGCGATCGTCAGCCGGGTCTTGCCCTCCTCGACATATGCGGGGACGAGCAGGTCGAGCATGTCCTCGAGGTGCTCGAGGAACCGGTAGGCGATGGGTTGCGCGAGCACGTACTCGCGCACCTCCTGCGTGAGGCCGCTGTTGGGCCGCAACGCCTCGATGTAGTGCGGGTTCTTCATGAACCGGACGTCGAGCACGAGGTCCGCCTCCAGGGGCACGCCGTACTTGAATCCGAAGCTGATCAGCTGGATCGCGAGCCGGTCGGACCGTTGGACGTCGCCGAGGCGCGCGAAGATTCGCTCGCGCAGCTCTCGCAGCGACAGCTCGCTGGTGTCGACCACGACATCGGCCTGCTGGCGGATCGGTTCGACCATCGCGCGCTCGAGCGCGATGGACGCGGCGATCCCCCGCTCATCGGCGAGCGGGTGCCGGTGGCGCGTCTCGCTGAAGCGCCGGATGAGGACGTCGTCGCGCGCCTCGAGAAAGATGATCACGGGGCGGATCCCGCGCCCCTCGAGCGCGCCGCGCATCGCCCCGAACGCGAGCGGGACGTCGCCCGCGCGGACGTCGAGCACGATGGCCGTACGCGCGAAGCGCAGCGGGTCCATGGAGATCAGGTCCGCGAGGTCCCGGAGCAGCTCGCCGGGCAGGTTGTCGACGACGACGTAGCCCAGGTCCTCGAACAGCTTCGCTGCCGCCGTCTTTCCGCCACCGGACAGGCCCGTGACGACGACGACCTCCTGCTGCGGACCCGCGTCGATCGTCGCCTCGCCGGGGAGCGGCGGCACGCCGGCCGGAATGGCGTCGTCGCGGTCGCCGTCACCCATGTCGAGCGCTACTTCCCGCTGCGCTTGATGACGAGGATCGTTCCCTCGTACAGGAGGTACATGGTCCCGCCGAGGGCGAAGAAGCTCACGACGTCCTGGCCGGGCGTCGCGGCCGCCGCGAACACGAGGATGATGAGCAGCGCGATCCGGCGGCCGGAGGCGAGCCGTGCGGACGTCACGATCCCGACCCTCGACAGGGCGTACAGGACGATCGGGAACTCCATGATCAGGCCGAACACGAGGAACAGCGTCGTCACGAAGTCGAAGTACGGGCCTGCCGTGATGAGCGGATTGAGGTACTCGGACGAGAATTGGAGGAGGAACTGGACCGCGAACGGCATGACGATGTAGGCGAGCCCGACGCCGAGGGCGAAGAAGATCAGCGCGATCGGGATCCACGGTCGCACCATGCGCTGCTCGTCCGGCGTCAGGCCCGGCGCGATGAACGCCCAGCCCTGCCACAGGATCACGGGCATTGCGAGGATGATCCCCACGACGATCGCGATCTTGAGGTTGATCATGAACGCGTCGCCGACACCGGTGAACTGGAGCTGGGTGTTGGGCAGCGGCGCGACCAGGATGCCGATGATGGGGGTCGAGAAGTAGAACCCCACGGCCGAGGCGAGCGCGACGGCGAGGACGATCTTGATCAGCCGGTCGCGAAGCTCGGCGAGATGGTCGACGAGCGACATCTCGGCCGCGCTCTTGGCCGGACTCGCGGGGCCCGGCGCGGGAGCCGGGTCCGGGGCGGTGACAGGCGGGTCCGTGTCAGGCGAGCTCGCGAGGCGGACCGGCAGGCCGGCGTCGGAGACGGCGTCGGCTTCGGCCATGGTCGGTCAGCAGGCGGCCGGAGCCTAGGCGGTGCGCGTCGGCTGCTCGTCGGCGACCGGCGCGGGTTCCGGCAGCTCCGAGACGTCGGGTGCCGCGGCCTCGACCGGAGTCGCGACCTCCGGCGTGGCGGCGGGGGCCGCATCGACGACGGGCGGCGCGGGAGGCGGCACCGCGGCGGGCGGGGGGGCGGCGGGGGGCGGCGACGCCGTGCTCGCGGCCGGGACGGCGGGCGTCGCGGCAGGTGCGGCCGGAGGCGCGGTCTCGGGCTTCGCCGGATCGAGGCTCGTCGCGTCCTTGACGTCCGTCGCGGCCTTGCGGAACTCCCTGATGCTCTTGCCGAGCGCGGCGCCCACGTCGGGCAGCCGGCCGGGGCCCACGACGATGAGCGCGATGACCAGGATGATGACGAGCTCGAAGGGTCCGATCCCGGAGACGAACGGCATGCTCAGCGAGGACCTCGTGCGAGGCGCGACCCCCTTGACGGGGCCGCTCCAGAGGGCGTCAGGGTAGCACAGCGAGCCGCGTGGCCCATGCGGCGGCAGCCTCCGCGAGACGCTCGCCGGGATCGCCCGGGGCTCCTTCCAGACCGGGTTCCAGGGCCGCATGCGCGATGCCCCGCGACACGTTGACCAGCAGCCCGCCGCCCGTCCGGGCACCTGCCGGTGGCGCGGTCGCGGGTCCCGACGCAAGCACGGGCCCGATCTCGCCGCCCTGCGCCCCGACGCCAGGGACGAGGAACGCGAGCCCCGGGACCAGCGCCCGGATCACGCGCATCTCCTCCGGGGCCGTCGCCCCGACCACGAGGCCGACGGTCCCGCCGGGACCCCATGTCGCGGCACGCCTCGCGACCCGCGCCCACAGCGGCTCCGCGGGGTGGCCGGCAGGCCGATCGGGGCCCACCTCGAGACCCTGGAGCTCGGCGGCGCCGGGGTTCGACGTCCGGCACAGCACGTAGGCGAATCGGTCAGCCCGAGCGAGCAATGGCTCGATGGCCTCCTCGCCGAGATATGGGTTGACGGTGACGGCGTCGGCGCCCAGCACGTCGTACAGGGCGACGGCCTGCCTGGCCGCCGTGGAGCCGATGTCGCCGCGCTTCGCGTCCGCGACGAACAGGACATCTGGCGGGACGACAGCACGCAGGCGCTCAAGCGCGGCGATACCCGCGGAGCCGTACGCCTCGAAGAAGGCGAGGTTCGGCTTGACCGCGGCCGCGTACGGCAGTGTGGCCTCGAGGACGAGTCGCGAGAACTGCTCGACGCCGGCGAGGCCCGCCGGGAAGCCCGCGGGAAGCGACGTGGTCTCGGGGTCCAGGCCGACGCACAGGACCGACCCCGCCGCGGCCGAGCGTGCCGCGAGCCGCTCGAGGTACGAACCCACTAGCCGGCCGGCGAGGCGCTGGGCTGCGCGGTCGGCGGCGGCGTCGGGACCGGCAGCTGATCCTCGGGGACGAACCAGCCGGGACGTGACGTCCCGTCGAGGCCCGCGTTGCTCGTGAGGTTGATCGGCTCCTTCGCCGTCCAGGTGGGGCCGCTGCCCTCGAGCTGGACGAGGCGCAGGTCCACGATCTGCCCGGAGACGTGCAGGTAGGCGATCTGATCGCCTGCCGGGGACCACACCGGTGCCCAGCTTGCCCCGTCGTCCGTGAGCCGGAGCACCTCGGAGCCGTTGCTCGCATTGACGATCACGACGTCGGTCCCGAACGCGGAGGTCTCCGTGACGGCGAGGTACCTGCCGTCGGGCGAGTACGAGGGATGCAGGTATCCGGGCCCCGTGACCGCGCGCACCTTCTTCGTGTCCGGCTCGTAGGTGTAGATGCGCGGGATCCCCTTGGCCCCATCGCGGGCGTTGCGCACGTACGCGATCCGCTCGCCGTCCGGACGCCAGACGGGATCCTGGTGGCCGAGGGGCGGCACCTGGCCGAGCTTCGGATCCGTCAGCCGGTCGCGCCGCGTGTCGTAGATCTTGAGGGTCACGTCGCTGCGCGTGGGATCCGGCATGTCCGTGGTGAGCGCGATGTAGCGGCCATTCGGCGAGACCGCCGGGGTGCGGATGAATCCTTGCCATCGGAGGCTGCCGGGCGGATCGATGAGCCCGTCCAGAATCTTGGTCGCCTTGCCCCCCTCGGCCGGGATGCTCATCAGGGCAGGAACGTCGAGCCGGTAATCACGGATGACGCCGTTCACCGGCCACCTCCCCTCCGCCTCGCGGGTGCGGACGAAGTAGACGGTCTTCCCGTCCGGCGAGAAGGTCGGCATCGAGTCCCGGCCCACCGTCGTGAGCTGGACGGCGTTGCCGTCGGCCTGGAGCCAGACGTTGCCGTCCTTCACGTACAGCAGCGTGCCCGGGATCGGGTCCACCTCCACCTCGGGCGGGCGAGTGGGCACCACGACCACGCCACTCGGGGTAGGAGTCTGCTGGACGGCCGGATCCTCGGTGGAACCAGGCTCGCCGCCGCCCCCGGCCAGGCCCGGGATCTCGCCGCCGAACAACGACAGGGTGACGAACCCGATGAGCACGAGACCGGCGATCGAGAGGATCGCCGCGAGCGGCATTCCGGCGGGCAGGAACCGGGACACGCCGCGCGACCCACGAGGATCGCGGGGGCCGGACCCGTCGCGCGGGTTCGGGGACCGCGTCACGCGAGGCCTCCGGCGGGCACCGCTGAGCCGGGTCCGACGGGCGCCGCGCCGGTCCGCCCCGCCGCGCGGTCGAGCACCTCGGCGGCCCGCGGGTGGGCACCCGACGCAGAGACGTCGCGCACCTCGAGCTGGAGCGTCTCGAGCCCGCCGAAGACGCGGCTCGCGAGGCGCGCGACGACGTCGACGCGATCTCCCTCCGTGAGCGCGCCCGCGAGGTCGGGGCGTCCGAACGCGATGCCGTCGAGCACGTCGACGTCCCGCCGGAGCACGAGCTGCGTGTGGCCGCCGTTCGCGAGCCGGACGCGGTGGACCGTGAGCCCGAGGACCGCGACGAGCGGCTCGGGGTTGCCAGTCCCGCAGGGCGCGAGGCGAGCGAGATCGCGAAAGAGACCGTAGTCCACGTACGAGGCCGGCAGGGCCAGGTCCACCGGCAGCGGCGGGCGTGCATCCGCCGGGGCGCTCGCCGCGGCGGCGGCGAGGAACCGCTCGACGAAGGCGTCCCACCGGTCGACCGGCAGCTCGAAGCCGGCGGCCGCGGCATGACCGCCGTAGCGGACGAAGAGGTCGTCACACGCCGTCAGCGTCTCGGCGAGGTTCACCCGCCCATCGCTGCGGCACGAGGCCCGGATCACGTCGCCGAGCTGTGTGCCGACGACCGCCGGGCGGCCCGTCTCGTCGGCGAGACGACCGGCCACGAGGCCGATGATCCCGACGGGCCACGGGCCGCGGACGAGCAGGGCCGGGGCCGCGGGGCCGCCGCCGGTGACGACGGCCGGCGCCGCTCCCGCAGGCACCTCGTGCAGCCGCTCCTGGCCGGGCGCCTGCGACGGGTCCGATATGCCGAACGCGGCGCGAGCCTCGGCGATCGCGGTCCGCATCAGGTCCCGGCGGGTGCTGTTCGCGGTCTCGAGCGTGGACGCGAGGGTGGCCGCCTCCTCGGGCGTGTCCGCGAGGAGGAGCCGGACGGCGTCGAGCGCCTCCCCCACCCGCCCGGCGGCGTTGAGCCGGGGCGCGATCACGAACCCCACTGTCTCGAGGTCGATCACGCCGCCGCGCAGGTTCGCGCGCTCCAGGAGCGCCGCGACGCCCGGGCGCGGGCTCGTGCGCAGCTTCTCGAGGCCCAGCCGGGCGATGGCGCGGTTCTCCCCGAGGATCGGGACCACGTCCGAGACCGTCCCGATCGTCGCGAGGTCCGCGAGCTCGAGCGCGTCGGACTCTGCGTCCGCGAGGGCGTGGAGCAGGAGGCGCGCGACGGTGAACGCGACGCCGCTCCCGGACAGCCTGGGGTCCGGGTACGCCGAGTCGGCACGGTGCGGGTTGACGATGGCGACCGCGGCCGGCAGCACGTCCGGCAGGTGATGGTGATCGGTGATCACGACGTCGACGCCCTGATCGCCGGCAGCTTCGACCTCGGCGACGCTCGTGGAGCCCGTGTCGACCGTCACGATCAGGCCGACGCCGCCCGCCACGGCCGCCTCGACGGCGGCGCGCGAGAGCCCGTGGCCCTCCTCGAGCCGCGACGGCACGTACGGGATCGTGTCGATCCCGAGCCGCCGGAGGGCGAGGACGAGCTGCGCGAGGCCGGTCAGCCCGTCGGCATCGAAGTCCCCGAAGACCATGACGCGCTCGCCGTTGTCACGAGCCCGCCGCACGCGCTCGACCACGAGATCCGCATCGGGCAGGAGCCGCGGGTCGTTGAGGCCCGCGAGCGCGGGGCCGAGGAAACTCGCGAGTGCCGCGGGATCCGCGATCCCACGGCGGGCGAGGACCGTCGCGGCGAACGGGCCGATGCCCTCGGCTCGCGTGGCGGCCCGGAAGTCCGGGTCGAGCCGGAGCGGGTCCGGGATCACCCAGCGGTGGCGTGCGTCGATCATCGCCCGGAGGATGCCACGGACGGCTTATCCGCGGGTTGCGCGGCCGGGCGGCGACGATGCTGCGGCGACGCCGGGCGGGCGGCGGACGACGGACGGACCGGGCCCCGGCATGGGCCAGGTCCCGTCGTCACGTTGTCGCGCTGCGGCTCGGGCGAGCCGCCTTGTCAGCCGCGAGCCGCCGCTTGTCCTCCCACAGGTGCCACACGACGAGGAGCGGCGACGCATTGAAGATCGACGAGTAGGTGCCCGAGATGATGCCGAGGAGCAGCGCGAGCACGAACACCCCGATGGCCTCGTACGCGAACAGCAGGAGCGAGAGCAGCGTGATGACGACGGTAAGGCTGGTCGTGATCGAGCGCCCGAACGTCTGCAGGATCGAGTGGTTGACGATCCGGTCGAACGGCTCACCGGCGTGGCGCGACCGGTTCTCGCGGATGCGGTCGAACACGACGATCGTGTCGTGGACCGAGAAGCCGATGATCGTGAGCATGGCGGTGACGAACAGGCCGTCGATCTGGACCCCGGCGACGGTGCCGAGGATGGCGAACACGCCCACCACCACGATGACGTCGTGGAGCAGCGCCGCGAGCGCGGTGACACCCATCTTCACGTCCCGGAAGCGGTAGGTGATCCAGAGCACGATCCCGACGGCGCCGAACAGGATCAGCGTCAGCGCCTGGAGGACGAGGTCGTTGGAGACGACGGCACCGACCGTCGAGAGCGATCGCTGCTCCACGATCGGACCGAACTCGTCCTCGAGCGCGAGGCGAATCTCGCCCAGGAGGCCGTCGGTCGGCAGGGTGCCGCCGATCGCGGGTGATGCCGACGGACTCGGCTCCGCGGTCGCGGCGGCCGAGGCAGACGGGTCCGGGCTCGCAGCTGGCGACGCCGAGGCCTCGGGTGACGCCGATGCATCGGGGGAACCGGAGGGCGCCGCGGACGGGGCGGGTGTCGGCTCGGGCACGGAGGGCAGCAGGCGCGTGTCCTTCGTCCGGATCTCCATGAAGTTCTCGCCGTCCTTGGTGACGCTCGTCTCCACGCCCTGGGCGGCGAACGCCGCCTCGACCTGCTCGGGGGTGATCGCCTCGTCCTCGAACCGGATCGACCAGACGGTGCCGCCGGTGAAGTCGATGGCGAACTGGAGGCCCGCCTGACCGCCGGTGATGGGGCCGAGCAGGATGGCGATGATCCCCGGGATCATGATCAGCAGCGAGAACGCGAAGAACCAGTTGCGCTTCCCGATGACGTCAAACACGTGAGCGCGCCTCCCGCGGCGTCCGGCCCACGGGCCGCGCGAGGAACTCCTCCTCGGTGACGCCGTAGAGGCTCGCCTTGCGGGCCCACGGCTGCGAGAGGAGGATCCGGAGCACGGTCCGCGTGACGGTGACCGCGGTGAACATCGAGATGAGCACGCCGATGATCAGGACGAGGCCGAAGCCGCGGATCACCGATGAGCCGAAGAGGAACAGGATCGTCGCGGTGATCAGGCTCGACACGTTCGAGTCCAGGATCGAGTTCCAGGCCCGGTTGAAGCCGGCTTCGACGGCCGCCGGCAGGCTCTTGCCCAGCCGCAGCTCCTCTTTCATCCGCTCGAAGATCAGGATGTTGGCGTCCACCGCCATGCCCACCGAGAGCACGAAGCCCGCGATGCCGGCCAGGGTGAGCGTGACCGGGACGAGACGGAAGATCGCGAACACCACGAGGGCGTAGTAGATGAGCGCGAAGCTCGCCACGGCGCCAGGCAGCCGGTAGTGCACGACCATGAAGAAGATGACCATCAGGATCGCGATCACGCCCGCGAGCAGGCTCTGCTGGAGGAACGCGTCGCCGAGCGTCGGGCTGACGGTGGTGTTGGCGAGCTCGACGATCGGGAACGGCAGCTGGCCGAACTGGAGGATCGTGACGAGGTTCTGCGCCTCCTCGAGCGGGTAGCCGCCGATCGCGCCCTGGCTGATCTGGACCTGCCCGTTGGGGATCGAGCTCTGGATGACCGGGGCGCTGATCACCCGGCCATCGAGGACGATCGCGAAGTAGTCGCCGATGTTCTCCGCGGTGTACGTGGCGAACAGGTCGCGACCCTCGCCCTCGAGCGTGAAGTTGACCGTCCGCTGGCCGGTCTCGTCGCTGCCGATCGAGGCCGCGGCGACCTGGTCGCCCGAGAACAGCGGCGGAAACTGCTCGAGGTCGATCTCCTGGTCCTGGCCCACCTGGGTCTGGCCGAGCGGCACGAAGTCGAGGCGCCCGGTCGTGCCCACGAGATCGCGGATCTGGTCCGGGTTCTGGACACCCGGCATCTCGACGATGATCCGGTCGTTGCCCTGGATGACCACCTGGGGCTCGGCGACACCCGACTTGTCGATGCGGTTGACGATGATGTCGCGCATGACGTCGAGGTCGTCGCGGGTCGGGGTCTTGCCCTCGGCCGGGAGCACCTGGTACTCGATGCGCAGGCCGCCACGCAGGTCCAGCCCGAGCTTCGTCTCAAGGCGCCGGGTCTCACCGCCCGCAGCAGGGACGGGCAGCGCGACGAAGTTCACCACGATCGCAAGGATCGCGATGACGACGATGAGGATCGGACCGGCGCGGCGCATCGGGGCGGGATGATACAGGGCGCCGCCGAACCGCGCCGCCGAACTGCGCGCCGCCGACCCGCTGCGAGGCCGGTCGTGGCACGCGCCCCGATCCGATCCCCGTCAGGCCGGCCCGACCGTTCCCCCGTGCCGACCGCTCGCCCCCGGTCGCGGCCCACCCCGGAAGTGGGTGAACATCCACGCGCTCGCGAGCAGCAGCAGCCCCAGTGCCGCGAGCGAGAGCACGCGGTAGGCCACGTCGAGCGAGGCCAGGTCGACGAGGAACACCTTCGCCGTCGCGAGCGCGAGCAACGCGAGTCCCGCGTCCCGCACGAGCACTCGCCGCGTGACGAGGCCCACGACGAGGCCGAGCACCCCGAGGGCGGTCCACAGCACGCTCAGCGCGACCTGGGCCTGCTTGGCCAGCTCCTCGTACGCGACCGGACCGCCGACGTTCGCCTGGAACGCCGCGACGACAGCCACCGACGCGCCGTACACGACGGTGCCGGCGGCCGCAAGGCCGAGCCCCCTCCTCGCGGGCTCGGAGAGCGGCAGCCGGGTTGCCAGGAGCAGCAACGCCGTGACAGCAGCGAACGACACCGGCCACGCGGGCAAGAGGGCCGACCACGCTGCCGGATCCTCCTGCACCATCAGGCGCCATGGCGGCGCGACCATCGCCACGAGGACGCCGATCGCGAGGCCGCTCAGCACGACGGCAACACCTTCGAAGGCCGGCCTGGCCTCCGTCTCGCGCGTCCCGGCGAGCCACGCGAGCACCGCCAGTCCGCACCACAGGACGACGACGAGGTCGGCGAAGACCTCGAACGGCACCAGCCAGGTGGCAACACCGAGGGCCGCGAGCAGCGCAACCGAACGGGTGAGCCAGCGGCGGGCGATGCCGGCCGCAGCCACTGCCGCAAAGATCAGCAGGCCGCCCTGGAGCGCCGCCTCATTGGTGAACGGCACCGCGGGAACGATCGCGGCATTGAACAGGTCGCCGGCCGGCATCGTGACTGGAATGGCGGCCCCCACGGCTGCGACCCATGCCACGGCTCCGGCGACCTCTGCGAACCCGACGGGCATTGCGCGCATTGCGGGGACAAAACCCACGGCCCGCTCCGGCAGGCGCTCCGCGAGGGCATGCAACCCGACGCCGGCGACCGCGAGGCCGGCGAACCACGCGACGAGCGCGCTGCCCGTCAGCTCGAACAGCCCGGCCCACGCCGCCACGAGGACGGCGACGCCGGTGAGCGCCGACCGCGTCCAGCCGACCGGGACGAGCCACGCCGCCGACAGGAGCGCGCCCGTCACCACCACGAGCGAGATGGTCTCCTCGTGCCCGAACGGCGCACCCGGGAGGAGCCCCGGGTTCCCCGCCGGGTAGGTGACAAGGACGAAGGACGCGATCGACAACGTCCCGAGGCCCACCGCCGCCCAGGCGGCGTAGCGGTACTCCAGCCGGATGGCGATCCACGTCAGGACGAGCGCCTCGAGGGCCCACGCGGCGGGCACGATCGCGCCACCGAGCTGGGCGACCGCCGCGAGGGCAAGGAACGCCGCGCCAAGTCCCGCAATGAGGGTGCCGAACCGGTGCTCCAGCCCCTGGCGGGCGAGGAACCAGGAGCCGATGACGACGTGCAGCGCGGCCGCGACGACGTAGGCGGTGCTCCGCCACGGCTCCAGATCGCCGTCGAACACGACGAGCAGGCCCGCCGCGAGGAACACCGCGTTCATCAGCGCCAGCGTCGCACTCGTCGGCCGCAGATCGTTGCGCCGGACACGGACCTCCTCGCCACCCGCGGCGACGACGTTGAGGGCCCAGAACCCGGTGAGGGCGACCAGCGCGAACCATGCGTTCTGCTCGCCGATCAGCCATAGGGCGAGCTGGGGGGCGCTGAGCAGGAATGCGACCGGCGGCAGCCACGCCCACGACCTGAACAGGGCGATGACGGTCGTGCCGACGAGGACGGTCGCCACGAACGCGAGCGTCAGCAGATCTGGTGAGGCACCCAGCAGCGGAGGCGCCACGAGGGCAGCCACCAGCCCGAACGCGGCAATCGCACGAGAATCGGTCCGGATCGCGATGACGGCGGCCGCGATCGACGCGAAGAGGGCCAGCGCGAGGCCGGCCCCGGGCGGGATCAGCTCGTACAGGCGTGTGGCGGCCATGATCGCGATCGTGAACACGCCGAGGCCGATCGCCGTGAGCACGTGGCCCATCAGGGAGTTGCCTCGGAGCAGGAACCACGCGCCGCCCGCGAACGCGGTGACGCCGACCGCGACGCCGATCAGGACCCGCGCCTCTTCCCCGATCCAGCCGCGCGTGAACGCGAGACTGAGGAAGAAGATCGCGGCGGCGACGAGCGCGAGGGCGCCCGTCCACGCGAGCAAGCGGCCCGCAAACCGTTCCTCGAGCTCCGCGAAGGTCTGGCGGGGAGCGCGCGGGGCGACCGGTCCGGGTCGATACGCCGGGGCACCCCATCCGGTGGCGGCGTGGGCGCTGGCCGCGGGGGGCGTGACCGGCGGGACCAGCCAGGTGTTCGGTGCCGCGGGGGCTGGCTCTGTGATCGGCGGCGCGGCTGCGGCGACCGGTTGCGGGGCAGGCGTGTCCGCGGGAGGCCGGCTTGTCGCCGTCGACAGGCCCGCGGCAACCTCAAGGGTCGCGACGCGGTGCTCGAGAGCCTCGATCCGGCCGCGAAGCATGTCCGTGCCGTCGGGAACTTCACCTTCCTGGCTTCGGGTCTCCATCACGCCCTCCTTCCGGCTCTCCCGCCAGTGAGGACGCCGCTGGAGCACACCCGTGACGGGAGGACCACCGGCGGCGAGCGTGCGCCGCCTGCCACGTCGGGGCAAGTGCCGTTGCGACCCGCCGCGCGGTCCGTCACATGGCGCGCCGGATCAGGACTCGAGGTGCGTCTTGATCCGCTCGGCGAGGGCGCGGCTGATGCCCGGGACGGCCGCGATCTGCTCGATCGGGGCCTCGCGGACTCGCTTCGCCGAGCCGAACACCTTGAGCAGCTCGCGCTTGCGCTTCGGCCCGACGCCGGGCAGGTCGTCGAACGCGCTCTTCGTCGCCTTCCGGTTGCGCAGGTTCCGGTGATAGGTGATCGCGAACCGATGCGCCTCGTCGCGCAGCCGTTGCACGAGATAGAGCGCCTGTGACGTCACCGGCAGGAGCACGGGTTCGGCGCGGTCCGGCAGGATCAGCTCCTCGCGCTCCTTGGCCAGGCCCACGAGCGGCAGGTCGCCGAGGCCGAGCGCGTCGAGCACCTCCTTCGCCGCGCTCACCTGTCCGCGCCCGCCGTCGACGATGACGAGGTCCGGCATCGACCAGCGCCGCTCCTCCTCGATCCCCTCCTCGCCGGTCTTCGCCCGGCTGAAGCGCCGGCGGAGGACCTCCTGGTGGCTTGCGAAGTCGTTGGGACCCTCGACGGTCCGCACCCGGAACCGGCGGTACTCCCCCGTCCGCGGCCGGCCCTCCTCGAACACGACCATGCTGCCCGTGGTCTGGGCGCCCTGGAACGTCGAGATGTCGTAGCACTCGATGCGCATCGGCGGCCCGGCGAGCCCCAGCGCGGCGGCGAGCTCCTCGAGCGCTCCCAGCGTCCGGCCTTCGTCTGCGAGCCAGCGGGCCGCCTCTCGCGCGAGCGTCTCCTGGGCATTGCGCGTCGCCAGGTCCATGAGCTCGCGCTTCTCGCCGCGCTGGGGCGTCCGGAGACGGACAGTCGACCCGCGCTTCGCCGTGAGGAACGTCTCGAGGTCCGCGGTGTCGGCGAGGCTCCGCGGGACGAGGACCTCCCTGGGCACGCTCGTGGCTCGGGCGTAGTACTGCTGGAGGAAGCTCTCGAGCACCTCGTCGTCGGGCACGTCGCGCGGCGCGTCGAGGAAGAACACGTCCCGACCGAGCATCTTGCCGTTGCGCACGACGAACAGCTGGACTGCGGCCTGGTCGTCCTTGCGCGCGAGCGCGGCGAGGTCCAGCTCCGTGCGCGCGAACGCGGCCATCTTCTGGCTCTCCATCGTGCGCTCGATGGAGCGGATCTTGTCCCTGACGACGGCCGCCTTCTCGTACTGCTCGCCCTCGGACGCCACGTGCATCTCGTGCTTGAGGCCCTGGAGGAGCGTCTCCGCGTTCCCCTCGAGGAACAGCTCCACCTGGCTGATGTCCCGCCGATACGCGGTCTTCGAGATCGCGTCGATGCAGGGGCCCTGGCAGCGCTTGATGTGGTACAGGAGACAAGGCCGGGGGAGCGCGCGCGTCCCGTCCTTGATCTCGATCGTGCAGGTGCGGAACGGGAACAGCCGGCGGACGAGGTTCATCGCCTCGTCCACGCTGCTCGCGGACGCGTACGGCCCGAAGTACCGCGATCCGTCCGCCGGCAGCTTCCTCGTGCGCTCGACGCGCGGGAAGTCGTCCGCGAGCGTGATCTTGATGTACGGGTAGCTCTTGTCGTCCTTGAGCCGGACGTTGAACCGCGGCTTGTAGCGCTTGATGAGGTTCGCCTCGAGGAGCAGCGCCTCGGAGACGCTGTCGACCTCGGTGACCTCGAGATCGGCGACGCGGTCGATCGCCTCGCGGATGCGGTGGAGCTCGCCGCGCCGCCCGCCCGACGACTGCTTCTGCCAGTAGCTCCGGACGCGGCTGCGCAGGCTCTGCGCCTTGCCGACGTACAGCACGTCGCCCTTCGCGTCCTTCATCAGGTACACGCCTGGGCGGTCGGGCAGGGTGGCGAGCGTCGCCTTGAGCTCCGGGGTCACCCCCCGATTGTGGGGCAGGCCCCGCCGGGATGCGTCAGGAATGCCTGGTTGCTAGCCTCAGGGCGTGGATCCCGTCGTCGCCGTGCTGTTCATCGTCGGCCTCGTGCTGCTCCTCGCGGGCGGCGAGGCGCTCGTCCGCGGTGCGGCGGGACTCGCCGTGTCGTTCGGGATCAGCCCGCTCCTCGTCGGCCTCACCGTCGTCGCGTTCGGCACGAGCTCGCCCGAGCTCGCGGTCGCCATCGGCGGTGCCCTGTCCGGCGAGCCGGACCTCGTGGTCGGCAACGTGGTCGGCTCCAACATCTACAACGTCCTGCTGGTGCTCGGCGTGGCCGCGGTGATCGGGCCGCTCGTCGTCGGGCGCGAGCTCGTCCGGCGCGACGTGCCCCTGATGGTGATCGCTAGTGGCGCCGTGATCGTGTTCTCGCTCGACGGCTCCGTTGGTCGCGTCGACGGCGTCATCCTCATCGCGGCGCTGATCGCCTGGCTCGCGTGGACGCTTGCCGCGTCGAGGGCCGGCACGGACGCGGCGTCGCGGGAGGCCGCCGAGGAGATCCGCGCGGCGGCCGGGCTCTCGCGGGGCCGCCAGCTGTTCCTGATCGTCATCGGCCTCGTGCTGCTCGTCGTGGGCGCGCGATGGCTCGTCGACGGGGCGGTTGCGGTGGCGACGGCCATCGGGCTGAGCCCGCTCGTGATCGGTCTCACGGTCGTCGCCCTGGGCACCTCGCTGCCGGAGATCACGACGTCGGTGATCGCGAGCATCCGCGGCGAGCGCGACCTCGCGGTCGGCAACGTGGTCGGCTCGAACGTGTTCAACCTGCTCGCCGTCCTCGGGATCACGGCGGTCATCGCGGGCGACGTGCCCGTGGCGCCGGGAGCGCTCACGTTCGACATGCCGGTGATGCTCGCCGTCGCGATCGCATGCCTGCCGATCTTCTTCACGGGCTACCGCATCGGACGTGCCGAGGGCGTCCTGTTCCTCGGCTACGCGGTCGGCTACACGGCGTACCTGCTGGCGACCGCCGTCGAGCACGCGGAGGTGATCGCGATCACGGAGGCGCTCGCCGTGGTCGTGATCCCGCTCACGGCGGTGACGCTGGTCGTGGTGGTGACCCGGGAGCTCCGGGCGCGGACGGCCGCCCGGAGCGAGACCGGCTAGCGCTCGCTGCCTAGCGCCTGTGAGCGGCCGCGCCCTGGCCGTCAGCAACGATCAGGATGTCGGCGGCCGCGACCGTCTCCGCGCCGACCGACACTGCCACGCGCCAGCAGCCGGGTGAGAGCGATGCGGTGTCGAGCTGGTGCACCCAGCGCCCATCGGCCCAGCGGAGCGCGCCGCCCGGCCGCGCTTCGAGCACGTCGCCTCCGTCACACGCGGCCCGTCGCTCGAGCGTGAGCGCGGGTGTCTCGCCACCCGGACCCATCGCCTCGCCATCGGCGAACAGGGCGACCTTCAGGGGGATCGTGCGGCTTGCCTTCGCGACGAGCGCGGGCGTGGTGCGCGCCAATGGGCGTTCCCAGGTCGCGGTCCACACCGTTGCAGGGGGCGCCGGCGGGTCGGGGTCCGGGTCCGCATCCGGGTCGGGACCCGGGTCTCCGGTGGGCGCAACCACCGTCATCGCGACGGTCAGCGCGATGGTGTTCGAGACCGACGCCTCGCTGTCGAGCGCGAACAGGACGACGAAGGTCGCAGGCCCCTCGACGGCAGGTGCGGTCAGCTGGACGCTCGCGGCCGTTGACGTGGCCGTGGGCTCGGAGCCGGTGCAGTCGGCCCCGTCCGCCGGCCACAGGGCGGGGACGTGGATCGCGCCGTCGCCCACCGTCATCGATCCCCCGTCCGGCGACGTGAGGGCCATCGGGTACACCGTGATCGAGCTCCCCGCCGGGAGATGGCTCGATCCGATGCACGTCAGGCTGAACGCGGCGTCGAGGGAGTGGTCGCTCGCGGGCGCGACCTCGCCGAGGTCGACCGAGGACTGGACGCCGGCCACGGCGTCGCCGTCGGGTCGCAGCTGGTCCGCGAAGGCAGTACCCGCGACGACAAGCACGAGCGTGAGCCCCAGGGTCGCGGCCCGGCGGACGACGGCGAGTGACATGTGCGGCCTCCCAGCGCGCCCGTGCGTGGTTCATCGGCCGGGCGATCGCAGTCGAAGCCTCTGACGGATGCGCGGTGGCGGAAATGGGAGGCTGGTCCCGTTCGGTGCCCGGCTGCGCCGCCCATCGGTACCGGTGCCGGGAATCACCGAGGCCGGCCCGGTGGGCCGGCCTCGGTGCGTGGTTCCTCCTGGAGGGATCAGACCGGCAGACGCTGGATCCGGCCCTCGCCGCCTGCCGGATAGTCGGCGGCGGTGATGAGACCGCCAAGACCACCCTCGGCGACCGGGGCCTGCAGGTACTCGTAGAGCGCCTGCTGGTAGGTCACCCCGACGCCCGTGAAGCCGCCGGGGCCGAAGGTGAAGCAGTCGCCGCCGCGGAACGTGAAGTCGTTCGTGGCGAAGTCGACCGTCCAGCCGGCGGGACCAACGTACACACCATCGTCGTAGATCTGCGTGGCACCCACCCAGACGTCCTGGACCCGTGCGCCCTCGTTCGAGACAGCGCACGTGGTGCCGTCGATCACGCGACGCTGCGCTGCCGGGTCGTACGAGAACGTGAGCCCCGAGAAGTGGGCAAAGCGCCCGTTGCCGCCGACGTCCGAGACCGACGTCTCGAGCACCGACTTCAGATCAGCCGGCGCCATGTCCTCCTTCACCGAGACGAAGTTCAGGAAGGCAAGGATCTGGAACGTGTTGAGCTCCGTGATCGGTCCGGCCGGAATGAGCGAGTTGTTGCGGATGCCGCCGCTGTTCTGCATCCCGACCTGCGGAACGTCGACCTCGTAGGCCGCGGCGTTGCGCTGTGCGGCCCAGAGCAGCGAATTGGCCGTGAGGTTCGCGAGGTTGGTCTCGCTGTTGCGGATGCCGGGGACGGCGATGTTCGGGTCCGTGCCCGACCCACGGCGTCCCTCGAGCGCGATCTGGGACGTCGCGATCACGTTGGCGGCAAGCCCGGCGACGAACGCCGTGACCGGGTCGGTGACCTGGCTCTTGACGACCGGGTCGAGCGCCACCGCGTCGGGGGCGACGCCGGAGACACGGACGGGACCGCTCGTCGTCTCGTCGACGTCGATCACGTTGCCGGCCCGATCGAAGGCGACAGACGAGCCGGCCGACGTACTTGTAGTTGCCGGCCGTGGTGACGACCGGGACGTCGGTCCCGTCGACGTCCTCGGCCCACAGCGGGTACGGGAGGCTGTCCGACGCGCACTGTCCCCGGGCACGAGCAGGTCGTTCGGGTTCGCCAGGAGCTCGTCGCCACCGCCCGCGATCACCACGTCGACGCCGTCGAGCATCGTGCCGAGCTCGCGAGTCCTCGTTGACGTTCTGCAGGTGGCTGATGAGGATGACATTGTTGACGCCGTCGGCCGTCGAGCTCGTCGACCTGGTGCTGGATGGCCTCGGCCACGTCCGGACTCGCGACGACGTCGCGCGGGCTCGAGATGGTCGGCAGCTGCGGGGTGGTGGCGCCGACGATGCCGATCGGCTCGCCGTCGCTCGCGCACGACGGTCGCCGGCACGATGCGTCCGGCCTCGCACAGCGCCTGCAGGTCGGGCTCGGCGGAGACGTCGAGGTTGGCGCTCACGAACGGGACACCGCGACGCGAAGCCCTCGATGAAGTCGGCGAGGTACTCGGGCCCGAAGTCGAACTCGTGGTTGCCGATCGCGATGGCGTCGTAGCCGATCAGGTCGAGCGCCGATGCGAGTCGTACCACGGCACGCCCTTGCTCGAAGCTGGCCGTCAGCTCCGGCACCTGCGAGGAAGTTGTCGCCCGACGACAGCATGACAACGCCGCGCTTCCCGCCTCGCTGCGAGGCTGGACGGTCCTCCGTCGCCTGGTACTTCAGCTGGTCGACGAGCGTCTTGAAGCGGGCGATGCCGCCGTAGTCGGCCAGTGCGCCGGCCCCGGCGCTCAGCAGCTTTGACTCGCCGTCATTGTTGTGCAGGATCGTGAGCCAGAAGTCCGCCGGCCGACCTTCGGGCGGTGCGGCGGTGGCGGGAGCCGCGAGACTCGCGGCGATCAGCGCCGATCCCGTGAGCGCGATCAGGAATCGTCGCCATGCAGGGCGTGAGGGCACGTTCACTCCTCCGGTGTGGGGGCGGTCTGTTGGGTCAAGGATAGACGTGTGTCGTGGAGTGGCAACCGGTGACCACCGCTGATCCGGTGGAATCGCCCGGTTCCGGTGCATGCGGGCACCATCAATCCGGCGAGATCATGAAAGCCCCGGATAAGCGGTGGTCGGCACACTGCGCCGATGGTCCATCCCGCCGTCGCCGACCGCCTCGCACGACTCGCCCCCGACCAGCGCGCAGCGGCGACCTCGCCACCCGGCCCGGTCCTGTGCGTCGCGCCCGCTGGGAGCGGCAAGACGACCACGCTCGTGGCGCGGGTGGCCTGGCTGGTCGATGGCGGGCCGATCCCGCGTGGCGATCACCGTCGTCGCGTTCAACAAGCGGGCGGCCGAGGAGCTCACGGCGCGCCTCGATGCCGCGCTCGAGCCCCTCGGTGTCCGCGCCGGGGCGGTTCGCGTCCGGACGTTCCACGCGCTCGGGCGGGAGATGCTCGCGGAGGCCGGCGTGTCCGTCGACCCGCTCCTCGACCGGGACGGGCTCCTGCGCGAGCTCTTCCCGGCCGCGACGCCCGCGGATCGCGGCCGCCTCGACCTCGCGTTCTCGCGCCTCAAGCTGGACCTGCGGGTCACGGCGGACGAGGTCGCTCGCGATCCCGCTCCGGGACCGATCGCGAGCGCGTTCGTCGCCTACGAGCGCGCGGTCGCCGAGAGCGGGGGCGTGGACTTCGACGACCTCGTCGTCAGGGCGCTGCGCCTGCTGCAGGAGGACGAGCGGGCCCTGTCCCGGTGGCGCTCCCGCTGCCTCGAGCTCCTCGTCGACGAGGCGCAGGACCTCGATCGCACCCAGCTGGAGCTCGCGCTGCTGCTGGCGGCACCCGCCAACCGCGTGTTCCTCGTGGGTGACGACGACCAGACGATCTACGGCTGGCGGCTCGCGGACGTGCGGCGCGTGCTCGGCCTCGCGGCCTCCCTGCCCGGCCTCCGCCGGGTCGACCTCACGACGAACTACCGGTGCCCGGGGCCGGTCGTCGCCCGGGCGGTCCGGCTCGTGGAGCACAACCGGGAGCGGTTCGCGAAGCGCATCGTCGCCGGACCGGCCGCGACCGGACGGCTGGTCCTGGCACCCGGACGCGGCCGACGACCTCGTCCGGGTCGCGCGCGCGATGGGCACCTGGCCGCGCGACGAGTCGACGCGCGCGGTCCTCGCACGGACGAACCGGGAGCTGCTCGTCGCGGTCATCGCGGCCGTGGAGCTCGGCCTTCCGTTCCGCGCCCCGGACCTCCCGCTGCCGATCGAGGACCCGCGGGTGGACGACCTCCTCGACCGGACCGCGCAGGTGCTGCACTCGGCCTGCCCCTCCTCCCGGCGCTCGGCGGGTCCGGGTGCGGTCCGCGCCGAGCACGAGGCCGCGGTCGCAGCAGGCGGCGCCAGCAGACCACGACGACTCGGACGCGCCGACGCTCCCCGCCCTCGCGACCGCCCTGCTCGGCTGGGCGGCAGACCTGTCCGGATCTCGCGGCGCTCCGCGAGGCGGTGGCTGCGCGTCGCGCCCGGCTCACCGCACTGCGGCGCGACGACGCGGCGCTGACCCTTGCCACCGCCCACGGGACGAAGGGGCTCGAGTGGGACCACGTCCTCGTGCTCGCCGACGGCTTCCCCGGCCGGCGCTCCATCACCGACGCCACCGAGCCCGAGCGCGCGCTCGAGGAGGAGCGGCGCCTTGCCTACGTCGCGTGGACGCGGGCGCGCCGCTCGCTGACCCTGCTGTATCGACCCGGCAGCCCCGTCGCGGTTCCTGCTGGAGGCGTTCGACGCGGAGGAGCTCGGGGTCCTGCCATGTCGCCGCGTAGACTCTCCGGAGCGGCGGTGGACACCGACAGGGAGGTCGACGATGACGTCGAAGCGGGACGGCACGCAGCCCGTGATCGCGCACGGGTCCGTCTATCTTCGGCCGGGCGAGCGCGAGGACATCCCGCTGTTCGTCCGCTGGATGAACGATCACCGCACGTCGCGGACCCTCGCGCTCGAATCGCCGATCTCGCTCGCGTCCGAGGCGGAGTGGTTCGAGCGGATGCTCGCGGACCAGGGCAAGGGCGGCTACTTCTTCGTCGCCTGCCGCCTCGACGACGACCGGCCGATCGGGACGATCGGGCTGTTCCACCTGTTCCTCACGGACGGCAGCGCCGGCCTCGGGCTCACCGTCGGCGATCCCGCCGACACCGGCCACGGCTTCGGGACCGACATGCTGCGCGCGCTCCTCGCGTGGGCGTTCGACACGCTCCGGATGCACCGGATCTGGCTGGACGTCTACGACTTCAACCCGCGCGCGAGGCACGTGTACGAGCGCGTCGGCTTCGTCCACGAGGGAATCCTGCGCGAGGCGGTCTTCCGCGAGGGCCGGTACGTGGACGTCCACCGGATGGCGATCCTCGAGCACGAGTGGCGGCGCCTGGCCGCCGGCGGCCGCGGCGTGAGCACCCTCCCGAGCCTCGGACCGCGCGGCGAAGGCTGGGTCGTCATCCAGTTCGCGCTGTTCGGGCTCATCGTGGTCGCCGGCACGCTCGGGCCGGCGTGGGACGGGACGGCGCGCATCGTCACCACGCTCGCGGGCGGCGCCCTGCTCGTGGCGGGCGGGATCCTGGCCGGGAAGGGCCTGTTCGACCTCCGCGACGCGCTCACGCCGCTCCCGCACCCGCGCGCGGGTCGGAGCTCGTCGAGACGGGGACGTACGCGCTGGTGCGTCACCCGATCTACGGCGGTCTCGTGCTCGGGTCGCTTGGCTTCGGCCTCCTCACCGCCTCGCCGGCCGCCATCGCCGGCGCCGTCGTGCTGCTCGGCTTCTTCTACCTCAAGTCGGAGCGTGAGGAGCAGTGGCTCGCCGACCACTACCCGGGGTACGAGGCATATCGCGCCCGGACGAAGCGCATCGTCCCGTACGTGTTCTAGGTCGAGGCCTGTCCCGAGACCTCGCGGCGCGCGAGCTCCTTGAGCAGCCGGTCGACGGCTTCGAGGAATGGCTCGGTCATCTCGGGCGGCAGCGCGTCGCGGACGGAGTCCTTCGGGCCGTACGCGGCCCGCGCCCGGAGGCCGACCTTGCGCAGCTCGCCGAGCTCAGCGTCACGGAGCTGGTCGGGAAGCGGCTCGAGATAGGCGACCCAGCGCGCCGCTCCGCGCTCGCGTGCCTCGCGCACCATCAAGTCGCCCGCCCGCGCCGCGACGAGGGCCGCCTCGTCGATCGCCGGACGCTCGTGCCGGGCCGGGCCGCGCCGCGCCGCGTGACTGTGGGCCCCACTGGTCCCGTGCCCACCGGTCACGTCCCGATCGACGATCCGGTAGGCGTCCCGGCCTCGGTGGGACGGACGAGGACGAGCGCCAGACGCTTGCGCTCCGAGCCGTTGACGAGGATCCGGAACGAGTAGTCGCCGGGCGCCGGGAACGTCAGGTTCCAGAGATCGATGCTGAACGTCAGGATCGCGTCGCGGCCGTCGGGATGGCCGCGGGCGACGAGGCTGCCCGTGGCGCCCGTGACCTCGGCGCCGTCAGGGTCGAGCAGCACGATCCGCAGCTCGTGCTCACGCTCGGTCTCGGGCGCCGTGACGAGCAGCCCGACAACGAGCGCGAGATGCGGGTGTCGGAGCGGGAAGGTGCGCCCGCCGATCCGGGTGATCCCGCCCCCAAGGACGTGGAACTTGTGACCCGGCTGCGTCTCGGCCGCGTCGGCGAGGAAGGCGAAATCGATCTCCGGCATGGACGCATCGTAGCCCGAGCCGGTCCGTGCGGGCGACTGGGACGGATGCCCGATCCGCCTGCCCGTCCGGCTACCGCTCTCCGGCAGACCTCGCAGCGGCCACGCGCTTGCGCGACGGGACGATCTCGGGCACCGGGGTCGATGCCCCGTTGCTGCCCGGGCCCGGACGGCCCGCCTCCTCCGCGAACGTCACGTGGCTCAGCGGCACCAGCGGCTCGCCTCGCAGCACGCGCGCGAGGTACTCGCCGGTGGCGGAGCCCTCGGTCCGGGCGACCTGCTCCGGCGTTCCCTCGGCGACGATCCGGCCGCCGCGATGGCCGCCCTCGGGGCCCAGGTCCACGATCCAGTCGGCGGTCTTGATGACGTCGAGGTTGTGCTCGATGACGAGGACGGTGTTGCCGCTGTCGACGAGCCGGTGGAGCACCTGGAGGAGCTTGTCCACGTCGGCGAAGTGGAGCCCGGTCGTCGGCTCGTCGAGCAGGTACAGCGTCTTGCCCGTCGCCCGTCGCGAGAGCTCGGTCGCCAGCTTCACCCGCTGCGCCTCGCCGCCGGAGAGCGTGGTCGCGGGCTGGCCGAGGTGGACGTAGCCGAGACCCACGTCGTACAGCGTCTGGAGCTTGGTGCGGACGTTGGGGACGGCGGCGAAGAACTCGACCGCCTCCGCGACGGTCATCTCGAGGACGTCCGCGATGGACTTCCCCTTGTAGTGGATCTCGAGCGCCTCGCGCCCGTAGCGCTTGCCCTTGCAGACCTCGCACGGGACGTAGACGTCCGGGAGGAACTGCATCTCGATCTTGATGATCCCGTCGCCCTTGCAGTTCTCGCAGCGCCCGCCCTTGACGTTGAAGCTGAAGCGCCCCGGCATGTAGCCGCGGACGCGCGCCTCGGGCGTCCCTGCGAACAGCTCCCGGATCGGCCCGAACAGGCCGGTGTAGGTGGCGGGGTTGGAGCGTGGGGTCCGCCCGATGGGGCTCTGGTCGATCTCGATGATCTTGTCGATGTGCTGGACGCCGTCGACGGAATCGTGCTTCCCGACGACCGCCCGGGAGCCGGTCAGGTCCCGGGCCAGCGACCGGTAGAGCACCTCGTCGACGAGGGTGCTCTTGCCGGAGCCCGACACGCCGGTCACGGCGATGAACATCCCGAGCGGGAACTGGACGTCGATCCCCTGGAGGTTGTGCTCCCGCGCGCCGCGGACGGTGAGGTTCTTCCCGTTGCCGTGCCGTCGCTTCGCCGGCACGTCGACCATCTTCTCGCCGCGGAGGAACGCCCCGGTGAGCGAGCGCGGCTCGGCGAGCACGGTCTCCAGGGGCCCGTTCGCGATGATCTCGCCGCCGTGCTCCCCCGCGCCGGGCCCGATGTCGATGACCCAGTCCGCCGTGCGGATCGTCTCCTCGTCGTGCTCCACGACGAGCACGGTGTTGCCGAGGTCCCGGAGCCGGGTGAGCGTCGCGATGAGCTTCGCGTTGTCCCGCTGGTGCAGCCCGATCGACGGCTCGTCGAGGATGTACAGCACGCCCATGAGCGTCGTCCCGATCTGGGTCGCGAGGCGGATCCGCTGCGCCTCGCCGCCCGAGAGGCTGACCGAGGCCCGGTCGAGCGTCAGGTAGTCCAGGCCCACGTCCACGAGGAACCCGAGCCGGGCGACGATCTCCTTGAGCACCTGGCGTGCGATCGTGCGCTCGCGCTCGGTGATCCGGTCCGAGAGGCTCCGTCGCCCAGTCGAGCGCATCCGTGACCGACAGCGCGGACACGGCGGAGATGTCGCGCCCGTCCACGCTGACCGCGAGGACCTCCGGCCGGAGCCGCCGACCGCCGCACGTGGGGCACGGCTTCTGGACCATGAACTTCTCGAGCTCGGTGCGGATGTACTCGGACTCTCGGTCTCCTTGAACCGGCGCTCGAGGTTCGTCACGACGCCCTCGAACGTGGCGACGTAGCTGTTCTCGCCCCGCTCGTGGCGATATCGGACGACGACCTTCTCGTCCTTGGGCGCGTAGAGGAGGAACTGGATCGCCTCGTCGGGGAGGTCCCGCACCGGCGTCGCGATGCTCCAGCCGCGGGACGCGAACACCGCCTCGGTGATCTTCATCCGCCAGCTGATCTCGGTGGGCATCTTGTTCCACGGGACAAGCGCGCCGGCCTTGATGCTCTTCGAGCGGTCCGGGATCACGAGGTCCGGGTCGATGACAAGCTGCGTCCCGAGCCCCGTGCAGGTGGGGCACGCGCCGTGCGGCGAGTTGAACGAGAACGAGCGCGGCTCCAGCTCGTCGATGGTCGTGCCGTCGAAGGGGCAGCTGTAGCGCTCGCTGAAGCGCCGCTCTTCGAACGTCGCGGGCTCGTCGTCGCGCGGCGCGGGCGCGATGAGCACGACGCCCTCGCCGAGGCGCAGCGCGGTCTCGATCGAGTCCGCGAGCCGCGACGTGTCCGGGTCCGGGAGCGCGAGCTTCGTGTCCGGGTCGATCGGGCGCCCGAGCGCGTCGCGGGCCCAGTCGTCGGGCGCCTCGGCGCGGCGGACGACGAAGCGGTCCACGACGACCTCGATCGTGTGGCGCTTGTACTTGTCGAGCGTGGGCGCCTCGGACAGGTCGTACTGCTCGCCGTCCACGCGCACGCGGACGAAGCCCTGCTTGCGGGCGCCCTCGAAGACCCGGTCCCCCTCGGTCTTGCGGTCCTTGATCAGCGGGCCGAGGACGAGCAGGCGCGTCCCCTCCGGCATGGCGAGCACCTGGTCCACGATCTGGCTCACGGTCTGGCGCTCGATCTCGCGACCGCAGTTCGGGCAGTGCGGGTGCCCGATGCGCGCGAACAGGAGCCGCAGGTAGTCGTAGATCTCGGTGACCGTGCCGACGGTGGACCGCGGGTTCCGCGACGCCCCCTTCTGGTCGATCGAGATCGCGGGCGAGAGGCCGTCGATCTGGTCGACGTCCGGCTTCTCCATCTGCCCGAGGAACTGCCTCGCGTACGCGGACAGGCTCTCCACGTACCGGCGCTGGCCCTCGGCGTAGATCGTGTCGAACGCGAGGCTGGACTTGCCCGAGCCGGACAACCCGGTGATGACGACAAGGCGGTCACGCGGGAAGGCCACGTCGACGTTCTTGAGGTTGTGTTCGCGCGCGCCGCGCACGACGATCCGATCCTGGGGCACGTGCGCAGTCTAGCGCCTCGACGTCATATCGAACAAGTGTTCTCGTCGCCGCGCGGCCGATCCGGGCGTGCCGAGCCGAGGAGCTTTCAGTCGGTCGTATACGAGCTCACCGACCCCTTGAGCTGCGTGTTGCCGCGCACGAGGAAGACCTTGCACTTCGAGCCGGCCGGGATCGCCTGGAGGTAGATCGGCATGATCGTGTGCGGGTAGTCGTCCTCTGTGTCCACCCAGTCCACGATGTCGTCACGCTGCACCGTGCGGCCTCCGCGGTTCGGCAGCTGGCACTCGTTCTGGATCGCAATCTCATACGGGACCACCGGGCCCTCGCTGAACACCACCGCGTCGACGAACAGGGTCTCGCCAGCCGGCTGCGGGTCCGGGATCGTCGTGTCGCCGGTGTACGGCGGACCCGCCTGCGCCGGGGCCGCGAGGGCCATCGCCAGCAGGAGCGCCGCCGCGACGGCCGTGGATCGCTTCATGCCGTATTCCTCCGTGTCGCGCGGCTCATTGACAGATATTCGTATTCAATTCCTCGCCGTAGCCGAGGATCCACTTCAGCGGGGTCTGGCCCGGCAGGATCGTGTCCGCATCCCAGATCGCATCGGCGATGCACTGCTGCCCGTCCGCGTCCACCCAGACGCCCATGCCCTCCGTGGTCTGGGACACCTGCATGATGACAACGGGCGGGCTGATGAGCGGACCCGGGATGAACAGGTACTCGGGCAGCTTGCGCCCGGTCTCGCCCTCGATCCACCACGGATCGTCGCTCCCCAGGTCCACCGTCTTCGAGTGGTCGTCGAAGTACTGGCCCTGGGTGCCGCACAGGTGGCAGACCCGCTCCAGCTTCAGGGTCACCTCCATCTTCATGTCGTGGCCCTTGAACGGTGTATACGTGTCGACCACGACCCAGCGGTAGCCGACGGGTCCCTGCTGGAACGGGGCAACGGATTGCGCCAGGGTCTTGTTGAGCTTCTGGAAGACCTGGTCGATCAGCGCCAGGGCGGGCGGCAGCTGCAGCCAGCGCTGGAGGCAGCTGATCATCGCGTCGATGACGCCGACACACAGCTGGGTGATGTCCGCGGTCAGCTCGGCATCCGCGAGCGGATACGGGTTGGGATAGTTGGGGACTGCAACCACCAGGTGCGGCCGCTGCGAGGCCATGATCCGCGTCATCTGCAGGATCGTCGTGTAGTTCTTGCGCAGGTTGTCGAACGCTGTCTGGTTGGCGAGGATGCCTGCCGCGCACGCGCTCGCACCCGAGAAGTCATGGTCGCGGACCTTCTTGAAGCAGCTGTCGATGAGATTGACGATCGTGTCGTTCTGTTCACCCAGCTGGATCGTGATCAGGTCCGGGCGCATGTTGTAGGCCTTGGACAGTCCCCCCTCGAGGATGAACTCCCGGGATGTCTGGCCGTTCTCGCCCTGGTTGTAGACGCACCACCCGGGGTCGCCGAGGTGATCCTCGAGCAGCTGTTCCGGGTAGCGCGCCGCATCGTCGTTGAGGTCGTGGCCGGCGGGGATGTCATCCCCGGCGGCCACGTAGATCTTGCAGCCGGCCGCGTCGACGGCGGGGACGGCATGCTGACCGGCGGCTGGCGTCCAGGCGACGCCGACGAGCAGCGACAGGCAGGCGACGATCGCCAGTGCCCTCGCCGTCCATGCCCGCCGGCCGGGCAGGTTCGTGAAACGGATCATGGGGCGGTTCCTCCGACTCGAGAGGTGCTCAGCCGGTGGCTGCCCTACTGCGGGAACTCCGTGAACTCGATCACATATCCGTTGTTGTCGTTCGTGAACTCCTGGCCGGCGCCCACGCCCTCGGGGAACGCATCCGCCTCGTCGACGATTGCGAAGCTGACGAGCGTCTCGGAGCCACCGAGCTCGGCGTCCCGTTCCGTGTCGTCGGCGGTCGTGTTCACCGTCATCACGACACCCTGACCGCCGAGCAGGTCACCCGAGCAGTCGACCCAGTCGAACACGCCGTCATTTCCGGGATCCTCGTGGGTGCAGGTGAACCCGGCCGTGGCGGAGGCGCTCACGTACGCCACGCCGCTGGGCAGGTAGAACGTGAGGACGACCGGCCCCAACCCCGTGGTCGGGATGTCGCCCGCGTTGCTCGCGGTGGTGATGAACGTCAGGGCCTGCCCGTCCGAGACCGGATCGGGCGTGTCGAGAATGCCGCCGATCACCAGGTCGATGCACCCGGTGCACAGTGCCGCGCTGATCGAGGTCAGCTCGGTGTCCTCGTTGTTGGCCTCGCTCCCCTCGGTGACGGCGTCACCCGAGTCGGCCTTGACGCTGAGCTCGTGGGTGCTGGGCGAGGCGCCCGACACCAGGAACGTGATCTTGACCTCGGTCGCCTGTCCGGCGGGGAGATCCGCGCCCGAGCAGGTGACGGTGTCGGTGACGATGTCGCCGCAGATGAAGCCCTGCGATGCGCTCGCGCCCACGAACGTGAGGCCCGACATGTCGTCCATGACGGCCTCGATGTCGAAGGCGCCGCTGCCGTTCGTGCCGGCATTGCTGACCGTGAACGTGTAGGTCAGGTTCTGGCCGACATTGACCGGGTCGGGGACGTCGGTGATGTCGGACAGGATCAGGTCGACGGCGGTGCCGCCCACGTTGGTGAGAACCGAGTCGGTCTCGTTGTTGCCATCGTCGAGCACGGATGCCGTGTTCTCGAACCCGCCCGTGACGCCGTCGTTCACGGTGACCTCGATGGTCACCACGGTCGAGGCGCCGGCGGCCAGACCGGCATTCGGCGGGTCGGAGCACGTCACCGTACCCGAGGCCTCAGCGCAGGTGAAGCCGTTCGTAGCGTTGGCGCTGACGTACGTGACCTCGTCGGGCAGGTCGTCGGTGATCGTGATGGGCGACGGCGCCGGCGCATTGCCCACGTTGGACACCGTCACCGTGTAGGTGAAGGTCTCGCCCGGCGTCACGGTGCCGGTGCTCGCGTTCTTGTTGATGTTGAGGTTCGGCGCCGCCGGCGGCTCGACCTCCGTCGTCTTGGTCTTGCAGTTGTCGAGCTCGTTGGTCTCGTCGATCAGGTGGCCGGGATCGATGCACGCCTCGTTGTCGAGGGTGCCGCCGTCGGCGGTGATGAACACGTGGACGGTGATCTCGACCGGTTCGTCGGGCACCAGGTCACCCGTGCAGGTGACCACGTTGACCGGGTTCTCCGCGGTCTCGCATGCCATGTTGCTCGAGTTGGTCGAGACCGAGAGCGGGATCAGCCCGATCGGGAGGTAGTCCACGACGACCGCGTTGAACGCGATCCGCCCATCGCCCCACACCTTCTCGTTGACCACGGTGATGACGTAGTCGGCTTCCTGGTTCTGGTTGGCCGTGCTGGGCCCTTCCTTGCTCTCGACCTTGAGGTTGACCTGGGACTGGACGAGCGTCTCGACCGAGTCCGTGTTGTCCGTCTCATCGCCTTCGGGGATCTCGTTGAGCGGGTCCACGAACGCGGTGTTCTCGAGGATCTGGAGGATGTTGCCCGGATCGCTGGCGATCTGGTCGAGCCCGGTCGGCGCAACCGCGATCACCCGGATCGTCCGGAAGCCGCCGTCCTGCGGGATCCACCCGCCGGTGCAGTCGATCGTGCTCGGCTGACCGGGCAGCTGGCCGCAGGTGAAGGCGCCCGGCCCCGCGGCGATGTCCTCGGCCTTGAAGAAGGTCGTGTTCGCCGGCAGGAAGTCGCGGACGCGCACGTTGAACGCGTCGCCGTCCTCGCCGTCGTTGATGACCTTGAGCTCGTAGGCGATGCCGCCGCCCGGGACCACCCGGACGCGCCCGTCAACGATGTCCTGGTCGAGGGCCTCGATCTGCGTCTTCTCGATGGTGAGGTCGATGTACGGCCGGTTGCCGCCGTTGGCGACGACCGTCATCAGGGACGACTGGTTGTTGAACTCGTTGCCCTCGGGGATGGTGTTGCCCGGGTCCACGAACGAGTTGTTCGTGTAGTTGCCGGGCTGGTCGGGCGCAAAGACGTTGATCTCGATGATCCGGAAGTCGGCGACCCCGCCGACGACGCCGGTGAGCGAGCCGCCGGAGCAGGTGACGACGCCGGATGCGTCGGGCCCGGTGCAGGTGAAGGCGTCGGGATCGGCGGCGCCCGCGGTGTCGGTCGCGTCGATGAACCGGAAGCCGGCCGGCAGGCGGTCGGTCACGACCACGCCCGAGACCGGGGCGCTGCCCCAGTTCTCGACCTTCAGGTGGTAGGTGACGATGCCGTTGCGTGCGACCGGGTTGTCCGGGTTCTCCTGGGACTTCGTGAGCTTCAGCTCGTAGAAGGCGTTCGTCGCCTCGCAGTCGGCGACGCTCGTGCACGACCGGACGGTCGTGTCCTCGAAGTCGTCGTTGTCGAACTCGTTGCCCTCGGGCACGACGTTGTCGGGGTCGACCGCCGCGAGGTTGATGATGTTGCCGGGGATATTGGGGGCGTACATGGAGATCTGGATGACGCGGTTCGTCGGCACGTTGCCGGCGATGCCGTCCGGGATCGTGTTGATCGACCCGCTGAAGTCGCCGCTGACGCAGGTCACGACGCCGCCGGTCGCGCTGCCGTCGTGGCTGCAAAAGAAGGCGTCGGACTGGCTCGTGGGCGGGCCGCCGTCGTCGGTGGCGTCGCGTGCCGAGATGAAGCGGGTGCCGGTGGGAAGCGTGTCCTTGACGACGACCGCGCTCACCGGGTCGGTGCCGAGGTTCGCGACGTTGAGGTCGTAGACGAGGATGCCGTTCGTTGCGACAGGGTCGTTGCCCGCGGGATCGTGCTGGACTTTGTCGACGGTCAGCTGGTTGAACGCTCCGGCGTCGCTGTTGCCGACGCTGACGAACGTGTCCTGGAACGCGAAGTTGTTCTCCTCGTCGATCTCGTCGATCTCGTTGTCCGGATCGACGCGCACCTCGTTGTGCATGATCGGCTGGACGAACTGGGTGGCGAAGACCTTGATCTTGATCGTCGCCCACTTGTTGCCGGTCGGCACGCCGGGCGGGTTGTCGCCCGCCTGGTCGTAGAACTCGCGGGCGGTCCCGGGCAGGGACCCGCCGATGCACGTGACGGCGCCGCCGTACGTGGACCCGTCATGGGTGCAGGTGAACCCCTGCGTCGCGCTGAACGACAGGAACTTCGTGCCGGCCGGGAGCACGTCGCGGACCTTGATCCCGGTGACGTCCTGCGGGCCGATGTTGTCCACGATGATCGTGTACGTCTGCGTGCCGTTGGTCGCGATGGGGTCGAACCCCTCGGTCAACGGGGGTGCGTCGCCCGGCGGGTCCTCATCGGAGGGATCCACGTTCTGGGCGTGATCGAACGCGGTGGCGTCGTCGCCCTTCCAGACGACGAGGTCGATGCCCGTGGTGATCATCGTCGTCGCGGTGGCCGTGTTGTTCGTCTCGTCGGGCTCGAAGATCGCGTTGTTGGGATCGACGGTCACCGTGTTGGTGATCTGCCCGACCGTCGGTGGTGCCACGACCCGGATGTCGATGTACCTGGTCCCGGGCGCCGGGATGAACCCGCCGGAACAGGTGACGACGTTCGTGGACTGGTTCCATGAGCAGACGAAGTTGCCGTCCGTCTCGTAGCTGTCAAACAGGACGCCGGCGGGAAGCGGGTCGCGGACGACGACGTTCGATGCGTCGCCATTCCCGCTGTTGCCGATCACGTAGCGGTAGTTGAAGCCGCCGAGGCGCACCGGCTCATCCAGGAGATCGGTCGGATCGCCCGAGGCCGGTGATGCAGGAATCGGGTCGTTGTCGAGATGACCCGTCTCACCGGCCGCCGGCGTGTCGCGCGGCCACGACCGGGCGCAGATCGGATCAGGGCTGTCGGTCTTGGTGATCGTCAGGTCGATGGACGGGCGCACCGTCGTGGACGCGGATGCGGTGTTCGTGAGGCCGACGTTCTTGATGTTGCCGTGGACGGTCGCGGTGTTGAACAGGTTCGAGCCCGCCGCGGCGATGACCGTGCCCGTCACCGTCATGGTGAGCGTGCCGCCCGCGTTGAGGGAGCGGATCGAGCAGACGGCTTCAGCCGCGTTGACGACGCAGCCCCGGCCGACCCCGACGGCGCCGCCAACCACGGTCTGGCTGACGACCAGGCTGGATGCCTCGAGGCCCTGGAACGTGTCGCTGATGCGGACGTCATCGGCGCGGGAGGTGGCGTTGTTCTTCACCTGGATGACGTAGGTCAGCGTTTCGCCCGGGTTGACCGGGTCGAAGGGTCCGGCCGCGTCGTCCCACGATCCCGGAAAGTCCGGGTTCGAGTCGGACTTCTGGATCGAGAGGAGCGGCTCGGGGGGCGGGCCTTCGAGGGAGGTGTTGACCGAGGCCGAGGTGTTGTTGAGCTCGTTCGACTCCTCGATGTCGTTGTCCGGGTCCACGACCGCGGTGTTCGTGATCTTCGTCCCCGAGGCAGGGGCCTTGGCGCTGATCTTGATCGTCGCGTTCTGCCCCTGGTTCACGGCGCCGCCGTCACAGATGATCGTGATGGGATCGGCGGGCGCGTCGTCCGAGCAGTTGAAGAGGCTGGTCGTCTCGAACGGATCGGGGGCGAGGGTGACGCCGACCGGGAGGGTGTCGACGACGCGCACGTTCGCGGTGTTCGCGGTGCCCACGTTGTTGATCGTGAGGGTGTAGGTCAGGTCGCCCTCGAGCTCGACGCTCGTCGGGCCCGTCTTGTTGATCGTGAGGTCCGGGAGCGGGTCCCCGCCGCCGGTTCCGCCGCTGACGAGGACGGACACGGAGCCCGTCGTCGTGAACGTCTGCGCGGACTTCGTGCCGGTGACGGACGCCGTGTTGTTGAGCGTCGTGTTGTCGGGCGCCGTCGACCTGGCCTCGGATGGTGACGGTCCAGACCTGGCGACCGGACAGGGTCCCTGCGTCGCAGGTCACGAGATTGCCGTCCGGGCCCCCCTGGGTGCAGGAGCCCTTCGAGCTCGTGATCGTGAGCTGCGGCAGGGCGGGCGGGCTCTGGATGACGCCCACGCCGTTGACCTGGTCGGTCATGACGACGTTGTCCACCTTGGCCCCGCCCAGGTTCGTGACGGTGATCGTGTAGGTCAGCTGCTCGCCCGAGGCGATCGTCTCGGAGCTCGCTGTCTTGACCACGCTCACCGGGCTGGCTGGGTCTGCGGAAACGACGGAGGCGAAGCCCGGCTGGAGCACGGTCGCCGCCATCAGGAAGGTGCCGATCACGGCGCGGAGGCGCGCCCTCTGACCACTTCGCCGCGTCAACAGCCAGTGACTCTGCGCGATCGGACCGGACATCGAGACCCTCCACGCGTGCACCTGCACGCCTTCAGCCGATACCACCCTCCGCGGGCATCCAGGACCTGGGGGTTTTCGCTCGTGGCGCGCAGGTGACGCGGCAGGTGCGTATGCCAAGCGTGGACTCCGGGTGGCCGGATCCAATCCGCTGGCGGGCCATCGTCACTCCATGGCGATACGAGCGGTCGGCATCGGGGACGCCGCGCGACAGGGCTCGCGGTGCGCGCCGGAAGCCCGCCATGGCTCCCGGGCGCCTGACCCCGACCGAGGGCGCAAGTATCCGTCCGAAGTCAAGTGCCAAGTAGGGGGAAAACCACCTATCGTCCGTCCATGGTGCCTGGGCGCACCGGAGAATTGTGCCGCCGGCGCGGTCCACGCTCGACCGATTGCTCGGTGGTCGGCCTCGGGCGGGCCGCCCGGACGTCGATCGGGATCAGGGCGCCGATGGCGCCTCGAGCGAGTCCTGGCAGATCCTCCAGGCACCGCCCTCGCGGACGAGGCGGATCGTCTGGTCCACGGGCACGTCCTGCCCGTAGTTCTCGAGCGTCTTGAGCAGCGCGTCGAGCTGGTCGTCGGTCATCGTGGCACCCTGGCTCTCGAGGAGCTGCCGGAGGATCGGGCGCATCGCCTCGGCGTCGAAGGTCACCTTGATCTCGCCCGAGACCGGCACCTGCGCGACGTCCCCGTCGGTCGCGGCGGTTCCGACGTCCACCTCGGCGATGTCCACCGCGACCGCGTCCAGCAGGGCATCGAGATCGAGCCCGCCGAGCATGTCGGAGCCCGGGACCATCCCCTGGAGCGAGAGCTGGTCGCGGATCAGGTCCTCCTGGCCCGCGCACGCGAGGCCGCGGAGCCCGTCGAGGTCCTTCGCGGCGACCCTGGCGAGCGCGTCCTGCACCACGGCCTCCGGCCCGTCGGGCGCAGGGCTGCCGCCACCGCATGCCGCGAGCAGGAACAGGAGCGCGAGCAGGGAGCCGAGGAGCGATCGCATGCCGGAAGGCTACTCCCGAACCATGTTCACCGGCGCCGGCGCGGCCGGAACATCGCGTGCGGATCCGGGAGGAACCCGAGCCTCCGGTACCACGGCTCGAGGCCGGGCGTCGCCGCCAGCGAGAACCGGACGAGGTCGCGGCCGTCGGTGAGCAGGTGGATCATCCGCTCCCCCACCCCGAGGGCCTGGTACGCCGGGTGGACGACGACCGTCGCGATGAGCGCGTTCTGCCCGCCGTCCGTGATCGACCGCGCCGTCCCGATGAGCCGGTCGCCGTCCCACGCCGTCGCGAACTCCGTCGTGCCGCGGAGGGCGCGCTCGAGAGAAGCGGGCTCCGACGCCCGGAGGTCCCAGCCGACCGACCGCAGCAGGCCGACGACCTCGCCCGTGTCCGGGACGCGGCCGAGCACCACCTCGACGCGGTCCGCAGTCCCGTCCGCCCGCACGAGGCGGCGCTCGAGCTCCCAGCGATGGTCGAAGCCGTGCGCCTGGAGCCGTCGCAGCACCTTCGCGAGCGTCCATGTCTCCCCGTGCCGGTCCGGGGTCTCGGTGCCGTCGTCCGCCCGCCCCAGCGCCTCGAGCCGCGCGGCGACCCACGCCCACGTCGACTCGAGCGTCGCGCGCACAGGGCCCTCGTCAAGCGGTCCGTCGTACCGGCCGCCCTCGCGAAGCCGGCCGACGAGCCAGACCTCCGAGCCCGAGACGTGGCGCAGCACCTCCCCCGACGGTCCGCTCGCCGCGCTCGGGGCTCGCGGGCAACGGCCCATTCGCCACTTCGAAGCACTCGAGGCGGTCCGAGAGCGCCAGCAGGTCGTCGCGCGCCCAGGCGAGCCGCCGCACGGCGACGGCGATCTCCTCCTGGGTCACCCGACGGCGATCGGTCGGCAGCGTGACGTTGACCTCGTACCCGTCCGCCGCCCGGACCGCCTCGAGCTCGCCGGCGGCGTCCGCCCGCCAGATCCGCGGGATGGCAGCCTCGTCACCGTGGGCCTCGAGCCAGTCCCTGACGCGAGCGGCCTGCACGACCGCGAGGCTCAGCGCACGTTCGCGGGTATCCGCGACAGCGAGGGCGCCCGGGACGTCCGGCACCCAGCCCGCGATCCGTCCGCCGTCGTAGCCGGTCTCGAGCCACACCGGCAGCAGCGCGAACCCGTCGAGCGGCGCCGGGGGGCGGGCGCTGACTCCCTCGGTCACGTCGGGGCCGAGATTCCGAGGCATCGTCGAGACGCCGGGCGCCGGGCTCAGCCGTACCCGCGGCGGCGGCGCGTCGGTCGCTGGCCGCTGCGCTTGCGGATGTTGGGCGTCACGCTCACGTCCCACGTGGGCCGGTCCAGCCAGCGGGCCTGCCAGCCGCCTTCGCCGGCCTCGTCCTCGTGCTCGTCGCGGATGCCCGGGAACAGCTCGGCCGCGGTGCCCCACGGGTCGTCGGCCTCCGGCGGGACGCCGTCGAGTGCGGCGGCCGGCTCCTCGCCCGCGGCGAGCACGGTGACCTCGGTGACCTCCATCGACGGCCCGTCCTCCGGGCGCTGGCCCGGTCGATGGCGCGCCGCCCGCTCCTTCGCGGGCAGCAACGCGTCCTTTGCCGCCCGCTCGGCCGCCCGCTGGACGACGACCGACGCGTCCTGCTCCAGGACGCGCAGGCGGATCTGCTGGATCTCGTCCCGGATGGCCGCCGCGCGCTCGAACTCAAGCTCCTTCGCGGCCTGCTTCATCTCGGCTTCCATCTTCGCGACAAGACGCTCGACCTCGGCCTTGTCGGCTGCCGCGAGCGTGGCGGCCCGGCGCTCCGAGGAGTAGACGGCGGTGTTCTCGGCCACGAGGCGGAGACGATCGTTGATGTCGTGGATCCCCTTGATGATCGTCGTGGGCTCGATCCCGCGTTCCGTGTTGTAGGCCATCTGGACCGCGCGCCGGCGATCGGTCTCGTCGATCGCCGCCCGCATCGAGTCGGTGATCCGGTCCGCGTACATGACGACCTCGCCGCCGGTGTTGCGCGCCGCGCGGCCGATCATCTGGATCAGCGACCAGGCGCTGCGCAGGAAGCCCTCCTTGTCGGCGTCGAGGATGGCGATGAGCGTCACCTCGGGCAGGTCGAGACCTTCGCGCAGGAGGTTGATGCCCACGAGGACGTCGTACACGCCGAGGCGCAGGTCGCGGAGGATCGCGACCCGCTCGAGCGTGTCCACCTCGCTGTGGAGGTACTGGACCTTGATGCCCAGCTCCTTGAGGTAGTCGGCGAGATCCTCGGCCATCTTCTTGGTGAGCGTCGTGACGAGCGCCCGCTCGCCCCGCTCGACGCGGCCCCGGATCTCCTCGAGCAGGTCGTCGATCTGCCCCTCGGTCGGGCGGACGACGATCGGCGGGTCGACGATGCCGGTCGGCCGCAGCAGCTGCTCGACGATCTGCTGGCTCTTCTCGTGCTCGTACGGGCCCGGCGTCGCGGACACGTAGACCGCCTGGTTGACGTGGACCTCGAACTCCTCGAACGTCAGCGGCCGGTTGTCCAGCGCCGACGGCAGGCGGAACCCGAAGTCGACGAGGATCTCCTTGCGCGTCCGGTCGTTCTTGTACATGCCGACCACCTGCGGGATCGTCATGTGCGACTCGTCGACGATGAGCAGCCAGTCCGGCGGGAAGTAGTCCAGCAGCGTCCACGGCCGCGACCCGGGCTCGCGCTGCGCTCAGGTGGCGCGAGTAGTTCTCGACGCCGGAGCAGTACCCGAGCTCCTTGAGCATCTCGAGGTCGAACGTCGTGCGCTGCCGGAGCCGCGCCGCCTCCAGCGCCCGCCCCTCGGCCTCCATCTGGCCGACGCGGAGCTCCATCTCCTCCTCGATGCCGGCGACGGCAAGCCCGAGCTTGTCCCGCGGCGTCACGAAGTGCGTGGCCGGGAAGACGCTCAGCTCCTTGCGCTCGGCCAGGAGCTCGCCGGTGAGCGGGTCCAGCTCCGTGATCCGCTCCACCTCGTCGCCGAAGAACTCGACCCTGACGACGATCTCAGAGGAGGCCGGGCCGATCTCGAGGGTGTCGCCGCGGACCCGGAAGCGCGCTCGCGTGAGGGCAGCGTCGTTGCGCTGGTACTGGAGGTCCACGAGGTGGCGCAGCACGGCGTCCCGCCGGTAGTGGCCGCCGACCCGCAGCTTGAGGACGGTCGCCCCGTAGTCCACCGGCGCCCCGAGGCCGTAGATGCACGACACGGACGCGACGATGATCACGTCGCGTCGCTCGAACAGCGCGTGGGTGGCCGCGTGGCGGAGGCGGTCGATCTCCTCGTTCCGGCTCGAGTCCTTCTCGATGTAGGTGTCCGAGCGCGGGAGGTACGCCTCCGGCTGGTAGTAGTCGAAGTAGCTGACGAAGTACTCGACGGCGTTGTCCGGGAAGAATTCGCGGAACTCGCTGTACAGCTGGGCGGCAAGGGTCTTGTTGTGGGCCAGGACGAGCGTCGGCTTCTGGTGGCGGACGATCGTCTGGGCCATCGTGTAGGTGTTGTGCACGATGAGGCCGCCAAAGCCGGCGAGGAACGTCTCACTCCCAGCGACGGAGAGGTCGTACACGTGCTTCCCGGGTGAAGGCACGGCAGTGACGCTCCGGATCGTGGCCCAGCGGCAGGCCAGCAACCGGTCGAGCGCGGCGATCGAGGCGTCCGCGTCTGATCCCGGTCGGCTCAGCGCCCGGGCTCGAAGCGCGGCGACCAGGCGGACGCCGTTGGCGCGGCGCAGGGCGCGGTGGCCGTGCTCGATGAGGCTCAGTGCGGAGCGGGTCAGACCCACCACCGATGCGAGCTCGGCCTGCGTGACCCCGAGGCCGACCCGCGCCCTGCGAATGAACCGGCCCGGAGTGCCTGGCACGGTATCGGCATTCCCGCCGACGGTTGACGATACCGCGTGGCGAAGGCTTGCCCGCTTCCGGTCCGACAGGAAGCCGATGTGCCGCTCAAAGAGCTCGAGATCCCCGTGTCCCCGGACGGTCGCCTGCCAGTACCAGGCACCAGGGTGGGCGCTGCCGACGGCGCGCTTCCAGGTCCTGCTCAGGCGGGCGACGATCCCGAACCGCAGCAGGGCATACGCGAGCTCCGATGCGAGCCGCTCGCTCTTCGTAACCGCGGCGACAGCAGCCCGCTCGACCCAGCCGTCGCCCTCGAAGTAGCCGGCGATGAGGCGGCCGAGACGCTGGTCGTCGAGCTGCGGCCAGAAACCCGGCAGATGCTTGGCTGCCGCACTGTGCCCGCACAGGACGCGCATCTGATCAGCGACGATGCGCGCCGGGAGCATGATCTCGCCGGGGGCACGGTTGATCCATGCGATCCCGCACGCGTCGAGCCGTGACGTGACGAGCTCTACGGATTCGGGACCCGGAGTGACCGTTGCGTACCGGTCGGCGACGTGGCCCTCGGCGACGAAGAGCCCGAGCAGCTCGAGGTAGTTGGCATCCAGCGCACGGCTCGCGGGCAGGACATGCCGACCCTTGCGTGCGCCGATGACGGTCTCTCCGAACCGCTCGAGGACCTGCACGCCGTCACGCCCGACGGTGGCGAGCCGGGTTCTGGCGCCCGTCGCCAGGAGCCATCGGGCGTGCGTGTCGGTCTCCGGCCCGAGGACAGTGGGTCCCGACACCCACGCCGTGGCCGGGTCAACCGAGTCCCAGGCGTCCAGGCGTCGCAGGTCGTCTTCCGGCGCGGGGATCTGCGATGGGAGCGGGATCGCGTCGCCCGCCCCCAGCGCCGATGTCTCGATGACCTCTAGGCCCGCATCCGGCGTGAGCCGCACGAAGTTGTGATCGCCGGTGACTGTCACCCTGCGTCCGTCGGTTGTCTCGACCGTCCACAGCTCGGCCGGCGAGTCGTGCCTCGTGAACGCGGTGACCGGGGCGATCACGGGTCGGTGCGTCGCCGGGTGAACCGTCACGACCATCGTGGGCACAGCACCTCCCGGCGCTACCTCGGTGCCCCAGTCGTCCCGAGCTCCCCCAGCGGCAGTCAGCGCCTCGTCCACGACCGCGCCGATAGGACGAAGCCGCCACTCGCGGGTTCCGCCCTCCGACGCCTGGCCGACGAGCACAGGCTCATCACCGGGCAGGCTCTTGCCCGAGCCCGTCACGCCCAGCAGCGTCTGATGGCGGAGGCCGCGCGAGAGCCCGTCGACGAGCTTGTCGATCGCCTGCGGCTGGTCTCCGGTCGGCTCGAACGGGGCGACGAGTCGGAAGTCCGGCATCGGCCCGATCCTACCACAACGTCAGGTTCGAAACAGAACAGGTGTTCGCGGTGCGCGCACCGAACCGAAGGGGTGCCCGTACCGGGACCAACGACCCATTTCCGCCCCCGACCCGGCCCCGAAGACTGCGGGTTGTCATCCCCGTCCCGGAGTCCGACACGCCCTGATGCCGACGACCCCGCACCGACCCCCGCGCACGGCCCGAAGAGGCCCACTCGTCCGCCGCCACCGGCGCGACGAGGAGGGCCAGTCGCTGGTCGAGTTCTCGCTGATCCTCGCGCCCCTCCTGTTCCTGCTGCTCGGGATCATCCAGTTCGGGTTCGTGTTCAACGCCTACGTGACCGTGTCGACGGCTGCGCGCGAGGCGGCGCGCGAGGGCTCGATCTACGTCTACGACCGGACGATCACGCAGAGCGCAAACGACGCCGTGCGCAACGCCCGCATCCGGAGCTCGCTGCTCGCCTCGCTCAACGGCCTGGCCAAGACGGCGCCGAACTTCACCAACGGGACGACCTGGACCTCGGCGACGTCCGGCAGCACCGTCACCTACGTCAACGGTGACATCACGGTCACCTACACCCTGCCCGGCACCGTGACCGCCAACGACCCACGCCAGGGCTACCGGGTCACCGTGCGCGCCACGTATCACCAGGACCTGGTGATCCCCCTCGTCTCCGGGTTCCTGCCGCAGGACGTCAACGGCCGACTGCCGCTCGCCGGCGAAGTGACGATGGTGATCAACTGACCATGGGCCGATCTCCGGCGGTCCCCGGCGCATCGCGCGAGACGGGGCAGGTCCTCGTCATCTTCGTGCTGGCGCTGGTCGCGCTCATGGCCGCCGCGGGGCTCGCGTTCGACATCGGCCGGTTCTACACGGAGCGCCGGTTCCTCCAGAATGCGGCCGACGCCGCGGCGCTCGCCGCCGGCAACGCGCTCGTGCGGGGCGAGACCGAGGATGCCGCGCGGGCCGATGCGCTCGCCGTGCTCACGAGCAACTTCGCGATCCCGCCCAACGGCATCACGCCGTCCCTTCCGCCAGGCAGCGGCAACGAGATCTACGAATCGGGCCATGCCGGCTCCGCGCCGCACCTCATCGACGGGATCCTGATCTCCGGCGGCTCGGTGCGGGTCGCGATCCGCAACACGATCCCGTACACCTTCGGACGGGCGGTGGGCCTGAACACGAACAGCATCGTCGGGCGCGCCCGGGTCAACTTCGACGGCAACCTCCTCCCGATCGCCGTCAGGCAGTTCATCAAGGCGCCCGGCACGGACAGCGGCGTCGCCCCGTGCCTGGACAACTTCTCGGAGTTCATGGACTTCTTCGCCACGGCGAGCACGGCCTGCCTGGGCACGGACACGGACGACACGGACCGGAACGATCCCAACCCCGGCCTCGCGTTCAACTCGCTCAACCCGGATGACGATCGCAACAACCACGGACCCGTCGTCGAGATCCTCGGCCAGGGGTCCGACCCGGACAACGGCGCCGACTTCCGCGGCTTCATCGCCCTCGACATCCGCAACTTCGCGTCGTCCTCGTCGCAGCAGTACTACAACGGCGTGACGCCGTCCACGACGGCGAACACCCTCAAGGACATGCAGGCCAAGTGGATCCTCAACGGGGGCTATCCGGGGCCGATGTTCCCGCCGGCCGTCACCCCGCCCGATCCCAATGACCAGGTCGCGACCATGAGCGGCAACTCGACGGGCGCCGGCGTCGACGCCTTCGCGGACCGGTTCGCCCCGGGCGACAGCATCCTCGTCGCCGTGTATCCGGGCGTGACGATGCAGATCCCGGACTTCTCGATGTCCACCCCGGGCACCGTGCTGGTCGACGAGAACGGCAACGAGTCGGATGCAGGCTCGTTCCGCGTGAGCCGCAACCAGGCCTTCAGCGGCACGGTCACCCTGTCCACGGTCGCGGACGCGAACGATCCGAACAACCCGCTGGTGCTCGGGACGGTCGACTCCTCGCCGCCGATCACGTACACGCCGAACCCGGTCACGCCCAGCCTGGGCAGCGGCACCACCGTGGACATGGAGGATGTCCACACGACCGACGCCGTCCCGGGCATCTACGCCGTCTGGCTCAAGGGCCAGGCCGGCAGCCCGTACCTCACGACGAAGTACACGCCGTTCTCGCTCAAGGTCGGCACCGTCGGGCGTGACTTCTCGATCACTGCCGCCTCGAGCGAGCAGACGACGCTCGCGACCGGTGACACCGCGACCTTCAATCTCACGCTCAAGCGCGTCGGCGCCGCGTTCGGCGCCGCCGTCAACCTCTCGCTCGAGGCGATGCCGGAAGCCACCATGCCCGCCGGGGTGGGAGCGGTGACGTTCTCCCCTGCGGCCGTGACCCCGAGCCCGGGCGGCGGCACACCCTCGGTCCTCACGATCAACACCGGGACGATGGCAACCGGGATCCACCAGTTCGTTGTCCGGGCCACGGGCACGAACAGCGATGGGCGCCCCGTCACCCACCTCCTGCCGATCACCCTCAACGTCGCCACGGCCTCCGCCGGCGGCAACCAGGAATACGTCGACATCGTGGGCTTCGCCGTCATGCGCGTCGCCTCGATCACCTCCAACACCGTCTATGCGTACTCGATCACCCCGGTGATCCCGGACCTGGCGGACTCACGGCTGCGCCGCGGTCAGGTGGCTCGGCTGTCGCCCTGGAACTAGCCGGAACGGGCGCGGCACACCCTCACCGGGCAGCGCGAGCGCGCTGACCCGATCCTCCGGGAGGCGAATGCGATGGAGATGGAATACAAGGACCCGTCAAAGCGTGGGCGATGGATCGTCCTGCTTGGCGTCGTCCTGGCGGTGGTCGCGGGTGGCGCGGCCTTCTACCTGATCAACAACGCGCAGCAGCAGGCCGGCCAGTCGGGCCTCAAGACGACGGCGGCCGTCGTCGCGGCCCGGGCGATCCCAGCTCGCAAGCCGATCGAGGCCGACGACGTGGTCCTGCGCACGGACATCCCGCTCGACGGGACGAACGCCGAGGGTGTCGTCAGCGATCCCGCAGCCGTCGTCGGCCGGATCCTCGCCGTGGACGTCAAGCCGGGCCAGCTCGTCACGACCAACCTCCTCGCATCCACCACGGCCGGCGCCCAGTTCTCGATCCTCCGTCCGGACGAGACCGTGGCCCCCGAATCCGAGGCGTGGCGGGCCGTGTCGCTCACCGTCACCGACGACCGGGCGGTCGCCGGCATGCTGGGACCGGGGATGATGGTCGACGTCTTCCTGACGGCGAGCGTCAACGTTCCCCAGTCGGTGCTGGACGAGGGCCAGTTCTACACGGACCGTTCGACGAAGATCAGCTGGCAGAACATGGAGATCCTCTCGCGCCAGGGCACGTTCTACATCGTGAAGGCCACGCTCCCGGTCGCCGAGGAGATCTCGCACCTCCAGGCCGCGGGCAACGCGCAGTTCAGCATGGTCCTGCGACCCGATGCCGACACCCGGACGCTCGACCTCAGCGCCCTGGGGGCGACGACCAACCGGATCATCGAGCGCTACGGGCTCCCGGTACCCGAGAGCTATCCCGCGGGCAACGGGCCGATCTCCACGCCGCCGCCGATCCCCGAGATCACGCCGCCGCCCTCGATCGACCCGAATGCGTCGCCGTCGCCGGGCGCCTCGCCTGCCGCCAGCGCGGCTCCGTAGCGGGTCAGCCCACTCCCGGGAGAAGGCACGGCCTTCCCCACCCAGCGCACGTCCAGCGGCCTTCTCCGTCGCGCGTCGCTGACCCGACGCGCCTCCCCACCGCCCGGCCGGGCCCGCCCGGCCGGGCGGTGCTCCGTCCAGCATCCCGGCGCCCGTGCTCCGTCGGCGCTCCCGGGGCCCGGTTCGGCCGTGCCCGTCAGCGGCGAGCGGCGATCGCCTCACCCAACGCGTCGATGACCTTCGCGCGGGTCTCGGACGGGGCGTCGCTCGTGTCCAGCACCCACGTTGCGGCCGGGGCCAGCCGCTCGGCCAGGCCGGCCTGGGCCGCCATCCGCTGGTCGGCCTCCTCGGGCGACGCGCCACGGGCGATGAGGCGCTCGCGCTGGGCGCCCGGGGCGCACGTCACCAGCCAGACCTCGTCGCAGTGGCTCGCCAGGCCTCCTTCGACGAGCTTGATCGCCTCGATCACGACGGCGGGCGCGCCCGCCTCCTCTGCGGCCTCGATACGGGCGAGGATCCGGGGGCGGACGGCAGGATGGACGATCTGCTCCAGGTCGCGCAGCGCCTCGGGATCCGAGAACACGATCCGCCCGAGGGCCTTGCGATCGAGCGCCCCGTCGGGGCCGGCGACCGCGGGCCCGAATCGACGGAGGACGAGGTCGTGCGTGGGGTGGCCGGGCGACGTCACCGCACGTGCTTCCAGGTCCGCGTCCACGACGTGGACGCCGAGCTCCGCGAGCCACGTGACCACCTGCGACTTGCCGCAGCCGATGGGCCCGGTGATCCCGATGCGGACGGTCCGCGTGCCCGTGGTCACGGCGCCATCTCCTCCAGTTGCAGCCACGCGTCCTCGGCCTCGGCGAGCGCCCGGTCGACGTCGGCCAGCTCGCTCGTCACCCGGCGCATCTCGACGAAATTGGCGGTGACCGACGGACTGCCCATCGCGAGCTCCAGCTGCGTCTTGCGCAAGCCCAGGCGCCCGAGCTCGGTGTCGAGCGCCTCGCGTCGCCGACGATACGCGTCCTTGGACAGCTTCGGACGCGCGTTCCGCTGCGGAACCGGCGCCGGGGCCGTCGTGTCAGGCGCCATCGCCGGCGCCGAGGCGGTGCCCGTCGAAGCCGCAGCCTTCGACCGTCCGGCCCTCGATTCCGCGGGGCCGTGCGAAGCGCCGGGGCGCCCGCGGTTCGCGCGCCGGCGGGCCTCCGCCTCGACCGTCCACCCGTCCGCCACGGCCTGGCGCCACGCCCGATAGCCGCCGTCGAACGGCACCGCCATCGCCCCGTCGACGACCCACAGCTTCTCGCAGATCGTCTCCAGCAGACGGCGGTCATGGGACACGACCAGCAGCGTCGCGGGTGATTCGGCGAGGAACGCCTCGATCGCCTCGCGGGCCGCGATGTCGAGGTGGTTCGTGGGCTCGTCGAGGAGCATGAGGTTGGAGGGCAGGATCCCGAGCAACGCGAGCTCCAGGCGGGAGCGCTCGCCGCCGGACAGGGACCTGACCTCCTTGAACACGTCATCGCCGCGGAACAGGAACCGGGCGAGGTACCCGCGCGCCTCACCGGGCGTGACGGGGATCGCCTCGAGGACCGCGTCGAGCACCGTCGCCCCGGGGATCGCCGCATCGCGCAGCTGGGCGAGGTATGCCGGGGCGACCTGGTGGCCGAAGGCGACCACGCCGTCGAGCGGCGGGAGGTCGCCGGCGATCGTGCGCAGGAGCGTCGTCTTGCCGGCGCCGTTGGGGCCGACGATGCCGATCCGCTCGCCGCGCTGGGCGGCGAGGAAGGGAGCCGTCGCCACCGTGACGGGCTCGGCGGCCTCGGTCCCGTCCGCGGCGAGCGCGCCGCGGCCCGGCAGGTAGCCCACGGCCAGGCCCTCGAGGCGGATCACGATCTCGCCCGATCGGACCGGCCCGCCCACGAGGGCCTGCCCGCGGAGCTTGAGCGACGCCTTCGACGGCTTGGGCGCCTCCACGGCCTGCGCCCGGAGCTTCTCGAGGCGGGCCTCGTGCTCGTGCATCTTCACGTGCTTGCGCTGGCTCCGGTAGCGCTGGACGAGCTCGATCTCGCGCGCGATCGCGTCCTCGTGGCTCTCAGCCTCCCGCGAGGCGCGCTCGTCGCGCTCGAGGCGCTGCCGGTGGTAGGCGCTGTAGTCGCCCCGGAACACGGTCAGGCGGCGATCGCGCAGCTCCCAGATCCGCGTGACGGTGGCGTCGAGGAACGCCCGGTCGTGGCTGGCCACGAGGAGTGCCCCGGAACGGCGGCGGAGGTGCTCCTCCAGCCACTCGATCGCCCCGATGTCCAGGTGGTTCGTCGGCTCGTCGAGGAGCATCAGGTCTGGGTCGCTGATCACGAGCTGCGCGAGGGCCGCACGCGTCTGCTGGCCGCCGGAGAGCGCGGTCGGCGGCCGCAGCCACTCGTCGCGCGCGAAGCCAAGCCCGGACAGCGCCTCGTCCACGCGCTGGTCGAGGGTGTACCCGCCAAGGACGTCGAACCGGTGCTGGAGGTCCGCGTAGCGCGCGCCCCCGGCGTGGCCCTCGTGCTCGAGGCGCTCGAGCTCGGCGGCCATGCGCTCGAGATGCGCCGCGCCGTGGCGGACGGCCACGCGCAGGTCGGGTGCCGCCATGAACGCCTCGTCGAAGTGCGCCTCCTGGCTCAGGAGCCCGAGGCTGAGACCGCGCTTGCGCGTCGCGACCCCTCGATCCGCCTCGTCGCGCCCGGCGACGATGCGCAGCAGTGTCGTCTTGCCGGCACCGTTCGGTCCCACGAGCCCGATCCGCTCGCCGGGGGCGATCGCGCCGGTGATCCCGTCGAGGATGACGAACGTGCCGATCTCGCGGACGACGCCCTCGAGACGGACAAGGCTCATCGGGTCGTCCCCGCGCGAGCCGCCGCCCGGCGTGCCGCGGCCGCGGCCTTCGTGCGGGCGCTGCGCTCGCGTGCGATCGCCGCCTCGTCAGCCGTACGGCCGAGCGCGCCATCCCCGTCCAGCTCCACCCAGCGCCGGCCGCGGCGCCCACTGGGGCGGGTGCCCGGCCGCGGGGTCATCGTCGCGAGGAGCGTCGCGGCGGCGGGACGGTCCGCGGCGGGCAGCCGCTGGCACCAGGAGCAGAAGTGGGTCGCCCGGGTCCCGACGACGATCCTGCGGATCGCTCGCCCGCATCGGCGGCAGCCGCCCCCGGTGCGCTGGTAGACATCGAGGCGCTCCTGCATCTCGCCGTCGCCGTCTGGAGCCGTGTAGTCGTCGATGGAGCTGCCGCGCCGCTCGACGGCCTCGGACAGGATGTCGACCACGTTCCGGTACAGCGCCCGCTCGTCGGCCGGCCGGAGCGACGAGGCCGAGCGGAGCGGGTGCAGCTTCGACCGCCACAGGGCCTCGTCCGCGTAGATGTTGCCGATGCCCGCGACGAACGCCTGGTCCACCAGCAGTGGCTTGAGCCTGGCGCGCCGCCCGCGGATCCGCCCCCGGAACGCCCGCAGCGTGAAGCGCGGATCCAGCGGCTCCGGGCCGATCCCGTCGAACGGGTCGTCGTCGCCCTGGTACAGGCCGATCCGCCCGAACTTGCGGACGTCCCGGAAGCGGATCTCCCGCCCGTCGGCGAGGGCGATGGCGAGGCGCTCGTACGGGTCCACGGGGACGGTTGCCGCGACCACGAACACCTGCCCGGTCATCTTGAGGTGGATCGTGAGGAACGCGCCGCCCGACAGGTCCACGATGATCTGCTTGCCGCGCCGCCCGACGCCCTCCACCCGCCGCCCGGTGACGCCCTCGACGAACGCCGCGGGGTCGCCGTCCCGGAGCGTGCGTGGCCATGCGACGCGCGCGCCCGTGATCTCCGGTCCGGGCCCGCCGCCGTCCGGCAGCAGGTGGCGCCGGAGGTCGCGAGCGACGGTCTCGACCTCGGGGAGCTCAGGCATCGTCGGAGACGATAGGACAGGTGCGGCGCCGGTGCCGCTCGCGGCGACGATGCGTCGGGCACCATGGGTGGCCCATGACCGACGTCATCACGCCCCGGCGTGCGCGCGCCGCCCGCATCGCCGTCAGCACGCTGTTCTTCGCCCATGGCGCGATGGCGGCGGCCATCCTGCCCCGCCTGCCCGCGATCAAGGACTCGCTGAGCCTGACGAACGCCGAGCTCGGGGCCGCCGTGGCGGCCCTGCCGATCGGCGGACTCCTGGTGGGCGGGTTTGCCGGCGCGTTCATCACCCGCGGCGGAAGCGCACGCGTCGCGGTCGTGTCCGGGGTGGGCGCGGCGATCGCCCTGGCCTCGATCGGGCTCGCCTCATCGTGGGCGATGCTCGCCGCCGCGTACTTCGTGCTCGGCATGTTCGACGCGACGATGGACGCCGCGATGAACGCGCACAGCATCGGCGTCCAGCGCGTCTACGGGCGGTCGATCCTCCAGAGCTTCCACGGCCTGTGGAGCGTCGGCGGGATGGTGGCGGGTGCCGCCGGGGCGATCGCCGCGGGCCTCGCGATCGCCGTCGCGCCGTACCTCGCCCTCGTGGGCCTGGTGATCGCGGTAGGGATCCTCGTCGCGTCGCGGTCGCTGCTGCCGCCACGGATCGCGGACGCGCACCCCGAGACCGACGGCGTCGTGGACGAGGCCGTGCACCTGCGGCACGCCGGACGCCTGCTGCGCGTGCTGGGCCCGATCGCGATGCTCGGGATCCTGTGCATCGCGCTCCAGAGCGCCGCGGCCATCTGGAGCGCGGTGTATCTCACAGACGTGCTCGGCATGGGAGCGGGCATCGCGGGTGCGGGCTTCGTCGTCTACATCACGGCCATGGCCGTCGGCCGCCTGACCAACGACCGCTGGGTCGACCGCTGGGGCGGGACCGCCGTCGTGCGCGGCGGCGCGGCCATCGGAGGTGCCGGCGTCGTCGCGGCGATGATCGCCGCCCCGGCCGGGCTGCCGGTGCTCGCGTATGCCGGGTTCGCGGCGATCGGGTACGGGTCCGCGTCCATGTTCCCGGTCATGGTGATGGCCGCGGGCTCGCGACCCGGGATCCCGACCGGGCACGCGGTCGCGATCGTGGCATGGCTCGTCCGGATCGGGCTCGTCATCGCACCGACGATGGTCGGCCTCGCCGCGGACGAGGCCGGTCTCGCGGCCGCGTTCGTCATCCCGCTCGCCGCCGCCGTGGCGATCGCGCTGTTCGCCGTTCCGCTCACCGGGGCGGTCGGCAGGCTCCGCCGGCGCGCGGTGGCAACCTAGACGGCGGACGGCGCCTCGTCCGCCTCGGCGAGGGCCGCGTCCCGGCGTGACACGGGCGTCATCCCCTCCCACGAGTCGCCGACCTTCGCCTCGACGGTGAGCGGCACCGACAGCGGCAGCGCCCCCTCCATCGCCTCGCGGAGGACCGGGACCAGCCGCTCCACCTCGTCGCGCGGCGCCTCGAGCAGCAGCTCGTCGTGGACGGACAGCACCACCCGGGCCCGGAACCCGCCCTCGCGCAGGGCGCGGTCGGTCCGGATCATCGCGATCTTCATGATGTCCGCGGCCGTGCCCTGGATCGGCATGTTGATCGCCATCCGCTCGCCCGCCGACTTGAGCGCCCGGTTGGACGACCGGAGCTCGGGGATCTGGCGCTTGCGGCCGAGGAGCGTCGCCACGTACCCCTGCTCGCCCGCCGTCTCGCGGATGTGGAGCATGTAGCGGCTGATCCCGCCGTACGCCGCGAAGTAGGAGTTGATGAACTCCTGCGCGTCCTGGCGGCTGATCCCCGCCCGGCTCGAGAGTCCGAAGTCGCTCATGCCGTAGGCGAGCCCGAAGTTGACCATCTTCGCCATCGAGCGCTCGTCGCCGGTCACGTCGGCGGGGTCCTTGCGGAGCACGCGGGCGGCGGTCTCGCGGTGGATGTCGGCCTCACGCTCGAACGCGTCCCGCAGGTGCTCGTCGCCCGACACGTGGGCGAGGATCCGGAGCTCGATCTGGCTGTAGTCCGCGGCGACCAGCGTCGTGTCCGGCGACCCGGCCACGAACGCGTGCCGGATCCGGCGTCCGAGCGGCGTCCGGATCGGGATGTTCTGGAGGTTGGGGTCGGACGACGACAGGCGGCCGGTCGCGGCCACGGCCTGGTTGAACAGCGTGTGGAGCCGCCCGTCCGGGCCGATCAGGTGTGGGAGCGCCTCCACGTAGGTGGACCGGAGCTTGGTGAAGATCCGCCACTCGAGGACGGGCTCGACGACCGGGTGGACGCCGCGCAGCTCCTCGAGCACCGTCGCGTCGGTCGAGTAGCCGGTCTTCGTCTTGCGGCCCTTCGGCAGCCCGAGCTCCACGAACAGGATCTCGCCCAGCTGCTTGGGGCTGCCGATCGTGAACTCGTGGCCGACCGCGTCGTAGATCTCGCGCTCGAGGCGGGCGATCTCGGCCGCGAACTCGGTCTCGAGACCGGCCAGCGTCACCTCGTCGAGCGCGATGCCGGCGGCCTCCATGCGCGCGAGGATCGGGATCAGCGGCAGCTCGATCTCCGCGAAGATCCGCTCGACGCCATCGGCCGCGAGCGCCTGTTCCAGCGACGGGCGAACGGCGAGGACGGCGAGCGCGTCCAGGCCGGCGATCGCGGTCGGCGGGAACCCGGCGGCGGCCGGCGGGAGCACGAGGTCGAGGCGCTCCGCGACGACGTCCGCGATCTTCTGGGCGCGCAGCGCGGCATTGACGAGATACGCGGCGATCTGGGTGTCGAACGCGATCGGCGTCGGCGAGACGTCGGGGTCCTCCGCGAACCGGGCGGTGAGCAGCGGCTTCACCTCGTGCCCGACGAGCGGCGCGCCGATCGACTCCAGGAGGCGCCGGAGCCCGGTCGACGCCTCCGGGCCGTCGGCCGCCACGACCCGGCCGTCCGCGCCGGCCACGGCGAGCGCGAGCGGGACCCCGGCAAGCGGTCTCGGGTTGTCCAGCACGAGCCCGGTCCCGACCGCCGCCTGGGCTCGGAGCCATGGCTCGAGCGCCGGGACGCCGTCCAGGCCCACGACCTCGATCCGTCCCGGGTCGTTGATCGCCGCGGCGAGGGCCGCCGGCAGATCGCCCGCCTCGACGGCGACGTACTCGGCGCGCGCCTCGGCGGCCGTGGACGAGGAGGCCCCGGTCGCGGCGTCTCCGGCCACGGCGGCGCCAGGGCGCCCGGCGCGCGGATCGCCGCCGCCGATCGCGTCGAAGTCGAGCGTCAGCTGAAGCTCCCCGCTCGTGCCGAAGGTCGGGCCCTGGTACGAGCCGCGCGCGCCACTTGTGCCGCCGGCGCCGCCGGCAGGACCGCCGGGCCCCTGCCCCGCCCCGCGTCCGACCCCCTGGGCGGCGGGGAACCCCGCCTCGCGCAGCTCGCGCATCGCCGCCAGCGCGTCCTCGGGACGCTCGCCCGCGAGCGGCGGCAGGCGGTCGATGAGCGTCCGGAACTCGTACTCGCGGAACAGGCGCACGACCGTCTCGCGATCGTAGTCCCCCACCCCGCCCTGCGTGACGTCCAGCTCGATGTCGACGTCACGCACGAGGCGCATGAGCTCGCGGCTCTCGAGGACCTGGTCGCGGTACTCGGCCAGCGGCGCCCGCAGCTTCTCCGGGGTGACCTCGTCGAGGTGCTCATACAGGGCATCCAGCGTGCCCCACGTCTGGACGAGCTTCGAGGCCGTCTTCTCGCCGACCCCCGGGATGCCCGGGATGTTGTCCGTCGAATCGCCCTTGAGCGCCTTGTAGTCGAGCATCTGGTCCGGGCGCAGGCCCCATCGCTCCTCGATCTTCGCGAGGTCGTAGGAGACCGTGTTCGCGATGCCGCCACGGAGGCTGACCATCAGCTTCGTGCGCTCGGACACGAGCTGGAGCATGTCCAGGTCGCCCGTGAGGATCGTGACGTCGAGGCCCGCCGTCTCGGCCTGGCCCACGAGCGTCGCGATCGCGTCGTCCGCCTCGAACCCCTCGCGCTCGTAGACCGGGATCCCCAGCGCCTTGACGACCTCGCGGACCTTCGGGATCTGGTCCCGCATGTCGTCCGGCATGCGGGTCCGGGTCGCCTTGTACTCGGCATAGCGGTCGTGCCGGAAGGTGGGCTTCGGGAGGTCGAAGGCGACGGCGACGAGGTCCGGCTTCGCGTCCTGGATCGCGCGCAGGACGATGTTCGTGAAGCCGAACACGGCAGTCACCAGCTCGCCCTTCGACGTCGTCAGCGGCTGGTCGATGAGCGCGTAGTAGCCGCGGTAGATAAGCCCGTTGCCGTCGAGCAGGAGGAGGCGGTCCATCGGCTCCGAGCGTGCGGGGTGGGACCTCCGAAGTGTACCTGCGGGGCTCCCCGATCACGTCACGTTTCGCGGCGTGGCGCCTCGCCGGCGAGCCCCCAGGCGGCGCGGCGGAGCGCGATCAGGACCCTCGATTCCGCGCCTCGAGCTCCGCGGCGGAGGCCACGAACCAGGTCTGCTCACCCCGGTTCACCTCCCGTACCCAGGCGGCGAAGGCGCGCGACGACGACGCGACCGGTGGCAGATCGCCGATCACGACGAGCCGCAGCCCGTAGGTCACGAACGCCTGGACGATGTCGCCCGCGACGCCCGAGCGCAGGTCGAAGAACGAGGCATCGAAGCGCTCGACCGGAACGACCACGGTCGTCGCGCCCACGGTCAGCGCGTCGCCGATGACGTCGCGTGCGGCATGGGGCGTCACCGGCGGGCCGGCGGCCGGAAGCACGAGCGAGTCGGACACGGAGGCCTCCTGCCTCGCCGCATGCCAACGGGACCTGCATGCGGCACGCACGAATTCTGCACATCCGGACGCGAGGATGGATCCCGTCAACCACCTGCGGACCCGTCGCCGGGCCGCCTGTCCTCGGAGAACGACCAACCCATGCGCGCCCTGTTCGGCATCCTGCTCATCACCTTCACAGCCATCGCCGCCGGCATTGCCGGCTTCCAGGCCGGTGTCGCCTCGAACGTCGCCGCCGCGGGCGGCGTCGTCTGGCTGGGCGGCGGCTTCCCGGGCCTCGGCTTCCTGTTCTTCCTCCTGTTCGTCGGCTTCCTGTTCTTCGCCTTCGGCGGCCGCCGCCGCGGCGCCGGGCCGTGGGGCATGCACCCCGGCCGCAGCCGCTGGGGCGACATGGGCGACGGCGATCCGCGCCGAGCGTGGATCGCCGAGACGCACCGTCGCCTCCACGAGGAGGAGGACCGGGCGTCCGCCGGCTCCACGACCGCCTCGACCCCCGGCACCACCGCCGGCTGACCCCCATACACGACGCCGGGCGGGTATCCTCGCCCGGCGTCACGCCGTCCCCGGAGCCACGCAATGCGCACGATCCTCGTCGTCGAGGACGAACCCCGGATCACGACCCTCGTCCGCGACTACCTCGAGCACGCCGGTTTCGGCGTGCTCACGGCGACCGACGGCGCGGCCGGCCTCGCGACGTTCCGCGCCCGCAGGCCGGACGCGATCGTCCTCGACCTCGGGCTGCCGCGCGTCGACGGGCTCGACGTCGTCCGGGCGATCCGGCGCGACTCGTCGGTCCCCATCGTCATCCTCACTGCGCGCGGCGACGAGACCGATCGTGTCACCGGCCTGGAGCTCGGCGCGGACGACTACGTGGTCAAGCCCTTCAGCCCGAAGGAGCTGGTGGCGCGGGTACGTGCGGTCCTCCGCCGGACCGAGGCGCCGCCGCCGTCGGACGCCCGGATCGTCGCAGGAGACCTCGAGCTTGACCTCGTCCGGCGGCGCGTGCACGCGGGCGGACGCGTCGTCTCGCTGACCCCGACCGAGTTCGAGCTCCTGGCCACGCTCGCGCGGGAGCCCGGGCGCGTGTGGACCCGGTCGCAGCTGCTCGATGCCGTGCACGGGTTCTCGTTCGAGACCTACGAGCGGGCGATCGACGGGCACGTCCGGAACCTGCGCCGCAAGCTGGAGCCGGACGGCGGGGCGCCGCGCTATGTCCGGACGGTCCACGGTGTCGGCTATGCCCTCGCGGAGCAGGACGCGTGAGCGATGACCGGCGCCCGCCATGGGCGTCGGGGCCCGGCGAGTGGGGCGGCCCGGCTCGCGGGCGATGGCGGGGACGGAGGCCTGGTCACCGCGGCGGCGCCGGGTTCTTCGGCTGCTTCATCCTCGCGCTGATCGGGTTCATCGGCGTCGTCACGGCACTCGCGACCTGGGTCGCCGGGGCCGTCCTGGGGATCGTCGCCCCCGATGCCGCGCCGTCGGCGCTCACCGCGGGCGCGATCATCATCGTGATCGTCCTCGCGATCGTGGCGGGGACGCGCGTGTTCGGGTCGGCGATCCGGCCGCTCGCCGATCTCGCCGGCGCGTCGGAGCGCCTCGCGGACGGCGAGCCGGGCGTCCGCGTCCGGCCGCGTGGTCCACGACCGGTGCGCGGCCTCGCGACGTCATTCAACACGATGGCCGAGCGCCTCGATCGCAGCCGGACGGACCGCCAGGCGCTCCTGGCCGACGTCACCCACGAGCTGCGGACGCCGCTCACGGTGATCGCCGGGGGCATCGAGGCCATGCTCGACGGTGTCCATCCCATCGACGAGGACCACCTCGCCCCGCTCCTCGCCGAAACGGAGACGATGGACCGGCTCCTCGACGACTTGCGGACGCTCTCGCTCGCCCAGGCCGGGGCGCTCGCGCTCCATCGCGAGGTCGTCGACGTTGCGGCCCTCGCGCGCGAGGTCGCGGCGGCGAACCGGCCCCGTGCCCTCGCTGCCGGCGTGGCCCTCGAGGCGACGGGCGACGCGTCCCTGGAGGCGTCCGTGGACCCGGTTCGCGTCCGCGAGATCCTCGGCAACCTCGTCGGGAACGCGCTGCGCCACACGCCTCGTGACGGACGCGTGACCGTGGATGTCCGGCGGGACGGCGACGAGGTGCGCCTGACGGTGTCCGACACCGGCGAGGGCATCGCGCCCGCCGATCTCGACCGCGTCTTCGACCGATTCCACCGGCGCACGGACTCGGGCGGTTCCGGCCTCGGCCTCGCAATCGTGCGGGACCTGGCCGGCGCCCATGGCGGGACGGTCGAGGTGGCGAGTGACGGGGTCCCGGGCCACGGCTCAACCTTCCTCGTCAGGCTGCCGCTTCGCGATCAGGCGGTATGACCGTCGCCGGCATCGGCGACGGATCGACGCGGGCCCGTCAGGCGAGCCGGCGGGACGCCCAGCGAAGGGCGACGAGCGCCAGGCCCGTGAGCAGCAGGCCGCCGGTCAGGATCAGCAGCGTCTGGTCCGGGGGTCGACGGGCGTCTGCCGCCGGGTCCCCAGCGGCCTGGTCTTCGAGCGCCGGCTGCGCGGATGCGAGCGCGCCGTAGAGGTCGCCTTCCGCGGCAGGCGCCGAGGCCACCGGGTCGGCGTTGACACCGCCGCCCTCCGTCCCGTCGACGGGCGCCTCGGGGGCCTGCGCGACCCCTGCCTCCGGCGACACGAGCACCGACTCGAGGCCGCCGGCAGCGTTGCGGCTCACGTCGGGCGCCTGCGGCGCGGCCCCCGAGGTCGCGCCACCACCGACGGGCAGGCCGCCCGAGGCGACGAGGACGCCGACGAGGCCGATCGCGGCGAGCCCGGTGCCCAGGGGCGTCGCGAACGAGAGCCGCGGCGACGCGAAGGCGGCGAGGAGCGCGCGGATCCCGGTCGGGCGGAGCGAGGCCGCCTGCGCCGGGGTGAGCCGGAAGTCGCGGGTGCGGACGGGCGCCGGGAGCGCCGGCAGCGCGACGGCGATCGCGCGCAGGTCGTCGTGGAGCGCGGCGCAGTCGGCGCAGGTCGCGACGAGGGCGGTGGCGGTCTCGAGTCCGGCGCCGGTGGCGTCGCCCGCGGCGAACGCGGCGACGAGCTCGAGGTCGTGGGTGTCGTGGTGGCTGTCGGGCATGTGCGGCATGTCGCTGCCCTGACGACGGGACTCGCCGTGCGGTTCCCCGGGATCCCGGATCAGGGTGCCCCGGCGACCCGCCTCGAGACGATCCGCAGTGCGACGAGCGTCGACCCGGCGAGCACGAGCAGGACCCCGATCACGAGCAGCGGCGCCGGCCCCTCGCCCGTGCCGGAGACTGGCAGGGCCTCGGGGGCGCCGGCCGCCGAGGCGCCGTCCGACGCCGACGCCCGGTACTCCTCCGGCCCGGTCGACTCGGCTGCTGGCCCGGCGAGGGCCGCAGCGCTTGCGTCGGCGGCGCCCATCTCCGCGGGAGCCTCCATCGCCGCAGCCGGTGTGTCCTGCGGCGCGGCCCCCGAGGTCGCGCCACCACCGACGGGCAGGCCGCCCGAGGCGACGAGGACGCCGACGAGGCCGATCGCGGCGAGCCCGGTGCCCAGGGGCGTCGCGAACGAGAGCCGCGGCGACGCGAAGGCGGCGAGGAGCGCGCGGATCCCGGTCGGGCGGAGCGAGGCCGCCTGCGCCGGGGTGAGCCGGAAGTCGCGGGTGCGGACGGGCGCCGGGAGCGCCGGCAGCGCGACGGCGATCGCGCGCAGGTCGTCGTGGAGCGCGGCGCAGTCGGCGCAGGTCGCGACGAGGGCGGTGGCGGTCTCGAGTCCGGCGCCGGTGGCGTCGCCCGCGGCGAACGCGGCGACGAGCTCGAGGTCGTGGGTGTCGTGGTGGCTGTCGGGCATGTGCGGCATCAGTCGCCCTCCCCGCGGAACAGCCCGATCGATCCCTCGAGCCGCTCGCGGAGCGCGAGCCGGCCGCGGTGGATGCGTGACTTCACGGTGCCCAGCGAGACCCCGGTGAGGTCCGCGATCTCCGCGTAGTCGTAGCCCTCGACATCGAACAGCACGATCGCGTGGCGCTGGTCCGGCGTGATCGACGCGAGCGCGGCCTGGAGCACCCGGGCGCGCTCGCCGTGCATCGCCGTGCGAAGCGGGTCCGCCTCGGGCCCGGCCGGGGGCTGCCAGCTCTCGTCCTCGAGCTCCGGGTACGGCTGCGACGGGCGCCGCTTCTTGAGGCGCTGCTGGTCCATCGCCGCGTTGATGGCGATCCGGCTGAGCCACGAGCGGACGGAGCCGCCCCGGAACCCGCGCATGTTGCGGTACGCGGAGAAGAACGCCTCCTGGACGGCGTCGGCCGCCTGGTCGCGGTCCGGCACCATCCGCGCGACGAGCGCGTACAGGTGGTCCTGGTACACCTCGACGAGGCTGTTGAAGGCGTCGAGCGAGCCGTCACGCGCCTGCTCCAGCAGGATCAGGTCTCGGCGCTGGATCGGGTCGTCGACGGCTTCCGACGGGCGTGCGTCGTCCACGACGGGCGCGGCCCTCCTGGTAGCGATGGTGAGGCGCGGCGAGTCTAGCATCGGGTCTGGGGTGGAACGGCGGGCGAGCCGACACTGGGGTTGGGCATCGTCCTGTCATGACGATGGGGCGCCGCGTCCGGTTCCCCCTCCGGTACGATCCGTCTGCGGGCCGAAGTGGCGGAATGGCAGACGCGGTGGTCTCAAACACCACTGGGGGCAACCCCGTCCGGGTTCGAATCCCGGCTTCGGTACCAGCCAGCGTGGTTCGCCTCGGATCACGCTAGACTCCCGCCAGTTCCCACCCTCGCCCGGAGTACCGATGAGCCTCTTCCGCCGCGTGCTGAACCTCGACGCACCCGAGTCAGCCGACCTTCCCGTCGCCCCCGACGCACCGTTGCCGCCCGCCGCTGCCGCCGAGACCGACAGCGTGAAGCTGCTGTCGAGCCAGCTCGACGCCCTCCCGCCCGCACGCGCCCGCTACCTCGCGGCGTTCGCGTACCTGCTGGGTCGAGCGGCCCATGCGTCCGGCTCGATGAGCGACGACGAGCGCGCGGTGATGCTCCAGCTCGCCGACATCGGCGGCCTCGACGGGGAGACCTCCCGGCTCATCGTCGACATGGCCGCCACCCTCGCGGGCGAGTTCGGGGCGACGGAGGACTACCTCGTCACCCGCGAGTTCAAGGCGATCTCCACGCCCGAGGAGCGCCGGCGCCTGCTGCAGTGCTGCTTCATCGTGATGGCGGCGGACGACGAGATCGACGCGACCGAGTCGTGGCTCGCGAACCGGCTGGCCGAGGAGCTGGACGTGGAGCGTCCGGACCTCAACGCCATCCGGGACGAGTTCCACGAGCAGCTCTCGAGCGTGCGCGAGGTCCGCCGGCTCGCCGCTGGCTGACCCGCGGCGCCCGCGCGCCGCCCAGTCGCCGCCCTCGTCAGGTTTCGGTCGCCCGCGCCGGGGGCTTCCCCTGTCGTGTGTCCCGGCCGCACCACCGTCAGCCGTCGATAAACCCCTGTCGCCCCTCGTCCAACGATAAATACGGTATCAGCGGGCATCGGCATGCGGCTCCCGCCGGATGCCGCGCCGGGGGCTGCCGCCTACGGTGCTCTCAACAGGACCCACACCCGAAACGGGTCCAGAGGAGAGGAACCAGCGCCATGACCAGGTACGAGCGGAAGCTCTTCTTCGAGCGGCTGATGGCCTTGCGGGAAACGTATCGAGCGGAGACGCCGGTCGTCACCGACCTGACGATCGAGGGCGTGGTGGCGTTCGCAGCGGAGGTCTACAACGACGCCGCGGCCGCCGCGGCCGACGATGCCGCCGTCACGACGGTGAAGGGCGCCTCGACCGCCGACTGAACCCGTCGCCTTCCCTCCTCACGGGACGCCCCCGGGAGCTCCTCCCCCGGGGGCGTTCTGCTGTCCCGCGCGAGGCCTCGCCCGGAACCAGCCGGGCCGGTCCAGCCAGCCGTCCCACTCCAGTCCGGCGGCGGCAAGGACGGCGACGAGCGCCTGCTCGTCCAGCAGCCGTGCCGTGAATGGCTGCTTCCAGGTCGCGCCGTCGACGCCGTAGCGAACCACTGCCTCGAGCCGATCGCCGACGACCCGCGCGCTCGTCACGACGATCTCTGCGTCTCCGAGGCGGCTCGTCTGCCCGACACCGGCCGCCGCGTCCCAGCCGGGCGGGTACGTCTGCCCGAGGACGACGCCATCGGGCGCGAGGTGCGCGGCGGCCGTGGCGAGGAACGCCGGCCCAAGATCCGGATCGTTGACCAGGTGACTCGCCAGCAGCACGACCCGGAACGAGCGATCGAGCCGGACGGTGGCCGCGTCGGCGACGACGCCCTCCACGCCGGGTGGCAGCGCCTCGATCATCGCAGCGCCGTTGTCGACGCCGGTGACCGCGTGGCCGAGCGCGACCAGCGGGCCCGCGATCCGGCCCGGCCCGCAGCCGAGGTCGAGGATCGAGGCGCCGACTGGCACGGTCGCGTGGATCAGCTCCGGCTCACCCATCGCGGGCAGGCGCCGGTAGAACGCGACCGGGCTGCCGTCCGGCGCGATGCCGGTCATGCGAGCCGGAGGTCGATCACCCCGTCGCCCACCCGGCGCTCGACCTCGGCGACGAGCTCCGCGTCGTACGCAACGCCCCGCAGCTCCATCGGGAGTGCCGATCCGCCCGGTGCGGGCACATGGACGACGACGCGGGTCTGGCCGGGCCGCTCACGGAGGACGCCTTTGAACGCCTGCATCGCGGAGACGACCCGCTCGGGGCCCGCCTCACGTGTGAAGCGGACGTTGAGCACGGCGCCGGGCGGCGCCTCGACGGGGCGCGACGGCGCCTGGGCGGCGGTCGAGGCGCGCATCCGCTCCTCGTCGGGGAGCGGCGGCTCCTCGGGCTCGGGGGCCCCGGAGTCCGATGCCACCGACACCAGGTCGGGCGGCTCGGCGTACGTCGCGATGGGCTCCCCGGGCACGAGCGGCGGCAGCGATGACGTGGGCTCCGGGTCGCGCCCCGGGCCCACCGCGATACCCGGACCGCCGGATCCGCCGATGACCGGCGGGGCACCGGGTGATCCGGGCGCGCGGCGCGGGGCCGTGCTCACGCCTGCCGGCACCGGGACCGCTCGCCCGCCGTCGCCGCCAGGCCCGCCACCGTTTCCGTTCGAGCCGCCGTTCCGGTACCCGCCGTTCTGGCCTCCCGATCCCCCACCGCGCTTGCCGCGCTTGTCCAGCGACCCGACGTCACGGGCGAACGCCTCGGGCCCGCGATCCGCGACCTCGTCCCAGTCCCAGACGGAGTCCGCAAGCAGCGACGCCTCGTCGCCACGATGGTCCACGCGCCCCGCGACGAGGAGGATCGCCCCGTCGCGCCACGTGCCGATCGTCTGCTCGTACGTCCTGGGGAAGACCACCACCTCGAGCGTCCCCTGCAGGTCCTCGAGCGTGACGACCGCCATCGTGGACTTCGACTTGGTGAGGATCGAGCGGATCCCGGTCACGATCCCGCCCAGGACCACCCGCTGCCCGTCGAGCGACTCGTCCTTGAGGTCGCCGCTGTAGGCCGTGACGAACAGCCCGACGCGCTCGGCGACCTCGCCCATCGGGTGGTCCGAGAGGTAGAGCCCCATGAGCTCCTTCTCCCAGCGCAGGCGCTCGCGGACGGGCGTCTCGGGCGTCTCGGGGAGGGGCCGCTCCAGCGCAGAGGCCTCCTCGCCGCCCATGTCGAACAGCGAGGTCTGGCCGCTGATCCTGTCGCGCTGGGCGGCCTGCCCCGCGGCGAGCGCGTCGTCGAGGCCGAGGAGGATCTGCGCCGGATGGCCAAGCACATTGAGCGCGCCCACTCGGGCGAGCGACTCGAGCACCTTGCGGTTCGCGAGGCGGAGGTCCACCCGGGTGCAGAAGTCCGTCAGCGAGCGGAACTCGCCGCCCTCCTCGCGGGCGTCGATGATCGACTGGATGGCGCCTTCGCCGACGTTCTTGACCGCGAGGAGCCCGAACCGGATCGCGTCGTCCTCGACCGTGAAGCCGAGGCCGCTCTCGTGCACGTCCGGGGTGCGGACCTCGATCCCGAGCCGCCGGCACTCGGCGATCGCCGCCGCGACCTTCTCGGCGTTGTCCCGGAACGCGGTGAGCACGGATGTCATGTACTCGACCGTGTAGTTCGCCTTGAGGTACGCGGTCTGGTACGCGATGAGGCCGTAGCACGTCGCATGGGCCTTGTTGAACCCGTAGCGCTCGAACGGCTCGAAGGCCTTGAACACCGCGTCGATCGTCTGGGGCGCCACGCCGCGCTCGGCCGCGCGCTCGACGAACGTCTCCTTCATCGACCGCAGGACCGACGACTTCTTCTTGCGGATCGCGTAGCCGAGCATGTCCGCCTCGGGCCCCGAGAAGCCGCCCAGGGCCATGGCCGCGGCCATGATGTCCTCCTGGTAGACGAAGATCCCGTACGTGCGCTCGAGGAACGGCGCGAGCAGCGGGTGGAGGTACTGGACGGGCTCCTGGCCGTGCTTCCGGCGGATGTACGCCGGGATGTTGTCCATCGGGCCCGGACGATAGAGCGCCACCATCGCCGCGAGGTCGTAGACGGACGTCGGCTGCAGCTCGCGGATGTAGCGCCGCATGCCCGCGGACTCCAGCTGGAACACGCCGGTCGTCTCACCCGATGCGAGGAGCTCGAACGTCTTCGCGTCGTCGAGCGGGATGGTGTCGAGGTCGACACGCTCGCCCCGGTGCTCGGCGATCAGGTCCACCGCCTTGCGCAGGATCGTGAGGTTCGACAGCCCGAGGAAGTCGAACTTGAGCAGGCCCAGCGCCTCGATGCCGTGCATCTCGTACTGGGTCATCAGGGCGTCCGAGTTGGTCGCCTTCTGGAGCGGCATGAGCTCCGTCAGCGGCTCTCGCGAGATCACGACCCCCGCGGCGTGCGTCGAGGCGTTGCGCGCGACGCCCTCGAGCTGCTGGGCGAGACCGACGAGCTTGCCGACCTGGGGATCGCCGTCGTGCATCTCCTTGAGCTGTGGGCTGAGCTCGAGCGCCTCGGAGAGCTTGATCCCGAGCTGGTTCGGGACGGCCTTCGCGATCCGGTCGACCTCGCCGTAGCTCATGCCCAGCACGCGGCCGACGTCGCGCAGGGCGGCGCGGGCGAGCATCGTGCCGAACGTGATGATCTGGGCGACGTGGTCCTGGCCGTACTTGCGGCTGACGTAGTTGATGACCTCGTCCCGGCGCTCGTCCTCGAAGTCGACGTCGATGTCGGGCATCGTCACGCGGTCCGGGTTGAGGAACCGCTCGAACGGGAGCCCGTAGTGGAGCGGGTCCACCGGCGTGATGCCCAGGGTGTAGGTGACGATCGAGCCCGGCGCCGATCCCCGGCAGGTGGTGGCGATCCCCTGCTCGCGGGCGAACCGGACGAAGTCGGCCACGATCAGGAAGTAGCCCGCGTAGCCCATCGAGATGATCACGCCCAGCTCGTAGTCGAGGCGCGTCTGGAGCTCGGGGGTGATCGCGCCGTAGCGGCGGACGAGGCCTTCCTCGCACTCCTTGCGCAGCCAGGTTTCCACCGTGTGCCCCTCGGGCACCGGGAAGTGCGGGATGCGCAGCTCACCGAGGGGCAGCTGCAGGTCGACCATCTCGGCGATCCGGCGCGTGTTGAGCAGGGCGTCGCGCTGGTCGGGAAAGAGCGCGTGCATCTCCTGCGCGGTCTTGAGGTAGAAGTCCGTCCCCTCGAACCGCATCCGGTTGGGCGTATCGATGTTGTTCCCGGTGCCGACGCACAGGAGGACGTCGTGGGCCTCGTGCTGCGCCTGGTGGACGTAGTGCAGGTCGTTGGTGACCACGAGCGGCAGCCCGGTCTCGGGCGCGAGCCGGAGCAGCTGCTCGTTGAGGCGCCGCTGCTCCGGGATGCCATGGTCCTGGAGCTCGAGGAAGAAGCGGTCCTTGCCGAGGATGTCGCCGTACTCGCCCGCAAGCTTGCGCGCCAGCTCCCAGTCGTCCACCTCGAGCGCCTTGGGGATTTCCCCGCCGAGACAGGCCGACAGCCCGACGAGGCCCTCGCTGTACTTCGCGAGGTGCTCCCGGTCGATCCGCGGCTTGTAGTAGTAGCCGTCGATGTGGGCGTCGGTGACCAGGCGGCACAGGTTCTGGTAGCCGGTCATGTCCGTCGCGAGCAGGACGAGGTGGAACGGCTGGCTGTCTGCCTTGCCTTCCTTGTCCGTCATCGAACGACGGGCGACGTACGTCTCCACGCCGATGATCGGCTTGATGCCCGCCTTCGTGGCCGCCTGGTAGAAGGCGACCGACCCGTAGAGCGCCCCGTGGTCGGTGATGGCGAGGCTGTCGAAGCCGTGCTTCACCGAGGTGTCGACGAGATCCGTGATCCGCCCGAGCCCGTCGAGCAGGCTGAACTCCGAGTGGGTGTGGAGGTGGACGAAGTCGTTGGGGGCGATGCTCACGGGAGGTCCATGGTAGCCCGGGTCGACGGGCCGCCGCTGCGTGGCTGGGGTCCCGAGCTAGAGGTCACGCACCAGCCAGACCACCTCGCCGCGGTCGTCGATGACGACGCTGTGATCCCTTCGGAACCCGGCCTTCTCCAGCACCCGGAGCGATGGCGCGTTCCAGGCTCCGACCGTCGACCACAGCCGCCGTCGACCAGTCGCCGCAGCGGCGACCACGAGCGCACGAACGGCCTCCGTTGCATAGCCCTGCCCGTGGAACCGCTGCAGCAGCTCATACGCGACCTCCGGCTCGTCCAGGCTGGCGCGACCGACGACGAGCGCGCAGTAGCCAATCGTGTCGCCCTCCGCGCGACGGCAGATCGCGAGCGCACCGAGCCCGGTGTCGACCGTCAGGTCCCGGAACCGTGCGAGGCGCTCCCTCGACTCCTCGATGGTCGGCACCTCCTCCCCACGTTCGCCGATCAGCGTGCGATACCACTCGGCGTCGCGCGCATCCCGGGTTCGGAGCGTGAGCCGCTCGGTCTCGATGCGGTCTGCCAGCGGTCTCCAGGTCACGGGGCTACGGTACCGGCTCGACCAGCGAACGCCGCGGAGCACGGGTCGTCGGCACGCCGACGGGGGCAGGCAGGGGTAGGCTCCCCGCATGGACCGGCACGTTGACGACGAGACGTTCGAGGACTGGGTGCTCGAGGCCATCGAGGCGCTCCCCGAGCAGTTCCGGGAGCGGCTGGGCAGTGTCGCGATCGTCATCGAGGAGTGGCCGACGGCGGACCAGCTCGCGTCGGTTGGCGCGCGTGGGCTGTACGGCCTGTACACGGGCGTGCCCCGAAACCGGTTCGGGGCAGATCACGCGCCCACGCCGTCGCGGATCACGATCTTCCGCGGCCAGCTCGAACAGCACTTCCGGACGCCCGAGGCGCTGCACGCCAAGGTGATCGACACCGTCCACCACGAGGTCGCCCATCACTTCGGCATCTCCGACGAGCGTCTCCACGAGCTGGCGCGAACGCGGAGCAGCGGCCGCCACTGAGGCTCGCCGCTGCCATACTCGTCGCGTGGACGCCCGTATCCTCCTCGTCGAGGACGACCCGTCGATCCGCGAGGTCGCCGCGCTGGGGCTTCGCGCAGCCGGCTTCACCGTCACCACCGCGGCCGACGGTGTCGAGGGCCTCGACCGCTGGCGTACCGATCGGCCCGACCTCGTCCTGCTCGACGTGATGCTCCCACGCGTCGACGGCCTCGAGGTCCTGCGTGCGATCCGCCACGAGGCCACGACGCCGGTGGTGATGCTCACCGCCCGGGCGGACACGATCGACGTGGTCGTGGGACTCGAGTCCGGCGCGGACGACTACGTCCGCAAGCCGTTCGAGATGCCCGAGCTCGTCGCCCGCCTTCGCGCGGCCTTGCGCAGGCATGCTCGTGAAGGCGATGCAGACGCGGCCGCCGCGCTGCACCTCGGCCCCCTGCGAATCGACCTCGCCGGACGCGCCGTCGAGCGGGACGGCAGCGAGATCGCGCTCACGCGCACCGAGTTCGACCTGCTCGCGGAGCTCGCGCGCCACCCGGGCCAGGTGTTCCCGCGGGACCTCCTGCTCGACCGGGTCTGGGGCTACGACTACCTCGGTGACTCGCGGCTCGTGGACGTGGCGGTCGGCCGTCTGCGGGCGAAGATCGAGGAGGATCCGTCCAATCCCCGCCTGGTTCTCACCGTCCGTGGCGCCGGCTACAAGGCCGCCCGGGCGGGCGGCTGACGCGGACCGGCGGGGCAGGACACCAATGGGCGGCATCCGCACCCGGCTCGCGCTGACGCTCGTCGCGCTCGTGGCGTTCACGGTCGCCGTGATCGGGGTGGGCGTGTACGTGTTCGTCGAGACCTCGCTCCGGTCGCAGCTGATCGCCGATGCCCGCCAGCAGGCCGATTTCAACCTCTCGGTGCTCCTCCCCGCCGCCCGGCCCGAGCCTGTCGACGCCCCGGCATTCGCGGCCAGCGGGGTCGCCGGGCAGTTCCGGCTCCGCGGCCAGGCCGAGGTCATCGCCGACTTCGGCGACGGCAACCCCTGGACGCCGGCTCGACTCCTCGGCGCGCTCGATGAGATCTCGCCGGAGCTGCGGGCGATCGTCGCCCGTGGCGAGCTCGGCTATGCCTGGCAGTCCCTGCGCGGCGACCAGGTGTTGATCGTGGGCGGCCGGCAGGCCGGGCCGCCGGAGCTGTACTTCGTGTTCCCGGCGACCGCCGTGGAGGACGCGCTTGCCCAGCTGCGAATCGGGCTCCTCGGCGCGGGGATGATCGCGATCCTCCTGGCGCTGCTCACGTCGCGCCTCATCGCGCGCGGGATCCTGCGCCCGGTTGCCGCGTCCGGACGCGCGGCACGACGGATCGCGGACGGCGACCTGTCCGCCCGCGTCCCGGGTGGCGGCCGCGACGAGTTCGGACGGCTCGCCGCCGACTTCAACCGGATGGCGGACTCGCTCGAGGCTTCGATCGGGCGGCTCGAGGAGGCACAGACGCAGAACCGCCGGTTTGTCGCAGACGTGGCCCATGAGCTGCGGACGCCGCTCACCGCGCTCGTGGCCGAAGCGTCGCTGATCGAGGGGTCGCTGGACCAGATGACACCCGACGCGCGGCGGGCGGCGGAGCTCCTGGTGGCCGACGTTCGTCGGCTGCGGACCCTCGTCGACGACCTCATGGAGATCTCGCGCTTCGACGCCGACGCGGAACAGCCGGCCGTCCAGGGCGTCGACCTCGGGCGGCTCGTCACGGCAGTGGTCACGTCTCGCCTTCCGGAGGCGACGGTGGCGCTCCCCGCGCAGCAGGTCGTCGTGGAGACGGACCCTCGGCGGCTCGACCGGATCCTCGGCAACCTCCTCGACAACGCCCGCGCCCATGCCCCGGGCACTGCCGTCGAGGTGTCCCTCACCCCGACGTCGGGCGGGGTCGTCATCGTCGTCGCCGACCGGGGCCCGGGTGTCCGCGCCGACGCGCTTGCCGCACCTGTTCGACCGCTTCTTCAAGGCCGATCCGTCGCGCGCCGCCGGCAGTTCCGGCCTCGGTCTTGCGATCGCCGCCGAGCATGCGGCGCTCCTCGGCGGGACGCTCCGTGCGCGGAACCGGCCCGGGTGGCGGGCTCGTCGTCGCGCTGACGCTCCCGGTGACCGGATCGTTACCCGCGCGCGATGGGGCCGACACGCCGGCCGCCGATGCTGGGGCCGTGTCGGAAGCCGCATCGAGGACCGGACCGTGATCCGCTCCCGCCGTTCAGTCCACTCCCGCCGTTCAGTCCACGCCCACCTCGCCGACGGTGCCCGCCCGCTCGTCGCAGTCCTGGCCCTCACCCTGCTCGTGGCGCTCGTCGGCGCATGCGCCCCGGCGGTCGGGCCGCTGGGCACGCCGGCGGCGCCGCCCGCGACGACCGAGCCGTCAGTGGAGGTCCCGTCCTCGGACGCAACGCCCGATCTGTCGTCGCCGTCACCCTCGGCGTCGACCGCCCCGAGCGCCACGCCGGCCCCGACCGGCTCGGACACGCCGGCCGGCAACCGCGACGCCGCAGCCCCACGGAGTCGCCGCGCCCCACCGCGACCCCCGCGGGCACGACGATCGTCCGCGCCTACTTCGTCCTCGGCAGCTTCACGGGCAACGAGGGGCTCGTCCCGGTGCTCCGCGGAGATCCCGAAGACCCAGGCCGTCGCCACCGCCGCGATGCGGGCGCTGCTCGCCGGCCCGAACGACGCCGAGATGGCCGGCCGCCCGGCGATGCTCACCACGATCCCGGACGGAACCACGCTGCTCGGGGCTGTCCATCGCAAACGGCGTGGCGACCGTCAACCTCTCGCGCGAGTTCGAGTCGGGAGGCGGCAGCGCGTCGGTCTTCGCGCGGCTGGCCCAGGTCGTCTACACGCTCACCCAGTTCTCCACCGTCGACAGCGTCCTGTTCGAGCTCGACGGCGAGCCGGTGACGGTGTTCAGCGGCGAGGGCGTGATCCTCGACGACCCCGTGGGCCGCGAGGACTACACCGACCAGCTGCCGGCGATCTTCGTGGACCGGCCGGCGTGGGGAGCGTCGCTGGGCAACCCGGGCACGGTAAGCGGCGTCGCCAACGTGTTCGAGGCGCAGTTCCGGGTCCAGCTGCTCGACGCGTCGGGGAGGACGCTCGCGGACAAGCCTGTGACGGCGTCCTGCGGCACCGGCTGCTGGGGCACGTTCAAGGCGTCGCTCAACTACGCGGTCGCGAAGTCCCAGTGCGGCACGCTCCGCGTGTACGACCTCTCGGCGAGGGACGGGTCACCCGAGAACGTCACCGAGTACCGGGTCTGGCTCACGCCGTCCGGCTGATCCGCCGGTCGGAGCCGCGTCACCGGTACGACGCGATCGCCTCGATCACCAGGTCGGCGAACGCGACCCGGTCGATCTCGAGGGCGACATCCACGTTGGGAGTCGCGCCCGGCTGGCCGCGATCGTCGACGACGGTCCGGCCACGCGTGAGCTCGCCCGTGGTCTCGACGTCCACGTGGTAGCGACGGGTCGTGACCGATGCCCGGCAACGCGACGTGCGCGACCGCGACCGCGTCGTGGATCGGGGTGTCGGCGGTCCCGTACCGCTCGACGTGGAACTTCGTGAAGAACTGCAGCAGGTCCGCGAACACCTGCGCGGGGCGGGTCCCGAGCGCGCGCAGCCGATCGATCTCGGGCAGGCCCATCAGCGCCTTGTGGGTGACGTCGAGACCGCACATCGTGATCGGGATCCCGCTGCGGAACACGATCCGTGCCGCCTCCGGGTCGACCCAGATGTTGAACTCCGCCGCCGGCGTCCAGTTGCCCGCGCCCACCGACGCCGCCCATGAGGCAGATGTGCCCGATCTTGTCGGCGACGTCCGGGTACGTCCGGAGCAGGAGCGCCGATGTTGGTCAGCGGCCCGACCGGGATCAGGGTCACCGGCTCCGGCGCCGCCGCCAGCGTCGCCCGCAGGAACTCGAGGGCACCCTCGGGGCGCGGCTCGGAGACCGGTTCGGGCAGGTCGGCCCCGTCGAGCCCGCTCGCCCCGTGGACCTCGGGCGCCGTCTCGAGCGGCCGGATGAGCGGCTGGGGCGGCCCGGCGGCCACCGGCACATCCGGTCGATCCGAGCAGGGCGAGGACACGCAGCGCGTTGCGCGTCGTGTTCGCGAGGGTGGCGTTGCCGCCGACCGTGGTGATGCCCAGCACCTCGAGCTCCGGCCGGGCGAGGGCGAGCGTGATCGCCAGGGCGTCGTCGTGGCCGGGGTCGCAGTCGATGATGACGGGGGTTCGCTTCCGGACGTCGCTCACGGGAGCCTCGCGAAGGCATCGATGCAGCAGGCGCTCGAACCGGCCGCGGTCGATGACGATGCCGACGTCCGCGTTGGGCGTCGCGTCCGTCCCGGCGCAGGCGGTACGGGAGCCCATCGCAGATCGTGCGGCCGCGGGCAGGCCCGTTCGTCGTGTCCACGACGACGTGGTAGCGGCGCGACGGCGACGAGGTCGGGGACCATGAGGTGCGCGATCGCGACGGCATCGTGGATCGCGGTCGTCGTGGACCCGCACCACTCGAGGTTCCGGTCGAGCGCGTAGTCCGTGAGGTCCGCAGCGATCCGGCCGGAGACGTTCCCGATCGCGCGCAACGCGCTTCGCGGAGTCACGGTCGAGCAGCGCCTGGTGGGTGACGTCGAGGCCGATCATCGTGATCGGCACCCCGGACCGGAAGACGACGTCCGCGGCCTCGGGGTCCGCGATGATGTTGAACTCGGCCGAGGCCGTCGTGTTCCCCTCCCCGATCGAGCCGCCCATGAGGCAGATGTGCGAGATGCGCTCGGCGCCAGGTGCGGGTGGAGCCGCAGCAGGAGCGCGATGTTCGTGAGCGGCCCGATCGGGGCGATCGCCACCGGCTCCGGGCTCGCCGTCGATCAGGCGGGCCATGAGCGCCACGGCGCCTTCGGGCAGGGCGTCGTTCGGCGCGGGCTCGAGCCGCGCCTCACCGATGCCGCTCGCGCCGTGGACCTCGGTGGCCCGCACGATCGAGCCCAGCGAGCGCGCCCGCGGCACCCTCGGCGACCGGCACGTCATCCCGGCCGTAGGCGTGCAGCAGCCGGAGCGCGTTCTCGGTGCAGCGGCTGACGTCCGCGTTGCCACCGACCGTGGTCACCGCCAGCAGCCGGATCTCCGGGCTGATGCCGCGGCGAGGCCGATCGCCAGCGCGTCGTCCAGGCCCGGGTCGCTGTCGATGATCAGCGGGATCGGACGGTCCGCGGTCCCGAACGGCGCCGTGCGCTCCCCGCGCCCGGCCCTGTGGTAGGTGGGGACGGCGTGAACCGGTCCCCACTCGTCCACGTTGTAGCCGGCGCTCACGCGGCAACCGGCCGCTCAGCCCTGCTCGTACGGCTGCCCGGCGGCCGCCGGACCGCGAACGCGCCCGACGACGCCGGCGACCACGACGATGGTCACGACGTACGGGACGCTGTTGAGCAGCTGCGGCGGCACGTTCACGCCGAGGATCGCGAGGAGGGTCTGCGTCGTGTCCGCGAACGCCGAACACCATCGCCGCGCCGAAGCGCGTAGATCGGGTGCCAGGCCCCGAAGATCATCGCGGCGAGGGCGATGAAGCCCTTGCCGGCGATCATCTCCATCTGGAAGTTGCCGGCGACGCGAGGCTGCAGCGAGGAGCCGGCCATGCCCGCCATGAGGCCGGCGATGAGCAGCGCCCGGTAGCGGATCTTGATCACGTCGATGCCGACCGTCCCGGCCGCCGACGGCTTCTCGCCGGAGGCCCGCAGCCGCAGGCCCCACCGGGTCCGGAACAGGAAGTAGGCGAGCACCCCACCATCACGTACATCAGCGTAGTACAGGTAGGGCGTTCGCCGAGAACAGGATCGGGCCGAGGACCGGGATGTCGGACAGCAGCGGGAGGCTTGCAGCGACTCGACGGTGGGCGGGGTGTTGAACTGCGTGTTCTTGGCGTCAGCACGCGCAGGAACAGGAAGTTGGTGATCCCGACCGCGCCGATGTTGATGACGATGCCGGCGATGATCTGGTCCACCTTCCAGCGGATGCCCAGCCACGCAAGGAGCACCCCGACCGCCCCGGCAACGAGCATCGCCGCGAGATCACGCCGATCACCGACGGCGCCACGAGGGCGGCTCGCCGCTGACCAGCATCGCGAGTGCTGGCCGCTACCGAGGCGACGCATGCCCCGATCAGCATCTTGCCCTCGATGGCGATGTTGAGCATGCCGCTGCGCTCGGAGATGATGCCCGGCAAGTGCGCCGAGCGCGATCGGGACGGCCAGCTCGAGGGTGCCGCCGAGGACGCCGGTCAGGTTCGCGGGCGTGCCGTCGAGGACAGCGCGCGAGCACCGCGACCACCCAGAACGGCCAGACGAGGAGCAGGAGCCAGGGCCGCCACGGGAAGCGATGCTCCGCGCACGAGCTGGAGCACGGCGACGAACACCGTCACGACGCCGGCGACGATCCACAGGACGTGACCGACGTCTCGAGCATGACGGCTCTCGCCGCCCTGCTCGGTGATCCAGAACGAGAAGGTGGCGGGCGTTCCCGCGCCCTGATCGCCGAGGTAGATCGCCAGGAGCCCGAACGCCGCGAAGGCCAGGGCCCGGATGCGGGCGTCCCTGCGTCGCGCGCCGGGCGGCGAGACCTCCGCGCTCGTGGACCGCGGCCTCACCGTGGCCGTCATGCGGCGCCGCCGTCAGCGTCGGGACCCGGCTCCGCAGCCGCCTTGTCGGGCTCGATCCGGCAGAGGACCGGATCAGGTCTGGCGCGGCGACGAACATGATGACGAGCGCCTGGATGAACACCAGCAGGTCGAGCGGGATCCCCGTCTGGATCCTGCATCAGCTCGCCGCCGGTTTCAGCGCGCCGAACAGGAGTGACGCCACCACGATGCCGCCGGCCGGTAGCCCGCGAGGAGCGCGAGGGCGATCGCGTTGAAGCCGATAGCCCGAGCTGATGTCGATGGACATCTGGCGGACGGTCCCAGGATCACCATGAACGAGCCGCCGAGGCCGGCGAGCGCGCCCGAGAGTGACCATCGCGAGGATGATCGAGCCGCCGGCGCTCATGCCGGCGTACCGAGCGGCCGTCGAGGTTGAAGCCCGCAGGCACGGCAGCTCGTAGCCCTTGGTCGTCTTGAACAGGAACCAGCGACACCACCCCGGCCATGAGCAGCGCGACCACGAACCCGTAGTGCAAGGCGGATCGCCGGCAGGTCGAGGATAAGCGGGATGTCGCACGAAGTCGGACATCGGACTTCGAGATCGGCGCCGTGCTGCCGGGGGCCCGCAACGTCGGCGAGCGCAGGCCGAAGAGGACGACCTGCGCGGCGACGTAGTTGAGCATGATGGTCGTGATGACCTCGTGCGCACCCGTCCGCGCCTTCAGGAATCCCGGGATGAAGCCCCAGAACGGCGCCGGACAGCACCCCGGCCGCGATCGAGATGAGCAGGATCACGGCAGCCGGCACCTGGCCCTGGAGGACGATCGCCGTGATCGTCGCACCGCATGGCTCCGATGAACGAGCTGGCCATCGACGCCGATGTTGAACATGCCGGCGCGGAACGAGATCGCTACGGCCAGGCCGGCGAGGATCAGCGGCGTCGCGACGACGAGCGTCTCGGTGAGCGGCCGGATGGCGGTCGCGATGTCGTTGATGTTCGGATCTCGAGGGCCGCGATGATCTTGGCCGGGTCGCCGAAGGCGCCGATGAGCATCGCGCCGTAGCCGTTGCCGACACCGCCGACGGCACCGCCGATCGCGCCCAGCGGGTCCGTGCCGGCAGCAGGGCGAGGCTCACGAAGTCCGTGAGGATGATGACGACGGCGCCGACCAGGAACGCCGTGAGACACGGCGAGCAGCGGGATGAAGCCCTGCGCGCCAGCGTCTTCGCCCGTGTCATGCGGCGGCCCCTCCGCCGAACTCCGCGCCGCCCATCAGCAGGCCGACCTTCTCGTACGTGGCCTCCTCGCCGTCGAGCTCGCCGACGATCCTGCCCTCGACATGACCACGATCCGGTCGCCCACGGCGAGGACCTCGTCGAGCTCGGTGCTGACGATCAGGATGGCCGCCCCCGCGTCACGCTGCTCGACCAGGCGCCGGTGGATGTACTCGATCGATCCGACGTCGAGGCCGCGGGTCGGCTGGGCCGCGAGGACCAGCTTCACCGGCACGGAGAACTCGCGCGCGACGACCACCTTCTGCTGGTTGCCACCTGACAGCGAACCGGCGAGGGTCTCGATGGACGGGGTCCGGATGTCGAACTCCTTGACGCCGGCAGCCGCTCGCTCCTGGACGGCACCGGGGTTGAGGACCCCACGCCGGCTGTAGGGCTCACGGTGATACGTGTCGAGGATGTAGTTCTCGGCGACGGTCATCGTGGCGATCAGGCCGTCCCTGCCCCGATCCTCCGGGATGTGGGCGACGCCGAGGTCCGAAACGTGGCGCGGCGAGGCGCCCACGATCGAACGGCCGTCGATTGATGCCTCGCCGGAGTCGAACGATCGGAGGCCGGCGATCGCCTCGACCAGCTCGGTCTGGCCGTTGCCCTGGACGCCGGCGACGACCACGATCTCCCCGGCACGCACGTCGAGGTCGACGCCGTTCACGGTCAACTCCTGGTGGTGGTCGCGGACCTGCACGCCTCGCAGGCTGAGGACGACGTCACCGGGCGTGGCTGGCCCCTTGGGGACGATCAGCTCGACGTCGCGACCGACCATCAGGTTGGCGAGCTCCTGGCGGGTCGCGGTCTTCGGGTCTGCGGTGCCGGCAACGCGGCCCCGGCGCAGCACGACGACGCTGTCGGCGACCTCCAGGACCTCGTTGAGCTTGTGGGTGATGAAGATGATCGTCGTGCCGGTGGCCGTCAGGGAGCGGATGATCCCGAACAGCTCCTCCGTCTCGAACGGCGTGAGCACGGCGCTGGGTTCGTCGAGGACGAGGATGTCGCTGTGGCGGTAGAGCGCCTTGAGGATCTCGACGCGCTGGCGGACGCCGACCGGCAGATCCTCGATCGTGGCGTCGGGGTCGACATCGAGCTTGTACTGGTCGGACAGCTCGACGATGCGCTTGCGGGCCGCGGCCCGATCGAACGTCCCGAACCGGTTGGTGACCGTCTCGTCGCCCAGGGCGACGGCCTCGACCACGTCGAACACCGGCACGAGCATGAAGTGCTGGTGGACCATCCCGACGCCGGCGTGGATCGCCGCGTGGGGATCTTCGAAGACATGCTCCTCGCCGTCGATGAAGATCTGGCCGGAGTCGGGCCTGTACAGGCCCGACAGGATGTTCATGAGCGTCGACTTGCCGGCGCCGTTCTCGCCCAGCAGGCCCAGCACCTTGCCGCGGTCCGCCGAGATCGAGATCCTGTCGTTGGCGAGGACGCCCGGGAACTGTTTCGTGATGTCGCGGAGTTCCAGCCGCATCAGCGAGTCCTCGACATGTAGGGAACCGCCCCCGGTTCGCGTTGCGGACCGGGGGCGGCGCTGTTCACTACGTGGCGGCCGGGGCTACTGGCAGCCCTTGCCGAGGAAGCTGCAGACCGTGACGCTGCCGTCGACGATGGCCTGCTTCAGGGCCTCGATCTCTGCCTTGGTCTCGGCCGAGATCTGGCTGTCGAAGTCGTGGTACGGGGAGAGGAGCACGCCGGCGTTCGCGAGCGTGCCGAGTAATCCTCGCCACCGAGATCGCCGCCCGAGGTCTTCTTGATCACGTCGAGGACCGAGACGTCGATCGCCTTCTGGGCCGACGTCAGGATCGCGGCGTTCGTCGGCGGGCCAATGGTGAGGTACTGGTCGTTGTCGACGCCGATCGCCCACTTCTCGGCCGCGGCCATCGCCTTGATCGTTCCGTTGCCGGTCTCACCGGCGACCGGGTGGACGATGTCGACGCCCTGGTCGAGGAACGTCTTGGCGATCTGCTCGCCCTGGGACGGGTCGTTCCAGGTGTCGGTGCCGCCACTGCCGCCGACGAACGTGCCGGTGGTCTGGGATCTTCCAGCGAGCCGTCCCAGCCGAGAACCTCGACCGCGGTGCCCTTCTGCTGATTGTGGTACTGGACGCCGGCGTAGAAGCCGTCCATGAACCGGGTCACGCCCGGGAAGGCGAGTCCGCCGTAGGTCGCAACCTTGCCGGACTTGCTCCAGCTGGCGGCCAGGTAGCCGGCGAGCATCGCGGCCTGGTCGACCTGGTAGTCGAGGCCGGTGAAGTTCGCGGGCACGCCCGGAGGCGGATCGTCAGCGGTGCCGGGGGTGAAGTCGTCGCCCGCCGAGTTCCACGTGGCGTCAACCTGCCCGAACGCGATGTCCGGGTTGGCGAGGGTCGCCTTCGCCGTGGCCGACCCCTGGAGGAAGCCGACCGTGACGATCGTCTGGCAGCCCTGGTCGATCAGCCGCTGGATGTTGGCCTCGTAGTCGGTGGCGCCCTGCGCCTCGGCGGAGGCGGTCTGGTATCCGAGCGCGGCCGCGTCGTCGAGGCCCTTCTTCGCCAGGTCGTTGAAGCCCTTGTCACCAAGGCCGCCCGTGTCGAACGCGACGCACGCCTTGTAGTCCGTGTTGAGGGCTCGTCGGGGGCCATGGACTCGGGGGCCATGGACTCGGGGGCCATGGACTCGGGAGCCATCGACTCGGGAGCTCGTGGTCGGGGCCGTCGTGGCGGCGCTACCGCCACAGGCGGCAAATAGGATGGCCGACGCCGCACCGAGGGCGATCAGCCTGCGTGAGACCTGCAACGTGTACTCCTCCTGCGATCCCGGAGTCCCTCGGCATGGGACCGGGCCGCCGTACTGTAGCGCGAGAGCGCAATACCACGTTGGATGGTCCGAGCGCGACGTTGCGCATCGTGAGCAGTGTGCGGGGCAGGAGATCGCACAGCGTGCAGTCGGACCCCGAACGCGACTGGGTCGCAACGCTCATCGCCGTGCAGGAGGGCCGGTTTCCGATCCCGCTCCTCGATGACGCGGGGATCCGCGAGCTGCTGCGCTCGCGACCGCGGATCGCGATGGTGGGCGCCTCGTCGCGGGCGTATCGTCCATCGCACGGGGTGCATGGCGTCGCTGCTGGCAGCGGGCTACGACGTCGTCCCGTGAACCCGCGCGAACAGTCGGTGCTCGGCCGCCGCTGCTACCCGACCGTCGCCGACGCCGTGCAGGAGACGGGGCCCGTGGCCCTCGTGGACGTGTTCCGGCGTTCCGACCAGTGCGTCGAGCACGCGCGTGAGGCCGTCGCCGTCGGTGCCCGGTGCCTCTGGCTCCAGCTCGGCATCGCGAACGCGGAGGCGGCCCGGATCGCACACGAGGCGGGCCTGGACGTCGTGATGGACCGCTGCACGATCGTGGAGCACCGACGGCTGGTGGCGGCACGTGAGACGGGCACGGGTGCGTCCCGTGACCGCCCGGATCCCGGTCACGCCGATCAAGGCCGATGCGGCCGCGGCATCGCGACTCGCCTCGCTGGCCGACGGGATCGGCGACGCGGTCGGCGCCGAGGTGCTGCGCCTGACGGCCTGTGGGAGCGACGCCGCGTACGTGGCAGCCGACGACGTCGCGGCGCTTGTCGCCGCGTTCGGGCTCCGGTCGCACGGCGTCGAGGCGGCAGATCCTGCGCTATCGAGACCGCCCGCGACGCTCGCCCGGCCGTCGATCTCCGGCTACCGCGTGGGTGCCGTCGGCAGCACGCCGGGCGGCGACCTGGTCCTGGGCGGCAACCTCGAGTTGCCCGGGGCGTCGATCCACCAGACCGTCCACGGCGAGGGGTTCGTCACGCTGCGGGCGCGGGCGCGGGGCCATCTCGCTCGCCGACGCTGGCGATCCGCGAGGCGCGGCCGTGCGCACACTGCCGCCAGGTGCTCGCCGAGATGGCATGGGCGGACGAGCTCCGGATCGTCGACCCGCTCGGGCACGACCTGGCGCTGCGGGACCTCTACCCGTGGCCGTTCGTGCCCGCGGACCTCGGCGAGGCGGGCGCGAGGCCGGGGGCCTCGGCATGGCCGCGACCTCTCCTCCGCCTCGACGGCTCGTCGCCCAGCGATGTCCCGGCCGCCCTCCTGCGCGCGGGCGCACGCAGCCATGCGCCGTACACCCGGGACGCCGGCGGCGGTCGTGCTCCGGCTGGACGACGACCGACTCGCAGACAGGCGCCGTGCTCGAGAGCGTCGCGTTCAACCCGACGATCGGGCCGCTCCAGGACGCGCTGGTCGCGCTCGCGGCGCTGGGGCCAGGGAATGCCGAGGTGCGCGAGGCGTGGCTTGCCGTGGTGCGCCACCCTCGAGTCGATCACGATCGGCCCGACACGCGACCTGCTTGCCGCCGTCGCCCCCGACGGCCACGCTGCACGTCACATACTGGTCCTGACCGCGCGCAGTCCCCGCCCAACCGTCGCGGCCGCGCGCCTCGAGGAGACCCACCAGATGCCCGATCCATCTCACCGGGGAGTCCGGCGACTACGCCCCCGTCGTCCTCCTCCCCGGCGACCCGAACCGCGCGACGCGGATCGCCGCCCGCTTCGACGGCGGCCTCGAGGCATCCCGGCTCGTCTCGTCGCACCGCGGGCTGCTGGGCTACACGGGCACGCGTCGACGGCGTCCCGGTGTCGGTCCAGACGACGATGATGGGCACCCCGACGACGACGATCGTCATGGAGGAGCTGCTGATGCTCGGCGTGACGACGTTCATCCGCGTCGGCACCACGGGCGGGTTCGGCAAGCTCGGGATCGGCGACGCGATCGTCGCGCTGTCGGCCGCGTCGCTGTCGGGGATCGGCGCGACGCTCGGCGTTCGGCGAGCCGACCGCGCCGACCGCGGACTGCGAGGTCGTCCAGGCGCTCGTCGCGGCGTCGCGAGGCCGAGGGCCTCGTGACCCACGTGGGTCCGGTCGTGACGTCCGACGTGTTCTACGACCCGCACCCGGACGGCGTGGCCCGCTGGGGCCGGCGGGGCTACCTGTCCGCCGAGATGGAGACGGCGGCCGTGTACCTGCTCGCGATGCGGGAGCGCGCGAAGGGTCGCCCCGTGCGCGCGGGCTCGATCCTGACCGTGTCCGACGTGATCGTCGATTCGGCGCTCGACCAGGCGGTCCACGCGATCGGCGGCGACACGTGGTTCCGGCCGTCCGAGGACGAGGTGACGCGCCGCGTTGACATGACGATCGGCGCGGCGATGAAAGCCGCCGCCGCGCTCGGACGCGGGTAGGACCCGGCCCCGCGAACCCGCCCGGGCGCCGCCTTGTCGGACGACGCATCCTGGACGACCGCTACTGGACGAACGAGAGCCCGAGCGCGAAGTCCTCGAGCAGGTCCTCGACGTCCTCGCAGCCCACCGAGACGCGGACGATGCCGCCGTCCTTCGGCCGCGGATAGACGAGCGTGAACACGTCGCCCAGGCTCACGCCGATGTCGCACAGCCGCAGGTGGTCGGTGAAGGCGGCCATGCCGTCGAGCCCGCCGCGGGGCTTGAACGTGACCATCGCCCCGAACCGGTCGCCGAGCAGGCGCCTGCGCCACGGCGTGGTCCGGGTGCGACGCGAGGCCCGGGTAGCGGACCCACTCGACGCGCTCGTCCGCCTCGAGGAACGCGGCGAGCCGGGCGGCGTTCGCCGAGGCGGCCTCGGAGCGCAGCGGCAGCGTCCGCACGCCCCGCAGGACCAGGAACGACGCGAACGGGCTCGCCGCCTGGCCGAACGTGTCGGTCTGCTTGCGGATCGGGTCGAGCAGGCGCTTGGGGCCCGAGACGACGCCGCGAGACCGCGTCGCCGTGGCCCGAGAGGTACTTCGTGGCCGCGTGGAGCGACGAGGTCGGCGCCGTGCTCGAGCGGTCGAAGCAGCGCAGGTCCCAGGAACGTGTTGTCGGCCACGACGAGCAGGCCGTGCCGGTGCGCCGAGCGCGGCGATCGCGTCCAGGTCCGCGATTCGCAGGCGCGGGTTGGTGGACGTCTCCACGAACAGGAGCCTCGTCCGTCGGCGTGATCGCGGCCTCGATCGCGGCGAGGTCGGTCATGTCGACTGCCGTGACGTCGATGCCGCGGCGCGGCAGGTCCTCCTGCCACAGGACGACGGTGATCGCGAACAGCTCGTCGCCCACGACGATGTGGTCGCCCTGCGTCGAGGTGCGCGAACAGCGTGGCCGCCACGGACGCCATCCCCGACGCCGCGACGACCGCGTCCTCGGCCCCCTCGAGCGAGGCGATCTTCTCCTCGAGCGCGCGGTTCGTGGGGTTGCCGGTCCGCGAGTAGAAGTACGAGGTCGGGTCCCACTCCAGGGCCGCGTCGACCGCCGTCCTCCTTCTCGGCCGCGGTGTCGAAGGCGAACGTGGCCGTCGCGTAGATCGGCGTGTTGTGGGCGTGGGTGGTCGGGATCCGGCCGCTCGCCCGCGTGGATCGCCCGCGTGGCGAAGCCCGTGCCGTCCGTCCGCTCGCCGCATGCCCGTCCTCTCCTCGGCCTGTGTCGCTGCTGGTCGGGGTCCAGTCTAGGGTGGCTGGTCGTCCGCGCGAGGACGCGCGCCCAGCCGCCCGGCGACGTACGCTTGCGCCATGGACTACACGGACTGGTGGACGACGCTGCGGGCCGAGGCGGCCGCCGACCTCGGCCGAGGTCTGGATCCCCGTCGGGCGTGCCGGGCTTCGCCGGCGAGTCGAAGCACGCGCCGCGAGGTCCTCGACGGCAGGTTCGGCGCCGACGGCTGGCGCATCGGCGCACATCGTGCGCGGCCGGATCGTCTCGCTCGGTCGTGGCGATCGCTCGAGTACGAGGAGGCCTACGAGCGGTTCCTGCGCGACCGGCCGGCGCTCGTCCGCTTCCTCGTCGACGACCTGCGGCAACGTGTACGACGACCAGGTCGAGAACGTCTACGACAGCGACTACGACCAGCCGCACACGGCCATGAACCACTACCAGGACATCTCCGTCCGGCGCGTGATCGCCGGAGCTCGTGGACGACCCGGCCTGGCCCGAGGTGACCGACACGCCCGCCGGCGACGCGTCGATCTCGTCGACCTGGGGACCGGGCTCGCGCACCGGGTGCCGCGTGCCCGCGGCTTCCGCGGGTGCCCACCTGCTGCAGATCCGCGATCCGACTCTCGCCGGGCTACGTGCTCAACCCGGCCGTCGTGCCCGTCCACGACCCGGCGCTGATCACCGCGATCCCCGAGCCGCGACCGAGTGGTATCACGTCGAGGGCTGCGGACACCTGTCCGTGGAGGCGTTCTGGCAGATCAGCAAGGTGATCGAGGTCCGCTACGACCGCTTCCTCGCGCTCGGCGACGGGCCGGTCGGCACCGCTCGCGGGGCTGTGAGCCAGGTGGCATCGCACGCGCGACGACGATCCGTGTCGCTGCTCCTGGGCGCCCGCGAGCCTCGACATCTACCTCGGGCGGGACCTCGTGCTGCCCGGTGGCGGCGTGCTCAACATGGCCTGGCACCTGCGCGCCGCGACGGACGCCGTGCCACCTGCTCACCCGCGTCGGCGACGATCGGCCGGAGGTGTTCGTAGGCGTTCCTCGCACGGCATGCGATCCCGCATCACGCCCGAGCTCGTGGCGGCCGGGCGCGTCGGCTTCGATCGACATCGTCATCCGGCCCGACCTCCAGCCCTACATGGACAACTTCGTCGAGGGCGTCTGGGCGACCTACGCGCTGACGCCGGCCGAGGAGCGGGCGATCGCGGCCGGGCGCCGCCTCCACCTCGTCCTCGTCGAGGGCGCGATCCGGGAGCTCGGAGCGGCTGGCCGGCGCCGGGCGTCTCTAGCGGACCTCGAGGTCAGCGCCGACTTCCTCGGCTTCCGCCACTACACCGTCGAGCGGCTGCGCGGAGACGATGCGGGCCGTGGACCTCGGGCTTCGTCGGCTGGCCCGGGGCGCCCGACGATCCCGAGGTGGCGGCGATCCGGGACGCGGCGCACGACCTGCGGCCGGCTCATCGTCGTGACGTTCGGCTCCCAGGGCGTCGCGGTGTTCGACGGCCGGGAGGACGGTGGCGGCGATGCTTTCGTCCCGGTGATCCCGGTGCCCGTCGCGGGCACCACGGTCGGCTGTGGCGACGCCTTCGTCGCGGGCTTCCTCGCCGAGTGGCGGCGGACGCGGGACGTCACCCGCGCGATCGAGGCTGGAGCGGTTCCCGGCGCGGCGGCGACCGCGTGGCGGCGACCGCTTCCGGACGACGCCTACGGCGACGAGGCCCACGAGGCGCTGCGCGCAGCGGACGCGGCGGCCGTCGCGAGCCGTTGACGGCGCGGCACGCGCTGCTACGCTCCCCGCCGTGGACGAGGCGCAGATCCGGGTCGCCGGACCGGATGACGCACCCGCACTCGTGGACCTCGGGGCGCGGACGTTCCGGGACACCTATCGAGGGCTCATGCCCGTCGAGCCGCTCGAGGCGTACATCGCGGACACGTTCACGCTCGCGCGCCTCCGGGACGAGCTGCGCGACCCGCGCAACGTGCACTTCCTGGTGGAGCGCGACGGCGTCGCGGTCGGCTACGACAAGCTGCGCGACGGCCCGAGTCCCGTCGTGACGGCGGCGCCGATCGAGCTCGAGCGGATCTACGTCGAGCGCTCCGCGACGGGCGGCGGCCTCGGTCGCCGACTGCTCGAGACCGCCCTGCGGACGGCTGCCGCCATGGGCCGCGAGACGATGTGGCTCGGGCGTGTGCGGACCGGAACGAGGCCGCCCGGCGTTCTACGCGCGGATGGGCTTCACCGAGATCGGCGCGCAAGCGTTCGAGATCGGCGGCCTCGTGCAGCGCGACCTCATCCTCGCGCGACCCGTCGGGCCGGCCGCGAGCCCGGACCCTAGCCGATCAGGAACGGCGACCACGACGAGCACGATCCCGGCGATCACGATCCGCACCGCCGATCTGGGCCTGACGCCGGAGGACCTGCATCGCGACCGAGGCGCCGGTCTTGTCGTCGTTGCGGACCCCGCCCCGCCACTGCCTCGTACCGGGCGATGTTCGCGTCCTGGTCCTTGAGCGCCATGTAGCGGCGGTACGGCGTGCGGGCCCGCACGACGCCGACGACGATCAGCGCGGCGCCGGCGACGAGGAGCACGAGGTTCAGGGGACCCATCGGTTCAGCCTCCGGCGTCGAGTCGCTCGCGGACGAGCGCGGTGACCTTCGCGGCGTCGGCGGCACCTGCCGTCGCCTTCATGACCCGGCCGACGAAGAAGCCCGTCACGGGCTTGCCGGCACGATAGTCGTCGACGGCCTTCGGGTTTGCCGCGATGACGGCATCGATGTGCTCCAGCAGCGCGGCGTCGTCCGAGATCGGCCCCGGGCCGGCTCCGGCGAGCAGCTCCTCGGCGGGCGTCCCGTCGGCCAGGTGCCGGTCGAGCAGGTCCCGACCCACGGGTCGCGAGACCGCGCCGTCCACGATCGCGGTCAGCAGCGCGGCGATGTCGGCGGGCCTGGACGCGCCAGCCGTCCCGTCGGCGTTGAGCCCCGATGCCTTCGCCGAGCGAGCGTGCGCGCCGGTGACGAAGTTGGAGAGCTCCTTCGGGGGCACGGTGCCGGACGGCGGCGATCGCCTCGAACGCGGTCGTCATCGCGGGATCGGCGACGAGGACCGCGGCGTCGTAGGCGGACAGCCCCAGTGCCTCGTACCGCGCCCGGCGCGCCGCCGGCAGCTCCGGCAGCGCGTCGCGGACCTCGGCGATCCAGGCGGCGTCCACGTGGAGCGGCGGCAGGTCCGGCTCCGGGAAGTAGCGGTAGTCCTCGGATGTCTCCTTGGCCCGCATCCGGTACGTCGCCTGCCTCCCGTCGTCCCAGCCGCGGGTCTCCATCACGAGCGGCTCGCCGGCATCGAGGGCCCGCGCCTGGCGCTCGATCTCGAAGCGCGATCGCCCGCTCCACCGAGCGGAACGAGTTCATGTTCTTGACCTCGACCCGCGTCCCGAACGCCTCCGTCCCCCGCGGCCGCAGCGAGACGTTCGCCTCGACGCGCATCTGGCCGCGCTCCATGTCCGCGTCCGACGCGCCGATCGCCCGCAGCAGCAGCTGGAGCTCCTCCGCGTACCGGCGGGCCTGCTCCGCGGTCCGGATGTCGGGCTCGGTCACGATCTCCATCAGCGGCGCGCCGGAGCGGTTGAAGTCCACCAGCGACGCCCGACCACCGGTCGCGCCCGCCACGTCCGCGTGGACGAGCTTGGCCGTGTCCTCCTCGAGGTGCGCGCGCGTGATCGGGACGACGAACGGGCCATCCGAGGTCTCGATCACGAGCCGCCCGTCGACGCGAGCGGGATCGCGTACTGGCTGATCTGGTAGCCCTTGGGCAGGTCCGGGTAGAAGTAGTTCTTGCGCTCCCACTGGGTCCGTTCGGGGATGTGCCGCCTCGATCGCGAGCCCGGTCGCGATGACGAACTCCACCGCCCGCCGGTTGATCACCGGGAGCACGCCGGGCAGCGCGAGGCAGACCGGGCAGACGTGGGTGTTCGGGGCGGCGTCCGCGTACGCTGTTGGCGCAGCCGCAGAACATCTTTGACGCCGTCTGCAGCTGGCAGTGGATCTCGATGCCGATGACGGCCTCGTAGCGCTCCATGACGGTCGCGACGCGGTCCGCGGTCGCCGTCATGCGCCCACCGCCGTGCCCACGGTCGCGAGATACAGCCCGTACATCGCGACCGTCAGCCAACCGACCGCCAGCAGGACGTGCCGGACGGCGAGGCGGACACGGGTTCGCGCGTGCAGCGGTCGACCGGCTTCGACAAGCGTGCGGGTGGGGTCGCCCTCGCGGAGCAGCGGGAGCATTGCGCTGCGCGCCGCGACGTACCCGCGCCACGATCCGTACGCGACGGCGACGAGCCCGGAGACGACGAGGACCGCGGCAAGCATCGCGGCCAAGTTTCGCATACCGCCTCGCGACGGCGCGGGCGTCCGAGCCGAGTCCGCGAGGCGGGAGCTGGCCCCTGGGGCTGGTCGCCGTCAGCCGCCTGCTGGCTCCCTGACTGTCTCGATCGCCCGCTGGATCGCCTCGTGGAGCCGGGCGCCGGTCGGCTGGCCCTGCAGCTCGACGACACCGCGATCGCTCGGAGTCCTCCCACGACATGCCGATGCCCGGGACCGTCAGCACGATCGGCACCGTCGGATGAACCCGCCGGAGCGCCTCGATGAGCTCCCCGGAACCGTCGATGTCACCGCTCGCGAAGGCGTCGTAGACGAGGACGTCGGAATCCTCCGCGAGCGCGCACGCGCCGCCGTTGAGGACCGGGCACGTGTTCGCGGTCGGCCCGCTGCACTGCTCCACCTGGTAGCCGAATCGCCGCAGCGATTCGACCTCCTGGTCCGCCAGGTCGATGTCGTGATGGACGACGAGCGCTCGAGTCATGGCGCACCTTCGATCATGCCCCCGGGTGCGGCGGCCCGCCCGCGGGCGCGCCCCGGCTGGCCGGATCGTGCGCCGAAGGCCCTCGCCCGGGTAGGGGCCATTGGCACCCCCGCACCCGGGCGAACCTGCCTGTTGCTGCCGTCGTCGCGGTAGGTGCCGTTCGTGCCAGCACCCAGGACTTCACGCGGGTGTTGTTGCTGTTGTAGTCCGGATCGTGACGGCGCTCGAGGGTCCTCCCGCGGACCTGGTCCGTGTCGTAGTTGTCCCGGATCGGGCAGGCGCGACTGGACGCCCACGCTGACCCGGACCGACGTGTCGCCGTGATCGTGGATGGATCGCTCCGGACGGCTGGAGCAGTGCGTCACCGGGGAAGCTGAGACGACCTCATAGGAACCCACGGGGAAGTCGTCACGCTCGAGCGTCGCCATGCCGTCGACGCGGCCGTGCCGAGGCTGACCGGGTTGCCGCTCCGAGCCTCGCGAACGTGACGCTCCGGTCGGGGTCGGGGCCCCAGACGTAGCCGGTTAGCGTGACGGTCTCGTCGTACTGGACCGCGGTCTCGTGGCTCGACTCGAGGTAGGCCTCGCTCGGGTAGCGCGCGACGACGTCGGCCATGCCGATGCTCGAGCTGTAGTCGCCGCAGCCAAGGAACGCCGCGGTCACAGCCGCCGTGCCGACAACCGTCGAGACGGTCGTTCGAGCCTGACCGTTCCCATCGAGCGCGACCTCGATGGGGGTCGCGTTGTGGGTAAAGGTCACGCTGCCGCACGCCGGGTTCGGGACCACGGTCGCGGTCAAGGTCACGCTCTCACCGGGCATCACCTCGGCGGGCTCGACGACAAGCGTGGTCGTCGTCTCGATCGTCCCGAGGTACTCGGGGGCGCCCTCGGCCGGCACTGGTGCGGTCTCGACAGGTTCCGTCGGGATCGCCGTGGACGGCTCGGCGGTGATCGGCTCCTCGACGGGAGCCGGCTCCTTGCCGGCGTCGGCTCCGCCGCGGGCTCCGAAGCAGGCTCTACCACCGGCTCCGTTGCCGGCCCGGCGGTCTCCGGGACGGGGTCGGGCACACGCTCGACGGACGGCTCAGGCGTGACCTCGGCGGCGTGCCGGCCCGGTCAGCGGCGAGCCGCGCGCCCGGCCTAGTAGCGGACCCGGTCGACGAAGCGGCCGATGCGGCGCAGCGGCCTCCTCGAGCTGCTCGTACGAGGTGGCATAGCACATCCGCACGTGCCCCTCGCCGGACGGCCCGAAGGCGTTCCCGGGCACGACCGCGACCCGCTCCTCGCGCAGCAGGCGCTCGGCGAACTCGTCCGAGGTCAGGCCCGTCGAGGTGATCCGCGGGAAGGCGTAGAACGCGCCCCGCGGCTCGAACGTCTGGAGGCCCAGCGGGTTGAGGCCGTCCACGAGGAGGCGCCGGCGGCGGTCGTACTCGGCGCGCATCGCCTCGACGGCGGGCTCGCCGTCCTGGAGCGCGACGAGCGCGGCATCCTGGGCCGACGGTCGGCGCGGACATGATCCCGTACTGGTGGACCTTGACGATCCCCTCGAGGATCGTCCGCCGGAGCGCACATCGTAGCCGACCCGCCAGCCGGTCATCGCGTAGGCCTTCGAGAAGCCGCCCATCAGGATCGTCCGCTCGCGCATCCCCGGCAGCGAGCTGAACGCGCGGTGGCGGTACGTCCCGTACGCCAGGCGGTCGTAGATCTCGTCGCTGTACACGAGCAGGTCGTGGTCGCGGGCGATCCGCGCGAGCTCGTCCTGGACGCGTCGTCGAGGACCGCGCCGGTCGGGTTCGCCGGATAGCCGAGGAACAGCGCCTTGGTCCGCGGCGTGATCGGCGGCCTCGACGGCCGCCGGGTCGAGCGCGAAGTCGTCCTCGAACCGGGTCGCGACGGCGGACGACCGTCCGCCGGCGAACACGATCGCCGGGACGTAGGCGACGTAGGACGGCTCGTGGAGGATGACCTCGTCGCCGGGATCGCAGGTCGCGCGCAGCGCCAGGTCCACGGCCTCGGACGCGCCGACGGTGACGAGGATCTCGTTCGCCGGGTCGTAGTGGACGCCGTACAGTCGCTCCAGGTGGTCGCGAGAGCGCCCGCCGGAGCTCGATCGTCCCGAAGTTGCTCGTGTAGTGCGTCCGGCCCTCGCGGAGGCTCTCGACGCCCGCCTCGACGATCTCGCGCGGGGTGTCGAAGTCGGGCTCCCCCACTCCGAGGCTGATGACGTCGTCCATCGTCGCGAGGATGTCGAAGAAGCGGCGGATGCCCGACGGCGGGACGGCGCGCACGCGCTGGCTGAGGGCGCGCTCGGCGAGCGGGGCGCGGGAGGTGATCTCGGAGGTCATGGCCCGAAAGCCTACGGCATCGGCACCGCGATCGGGTCCGCGTCCGGCGACGGCTCCATCACGGCCACGGGCGGCGGTTGCGAGCCCGCACTCGCGAGCCGCTCCGCCCGCTCGCGGATCCCGAGCATCTGGCGGCGCATCATCACGAACACGCCGAAGCCCATGAACGGCCCGGCAAGGCGTGACCCGGCGGTTGCGTCACCGAACCAGGCCCGGAAGCGCTCGATGAGCCGCGTGCCGCCGGCGCCGTCGGGCTCCACGACGAAGGCCCACGATGCCGCGAACTTCGGCGGCACGGACGTCTCGAGCAGCTTCCCGGAGGCCGCGAGGCCGGCCGGCACCTTCTCGAGCGCCTCCGACCGGCGCTGGGCGAGGACGGCCTCGTCGACGCCGAGGACGAGCGACCGCCCGGGGTCGATCGAGCGGACGATGAACCCGCCGTCGGGATCGGTCGGGACCATGTCGCCCACCGCCAGCCCCTGGAGCTCCGGGACGATCGTGTCCGCGCTCTTGCCGCGCATGTCAATGACGTCGTAGCTGTACCAGCCGCCGCGCCCGTAGCCCATCTGCGGGAGCCACGGCCACACAGCCTCGGGCGGGGCCGCGATCGAGATGCCCCGGGTGTCGACCGAGGTGGGCGCCGGCAGGAGGTCGTCGCCGGGCAGCGCCTTCCCGGCCTCGCGTGGATCAACGCCCCACGCCGCGCACCACCGCGTCGCGCGGTAGAACGCGTACCAGCTCGTCGCGGCGACGAGCGACCCGATGACGACACGCTTCAGCATCCCGTGTACCTCCGACGGGCGATGGTGGCGGCGCTGATGAGCCCGCGCGAGGGCCGATCCTCCCGTTCCGGCACGGCGGCCGGCCCGGGACGCCGCCAGGCGGGTCAGGCGGCGGCGATCCGCTCGGCCGGGGGCGGGATCGACGGGTCCTCGAGCGTCGCCAGCGCGTGCGGCCGCACCCGTCGCCACGCGCGCGTCGGCGGTGACCCCCTCGTACGCACGGGCGGCCCGGAACAGGACGTCCTCGGACCATGGCGCCCCGATGATCTGCAGGCCCACCGGCAGCCCCTCGGACAGCCCGCACGGGACGGAGATCCCTGGCAGCCCGGCCATGTTCACGGGCAGCGTGCAGGCGTCGGAGAGGTACATCTTCACCGGGTCCGCGAGCTTCTCCCCGAAGCGGAACGCGACGTCCGGCGAGGTCGGGGCCACGAGCGCGTCGAAGCCCGCCTCCCACAGCAGGTCGAAGTCGCGCTTGATGAGCGTCCGGATCTTCTGCGCCTTGAGGTAGAACGCGTCGTAGTAGCCCGGCCGACAGCGCGTACGTGCCCAGCATGATCCGGCGCTTGACCTCCGCCCCGAACCCCTGGCCGCGGGTCGCGAGGTAGTTCGCGAGGTAGTCGTCGCCGCCGCGGACGCTGTAGCCGTAGCGGACGCCGTCGTAGCGGGCGAGGTTCGAGGACGCCTCGGCCGGCGCGACGATGTAGTACGTCGCGAGCCCGTAGTCGGTGTGCGGGAGGCTGACCTCCTCGACCCTCGCGCCGGCCGCCTCGAGCGGCGCCACCGCCTCGCGGACCCTCGCCTCGACACCCGGCTCCATGCCCTCGACGAAGTACTCGCGGGGCAGCCCGAAGCGCTTGCCCGCGCAGCCACGACGCGGCCTCGTCGTCCGAGGCCGGCAGGCTGAGCAGGTCGTCGGGGACGGGGACCGGCGCGGACGTCGAGTCGCGCTCGTCGCGGCCGGAGACCGCGTGGAGCAGGGCCGCGGCGTCGCGCGCGTCCCGCGCGAACGGCCCGATCTGGTCGAGCGAGCTCGCGAACGCGACGATCCCGTAGCGGCGACACCCGGCCGTAGGTCGGCTTGATCCCCACGATGCCGCACAGCGCCGCCGGCTGGCGGATCGAGCCGCCGGTGTCCGTGCCGATCGCGAGCGGGGCGTGGAAGGCGGCCACGGCGGCCGCGGAGCCACCCGAGGAACCGCCGGGGACGCGGTCGAGGTCCCACGGGTTCGCGGTCGGCCCGAACGCGCAGTGCTCGGTCGACGAGCCCATCGCGAACTCGTCCATGTTCGTCTTGCCCAGGATGACGGCGCCGGCGTCTCGCAGCCGCTCCGTGACGTGGGCGTCGAACGGGGCGCGGTAGCCCTCGAGGATCCGGGAGCCGGCCGTGCACTGCCCGCCGGCGACCGAGACGAGGTCCTTGAGCGCGACCGGGACGCCGAGCAGCGGGTGGAGGCGCTCGAGGGCGCCGTCGCCCTCACCGCGGGCGGCCGCGAGCCGTGCGTCGGCCGCGTCGGCCTCGGCGAGCGCCCGGTCGTCGTCGAGCGTGAGCCAGGCGTGGAGCGCGCGGTCGGTGCGATGCGCGCGCTCGAGGTGCGCGGCGGTGATCTCGCGCGACGACGACGTCGCCCGCCCGCAGCCGCGCGGCGAGCTCGTGCGCGAACGCCTCGGTCAGCGCCTCTCCCGGCGTCGTCATGGCCTCAGTCGCCGCCCAGGATCGCCGGGACGACGAAGAAGTCGCCGTCGCGCTCGGGCGCGTTGGCGAGCACGTCCTCGACCGGCATCGACGGCCGGGCGACGTCCTCGCGCAGGATGTTCTCGAGCTCGATCGTCTGGGCCGTCGGCGGGATCGCGTCCGTGTCCAGCTCGGCGAGCTTCGCGTACTGCTCGAGGATGTGGTTGAGCTGCCCCTCGAGCCGCGCGAGCTCGTCGTCGGTGAGCCCGAGGCGGGCGAGATGGGCGACGTGCTCGACGTCGGCGCGGGTCAGCGAGGCCATGCGTCGATGATACGCGGTCCGGCGCGCGCGCCGCCGCCCGGACCGCAGGCTGTCAGAGGTGATCGTGCTTCGGCAGCGGGACGTCCGGGTGGCCGGTGCCGGGCCCTCGTCGGCGTGGAGGTGCAGGTCATCCTCGGGCTGGTGGACCTCGCCGCCCTGGTGGACGTGCGCCGTCCCGAGCGTCCGGGCGAGGAACTCCCGCGTCCGCGGGTCCTGCGGGTTGTCGATGACGCTGCTCGGGCGGGCCGACCTCGAGGAAGACGCCCTCCTCGATGAAGTAGACGCGGTCCGCGGCCTCGCGGGCGAACGCCATCTCGTGGGTGACCACGATCATCGTCGCGCCCTCGTGGGCAAGCTCCTCCATGACGTTGAGCACCTCGCCGACGAGCGTCGGGTCGAGGGCGGACGTCGGCTCGTCGAACAGGAGCACCTTGGGCTCCATCGTCAGCGCCCGCGCGATCGCGACGCGCTGCTTCTGGCCGCCGGACAGGCGGGCCGGGTACTCGTCGCGCTTCTCGGAGAGGCCCACCTTGTCGAGGTACTTCTCGGCGGTGGCGATGGCCTCGTCGCTGCGAGACGCCCTTCACCCGCACCGGTGCCTCGATGAGGTTGTCGATGACCTTGAGGTGCGGGAACAGGTTGAACTCCTGGAACACCATCTGGGCGCGCATCCGGATCTGCCGGATCTGCTCGCGGTGCGAGCGGTCGCGCGAGTGGCAGGGGATCCGCGTCGACCCGGACGCCGTCCACCTCGATCGCGCCCATGGTGGGCTCCTCGAGGAAGTTGATGCAGCGCAGCAGCGTGCTCTTGCCGGAGCCCGACCGGCCGATGAGGCAGATCGTCTCGCGCGGGTAGACCTCGAGGGTCACCCCGCGCAGGACGTGGTTCGTGCCGAAGAACTTCTCGAGCGCCATGGTCCGCACGATCGGCGTCGCGCCCGTCGGCGTCAGCGCGCCGGGCTCCGCGAACGGATCGCGGACGTCGGCGTACGGGTCGGTGGTGTTGGTCGTCATCGCCCGTCTCCTCAGATCCGCCGGTCGCTCTCGGCCATCCGCTTCTCGAGGCGGTCCTGGACGAGCGAGAGGACGATGGTGAGCGCCCAGTAGATGGCCGCCGCCACCATGAGGGTCTCGAGTGCGCGGAAGTTGGACTGGCCCACGCGCTGGGCGCGCCACAGGAGCTCCGCGACGCCGATCACGGACACCAGCGACGAGTCCTTGATCATCGAGATGAACTCGTTGCCGATGGCCGGGGTGATGATCCGGATCGCCTGCGGGAGGATGATCCGGCGCATCCGGATCTGCCCCGGCATGCCCAGGGCCTGGGCGGCCTCGGTCTGGCCGCGCGGCACCGCCTGGATCCCCGCCCGGAACGTCTCGGTCATGTACGCCCCGTAATTGAACGACAGGGCGAAGATCCCGAGCACCTCCTTGGGCACGTCGGACACCATCGGGAGGACCTGGGGCAGCGCGAGGTAGATGAACAGGATCTGGACGAGCAGCGGCGTCCCGCGCACGAGCGACACATACAGGGTGGCGATCGAGTACAGCACCGGCTGGGAGCTGAGGCGCCCGAGCGCGCCCAGGACCGCGAACATGATCGCGATCGAGATCGAGATCACCGCCACGTAGAGCGTGGTCGTGACGCCGCCGATGATGTACGGCGTCCACTCCCCCATGAACGCGAAGTCGATGGCGCCGGCCGCGACGAGGGCTCCGATCGCGCCGCCGATCACGATCAGCCACGTGATCACGAAGACGATGCGGAACGTCCGTCGCTGCCGGCCGCGTTGGGCGGCGATCGCCTCGACGATCGGGGGTGTGGAGGCGGCAGGACCGCTGCCGTCCGGCGCGCGCAGCGCCCCGCTCGATGCCGTCACTGCACTCTCCCGTCCCTACGAGAACGGGGGCGCCCGTCTGGACGCCCCCGTTGGGGTTGAACCTTGCAGCCTTCAGCCGGACGGGTCAACCGTGAGGTCGACGCCGAACCACTTCTCGGAGAACCCCTTGAGCGTCCCGTCGGCCTTCATCTCGTCGAGGATGGCGTTCACCCTCGTGACCATGTCCGTCGGATCGGGGCCGCTCTTGTCGAAGGCGACGCCGAGCGGCTCGGAGAACACCGGGTCGCCGACCTTGACCAGCGGCAGCCCGTCGGCGATGGCCGCGTCGACCGTCGTGGACGAGCTGAGCCAGCCCTCGAAGTCCTTGCGGCCGGCCTTCCACGTCTCGGCGCACAGGCGGTCCGTGGACAGGGTCGTGACCTGGGAGCCGTCCGGCGGCGTGGCCGTCGGCGTATAGGTCCCGAGGTCGAGCGTGCCGGACATCCAGTCGAAGTAGGTCGTGGCCTCGCCGACGCAGATCGTCTTGCCCGCGAGCCCGTCGAGGGTCGTGATCCCCGAGTCCGTCGACGCGGCGATCTGGGCGGGCGTGTAGTAGTACGGCTGGCTGAAGGCGAGCACCTGCTCACGCGGTGTCGTGATCGTCATCGAGCCGACGCTGAAGTCCCAGCGGCCGCCCCAGGAACCGGCGGTGATGAGGTTCCAGTCTGGCGTCTCGTACGCGATCTCGACGCCGAGGCGCTTCGCGATCTCGTTGCCGACGTCGATGTCGTAGCCCTCGAACGTCCCGTCGCTCTTGAGCGAGCTCTGCGGCGGGTACTGCGGGTCGGTCGACATCACGATCTTGCCGGCCGTGAGCACCTTCTCGAGCAGGCCGCCGGCGATCGGGGCCTCGCTCGCAGGAGCTTCACTGGCAGCCTCGCTCGCCGGCGGCTCGGTCGCGGGTGCAGCGGTCGCCGGTGCCGTGGTGGCACCACCGCCGGAGCACGCGGCGACGAGCACCGCGGCTGCCCCGAGCAGGGTCATCCGTCCTCGAAGGGACATATCTCCTCCTTCGTCCGGCCAAGAGGTCGATGCGGGTCCGGACGGCCGCATTATGGCCTGAAAACCCTCCACCGAGGGCAAGGGCCGCATGGCCCCTCCCGCCGTTTCGTGCACGAAGTCCGCGTTCGCGACGTTGCAGCTTCGTGACGACGACGAGCCCGGCGGCGTGGCGACGACGCCGACTCGCCCGATCCTCACGAAGATTGAGCCAATCGCGCGCTGGCGAACGCCATAGCGATAGCCGAACGCGTATCGTCGGCGGAGCGCGTGCCAGCCAAGGAGGAGCGAGTGCGTCCCAGGATCGCTGCAGCCGTCGCGCTGCTTGTCGGCGTCGTCTCCGTCGCGGGGTGCGCCGCGGCCGGCACGTCCCAGCCGGCGGTTGCAGACACGCCCGGATCACCGGCAGCAATGCTCTCGCCGTCCCCGACACCCGTCGCTACGCCGACGCTCGTCCCCGCGCCGACGCCGACACCGATGCCGACCGTCGAGGAGGCCGGCGCCACCCGGATCCCGGTGTCGGGGTTCGTCGACTGGCTCGTCATGGCGGACGGCACAGCGTGGCTCACCAACGCCACCGGCATCGTGCGCCTCGACCCGGAGACCGGCGCCCCGGGCGAGACGGTCCCGATCGAGGGCTCGACGTGCACCGCGCTCGACGAGGGGTACGGGAGCGTGTGGGCGGCCACGTGCGAGAACCACAGCCTCACGCGGATCGACCCCGTCGCCCGCGAGGTCGTGACCCGTATCGAGCTGCCCACCGAGAAGGACGTGGCCGAGGAGGGATCCGTCGCGGCGGGCGAGGGTGGGGTTTGGGTCGTGACGACCGACCCGCTCCTGGTGAAGGTGAGCCCGAAGCGCAACGAGGTCGAGGGCACGTGGCCGCTCCCGCCCGGCGCCGCGGCGGTCCGCGCCGGCCTCGGCTGGCTGTGGGTCACCGTGCCGGAGGCCAACCAGCTGCTGCGCATCGACCCCGCGGATCCGACGACGATGATCGAAATCCCCGTCGGCGGCGGACCGCGGTTCCTCGCGGTGGGCGAGGACGCGGTGTGGACGATGGACGCGAGGGACGGGACGGTGACGAAGGTGCTCGAGGACGGGTCGGTGGCAGCGACGATCAAGGTGGCCGACCAGCCCATCCGCGGTGGCGACATCACGGTCGGCGGCGGGTCCGTGTGGGCGCGGACCTGGGACTCGCTCGTCGTCCGGATCGACCCGGAGACCGGGGAGACGCTGCGCCTCGGCCCGCGGAGCGGGAGCGGGAGCGTGGCCGCCGACGAGGGTGCGGCCTGGATCTCGGCGCACGACGTGAGCGCCGTGTGGCGCCTGCCGCTGCCGGTCGAGGAGCCGTAGCGCCGCGGACCCACCGCCTCGGGACCCGGACGCGGCCTCACTGGGCCCGCTGTTGTCTCCAGGTCATCGGACCTCGCTCCCCGCCGCTCCCCGGAATCAGTGTCCGCGGTAGACGCGACGGCAGGTGCGGCTCGCGAGCGGTTCAGACGCCGATCGCGTGGTTGGGATGGGCCCGTGCCTGGCAGGCAGCGCGCGCGTCGGTCGCACGCCGCTCCGGGACCCGGACGCGCCCTCACTGGGCCCGCTGTTGTCTCCAGGTCACCGAAGTGCGACCTCGCTCCCCGCCGCTCACCGCGATCGAGGAAGTCAGTGCCTGTGGGACACGTGCCGCCGCGCGTGAGTGGGCAGCCGGCCTCGCGCCGGTGCGACGGACGGTTCCTTCAATGCAATGCTCCAGGGCCTGCCAGGCAGCATGTGGGTCGGTCGCACGGCCTCGTTCAGGCGGGACCGACCATCTGCCAGAACGCCGACGACAGGCGCAGCTCGGCGGCGAGCCGGATCACGTCCGACATCGCGTCGATCGCCGACTCGCCCTGCGCGTGGATCTCGCGCGCCTGCCCGTCGACGAGGCAGGCGACCGTGATCTGCACCGGGCCGTCGCCCTCGATCTCGAGGTCCTGGATGAAGATGCCCGTCCCCAGCACGCGCTCCAGGTCCTCCGCGAGCCGCGCCGCGAGCTGCGCCTCGGCGTCGTTCATGCCTGCTCCTCCGGTTCCCTCTCCGCCAACGGCGGCTCACCGGCGAGGAGCCGGCGGAAGGCGTCCTCGTCCAGCACGGCGATACCGAGCTCCGTCGCCTTCGCCAGCTTCGAGCCCGCGCCCGGGCCCGCGACGAGGTAGTCGGTCTTCTTCGACACGCGACCCGGCCGGCTTGCCGCCGGCGGCCCGCACCGCGTCCTCGGCCTCCTCGCGGCTGAACCCCTCGAGGGTCCCGGTGACCACGACGGTCTTCCCGGCGAGCGGTCCGCCGCCGTCCGCCGCCGGCCTCGTCGCGGACCACGGGACGCTCCGGCACGACGCCGGCATCGACGAGCTCCCGCAGCGCGTCGCGGGTCGCGTCCTCCGTGAACCAGCCGTGCATCGCCGCGCTCACGGACGGTCCGATGCCGCCCACCTCCTGGAGCGTCTCGGGCTCATCGACCGCGATCCGTCGCAGCTCCTCCTCGACCGCCTCGAACCATGGGTCGCGGTCCACGCCGGTCGTGGGATCCGCGGCCGCCGGTCCATATGCGTCGGGCCGGACGCGTCGGGCGAGCCAGCGGGCGAGGTCCACCGCCGTGGACTCCCCCACCTGCGGGATCCCCAGGCTGTTGAGCACCTTCGCGAACGGCCGGCCGACCCGCGCCCGCTCGATGGACGCGTGCAGGTTCTCCGCGCTCCTGTGAGCGAAGCGCTCGAGCGTCTCGAGCTGCTCCACCGTGAGGGAGAAGAAGTCCGCGCGGCGGTGGACCATGCCCCGCTCGAGGAGCTGGGTCAGGACAGCCCACCCGGCCCCCTCGATGTCCATCCCACCCCGGCCCACGAAGTGCGCGTACGCCTGGGACAGGCGCGCCGGGCAGACCGGGTTCGGGCAGTAGTGGCGGACCGCGCCCTCGTCCTGCACGACGGGCGTGGCGCACACCGGGCAGGTGGTCGGGACCTGGTACTCGCGGGCGTCCGATGGGCGCTTGTCGAGGATCGGCCGGACGACCTCCGGGATGACATCGCCGGCCTTCTGGAGGACGACGGTGTCGCCGATCCGGATGTCCTTGCGCCGGACTTCGTCGAGGTTGTGGAGCGTGGCCCGGGCGACCGTCGACCCCGCGACCTTCGCGGGCACGAGATGCGCGACCGGCGTGAGCGTCCCGGTCCGCCCCACGTACGCGACGATGTCCTCGACGACCGTCTCGACCTGCTCCGGTGGGAACTTGTAGGCGATCGCCCAGCGCGGGGCACGGCTGACCATGCCCAGGCGCGCCTGCTGGTCGAAGCGGTCCACCTTGACCACGACGCCGTCGGTCTCGTACGGAAGGTCGTGGCGGGCCTCGCGCCAGCGCTCCGTGAACGCGATGACTCCCTCGATGTCGAGGCCCGGCGCACGGTCCGGGTTCACCGGCAGGCCGAGGGCCAGCGCTCGAGCGCGGGCGAGCGGCGGCGGACTGGCTGTCGGCGGCCGCGTCGTCCTCCACGAGCTGGTAGAGCCACGTCGAGAGCTGTCGGCCCGCGGTCACGGCCGGGTCCTTCTGGCGGAGGCGAGCCTGCGCCGCTGTTGCGGGGGTTCGCGTAGAGCGCGCAGCCCGAGCTCCTCGCGCTCCGCGTTGATGCGCGCGAACTCGGCCTTGGGCATGAACACCTCGCCGCGGGCCTCGATCGTCGCGGGCTCCGCGAGGCGCGCCGGGATCGCGCGGATCGTGCGCAGGTTCGCGGTCACGTCCTCGCCCGTCGTGCCGTCGCCGCGCGTCGCGCCCAGGACGAAGCGGCCCTGCTCGTAGCGGAGCGAGACCGCGAGGCCGTCGATCTTGAGCTCGGCGACGTAGGTCAGCCCTTCGGCGGGTTCCGGCGCCGCGGCGAGGCCGAGCCCACTGCGGACACGGGCGTCGAACGCACGCAGCTCGTCGTGGCTGAACGCGTTTGACAGGGACAGCATCGGGCGCTGGTGGCGCACCTCCGGGAATCGCCCGCCGGCCGGCGCCCCGCCGACCTTCTGCGTCGGCGACTCCGGGGTCACGAGGGCCGGGAAGGCGGTCTCGAGCGCCACGAGCCGGCGGAACAGGAGGTCGTACTCGGCGTCCGAGAGCTCCGGGGCATCGTCCTCGTAGTAGAGGCGGTTGGCCCGACGCACCTGCTCCACGAGCTGTGCGTGCAGGGTCCCGGCCGACTCCTCGTCCAGCGAGGCGGCCTCCTCGACCAGCGAGGGATCGACGGGGAGCGACTCGGTCACGTCCCGAGAATACGACGGGGCGCGGCGGTCAGAGTCGGAGCCGCGCCACGACCTCGTCGTCGTCGATCTCGCCGGTGGGCTCGAAGCCACGCCGCACGTAGAACGGACCCGGGCCATCGGGATGCTCGACCCAGCTCGTGTAGAGCTCCGTCCCGCCCCGCCGCCGAACCTCGTCGATCGCCAGCTGCAGTGCCGCGGAGCCGTACCCGTGGCCCTGGCACGCCTCCCCGACCATCAGCCGCCACAGCCAGAACGGGCGTCCGCCCTCCTCTTCGGGATCGATCTCGAGCATGAGGAAGCCCACGACCTCGTCGCCGGCGACGATCGCGCGCGGCCACGCGATGCGCTGCTCGGCCACGGCCTGCGCGAGCGACCACGGGTTTGGCGCGACGAAGGCCTCCTGGTGCGGCGCGACCTTGAGCTCGAACACCGCCTTGACGTTGTCCTCGTCGATCGGCACCAGGCGCACCCGCGCATCGGGCACGGTCACCGCTCCCCGTGGCGTGGCTCGGTCGTCATGGCTGGCAGGATAGGGCCGCCGGGTAGCATCGGCTCGACATGCGCCGCCGCCTGCTGCTGGTCACGCTCGTTGCCTGCCTCGCCGGCGCGTGTGGCGGCCCGTCCGACTCCACGCCCAGCACCAGTCCCGCGCCATCGGGAGACACCGTGACCACCGACCTCCGACTCCACGCCGCCGCGACGGCCGGCGACCTCGTGGCGCTCGAGGCGCTGATCGCCTCGGGCGCAGCCCTCGACGCCCGCGACGCCGACGGGCGAACGGCCGTCATGGCCGCGACCGCCGCGCGGCAGGCCGGCGCCGTCCGGGCGCTGCTTGACGCGGGTGCCGACGTCGACATCCGCGACAACCGGCTCGACAACCCGTTCCTGTACGCGGGTGCGGAGGGGCTGCTCGACATCCTCCGGCTCGCCAACGAGGCGGGCGCGGATCCCGCGATCACCAACCGGTTCGGCGGGATCGCGCTGATCCCGGCTGCCGAGCGCGGCCACGTCGAGGTCGTGCGCTACCTGCTCGCCGAGAGCGACGTCGACGTCGACCACGTCAACAACCTCGGCTGGACCGCCCTCCTCGAGGCCGATCATCCTGTCCGACGGCGGCCCCGCGCACCAGGAGATCGTCGCGCTGCTCATCGAGCACGGTGCCGACGTCGACCTCGCCGACGGCGATGGGGTGACGCCGCTCGCCCACGCCCGGGCACGCGGTCACGACGCGATCGCGGCGCTGCTGGAGGCCGCGGGAGCCCGCGAGTAGCCGTCGCGCGCGACCTACCCGATCACTTCCAGGTTCGCGAGGCTGGCGAGCATCGTCTTGCGACCCACCGACGCGTCCCGGAACACGACCGTGACCTCCTCGTCGTCCCGGGTGAGCTTGGAGGTCACCACGATCCCGTCGCCCCACTTCGCGTGGCGGATCCGGTCGCCGTCGCGGTAGCGGCGCTCGCCGGGGACGATCGGGCGTGGCGGGATGACGCCCGTGGGCCGCGGGCCGCCGCTCCACGGCTGCGGACCCAGCGATCCCGACGGCGCGCCCGCGGCGTACGCGTCGCGCTTCGCGCCGAGGTCCCGGGTCGGCCGGAAGGATCTCGCCGGCCGCGGGTGCCCCGGGCCGCCCGCTCCCCTGCCGGTACGCCCCGCCGCCGCTCCGGATCCCCGCCCCGAAGCGCGAGCCCCGCTCCCGGAACACGAGGTCCGGGTCCAGGTCGCCGCCGACGTCGTCGCCGCGGTGGAGCTGCGGGCCGACCATGAGGTCCGCGGGGATCTCCAGCAGGAACCGGGACGGGACGCTCATCCCGCCGCCACCCCACGTCGCGCGTCGCCAGGCATGGGACAGGATACAGGCGGCGCTTCGCCCGCGTGATCCCGACGTAGGCGAGCCGCCGCTCCTCCTCGAGCTCCTTCTCGTCGTCCAGCGCCCGGTTGTGCGGGAACAGCCCCTCCTCGAGGCCGGCGATGAACACGACCGGGAACTCGAGACCCTTGGCCGCGTGGAGCGTGATCAGCGTGACCGCGTCGGTCTCGCCCTCGTAGGAGTCCTGGTCCGCGACGAGCGCCGTCTCCTCGAGCAGGCGGTCGAGCGCGTCGTCCGGCGAGAGGTCGTCGTAGCGGGTGGTGACGGCACGCAGCTCGAGCAGGTTCGCCCAGCGGTCCTCGCCCTCCTCGGAGCCGTCGGCGAGCATCGCGCGGTACCCGGACGCCTCGAGCACCTCGTCCAGCAGCTCCGGCAGCGGCAGCACCCCGATCCGGGTCCGCAGCCGTGTCACGAGCGCGGAGAACTCCCCGATCGCGGTCCGGATCCGCGGTCCGATCCCCTCCACCTCGCCACGGGCAGCGGCCGCGACCGCCGCGAACACGTTGTCCTCGTGGCGCACCGAGTACCGACGGAGCGCTTCGACGCTCTTGTCGCCGATGCCCCGCGCCGGCACGTTGATGATCCGCTCGAACGAGACGCCGTCCGTGTCCGATCGGAGCACGCGCAGGTACGCGAGCGCGTCCTTGACCTCGCGCCGCTGGTAGAACCGCGTGCCGCCGACGAGCTGGTAGCGGATGCCGTAGCGGAGGAACGACTCCTCGATCGCGCGGGACTGGGCGTTCATCCGGTACATGACCGCGACGTCCTTCGCCCGGAACCTCGTGGATTCGTCGTCGTCCGCGCGCTTCGTGAGCCACGAGCCCTTGCCGCTCGAGCCCACGAGGCCCTCGACCTGGCGGGCGATCCACTCCGCCTCCTCGTCCTCGTTGAACGCCTCGAAGCGCTGGATGGGCACGCCGCCCTGGTTCTCGGTCCACAGCTTCTTGTCGGTCCGCCGCTCGTTGCGCGACACGACGGCGTGGGCAGCGTCGAGGATGAGCTGCGTGGAGCGGTAGTTCTGCTCGAGCTTGACGACCGTCGCGTCGGGGTAGTCGCGCTCGAAGTCGAGGATGTTCTGGACGTTGGCGCCGCGCCAGCCGTAGATCGACTGGTCGTCGTCGCCCACGACGCAGAGGTTGCGGTGGGCGGCGGCGAGCGCCCGGATCCACAGGTACTGCGGCCGGTTCGTGTCCTGGTACTCGTCCACGTGGAGGTACTGCCAGCGCGCCTGGTAGCGCGCGAGGACGTCCGGGGCCTGCTCGAACAGGTCGACCGCGCGGAGCAGCAGGTCGTCGAAGTCGAGCGCGTGGGCGGCCGCGAGCCGCTCCCGGTACCGCGTCGCGAGCTTCGCGATGATCCGCTCGCGGTGGTTGACCGCGTTCTCGGCGAGGAACGTGTCGTCGAGCATCTCGTTCTTCGCCCGGCTGATCGCGCCGAGGATCGCCGCCGGCCGGTACTCGCCCGTCGCCGGCAGATCCTCCTCGGCGAGGATCCGCTTCATCAGCTGCTGCTGGTCGTCCGTGTCGTAGATGACGAAGCGGCGGTCGATCCCGATCGCCTCGCCGTCCTGCCGGAGCACGCGGGCGCAGAGCGCGTGGAAGGTGCCCGCCTGGACGTCCTTGCCGTGGTCGCCGACGAGGTGCGTGATCCGCTCGCGGAGCTCGCCCGCGGCGCGGTTGGTGAACGTGACGGCGAGGATCCGGTGCGGCCTGACGGCCTTGACGCCGATCAGATACGCGATCCGGTGCGCGATGACGCGGGTCTTCCCGGAGCCGGCGCCGGCGAGGATGAGCAGCGGTCCGTCGGTCGTGGAGACGGCCCGTCCCTGCTCCGGGTTCATGCGGGAGAGGATCTCGTCCGCGCGGGCGGCGCGGCGGGCCTCGATCGCCTTGGCGACGTCCTCGGGGGCGAGCGCGGGGCCGGCGTCGGCGAGCTCGGGCTCGTCGGGCACGTCCCGCAGCCAGTCGGGCTCGTCGGGCGCGGCGACGGGGGCCGCTTCGGTGATACCCGGGCCGCTGCCGGGCTCCTCTTCGAGGTCCAGCCAGGTCCCCTGCCCCTGTGGCTCGACGCGGCGCGTGCGGGGACGCTTCACGGGCTTGTCGGGAGGGGTGGGACTCACCCGTCCATTCTAGGTTGCGCGGCTCATCCGAACAGTGGCGGGCGCCCGGGGCTCAGTCCCCGGCAGGCGGCTCCTCGATGACGATGTCCTCGGCGTCCCAGTCGCTCGCGTCGAGCTCGAGGTGGAGGTCCACCGTCCCGTCCTCGCTGACCGCGTCGAGCACGAGGTGCGCGGGCCGGAGCGTCTCCATATCCGTGTCGAGCGTGAGGGTCGTCCGGATCGGCGGCAGGTCCGCGGCCTGCTCGGGTGGCAGCATCGCGCGCAGGATCGTCGCCGGATCGCGGCCGGCGTCGAGGGTGATCCGGTGGCAGCGACCGGACGCCGATGCGCATTCGACCTCCTCGAGGACAGGTGCGATGCCCGGCGTGGCGAGGAACGCCCGCAGGCGGTCGACGAGCGTGAGCGGGTTGATGTCGACGCCGGCCTCCGCCGAGGCACCGCCCAGCGTGGCGCGCTGCCAGGGGTCGTCGGGGCCCGTGCGGTACCAGACGCCGTCCCACACCGTGATCGTCTCGAGGTCGACCTCGAGCCCGGTGCTGACAACGTGCAGTGCCGTCTTCGCATCCTTCGGACGGAGGTCCGCCTCGACCGTGGACCCGTCGAGATTCACCGATGCTTCGGACCGCTCGACGAGGGCCCCCGGGATCGTGCCCGACAGCGTCCCCTCCAGGTGGACCGAGGTCGCGTCGATCGTCGCCTGGAGCGACCGCGCGATCATCTCCTTGGGGTCCGTCACCTCGCTGGGGGCAAGGGTCGCGGCAAGCGGGCCGAACCCCACCGCCGTCCCACCTACCGCGAGGACGAGTACGACCAGGATGGCCGCCCCGATGATCGGCAGCGGGTTGCGGTTCTGCATGCGACGGAGACCCCCTCGAGGCTGGGAAGCGGACGCGGCTGGGACAGGCTGCCCGGCGCCGCGCCAGGCGTCAAACGATCATGGCGTCCACCGCAGCACGCGCTGATCACCGCGGACGCACGCGTGGCCGAACGAAGGTTCCTCGGTGAGCCCCGTCGTCCCGTATCCGCCGGCAACGATCACCGAGCCGTCCGGGAGCGTCACTGCGGCGGCGGCGCTGCGCGGGACCGGGAGCGGCGCCAGCGACGCACCCGCACCAGTCCCCGGATCCAGCGCCTCCACGGTGTCGAGCAGGATCGTGTCCTCGTCCGCCACGAAGGCCTCGCCGCCGGCCATGAGCACGCGTCCGTCCGGCAGTGCCGCCACCGCTGGACTGATCCGGAACACCGCCGGTTCGGGGAGCGCGATCCACCCGGTGCCCGGGTCGTAGCGCCAGCCATGACCCCGGCCGGAGAGCACGAGAGCCGACCCATCGGGCATCGCGAGCAGATGCATGTTGCCCAAGCCGCCGTCCGGGACAGGGACCACCGTCCATGAGCCGCTTTCGGGGTCGAAGACCGCGGACTCGCCCGGCTCCTCGTCCTCGACCTTGCGGGGGACCGCGAGCGCCCGTCCGTCCGCGAGCGCGACGACCTTGGTCACCGTCCGGTCCCACGGCAGCGGCGCGGCGACGGTCCAGCGATCAGCCGCGGGGTCGTATCGCTCCACCGTGGTCACGGTCTCAAGGTACGCCGTGCCGTCGTTGTATCGGCCGGCGAGGATCTCCCCGCCCACGGCGAGGACACTTCCGTCACCGAGCGCCGCGAGTGACGATCCTTGGCGCGGCGTCGTCATCGGCGCCAGACGCTCCCAGCTGCCGCTCCCGGGATCCCACGCGGAGACTCTCGGCGACGGTGTGGTTCCCTTGTCAAAGCCGCCCGCGGCCATGATCCGGCCGTCTGGCAGCGTGACGAGCGAGGGAAGTCCGGTAAGCGCCCACGGCGCCTCGGCGGCCTCTACCGCCGTCCCCCCAGGGCGCACCAGCGCGAAGCGGGCGCCCGCCGGGTCCGGTCTCGGGTCGCAGGTGCCGCCCGCGTCCACGAGCAGCACCGTGCCGTCGCCCGCGACCGCGAGGGCCGGCCACGAGCCCGCGACCGTGGCGTTATCGAGCGCCGTCCAGGCACCCGGGGAGAGCGCGATGCCAGGGCTCGGCGTCAGGTCGCCGACACGTGTCGGCTCGGCGGGGCCGCGCGGCGGAGTCGAACCCTCCGGGGAGGGCGTCGACGCGCCACCGGGCGCTCGGCTGGCCGGCGCACCGCACGTGCCCGCAACCAGCAGGGCGACGATCGCAGCGACCACTGCTCCGGTCGGGCCTCCGTGGCGCCACATGCCTGGAGTGTGGCCGGCGCGGACATCGCGTCCAGTGCCGGATGGCGTGACACCGGTGATGCGCTCGGCGTCGAGGCCGCCGCGGCGACTGCAGCCGCCTGGCGGCCACTTCGGTCACACAGCGGCGATCGAAGCCGCGCTACGCTCCGGGTGCGGGCGGCGGCCCTCCACCGGGTGCCGGCCATGCCATCGGAGCCGACGACGGTGCACCGGGCGCGACCGCGGGCATGCCCTGGCCGGGCGCGACCGCCGGATACCCGCCACCCGGGTACGGACCTTCCACGTCCGCGACGAAGCGGACGCCGCCGATGCGCGCCGCGACGAGGTTGTAGAGCCAGCATGCGATGGCGGTCGTGATCCAGCCCAGGACACCGTAGAAGACGACGGCGACCGCGAAGATCACGATCCCTCCGACGAGCCCCACGCCCACCGCCGCCCCGATCTCGCTGTCGCCGGAGCTCAACCCCGCCAGCCCGCCGATGAGCGCCAGCGGCACGAAGAACAGCAGGCCGATCACGATCACGACGACCGTGTACAGGACCGCCACGACGTTCGCCGCCCGCACGACGTCGATGTGCCGGACCGTCACCCTGTTCATTGCCAAACCTCCCCGCGGTTCCTGGCCGATGCGCCCCAAGTCTACGGGCGATCGATGACCCCGCGGGCATGAAGAAGCCCCCGGAGGCGGTGCCTCCGGGGGCTGTGTGTCGCGTGCGGAAGGGACTAGAAGTCCATGCCCCCGCCGTGGTCGTGGCCGCCGCCGGCGCCGGCCTTCTCCTTCTCCGGGAGGTCGGTCACGAGCGTCTCCGTCGTGAGGACCATCGCGGCGATGGAGGCAGCGTTCTGGAGCGCGGAGCGGGTGACCTTGGCCGCGTCGACGATGCCCTTGGCGAACATGTCGCCGTACTCGCCCTTGAGCGCGTCGTAGCCCTCGCCGATCTTCATGTCGCGGACGGCGTTGACGATGACCTCGCCCGATGCGCCGGCGTTGTCGGCGATCTGGCGGGCCGGGGCCTCGAGGGCCTTGCGGACGATGTCCACGCCGACCTGCTCGTCACCCTCGAGCTTGATCTTGTCGAGCGCGGGGATGGCCTGGAGGAGCGTGGTGCCGCCGCCGGCGACGAGGCCCTCCTCGACGGCCGCGCGGGTCGTCGAGAGCGCATCCTCGATGCGGTGCTTCTTCTCCTTGAGCTCGACCTCGGTGGCCGCGCCGACCTTGATGACGGCGACGCCGCCGGCCAGCTTGGCGAGGCGCTCCTGGAGCTTCTCGCGGTCGTAGTCCGAGGTGGTGTCCTCGATCTGCGCCTTGATCTGGCTCATGCGCGCCTTGATCTGCTCGGCGGTGCCCTCGCCGTCGATGATCGTCGTGTCGTCCTTGGTGGCGACGACGCGACGGGCCTGGCCGAGATCCTCGAAGGTCACGCGAGTCCAGCTTGCGCCCGATCTCCTCGGAGATCACGGTGCCGCCGGTCAGGATCGCGATGTCGCGGAGCATCTCCTTGCGGCGATCGCCGAAGCCCGGCGCCTTGACGGCGAGGACCGAGACGGTGCCGCGGAGCTTGTTCACGACGAGCGTGGCCAGGGCCTCACCGTCGATGTCCTCGGCGATGATCAGCATCGGGCGGCCCTGCTGGACGGCCTTCTCGAGGCCGGGCAGGAGGTCCGGCACCGCGCTGATCTTCTTGTCCGTGATCAGGATGACCGGGTTCTCGAGGACGGTCTCCATGCGATCAGTGTTGGTCACGAAGTACGCCGAGATGTAGCCCCGGTCGAACTGCATGCCCTCGGTGTATTCCTTCTCGAGGCCGAGGGACTGGCCCTCCTCCACGGTGATGACGCCGTCCTTGCCGACCTTGTCCATCACCTCGGCGATGATCTCGCCGACCTCGGGATCCGCCGCGGAGATGGCCGCGACGGCCGCGATCTGCTCGCGCGTCTCGACCGGGCGGGCGGTCCGCTTGATCTCGTCCACGATGGCCGCGACGGCGGTCTCGATGCCGCGCTTGACGACCATCGGGTTGGCGCCGGCGGTGACGACCCGCAGGCCCTCGGCGACCATCGCCTGGCCCAGGACCACCGCGGTGGTGGTGCCGTCGCCGGCGACGTCGTCGGTCTTGGTCGCGACCTCCTTGAGGAGCTGCGCGCCCATGTTCTCGAACGGGTCCTCGAGCTCGATGTCGCGAGCGATGGTGACGCCGTCGTTGGTGATCGTCGGGGCGCCGAACTTCTTGTCGAGCACGACGTTGCGGCCCTTCGGACCGATCGTCACGCGGACCGCGTCGGCGAGGCGATCGATGCCCCGCTTCAGCGAGCGACGAGCGGTCTCGTCGAAGATGAGCTGCTTGGCCAAGGTCCTGGTTCCTCCGGGAGCTGTGGGTGGAGCGGTCGGGGGCGGCGCCGGGGCGGCGCCGTGGGCACTAGCCCTCGACGACCGCGAGGATGTCCTTCTGGCTCAGGATGAGGAGATCCTCACCCTCGACCTTGAACTCGGTCCCGGCGTACTTGGCGTACAGGACCTTGTCCCCGACGGCGACATCCATGGCTTCGCGGGAGCCGTCGTCGAGGATCTTGCCCGGACCCACGGACAGGATCTCGCCCTCCTGGGGCTTCTCCTTCGCGGTGTCCGGGAGGACGATGCCCGACTTCGTCATCTCCTCACGAGGCGTGGGCTGGATGACGACGCGATCGCCCAGCGGGCGGAGCTTCGTCGAAGAGGCGGTGGCCAAGGTGCATTCCTCCTCTGGCGGCCGCGACCGGTCGCCGATGGCCTGTGTTGATCTCGGGAGCCACCGGCTCGTGGTGACGCCGGTATCCCGTGGGTCCTCTGTCGGAGGGCCTCGCCAGGGTCGCGATCCGGGGCCGGTGTACCGTGCCGACCGTCCCTCGACGAGGATCCGGCCGGGCCCCACCTGGGCCGCGTCCCACTGGATTGGCACTCTCCCTATGAGAGTGCCAACAAACTACCCAATGGGTGTCGCGCTGTCAACCGCGAACCCGCACGGGACCGCGCGATCACATCCCAGGCCAGACCCCGCGGAGAACTGCCCTTCCGGGCACGCGTGCTGCCCGAACGCGCCTTGCCCGGGTCGTGGTCGGCGCCCACCCTCATCGTCGGTCAGGCGGTGCTGCGTCGCGCCGGAACACCGGTCAAAGGAGCTCCCATGGCGTCCCGGGTCAAGTGGCCTCTCATCGGCGTGCTCGCGGCTGGAGTGCTCGTGGTCGCCTGCGGTGGCGGTGCCACGCCCACGTCGCCGGCCGGCGCGGATCCGACGCCGGCCGCGGCGACCGATGCCCCGCCGGCACCCGCCGACTCGGTGACTGTCCCCGAGGTCAACAGCCTCACCGACTTCGGCGACGTCTGCCGCGGCGTCCGACTGTCGGGCGCGACCGCCTACGACCCGGCTCGGGCGGGCGTCCACCCCCTCGTCACCGTGGCGGGCGAGCCGCCGGACTACTCAGTGGCCGGCTTCGGCCTGCCAGACGAGTGGGACCCGGTGTCAGGTCAGGAGCAGACCGTCGAGCTGGTCGTGTGCCTCGATCGCGTGGCGAGTACGTTCATCCAGACGTGTACCGGGTACAAGGACGACGATGACCAGGAAACCGGGAGGACGGTCGAGCTGTACGACGCGACGTACGACGTCCGACTAGTTGCTGCGACAACCGGCGAGGTTGTCGCGCAAACGCAGCTTGAGGCAGCTGGGGATTCGTGCCCCATGGTGGTGTACTTCAAGCCACTTCAGACCGTGAGGCCCTGGTACGCGGAGCCCACCAACGCCCTCACGGAATGGCTCGTTCCGCTCGTTCAGACATAGGCTCCTGCGCGGCCAAGGTTGCGCTCCCCTGGCCCCGGACGCCGAGCCTGACAACTGGGCGGACTCGTCGTTGTATTGGAGCAGCTACCGCTGCCGCGCCCGCGCGAACGTGGCGTCGAACGCGGTCACGAGCGCGTCGCCCAGCGCGTCCTCCCCCACCCCGCGCCGCTCGGCGGCCCAGCGGGTCGTGATGGCGACGAAGGCGGGCTCGTTGCGGCCGCGCGGCCCGCCCGGCGGCGACAGGAACGGTGAATCGGTCTCGACCAGCAGGCGCCCGGCCGGCACGCGGGCGACCGCCTCGGCCGAGGGCTCTTCGCCGCGCCGGAACACGAGTCCCGAGAAGCTCACCGCGAGACCCATCGCCACCACGGTCTCGCAGTAGTCCACGGGACCCGAGAAGCTGTGGATCACCGCCGGCGGTCGCTGTCCGAAGGCCGCCCGGGCCGCCGGCCCGTCGAACCCGGCGCGGCGCAGCTCCTCGACGAGCGCGTCCTGCGCATCCCGCTCGCCCGCGCGCGACCGGCAGTGGAGGATCGCGGGCTTGCCGGTCTCGAGGGCCAGCGCGAGGTTGCGACGCAGGTTGTCCAGCTGGGCCTCCCAGGGCGAGAACATCCGATCCGAGTCCAGCCCCGTCTCCCCGATCGCGACGACGCGCTCGTCGTGCGCCCACCGCTCGACCGACGCCCAGCCCGCCTCGTCGACCTTCGCGGCGTCGTGCGGGTGGATGCCGACGGCGGCGTCCATCCACGGCCAGCGGTCGACGATCTCGAGCGCCCTCGCGGAGGATGCGGTGTTCCAGCCGGGCACGAGGATCCGCTCCACGCCCGCGGCGCACGCGCGATCGACGACCGCCTGCCGATCGTCATCGAAGCGGTCCGCGTTGAGGTGGCCGTGGGAGTCCGCGAGGCGCATCGGTCGGGCGTCAGGACCGGTCGAGCGCGGTCAGCCGGCGGCCGGCGCGGAATCGGGCGTGTCGGCGACCTCCGTCTCGACGCGCGGGAACAGGGGCACCGGCGTGTCCGTCACACGGCCCGCCTCGCGGGCGAGCGCCCCCCACTCGAGGAGCTCGAGGATCGGCGGACCGCCGTTGCCGTCGGGACCGTAGGGGTACCCGAAGCCGAGCTGGTCCAGGATCCGGGGCGATGCGGTCGGCATGAACGGCGCCACCGCGAGGCCCACGAGCCGGCACGCCTCAACGAGGTCGCCAAGCACGAGCCGCAACCGTGCGGCGGCGGCCTCGTCGCCGCCTTTCGCCTGCTTCGCGAGCGTCCACGGCTGCTCGGAATCGACCGTCTTGTTCGCGCCGTGGACGAACTCCCAGAGCTCCCAGCAGCGCGTCGTGAAGCAGGGACCCGTCCAGTCGCTCCTGGTACAGGCGCCGCGTGTCCGCCCAGCCCTCGCCGAGCGGCGAATCGGCGGCCGCACGGGGCGCCGGCCGCTCTCCGCCGAGGTAGCGGTTGACCATCGAGACCGTACGGTTGACGAGGTTGCCGAAGTCGTTGGCGAGGTCCGCGTTGTAGCGCCGCACGAAGGAGTCCCACGAGACGTCGGCGTCGCGGTCGAACGGGATCTCGCGGAGCGTCGTGTAACGAGCGCCGTCCGCGCCGAACGCCGCGATCATCGCCTGCGGGTCGAGGAAGTTGCCGCGGCTCTTGCTCATCTTCTCGCCCTGGACGGTCATGAAGCCGTGCACCCAGACGCGCTCCGGCGCATCGATCCCCGCTGACCACAGCATCGCGGGCCAGTAGATCGTGTGGAACCTGGCGATGTCCTTGCCGATGACGTGGAGGCTCGCCGGCCACCATCGCTGGAACTGCTCGAGGTCGTCCGGGAAGCCGGCACCGGTGATGTAGTTGATGAGCGCGTCGTACCAGACGTAGATCGTCCCGGCCGCCGGGTCCCAGGTGCCGTCCTCGAGCTGTGCCGTCTCGCCGCCCGGCGTGATCGGGAACGGGATGCCCCAGGTCGCGCCCTCCCGGCTGATCGAGAAGTCCTCGAGGCCGCCACGGATGAAACCGAGCATCTCGTTGCGCCGGTAGTCCGGCTGCACGAAGTCCGGGTTCCTGTCGTACCAGTCGAGGAGCCGCTCCTGGTACCTGGACAGGCGGAAGAACCAGTTGCGCTCGCTCAGCCACTGGAGCGGCACGCTCGGGTGGTTGGGGCACTCCATCCCGCGCGCGGTCTCGTGGAGGTCGGACAGGTTCTTGAACCCCTCGCTCGGGCAGTACCAGCCCTCGTACGTGTCGAGGTAGATGTCGCCGTTGTCGTACGCGCGGCGGACCATCTCCTGCGCGGAGCGGTAGTGATCCGGATCGGTCGTGCGGATGAACCGGTCGGGGCTGATGAGCAGCGCGTCCTCGGCGGCCCGGAACAGCCCCACCTTCTCGTCGACGAACTCGCGGGGCGTGATGCCCTGGCGCCTCCGCCGACTGCGCGATGTTCACCGAGTGCTCGTCGGTGCCGGTCAGGAACCAGGTCTCGTCGCCGAGCATCCGGTGCCAGCGCGCGATGACGTCGGCCCCGATGACCTCGTACACGGTGTGCAGGCCCGGGGCGTTGTTCGCGTAGGCGATGGCGGTCGTGATGTAGAAGCGCTTGGCGTCGGACATGGCCGGGCGATGGTAGCAGCGGGGTTCAGTGGCGGAAGTGGCGGGTCCCGGTGACGAGCATCGCGGCGCCAGCCGCCTCGACGTCGACGAGGACCTCCGCGTCGCGCATGGAGCCGCCCGGCTGGACGATCGCGGTGATGCCGGCGTCGAGCAGCACCTTCGGGCCGTCCGCGAACGGGAAGAACGCGTCCGACGCCGCGACCGCACCAGTCGCACCGGCCGCGCCCTGGAACTGGCGGGCCTTCTCCACCGCCCCGCGGCAGGCGTCCACGCGGCTCACCTGCCCCGATCCGAGGCCAACCAGCATCCCGTCGCGGACGAGGAGGATCGCGTTCGACACCACGCCCGCGGCAGAGCCGCCACGCGAGGTCGAGGTCGGCGCGCTCGCGGTCCGTGGGCTGCCGCGACGTCGTGCATACCCACTCGGACGGGTCGTCGGGGCGCGTGTCGGGCGCGGTGACGAGAACCGCGCCGCCGGCGGTCCTGAAGGAGCCGAGCCAGTCGACGGCGGTCGGCGACGGTCGTGGGGCCGTCGCATCGAGCGACGCGTCGACGACCAGCCGCAGGTTCGGCTTCGTGGCAAGCACCTCGAGGGCGCCCGCGTCGAAGGCCGGCGCGACGACGACCTCGAGGAAGATCGACGTCAGCCGCTCCGCGAGCGCCCGGTCCACGGGCCCCGTGATCGCGACGACGCCGCCGAACGCCGACACCGGGTCGCCCGCGAGCGCCGACTCCCACGCCTCGAGGAGCGTCGGGCGCTCCGACGCCGCCGCACGGGTTCGTGTGCTTGACGATCACGACCGCGGGCCCGCGCATGAGACGCGCGAGCGCGGCGGCGGCGCTTGCGTCGAGGACGTTGTTGTAGGACAGGGCCTTGCCCTGGAGCGGCGGCTCACCCGTCGCGAACGGGCCCTCGCCGCCACGTGGCTCGCGGTCCGTCCGGCGGTAGCGGGCGGCGGGCTGGTGCGGGTTCTCGCCGTAGCGCAGCGTCTCGACCTTCTCCATCGAGATGGTGAGCACCGGCGGGTACGGGTCCTCGGCGCCGGGCAGGCCGGGATCAGCCGGGAGGTCGACGCCGGCCTCGTGCATCCGGCACGGCAGCTCGGCGGCGATCCGCGCGTCGTAGGCGGCGGTGTGGCGGTAGGCCTCGACGGCGAGCGCGGAGCGGAGGCCCAGCGGCACCTCGCCGTGCTCGTCGAGCGCCTCGAGGATCGCCTCGTAGCGGGCGGGCGAGGTGACGATCGCGACGCTCGCGTGGTTCTTCGCCGCGGCGCGGACCATCGACGGCCCACCGATGTCGATCTCCTCCACGAGCTCGTCGAACGAGAGACCGGGCTTCCGGGCCGCTTCGGCGAACGGGTAGAGGTTGACGACGACGAGGTCGAACGGGGCGATCCCCGCGGCCGCGAGCGCCTCGCGGTGGTCCGCTCGCCGCCGATCCGCGAGGAGGCCGGCGTGGACGCGCGGGTGGAGCGTCTTGACCCGTCCGTCGAGCATCTCGGGGAAGCCCGTGACGGCGGCGACATCCGTGACGGGCAGCCCGGCCTCGCGGAGCGCGCGCGCCGTGCCGCCGGTGCTGACGAGCTCGAAGCCGCGTGCGACGAGGCCGCGACCCAGGTCGGCGAGGCCCGCCTTGTCCGACACCGAGAGCAGGGCGCGGCGCGGGACGGGGGCGTGTGCATCGACCGTCGCGGGATCGAGCCGCGCCCGGCGGGCGCCTGCGGGCGTGACAAGCGCGCCGGCGAGGAGGTTCGAGACCGCCGCGGGGAGGAGCCGGTGCTCCACGGGGTGGATCCGCTCGAGGAGCGCTGCCTCGTCGTCGTCCTGGAGGACCGGGACGGCCTCCTGCGCGACGATCGGGCCCCCGTCGAGCGTGGCGTCGACGAGGTGGATGGTGACCCCCGTGACCGCGACCCCCGCGGCGAGCGCGTCGCGGATCGCGTGGAGCCCCGGGAACGAAGGCAGCAGGGACGGGTGGACGTTGAGAATCCGGCCCTCGAAGGCCGCCAGCACCGCCGGTCCGACGAGCCGCAGGTAGCCCGCGAGCACGACGACGTCCGGCGCGACCGCCCGCAACGTGTCTCCGCGAGGACCGCGTCGTCGCCGCCCGGGACGAGGACGGTCTCGATCCCCTGCTCCGCCGCCCAGTCGAGCGCGGGACACGCCCGGTCCGCGAACACGAGGACGACCTCGCCGCCCACGGCCCCCCGGTCGGCGGCCGCGACGAGCGCCCGCAGGTTCGACCCGGACCCAGAGACTCCGACCGCGATCCGTCCGCTCACCGGCTCCAGCCCTCCTCCGCGTACCGCATCCCGCCGATCGCGGCGGTCTCCACGACCTCGCCCACGACCCAGGCGTCGATGCCTCGGTCCTCGGCGATCCGCACCGTCGTCCCGGCCGCGTCGGGCGGCACGACGACCACCATCCCGAGCCCCCCGTTGAACGTCGCCCGCAGCTCGTCGTCGAGGATGCCGCCGAGCCCGCCCAGGAAGCGCATGATCGACGGCATCCGCCACGCCGTGACGTCCAGCCGGGCCCCCAGCCCGTCGGGGAGCGCCCGCGGGACGTTGCCCGGCAGCCCGCCACCGGTGATGTGCGCCATCCCGCGGACATCGCTGCCCGCGGCCACGAGCGCCTCGCGGATCGCGAGCAGGTCGCGCGCGTAGATCCGCGTCGGCGCGAGCAGGACCTCGCCCAGCGTCGCCAGCGCGTGGTGCGGCTCGGCGGCGAGGAGCTCGTCTGTCTGCCCGTCACCGAGCACGCGACGGAGGAGCGCCTGATACGGCTCGTGCAGGTCGAGGTCGTGCTCCGCGACGAGGGCCCGCACGAGCGAGTACCCGTTGGCGTGCAGCCCGCTCGACGCGAGCCCGACGATGACGTCGCCGGCCCGCGCCGCGGTCCCGTCGAGCAGGCGGTCGCGCTCCCCCACCCCGATGCAGAACCCCGCGAGGTCGAACTCGTCGGGCTCCATCAGGCCAGGGTGCTCGGCCGTCTCGCCACCGACGAGCGCGCAGCCCGCCTGGCGGCACCCGTCCGCGATCCCGGCCACGAGGTCCGCGACGTTGCGCGGGTCGAGGCGGCCGACCGCGACGTAGTCCAGGAACGCGAGCGGCTCGGCGCCCGTGCACACGACGTCGTCCGCGCACATCGCGACGAGGTCCACCCCGATCGTCTCGTACCGGCCCAGCGCCGCGGCGATCGCGGTCTTCGTCCCGACGCCGTCCGTGGACGACACGATCACGGGCTCCCGGAGACCGGGCGGGATCGCGACCGCGGACCCGAACCCGCCGAGCCCGCCGAGGACCTCGGGCCGTCGCGTCGAGGCGACCGACGCCCGCATCAGCTCCACCGCCCGCTCGCCGGCGGCGACGTCCACCCCGGAGCGGGCGTACGCGGCGCGGCCGTCGGCCATTGGGTCAGCCCACGCCCGTCGCGACGGGCTCTTCGAGCATGAACTTGCGCGCGTTCGCGTCGTACGGCACGGGCTCCGGGTAGTTGCCGTCGAAGCAGGCGAAGCAGAACCGGTCGTACGGCAGCTCGAGCGCGGCGAGCACGCCGGCGATCGAGAGATAGCCCAGGCTGTCCGCCCCGATGAACTCGCGGATCTCCTCGACCGAGTGGGTGCCGGCGATGAGCTCGGTCTCGATCGAGGTGTCGATCCCGTAGAAGCACGGGTGATAGATCGGCGGGGCGCTGATCCGGACGTGGACCTCGGCCGCGCCCGCTCGCCGCAGGAGCCCGACGATCTGCTTGGTGGTGTTGCCGCGGACGATCGAGTCGTCGACCACGATCAGGCGCTTGTCCCGCACGGTCTCGCGCAACGGGCTCAGCTTCACGTTGACGCCGCGCTGGCGCATCGCCTGGCTCGGCTGGATGAACGTCCGGCCGCTGTACCGGTTGCGGACCATGCCCTCCCGGTACGGGATCCCGGAGGCCTCGGCGAAGCCCGCCGCGGCCGGTGCGCCGGTGTCGGGGACGGGCATCACGAGGTCCGCCGCGACCGGGTGCTCGCCGGCAAGCTGCATGCCCATGTGGCGGCGGGCCTCGTACAGGTTGCGGCCCTCCATGTAGGAGTCCGGGCGGGCGAAGTAGATCAGCTCGAACACGCACAGGGCGGGGGTCGCCTTGGCGTACGTGACCGAGACCGGCTCGCGGCCGGGCTCGAGCACGACGATCTCGCCGGGCGCCACGTCGCGGACGAACGTCGCGCCGACGATGTCCAGCGCGGCCGTCTCCGACGCGAGGATCCAGCCGCCGGTCTCGTCGTCCCACAGGCCCGGGCTGCCGTCTGCGGCCGCGGCCCTCGGCAGCCGGCCCAGGACGAGCGGGCGGAAGCCGTGCGGATCGCGCACCCCGATCACGCGGCTGTCGTCGAGGACCACGAGGCTGAACGCGCCGCGCACGCGCGGGAGCACCCGGCACAGGGCGTCGACGGTGTCGGCCGCCGGCTCGTCCGCGAGGAGCGCGGTGAGGAGCTCCGTGTCCGTGCTCGCGGGGAGTCGGCCGCGGCCACCCTCGAGCTGGTCGAGGAGCTCGCGGGTGTTGACGAGGTTGCCGTTGTGCCCGATCGCGAGCGCCCGCCGCGGCCCGAGGCGCAGCGTCGGCTGCGCGTTCTCCCAGATCGTGGACCCGGTCGTGGAGTAGCGGCAGTGGGCCACGGCGAGGTCGCCGGCGAGCGACGGGATGCGCCGCTCGTCGAGCACCTGGCCGACCATGCCGAGGTCCTTGTAGATCATGAGGTGGGTCCCGTCCGAGACCCCCACCCCGGCCGACTCCTGGCCGCGATGCTGGAGCGCGAACAGCGCCGTCGCCGCCACCGCCGCGGCCTCGTGACCGCGGTTCGGGAGCACCACCCCGACGACGCCGCACATCAGGCGCCCACCTCGGCGCCGGGCAGCGCCGCCTCGGCCGTGTGGTCCGCGGCTCCGTCCCCCTCCCAGCCGAGCGCCCGCGGGAGCCCGTGCTCCCACGCGTGCCGGAGGTCCGCGACAGGCGCGTCGAGCGCGTCCGCGATCCGGCTGCCGCGATCCTCGGCGGCCCCCGTCGCGCCGTCGCCGCCGAGCTCGATCACGAGGCGCGGACCGCCGGTGGTGCCGAGCGGCTGCGTCTGCAGGCCGTGCTGCAGCGCCAGCAGCTCGAGCGCCGGGACGTGGCGTGGCACCGACTCGATCACGAGCCGCGACGGGTTCTCGCCGTACAGCGCGACGGCGGGCGAGTCGCCGACACCGACGCGAAGCCGGGCGCCGCGATCGCCCCAGATGCACATCTCGGCGATGGCGACGGCGAGGCCGCCGCCCGAGACGTCCTGGCAGGCCTCCACGAGGCCGCGGGCGATCGCTTCGCGGATGAACGCCTGGGTCGCCGCCTCGCGCTCGAGATCGAGCGGCGGGGGCCCGTCCTCGGGCGCCGCGCCGGCAAGCCGCTCGTACTCCGAGCCCGCGAGGCCGGGCTCGGTCTCGCCGACGAGCAGCACGGCGTTCCCATCGCCGCGGAACGCGGGTCCGACCCGGAGGGCGACATCGTCGAGCAGGCCGACGATCCCGATCTCGGGGGTCGGGGCGATCGCGGAGCCCGGGGCCTCGTTGTACAGGGACACGTTGCCGCCGGTGACGGGGAGACCCAGGGCGACGCACGCGTCGGCGAGCCCGCGGACGGCCTCGGCCAGCTGCCAGAACGCCTCCGGACGGGTGGGATCGCCGAAGTTGAGGCAGTTCGTCACGCCCAGCGGCCGCGCGCCGGTGATCGACACGTTGCGCGCCGCCTCGGCGACGGACATCGCAGCGCCCAGCCACGGGTCGAGCTGGCCGACGGGCGCGTTGGCGTCGGTCGTGGCCACGAGGGCCTTCGTCGTGCCCTTGATCCGGAGCATCGCGGCGCCGCGGCCGGGGCCCGCGACGGTGTTCGACTGGACGTTGGAGTCGTACTGCTCGTAGACCTGGCGCCGGGACGAGAGGTTGGGCGAGCCGAGCAGCGCGAGGAGCACCGCCCCGGGGTCCTGGCCCCTGAGCGGCAGCGTGTCGACCGGCTCGGTCACGGCGCCGGGCGCGGGTGCGGCTCGCCGGCGCTGCGGGGCACGCGACTCGCGTTCGAACACGATCGCCTCCGACGCGAGGGCGCGCGCCGGGATGCGCGCGAGCTCCCGGGCACCGGGCACGGGTCGGCCGGCCCCGTCCAGCGCCCCGGACCCGTCGGGCGCCGTGAGCACGACGATGTCCGGCTCCTCGGTGACCCGGCCGATGATCGCGACCGGAAGGTCCCAGCGCTCGCACACGGCGCGTACGGCCTCCCAGCGGGCGGGCTCGACGATCGCGACCATGCGCTCCTGGCTCTCGCTGATCATGACCTCGAACGGCTCCATCCCGGGCTCGCGGCGCGGGATCGCGTCGAGGTCCACGAGCATCCCGGTGCCGCCGCGGTCCGCGGTCTCGCACGTGGCGCACGTGATGCCAGCGGCGCCGAGGTCCTGGATCGACACGACGAGGCCCTTCGCGATCAGCTCGAGCGTCGCCTCGATGAGCAGCTTCTCCGCGAACGGGTCGCCCACCTGGACCGACGGGCGCTTTGACGGATCCTGGTCCCCGAAGGTCGCGCTCGCCAGCACCGACGCGCCGCCGATCCCGTCGCGCCCGGTGGCGCTCCCGTACAGGACGACGAGGTTGCCCGGGCCGTCCCCCGACGCATGGGTGAGCATCCCCTCCTCGAGCAGCCCGATCGCCATGACGTTGACGAGCGGGTTCCCCTGGTAGGAGGGATCGAACACGAGCTCGCCGCCGACGGTCGGCACGCCGACGCAGTTGCCGTACCCGCCCACGCCGCGAACCACGCCATCCACGAGGTGGCGCGTCCGCGCGTCCGACGGGTCGCCGAAACGGAGCGCATCGAGGACCGCGATCGGGCGGGCGCCCATCGCGAAGATGTCGCGCAGGATGCCGCCGACGCCGGTCGCGGCGCCCTGGTACGGCTCCACGGCGGACGGGTGGTTGTGGCTCTCGATCTTGAACGCGACCGCGAGCCCGTCGCCGATGGCGATCACCCCCGCCTGCTCGCCGACGCCCGCGACGACGTCCTTGCCCGTCGTCGGGAGGGTCCGCAGCAGCGGCCGGCTGCTCTTGTACGAGCAGTGCTCGGACCACATGACGCTGAACATCGCGAGCTCGAGGCCATTGGGCTCGCGACCGAGCTTCTCGACGATCGCGTCGAGCTCGACGTCCTCGAGGCCGAGCGAGCGATGGAGCGGGACCCCGGCGGTCGCGGTCATCGAGCCGTCCCCGCGGCCGTCGTCGTGCCCGCGATCGAGCCGGTCTGCTGCCACTCGGCCGCGCTCACGACGAGCGAGCGGATGATCCCGAGCCCGTCGTCGGACCCGATCAGCGCTTCGACGGCCGTCTCCGGGTGCGGCATGAGCCCGGCGACGTTCCCGGCGGCGTTACGCACGCCCGCGATCCCGCGCAGCGACCCGTTCGGGTTGCCGGGATCGTCCGGGCCGGCCACGGAGCCGTCCGCCGCGGCGTACCGCCACAGCACGCGGCCGTCGCGCTCGAGCCCGTCGAGCGTCGCCTCGTCGGCGTAGTAGCACCCCTCGCCGTGCGCGACGGGCATCCGGAGCGGCCGCCGCCGGTCGATCTCGCGGGTGAACGGCGTGTCCAGGTGCTCGGGGAGCAGCGAGACCTCCCGACAGACGAAGCGGAGACCGCGGTTCCGGAGCAGGGCGCCCGGGACGAGCCCGGCCTCGGCCAGCACCTGGAAGCCGTTGCAGATCCCGAGCACCGGGCCGCCGCGCTGCGCGAAGTCCGCCACGGCACGCATGACCGGGCTGAACCGCGCGATGACGCCCGCGCGAAGGTAGTCGCCATACGCGAAGCCGCCCGGGAGCAGCACGCCGGCGACATCCGTGAGGTCCACGTCCTCGTGCCACAGGATCCGGGGCTCGGCGCCCGCGACCGTCAGCGCGTTGACCGCGTCGATGTCGCGGTTCGAGCCCGGGAACAGCACGATCCCGACGGGGACGCTCATCCGCCGACCCCGGCCACGCCCGCGACGACCACCTCGCCCAGCGGCTCGACCTCGTACAGCTCCATCAGCGGGTTCGAGAGCAGCTCGCCGGCGAGCCGGTCCACCACCGCGGTCGCCGCCGCCTCGTCGGCCGCGCTGACGTTCAGCTCCACCCGGCGACCCACGCGGACCCCGGTCACGCCGACGATCCCGAGGTGCGGGAGGCTCCGTTCCACGGCCTTGCCCTGCGGGTCGAGGATGCCGGGCTTGGGCGTGACGTTGACCGCAAAGCGGTATGCGCGTGTCGGCTCGCTCATCGGGCGATCACGTCCTCCTGCAGGTAGCGGGCGAAGCTCGCCCCGGTGATGCGTTCAAAGGCTTCGATGTAGCGGGCGCGGGTCCCGTCGACCACGTCCGGCGGGAGCGCCGGGCCGGGTGCGGTCCGGTCCCACGGCTGGGCGAGCAGCCAGTCCCGCACGAACTGCTTGTCGTAGCTCGCCTGGGCGCGTCCGGGCTCGTAGGCGGCGCCGTCCCAGAAGCGCGACGAATCGGGCGTCATGACCTCGTCGATGAGAACCAGCTCGCCCGACGGCAGCACCCCGAACTCGTACTTCGTGTCCGCGAGGATGATCCCCGCCCGCTCGCACACAGCGGCCCCGTGGCGGTACAGGGCGAGTGAGATGGCGCGCACCTGCTCCGCACGCGCCGCACCGATCAGCTCGACGACGCGCTCGAACGGGATGTTCTCGTCGTGCTGGCCCTGGGGGGCCTTCCACGCGGGCGTGAAGATCGGCCCGGGGAGGCGATCGCTCTCGCGCAGCCCGGCCGGCAGCGGCACGCCGCACACGCGGCCGGTCGCGCCGTACTCCGTCCAGCCCGACCCGGAGAGGTAGCCGCGGACCACGCACTCCACGGGGATGACCTCCGCGCGCCGCCCGAGCATCATCCGGCCGCGAAGGTCGGCCGTGACCGCGGGATCACCGCCCGTGATCTCGTCGGGGACGTCTGCCGGATCCGTGGACACGAGGTGGTTGGGCACGATCGCGGCCGTCTCGCGGAACCAGAACCGCGAGAGCCCCGTCAGGACGCGGCCCTTGTCCGGGACCGGGGTCGGCAGGACGACGTCGAAGGCCGAGAGGCGGTCCGACGCGACGAGCAGCAGCCTGTCGTCACCGACGCGGTACAGGTCGCGGACCTTCCCGGAGCGGACGAAGACGTCAGCGAGCGGCACCGGCGGCCTCCGGCGGGTGGAACGGCGATGGGGCGTCCGATCGCGCACGGATCCCCGCCTCGAGCACGTCGAGGCGGGCGATGACCTCCGGCACGTGGCGCAGGACGACGGCGTCGTCGAAACAGGAATCGAGCGCGCTCAACGGCAGCTTCTGGGCGACGACCGGGTCCGTGGCGAGCAGCGCATGGAGCCCGGTGCGCTCGTCCGCGGCCCGGAGCGCGTTGCGCTGGACGATCGCGTACGCCTCTTCGCGCGACAGCCCGGCCTGCTCCACGAGGGCGAGCAGCACCCTCGACGAGGCATGGAGCCCGAGGCCGCGCTCGATGTTCTCGCGCATCCGCTCGGGCCGGACCACGAGGCCCTCGACCAGGCCCGTCGTCTTCGCGAGCATGTAGTCGAGGAGGATGGTGGCGTCCGGGAGGATCACCCGCTCCGCGGAGCTGTGGCTGATGTCGCGCTCGTGCCACAGGGGCTGGTTCTCGAACGCGGTCCCCGCGTAGCCCCGGAGCAGGCGGGCGAGGCCCGCGATCCGCTCGGACAGGATCGGGTTGCGCTTGTGGGGCATCGCGGAGCTGCCCTTCTGGCCGCGCTTGAAGGGCTCCATGACCTCCGCGATCTCGGTGTGCTGGAGGTTGCGGACCTCCGTCGCGAGGCGCTCGAGGGTGCCGCCGAGGATCGCGATCGCCGCGAGGAACGCCGCGTGGCGGTCGCGCTGGACGATCTGCGTGCTCACGGGGTCCACCCGCAGCCCGAGGTCCGTGAGCACCTCCAGCTCGAGGTCGGGCGCGAGGTGGCTGTAGGTGCCGACGGGGCCGCTGATCTTGCCCGTGGCGATCTCGGCCGTGGCGACGGCGAGCCGCTCTCGGCCGCGCGCGACCTCGAATGCCCAGCCGGCGCACTTGAGCCCGAACGTGGTGGGCTCCGCGTGCACGCTGTGGGTGCGGCCCATCATCACCGTCCCGGCCTCCTGTCGGGCCCGGGCGATGAGCGCGGTCACCAGCCGGTCCGCGCCATCGAGCAGCCGCTCGCCCGCCCCACGGAGCTGGAGCGCGAGCGCCGTGTCCACCACGTCGCTGCTCGTGAGGCCGAGGTGGAGGAAGCGTCCCTCGGGGCCGACCGTCTCGGCGACCTGCGACACGAACGCGATGACGTCGTGGTCGGTCGTGGCCTCGATCTCCGCGATCCGGTCAACGTTGACGGACGCACGCTGCACGATCACGGCGAGGGCGTCGGCCGGGACGAGGCCGCGTCCGACCTGGGCGCGGCAGACCGCGATCTCGACCTCGAGCATCCGCTCGAAGCGCGCCTGGTCGGACCAGATCGCACCCATCTCGGGGAGCGTGTAGCGGCGGATCACGCGACCGGTTCCGCGGCCCGGCGCCGGAGGAGGGCCTGCCCGTCGGGCAGCGCGACCGCGATGTCGCTCCGGCGCTGGCACCCGTCGAACACGATGGCGTCCGCGCCCGCGGTCGCCATCGTCCGGGCATCATCGAGCGTCGGCCCCCGCCCGACCACCGTGAGCACCCGCCCGCCCCTGGTGCGGAGGCCACCCGATGAGTCGGCCTCGGTCCCGGCGTGGAACACGAGCGTCGTCTCGGCGGCGCGCTCGACTCCGAGGATCGCATCGCCCGGGCGCGGGGTCTCCGGGTAGCCGTGCGCCGCAAGCACGATCCCCACGGCCGCCTCGCTCGTCGCCGGGATCCGCCGCCCCGGAAGCCGCAGGCCGCGCGCGGCGGCGAGCAGCCGACCCTGCGCGGCGGCAAGGAGCAGCGGCCCAATCGCCGCGCCGAGCCGTGGCAGCAGGACCTGGGTCTCCGGGTCGCCGAAGCGCGCGTTGAACTCGAGCAGGACGGGTCCGTCGGCGGTGAGGATCAGCCCGGCGTACAGGGCACCCGTGAACGGGATCCCGCGCCGGGCCAGCTCCGCGAGCACGGGCAGATGGAAGCGCTCGACGAGGCCGTCCGCCGCGTCGTCCGGCAGGTCGGGCAGCGGCGAGTACGCGCCCATGCCGCCGGTGTTTGGCCCGGCGTCGCCGTCGAGCAAGCGCTTGTGGTCGCGCGCGAACGGGAGGGCGAGCGCGTCCGTGCCGTCGCACACGGCGATGAGGCTCGCCTCGGGACCGTAGAGGCGCTCCTCGACGACGACCCGCGGGGCCTGCGCCACCGCGTCCGTGTCCGCCGCCTCGTTCTCGAACAATGCGCGGATCGCCGCCTCGGCCTCGTCCGCCGAGGCGCAGACCGTGACACCCTTGCCCGCCGCGAGGCCGTCCGCCTTGACCACCACGCCCCGACCCGGCATGGCGAGCTCGCGCGCGAGCGCGAGCGCAGGCTCGAGCTGATGGAACGCCCCACCCCGGGCCATCGGGACGCCCGCCGCCTGGGCCACCTCGCGGCAGAACGCCTTCGAGCTCTCGATCCGCGCAGCGGCCTGGATTGGGCCGAACACGGGGATGCCGGCGGCCTGGAGCGCATCGGCGACGCCCGCGGCGAGCGGCGCCTCGGGACCGACGACGACGAGCTCCGCCGACGTGGCGCGTGCGAGGGCGACGACCGCGGCCGGATCCAGCGGATCCACCGCGACCACTCGGACCCGGGGCTCGGACGCGATCCCGGCGCTCCCCGGCGCGACGACGACCTCGTTCATCCCCGGCTCGTGCGCGAGCTTCCAGGCGAGCGCGTGCTCCCGCCCGCCGCCGCCCAGGATGAGCACGCGCGTCGGCGCAACGAGGCTCACCGGCATGCCGCCATCGGTCAGGCCGGCATCGAGGTGCGGTGGCGCATCGGCCGCCACGCCCGCTCGATGGTCTGCGTCCGCTCGGGACCCACGCTGACGAGGACGATCGGGACGCCGGCGTGATCCTCGAGCGCCGTCACGTAGCGGCGCGCGTTCTCGGGCAGGTCGCCCAGCGACCGGACGCCGTGGATCGGCTCCTCCCAGCCCGGGAAGTCCTCGTAGATCGGGATGGCCCGCGAGAGCGCGCTGCCCGACGAGGGCCACGTCTCCACGCGTCTGCCGTCGATCTCGTACGCGACGCACAGCTTGATCGTCTCGATGCCCGAGAGGATGTCGAGCTTGTTGAGCATCACGGCCGAGTTCGAGTTCACGGCGACCGCGTAGCGGAGCGGGACGGTGTCGAACCAGCCGACGCGGCGCGGGCGTCCGGTCACGGTGCCGAACTCGCGGCCGCGCTCGGCGATGCCGAGCCCGATGTCGTCGAACAGCTCGGTCGGGAACGGCCCGGACCCGACGCGCGTCGAGTACGCCTTCATCACGCCGATGACCTCGTCGACCTGGAGCGGCCCGATGCCGCCACCGGTGCACGCCCCACCCGCGACCGGGTTGGACGAGGTCACGAACGGGTAGCTGCCGTGGTCGAGATCGAGCAGCGTGCCCTGGGCGCCCTCGAGCAGCACGTGATCGCCACGGCGCAGGGCGTCCTGGACGAGCCACGTCGAGTCGTCGAAGTGCCCCTTGAGGCGCTCGCCCCACGCGTATGCCTGCTCCACGAGGGGCTCGACGGTGAAGCCCGGGGCGCCCATCGCCTCGAGCAGGAGGTTCTTGTCCGGGAGCGCGCGGCTGATCCGCTCGCGCAGGACCTCGCGGTCGAGCAGGTCCTCCATCCGGAGCCCGAGCCGCCACGCGCGGTCGCCGTACGTGGGCCCGATCCCGCGGCCCGTCGTGCCGACCTTCGCGCCAGCGAGGCGCGCCTCGTTCGCGCGGTCGAGGGCGACGTGGTACGGCATGATCACGTGCGCGCTGCGGCTCACGCGGACCTTGAGCGGGTCGACCCCGCGGGCCGCGAGCATGTCCAGCTCGGCGATCAGCGTGGCCGGGTTGACGACGACGCCGTTGCCGATGACCGACGTCATGTGCGGATACAGCACGCCTGACGGGCAGAGCTGCAGCTTGACCGTCTCGCTGCCCACGACGACCGTGTGCCCGGCGTTGTCGCCGCCCTGGTAGCGGACGACCATCGCCACCTGCTCGGCGAGGAAGTCGGTCGTCTTTCCCTTGCCCTCGTCACCCCACTGGAGGCCGACGATCACGGTCGCGGGCATCGCACGCCTCCGGACATGAAACGACCCCGGTCGCAGCCGGGGTCCTGGATACACGTCTCCCGTCGCCGCCCGCCGCTGGTTCGGCGAACCGGGTGGTCGAAGGTCCGTGACCGTCTCACGGGGCGGCCGACGCGCCTTCCTCGGGCAATGGTCAGTTCCTCCATCGCGGGTCAGGCTCCGCGCAGCCTCGAGGACCGGGCGAGTATACGCGACCGGCGCCCGGTTCGACGGGCATCCGCGGCCCCGGTCGGCTCCTGCGCGGCACCCGCAACCGGGTGGTGAGCGCGCGATAAGGGACCGTGCAGCGCCGGCCGCTAGCGTTCGCCCTGCCCGTCGAACACGCCGGCCCCGCCGACCCGTCGCCCCGCCGTGGCCCGACCGCCGGGGCCGGCACCCCACCCCCGCCCGCCGCCACCTCCAGGAAGGAGACCTTTCCGATGAACAGGGTCCTGCTCATTGGGCGCCTCACCCGCGACCCGGAGCTCCGCACCACCGCCAGCGGCAAGGCCGTGGCGACGTTCTCGATCGCAAGCCACCAGTTCGTCGGCGGCAAGGAGCTCAGCGAGTTCCACTCGATCGTCGCCTGGAACCGTCTCGCGGAGACCTGTGGCAAGTACCTCGGCAAGGGCCAGCAGGTGGCCGTCGAGGGCCGCATCTCCACCCGGACCTGGGATGACGCCGCCAACCAGCGGCACTGGAAGACCGAGGTCGTCGCGAACAGCGTGGAGATGCTGTCCGGACGCCGCAAGCGGGACTACACCGGCGAGACGGCCGCCGAGGCGCTCGAATCGCAGGCCCGGGCCGCCGGGTACTCGCCCGACGCCACGGAGCCGATCGCGGATGACTCCGGCTTCACGGTCGCCGCCGCCGACGACGAGGAGGACGAGGAGGACGAGCTCCTCGAGGAGGCCGTCGCCGCCTGACCCGCGCCTTTCCCCGGCGGCGGTACGGTCCCCCTCCCGTGCCGCCGCCTCAAGCCGTCGCTCAGCGCGCGGCACCGCCGACGAGCTCGCCTGCGCCGTCGTGCTCCTCGAGCGTGGACCCCGGCGGCATGTGCTCGCGGAGGCCGGCGAGGAGGGCCGCCAGGTCCGTGCCGGGCGGCGCATGGACCGTCAGATCAAGCTCCAGCTCGGCCGGCTCGCCCGCGAGCACGGCGTGCGCTGATCCTGCGACCCCCGCTGCGCCGACGGCCTCGATGCCGGCGCCCCCACTTGCGGCCTCTGTCTCGCCTTCCGCCTCCTCCGTTGCCTGGCCGGTCGCCCGGATGTCGCCGAGCAGCAGCCAGCCGTGGTAGGCGCCGATGACGACGGCGACGATCACGATCGCGATCGGGAACGCGAGCTCGTCGAGCAGGGGCCGGGCCGACTGGCCGCCGAGGATGGTGTCCAGCATCCGGTAGAGCGTCATCGTTGCGGCCGGCACGGCCGCGACGATCGCCGCCCCGACGACGAGGAACAGGTCGGCACGGGTCACGGCCGAGGCCCGCTCGGTTGCCGGGTCGCGCGCACGCAGCGCCAGGATCCCCGCCCAGGCGGGCAGCCAGAGCACCGCACCCACGACGAGCTGGGCCAGGTGCCACGTCATCTCGCTGGCGGGTCCCCGGGCCGCGATCAGCGCCACCTGGCCGGGTGACGCCACCTGCGCGATCACGAGCTCGATGAGCTGGACGCTCCCGGCTGCGATGAACGCGAGCCCGACGAGCGAGACGAGGACGAGGCCGTTGCGGCGAGCGGAGACCGCCTCCGCCTCGCCCAGACCCGCGGCCTCCCGGGCCGCGTGCCGCGTGTGCCACGCGGCGGCGAGCGCAACCGGCACCATGGCCAGGGGCGGCCCGACGACCTGCTCGAGGAATGCCCCCACATCGCCGCCGCTCGTGCCGAGCAACCATCGCCCGAGGTCCGCGACGGCACCCGCGACGACCATGGCGCACCAGGAGACGGTGACCAGGAGGACCCCGCCGAAGTAGGTGGCGCGCAGTCGAGTCCGGCGCTCGTCCTCACCAATCAGGCTCGCGTCCCTGATCGTCGAAGCGGCGTCACGCCAGTGCAGGACCCAGGCGCCGAACCCGACGACGATCGAGGCGACCTGGCCGGCTGCGACCCCGCGCCACCAGGCGTCGGCGATCCCGAAGTCCGGCCGTCCGACCAGCACCGAGAGGATGGTGGCGACGAGGCCTGCGGCACCGGCCAGCAGCACCATCAACGCCGCGAACATGCCGCCGTAGCGGTACAGGCGCGTGAACCACGCGGCGGCGCCTGTCATGCGCGTCGCCCGGATCTCTGCCGAACGCGTCAGGGCGAACACCGTCCAGACGGGCACGGCCACCAGCGCGATCGCGAGCGACCCCGACCACGTCTGCGGCCCGGCCGCGCCGACGACACCGCCAAGAAGGGCGGACGCGAGGGCGATGAGCGCGGCCAAGGAGGCGCCGAGGGCGACGGCCTGCGCGAGCGCCATGTACCAGGCGCGAACGCCCGATGCCCGCTCCTCGATACCGCGCGCGCCGGTTGCCCGCATGCCGCGTCGTGCGAGCCACCAGTGGATCGCGAAGATGGGCCCGCCGACGACGATCAGTGCGATCGCGTAGCTCAGCTGTTCGCGGCTCGCGCTCCCGTTGATGATCAACGATCCGCCGAGCGCGTCCTCCAGCTCCCGCAGGACCGTGGTGAGGAGCGCGCCGACACCGACCGACAGGGCGAGGAGGCTGACGGCCGAGACGATGTAGAGGTAGAGCCGCCGTGCGGTTCCCATGACCAGCCTCCCGTCACTTCTCGATCCACACCGGATCGATCCCGGCGAGGTACTCGTCGACGTACCACTCGTTGCCGTCCCGAACGAGCGTGACGCTCCGGTTCTCAGACCAGGTGTCAGCCCCGCCGAACAGCCCGCCGGTCCCGTGCGACTCCACGCGAAGGTCGAGCCTGGCCCGGTCGCCCGTGATCCGGGCGGCGGTCAGCACGACCCGACGATCCTCGTCACGTCCCCAGCCGTAGTCACGGTCCATCGCGCGGTACTCGTCCACCGTGGCCAGGGCGCGCACACGTGGCGAAAGGTGGGCGTATGCGCCCTCGAGATCGCCGGCCTGCCAGGCCGCCAGGTAGCCCTGGAAGGCAGCCTCCGGGCTTCCGGCGGGGTACGTCGCGGCCGATCGGCCGGTGAGCAGCACGACGATCAACCCCACCGCCGCCAGGGTGAGGATCACGCCCCCGAGGATCAGGACCGTCCGCCGGGTGCCGTGCGCCGTGGACACGCCGGGATTCGCCGGGACGATGGGGCCTGCGGGCGCGGCCGGCACCCCGGACCCTGAAGCCATCGATCCTGCCATCGCATCGTCCCTCCGCGGGACGCCAACGGTCGATCGGGTTGCCGCACGCACGAGTGTGCGCCGGCGGCCGATCGACCACGAGAGCCGAGCGAAGCGATCGCCCGAGCCGAACGTCGCGTCCACCCCGACGACGTCCGGGTCGCAGATCCGTGACGGGCTGTCCGTGGCGCCCGCGGATCACCCCGGAGCGGCGCTCAGCCGGTGGCTCGCTCGTTGCGGGCGGCCGCCTCGGCGATCCTCGCGACGCGGGTCGCGCGGGTGGCCGGCCGCTGGGCCGTCGCGACCCAGGCCAGCAGCATCTTGCGCGCCGACGGCGCGAACGCGGCGAAGTTGGCGGCGGCGGGCGGAAGCGCCCCGAGCGCCGCGGCGAGATCCTCCGGCACCTCGAGCCGCTCGACGCTGTCGAGGATCACCCAGGAGCCGTTCGCCTTCGCGCGCTCGATGGCGGCAAGACCGGCGGGCTGCATCCGCCCATCCCGGACGAGCCGCTCCACTCGTGCCTTGTTCGACGCCGCCCACACGCTTCGCGGCTTGCGCGGCGCGAAGTAGAGCTTCCCCCGGTCGTCGTCGAACCGGCCCGCCGTGCTGTCGACCCAGCCGAAGCACAGCGCGTCCTCGATGGCCGCCTCGTAGTCGAGTCCGGCACGGCCGGAGCGCCGGCGCCACGTGACGAGCCACACGCCCCGCGCGACCGCGTGGTTCGCCTCGAGCCAGGCATGCCAGGTCGCCCGGTCGTCCGCATGGACGTGCGGCGCGTCAGCCAGTGCGGACATCGGACCTCACGTTGGCCGGTCTGCCGGGTCGAGCGCGTGATCATCGCCGACCCCCTGCCCAGCCGCCGCGTAGAGGGACCGCCGCGGGAGGCCGGTCTCCCTCGCCACACGCCGCGCCGCATCGCCGCGGGCCGCGCCCTCCGCGACGAGCGCCTCCACCCGGGCATGCGCGGCGGCCAGGGCGTCGTCGTGTGCATCCGCCTCGGCGGCGACCTCCGCGTTCCCGCGGCCCCACCCGACGACGATCACCACCTCGCCGCGGGCGGGGATCGTGCCGTCCGCAGCCATCCTCGCGAGCTCGCCGAGCGTGCCGCGGGCGATCTGCTCGTGGATCTTCGTGAGCTCGCGACAGACGGCTCCGCGACGGTCGTCCCCGCACGCAGCGGCGAGGTCGCGGAGGGTTGCGGCAACGCGGTTCGGGCCCTCGAACAGCACCGCCCCGCGCTCGTCGGACGCGATCGCGCCAAGCCGCACGCGGCGCTCGCGGCCCGACCGCGGCAGGAAGCCCTCGAACGACCATCGGGGACCGGCCACGCCGCTGCCGGCCACCGCCGCGAGCACGGACGAGGCGCCGGGGATGGGGACCACCGCTCCCCCCGCAGCCGCCCAGGCCGCGACGAGCCCGTCGCCGGGGTCGGAGACGGCGGGCGTGCCGGCGTCGGTGACGAGCGCGAGGTCTTGGCCGGCGGCCAGGTGCGCGAGCAGCTCGCGCTCCCGTGCGTGTCCACTCTGCGCGTGGTAGCTGACCGTCCGCGCCGCGACCTCGTAGCGATCGAGGAGGCGGCGCGTCACGCGGGTGTCCTCGGCCGCCACCAGCGGGACCGCCCGCAGGATCTCGAGCGCGCGAAGGGTGACGTCGCCGAGGTTGCCGATCGGCGTCGCGACGACGTAGAGCGTGCCGCCGGTCACGGCGTCAGGCGCGCGTCGAGCCGGGCCGGCGGCGCGGGTACAGGTAGTCCACGCCGGTGGTCCGCGGGCCGAGCTTCGCGATCGGCGGGACCTGCCGCTTGAACTCCGAGCCGGCGACCATCCGGTCGACGCGCTCGACCATCTCCCGGGGATAGCCCAGGGCCACGCACTCGTCGACCGAACGGCGCTTGTCGATCCGCCAGAACAGGAGGCGGTCGAGCTCCGGGTACGAGAAGCCGGCCTCCGTCTCGTCCGTCTGGCCCGGCCAGAGGTCCGCGGACGGCGCCTTGCGAATGATCGCCTCGGGCACGCCCATCGCGGCGGAGAGCTGCCGCACCTGGCTCTTGTACAGGTCCCCGACGGGGTTGAAGGCGCACGCCGAGTCCCCGAACAGCGTCGAGTAGCCGATCAGCGACTCGGTCTTGTTGCCGGTCCCCACGACCAGTCCCCGCCAGGTGACCGACCGGTCGTACAGGACGCTCATCCGCATCCGGGCCATGAAGTTGCCGCGTCGAAGGGGCGCCGCGTCGAGCCCTTCGAGGCCTGCCGCTCCGGCGACCCCGTCGGCGCCGAAGTAGCCGTCCACCATCGCCGTGATCTCCACGACCTCGGAGGAGCAGCCGAGCCGTCGCACCACCTCCTCGGCGTCCCCGCGCGACGCCGGCGACGACGTGCGGTATGGCATCAGCACGCAATGCAGGTCCGCCGCCCCGATCGCCTCGGCGACGAGATAGGCGACGAGCGCCGAGTCGATCCCGCCCGAGAGCCCCAGCACGGCGCGCTCGAAGCCCGCCTGGCGGAGCTGCCCGCGGATGAAGTCCGCGATCAGCCGGCGCGCGACATCGGTGTCGATGGCGAGCTCCGGCGGCAGCTCGAACATGCCGTCCGGGACGCTGTCGCCGCTCATGGAAGCGGAGCCTCGTCGGCCGCGACGTCGAAGCCGTCGACGGCGCCGTCCTCGGCGGTGGTGTCCGTCGCGAGGCCGGCTCGCTCGGCGATGAGCCGGCGCCACTCGCGGGCGACGAGCTCCGGCCGCTCGTCCCGCAGCAGCGGCAGCGCGATCCGCTCGCGCCGGACGTCCGCGAGGTCGATGTCCGCGAAGAACAGCCCCTCGTCGAACATGGGCGCCGAGAACACGGGCGCGCCCGTCGGCGAGATCACCTCGGACCCGCCCCAGAACGAGATCGACTCGTCGACCCCGACCCGGTTGCAGAACACGACGAACGACGTCGTGAGCTGCGCGTAGGTCCGCATCAGGCTCCGCCACGACGAGGCCGTCCCGAGCCCGACCTCGTGCGTGGCCGCGAGGTCGCGGCCAGGCGACGAGGAGACGTTGACCAGGATCTGCGCGCCGTCCACCGCGAGCACCTGTGGGGTCGAGAGGTGCCAGAAGTCCTCGCACACGGCGAGGCCCACGCCGACACCCAGCCGCGACGGGACCGCCCGGAGCATGTCGCCCTGCGCGAAGAACCGCCGCTCGTCGAACAGGCCGTACGTGGGCAGGTGCACCTTGCGGTGGACGTGGCGGACCTCCCCGTCCTCGAGCAGCGCGGCGGCGATGAACAGGCGGTGATCCCCAGACTCCTCGACGAACGAGACCACGGCGGACAGCCCGCCGGCCGTCTCCGCCGCGAGCCCGGCGAGGCGCGGGTCGTCGAGGCGCATCGCGACCTCGGCGGCGAGATCCTGGAGGAGGTATCCGGTGAGCCCGAGCTCCGGAAACACGACGAGCCCGGCACCGCCGTCACGGGCGGCCGCGATCAGCTCGTGGTGGCGTGCGAGATTGACCTCGAGGTCGCCGAGGCGGGGCGCGACCTGGGCAAGGGCGATGCGAAGTGGCTGCACGGAGCGAGTCTAGGCTGCACGACGGCGGCGGGTGGATCGAACCTGGCCGGATGCCCGACGCGTATGGCTCATGACGGCACTTTGCGGCGGTGCTAGGCTGACCGCCACCCGCCGCATCGGCTCTGCCGTGCGGCGCGGCCAAGCGTGTCGGTTGTCGGATCTTTTCGGCCACGACCGGCGCACCCAGAGGAGGAGTTGGGAAGTATGGCCCGATCACCGTGGTGGTCGCGGACGGCGTTGATCGCCGCCACGACCATTGTCATCGCGGCGTGCGGAGACGCGTCGACCGCGACCCCGGCAGCGACGGGAGCGGCAACGGCCGCCCCGACGACCGCCGCGTCGGAAGCGCCATTCACGGCCACGAGCTACCCGGAGACCGGTGAGGCCCCGTGCGGCACCGAGGCCTACACCGGGCAGTTCAAGAAGATCTCGGCACTCGACCGGCTCACCGTCGAGTTCCAGCTGTGCAACCCGGACGTCGCGTTCCTGTCCAAGATCGCGTTCAGCGCGTTCGGCATCGACGATGCCGACTACCTCGCGGCGCACGCCCCCGACAAGTCGTACCTTGACCAGCCGAACGGCACCGGCCCCTACATGCTCAGCGAGTGGAGCAAGGGCAACCGGCTCGTCCTGTCGGCCTATGACGGCTACTGGGGCACGAAGGCGCTCACCCCGAACGTGGAGTTCCGGTGGAGCGACGAGGCGGCCCAGCGCTGGCTCGAGCTGCAGTCCGGCAACGTCGACGGGATCGACAACCCCGGCACCGACGACATCGCCAACATCAAGGCCGATTCGGCCGTCACGTTCTACGCGCGCGAAGGCCTGAACACCTTCTATCTCGGCTTCAACAACACGGTGAAGCCGTGGACCAACGAGAAGATCCGCCAGGCGATCGCGATGGGCATCGACCGCGACCGCGTCGTCAGCAACTTCTACCCCGAGGGCTCCGAGCCGGCGTCGCACTTCACCCCGTGCTCGATCCCGTTCGCGTGCACCGGCGACTCCTGGTACGAGTTCAACCTCGACGAGGCGAAGCGGCTGCTCGCGGAGGGCCTCGCGGAGGAGAACCTGACCTCGATCGACACCAAGCTCCAGTTCCGGGCCGCCGTCCGCGGCTACCTGCCCGATCCGCCGCAGATCGCGACCGAGATCGCGCAGCAGCTCAGCACCAACCTGGGCATCAACGCCACCCTGGACCTGCAGGAGTCCGGCGCCTTCCTCGACGCCAACGCGGCGGGAACGCTCGACGGCATCTTCCTGCTGGGCTGGGGCGCGGACTACCCGGATCCCACCAACTTCCTTGACTACCACTTCGGCTCCGGCTCGGGCTCCAAGTTCGGTGAGCCCTTCCCCGACATCGTCGCGGAGCTGAACAAGGGCGGCCAGTCGGCCGACGACGCCGTCCGCGAGGCCGCGTACACCGCCGCCAACAACCTGATCAAGCAGCACGTCCCCGCCGCGATCATCGCCCACGGCGGATCGGGCACCGTGTTCAAGGCTGACGTGACGGGCGCGCACAGCTCGCCGCTCAGCAACGAGGTCATGTCGGTCATGCAGGCCGCGGACCGCGACACCCTCGTCTGGATGCAGAACGCCGAGCCGCTCAGCCTCTACTGCGGCGACGAGTCCGACGGCGAGACCCTCCGTGCCTGCGAGCAGGTCAAGGAGTCGCTCTACGCCTACGAGGTCGGCGGCACGGCAACCGAGCCGGCCCTGGCCGAGTCCTGCAGCCCCAACGCTGACCTGACCGTGTGGACGTGCACCCTGCGCGAGGGCGTGACCTTCCATGACGGCGCCGCGCTCGACGCGAACGACGTCGTGCTCAGCTACGCCGTCCAGTGGGACGCGACCCACCCGCTCCACATCGGCCGCTCCGGCGCGTTCGAGTACTTCCCCGGCCTGTTCGGGGGCTTCCTCAACCCGCCGGCCAGCTGAGGCTTCACCGCACCCAGCGAGATGGGGGCGCCCACCGGGCGCCCCCATCTGTCTCCCATCCATCCCCCGTCTCCGTTAGCGGACGCGTCTAGCCGCAGTGACACGGTTCCTGTTCCGCCGGTTGCTCGTCACGATCCCGGTCCTGTTCGGGATCGTGTTCATCGTGTTCGCGCTCGCGCGCCTGATCCCGGGTGATCCGTGCCGCGCCGTGCTCGGCGAGCGGGCGACCGACGCCATCTGCGACGACTTCACCGCCCGCTACGGCCTCGACGAGCCGATCCCGGTCCAGTTCGTCATCTACCTCGGGCAGCTCGCCACCGGCGACCTCGGGGACTCGATCAAGCACTCCAGGCCGGTGACGACGCTCCTCGTCGAGCGGCTCCCGACCACCGTCGAGCTCGCGCTGTGGGCCATGATCTTCGCGGTCACGGTGGGCGTCCCACTCGGGCTCATCTCCGGCTACCGGCGGAACTCGCCCGCCGACGTGGGGACGATGGTGTTCGCCAACCTCGGCGTGTCCATCCCCGTGTTCGTGCTCGGGCTGCTTCTCGCGTTCCTGTTCGCCCTGGTGCTCAAGGACACGCCGTTCGCCCTGCCCCCATCGGGCCGTCTCAGCTCCGGGGTGAGCGTGGTGCCGCTCGCGGTCGTGTGGGGCCTCGAGGACCTCCAGGGGCCGCTGCGCGGCATCCTCGACTTCCTCTCGGGCATCTACACCTTCAGCGCCCTCATCACCGGCCAGTTCGGGCCGTGGGCCGACGCCGCACGGCACCTCATCCTGCCCGCGATCGCCCTGGGCACCATCCCGCTCGCGATCATCGCCCGCATCACCCGGTCGAGCCTGCTCGAGGTGCTGGGGCTCGACTACGTGCGCACCGCACGCGCCAAGGGCCTCACCGAGCGGACGGTCGTGCTGCGGCACGCGACCCGGAACGCCCTGCTGCCCGTGGTCACGGTCATCGGGCTCCAGCTTGGCGCCCTCCTCTCGGGCGCGGTGCTGACCGAGACCGTGTTCAATCTCTCGGGCCTCGGACGGACGATGTACGAGGCCATCACGGGCCGTGACTACGTGGTCATCCAGGGGTTCACCCTGATCATCGCCGTCGTCTACGTCCTCGTGAACCTGCTCGTCGACCTCTCGTACGGCCTCCTCGACCCGCGGGTGCGAGCGCGATGAGCGACCCCGCGGTCCCGATGGACGGGGCGCCCATGTCCGCCGAGACGCTGACGACGGCGAAGCCGGCGAGCTTGTGGCGTGACACCCTCGGGAGCATCCTGCGCCAGCGGTCCGCTGTCGCCGGGCTGCTCATCCTCGGCGTCCTGGTGTTCGGGTCGGTGTTCGCGCCGATCATCGCGCCGTACGACCCCGACCAGTCCCTGCTGGGTGTCGAGGACGGCGTCCTGAAGCGCTCGGCCCCGTGCATCCACCTGCTCGGCTGCCCCGAGGACCAGCCACAGCACATCTTCGGCACGGACGGGAACTTCCGCGACGTGTTCAGCCGGGTCCTGTACGGCGGCCGCATCTCGCTCACGATCGGGTTCGCGGCGGTCGGGTTCGCGATCATCCTGGGCACGATCACCGGGGCGATCGCCGGCTACATCGGCGGCGCGTCGGACAACGTGCTGATGCGCCTGATGGACGTCGTGCTCGCGTTCCCGTCGCTGCTCCTGGCGATCGCGATCGTCGTCGCCCTCGGCCAGAGCTACGTCAACGCGCTGATCGCGATCTCGATCGTCTCGGTCCCGGTATACGCGCGCCTCGTCCGGTCCTCGGTGCTGTCCGCGCGGGAGGCCGACTACGTCACCGCATCGCGGGCGCTCGGGGAGTCGGGCCGCGGGATCCTCGTCCGCAGGATCATGCCCAATGCGATCACCCCGCTCATCGTCCAGGGCACCCTCGGGATCGGCGGCGCGATCCTCGAGATCGCCGCCCTCGCCTTCGTCGGCGTCGTCGGCCTGGGGGCCGCCGAGTGGGGCTCGATGATCGCGTTCGAGCGCAACCAGCTGTTCAATGCGCCGCACGTCATCCTCCTGCCGGGCATCGCGATCACGCTCGCGGTCCTCGGCTTCAACCTCCTCGGAGACGGGTTGCGCGACGCGCTCGACCCGCGGCTCAACCGGTGACGGCGTGACGGACCATCACGACGCCGCCCACCGGACCATCGAGCGTCTCGGGCCCAGCCTCGAGGAGACGACGATCGAGGAGATCGCGCCGCTGTCGTCCCGATCGGTCCCGCACGGGAAGGGCGAGCGCCTGCTCGACGTGCGCGGGCTTCGGACCTCGTTCGCCACGCGCGACGGCGTCGTCCGCGCCGTGGACGGCATCGACTTCCACGTCGACCGGGGCGAGATCATGGGGCTCGTCGGCGAGTCCGGGTGCGGCAAGAGCGTCACCAGCCTGTCGATCATGCGGCTGATCGCCCCACCCGGCCAGATCCAGGCGGGCGAGGTGATCTTCGACGGCAGGGACCTGCTCACGATCGGGACCGACGAGATGCGCAAGATCCGGGGCAACCGGATCAGCATGATCTTCCAGCAGCCCCAGTCGTCGCTGAACCCGGTCTGGGATGTCGGGGCCCAGATCGGCGAGGTCCTCCGCCTGCACCGCAACATGAGCGACAGGGCGTCCCGCAGCCGGGCGGTCGAGCTGCTGCGCATGGTCGGCATCCCGGATCCCGAGCGTCGCGTCAAGGCCTACCCGCACGAGATGTCGGGCGGCATGGCGCAGCGCGTGATGATCGCGATGGCCCTCGCGTGCGAGCCCGAGCTGCTGATCGCAGACGAGCCGACGACCGCGCTGGACGTGACCATCCAGGCCCAGATCCTCGACCTGATGCGCAACCTGCGCGAGGAGACCGGGACGGCGATCATCCTGATCACGCACGACCTCGGCGTGGTCGCCGAGATGTGCGACCGGGTCGCGGTGATGTACGCGGGCGAGATCGTCGAGCAGACGGACACCGTTACCCTCTTCCGGGACCCGCTCCACCCGTACACCCGCGGGCTGATCGCGTCGATCCCCGTGGTGGGCGAGGTCCGCGACGAGCTCGCGGTCATCCCCGGCAACGTGCCCAACCTGATCGACCTGCCGCAGGGCTGCCGCTTCGCGCCGCGATGCCGATCGCGCGTGGACGAGGAGGTCCTGCTGGCCACCGAGCTCCACCCCGCGCTGCTGCCGCTCCGGCCGGACCACGACGTGCGCTGCTGGCTGTACCACGATCCCGTTGGCGAGCTCCGGCCCGAGGCGGATCGCGTCCGGCCCGTGATCGACGGCTCAACCGCGACGCCGGAGGTGCCCGCGTGACGGCCGAGGCCCCCGTGACCCGGCGGGCAGGCGCCACGCCGGCCGAGGAGCCGCTGGTCGAGGTCCGCGACCTCGTCAAGCACTTCCCGATCCACGGCGGGTTCCTCAACCGGACGGTCGGGTTCGTCCAGGCAGTGTCCGGCGTGACGTTCGACATCCGGCGCGGTGAGACGCTGGGGCTCGTGGGCGAATCGGGATCCGGCAAGACGACCGTGGGCCGGCTCCTGCTCCGTCTCATCGAGCCCACGTCCGGCACGGTGCGGTTCGACGGGACCGACATCACGACGCTCGACGGCGGGAAGCTCAAGCCGTTCCGGCGCCGGATGCAGATCATCTTCCAGGATCCCTACTCGTCGCTGGATCCCAGGACCCCGATCGGCGACAGCATCGGCGAAGGCCTGCGGATCCACCAGATGGGCTCGCAGGCCGAGCGGCGCGAGAAGGTGCGCAAGATGATGGACCTCGTGGGGCTGATGCCGTACCACGCCCGGCGGTACCCGCACGAGTTCTCGGGCGGGCAGCGGCAGCGCATCGGGATCGCCCGCGCCCTCGTCGTGGAGCCGGACCTGCTCGTGTGCGACGAGCCCGTGTCCGCGCTCGACGTGTCGATCCAGGCCCAGGTCCTGAACCTGCTCAAGACGCTCCAGCGCGAGCTCGACCTGACGTACCTGTTCATCGCCCACAACATGGGCGTCGTCGAGCACATCAGCGACCGGGTGGCCGTGATGTACCTGGGCAAGGTGGTCGAGGTCGCGGACCGGGCAACCACGTTCACGGATGCCCAGCACCCGTACACGCAGGCGCTCCTGTCCGCGATCCCGGTCCCGGATCCCGAGCGACCGCGCCGCCGCGTCATCCTCAAGGGCGACGTCCCGAGCCCGGTCAACCCGCCGGCGGGGTGCCGGTTCAACCCGCGCTGCCAGCTCCGCGCCGAGCTCGACGACACCGCGATCTGCACCATCGACGAACCGGCGCTGATCGATCTCATGCCCGCCCACGGCGTCCACCAGTGCGCGTGCCACTTCCGCTTCCCGAAGCCCGCGGCCGCAGCGGACCCGGGCAGCCTGCCCGGGTAATGCGCCGGGATTACGCCTCGACCCTCGTCCTCACGATCTTCCTGCTGGCAGCGTGTGTCCCGGAGTCGGTCCAGACCGAGCCGCCCAGCGCGACACCGCCGCCGACGCCGACACCGATGGCGTCCGTGACCGAGGCGCCCTTCCAGCCCGCCGCGTGGCCCGTCCCCGGCTCTGCCTGCGCCCTGCCGGGCTACGACGGCCTCCTGGGACGGATCGAGACGCTGGACGCGCTCACGGTCCGGTTCACGCTGTGCGCCCCTGACGGTGCGTTCCGCGCGCGCGTCGCGCACCCGGCGCTCGCAATCCTCGACTCCACGTCAATCGGCCTGATCGCCGAGGATCGTCGCGCCGCGCGGGACGTCCCGGGGTCGGGGCCGTACCGGATCGCCGCATGGCAGGACGGGGACAACGTCCTGCTCGAGCGCGTCGCGCCCGAGGCAGGCCCGGTGTCCGTGACGCCGACCGTGATCCTCCGCTGGGCGGGGGATCCCGCCACGCGCACGGACGCACTCGAGGACGCGTCGGTGGACGGGATGGACGCCCCCGGACCGGCCCAGCTGGCCGAGATCGACACCCAGCCGGAGCTCCTCGTGACGCCGCGACCGGGCCTGTCCACGGCCTTCCTCGCGTTCGGAGCCGGGCGGGCCTTCGCCGGCGCGGAGGTCCGTCGAGCGATCGCCGCCAGCCTCGACCGCGGTGCGCTCACGATGGCCGCGTTCCCGGCGGGATCGGTCGTGCCCAGCCACGTGACCCCGTGCGTGATCGGCGGTGCCTGCGCCGGCGACCCGTGGTTCGAGTTCAACGCTCCCGCGGCGTCCGCGGCGCTCGCGGCCGCGTCCTTCGACCTCGCCGCTGAATACCCGCTGCACGTCCCCGACACCGCGATCCCGGGCCTGCCGGATCCGGCCGGGGCGGCGGAGGCCGTCCGCAGCCAGCTGGAGACGAACATCGGCCTGCGGACCGTCGTGGACGTCATGCCGCTCGTCGACTTCCGCGACGCGGTCGCGGCCGGCACGCTCGACGGGCTGTACCTCGACGGCGTCGCGTCGTCGCTCGCGGACGCGACAGGATTCCTCCAGCCGCTGTTCGGCGAGGGCGTCCGCACCACCCCGGCGCGTCGTGCCCCGGACGCCTCCAAGGCCCTCGCGAAGGCGGCGCCGATCGCCGACGCGGACGAGCGCGCCGGCGCCATGGGCGACGTGAACGATGCGATCCGGGACGCGGCCGTCATCGTCCCACTTGCGCACCCGGGATCGGTCGCGGCGTTCCGCAGCGACGTCACGGGCGTCGAGCTCTCGCCGCTCGGGCTGGATCCGCTCGGCGCGACGACGCCCGGGGATCGGCCCCAGCTCGTGTTCACCCAGGCGACCGAGCCGGCCGGCGCGTGGTGCGGCGACCAGGACTCGCCGGACGCGCTGCGCCTGTGCGGGCTGGTCACGGAATCCCTGTACGGGTTCGCGCCGGGCACCACCGACGCGGGCCCCGCCCTCGCCCGGCGCTGCAGCCCGGATGCCGCCGCGCTCGTGTGGACCTGCCAGCTGCAGGCCGATCGCGTCTACGCCGACGGGAAGGCCGTCGATGCCGGTGACGTGCTCGCCTCGTTCGTGGCCCAGTGGGACCGCACGCAGCCGGTGCGAGCGGCGGCAGGCGACGCCTCGTTCCCGGCCTGGGATGCCCTGTTCGGCGGGACCCTCGGCGGGGGCTGATCGTGCCGCCCGGATGGAGGGGCCGGCGGCCCGGAGGCGTGCCCGCTACTTCACCAGGACGCGCTGCATCAGCAGCGCCGGCTCCACGAGCGGGCCGATCTCCCTGCGCGCGTCCTCGTACGCCGCCGTTCCCTGCGCGAGCTGCTGGGAGCCTGCCGTGAGGCCGGCGGCGTCACCGGCCCGGATCGCGTCGCGGATCTTCGTGGCGCCCGCGAGCATGTTCGGGAAGGCGGCGTCGTAGGCCGCCGCCGCGGCGGCCGTGACCGGGTAGTCGCGGATGCGGTCGACCTGCCGCTGCAGCCGCTCGATGAGCGTGGCGAGACCGTCGGCCGCTCCCCACATGGCCTCGAGATCCTCGGCGGCTGCAGCGGCGCCGAGATCGCCCCCGGCGGCCTTGATCTCGAGATCGGCCTTGCCCAGGATCACGATCGCCTCGACCACGCCCCCCGGCCAGCTGGTGGGCTGGGGCGCCTCGGCATCGCCGCTGGATGCGGCCTGGCTGGGCGATGCGTCCCCCGACGGCAACATGGCATCGGACGATGGTGATCCCGTGGCGGCACCGCAGGCGCCCACGAGCAGCATCACGAGCACGAGGATGCCCGCGAGCGGGGCCTTCCGGCCCGGTGCGGCCATGCCCGGGAATCCCCTCACTCGTCCTCGGCGACGGCGGTGGCGACCACGTCGGCCTCGGCTGCGGCCTGCTGGACCGTCGCCTGGCTGATGTCCTCGGCCCAGTGGCACGCGACCCGATGACCCGCGCCCTCGAAGGTGCGCAACGGCGGCTCCTCGGTCACGCAGTTCTCGGGATTGCCGAGTCGCTCTCGCAGCCAGCATCGCGTGTGGAACCGGCAGCCCGACGGCGGTGCGGCCGGTGACGGCACGTCGCCCTTGAGGACCAGGCGCTTCTTGCGGCGGCGCGGATCCGCGTCCGGGATCGCCGACAGGAGGGCGACCGTGTACGGGTGGCGCGGGTTCTGGTACAGCTGCTCGACGGATCCCGATCTCGACGATCTTGCCGAGGTACATGACCCCGACCCGGTCCGAGAAGTACTGGACGACGGACAGGTTGTGGCTGATGAACAGGTAGGTGAGGTTCAGGTCGCGCTTGAGGTCGAGGAGCAGGTTGAGCACCTGGCTCTGGATCGACACGTCGAGCGCCGACACGGGCTCGTCCGCGACGATGAAGTCCGGCCCGAGCGCGAGCGCCCGCGCGACGCCGATGCGCTGCCGCTGGCCGCCCGAGAACTCGTGCGGGTAGCGACGGCTGTACTCGCGGCGGAGGCCGACCAGCTCGAGCGCGTCCTCGACGCGCTTGTCGCGCGCCGCGCGGTCGTTCAGGCCCTGGGCCAGGAGTCCCTCGCCGATCAGGTCCGAGACCGGCATCCGCGGGTTGAGCGAGCCGAACGGGTCCTGGAAGATGATCTGCATCCGGCGCCGCAGCGGCCGCATGTCGTCCGGATCCACGTCGGCCAGCTCGTAGCCGTCGAACACCACGCGGCCGTCCGTGGACGGCGTCAGCTGGATGACCGTGCGCCCGAGGGTCGTCTTGCCGCATCCGGACTCGCCGACGAGGCTGAACGTCTCACCCGGGTATGATCTCGAAGTCGACCCCATCGACCGCATACACGGTACCGATCTGGCGGCGCATGATCCCGCCGTAGATCGGGAAGTGCTTCTTGAGGCCCTGGACCGCCAGCAGCGGCAGGTCGGCCGGCCTCGCCTCGCCGTCGGTTGCGGCAGCCGGCTCGAGGGCGACCGCCTCGCCGCCGGTGATCGTCGCTGGGCTCGTCGTCGCTGCCGTGGCGGCATCGGCGAGCGCGGTCGGCGTCGCGGGGGCCGCCATCAGCGGCGCGGTGATCGGCCGTGCGCCCGACTCCTCGGGCTTGAGCTGGCGCTCGACGGTGCCGTCGAACCAGCGGACGGACCGGGTCAGGTGCCAGCCGCCGCGATCGACAGGACCAGCGGCGCGAAGAGGAACAGCTGGGCGAAGAACACCGCGTTGGGATCGTCCATCCGGTCGCCCATCGTCACGACGAGGAAGCCCACGACAAGCGCGATGGCGACGACCGTCAGGACGGCAAGCAGATACGACCACTTCGTGCGCCGCTTCGTCAGCCGGGTCACGGCGAGGAGGAACGCCGCGAGCGGGAGGGCGATCACCGCGACGAGCGCGAGCGCCCCGTCGGCTCCCTTGATCCCGATCAGCGTGCCCAGCACGACGACGAACAGGACGATGATGCCGTACCCGGCGATCGCCATCAGCAGGGCGCGGCCGTTGCGGATCCCGGCGGGAGGCCGGCGCCGGAGTCGATGGTGGACTACGGGTTCGGCCACGGTGGTCGGACCGGTCGTCGTCGTCATGCGTCCCCAATCCTGTCCGGCGCGCCGGTCAGGCGGCGCCCGACGCGCAGGTTGTCGTCATGCTGGGCGATCGCCGCATCGCGACGCGGTCCGGCCTCCGCCAGGTGAAGGTGACAGCGGGCGAGGCGGCCATCACCGACCGGGTACAGCTCGGGCGGGACGTCGCGGCACGTCTCCCACCCGTACGGGCATCGCGGCTCGAAGCGGCAGCGCGGGCGGCAGGTGGAACGGCGAGGGCACGACGCCCTTGATCGCCGACAGGCGGCCGCCCCGCTTCTCGACGGTCGGGATCGACTCGATCAGGCCCATCGTGTACGGCATCCGGGGCTCGGTGAGCACCTGCTCCACCGTCCCCTGCTCGACGATCTGGCCGGCGTACATGACGATCGACGTTCTCGACCATCTCGGCGACGACGCCCAGGTCGTGCGTGATGAGCAGCAGCGCCGCACCGGTTCGCTCCTGGATCGCCTTGAGGAGCTCCATGATCTGCGCCTGGACGGTGACGTCCAGCGCCGTGGTGGGCTCGTCCGCGATGAGCAGCTTCGGCTCGCAGGACAGCGCCATTCCGATCATCACGCGCTGCCGCATGCCGCCCGACAGCTCGTGCGGGTACTGCTTGGCGCGCCGCTCGGGCTGACGGGATGCCGACGAGGCGGAGCATCTCGACGGCCCGGTCGCGCGCCTCGCGCGCCTTGACGTTCATGTGGAGCTCGACCTGCTCGGCGATCTGGTCGCCGACGGTGAACACCGGGTTCAGGCTCGTGAGCGGCTCCTGGAAGATCATCGCCATGTCGTTGCCGCGGAGGCGCCGCATCTCGCGGTCCGGGCAGCGACAGGACTTCCTGGCCGTCGAACCAGATCTCGCTGCCCTCGCCCGATCTCCGCGGGCGGGATGTCGAGCAGCCGCATGATCGTCAGCGCGGTGACGCTCTTGCCGGAGCCCGATTCGCCCACGATCCCGAGCGTCTGGCCGCGCCCGAGCGAGAAGCTGATCGCCGTCCACGGCCGGCACGTGCCGTCCATGACCTTGAAGTACGTTCGCAGGTCGCGGACGTCCAGCAGGACGTCGTCGGCCGGGGGCGCCCCGACGCCGGGGCGGACGGTCGATGTCTCGGTCATGCCCGCGACCTCGGGTCGAACGCGTCACGCAGCCCGTCGCCGACGAAGTTGACGGCGAGGACGGTGACGATGATCGCGAGACCCGGGAACAGCGGCCACCACCAGTTGCCCTGGCGTGATGAACTGCAGGCCGCCCGACAGGATGTTGCCCCAGGTCGGCGAGGTCGGGTCGACGCCGAACCCGAGGAAGCTCACGAACGCCTCCGCGATGATGTTGCCGGCGATCGAGCAGCGACGCCACGACGACGATCGGGCTGAACGGCGTTGGGCAGGATGTGCCGGAAGATGATCCGCCGGTCGCGAACCCCGACGGCGACGCGCCGCCTCCACGAACTCGCGTTCGCGGATCGACAGGAACAGCGACCGCACGAGGCGGCTGACGCCCATCCACGAGAACAGCCCGAAGATGACGATGACCGTGACGACGGTGCCGTTGCCGAGGAACTTCGACGGCGACGAGGATCACGAACAGGGTGGGCAGGCTGAGCATCACGTCGACGAGGCGCATCAGGACGTTGTCCACGATGCCGCCGGCGAAGCCGGCGATCGAGCCGACGATCGTGCCGATGAGCACGCCGATCATCATGCTCGAGAAGCCGATCAGCAGGGACGTCCGGGCGCCGTTGACGACCAGCGTGAACACGTCGCGCTGGAGGCCGCCGGTCTCGCCCATCGGCCGCCCGATGGCCGGAGGTCGCCCGGCCTGAGACGATCTCGTCGGGCGTGCGGGATCTCGGTGAAGCTGAACGGCAGGAGAACGGGCCCGATGACCGCCGTCCCGATGAGCAGCGCGCGATCATCGCCGAGCCCGATCAGGGCAAGCTTGTGTCGGCGGAACTTGCGCCAGGCCAGCTGCCACTGGTTGAGCGACTTGAGGCCGATCTCGTAGTCCTCGGCCGCGGTCGGGTCGGGGTCCACGATCTCGGGCCTGGCCGAGAGGTCCTGCTGCTCCGACGTTCTGGGCCATCCGTCGACCTCAGTACTTGATACGGGGATCAACGATCCCGTAGGTGATGTCGGCGATCAGGTTGGCGAGCACCACCATGATCGAGGTCACGAGCAGCACGCCCATCAGGATCGGGTAGTCGAACGTCACGCGTGGCGTCGATCGTCAGCTTGCCGATGCCCGGCCACGAGAAGATCGTCTCGGTGACGATCGCGCCGGTGAACAGGAACGGGATCTCGAGGCCGATGTTGGTGATCACCGGCAGCAGCGCGTTGCGCAGCGCGTGCTTGAAGTTGACGACACGCGCCGGGAGGCCCTTGGCCTTCGCCGTGCGCACGTAGTCCTGGCCCAGCGACTCGAGCATGCTCGCCCGGACGAACCGGCTGTCGCCGGCGATGTTGACCACCACCAGGGTGATCACCGGCAGGATCAGGTGCTTGCCGATGTCCGCGATCGCGGACAGCGGGTTCGTCCCCGAAGTACACCCAGTACTGCGTCGGAGCCGAACGGCGGGCGAGAGCCGGGTGTCGGTCATGCCGCTCGCGGGCAGGATGTTCAAGCCGGGCCCGCGAAGATGAAGATCAGCATGATGCCCGAGCCAGAACGTGGGCATGGCGAAGCCGACGTACGCGAACACCGTCGTCGCATTGTCGAACAGCGAGTAGCGGTGGATCGCCGCGTACACGCCGATGACGATCGCGACCACGAGCCAGATCACCAGCGCGACGCCGGCGAGGATGAACGTCGGCAGGGCGGCGCGCATGATGCGGTCGCTCACCGGCTCGCCGGAGTTGATCGAGTAGCCGAAGTCGCCGTGGAGGACGCCGTTCGTGGCGCCGCTCAGGCACGTCGGGCAGGAAGTTCGGGCAGGCCAGTGGGTCCGATGAACGCCGCCGGCGTGGGCAGCGAGCCGAGGAACGTCCCCTCGGTCTCCGGGTTGCAGAACCCCATCCAGCGGCAGTACTGGATCGGGATCGGCTGGTCGAGGCCCCACGCCTTCTTGAACTTCTCGCGTCTGCTCGTCGGTGATCCGCGGGATTGTTCGCGAACTTCGCGGTGGGTCCCCCGGGTGCGGCAAGCAGGATCCCGTAGACGACGACCGTGATCCCGAACAGCACGGGGATCGCCTGGAGGATGCGTCGGATCACGAATTTGGTCATCGACGTTCGGCCTCAGCCCGGGTGTCTGTGAATGACGGTCACTGCCTCTACCGCCCGGGGCGGCAAACGGGTTGCGCGGAAGGTACACCCACCGGCGCGGTTCGCGCTGGGCGGAGGCAGGATGCCGCCGGCGGGTAGGGAACGGGGCGCCCGGCGGACCGGGCGCCCCGTTGCGGGTTACTGGCGCAATGCAGGCCGGAGGCTACTGCTTGGCGTACCAGTCTTCGCCGTTCCAGGTCGAGCCGACCTGGGTGCCGTTGGCAAAGAAGTTGCCGGCGCGCGGGCCCTCGAGCTCGACGTTCTTGCGGTAGTACAGCGGGATCTCGACCGTCTGGTCGACGTAGGCCGTCTGGAAGACCGCCATGGCGTCGCGGATGATCTCGAAGTCCACGTTGTTCTTCACGTCGTCGAGCGCCTTGTCGACGTCAGCGTTCACGATCTGAGCGTCGTTGGCGCCCTCGGGGCGGAACTGGCTGCTGTGGTAGCTGAAGTAGTTGCCCAGCGGGTCGATCGACGAGCTGAACGCGTGCTCAGCGAGGTCGAAGTTGCTGCGGGACAGGATGCACGGGGTGTCGACCGTGCCCTCGTTGTAGTCGGCGAAGATGTCGGACGGCGACACCGCGTTGATGACGCTGTCGACGCCGACCGCCTTGAGCCACGCGCTGACGAGCGCGAGGGTGTCCTGGCGGACCTGGCGGGTGGTGGTGCAGAGCTCGATCTTGGCGGTGATGCCGTCCTTCTCGACGATGCCATCGCCATTGGAGTCCGCCCAGCCGCCGTCGGCCAGGATCTTCTTGGCCTTCTCGGGATCGTAGGTGGCCGGGGTCTGATCCGCGAAGAACCAGGCCGACGGGCTGATGTTCGTGTTCGCGACCTGGGCGTTGCCGCCGAGGAGGCGCGTGTTGATCTCGTTCTTGTCGATCGCGTACGCGACGGCGGCACGAAGCGCCGGGTCGGCGGTCGGGCAGCCTGCGCCGCGATCCTGGACGGCGGAGTTGCGCGAGCAGCCGCCGGTGCCCTTGGTCGCGTCGACGGCCGTGGCCGGCGACCAGTTCGGGCGGAGGAACTCGTACAGCAGCGCCGGGATGGCGTTGACCTGCTCGCCGAGGTCCTGGACCTTCGGGATGTCCGAGTCCGCGAGGTCGAACGCGATGTCGATCTCGCCGTTGCGGAAGCCGGCGATCATCGCGTCCGGATCGCCGTACCACTTGAACACGACGGAGTCGAGGTTGGCGGTCGCGCCGGTGCGTGCGTTCTGGAAGTTGTCGTTCCGGACGAGACGGAGCTCCGCCTGCGGCGTGACCGACTCGAACTTGAACGGGCCCGGGACCGGCATGTTGGCGATCTCATCCGGGCGGAAGCCCGCGCCGTTGACCTGGTCGCCGACCGGGATCGTGGACAGGTAGTGGCGCGGCAGCGGCGCGATCATGAGGGTCAGGTAGCCCTCGTAGACCTTGCCGAAGTGCCAGATCATGTCCGTGTCGGACGCGCACTCGAAGCTGGTCATGTCCTCCCAGCCGGCGAGGATGACGCCGACGTTGTTCGGATCGGTGACCCACTCGTACGCGTACTTGAAGTCGTCACACGTGAGCGGCTCGCCGTCGGACCACTTCAGGCCGTCGCGGATCTTCCACGTGACGGTCATCGCGTCGCCGTTCTGGCCGACCGTGACGCCGCCGTTGTCGGTCGTCGGGATCGGCTCGGCCGCGAGCTGCGGCATGTACTTGAAGTCGTGGCTGATCGTCAGCAGCGTGTGCCAGACGAGCGAGGCGACGTTGGCCTCGGTGACCTGGCCCAGGTAGTACGGGTTGAACTGCGTGGCTTCCTGCCAGTCGCCGATGATCAGGGTCCCGCCGGGCGTCCCGGGCTCGGGGTTGTAGACCGCGCCGAACAGGTTGACCGGCGTCTCCGCCGGCGGCGGGGTTGCTGCCGCCGACTCGGCCGGCTGGCTCGCCTCCGGGGCCGTCGTCGCCGGCGCCGGGGTGGTGCTGGTGCCTCCGCAGGCTGCGACCAGAATGGCCGCACCGGCGAACAGGCCCACCAGTTTCCGCATCAAGGCTCCTCCAAGCTGCGTGGGGTTCTGGGATTTGCTCCCTCGCAGGACGATGGCCGCGGTTCCCTGCCGGCGTCGGGTCAAGCCCGCATGAAGGTCAGGGGAGAATGCGCACACGCGCATGCACAGCGGCCGTCGGGGCTGCGCTCGGGCAAAGATCGCTTACCGCTGGGCGAGTGTCAAATCGCCGGCTTGGAGCCGCGGACCTCGATCGGTCCCGCCGCCTCAAAGCGGTTCGAACTCGCGCGGGGTGGCGTCGGACGGGAACACCTCCTTCCAGGGACGGGTGAGTCCCTCTGGGTAGCGTGGTGGGAGCGCGCTTGGCGCGGAGAACGACGGGTGATCTGGTGCGGCCGCGAGGGTGGACTCAGCCGCCCTCCAGCGGCCGCGGTGGCCTGCGCGGGCGTCGACGAAGCGTCGACCGGGCGCGACGAGATGCCAGGCTGCGGCAGCACGACCACGGCCACGATCGCGGCGCTGGTCACGAGACTGCCGAGCTGGAGTCGGAACGACCATGGGCTGGATCGGCGAACGGCGAGCGCCGCGATCCTGGCGGGTGCGATCGCCGGCACCGGTGCGGCGTGCAGATCGCGGCCCGCACGACGCAGCGCGGCGATCGTGAGCGCGAGCTGCGTCATGTCGCGCTCGCAGGGCTCGCACCGGGCGAGATGATCGAGCGCCGCCTTGGCTCCAGGCCCGCGCTCTCCGCGGTCCACGAACGCCTCCAGCGCCCGGCGGTGCCGCCGGCAGGACACGGCGAGACCGGTCATGACCCGCCCGCCTCCGCCGGCTCGGCTGGCGCGACGTCGAACCACGCGCCGCCGAACCGCTCGTCGGCGTTGAGACGCAGCCGCAGGTCCCGCAGGGCGTGGTGGATCCGGCTCTTGACCGTCCCGAGCGGCAGCCCGAGCGCGTCGGCGGTCTCCTGCAGCGACAGACCCTCGAGGTAGTACAGGATCACGACCGCCTGGTGCTTCTGGGACAGGCCCGCGATCCCCTCGCGCACGATCGCGCGCAGCTCGGTCCACTCGGCGCTGGCATCGGGCAGCGCGCCCAGGTCCACGAGCCGCTCCGCGACGAGGTCCGTCACGGGCTCGCTCGGCAGGCGCCGCCGCCCGAGGCGGCTGTAGCAGAGGTTGAGCGCGACCTTGTGCAGCCACGGCAGCGGTGAGATGTCGGTCCGCAGCCGGCCCCGGTGCGTGTAGGCCCGGCCGAAGGTGTCCATGAGGACCTCTTCGGACGCGCCGGGATCGCCCGTCACCGCCAGGGCGGCGCGGAACACGGGGACGCGGTAGCGCTCGAACAGGGCGGCGAACGCGTCGACATCGTCCTCCTCCGCCATGCGGCGGATGAGGTCGGCGTCCGGCGGATCGTGGCGTGCCCTGGTGCTCGTCTCGCCGTTCAGCGGCAGATCTCCGTGCGCGTCGATGACGGTCCTCTGACCCCACAGTACGCGTCGAGTGACCGGCGGGTTCATTCCGGGAGTGCTGTCCCGACCGCCGCTCAGTCCGGACAGGGCGTCTGGGCCCCGGTCATCCCACGCCAGCGGAGGTTCGGCTGGCGCGCGGCCGTGGCCTCGTCCAGGCGCCGGACGGGCGCCTCGTGCGGGGCGCTCGTGACGAGCTCTGGCTCGTCGTCGGCCTCGCGCGCGATCTCGAGCATCGCGTCCACGAACGCGTCGAGCGTCTCGAGCGATTCGGTCTCCGTCGGCTCGATGAGCATCGCTTCCTCGACGGTGAGCGGGAAGTAGATCGTCGGCGGATGGAAGCCCTTGTCGATGAGCCGCTTCGCGACATCGAGCGTGCGGACGCCGGTGGCGGCCTTGAGGTTCGCGGCAGAGGCGACGAACTCGTGCTTGCACGGCACGGTCGAAGGGGATGTCGTAGGCCCCGCCGAGGCGTGCCTTGAGGTAGTTGGCCGCGAGCACGGCATCGTCGCTGACCTCGGACAGCCCCGCGGCGCCGTGGGCGCGGATGTACGCGTACGCGCGCACGAGGACGCCCGTGCTGCCCACGAACGAGCGCATCCGCCCGATCGAGAGGGGGCGCTCACCCGGCGCCTCCTGCCGGTAGCCCCCGTCGTCCGACCGGACCACGCGGGGCGACGGCAGGAAGGGCACGAGGTTCGCCCGCACGCCCACCGGCCCGGCTCCCGGTCCGCCGCCGCCGTGGGGGGTGCTGAACGTCTTGTGGACGTTGAAGTGCATGACGTCGAACCCGGCCTCGCCGGGCTTGAACCGACCGAGGATCGCGTTGAGGTTGGCGCCGTCCATGTAGGCGAGGGCGCCGGCCTCGTGCGTGGCCTCGAGCAGGTCGCCGATGCGCGCCTCGAACAGGCCCAGCGTGGACGGGTTCGTGATCATGATCGCCGCGGTCCGCGGGCCCAGGGCCGCCCGGAACGCGTCGAGGTCCACGCCGCCGTCGGGGGCGGACGGGATCGTGATCGTCCGGAAGCCGGCCATCGACGCGGTCGCCGGGTTCGTCCCGTGCGAGGAGTCCGGGACCAGGACCTCCTGGCGCTCGAGATCGCCGCGCGACCGGTGATACGCCCGGATCATCATGATCCCGGTCAGCTCGCCGTGGGCGCCCGCCGCGGGCTGGAGCGTGACGGCGTCCATGCCGCTGATCTCGGCCAGCAGCTCCTCGAGCTCGAACAGGAGCTGGAGCGTCCCCTGGGCGGTGGCGTCGGGCGCCATCGGATGGAGCCCGGCGAAGCCCGGCAGGCGCGCAGCCCACTCGTTGAGCTTGGGGTTGAACTTCATCGTGCACGAGCCGAGCGGATAGAAGCCCGTGTCCACCGAGTAGTTGAGGTGGCTGAGGTTGACGTAGTGGCGCACGACCTCGGGCTCGGACAGCTCGGGCAGGGCCGCCGGCGTGGCGCGGCGAGCGGCCGCTGGGATGCGGTCGAGGGCGCCGGCCGGCGGGTGCGGGATCTTGCCGCCGCCGCGTCCGGGGCGGCTCACCTCGAACAGCGTGGGCTGGAGGCTCTCGCCGACGACGGTCATCGCGCACCTCCCGCGAGCGCGGCGCCCGCGAGCTCGAGCCTGAGGGCGTCCGCGAACCGCTCGATCTCGTCCGGCGTCGTCACCTCGGTGGCACACACCAGCAGGCCGTCCGCGAGCGGCGGCTCGTCGGGCAGCAGGTCTGCCGTCGGGATGCCGGCGAGCACACCACGCTCGAGGAGCCGGGCGTGGACGGCGCGCGCGTCCGGGACACTGACCACGAACTCGTTGAGATATGGGCCCTCATGGAGGCGTGGGGCGCCAGCCGCGGCGAGTGCCGTCTCGAGCTCCGCAGCGTGGGCGGCGCCGAGCGCTGCGACGTCGCGCAGCCCGTGTGGTCCGATGGTCGCGATGTAGACGCTCGCCGCGAGCGCGAGCAAGGCCTGGTTGGTGCAGATGTTGCTGGCCGCCTTCTCCCGGCGGATGTCCTGCTCACGCGCGCGCATCGTCATCACGAACGCCCGCTTGCCGTCGAGGTCCGTGGTCATGCCCACGAGCCGCCCGGGGATCTGGCGCACGAGGGCGTCCGAGCACGCGACGATGCCGAGGTACGGGCCGCCGTACTGGAGCGGGATGCCCAGCGGCTGTCCCTCGCCCGCGGCGATGTCGGCCCCGTACTCGCCCGGAGGCGCCAGCACGGCGAGCGAGACCGGTTCGATGACGCTCACGAACAGGGCGCCGGCCGCGTGCGCGAGGCGCCCGACCTCGGGCATGTCCTCGAGCAGCCCCAGGATGTTCGGCTGCGCGACGACGACGCCGGCGACCGGGTGATCGCCGTCCGCGAGCAGCTGCTCGAGCGCATCGAGGTCCGTCGTCCCCGCGAGCGGCCCGTCCGCCACGAGCGGGATCTCGTCCGCGACGAGGCTGGCTCCGTCGGCGTACGTCTCCAGGGTCTGGCGGTAGTGCGGGTGGACAGCCGCGCGAGACGAGGATCCGCTCCCGTCGGGTCGCCCGGCACGTCATGAGGGCCGCCTCGGCCGTCGCGGCACCGCCGTCGTAGTGCGAGGCTGAGACCACGTCCAGTCGCGGTCAGCTCCGCGAGCAGGCTCTGGTACTCGTAGATGCTCTGGAGCGTGCCCTGGCTGACCTCGGGCTGGTACGGGGTGTAGGCCGTGTACCACTCGCCGCGGAGCAGCATCTGGTCCACCGTCGGCGGACTCCAGTGGCGGTAGGCGCCCGCACCCAGGAAGCTCGCGAGGTCCACCCGGTTGCGCGCCGAGAGCGCCTGGAGTCGCGCCGCGAGGTGGAGCTCCGGCTCCGGCTCGTCGAGCCGCAACGGGCTCGCGCGAAGGGCGTGCCGGGATGTCCTCGAACAGGTCGTCGACGGAGCTGATGCCGATCGCCTCGAGCATCCGCGCTCGATCGTCGGCCGCGTGCGGGCCGTACGGCATCGGTCAGCCCTCGGCAGTCAGCTGCTCGTAGGCGGCCGGGTCGAGCAGGGTCTCCGACCTGCGCCGGGTCGGCGAGCTTCACGCGGACCATCCAGCCCTCGCCGTAGGGATCGGTGTTCACGAGCTCGGGGGCGCCCGCGAGCGCGTCGTTCGTCGCGATGACCTCGCCGCCGACCGGGGCGAACAGGTCGCTCACCGCCTTGACGGACTCGACCACGCCGAAGGTGGCGTGCTGGTCGAGGGCACGGCCGGCATCCGGCAGCTCGACGAACACGATGTCGCCCAGCTGGTCCGCGGCGTACTGGGTGATGCCGACGACGGCCTCGTCACCCTCGATGCGGACCCACTCGTGATCCTTGGTGTAGCGCAGATCGCCGGGGACCATCGGCCGGGTTCCTCCGTGGTTGCCGCGGCGTCGCCGCGGGCGTGTTGGACGCGATGCGACGGGAGCGAGTGATTGGGCTCGGATCAGCCCGGACGCGTGTAGAACGGGAGCGGGACGACCTCGGCGGCGACCCTTGTGCCCCGTATCTCGACGGCCAGCATCGTACCGGGTTCGGCGTTGGCGGGAGCGACATACGCCATCGCGATGGCCTGCCCGAGGGTGGGCGACATCGTGCCGGAGGTCACGACACCGGTCGGCCCGGCAGCGTCGAGGACCGGGTAGCCGTGGCGGGCGATCCCCCGCTCCCGCAGCACGAGGCCCACGAGCCGGCGGTCGACCCCGTCCTTCGCGACCTTCTCGAGCGCGGCCCGCCCCACGAAGTCGCCCTCCTTGCCGAGCTTCACGACGCGGCCCAGGCCGGCCTGGTACGGGTTCGTGCGGGCGTCGAGCTCGTTGCCGTAGAGCGGCATGCCGGCCTCGAGCCGCAGCGTGTCACGGGCGCCCAGCCCCACCGGCACGAGGCCGTGATCCCGACCCGCATCGAGCACGATGTCCCACAGCGCTCCGGCCCGCTCGACATCGACGAACAGCTCGAACCCGTCCTCGCCCGTGTACCCCGTTCGCGCCACGTTCGCGTGGATGCCCGCGACGTCGCCCTCCATGATGCCGTAGTAGCGGATCGCGGCGAGGTCCAGGTTCGGTCAGCGGGCGAAGGATGTCCAGCGACCGGGGTCCCTGGACGGCGATCAGCCCCGTCGCGAGCGACTGGTCGTCGAGCACGGCGCGGTGGCCGACGAGCCGCTCCGCGAGCGCGTCCGACACGACCCGCGCGTTCGACGCGTTCGCGACGACCATGAAGCGCTCCGCCGCGAGGCGATAGACGATCAGGTCGTCGAGGATGCCGCCGTCGGGCGCGCAGATCATCGAGTAGTGGGCACGTCCGACCGCGAGCGAGGGCGGGTCCGTGATGAGCGCGGCCGCGAGCGCCGTCCCGGCCTGCGGGCCCTCGACGACGAGCTCGCCCATGTGCGACAGGTCGAACAACCCGGCGGCGGAACGGACGGCGCGGTGCTCCTCGAGGATGCCCGCGTACTGGATCGGCATCTGCCAGCCGGCGAACTCCACGATCTTCGCGCCGAGGGCCTCGTGGCGGTCGAGGAGCGGTGTGGGCAGCGGGGTTGTCGCCTCGGTATCGGTCATCGACTGATGCCCCTCTCCTCAGGCCGGTGTCGGGAACGAGTCGTCCGTGGCGGCGACGGCAGCGCGTGCCACCAGCGCGCGCTCGGTCTCGAACGTCAGGAGGCCCGGCGCGTCGTCGAAGCCGATCCAGCGAACCTCGTCGAACTCGTGATCGTGGTGCGCGAGGTCCCCGCCGGTGGGGACCATCAGGAAGTAGTGCACGGTCTTGTGGATGCGCGTCCGGCCCTGGACGAACGAGTACTCGATGGAGTCGAACGGGCGGACGATCCGCACATCGAGGCCGGTCTCCTCGGTCACCTCGCGGAGCGCGGTCTGCTCGGTCGTCTCGTCCAGGTTCGGCGTTCCCTTGGGGAGCGTCCAGGTGACCCCGTCGCGCTCGCGCCTCCGTTTCCCCACGACCAGCTGGGGTGCCCCGTCCTCGAATCGGACGACGATGCCACCGGCCGAGGTGGCGAGGGCCTGCCTCAGGCGGGCCACGCCGGTGCAACGGACGACCGTCGAGGTCCTCCGCCCCGCGTCGAGCTCGTCCACAGCATCGAGGACGCGGGCTTCGGGCGACCGCTGCGGACCGGCCGCGAGGGCTCGATCGTGAGCGCGCGCCACGGGGCACGCAACGCGGTCAGCGGGCCGACGTCGGGGCGGCGCAGCACGGTGCGACGCGACGGCGCGGCCACGAAGGCCGAGGAGGGTCGAAGGCCGAGACGCCGCTCACGGGCCCGGGCGGACGGGTGGACGAACCGCGCCGGCCATGCCGCGTAGCGAGCGGCGATGCTGTGCTGCATGCCCGCATCGTACCGCGTCAGGACGTCCCTGCAAGTGCGGCGCGGAGTCGCTCGACAGCATCCGGTGACAGGGCGCCCCGCTCCTGTGCGATCTGCACGTCGCGGGCCACCAGCGCCCGGTAGACATCGAGCGTTCCGGGTGCCCCGGCGCGGATCGCCGCGACGTGGGCGGTGACCGTCCCGGCATCGCCCCGGGTCGCCGGACCGGTCAGCGCTCGCGAGATCCCGAGCGTCCGGGCGTTGGCGACCGTCTGCTCCAGCAGCGGCAGGTAGATCGCGAGCGCGCCGGCCTCGTCGAGGCCCATGACCCGCGCGATGTCGCGGATCGTGTCCAGCAGCGCCACGACCCCGCCGGCCGCGAGCACCGCCGCCGCGTGGTATGCCGCCTTCGATCCCGGCGCCAGCCGGACGGGCACGCCGCCGATCGCGTCCGCCATGTCCGCCAGGTGCGCTGCAAGCTCGTCGTCGCCCTCGATGGCGATCGTCGCCCCCCGGAGCGCCTCGAGCGCGCGGTCCAGGTCCGCGAAGGCGACCAGCGGGTGGAAGGCGCCCGCCTGCGTCCCGGCCGCCATCGCGGGCGCGAGGACCTCCGCGCCGAGCAGGCCGCTCGTGTGGACCATCGCCTGGCCCGCGTACAGCCGCAGGGTCCGGGCGAGTGGCTCCACGATGTCGTCGGGGACCGCGAGGATGACCAGCTCGACGTCGTCCACGAGCGCGTTCGCCTCGGCAAACGCACGGACGCCCGGGACCCGCTCGCGGAACCGTGCCCGGCGCGCCGGGTCCCGCGACGCGACAGCGCCGACGGGCCAGCCCGCGCGGTCGAGCGCGACCCCCAGGGCCGTGCCGACCGCGCCCGCGCCGACGATCCCGACGACGGGGCGCTCGCCGGGCCCCGAGTGGGCGTGCGGGTGCGTGTGGTCGCTCGCGTGCTCCACGTCGCCGTGATGGTGGGTTGCGGGGAGATCACCGCCGGTGGGCTCGCCGCCTGCGCCAGTCCGCTCGCCGAGGGGATCGAGCGCGATGCCGTGCTCGTCGAGCTCGCGCAGCGTCTCGGCGCTCCCGGCGCTCGGCCTGGCGCCGGACGGCCTCCTCGGCGTCGTCCCAGGCCCTCACCGGGCCGGTCCGCGACGCGGGTACCGGTGTGCGCTGTACGCTTCCACCCGACGAGTGTAGCGAGCGGTCCGAGGGCGCACCCTCATCGCCCGATCCCCACTGCGGAGGATCAAGCACGTGCCCATGCCCAACGCCTTCGGTGCCCGAGCCTCGCTCGGTGCCGGGCTCCCAGACCTCTACCGGCTCGAGGCCCTCGCGACGGCGGGCATCGCGCTCGGAGCGGACCTCGGGAGTGCCCCCGTCACGCTCAAGATCCTGCTCGAGAACGCGCTCCGCCACGCCGGCGGCGGGATCGTGCGCGAGGAGGACGTGACGGCCCTGGCAGCCTGGCGCCCGCGCGGCGGTGGCGAGGCCGAGGTCCCGTTCATGCCCAGCCGTGTCGTGCTCCAGGACTTCACGGGCGTGCCCGCGGTCGTGGATCTCGCGGCGATGCGAGACGCGATGTCGGCGCTCGGCGGCGACCCGGGACGCGTGAACCCGCTGGTCCCCGCGGACCTCGTCATCGACCACTCCGTCCAGATCGACGCCTGGGGCGGCCAGGGGGCGTTCGCGTTCAACGTCGGACGCGAGTACGAGCGCAACGGCGAGCGGTACCAGCTCCTGCGTTGGGCGCAGACGGCGTTCCGGGACCTGCGCGTCGTCCCGCCCGGAACCGGGATCATCCACCAGGTCAACCTCGAGTACCTCGCATCGGTCGTCGCCGACCGCGAGGACGATGCGGGACGCGTTGCCTTCCCGGACACGCTCGTCGGGACCGACTCCCACACGACGATGATCAACGGCCTCGGCGTCCTCGGCTACGGCGTCGGCGGGATCGAGGCCGAGGCGGTCCTCCTCGGCCAGCCGCTCTACCAGCCGATGCCGCGCATCGTCGGCGTCCGCCTCAAGGGCGAGCTCCCGGCGGCGACGACGGCGACCGACCTCGTCCTCGTTATCACCGAGATCCTCCGCGGGTTCGGCGTGGTTGGGGCGTTCGTCGAGTTCGCCGGTGACGGCCTCGCCGGCCTCGCGCTCGCGGACCGCGCAACGATCTCCAACATGAGCCCGGAGTTCGGGGCCACCGCAACCCTGTTCCCGATCGACGACGAGACCCTCGCCTATCTCCGGCTCACGGGCCGGACCCCCGAGCGCGTGGACCTCGTGGAGCGCTATGCCAAGGCCCAGGGCCTGTGGCGCGAACCGGGCGACGGCCCCGAGTTCGACGCGCTGCTCGAGCTCGACCTGGGCACCGTGGAGCCGTCGCTCGCCGGTCCCCGGCGGCCGCAGGACCGGGTCGCGCTGTCGGGGATGCGGGAGAGCTTCCAGGCGGCCTACCCGGCGACGGTCGGCGTGGCGCCCCGCACGATCGAGGCCGGCGGCCGGTCCGTCGGGATCGGGCACGGCTCGGTCGCGATCGCCGCCATCACGTCCTGCACCAACACGTCCAACCCCACCGTGATGGTCGGGGCCGGCCTGCTCGCCCGGAACGCCGTGGCACGGGGGCTCACGGTCTCGCCGGTGGTCAAGACCTCGCTCGCCCCGGGCTCCAAGGCCGTGACCGGCTACCTCGAGCGGGCCGGGCTGATGGCGCCCCTCGCCGACCTCGGCTTCGCGCTCGCCGGGTACGGCTGCACGACGTGCATCGGCAACTCCGGGCCGCTCGACGTGCCCATCGCGACGGCGGTCGAGGAGGACCAGCTCGTCGTGGCGGCAGTCCTGTCGGGCAACCGCAACTTCGAGGGGCGGATCCACCCGCTCGTCCGCGCCTCGTACCTCGCCTCGCCGCCGCTCGTCGTCGCGTTCGCGCTGGCCGGCCGCGTCGACGTGGATCTCACGACCGAGCCCCTGGGCACGGACCGGGACGGCACGCCCGTGATGCTCGCGGACATCTGGCCCTCGCCGGCGGAGATCCGCCAGGTCATCGGCACGTCTGTCGACGCCGACCTGTTCCGCGCCACGTACGCCTCGGTGTTCGAGGGCGACGAGCGGTGGCGCGCGCTCCCGATCCCCGAGGGCGACCGGTACGCGTGGGAGGACGGCTCGACCTACATCGCCAACCCGCCGTTCTTCGCCGGCCTCACGGCCGAGCCCGCGCCGCTGCGGGACATCGAGGGCGCGCGCGTCCTCGCGCTCCTCGGCGACTCCGTGACCACGGACCACATCAGCCCCGCTGGCTCGATCGCCCCGTGGTCCCCGGCCGGCCAGTGGCTGCAGGCGCAGGGCGTGGCGCCGCTGGACTTCAACTCGTACGGCGCCCGGCGCGGGCACCACGAGGTGATGATGCGCGGCACCTTCGCCAACATCCGGCTGCGCAACGGCCTGGTGGAGGGCAAGGAGGGCCCGTACACGCTCCATCTCCCCGACGGCGAGGAGACGTTCATCTACGACGCCGCGATGCGCTACCGCGACGAGGGCGTGCCCCTCGTGCTGATCGCCGGCAAGGAGTACGGCTCCGGCTCATCGCGCGACTGGGCGGCCAAGGGGACGACGCTCCTCGGCATCCGAGCGGTCATCGCCGAGAGCTACGAGCGCATCCATCGCTCGAACCTCGTCGGGATGGGCGTGCTGCCGCTCCAGTTCCTCGACGGCCAGAACGCAGCGTCGCTCGGGCTCACCGGGCGGGAGCGGTACACGCTGACGGGCATCGGTGACATCGCGCCGCGCCAGGTGGTCACCGTGATTGCGCAGACGGACGAGACCGGAGCCGAGCGTCGCTTCGAGGCGATTGCCCGGCTCGACGGACCGATCGAGGTGGAGTACCTGCGCCAGGGCGGGATCCTGCCGGCGGTCCTCCGGCGGCTCGCGCTGGCCTGATCGACCGGGCCTCCGCGCGGGGGTTGGCCGCCGAACGTGGCGAAGCCCCCCGAGGGAGTCAGGGGGCTTCGTCGCGCCGAGGGTCCCGGGCGGCGCGGGGAGGAGTACCGCGCCGCGGGAGGTTCCTTCGCCGGTTTCGACGCGTGGTCGGGCACGGGTGTTACGCGCGCCGTGACCCGTCACGAAACGTTCGGGAGGCCCGGGAATCGAGGAAGCGGAGCCGCCTGGCTCCGCTCCGTGGCTCGTCAGGAGTGGTGGGCGATACTGGACTCGAACCAGTGACCTCACGGATGTGAACCGTGCGCTCTAACCAACTGAGCTAATCGCCCCGATTCCCCGAGGGGACTCGCATTCTAGCGTGCCGCAGGCGGCATGCGGTGCCTACAGCTTCAGGCCGGGCCAGTGCTCGAGAACGCGCTCCGGCTCGACCCTGTCGACCACGACCAGCTTCGTCCGGCTCGACGCGCCGGCCACGAGGCGAACGTCCCGCTTGGGCACGCCCAGCTCGTCGGCGATGAGGCGCAGCAGTGCCTGGTTCGCGGCACCCTCGACGGCCGGCGCCGCGACCCGCGCGCGGAGCACCCCGTCCGCGACCCCGTCGACGCGATCGACGCCACCGCGTGGCGTGAGGCGGACGGCGAAGCGGACGTCGATCTGGCTCAGGACACCCTCAGAGCGCGGCGCGCATGACGAACCCGAGCACGATCAGGACGAGCAGGCTCGAGAAGTCGAACATCCCGGTCTGCGGCAGCATCCGCCGCACCGGCGCGAGAAACGGCTCGGTCATCTGGATCAGGAACGCGGCAACCGGCGTTCGGCCCATCGGGTCGAACCAGCTGATCATGATCCGGCCGAAGACGAGCAGCCACAGCACGAGCGCGATGCCGCCGACGATGGCCTGAACGAGCGGTCCCATGGGCGCGAGTCTACCAGCGTGCGCCCGATCGCCCGTCCGGGAGATCCCGTCGTCGTCGCGGTCAGCCGGAGATGGGCAGCCGGTCTCCGAACAGCGCGCGACCGACCCGGACGATCGTCGCACCCTCCTCCACGGCGACCTCGAAGTCGTCGGTCATGCCCATCGACAGCACAGCGCCGAGCGTCGGGTGTGACGCTCGCAGGCGCTCGCCGAGCTCGCGCAGGGCGATGAATGTCGGGCGGGCGGCATCAGCCGTGTCCACCAGGCGACCGATGGTCATGAGGCCGTCCACTCGAAGGTGCCGGAGGTCGAGCAGCTCGCCCGCGGCGGCCCCGACGTCCGAGGGCTCGAAGCCCGCCTTTGCCGGGTCGTCCGCGACGTTGACCTGGAGCAGGACCGGGTATCGCTCGCCGGGGCGAAGCTCGCCGGCGATCCGGTCCAGGCGCCGCGCGAGGTCGACGGAATCCACGGACTGGATGACGTCGAACAGCTCCAGCGCCCGACGAGCCTTGTTGGACTGGAGCGGCCCGACGAGGTGCCACCGTCCCCCGGCGACGGCGGGGATCTTGTCGGCGGCCTCCTGGACGCGGTTCTCCCCGAAGTCCGTGAGCCCTGCCGCCATCGCCGTACGAACACGGTCGGCGCCGTTGGTCTTGGACACGGCGACCAGCGTCACCTCGCCCGGGTCCCGCCCCGCGCGCACAGCCGCCGCCGCGATCCGCTCCAGGACGTCCGCCCGCGCCCGCACGAACGAGTCGACCAGCTCCTCGCTCACGTCACGTCACGTCACACGACGCGGCAGTCGCGCAACGGAGTCCAGGACCGCAGGCGGCAACGCCGCCAGCGGCGGTCCCGGCGCCGCGCCTACCTCCGGCGGAGGAAGGAGGGAATCTCCAGGTCGTCCGCGTCATAGGCGGTCGTCTTCTTCGGCGTCTCGCCCACGGTGCGCTCCGTGCGGACCGGGACCGCGACCGCTTCGGTAGCGGTATCGGCGACATCCTCGGTCTCGGAACGCTGGCGCTCGAGCTCCCCGAGGAAGTCCCGCGCGGGGACGGGGTCGCCTGCGGCGCCGGCTGCGACCGCGGTCGCCGTCCGCACGCCCGTCGCGGTGGTGACCCGCTCGCCCTTCTCCGCCGCGCCACGATCCGTGCGCCGGCGGCCGTCGAACCCGGTGGCGATGACGGTGATCATCACCTCCTCGCCGAGCCGCTCGTTGAAGCTCGTGCCGAAGATGATGTTCGCCTCGGGGTCGGCGGCGGCGCGGATCTCCTCCGCGGCCTCAGTGACCTCCCACAGGGTCAGCGTCGACCCACCGGTGATGTTGAACAGGATGCCCTGGGCGCCCGAGATGTTGATCTCGAGCAGCGGGCTGGCCACCGCCTGGCGGGCCGCCTCCAGCGCCCGGTTCTCGCCGGTCGCGCGACCGATGCCCATGAGCGCCGAGCCGGCGTCCTTCATGATCGTGCGGACGTCGGCGAAGTCCAGGTTGATGAGGCCGGGCACCGTGATGATGTCGCTGATGCCGGCGACGCCTTGGCGGAGGACGTCGTCGACGACCCGGAACGCGTCCACGATCGAGGTGTTCTTCTGGACGACGTCGCGGAGCCGATCGTTCGGGATCGTGATCAGCGTGTCGACCTTGGCCTTGAGCTCCTCGGCGGACTTCTCCGCGATGAGCTTGCGGCGCGAGCCCTCGAAGCTGAACGGCTTGGTCACGACGCCGATCGTCAGCGCACCCTGCTCCTTCGCGATCTCCGCGACGACGGGTGCCGCGCCGGAGCCGGTGCCGCCACCGAGACCCGCGGTGATGAACACCATGTCCGAGTCCGCGAGGGCGTCGGCGATCTTGTCCCGGTCCTCCTCCGCCGCACGGGCACCGATCGTCGAGTCACCGCCGGCGCCGAGGCCGCGCGTGATCTTGTCGCCGATCCTGATCTTGTGCGGGGCATCCGACTGCAGGAGCGCCTGGGCGTCCGTGTTGCAGGCGATGAACTCGACGCCCATCATCTCGGCGCGGATCATCCGGTTGACGGCGTTGCAACCGCCGCCACCCACGCCGATGACGCGGATGAGGGCGAAGTTCTCGGAGTCGGACCGCAGCGGCATCGGCGCTCTCCTCAGGGTGCGCAGCAGGGTTAGGCGTCAGGACGGTTCACCGCACGTCCCCTGCGTTGCCGGTCCCGGACTCCGGCGCCGCCATGGGTTCCTCGGGCTTCCGCGGAGTATACCCGTCACGGGCCGCGACGGTCCCGCGGATTCCCCCGGGAATCGGGCCGTGGCGCACCACCAACCGTCGGTCAGCCGGCGAGGAAGCTCAGGCGCACGCGCCGGGTCGCGTTGTCCTCGTTCGGGTCGAGCAGCGTGATCGACTGCCAGGTCCCGAGGGCCAGTCGCCCGCCGATGACCGGCACCGTGAGCGACGGCGATACGACGAGCGGCAGCACGTGGTCCGCGCCGTGGCCGGCCGAGCCATGCCGGTGTCGCCACCGGTCGTCCCGCGGCAGCAGCCGGTCGAGCGCCTGCATCGCGTCACGTCGGAGCCGGCGCCGAGCTCGATCACGACGAGTCCCGCGGTCGCGTGGGGCACGAACACCGACAGGAGCCCGTCACCGTCCTCAGCGGCGTCGGCCGCGAACCGCGCGCACGCCGGCGTCAGGTCCGTGAACCCGCGGTCACGCCCGGTCCGGACCTCGAGCTCGATGGAGCGCACCCGGCGTTGCCGCTACGGGAAGATCGAGCGGATGGCGTCCCGGATGCGGCCGAGCCCGCCGCCACCGGGCGCCGACTCGTAGCGCATGGGCTCGCCCTCGGCGATCGACGTTGGCGCCCCAGCGCAGGAGCCCGACGCCGGTGGAGAACGAGGGGTTCTGGATCGTGTCCACGAGCCCGCCGATGCCGGCGGGGCCGCTGACGCGGACCGGCATCTGGAGGACCTCGCGCCCGAGCTCCGCGGTGCCCGCGAGCTGCGCTCCGCCACCGGTGAGGATGATCCCCGCCGGCAGCATGCCGTGGCCGCTCCGGGTCATCTCCGTCTCGAGCAGCTCGAACGTCTCGCGCATCCGCGCCTCGATGATCCGGCACAGCTCGTCGCGGCTGACCGTGCGACCCGCGTCATCGCCCAGCACGGACACGCTGATCTCCTCGTCCTCGAGGTTCCGAAGGTCGCAGGTGCCGTGGCGGATCTTCAGCTCCTCGGCGACCTGGAGCGTCGTCTTGACGCCGATCGCCACGTCGTTGGTGACGTTGTTGCCACCGACCGGCAGCACCGCGGTGTGGAACGGCGAGCCGTCGGCGAACAGGGCGAGGTCGATCGTCCCGGCGCCGATGTCGGCGACCGCGACCCCGAGCTCCTTCTCGGTCTCCGTGAGCACCGCCTCCGCCGACGCGAGCCCGTCGACCACGAGCTCGTCGATCTTCACGCCGGCCAGCTGGACACACTTGGTCAGGTTCTGGACCGCGGTCGCCGAGGCGGACACGATGTGCGCCTCGACCTCGAGCCGCAGCGCGCTCATGCCCAGCGGGTCCTTGACGCCCTCCTGGCCATCGACCGTGAACCCGCGGCGCTCGACGTGGAGCACGTCGCGGTTCGATGGGATCGAGACGGCCCGGGCCACCTCGATCGCCCGGTTGATGTCCTCGCGGGTCACCTCGCGGTGGTGGGCGGTGACCGCGACCTGGCCGGTCGAGTTGAGGCTCTCGACGTGCTGGCCGCCGACGCCGACGAAGGCGCGGTCGATCTTCCAGCCCGACAGGCGCTCGGCGCGCTCGACGGCGTCGGCGATCGAGCGGACCGTCTGGTCGATGTTGACGACGACGCCCTTCTTGAGACCCGATGCGGGCACGGTGCCGTGACCCATGATCGTCAGGCGCCCGTCCCGGCTGACCTCGCCGATGAGCGCGCAGACCTTCGACGTGCCGACGTCGATGCCGACGAGGACCGCTTCCCGTTCCACCTGCCTGTCGTCCCTCGCTGCTGCCGGGCGGCTGCCGCCCTGTCGAGCCTAGATGAAGTGGCGCCGGATGAGCGCGACGTTGTTGAAGATCCGGAACCCGAAGTTGATGAGCGCGACCAGGTACAGGTCGAGGCTCAGCCGGTCTCCGATGAACACCAGCAGCACCGCCACGATCGCGTTCACGAGGAAGCCGCTGATGAAGATGCGATTGTCGTAGACCCCGTCGAGCTCCGCACGCACCGCCCCGAGGACCGAGTCGAGTGCCGCGAGGATCGCCACGGCGGAGTAGCGCGAGAACTCGAAAGCAGACGTTGACCTGGAGGACAAGCCCTGCGATGACACCAACGATGAGACCCACGAGGGGCAGGAGCACGGGCGGGCAGCCTCCGTCCGGATGAGCGTCCCCGATACGCTACCAGACACCCGGGTGCGGAGCCGTCTCCGATCGTGGTCGACGGGCGGCGCGACCCGACGCGGTCGGACGACGCCGAGGGCCGTCACGGCGCCGGGCTCGATGACGATCGGGGCGCCACGCGAGGCACGTAGGTGCCGCTGCGCTCGTCCGCGAGGATCACCCGCAGGACCTCGTCCTCGCGATCCTCGATGAGGCTGCGCAGCAGGCGCACCTGGCCCGGGATGATGTCCGTGGGTCGCAGGGTCGGCGTGTAGAAGCCGAAGATCGCGGACCAGTCCGCGGGTCGGCCGCGGATGACGAAGCCGTTCTGCGTCGTCGACCCGGATCGCAAGCCGCTCGCCGCGGCTCCCGACGTCCGTCGGGCGCAGGGACCCGAGCCGGAGGGCGGCGTCGAGCGAGACCGCATCGAGCGTGGTGCCCACGTCCAGCGTGCGCGAGGCCGCACGCCGGTCGTCGACAACCGGCAGCTCGTCCACGGTCCCGCCGGCGTCCTGCGGGAGCTCGCCGAACAGGAATCCGTCCGCGTCGACGAGGAACCGCCGGTCCCCCACCCGCCAGGCGACGAGCGCCTCGCGCTCGACGACGTCGACGAGGATCCGGTCGGGCAGGGCGACCGTGACCGATGCATCCTGGACGGCGGGCAGCCCGGTCAGGCGGGATTCGAGCTCCGTGGTCCTGACCGTGAACACGTTCTGCCCATCGGGCACGGCGAGCGCTGCGAGCACGGCGTCGTCGCTGGTCCAGGTGTTGCCGGCCACCTCCGTGGTGCTCGTGGCGAACACGTCCGACGACACCGTCCCGTACAGGCCGCCGCCGGCGACGAGGAGGGCGAGCAACGCCCCAGCGCGGACCGGCGTGATCCCCGCCGAGGCCCGCTTGACGGGCTTCGTCCGGCGGACACCACCGCCAGGGCGTGCCCCGGGTCGCAGCGCGGCGGGCTGGGCGACCGGGCTGCGGGGGTTCCGGCTCGGCGGCCGACGGGCGGACGGGCCATCGCTCAGCGCGGCAGGTCGGCGGGTGACAGCCGGCGGCGGACGCGAGTGGCGTCGCGCTCGAGCGCGAGGTCGACGACCCGGCTGCACACCGCGGCGAAGTCGTACCCGCCGGCAGCGGGCATCGTCGGGAACAGGCTGATCGGCGTGAAGCCCGGGATCGTGTTGATCTCCGAGACGACGAGCTGCTCGCCGGCGAGCAGGAAGTCGATCCGCGCGAAGCCCTCGCAGCCGCAGGCGCGGTACGTGTCGCGGGCGAGCTTGCGGATCGTCTCGGCGACCTGCGGCGGGACGTCGGCAACGGTCGTCGTGCGCGACAGGCCGGGCGTGTACTTCGCGGCGTAGTCGTAGAACTCGTGGCCGGACACGATCTCCCCGGGGCCGTACAGCTCGAGACGGTCCGGCTCGTTGCCGATGACCGAGACCTCGAGGTCGCGCGCGCCGGCGAGGTAGCGCTCCACGAGGACGAGGTCGTCGTAGCGGAACGCCTCCTCGAGCGCGCTCGCCCGCTCGTGCGGGCCGTGCGCCAGGGTCATGCCCACCGAGCTGCCGAGCCGCGACGGGCTTGACCATGAGCCGCTGGTCGCCGGTCCCCGCGGCAAACGCCTCGAGCTCCGCGAGCACGGCGCCCGGGTCCCGGGCCCATCGACCCGCCCGGACCTCGCGCCAGTCCACGACGGGGAGGCCAAGGCCGCGCACGAGGCGCTTGAACACCGCCTTGTCCATGCCGATCGCGCTCGCCGCGACGCCGGAGCCCGTGTAGGCGAGGCCGGCCGCCTCGCACAGGGCCTGGACGGTGCCGTCCTCCCCGAACGGGCCGTGGAGCGCGAGGAACACGACGGGCCGCGGCGCCAGCACCGCGAGCGAGCCAAGGGCCTCGCCCGGCAGGTGCGGGCCCGTCGCTCCGAGCGACGAGGGATCGTCGTAGGCGGCCTGCGGACGCCCGTCGCGGCGATGCCCGTCCGGCAGCCACCACCAGCCTCCGTCGAGATCGATCAGCCAGGAGCTCGACCGGATAGCCGGCCACGGCAAGCGCGTCGGCGATCGCCGTCCCCGACACGATGGACACGTCGTGCTCGGCGGACGGTCCCCCGAACACGACGGCGATCGGTGTGGCAGCCGGCTCGTGGGCGAGCGGCGGGACGGGCATCAGGCAGCCTCCTCGGTCCAGCCGGCCCAGTCGCCGATGAACTCGACCTCGAACCGGAGCTCGATCCCGTGGGCCTCGCGGACACGCCTGCGCACGTGCTCGGCGAGGCGGCGGACGTCGGCAGCGGACCCCTTCTGGTCGTTGACGATGAAGTTGGCATGCTTCTCGGACACGACCGCGCCACCGATGCGGTACCCCTTGAGGCCGAGCGCGTCGATCAGGCGGCCCGCCGAGTCGCCCTCCGGGTTGCGGAACACCGACCCTGCGGACGGGATGCCCAGCGGCTGGTGCTCCCGGCGCCAGCGGCGGATCTCGTCGAGGCGCGCCTTGATCTCCGCCGGCGTCGGCGGGGCGCAGCCTGAACACCGCGGACATGACGATCTCGGCTGGACCGCCGTCCGGCAACGGCTCGGCATCCTTGAAGCGGCTGTGCCGGTACGAGAAGCCCAGGTCGGCGGCAGGCAGGATCTGCTCGGAGCCGTCGGCCAGCAGCACGGTCGCCGACTCGAGCACGTGCGCGATGTCGCCCTCGTGCGCCCCCGCGTTCGCCCAGACCGCGCCGCCCACCGTGCCCGGGATCGCGAGCCCGAACTCGAGGCCCGTGAGGCCGGCCTGCTGGGTCTCGGTGGCGGCCCGTGCCATCTGCACCCCGGCGTCGGCGTGATAGCGGTCCCCGTCGACCTTCGACGCCTCCGCCCGGACCTGGATCACGAGACCCCGGATCCCGGCATCCGCGATCACGAGATCGGAGCCACGGCCGAGGATGGTGCACGGGATCGCGCGTGCGCGCGCGAACTTGACGAGGGCGCGCAGCTCGAACGGGTTGTGCGCGACGGCGAACAGGTCGGCGGGGCCGCCGACCTTCATCGTCGTGAACCTGGCGAGCGGCTCGTCGCGCACCGTCTTGACGCCGATCCGGCGCTGGATCTCGGTCCCGGTCGTGATCGGGTCGAACGCGGCCCCGGTCACGGCCGCACCCCACGCGCGACGGCGTCGATCTCGGCCTGGGTCGGCAGCGGCTCGCGCATCGCGACCGCGATGACGAGGTCTCCGACGGCGGCGGCGGCGGCGGGCCGTGCGAGCTCGCGGGCGGCGGCGGACATCCGCGCGTGCCGCGTCGGGTCGGCCAGCAGGCTCGCGACCTCGACCAGGCGGTCCGCGTCCAGGTCCTCGTCCTCGACGAGCACCGCGGCGCCCGCGGCCGCGAACGACTCGGCGTTGAGGCGCTGGTGCCCCGCGGCGTGCGGGTACGGGACGATCGCTGTGGGCAGCGCGAACGCCGCCGCCTCGGCGAGGGTGGATGCCCCGGCCCGGCCCACCGCGAGGTCCGCCGCCGCGAGCGCGGCGGTCATCTCCTCGTGCAGGAACGGGAAGGGGCGGTAGCGGTCGCGCAGGCTCTCGGGCAGCGTCTCGCGGGCCGCGAGCGCGGCGGCGTACCCGGCATCGCCGGTGACATGCACCACGCGCACCCGCTCGACGAGGCGAGGCAGGGCCGCGGTCACGGCGTCGTTGATCCTCCGGACCGCCTGGGAGCCGCCGAAGACGAGCAGGATCCGCTCGCCGGGCCCGCCGCCGAACCTCGCCCGCGCCTCGTCGACGTCGACCCCGCCGAGCTCGCGGATCGGCGTGCCGGTGACGTAGGCCCGTGGATGGCCAAGCGCCTGCGCGGTGGCCGGATGACTGACCGCGATCACGGTCGCCCGGCCCGCGACGAACCGGACGCTCCGCCCGGGCACGACGTTCCCCTCCCACAGCACCGAGGGGATCCGCAGCACCGTCGCGGCGAGGAGCGTCGGGATCGCGACGTACCCACCCGTCGTGAAGATGGCCGCGGGCCGGCGCACGCAGCAGCAGCACGAACGCCTGCGGGACCGAGAGCCCCAGGCGGATCGGGTCAAGGACGAGGTGGATGTCGCGCGCCGCCGAGCGCAGGGATCGCAGCACAAGCCGGGTCAGCCTGATGCCGGCGGCCGGGACGATGGCCCGCTCGAGACCGCGGTGCCCGCCCAGCCAGCCGAGCTCAGGCGTTCCGGCTCGAGCGCGGAGTGATCGGGCGACGGCGAGGGCCGGGTAGATGTGCCCGCCCGTGCCCCCGCCCGCGATCAGCAGGCGCATCGTTCCAGGTTCCTTTCTCGACGGTTTCGCGGGATACCGAGAGCAGGATGCCCACGGCCGCAAAGCTGATGATCAGCGACGAACCGCCCGCCGAGACGAACGGCAGCGGAATGCCCGTCACCGGGATGAGGCCGACGACGACCCCGATGTTGATGAACGCCTGGATGCAGATCCAGGCGGTGACCCCCGCCGCGAGCAGGGCCCCGAACGTGTCCGGCGCGCCGAGCGCGGTCCGGATGCCCAGGTACCCGAAGGCGAGGAACAGGACGATCACGAGCCCGCCACCGAGCAGGCCGAACTCCTCGCCGACGATCGCGAAGATGTAGTCGTTGAACGCGTTGGGCAGGAACAGCCCGCCCGCGAGCCGGCTCTCGCCCAGCCCGGCCCCGAACACGCCGCCCAGGGCGAGTGCCAGGTACCCCTGGATGCTGTGGAATCCGATCCCGACGGGATCGGCCCACGGATCAAGCCACGCGGTGATCCGGTCCATCTGGTAGCCGCGCAGGAACATCAGCAGGACGGCCGGCACCGCGGCCACCGCCATCGCCGCGAGGTGGAACAGGTTGGCGCCGGCGAGGAAGAACATCGTGAACGCGGTGAGCGACAGCACCGACGAGGTCCCGAGGTCGGGCTCCATGAGCACCAGGACGACGACCGGCACCGTGATCACGAGGAACGGCACCGTGCCGCGCCAGAACCCGTGGACCGCCGTCCCGCGCTTCGCGAACCAGTGCGCGAGGTACACGACCAGCGCGAGCTTCATGAACTCCGCGGGATGGACCGCCGGCAGCGGGCCGATCTTGAGCCAGCGCGCGGACCCGCCCACGACGATGTTGAGCGCCGGCACGAAGACGAGGATGAGCGCGATGATCCCGATGACGAACAGCGGCACGGACGCGACCCGGAGCCACCGGTAGTCGACGCGCATCATCGCGAACATCGCGATGATGCCGAGCACCGCCCACTGGATCTGCGGGCCGACGATCGCGAACGTGTCGTCACGCTGCAGGAACGCCTTGATCGCCGACGACGAGTAGACCATCAGGATCCCGATCGCCGCGAGCGCGACGATCGCGACCACGATCCCGTACTCGGGCTCGTGGCGCTCCCGCTTGAGGATGGTCTTGGGGCGCTCCCGGGCCGGGGCACGCAGGGCGGTGAGCGGGGTCGTGCTCATGCGCGCGGCCCTCCCGCCCGGGACCCGGCGGCGAGCCGGCCGACGGCGGCGATGAACGCTCGCCCGCGGGCGGCGTAGTCCTCGAACATGTCGAACGAGGCGGCGGCAGGGCTCAGCAGGACGGTCGCGACGGCGCCCTCCGGCCGGTCCCGCAATGCGCCCTGCGCCAGGCGAGCCGCCACAGCCACCGCGTCGTCCATGTCCGCCGCGCGCTCGCACCGGGCGAGGCCCGCGTCGCGGAACAGCCGCTCGAGCGTGGGCCCGCTCTCCCCGATCAGCACGGCCGCATGCGCCCGCTCCCCGACGACGCGGGCGAGCTCACCCAGGTCCACGCCCTTGTCGCGACCGCCCGCGATCAGGACGACCGGGGCGGGGAACGCCCGCAGCGCGGCGATCACGGCGTCCGGCTGGGTGCCCTGGGAGTCGTTGACGAAGCGCACGTCACCGACGAGGCCCACCGCCTGGAGCCGGTGCTCGACGCCGGTGAACGCCGCCGCCTCCCGGCGGATCGCGTCGGGCGCGACGCCGAACAGCAGGCCGACCGCGATGGCGGCGAGCGCGTTCGACACGTTGTGGCCGCCCGGGATGCCCAGCTCGGCCACGGGCATGATCCCGCCGCCGGGTCCCGGCGGCCGCGATCCCGCCACCGGCGAGCGGGAGGCGCTCCACCGCCGCGGCGACGATCCAGTCGTCCACCACGCCGAGGCCGCCGGGCACCGGGCTGTCGTTCCGATACAGGACGACGGGGGCCGTGCCCAGGCCCGCGTAGCCGCCGACGACCGGGTCCTCGAGGTTGAGCACGAGGGCGCCGTCCGGATCCACGAGCTCGGCCAGCCGGCGCTTCACCCGTCGGTACGCCTCCACGCTGCCGTGGCGGTCGAGGTGATCCGAGGTGACGTTGGTGTAGACGGCGACGGTCGTGCCGCGCGACAGGGCGGGCAGCTGGAGCTCGGACAGCTCGACGACCACGCGGTGCTCTGGCGTCAGCTCCGGGAGTCGCTCGATGAGCGGCGTGCCGATGTTCCCGCCGAGGACGGCCGGGTGGAGCGGGTTCGCGGCGAGGATCGCATGCGCCAGCGACGACGTCGTGGTCTTGCCCTTCGTCCCGGTGACGCCGATCGTGGGCGCGGGACACAGGCGCAGGAACAGGTCCGACTCGCTCACGAGCGCCGGGGTCGACGCATCGCCGGCGGCGCGCGCGGCCACGAGGGCCTGGAGCTGGGCGCGGAGGCGCGGCTCGGTCGTCGGGTAGTCGGGCGTGATCGAGGGCGACGTCGTCACGAGCGCGGCGGTCGCCCAGGTCGACGCCGGGTCCACGTCGGGTCCGAGCCGGAGCTCGACCCGACGGTCACCGAGCTGCGCGATCCCGTCCCCCAAGGCCCCCTCGTCGCGCCCGTCGTAGACCGTCACCCGTGCGCCCACGTCGTGCAGGAAGCGAGCAAGCGCGATCCCGCTGCGCGCGAGCCCGAGCACGGTGACCGGTCGGCCGTCGAGCGCCCCGGCGGTGACATCCGGGAGCGTGAGCGAATCGAGCTCGATCGGTCGCGTCGCCATCACCGTCACACCAGCCTGTCGATGGACGCGAGGAACAGCGTCACGCCCAGGAGGCCCGCGAGGATGCCCACGATCCAGAACCGGAGCGTGATCTTCTCCTCGTCCCAGCCGCCAAGCTCGAAGTGGTGGTGGAGCGGGGCCATGCGGAACACCCGCTTGCCGCCGGAGAGCTTGTAGTAGCCGATCTGGATGATGTCCGAGAGCGTCTCCACGACGAAGATCAGGCCGATCAGCGGCAGCACGAGGATCTGGCCCGTGATGAGCGCGATGACCGCGAGCGTCGCGCCCAGGCTCAACGACCCTGAGTCGCCCATGAACACCTGGGCCGGGTGGACGTTGAACCACAGGAAGCCCAGCAGCGCGCCGATGATCAGCGCCGACAGGAAGGCGGTGTTCGGCTGCGCCGGCACGTTGAGGATCGCGATGATCATGAACGACACGAACGCGAAGGCGAGGGTCCCGCCGGCGAGGCCGTCGAGCCCGTCGGTGATGTTGACGCCGTTGGATGCGGCCACGATCGCGAAGGCGGCGAACGGGACGTAGATCCACGGTTCGATCAGCACGTCGCCCACGAACGGGACGCGGATCCCGCTGATCTCGTAGGTGCTCTGGATCTGCCACGCGACGAAGACCGCGACGACCGTCTGCCACAGGAGCTTCTGGCGGGCGCGGATCCCCTCGCCGGTCCGGGCGTTGAGGTAGTCGTCCACGGCTCCCAGCAGGCCCACGAGCGCCAGCGTTGCGACCGGCGCGATGATGCCGCCCTGGAGCGGCTTGAGCGCGAGGAAGATCCCGAGCACGACGAGGATGATCAGCAGGCCGCCCATCGTCGGCGTGCCCCACTTGACCATGTGGCTCTGGGGGCCCTCCTCGCGAATCTGCTTCGCGAAGCCGAGGTGCCGGAGGAGCCGGATGTACGGCGGCATGAGGATCACGACGAGCGCGAACGCGAGCAGCAAACCCTGGATCAGCTCGAGGGTCACGAGCCGTCCCCCGCCCCGCCGAGCGCCTCGGCCAGACCCTCGACGACGCGCTCGAGCGCGACGCCACGCGATGCCTTGACGAGCACGATGTCGCCCGGCCCGAGGCGGGTGCGGAGGGCCTCGACGGCCGCCCCGGCGTCCGCGGCGACGATGACGCGTTCCGGGTCGAGACCGGCCGCGCGCGCGCCATCCGCGATGGCCTCGGCGGCACCACCTGGTCGCCCGTCCACCACGAGCAGCAGGTCCACCACCCGGCCCGCGACCTCACCGACCTCGCGGTGACCGGCGTCGTGGGCGGCCCCGAGCTCGCGCATCTCGCCGAGCACGGCGACGTGACGACCCGGGATGCCGGCGAGGAGCTCCAGGGCGGCGCGGACGGAGCCCGGCGATGCGTTGTAGCTGTCGTCGACGATGACGACCCCGCCCGCCCGGATCACGATCGACCGGTGCGGCGCCTGCGATCCCGCCGCGAGCCCCGGCACGATCTCGTCCAGGGTCATGCCGGCCGCGAGGCCCGCCGCCGTCGCCGCGAGCGCGTTGTGGACCGCCATCCGGCCGAGCGCCGGGATCGTCACGCCTCGCTCCCCCGCCGAGGTGTGCAGCCGGAAGCGCATCCCTGCGAGCCCGAGCGACTCGACGTTCGTCGCCCGGACGTCCGCGTCCTCGGCAAACCCGTAGGTGGTGACGGCCGCGGCCGTCCGCGAGGCCATCCGCAGGACGAGCGGGTCGTCGGCGTTGAGGATCGCGATCCCGCCGTCGGCGGCCGGCGGCAACGCCTCCACGAGCTCGGCCTTCGCGTCCTCGATCGCCTCCAGCGACCCGATCCGGGAGAGATGGACGGGCTGGACGGCCGTCACGATGCCGATCGTCGGCAGGCCGATCGCCGCCAGGTCCCGGATCTCGCCGCCGACGTACATGCCCATCTCCAGGACCGCCGCCTGGTGCTCGGGGCCGAGGCGGAGCACGGTCAGCGGCATCCCGACCTCGTTGTTCTGGTTGCCCTCCGTGCGCAGCGTCGCGAAGCGCCGGTCGAGAACGGCCGCGACCGCCTCCTTGGTGGATGTCTTGGCGATGCTCCCGGTGATCCCCACCACGAGCGGCGTGAACCGGCGGCGCCAGGCGGCGGCTACCGCGTGCAGCGCCCGAAGCGGATCGTCGACGAGGACGACGGTGACGTCGCCAAGCTCCTCCGTCGGTGTCTCGCCGATCGCCGGCCGGCGCCCGACCACGAGGGCGGACGCCCCGCCGGCGACGGCCGCATGGAGATAGCGGTGCCCGTCCGTCCGCTCGCCCGGCAACGCGACAAACAGCGAGTCGGGCGTCACGAGCCTCGAATCGACGGCACCGCCCCGGATCGGGCGGTCACTCCGGCGCAACAGCGTTCCGCCGGTCGCGGCGACGAGGTCCGCGGCAGTCAGCGAGGCGGGTGTTCGGGCGTCGCCGGAAGCTCGAGCGGGCGAGTCGGGGAACGGCGACCGTCCGTGATCCGTCACGGTGCCGAGTGTCGCACAGGCCGCCGTCACGGGGAGGCCGGGGCAGACGCGGGGACGCTGCGGGTCTCGGGGAGGAGGTCGGGCGTGTTGATCGCGTTGTGGGCGATCCGCCGGAACAGCTCGAACGACATCACCGGCATCTCAAGCTGGCCGACCCGGATCACGGTCGGCGTGCCCTCCTCGATCCGGACGGCGACGACGAGGTCGGCCTGGCCCTTCTCGCGCCCGATGTAGCCGATGAACGAGTAGTTGAACCGGTTCACCTTCCAGCGCTTCGCGTCGGCATCCCAGATCTGGGCCGTGCCCGTCTTGCCGCCAACCTCGAACCCGGGGATCAGCGTCCGGTCGCGGTAGAAGTCCACCTTCGTGACGACGTGCTTCATCAGCTTCTTCAGGGTGACCGACAGCTTCTCGGACAGCACCCGGCCACGGGAGACCGGGCGCGTCTCCACGGCGCCGACCTGCTTCACGACGCGAGGCTGGACAAGGGTGCCGCCGTTGACCATCGCCGCATACGACTGCGCGAGCTGGATCGGCGTGACGGCCACGCCCTGGCCGAAGGAGCCGTTGGCCAGATCGATCTGCCGCCACTTGACCCGGGCCGGGTCGCGGACGATCCCGCCCACCTCGTTCGCGACGTCGATGCCCGTCGCGTCCCCGAACCCGAGCCGGCGCCATGTCTCGAACAGGCGCTGCGAGGCCTGCGCCGTCGTGTCGCCCAGCCGCAGGGCGGTCTTGGCGGCGACCACGTTGCGTGAGAACGCGATCGCGTCCTTCCACTTCATGACGCCCATGCCCTTGCGGTTGGCGTTGTCGATCTTCGTCCGGCCCCCGTCGAGCCGGAGCGTGCCGACGTCCCTGAACTTCATGTTCATCGTGACCGTGCCGTCGGCGAGCGCGGCGACCGCGGTCATCATCTTGAACACCGATCCCGGCTCGTAGACGTTCGACACGATCGGGTCCACGAAGCGGGCGGGCTCGGTGGCCGCGACCGCCTGGTAGTCGTTGGCGTCGTAGGACGGGTAGGACGCGTACGCATAGATCTCGCCCGTGTACGGGTCCATGACGACCGCCGACGCGCTCTTCGCCCGGTCGGCGATCCAGGCGGACAGGAGCTCCTGCTCCACGGCGACCTGCAGCGCTGCGTCGATCGTCATGAGCACGTCCTGCCCGGGCGAGCCCGGCTGCACGACCGTCGAGGAGTCGGGCACCGGGTTGCCGGACCTGTCGCGCTGGGCCGCGACGAGGCGCGGGATGCCCGACAGCTCATCGTCGTAGTACTGCTCGACGCCGTACTGGCCGGTGCCCTCCCGGTTGACGAAGCCCAGGAGGTGCGCGGCGAGGGACGTCTCCGGACCCCCGCCCGGCTGCGGGTAGAGGCGCTCCTGCTCCGGCTCGAGGATCAGGCCCGCGAGCGTCGCGTCCTTGCCGGCATGCAGCTCCCGGATCCGATCCGAGATCGTGGACTCCAGGCCGCGGGCGAGGACGACGTACTCGCGCTCGGAGGTCATGCGTGCCGTCAGGTTGGCCGCCTCGTCGCCCACAAGGCCGAGGATGGCGACCAGCTCACGGGCAACCTCGGCGCGCCGCGGCGGCGTGAGGAGCTTCGGGTTGGCCGCGAGTCGATCGCGCTGGACGCTCGTGGCCAGGACGACGGTCCCGGTGCGGTCGTAGATCGAGCCCCGCTTGGCCGGGATCTCGTACGTCATCGACGACTGCCGGACGGCCATCCCGGCGAGCTCGTCGCGCCGGATCACCTGCCAGTACGCGAGCCGCGTCACGAGGGCTCCCGCGACCACCACGAAGACGACCAGCAGGAAGACCGCGCGGACGCGTGAATCGGTACGGCCGAGCATGGGTCGATGTGGGCGCTAGCGGGCGGGGATGACGGCGGGCTCGGGCAGTGGACCGAGGCCGGCCTGGATGGCCAGCTTCCGGATCGCGGGTGCCTTGCCGAGGCGGTTGAGCTCGTTGCGGAGATCGGCCGCCCGCGCCTCGAGGCGCTCCTGCTTCGTCACGAGCCGGTCCACCTCGTACCCGGTCGCGGACACGCGGATGTCCTGCGACAGCGAGAAGAACGCGCCCGCGAAGGCGATGACGATCGCGGCGAGCACGATCGACATGCGGGAGGGACCACGCCGCGCGCGAACGGCGGCCCGCATGCGGCGGCGCGGCATCGTCGCCGCGACGGCCGCGGCACCGACTCCGATCATTGGCCGGCGCGGCAGGACGATCGTGCGCTGGCGTGCACCCTGATAGGCGGCCATCCCCTATTCGCCGATCGCGTAGCGAAGGCGCGGGGTCCGCGGGTCGAGGAACGAGAAGCGGTCCGCCATGGCGGCCGGCGCGACGTCGTCGAGCCCGAGCTCCATGGAGTCGGGCTGGTGGTCGCGCTGGCGGCGTTCGTGCAGCTCGTGCTGGCGGCGGCCATAGCTCTTGCGGCGATTGCTCTGGTGGCGCTTGCTCACGGATTTCCTCCTGCCGTGGGCGGGGGCCGGCTCGTGCCGGTGTCGACGGGTCGCGGGGGTCGGCGCGTCGGCGATGTGGGTCGGGCGTCCTCCTCTCGTGCTCGGTCAGGCGGCGAGCCGCTCGGCGGCTCGGAGTCGCGCACTGCGGGCGCGGGGGTTGGCGTCGATCTCGGCATCGCTCGGGGTCATCGACGGCCGGGTGACGAGGCGCAGCCGCGGTGCCTTGCCGCAGATGCACACCGGGGCCTCGGGCGGACAGGTGCAGCCGCGGCGCTCCGCGTTGAGGAAGCGCTTGACGATCCGGTCCTCGAGCGAGTGATACGACAGGACGACGAGGCGACCGCCCGGGCGCAGCAGGCCCATCGCGGCGCCAAGCGCGTCCTCGAGCGCATCGAGCTCCTCGTTGACCGCGATCCGCAGGGCCTGGAACACGCGCGTGGCCGGGTGGGTCCGACGGCGGATGCGCGGGTTCGGCGGCGAGATCCGCTCGATCAGCCCCGCGAGGTCCTCGGCGCTCGTGATCGGCGCGGTGGCCCGCGCGGCGACGATGGCCTTCGCGTACTTCCACGCCGACGGCTCCTCGCCGTACTTGCGGAACAGCGCGGCGAGCTCATCCGCGGACAGCGTCGCGACCAGCTCGGCGGCCGGGATCCCGCGGCTGGCGTCGAAGCGCATGTCGAGCGGTCCCCCCGCCCGGAAGCCGAACCCGCGCTCGCGGTCGGCCAGCTGGAACGAGGACAGCCCGAGATCGAACAGCATCCCGTCCACGGCCCCGAAGCCGGCCGCCGGCGCGACGTCCGCGAGCTCCCGGAAGTTCGCCCGGCGCAGGACGAGCCGCTCCCCGAATCGCGCGAGGCGCGTTGCGACGCGGTCGATTGCGGCCTGGTCGGCGTCCAGTCCCAGGACGCGGCCGTCCGGGCTGGCGGCCTCCAGGATCCGCTCGGTGTGCCCACCGCCGCCGACCGTGGCATCGATGTGGAGGCTGCCGGGCTGCGGGGACAGGGTCCCGAGGACCTCGTCCGGCATGACCGGCAGGTGCCCTTCCTCCATCACTCCTCCATCGGTCGATTGCGGATCCCGAGCGGACCCTGGAAGCGCATGTGGTGCGACGTCAGATCCCCAGCCCGGCGATCGCGTTCACGAACGCATCACCCTCGAGGCCCCGGCTGTAGTCCTCCCACCGGCCAGGTGCCCAGATCTCCGCGTGGTCGCGGGCCCCGAGGACGAGTGCCTCGGACCCGAGCCCGGCGAAGTCACGCAGGCGCTGCGGCACGAGCACCCGACCCTGCCGGTCGAGCTCGGTCTCCTGGGCACCTGCGTAGAGCTGCCGCTGGAGCAGGCGGGCGTTCGGGTCCGTCATGGGCAGGCCGCCGACCTTGGCCGAGAGCTCGTCCCAAGCCGGCATCGGGAAGATCGCGAGACAGCTGTCGAGCCACCGCGCGACGACCACGTTCCCCGCGAGCTGCGCGCGGAAGCGCGACGGGACGGCGAGGCGCCCCTTGTCGTCGACCGCATGCCGGTACTCACCGGTGAACACCGATCCCGTCACTCCTGACATCGGGTAGCGCCGGATGGGTCGTCAACCCGGGGCGGGATCCCCTGGGCGGGAACTTCCCCACTTTCCACCACTTTGCGCCACTGCAGCGCATTCTAGCGGCCGCGCGGCCTCCGTCAATGGCGATTTCGCACGATCTCGTGGAATGGGCCGCATCGCTCGAACCCGCGGCGTTTCCCTGGGCACGGGCGGCTCGCGCCGGTCGCCGTCGACCGCCCCGCTTCGTCAGTTCCGGCGCACGTGAGGTGTCATCACCGGCGGGCGCGGCAGACCCGGCCGCGCACGACCCCGGATCGTGGAGGCGGGTCAGGAATGGCGCCACCTGGCGGCGTGGGCGTTCGGGCCCGAGGAGTGTCCGGGCGCGGCGGGCCGCGGGGCGAGTCGAGCGTGTCCGGGCGCGGCGGGCCGCGGGGCGAGGTCGATCTAGCGGGTCGGCGGAGGCATGCGGATCTGGGCGCCGACCTTGAGCGCGGTTCCCGGGTACTGCGGGTTCCACTTGTAGATCGTGTTCAGGCTGTGCCCGAAGTAGTTCGCGATGCTGAACAGGTTGTCACCGGAGCGAACGGTGTAGATCCAGCACTTGTCGCGGTCGGGGCATGGCTTGAGCAGGGCGTACCGATCGCTCGTGGGCTTCTTGGTCGGCTTGGGCGTCGCCTTGGGTGTGGGCTTGGGGGTCGGCTCCGGCGTGGGCGATGGTGTTGGGGACGGCGTGGGTGAAGGCGTTGGTGAAGGCGTTGGCGACGGGGTCGGCGACGGCGTTGGCGACGGGGTGATCGACGGGGTCGCAGCAGGCTCGGGTGACGCGAGCTCGGGCGATGGTGTCGTGACGATGGCAACATCGGTGGCCGCCGGCCCGCCCGTGACGACCGGCAGCTCGATCCCGCCACGCTGGACAACGAACCCGAACGAGATCCCGGCACTCAGCACGAGGATGAGGAGCGCGGCGAGGGTCGCGCGGGGAACCGCTGCGGGCCGACGTGACCGGGGCGGTGCCTGGAGGGTCATCGCGCCGCGCAGGTAGCGCGGGCAGTCGGCATGGGCGCTCTTGAGGCAGACGAGCTCCTGCTGCCGGGCGGACTGCGGCTTGGGCACCCCGATGGCGGCGCAGACGTTCTCCTCGTCGGCGCTGTGCAGCGGCGCGTAGAGCACGCCGTCGCTCTGGCGACGGAAGAAGGGGCACACGCTGGGATCGGGCGAGCGCGACGCGTCATCGAGGATCGGCAGCGCCGCGCGCATCGCGACCTGCTCGCCGGCACCGCCGACAGGCTGCGTGGTGGTTGTTTCGTCGGACGCCATCGACGGCTCGTCGCTCAGCTTCCATCCCTCCCGGTGAGACGGATCCAGTATCCCCCGACGGGCGCGAGTCTAGTACCTCCTGCGGATTGTCGCGGCGGGAATCGGGGTGGTAGGCTGCGCCTCCGTTCCCGCCGGAGGCATTTCGGCGGCAGTACAGTTGCGTTCGTACCGCCCGGAGGCCACCCCACCAGCCCATGGCGCTTCCCCTCCCCGCGCCCGTGAGCCTCGACGTTCCCGAGCACGACCCGGCGCGCCTCGCGCCTCACCGCATCAAGCGCTGCACGTACCGGCGCCTGGTGTCGCTGGACCGCGCCCGCGAGCGCATCTACGAGGTGGAGTGCCTGTTCCCCGACCGCAAGGTACCGGTGCCGCTCGGTGACCTGGATTCGGCGATGCCGATCTGCAACGCGTGCACGGCCGCCCACATCTTCCGCCCGGACGAGGACTGACGGACCCGCGATCCGCGATCGGCTGAGGCGCCAGCGAGGCGACCTGTAAGCCGAGTTCTGTACCGCGGCAATCGCCGCGGCGACGGTCATCCATCTGGGGCCGCCGGTTGCCCGACGGCTCATGCGGCCGACCCGAGGGCTGGGCAGCGCACCTCTCCCCCCGGCGAACCGGGGTTGCGCCCTCCTATTTGGCCTTGCTCCGGGTGGAGTTTGCCGCGTTTCACTCCGGCCCCGGAGGGCCGGCATCGTCACTGTGGCACTGGTCCTCGCCTCACGGCGGACGGGCGTTACCCGCCACCCTGCGCTGGGGAGCTCGGACTTTCCTCACGCCGACCGGTCGCCCGGCCGGCGCGCGACCATCCGGCCGCCTCGCTGGCCTGCGGATTGTAGGCCCTGCGGCGCCGCCAGACCCTGCCCGCACACGGGCGCGTTCAGTCCGCATCGGGGCCGAGCCGTTCGAGCGGCCCCAGCGTGCCGGCCGGCGCGTTGGGGACCGGCGCGAGCTTGCCCGCCGCCTTGGCCTCCTTGGCCCAGGTCCGGAGCTTCACGTAGTGCGCGAGGTACGCCGCGTGCGCCGTCGAGCCGTGGATCTTGAGGATCACCTCGTTGCTGAAGCGCAGCGCGGCGTTCGTCCAGTTCGCCGAGCCCGTGAACACGAGGCGGGTGCTCGTGTCGCCCCCGTACGCCCCGTCCACGAGCATGTACTTGTTGTGCGAGTAGTGGTCCACCAGCCCGTCGCGGTTCTCGTCGACGGCCGTCGACCACATCGTCGGCCCGCCGTTCCGGCCGCCCGGCCGGCGCAGGGCGGCAACGACATCGGCGTTCGTCTGCAGCGGGTTGTACAGGATCTCGACGCGACAGCCGGCGTCATCGAGCTTCCACAACGTGTTCGCGAGCCGGATCCGCGCCGCGCTCCACTGGTACATCGCAACCCTGACCACCGTCCGCCCGTTGATGCCGTACCCGGGCGCGGCCTTCGTGCACTTGATGTTCATCATCACCAGGTACATGGTGTCGGTGAAACGATCGGTGCCGGCCCTCGGGAAGAAGTACGCCTTGTGCCCCCGGGTCGACGCGGTGAAGTAGTAGTCGGGAGACACCGCCGGCTGCTCGGCCTCCAGGGCCCCTTGCGTGAGGTCCTCGAAGTTGGTCCGGAAGGCGGCGTACATCGTCCGGTTCCCGACGATCGTGTAGGCGTCGTTCCAGCCGCGCCGTGCCTGTGACCACGTCGGATTGGTGGAGGAGACCATCACGACCAGCCTCGAGGACCCGCTGCTCGAGAACATGAAGTACTTGGCGTGCATGTACGACGGCTCCGTGTCCGTCATGCAGCTCCTGTGGCACAGGAGCGCGAAGCTCCTCGCTGTGGGATCGCCACCGAGCGCCTCGGCCAGCCGCGTCCAGTGCGTCATGTCGTAGTGGTCGTCCATGATCACGCGCACGTTGACGCCGCGCTCGTGGGCTGCGATCAGCTTGTCCGTGAACTCCTCGAGGGTCAGCCCGTAGAACGTCATGCGAATCGTCCCGCCCGGCGGCGTGCCGTCCACGGCGTTCATGATCTTGCGCGCGATCTTCATCTGGGCGGCGTCGTCGCCGGTCGGGTCGTTGAACGTCGCACCCGCTGCGGGGCCTGCCGCGGCGACGGGAGCGGCCCCAAGGGGGCTCAGCGCGATGGCGACGACGGTCGCGACCGATGCGAGGAGCCCGATGAGGCGATATGGCATGTGCCCCTCCCTGTCCGCGGCCACCGTCCATCGACGCGCTCAACGAGAATGCTACCGAACAATTGGCGCGCCGACACCGCCCGAGGGTTCCCGGACGACCGGAAATCGTCCTGTCCGTGGCCAGGCGGCGGGCTGGGCTAGCCGGCGGCCCGCCGGGCACGCGCGACGCGCATCGGTCCACCGGCCGCGACCCGGTCGAGGGCCTCGTTCGCGAGACGGTCTGCGGTCGCGTTCTGGGCCCGCGGGACGTGGGTCGCGGACCATCGGCTGAACCCCGTCAGCATCGCCTTCGCGTCCGCGTGGAGCGGCTGGAGCTTGGCGTCCTTGACCTTCCAGCGGCCGTGGAGCTGCTCCACGATCAGCTTGGAGTCGAGGAACAGGTCCACCCGCTCCGCACCGAGGCGCCGCGCCAGCCTGAGGGCCTCCACGACCCCCGTCCATTCGGCGACGTTGTTCGTCTGGTGGCCGAGCGCCTCGGAGATCGTCGCGTCCGGCGCCGCCGCCGGATCCAGCGCGTCCTCGCGGCTCCCGTCGATGAGCGCTGCGCCGAGCGAGGCCGGCCCGGGGTTGCCCCTCGCGGCGCCGTCGGTCCTGATGACGAGGTGGGCGAAGATCGGGAGCGGGCGCTCGGCGCTCAGGCGTGCCGCTCCACGATCTGCGACGACACCTCGAGGATCGCCTGCGTGATGTGGATGCCGCGCGGGCACGCGTCCGTGCAGTTGAAGATCGTCCGGCAGCGCCACACGCCGTCGCGGTCGGCGAGGATCTCCAGGCGCTCCTCGGCGGCATCGTCACGGCTGTCGAAGATGAAGCGGTGGGCGTTCACGATCGCCGCGGGGCCGATGTAGTCGGGCTGGGCCCAGAACGACGGGCACGACGACGTGCACGCGGCACACAGGATGCACTTGGTCGTGTCGTCAAACTTCGCCCGATCCGCCGCCGACTGGCGGCGCTCGCGCGTGGGCGGCGTGTCGCTCGTCTGGAGGTACGGCTGGACGCTCCGGAACTTCGCGAAGAAGGCCTCCATGTCCACCACGAGGTCCTTCATCAGCGGGAGCCCGGGCAGCGGCGCCACGGTGATCCGCTTGCCGCCCAGCTGGTCGACGCGGATCTTGCACGCCAGCCGGTTCCGGCCGTTGATCAGCATCGCGTCCGACCCGCAGACGCCGTGGGCGCACGACCGCCGGAACGTCAGCGTCCCGTCCTGCTCGTACTTGACCTTGTGCAGGAGGTCCAGGACCCGGTCCATGGGGCCCGCCTCGACGGTGTAGCGCTCCTCGTGGGGCTTCGTGTCCCGCTCCGGGTCGTAGCGGAGGATGCGCAGCTCGACCTGCATCGTCGTCTCCCTCCGCTCAGTACACGCGCGGCTTGGGCTGGAACTTCGTGATCGTGACCGGCTTGTAGGCCAGGCTGATCGCGCCGTCCTGCTTCGTCGCCAGCGAGTGGGCCAGGAAGTTGACGTCGTCGCGGTCCGGGAAATCCTCGCGGCTGTGCGCCCCGCGGCTCTCCTTCCGGGCAAGCGCGGCCGCGACGGTGGTCTCCGCGCAATCGAGGAGATAGCCGACCTCGCGCGCCTCGAGCAGGTCGGTGTTGAACGTCGTGCCCTTGTCGTCCACCGAGACGCTCCGGTAGCGCTCACGCAGCTCGGCGACCGTCTTCTGCGCCCGGCGCAGGCCGGCGTCCTCCCGGTACACGCCGACGTCGTCCATCATCACGTCGGCGAGATCCGTGCGGATCGCCTCCTTGCGCTCGCCCCTCGGGCGCCCCCGGATCGCCTCCAGCTCCGCACGGACCGGCTCCGTCACGTCCCCGTCCACCGCCGGCAACCCGACGCCCTTCGCGTCTGCAGCCATCTGGCGGCCCGCGCGGCGACCGAACACGAGCAGGTCCACGAGCGAGTTCGTGCCCAGGCGGTTGGCACCATGGACCGAGACGCACGCGGCCTCGCCGGCGGCGTAGAGGCCCGGGACGACCGTGTTGGCCGCGTCGCGGGTCACCTGCGTCAGCATGTTGGTGGGGATGCCGCCCATCGCGTAGTGTGCCGTCGGCTGGATCGGGATCGGGTCCGTGTACGGCTCGATGCCCTGGTACACCCGCACGAAGTCCGTGATGTCCGGAAGCTTCTCGTCGATCTTCTTGCGGCCCAGGTGGCGGACGTCGAGGTACACGTAGTCCTTGCCGTCGATGCCGCGGCCCGCGCGGATCTCCTGGTGGATCGCCCGGCTGACCATGTCGCGAGGCGCCAGCTCCATGAGCTTGGGCGCGTACCGCTCCATGAACCGGAAGCCGTCGTTGTCGAGGAGGTAGGCGCCCTCGCCCCGTGCGGCCTCGGACAGCAGGATCCCGATGCCGACGATCCCGGTCGGATGGAACTGGTAGAACTCCATGTCCTGCATCGGGACGCCGTGCCGGTACGCGAGCGAGACGCCGTCGCCGGTGAGGCTCCAGGCGTTCGACGTCACGCGGAACATGCGGCCGAAGCCGCCGGTCGCGAGCAGCACGGCCTTGGAGCGCAGCACGACGAGCTCGCCGTCCGCGATCCGGTAGGCCACCACCCCTGCCGCGCGCCCGCCGTCGCCCAGCTCCCCGCCCTCGGTCACGAGGTCCACGACGTGGTACTCGTCGTAGAACTTCACCCCGTACTTGACGCACTGCTGGTAGAGGGTCTGCAGGATCATGTGGCCGGTGCGGTCCGCGGCGAAGCACGCCCGCATGACCGGGCCCTCGCCGTAGTTGCGGGTGTGGCCGCCGAACCGCCGCTGGTCGATCTTGCCGTCGGGCGTCCGGTTGAAGGGCAGCCCCATGTGCTCGAGCTCGATCACCGTCTCGATGGCCTCGCGGGCGAGCACCTCGGCCGCGTCCTGGTCGACCAGGTAGTCGCCGCCCTTGATGGTGTCGAACATGTGCCACTCCCAGTGGTCCTCCTCCTGGTTGCCCAGGGCGGCACACACGCCGCCCTGGGCGGCGCCGGTGTGGGAGCGGGTCGGGTACAGCTTCGTGACGACGGCCGAGTTCACGCCGGCCTTGGCCAGCTCGAGCGCGGCCCACAGGCCGGCCCCGCCGGCGCCGACCACGATCGCGTCGTGGTCCTGGACGATGGCCGTCATGCGGCCCCCAGTCCCGGCAGGGTGACGAGCACGACCGTGCCCATGATCCACAGGAGGATCGCGCCGCCGTACAGGAGCATCGTGAGGGCCATGCGGACGCTGCCCTTCGTGTAGTCCTGGATGACCGTGCGCATGCCCATGAACGCGTGGAACACGACGAAGGTCAGCATCAGCCAGTCCACCGTGCGCCAGGCGAGGCTCCCCCACCGCTCCTCGATGATCCACTGGGCCGTCTGCTCGGACGGGTCGAACAGGAAGTGGACGATGATGTAGTGGGCAAGCGCGAGCACGAACAGCCCCAGGCCCGTGAGGCGCATGAGGTACCACAGCGCGAGCTCGAAGCCACCGCTCTGCGGGCGGGCGCGCCCGGACCGCGTCACGCGCGGCGTCATGACCCGCTCCCGAAGCTGAACGGCGGCGCGAACCCGAAGGCGGGCGCCATGATCTGGATGAGGATCGGCAGGCCGATGACCACGAACAGCACCCAGTTCATGTACCAGAGCTGCTTGTGGTAGCGGGTCATCGACGGCCAGAAGTCCATGATCACGATCCGCAGGCCGTTGAGCGCGTGGTACAGGAGCGCCGCCCCGAGGAGGGACTCCATGACACGGCCGAAGGGACTCGCGTAGATGACGAGGACCTCGTCGTAGAGCTCGCTGTTCGCCCCCACGAGCCAGATGTCGAGGACGTGGAGCAGGATGAACGCCCAGATGGCGACACCCGAGATGCGGTGGAACGCCCACGCGAGCATCCCCTCGCTGCCCCGATATCGCAGGAGCATGGAGCCTCCGTCTGTGTCAGGCCGACCGCTCGGGCGGTCAGGACGCGGCGCCGGCTGAGGCGCCGAGCCGCTCGATGATGGCGTCGGCGAAGCCCGCGGTTCCCGCGCTCCCGCCGAGGTCGTACGTGGTGTGCGTCCCCTCCGCGATCACCTCCCGGAGCGCGGTCTCGACGCGCACGGCGGCATCCTGCTCGCCGAGGTGGCGGAGCATCAGCACGCCCGAGAGGATCAGGGCAGTGGGGTTGGCCTTGTCCAGGCCCGCGTACTTGGGGGCGGAGCCGTGCACCGGCTCGAACACCGAGGCTTCGATCCCGATGTTGGCACCGGGCGCGACGCCGAGGCCGCCGACGAGGCCCGCGCACAGGTCCGACACGATGTCGCCGTACAGGTTCGGCAGGACCATCACGTCGTACAGCTCGGGCTTCTGCACGAGCTGCATGCACATGTTGTCGACGATCCGGTCCTCGAACTCGATCCGGCCCGCGTAGTCCGCGGCGACCGTCCGGCAGCTCTCGAGGAACAGGCCGTCGGACATCTTCATGATGTTCGCCTTGTGGACCGCGGTGACCTTCCGCCGCCCGTTCGCGACGGCATAGTCGAAGGCGAAGCGCGCGATCCGCTCGGAGGCGGCACGGGTGATGATCTTGATGCTCTCGGCGGCGTCCGGGCCGACCATGTGCTCGATGCCCGCGTACAGGTCCTCGGTGTTCTCGCGGACGATCACGAGGTCGACGTCGTCGTAGCGGGTCTCGAGGCCCTTGATGGAGCGGGCGGGGCGCAGGTTCGCGTACAGGCCCAGCGTCTGGCGCAGGGTGACGTTGACGCTCCGGAAGCCGGAGCCCACCGGCGTGGTGATGGGGCCCTTGAGCGCCACCTTGTTGCGGCGGATTGACTCGAGGACATGCTCCGGCAGCGGGGTCCCGTACTGGGCCATGACGCCCTCGCCGGCGTCCTGGACCTCCCACTCGAAGGCGACGCCCGAAGCGTCAAGGACACGGCGGGTTGCCTCCGCCAGCTCGGGACCGATGCCGTCGCCGGGGATCAGGGTCACTCGATGGGCCATGGCCGCATTCTAGCCCCGGGGGTCGACCGACCGACGCGGGCCCACCGGCTCGGGCGGACCCGGCCATCCGGCCCATCCACCGGTCGGGGTACATCCGGCCCGGGGCGCTGCTGCAGACGGGATTGGCGGCGCGGCCGTGGCGGGGCCGCGCCGCCGCGGGCGCTACGGCCAGACGGGTTGCCAGACCACCGGGATCCGGAAGTTGCCGATGCTCGCTCCGGCCGAGAGCTCGATCCGCGTGGGCGGCTGCGAGCCGTCGACGCGGAGCCGGGCCGCCCGGGCCGGGCGGTATCATCGGGGTCCGCCCACGTCCCGAACGCCCGGAGGTCTCGCCCGTCGCGTGAAGATCCACGAAGCCGACGCGAAGTCGCTGCTCGTCGCACAGGGACTGCCGGTCCCGCAGTGGGAGGTCGCTCGCACGCCATCGCAGGCACGCGCGGCCGCGGTGCGCTTCCTCGCCGATCCGGACAACGCGACCCGCAAGGTCGTGATCAAGGCTCAGGTTCTCGTGGGCGGGCGCGGCAAGGCGGGCGGCGTGAAGCTCGCCGCCACGGCGGACGAGGCGGAGGACGTCGCGGCGCAGATCCTCGCCCTCGAGATCAAGGGCCTGCCCGTGCGGCGCGTCCTCGTTGGCCCCGCGGCCGAGATCGTCAAGGAGTACTACCTCTCGGTCGTCCTCGACCGTGCGACGCGGCGGCTGATGTTCATCGGCTCGGCTGAGGGCGGCGTCGAGATCGAGCAGGTCGCCGTCGAGAACCCCGACGCGATCGTCTACCAGCACACCGATCCGCTCCTCGGCATGCCGGACCACGCGGCCCGCGAGCTGGCGTTCCGGATCGGCTTCGGCCCGCACTGGAAGGCCGGCGCGGCGATCGCGAAGGGCCTCCTGCGGACGATGCTCGCGTACGACGCGGACCTCGTGGAGATCAACCCGCTGGCCGTGATCCGCGAGCACAACGCGGACGGCTCCGAGGTCGAGCGGCTCGTCTGCCTCGACGCGAAGATGACGCTCGACGACTCCGCGCTCCCCCGCCACCCTGAGCTCGAGGCGCTCCGCGACATGGACGCGGAGGACCCGACCGACATCGAGGCGCGCCGGTACGACCTCACGTTCATCAAGCTCGAGGGCGACATCGGCTGCATGGTCAACGGGGCCGGGCTCGCGATGACGACGATGGACCTCGTGAAGCGGGCGGGCGGCGAGCCCGCGAACTTCCTCGACATCGGCGGCGGGGCGAAATCGGACCGGGTCGCTGCCGCGATGCGGCTGATCCTCGACGACCCCAACGTCAAGGCGATCCTCGTGAACATCTTCGGCGGGATCACCCGCGGCGACGAGGTGGCGCGCGGGCTGATCGAGGCTCGCGCGCCAGCAGGTCCGGGACGTGCCGATGGTCGTCCGGATCGTGGGCACGAACGCGGATGAGGCGGCGGAGCTGCTCGAGGCGGCGAAGTTCGTGACGGCCGCGAGCCTCGACGAGGCGGCCGCGAAGGCCGTCGCGGCGGCGAAGGGAGCGGCGGCGTGAGCATCCTCATCGGGCGGGACACCCGCCTCGTCGTCCAGGGCATCACCGGCCGCGAGGGCGAGTTCCACAGCCGGGCCATGCTCGAGTACGGCACCCCGCTCGTGGCCGGGGTCACCCCGGGCAAGGGCGGCCTGATGGCGCTCGACGGTGCCGTGCCGGTGTTCAACACCGTGGCCGAGGCCGTCCGGGAGACCGGCGCCAACACGTCCTGCATCTTCGTCCCGGCCGGCGGCGCGCCGGACGCGGTGCTCGAGTCCGTGGCGGCAGGCATCGCGACCATCTTCTGCATCACCGAGGGCATCCCGGCGCTGGACATGATCCCGGTCGTCGAGGAGGTCCGCCTCGCGGGCGCCCGGCTCATCGGCCCCAACTGCCCCGGCGCCACGTCACCGGGCCGGGCGAAGGTCGGGATCATCCCGGGGTCGATCCACCGCGAGGGCCGGGTGGGTGTCGTGTCACGCTCTGGCACGCTGACCTACGAGGCCGTCCAGGCGATGACCGACGCCGGTCTCGGCCAGTCGACCTGCGTGGGGATCGGCGGCGACCCGGTCATCGGGACGCAGTTCAAGGACATCCTCGAGCTGTTCGCGGCCGACCCCGAGACCGAGGCCCTCGTGCTGATCGGGGAGATCGGCGGCGCGGCCGAGGAGGAGGCCGCCGCCTGGGCGGCCGAGCACATGGCCGACGTGCCCAAGGTGGCGTTCATCGCCGGCCGAACCGCGCCGGAGGGCAAGCGGATGGGCCATGCCGGCGCGATCATCTCCGGCGGCAAGGGCACGGCCGCGTCCAAGGTGTCCGCGCTCGAGGCGGCCGGCTTCCGCGTCGCGGGCTCGCCGACGGAGCTGCCGCACCTGCTGCGCGAGGCCGGCTACCGGGGATAGGGCTGGGACGGCGGGCACCCCCGCGCTAGACTCTGGTCCGATGCGCCGCCCGAGCGGCGCCCACACAGGAGGATCCGCCGGACCGGCGCCCCATGAGCAGCCTGATGGACCTCGTCGCCGGCGACGCCCGCGATGTCGTCCTGGCATTGTCGGTCGACGATGCCGCCGCGTTCTCCGATCCCGAGCGGTTCACGGCGCACCTGTCGCTCGGCGGCGGCCTCGACCCGACGTGGCTCGACCTGTTCTCGGAGGCCGTCCGATCGGTCACCGAGCGCGACGAGCCGGTGGACTTCCTCGATGCGCGGACCGAGCTCGAGGGCGTGGCCTCGGGCGTCGAGCGGATCGTGGAGGTCGTGGATCGCGACTGGGTCGAGGCGGTCGCGACGGTGCCTGACGACCAGGTGGGTGCGCTCGCCGGGCGCTGGATCGGGCTGCTCGAAGAGGAGCTCGGGCTCATGCCGCGCGAGGAGAAGCCCTGGATCCGGGAGCTCACCGGCCAGATCGTGGTCTTCTCGCGGCGGTCCGCCGGGGCGAAGGACGTGATCTTCGCCTGGGGATTCTGACGGCCGAACCGCCCGTCGCGGCGAGCCCCGCGGCCCTCGCCTCCGGCGCGAGGGCAGCCGATCCTCGAGATATGGACACCGCCGCTCAGCACACTCCGGTCGGTCCGCGACCGCGCTCGTACCCCGATCCAGCCGCCGATACGACCGCCGATCGGTGCTCACGCCGACGACCCGCCGTCATCGAGGGCTCGTGGGCCGTGGCTCGAGCCGCTTGCCCGCGCCAGCGTTCCGCCAGCTCAACCGGTGCTTCATGGTGCCCGATGCACCGTGCCGGGCTCGCGGAATGGCTCGGCACGCCGATCGGCGGGTACATCCTGGTGCTCCGGGTCCGCGGCCGGCGGTCCGGCGTCATGCGGGAGACGCCGCTGAGCTACCTCGTCGCGGAGGGTTCGATCTGGGTCATGGCCGGCTTCGGCTCGACGGACCGAGTGGTACCGCAATCTGCTCGCCGACGCGACCGTGGAGGTGCTCCTGCCCGGACGGCGGTTGCCGCGATCGCGACCGAGGAAACGGATGCGCCGGGCCGGGCCCGCTTGCTGCCCGCCCTGGCCCGTGCCGCGGGCGTGCCGGGCCTGATGATCGGGGTCAACCCATGGACGGCCGGTGACGAGGCCGTGCTCGCCGCCCTCGACTGCGATCCCACTCGTCCGGCTCGATCCCGTCCCAGGGCCCGATCGAGCCCGGGCGGACGATCCGGGCGGCCGGGCATGGGTCTGGCGCCAGGCGCTCGTGCCCGCCCTGACGTTGGGGCTGTGCGCGTGGCGGTCGGGCGGTGCCGCCGAGTGGTCGACGCCAGCCGCTGTTGACGCGCGATGATCGCGGCATGAGCCGGTTCGACGACGAGGCGCGGACGTGGGACACGCCCGAGCACGTCCTTCGCGCGGCGGCGGTCGCCGACGCGATCCGGAGCGAGGTGTCGCTCGACCCGTCGATGCGCGTGATCGACGTTGGCGCCGGCACCGGGCTCCTCGGCCTCGCCCTGGCCGACGACGTCGGCGAGGTGGTCCTGGCGGAGCCGTCCTCGGGCATGCTCGAGGTCGTCCGCGAGAAGGTCGCGGCGCTCGGTGACGAGCGCATCTCCGTGCGGACCTTCGACCTGGTCTCGGATCCGCCACCCGAGCCCGCGTTCGACCTCGCGGTGTCGCTCCTCGTGCTCCACCACATCGAGGACACGATCGGTGCCCTGCGGTCGATCGCCGCACTCCTCGCCCCCGGTGGGCGCATCGCGCTTGCGGACCTCGAGGCCGAGGACGGGTCGTTCCACGACGACCACGACGGGATCCACCACTTCGGGTTCGAGCGGACGGCCCTCGCGGCCGCGGCGGCGGTCGCCGGCTTCGCCGAGGCACGCGTCGTCACCGCGACGGAGATCGAGCGGGACGGGCGGGTCTACCCGGTCGTCCTGCTCCTCGGAACCCGCGCCTGAGCGGCAGCCACGCCGTGCCGGATGTCGGCCGTCCAGCGGTGACGACGGCGGGTCAGCCGGCGGGGTAGCCGAGGCCCGCCCAGGCCGGCCCGCCCGGCGCCTCGATGAGCTCCACGAGCACGCCGTGGCACGAGCGGGGGTGCAGGAACGCGACCGGGCCCTCGGCGCCCTTGCGCGGGGCGCTGTCGATCAGCTCGATGCCGTCGAGCTCGAGCCGGATGAGCGTCTCGGCGAGGTTCGGGACCTCGAAGCAGACGTGGTGGAACCCCTCGCCCTTGTTCGCGAGGAAGCGCGCGACGCCGGTCGTGTCGTCGGTGGGCTGGACCAGCTCGACCTTCGACTCCCCCACCCCGAGGAAGGCGATGATCACCCGGTCGGACTCGATCGGGAGCACGAGCTCGAGCGGCAGGCCGAGCATGTCGCGCCAGAGGACGAGGGATTCGTCGATGTCGCGCACGATCACCGCGACGTGGTGGACCTTGCCGAGGCTCCGGATGTGGCCGGGCGCCTTCGCGCCGCCGGCGGCGGGATCGGACATGCGGGCGCTCCTTCTCAGACGGTGATGAGCTCGCGGTGGACGCCCCAGACCGACCGCAGCCGGTCGGCGATCTCGCCCACGGTGGCGTATGCGGCGACGGCCTCGATGATCGGCGGCAGGAGGTTGCCGTCGCCCCTCGCCTCGTCCTCGAGCCGGCGCATCGCGGCCTCCCAGGCGGCCGGGTCGCGCTCCGCGCGGACGCGGCGGAGCCTCGCGACCTGGCCCCGCTCCCCCTCCGGGTCGATCTTCTGGATCGCAGGTCGGGTGCCCGCGTCGTCGTCCCGGAAGCGGTTGACGCCCACGACGATCCGGTCCTCGCGCTCGATCTCGCGCTGGACCCGGTAGGCGGACTCCTGGATCTGGCGCTGCTGGAAGCCGCCCTCGATCGCGGCGAGCGTGCCGCCCATCGCGTCGATCTCGTCCAGGTAGGCCTGCGCCGCCGCCTCGAGATCGTTCGTGAGGGACTCCACGAACCAGCTGCCGGCGAGCGGATCCGGCGTCTCGGTCACGCCCGCCTCGTGGGCGATGATCTGCTGGGTCCGCAGGGCGAGGCGGGCCGACTCGGCGGTCGGAAGCGCGAGCGCCTCGTCGCGGGAGTTCGTGTGCAGGCTCTGCGTCCCCCCGAGGACCGCCGCGAGCGCCTGGAGCGTCGTCCGGACGACGTTGTTGTCGATCGACTGGGCCGTGAGGCTGGAGCCGGCGGTCTGGGTGTGGAACCGGCACATCATCGAACGGGCGTTCTGAGCCCCGAACCGCTCGCGCATGATCCGGGCCCACATCCGGCGCGCCGCGCGGAACTTCGCGACCTCCTCGAACAGCTCCGACCAGGCGGCGAAGAAGAACGAGAGCCTCGGGGCGAAGTCGTCCACCGCCAGGCCGCGGCTGACGGCCGCCTCCACGTAGGCGATCCCGTCGGCGAGCGTGAAGGCGAGCTCCTGGGCGGCGGACGCCCCTGCCTCGCGCATGTGGTAGCCCGAGATGCTGATCGTGTTCCACCTGGGCAGCTCGCGCGCGGCGAACTCGAACACGTCCGTGACGAGCCGCATCGAGGCCCGTGGCGGGTAGATCCAGGTGCCCCGGGCGATGTACTCCTTCAGGATGTCGTTCTGGGTTGTGCCCGACACGTCCGCCCGGGCGACGCCCTGCTTCTCCGCCGCCGCCACGTAGAGGGCCAGGAGGATGGGCGCCGTGGCGTTGATCGTCATCGAGGTGCTGACGTCGCCCAGCGGGATCCCCGCGAACAGCGTCTCCATGTCCGCGAGCGACGAGACCGGGACCCCGACCCGGCCCACCTCCCCCTCCGCCTCCGGGGCGTCAGAGTCGTAGCCCATCTGGGTCGGCAGGTCGAAGGCGACCGAGAGACCCGTCTGGCCCTGGGTCAGCAGGTAGCGGAACCGCTCGTTCGTCTCGGCGGCCGTCGCGAACCCCGCGTACTGGCGCATCGTCCAGAACCGCGACCGGTACATCGTGGGCTGGACACCACGGGTGAAGGGGTACTCGCCAGGCAGCCCGAGGTCCCGGTCGGGATCGAAGGTGCCGGGGCTCGCCGGCGTGTAGACGTCCGCGACGGGGATCTCGGACGTCGTCGCGAACGCCTCCCGGCGCTCCGGCGAGGCCTTCAACGCCCGGGCGCGGGTCGTCTCGCGCCAGCGCGCGAGCGTCTCGTCGCCTGCTGTCGCCCCGCTCCTCGCCTCCTCGCCCACGCCGATCTCCCTAGCTGATGACCACGAGGAGGTCACCCACCTCGATGTTGACGCCGGGTGCGACCCCGACCCGCTCGATGGTGCCATCTCTCGGCGCCCGGAGCTCGTTCTGCATCTTCATCGCCTCGACGGCGAGCAGCTGCTGGCCCGCCGTCACCGTGTCGCCGGGGGTGACCGAGACGCTCACGACCTTGCCCGGGATGATCGCGCGGACCTCCAGCGGTCCGCTGTGGGCGCTCGCCGCACCACCCCGGTGGGCCCGCTCACGAAGTCCGGCGATCCGCTCGGACTCGACCTCGACCTCGAACCGGAACCCGTCGACGAGGACCTCCCGAGTCACGGCTCCGGCACCGTTCGCCCGAACTGGGCCCAGGACGACGGGCGTCCGCCCCGAATCCTCGTGGAGGACGTGGCGCTCATGGCCGACACCGGTCAGCGACACCGTCGAGGGCACGTCGTCCACCAGCACCTGTCTTTGCGCAAGGACACCCGGCGCTTCGGCCACGGCCGGAAGCGCGGCGCCGCCGAGCGGGCCGGTCCCGACCGTCGGGTTGCGCATGCGGAGCGGCTCGGCCGTCGGCGAGATGCGCAGGGCGGGCTCGCCGTCGAGGCGGCTGCCCGGCGCAAGGCGGACGCGGACGGCGCGCGGATCGGCAGCCGCGACGGCCGCAGGGGCCTCGCCCGGCAACGGCGCGGGCCGGCCGCTCAGCGCGGCCATCGGTCGATCCCGCGGGTGCGCGCGCCGCTGCGCCATCCGTTGGAAGGCGCGACCTGCGGGACCGCGACACGCGGTCCCGCATCGCCGGTCGCTGCGGCGGCGCCCCCATCGATCGCGGCGAGGCCGGCCGCGAGCAGCGCGCGGCGCGCGGCGTCGGCATGGGCGGCGTCGCCGTCCCAGTGCTCGTCCACCCAGCCTGTCGACAGCGCCCCGCGCCTGAACGCATCGCTCCTCGCGACCGCGCGGTGGAACGGGAGCGTCGTCTGGACGCCGCCGACCTCGGTCTCGTCGAGCGCCCGCCGGAGACGGTCGATGCACGCGTCCCGATCGGGCGCGTGGACCATCACCTTGGCGATCAGGTTGTCGTACTCGGGTGGCACGCGGTCCCCCGCCTCGATGGCCGTGTCCACGCGGATCCCGGGACCCGACGGCATCACCCACCGGGTGATCCGACCCGGTGTCGGGGCGAAGGCGCGCGCCGGATCCTCCGCGGCGATGCGCACCTCGATCGCGTGGCTGCCCGGTGTCGCCGCCCGCTCCCCCGCAGCGACGACCGCGTCGCTGAGCGGCGCGCCGGCCGCGATCAGCAGCTGCTCGCGCACGATGTCGACGCCGGCGACGAGCTCGGTGACCCCGTGCTCCACCTGCAGCCTCGTGTTGACCTCAAGGAACCAGGCGGCGCCGTCGGGGTCGCGCAGGAACTCGCACGTCGCGGCACCGCGGAGGCCGGCCTCCCGGCCGAGGCGGACGGCGAGGTCGTGGAGATGCCGCCGCTCCGCCTCGTCGAGCAAGGGCGCCGGTGCCTCCTCGACGAGCTTCTGGTGGCGACGCTGGAGCGAGCAGTCCCGTTCGCCGAGCGCGACGACCGTGCCATGCGCATCCGCGAGGAGCTGGACCTCGACGTGGCGTGCCGGAAGGATCTCGCGCTCGAGGTAGACCGAGCCATCCCCGAATGCCGAAGCCGCCTCGCGAGAGCCGCTCACCAGCGCCGCCGGGAGATCCTCGGGTCGGGCAACCCGACGCATGCCGCGTCCCCCGCCGCCGGCCGCCGCCTTGACGAGGAGCGGGAACCCGATCCGTTCGGCCGTGTCGATGATCGCGGCGACCTGGTCGGGGCGGTCCACGGGTGCGGGCTCGAGCGTCCCGGGCACGGCCGGCACGCCGACTCGCGCCGCGAGCCGACGGGCGTTGAGCTTGTCGCCGAGGGCCTCGATCGTCGCGGACGACGGGCCGATGAACACGAGACCCGCATCCTCCACGGCCCGAGCGAAGGCCGCCCGCTCGGCAAGGAACCCGTACCCCGGGTGGATCGCCTCGGCGCCCATGTCGCGCGCGGCATCGACGATGGCGTCGATCCGCAGGTAGCTCTCACCCGGCGGCGGCGGTCCCAACCGGACCGCGGAATCGGCCATGCGGACGTGCATGGCCTGCGCGTCGGCGTCCGAGTAGACCGCGACTGCCGCAATGCCCAGCTCATGGCAGGCCCGGATGATCCGGACCGCGATCTCGCCGCGATTAGCGACGAGGACGCGCCGGAAGGGCGGTGCCTGCGCCGTCACGACGCAGACCAGGCGGTGTCTGTGCGCAAAGACGCCTGCCCGTCGCGGTCAGAGCGGGATGTTGCCATGCTTCTTCCTGGGGTTCGTGTCCCGCTTGTCCGCGAGGATCTCCAATGCACGGATGATCCGCGGCCTCGTCTCGCGCGGGAGGATCACCTCGTCGATGTAGCCACGAGCCGCGGCGATGTACGGATTCGAGAACTCGGCCTCGTACTCCGCCACAAGACGCTGGCGCTCCCCCACCGGGTCCGCCGCGCCGGCGATCGCATCCTTGAAGATGATGTTGACCGCCCCCTCCGCGCCCATCACTGCGATCTCGGCGCTGGGCCACGCGAAGTTCATGTCGCCGCGGATGTGCTTGCTGCTCATGACATCGTAGGCGCCGCCGTATGCCTTGCGCGTGATGACCGTCACCTTGGGCACGGTCGCCTCGCAGTACGCGTACAGCAGCTTCGCGCCGTGGCGGATGATCCCGCCGTGCTCCTGGGCCACGCCGGGCAGGAAGCCCGGCACGTCGACGAACGTGACGAGCGGGACGTTGAACGCGTCGCACGTCCTGACGAAGCGCGCCGCCTTGACCGACGCGTCGATGTCGAGCGCCCCGGCGAGCATCGCCGGCTGCTGCGCGACGATGCCGACCGGACGGCCCCCGAACCGGGCGAACCCGACGATGATGTTCGCCGCCCACGCAGGCTGGATCTCGAGGAAGCCGCCGTCATCGACGACGCGCCCGATGACGTCGTGCATGTCGTATGGCCGGGACGGCTCGTCGGGCACGACGGTGTCGAGCTCGGGATCCATCCTGTCCGACGGATCCGTGGCGACGACGAGCGGCGCATCGGCAAGGTTGTTCTGCGGCAAGTGCGCAAGGAGCCGGCGGACCTCGTCCATCGCCTGGGCCTCGTCGCCCGCGGCAAGATGCGCGACCCCGCTCCGCCCGGTGTGGACGCCCGCGCCACCGAGCGCCTCCGCGTCCACCTCGACGTGGGTCACCGCCTTCACGACGTTGGGCCCGGTGACGAACATGTAGCTCGTCCCCTCGACCATCACCGTGAAGTCCGTCATGGCCGGCGAGTACACGGCGCCGCCCGCGCACGGCCCGAGGATGACGGAGATCTGCGGGACGACACCGGACGCCATCACGTTGCGCAGGAAGATCTCCGCGTAGCCGCCGAGCGACGCGACGCCCTCCTGGATCCGTGCCCCACCGGAATCGTTGAGCCCGATGATCGGCGCCCCGACCTTCATCGCGAGGTCCATCACCTTGCAGATCTTCTCGGCGTAGGCCTCGGACAGCGAGCCGCCGAACACCGTGAAGTCCTGGCTGAACACGAACACGAGGCGGCCGTCGATCGTGCCGTGCCCGGTGACGACGCCGTCGCCGAGGAAGTGCTGGGTGTCGAGCCCGAACTCCGTGGCGCGATGCGTGACGAACGCATCGAGCTCGACGAACGAGCCGGGATCGAGCAACAGGTCCAGCCGCTCGCGTGCCGTGAGCTTGCCCCACGCGTGCTGGCGCTCGACGCGCACTGGTCCCCCGCCCTGCTGGGCCTCCGCTCGCATCTGCTCGAGGCGCGCGATCCGCTCCGCATTGGTCGACACGTCCAGGGCTCCCTCAGTCGCGGTGGCCGTCTTTGTGCAAAGACGTCTCGGGATGCCACCCATCATAGGGTCATGGCATCCGGATCCTTCATCGGTTGCACGCGCCGCACGGGTCCGTGCCGCCTTGTCGTCGCGGCGGCTGGCGTCGCGACCGTTGCCGCTGCATCAACGACGCATTACAGGTGCATTACGACATCCACGGCCGCCACCCGAATCTGCCCGGATATCCACAGAACGGTGCACAAGTCGCCCATTGTGTGGACAACCTCGGCGTTCGCGCGCACGGGCCGCGGGGTAGCATTCCCCCACTTCCCACCGACACCCGGCCCAGCGCCGCTTTCCCGCCCGAGGTGAGTCCTTGACGCACGTCATCGCGATCGCGAACCAGAAGGGCGGCGTCGGCAAGACGACGACGGCGATCAATCTCGCGGGTGCGCTCGCCGAGGAGGACTACCGCGTCCTCCTGATCGACATGGATCCCCAGGCGAATCTCACCGCGGGCGTCGGGGTCAACCTGAACCTCGTCACCCAGTCGATGGCCGACGTCCTCGCGGACGAGCGATCCACGCTCCAGGACGTGATCCTCGCGACGGAGACGGCGGGGATCGACGTCGCGCCCGCGCACATCGACCTCGCGAGCACCGAGGGCGAGCTGTTCACGGCGCTCGGCCGGGAGTCGATCCTGCGCGAGGCGATGCGCGATGTCATCGAGCCCTACGACTACGTGCTCATCGACTGCCCGCCGAACCTCGGCCTGCTGACGGTCAACGGGCTCGTCGCGTCGCAGAGCGTGATCATCCCGGTCCAGACGCAGTACTACGCGATGAAGGGCCTCAACAACCTGGTCAAGGTGATCAACGCGATCCGGCTCAAGCTCAATCGCGACCTCAAGGTGCTCGGCCTGCTGCCGACGTTCTTCGACGGCCGCACGAACCTCGCCAAGGACATGCTCGACGAGCTGCGCGTCGTCGGCGACCACCACGTGTTCAACACGATCATCCGCAACACCGTGAAGTACGGCGAGGCACCGCTTGCCGGCCGGCCGATCACGTCGTATGCGGGGTCGTCGGATGCGGCTCGCACCTATCGCGAACTCGCCCGGGAGGTGATCGAACTTGGCCAGGCCTGACTTCCGCGCCGCCGCCGCTCGTCGACTCTCCGAGGAGGGCGCGCTTCCGCCCACGATCGTCAGCCTCCTCTCGCCGGAGCACACGCATCGCAACAAGGGCGTGCGCGTCGTCCCGATCGAGCGCATCGAGCCCAACCCGCAGAACCCGCGGATGGCCTTCAACGAGGAAGCGCTCGACGAGATGGCCGCATCCATCCGCGAGCACGGCGTCCTGCAGCCGGTCCTCGTCCGCCCGCTCGACGATGGGCGCTTCCAGCTGATTGCCGGTGAGCGCCGCTGGCGGGCATCGAAGATCGCGGGTCAGGAGACGATCCCTGCGATCGTCGAGGACATCGACGACGACACCGCGCTCGAGATCGCGATCATCGAGAACCTCCAGCGGGAGGACATCTCCCCGCTCGATGAGGCGGCGATGTACGACAGCATGATCCGGGAGCACGGGTACAGCATCCGCAAGCTCGCCGAGAAGGTGGGCAAGGACAAGGGCTATCTCGAGAACCGGCTCCGCCTCGCGGACGCTCCGCCCGAGGTCCGCGAGCTCGTGTCTTTGCGCAAGGACACCCTGTCACACGCCTACGAGCTGATGAAGGTCGAGGACCCGAAGAAGCGCCGCAAGCTCGCGGACCAGGTGGCGCGCAACGAGCTCTCGCTGGTCAAGCTCCGCGAGCGGATCGAGGGGCGGAAGCCGCGGGCCGCCGCCGAGGCCACCGAGGACGGCGCGGCCGATGAGGCCGTCGACGGCGTCGCGGTCATGGCCGACGAGGACGGATGGGCCGCGAACCGGACGGCCGACCCGATCACCGACGACAGCCTCATCACGGCCAAGGCCCAGCTCAACGAGGCCGTGGAGGACCTGCTCGACGTCATCCGCAACCCCGAGGTCCTCGACGCGATCGGTCCAGTCGACCGGACGAACCTCGCGAAGTACCTGACCATCGCGAAGCTCCGCCTGGAGAACGCGATCGCCGTCGTCCGCACGGGCGAGTCCGGCCGCTGATCGCCTGGGCGGGTCGCCGCTCCCCTCCCCTGGACGCACCGAAGCCGGCGCCGAGGCGCCGGCTTCGAACTGTCAAACGATGCGGCGGGATCGCCGCGGCGGGTTACCGCCCGTGCTTGCCCTTGCCCTTGGTCTTGGCCGCCTGGCCCTTCGCCTTGCCGGCCTGGGACTTGGCCTCGCCCTTCGCCTTGCCGGTCGCGGCGGTCGGGTCCGCATCGGCGTCCGCGTCGGCACTCACGTCCGCGTCGGGAGCAGGTGTCGAAACGAGACCGCAGGATTCGGGGGTGACGGTCGTCAGGTCCGGCGCCGGGACGGAGGCGTCCTTGCCGGACTTCGCGATGCACGAGACGAACGCCCCGTGGTTCCGGAAGCCGGGCGGCGTGGTCATCCGGGCCGCCTCGGAGACGAGGGCGCCGTGGTTGTCGGCGCCGGCCTCGGCCGCGTCGGCGTCTGCGTCTGCGTCGGCGTCGTCGGAGGGATCGTCGGACTCGCCGTCGGCGTCCTCGTCGCCGTCGTCGTCGGCGTCGTCAGAGGGATCGTCCGATTCGCCGTCGGCGGCGGGGACGTCACCGGTCGGCTGCTCGACGGTGGTCTCGTTGTCGGACACGAGCGTGATGCGCGGGGCGCCCGCGAGGACGACGCCAGCGGACAGCGCCAGCACCACGAGGGCGACGCCCAGGCCCCGGAAGCGGCGGACAAGATCGGTCATGACGGTCGTTTGGCCCTCTGATGAGATGGGGGAAGATGTCACCGACGATAACGAACGGGCGCGCGGTGCCGTTAGCGGTACGTTGGTCCACCCGGGCCCCTGACTGTGGGGGGCGCGCGGACGCACCGGCGAGGCACCAATGGCACCTGCTCAGGCGGCGAGCGGGGTCCCCGCACTGGCGCTGAGGGCTCCCAGCCAGGCCACAGCGAGCAGGCCGGTGCCGACCGCCTGGATCTCCCAGGCAAGCTCCCGCCAGGCCGTGTCCTCGCGGCGGACGGCGACCAGCCCGAGGACGGCACCCGCCAGCGGCACGCACGCGGCGAGCAGGATCGCGACCACCCACCCCGCCGGGGCCCCGAGCACGATCGCGGTGGCCAGGGCGAGCACGGCCACGACCCCGTGGAGCACAAGCACGAGCACCGACGCCCGTTCGCCCCCGAGGGCCAGGGCGATGGACTCGACGCCGGCCTCTTCGTCGCGCTCCATGTCCACGATCGCGTTGGCGATCGCGAGCGCCGTCCCGGCGTTCGCGGCCGCGGGGATCAACACCAGGAACACCCCGGGGATCACCCCGCTTGCCCCGAACCAGCCGTAGACCGGCAACAGGGGGATCCCGACCGCGAACGGCAGCCAGGAGAGCGTGGTCCCCTTCGCCACGAGGTCGTAGGCGAGGCCGATCACGAGCACGACGGCGGCGAGGGCCACGAGCCACGGGCCGCCGATGAGCGCGAGCCCGAGGCCAAGGACCGCGGACACCACAGCGACGAGGCGGGCCGCCTGGATCGTGATCACCCCCTCGGGAATGGGCTTCCCCGCCTTTCTCCCCGCGTCGCGGGGCGCATCGACGATGTCGTTGACGGCGCCGATCGAGAACTGGAGGAGCGTCATCGACACGCCGAGCACGATCGCCACGGGCAGGGTCCCGCCCGCTGCGACGGCGACGAGCGCCACGACCGACCCGTCGAGGATCGAGGGGAACGGGTGGACGAGCCGGGCCGCCGCGAGGAGGCGCCTGGAGCCCGCCAGCCGCGTCGGGGGTGCGGCCTCGGTGTCGGGCTGCGAACCGGGCGTCCCGGCCGTCACGCCGGGCACCGCCGCGCCATGGCGCTCAGACGTAGACCAGCTCGTCGAAGTTCGCGAGCAGGTACTCGATCAGCCGCTCGCGCCCGTCCGGGACCTGTGCGCGGATGCCCGGGACCAGGGCCCACAGGGCCACGGCCGGGACGATCAGCCGCCCGTCCGCGTCGTGCCCGATGGTCGCCGGCGGCCCACCACCGGAAGCGAACACCCGTTCGAATTCCTGCTCGTTGAGCTTCGTCGCGGTGCGGAAGTCCTCGACCACCCGCACGATCCCCCGGCGCTTGGCAACGTCGCGCATCATCTCCGAGGCCCACGTGTCGATCTGGGCGTCGGTCTGCTCCGCGAGCCTGCCGCGGTACTCGGTCGGATTGGCTGAGAGGCCGGTTGCTCCCACGGGATCTCCTGGACGTGCGGTGGTCGTCTGCAGGATGCCACAACCCGGGCGCGGCTCGCGGCCATCGGCGGTACGGTCTCAGGGACGGTCGGGCCCGCTCATGGCGGCTGACGCCACGCCGTCCGGATCGGCGGGACGCGCGCCGCGCGACGCGAGGTCGGTGCCTGCCCCGTCCCCCTCCCCGAGCGCCGGCCGCGCGCCCTCGGGCCAGTCGTTGAACACCTCGGTCAGCCAGCGACCGAACGGCCCGGGCTGCGGCGGGTCCGGGAAGTCGGCCACGAGCTCGAGGAGCGCCTCTTCCGTGCGCGCCGTCAGGGCGGCAATGGCCTCCCGGCTCGCGCGTCCCTCTGCCGCAATCGGCGTTCCGATGCGGATGCGGACGGTCCGCCGGAACCCGAGCCAGCTCGTGCCGTTGATCGCGATCGGGACGATCGGGACACCGCCCCGGAGGGCGAAGTACGCCGTGCCGTCGGCGAGCGGGGTGAGCTCGCGTTCCCCACGGTGGATCCGCCCCTCCCCCATGATCACGAGGACCCAGCCATCCTCGAGCACGCGCTGCACCCTGCGCGTCGTCTCGATGAGGTCAGTCTTCTCCGGTCGGTACGGGACGCTGAACCCTGCCCACACGATGAGCCGGTTGCGGCCGCCCCTGCGCATGTCGGCCTCCTTGGGACCGAAGAGCGCGTACTTGGGCGTTGCCGGCAGCACCGCGAGCAGGATCAGCGGGTCGGTCCAGTTCAGGTGGTTCGCGCAGTAGATCGCGGGGCCGGTGGCGAGGTGCTCTCGGCCCTCGACGCGCACGCGCAGGATCGCGCGCACGACGACCGCGCAGAACAGGCGGACCAACCCGGTGCGGATTGGCCGGTGGACCGGTCCGGTCGTGAGCGGCTGCGCCACGCCCGCAGTCTAGGCGCCCGTGCCGGCGCCTGGCACGTCGGCGACGTGCGCAAGGTCCAGCCCGCCGAGGGTCTCGAGTACCCGGTCGGCCAGCTCGTGGGCACCTTCGCCGGGCGGCACGCTCGCGTTGGGCACGAGCACGACGAACATGCCCGCTTCCGTGCCGGCGCGCACTCCGTTGAGCGAGTCCTCCACGACCAGGCACCGCACCGGGTCCACCCCGAGCAGCGCCGCGGCCCGCAGGTAGACGTCCGGGGCCGGCTTCCCCCGCGCAACCTCGTCCGCCGACACGACCGCCCGGAAGATCCCGTGCAGCCCGAGCGCGTCGACGGCCGCGTCGATCACCGCCCGGTGCGCGGATGAGGCGATGGCAACGGGCACCTGCCGGGCGATCCGCCGCACGGTCTCCGGTGCACCCGGGATCACCGGCGACGGCGAATCACGGTACCGGCGCACGACTCCCTCGACGATGGCCTCCTCGATCGCGCGTTCCGAGAGGTGGTCAAGGCGCAGCCGCTGCCGCATCGTCGCCGCCCACTGGCGGGAGTTGGCGCCCATCACGGCGCGCTGGTCGTCCTGCGTCCACGGCCGATCGTGCTCGCGGGCGAAGTCGATCCGGACCTCGTTCCACCACCCCTCGCTGTCGGTGAGAACGCCATCCAGATCGAACAGCACGGCGTCGAAGCGTCGTTCGGTCGTCATCCCGGCCAAGGCTAGCCGCTGGCGGTCCTCCGCTGCGTGACCTGCAGGCCGCTCGATGTGACGAGAAGGTGACGTCCGTCCTGTCGCCGTGCTTCCCGCGCGGTGGAGAATACGGGGCGGGCCGTGACGCGGCCGGGAGGTGGAACATGCGCGTGAACCGCGGCCTGCTGGGCTGGGGCGTCTTCTTCGTCATCGTCGGCGCCGTCCCGTTGGCGGTCGAGTCAGGGACGCTCGACGAGTCGGTCGTCCTGCGCGCCTGGCAGCTGTGGCCGCTCATCCTCATCGGCATCGGCCTCGGCCTCATGCTCCAGCGGACGAAGGCGGCCGTCGTGGGGAACCTCGTCGTCGCGGTCACGGCGGGCCTCATGGCAGGCGGAGCGCTCTCGGCGGGCATCAACGGCTTCGACGGCTTCGGTGGCTTCTCCGCGTGCAACGTCGGGGTCGGCGATCGGACGCCGTTCGCGGAGCAGCGGGCGTCCTTCGAGGGCGACGTCGCGTACACCGTGGACCTCGACTGCGGTGAGGTGTCGATCGGGACCGCACCTGGCGCGGACTGGGTGCTCGCCGGCTCGTCTGCCGACGGACAGCCCCCCGATCTCACGGCCCGCGCGAACGGTCTCGAGGTGAAGTCCCCCGAGCGCGTGAACTGGAGCTTCGGAACGGGGGCCGGGGTCGAGTGGCTGATGACACTGCCCCAGGACCCGGCGACCCGCCTTGACCTCCAGGTGAACGCGGGCTCGGCCACGGCCGACCTCGACGGGCTGCGCCTGTCGCGCCTCGACGCGCGGGTCAATGCCGGTTCGGCGTCGCTCGACCTGTCGGGCGCCGTCGCGCTCGACCGCATGTCGGCCAGCGTCAACGCCGGCTCGCTGAGCGTCTCGTTCCCGGCCGTGAACCTCACGGCCGACCTGTCGGCGAACGCCGGGTCGCTCGAGATCTGCGTGCCGGATGGGGTCGACCTCAGGATCCGGCTCGAGGACAATGCGCTCGGCTCGAACAACTTCGCCGCCGCCGGGCTCGTCGAGCGGAACGGCACCTGGGAATCAGCCGGACCCGGCGCCGGGAGCGCGACGATCGCGCTCACGACCAGCGCCAATCTCGGCAGCATCGACCTGAACCCGGAGGACGGCTGTGCGAACTAGGCTCTACCGCTCCCCCACCGACAAGGTCATCGGGGGCGTCGCGGGCGGGCTCGCGGTCTGGATGAACATCGACCCGTCGCTCGTCCGGATCGGGTGGGTGCTGCTCGCGATCTTCTCGGGCGGGATCTTCGTGCTCGTCTACTTCGTGATGATGCTCGTGGTGCCGCTGCCGCCGGCCGGGTGGACCCCGCCGCCGCCGGGCTGGACGCCGCCGCCGGGCGAGGGCGCGGTCCCGGGCTGGGACCCGGGGGCGGGCGCCTGGGCAGCGCCCGGTGCCGCTCCAGGGGGTGTGCCACCCGCCGCTGGCCCGGCGACCGGCTGGGGATCGCCGCCTCCGGGCCAGGCACCGGCCGGGCAACAGGGCGGCTGGCAGGCCACGCCACCGGGCGAGCCGAGCCGGTTGAGCACCGAGAACGCCGGCATCGTGTTCGGGGCAGTGCTCGTCCTGCTCGGCGTGTGGTTCCTCGTGGACGAGTACCTCGACATCGACTGGTCGGTCCTGTGGCCGGTCGTCATCATCGTCTTCGGCATCGTGCTGGTCGCGGGCGCGATGCGCCGCGGTCGATCGACCTGACCGGCGGCCGCGTCCCACCCGCCTGATGACCGATACCGACAGCGTCATGCTCGCGCTGTGCGCGGCCGCGATCGGCGGCGGGCTGTTCCTGCTGTGGCGCGGGTTCGGCGGCTTCCATGCTGCTGCCCGCGTCGGCGACACGTCGACCTCCCGGATCGCCAGCCTTGCCGCGGGCGAGGTCCGGATCACGGGGACGATCGAGCCCGCCGAGGTCACCATCACCTCCCGTCTCCAGGGCCGCGAGTGCGTCTGGTACCGCTCCCGCGTCTCGGCCGAGCGTGACTCCGCCCGCCAGCTCCTCGACGAGGAACGCGCGGTCGGCTTCCGGGTGGACGACGGGTCGGGCTCGATCCGCGTCTTCCCGCGCGGCGCGCGCGTCGACGCTCCCGTCCGGCTTGACGAGCGTGATTCGACTACCGGCGAGGTGCCATGGTCGGTGACGATGCGGCCCTCGTCGTCGTTCGACACCCGGATCGCAGGCGACCGTGAGGCGGCGATCGCGGCGCTCCTCACCGTCCGCTACCCCGATCCCGACGACGACGGCGAGCAGTTCGGGGGTGAGGGCCGGCGCCGCTACCAGGAGTCGCGACTCGAGGTCGGTGACGTCGTGACCGTCGTCGGCTCCGCGCTGCCGTTCGGACATCTCGACGATCCCGACGGCGCCGATCACCTCGACCGAATGGGTGACCCGCTCGTGGGGCTCGACGATCCCGAGGTCGCCCTGAACATCGCCGAGGCCCGCGAGGCAGGGATCCTGACGACGCCCGAGGAGGCCTGGGGCAACGCCGCGATCCCCGGGTTCGGCATCGGGAAGCCCGTCCGGGAGCCGGAGCTCGACCCGGGCGCGACCGCCCCGGTCCTCGCGACGCCCGAGGAGGCCGAGCGGATCGAGCGGGTGTTCGACCTCGAGCCGGACCTGCTCGTGCTCGCGGCCGGGCGGGATGCGCCGCTGCTCATCGCGCATGGTGCACCCGACGCCGTCGTCGCGCGCGAGGAGGGCCGCTTCCTGCTGGGGCTCCTGGGGAGCGTGCTCGCGATCGCCGGCGCGATCGGCCTGGCGGTCGTGCTGGCGGGTGCCGGATGACCGTGCGCCGGCACCCGGGGTGTCCGATCATGGCGCGGTCATGAGTCCCGAGTCAGGCGCCGCCCTGTTCGCGATCGCCGTTGTCGTCGTCGTGCTCGGCTTCGTCGTCGTGAGCACGTACAACGCGGTCATCGCCCTGCGCAACCGGATCTCGAAGGCGTGGGCCAACATCGACGTCGCGCTCCACCAGCGGCACGATCAGCTGCCGAACCTCGTGGAGGCGGTGCGCGGCGTGATGGCGTTCGAGCGGGACGTGCTCGAGGCGGTGACCGAGGCCCGTGCGCGGTACCACGCCGACGACCCGATCCCGACCCAGGCGGCCACCTCCGAGGCGACGAGCGCCGCGGTGAAGAGCCTGTTCGCCGTGGTCGAGAGCTACCCGGAGCTCAAGTCCGCCGGCAACGTGATGGCGCTCCAGGAGGAGATCGCCCGGCTCGAGAACATCATCGCGGACCGCCGGGAGCTCTACAACGACCAGGTGTTCCGCCACAACACGCGGATCGCCCAGGTGCCGACGAACCTGCTGGCGGGGCTGTTCGGGTGGACGCCGCAGCCCTTCTTCGCTGCGGACGAGGACGAGCGCGCGAAGCCGGTGGTGGACATCCGTCCCGCCTGAGCCTCGAGCGAACGACCAGCGGACCTGGGTCGCGTCACCCGGGCGTCACGGGTCGTCCGTAGACTGGGGCCCAACGGAGGTCCCAGTCAATGCAGTTCCTGTTCCCCAAGCCGTCCTTGCCGCGCGCCGATGAGGCGCTCCCCGGCCGCGCCGATCCCGTCCTCGCCGATGGCGCCCACTTCGTCAACGGGCGCTCGCTCATGCCTCCCTACCCTGCCGGCCTCGAGATCGCCGACTTCGGGATGGGCTGCTTCTGGGGTGCCGAGAAGAAGTTCTGGTCGATCCCGGGTGTCTGGGTGACCGCGGTCGGCTACCAGGGCGGCACCACCCCCAACGCGACGTACCGCGAGGCCTGCTCGGGCAAGACCGGCCATGCCGAGGTGGTCCGCGTCGTGTTCGATCCCACGATCGTCTCGTACGAGCGCCTGCTGAAGACGTTCTGGGAGAACCACGACCCGACCCAGGGCTACCGCCAGGGCAACGACGTCGGGACCCAGTACCGCTCGGCGATCTACGCCCACGGTGCGGCGCAGCTCGCGGCGGCCCTCGCGTCGCGGGACATGTACGCCGGCGAGCTCGCGAAGGCGGGCTACGGCGCGATCACCACCGAGATCGCGGAGGCCCCCGCCTTCTACTTCGCCGAGGACTACCACCAGCAGTACCTCGCGAAGAACCCCGGCGGCTACGACTGCCACACGGCCACCGGTGTCCGTTGCCCCATCGGGCTCGGGGTTGCCTCCGAGTCCTAGCACCCAAGCGCACAAGGCCGCGCCGACCGGGTGACGCGGTGCATGAACAGGAGTGAACCGGTGACGGCGGCTGTCGCCGTCCCGCGCGCCACTTCCTGCGCCGTGGCACGTCTCATCCCCGGTTGACTGATCGGCTCGCGTGGGAGTGGCCTCGTGAACGTGGTGTCGGGTGTCGCGCCGAAGCGTCCTGGACTGGCGATGCGATACACGCTCGCCAATCGGCTTCTCCGCGTCGATCTCGTGGTCGTCCTGGTCGGAGCGGTGTGCGCGCAGATCCTCGTTCCCGTGGCCGCGTCCCAGTTCGGGACGTCGGTCCCCGAAGTCGCCTACCTCGTCGTCCCGTACTCGATGGCCGCCATCCTCTGGATCGCCTGCGTCCAGGTGGCGTTGCTCGCCGTCTGGCGGCTGCTGTCCATGGTCAACAGCGGGGTCATCTTCACCCGCCGCGCGCTGCGCTGGGTATGGGTCATCACGACCTGCGGGATCGTCGCCACGGCCCTGAGCGCAGGCGTCTGGATCCACATGCTCGGCTTCGTGCCCGGTGGCGGCGGACCAATGGGCCTCTACATGGTCGCCTGTATCGCCGGCGGCCTGGCGTTCGTGCTCCTCATGATCGTCCTGCGAGGCCTGCTCGAGTCGGCGATCGCCGACCGCACCGAGCTCGACAGCCTGGGCTGATGGCCCACACCGGCGATCGGCCTGGCGCACAAACGACCTGCCCCTGCTCCCGTCGGGCGCGTAGCCCGCAGGGAGTCCCGGCGGCTACGACTGCCACACGTCGACCGGCACTGCGGCCCGATTTCGCCCACCTGGTGGCGGCACGGCCGACGCCCCTTGCAGCCGGGCCTACGATGGCGGCATGGGGCCGCGAACGTCACCCGCCTACTGGCCGATGCGCATCCTGCTTGCGATCGGCCTTGTCTCGGTCGCGGTGATCGTGCTCGGTGCAGCCGTCGTGTCGATCGTCGACACGTCGCGTGGTTGGGGCATGGCCTTCGGGCCCCTGGTCGTCGACGTGCGGGTCATCGCGGTGGCCGTCCCGGTCGTGGGCCTCGCCCTGATGATCCGTGTCTTCCGCGGCCCGCGCGACGAGCCGCCGCCATGGCGGTACCGCGGCCGCTGACGCGCCGGCACGATGACGCGCACCCGATCGCGGTTTGACGCCGAGGCGTCGCAGCGCAGCGGCTGACCGACGTCCGGGCGCACGCCAAGGCTCGCAGCCGGGCGACCCGGCTGCGAGCCAAGTGGGCGGCTGTGTCTCGGCGCTGCCCTTCCCTACTCCAGCCGGAGCATGAGCGTCCCGGCCGAGTCGCCAAACCCGCCGGCCTGGATGTAGTACAGCTGGCCGGCGACCGTCGCGACCGTGATGCGCGACTGGAGCGAGCCCTCGTCCGTGGCCGGGTCGAAGACGTCGTCCACGCAGCCGACCTGGGCAAACCCGGTGTCATCGGCGACGTAGACCCCGAGGATCGTGTCGAAGTCGCTACCCGCGCTGTCGATCGTCACGTCGCCACCGGTTCCCGTGAACGTCCACCACGCGGTGTGGGCGAACGGCAGCGGCTCGGAGGTCCCGTCGAACTCGACCGTGCACGGCTCCTCGGCGTCGAGCGCCGTGCCACCCGTGGACACCTGCACGCTGTCACCGACGGACAGCGCGATGGCACCCGACGGAAGGTCGTTCTTGAGCTTCGGACCCGTGGTCCTGCCGACCATCTCCTGGACGCGGACGTCAGCTGCCGAACAGCTCGCGTCGTCCATCGGCAGGGTCGCGTCGAGCCGTCCGACGTCGAGGGTGAGGTTCCCGCTCACCGCGAGGACCCAGCCCGTCGCGCTGTACTTGAAGTTGCCGGATCGGTCACGGAACGAGATGCGCTCATCCGTCCGGGTCAGGGTCGCCGACGCTGAGGCCGTCCCCGCGGGGTCGCCGTCCTGGTTGTCGAACACGTCGAAATCGCCGGCGAACATGGTCGACGAGAGAACCGGGTCGGCATACCCCCAGTAGTCGTTGCGGCCGTCGGAGATATACAGGTCGGCGAAGGTCCCGTAGCGATCGCTGACCGCGAACAGCTCGACGAAGCCGTCGGCGAGCTGCCACGAGCAGCTCAGGCTGACCAGCTGGTCGTGCGAGACGTAGGTGCTCGGGTTGGTATTGGTGAACGTGAAGGTGTCCGTCCAGGCGGAGCACGACCCGAGCGCGAACACGGCGTCCCGGCCGTGCGCAAGGTCGAGCGAGAGCGTGCCGGCCACGGACAGTGGCTGGAAGACGCCCTCGACGCGGAACGTCTGGTTCCCGTTCCGATCGGTGAACTCGTACGGCTCCGCTGCACCCAACGGCGCGAATGCGGCGCTCAGCGACGCCGTCCCACCCGGATCACCATCGAGCTCGACGAGCGAGACCGACCCGGACCCTCCGGTCGGCGTGAGGGCGAAGGCTCCCGAGCCGGCCACAAGATCCATGTTGCGGGACCCGCCGACCCAGATCGCGAGATCCGTGAACGAGCCGTACGCGTCGCTCGTCTCCGCGTACAGGAAGATCGTAGAGTTGCCCGCCGTCACCTCCTCGCAGACCATGCCGACGCGAGTGTCGCTCTCCCTGGTCAGCGATCCCGCCTGGGCGAATGCGGGCAGGACGAGCGCGAGCAGGGCGGCCCCCGCGAACAGGGTGCCAAACCGACGCATGACGATCCCTCCATGGCGCGCCGGGAGAGGGCGCCGCGGCGTCCTCTTGCCCCGCGGATCGGCGGATCATGCGCCGCCCGCGGCCACTTGGGAAGAGGGCAATTTCGCGCGCCGCGGACGGTCGTCGAGGGTCGGCTCGACCACTCGCCACGGTGCCCGCTGGTGGGTGGGATGGGCGATCGGCGAGCAGGGGCGCGTCACGGATGTCGAGTTTCGTGCCGCCGGTATGCACGAGAAGGCCGCCTGCCACCCGGGGGCGGGTAGACTGCCGAGCGGAGGTCGCTCGAGGCCAACCGGGCCCAGAGTCGCCGGATCGGCGACGAGGTCTCCCGCCGGATGTCGCACGATGAAGTCCTCCATGCAGCCATGCGAGCCCGCTCGAGGCGGCCGCGTGACAGAGGAGCATCGATGAGCGCATCGCCGGAGTTCGCTGCCGACCCGGGCCACCTCGCCCGCCGGTTCCCGCCCGACTTTGCGTGGGGCTTCGCCGCCTCGGCATACCAGATCGAGGGCGCGGCGGGCGAGGACGGCAGGGGGCCTTCGATCTGGGACACGCTCGCCCGCCAGCCGGGCGCGATCGCGGATGGCAGCACCGGCGATACCGCATGCGACCACTACCACCGCTACCCGGTGGACGTCGGGATCATGGCCGATCTCGGGGCACGCGCCTACCGCTTCAGCGCGAGCTGGTCGCGGGTCATCCCGATGGGGACGGGCGCCACCAACCAACCCGGTCTCGACTTCTACAACCGCCTCGTCGACAGCCTGCTCGAGGCCGGCATCCAGCCGCTCATCAACCTGTTCCACTGGGACCTGCCGCAGGCGCTCCAGGACCGGGGCGGGTTCGCCGACCCGGAGATCGTGGGCCAGTTCGCCGACTACACCGAGTTGCTGGTGTCGACCCTCGGCGATCGCGTCAAGGACTGGATGACGTTCAACGAGCCAGCCGTCTTCGCCTTCGTCGGCCATGCGGACGGCATCCATGCACCAGGACTTCAGGACTGGCCGACGGCGATCCGGGTCGCCGACAACCAGCTGCGCGCCCACGCCGCCGCCGGGGCGGTGATCCACGCTCGCGTTGCGGGTGCGAAGGTCGGCGTCGCGATCGACGTCAACCAGGTCGCGCCGGCAACGGATTCGGAGTGGGACCGGATCGCCGCCGAGCGGTGGAGCTCCGCTCGCGACGCGTGGTTCCTCGATCCGCTGTTCGGACGCGGCTACCCGGCGCTGGGGCTCGAGGCCCACCGCGAGGCAGGTCACCTCGAGGGCATCGACCTCGACGATCCGCCCGCCGGCGATCTCGACTACCTCGGCCTGAACTACTACCGGCGCGACTCGGTGCGCGCGAGGTCCGACCGGTCCTTCGACTGGGAGGTCGGCGCGCTGCCGGATTCGGAGCAGACGCTGATGGGCTGGCACGTCGCGCCGGACGGGCTGCGCGACACGCTCATCGACCTCCACCGGACGTATGCGCCGCGGGAGATCGCCGTCACCGAGAACGGCGCCGCGTACCCCGACACCCTCGACGAAGACGGGCGCGTACGCGACGTCGCCCGGCGGGACTACCTGGCGCGCCACGTCGCGGCGGCGGCAGACGCGCTGGACGCGGGTGTCCCGCTCACCGGGTACTACGTCTGGTCGTTGCTCGACAACTACGAGTGGAGCCTGGGCTACACCCGCCGGTTCGGCCTGGTCCACGTCGACTTCGACAGCCAGCGACGGACACCCAAGGACAGCGCGGCCTGGTATCGGCAGCTGATCGCAGCTACCGCGTCTCGGTGACCTTGCTGATGCTGCGCGGATGCTCGGGGTCGAGGCCGCGCGCGACGGTGAGGTGGTAGGCGTACAGCTGGGCGGGCAGGATCTCGACGATCGGCGCGAGCCACGGTGGGATGCCGGCGGGCAGGGCGAGGCCATCATCGATCGCGCGTGCTGCCGCCGCGTCCGAGATCACGAGCAGGCGTGCGCCGTGGTCCTCCCGCAAGCGGGTCAGCAGGGCGACCTGGGCTTGGAGCTCGGGGCCGCTCGGGGCCACCGCCAGCACCGGCAGCCCCGGCTCGGCGAGCGCGAGGGGCCCATGCTCGAAGTCGGCCGCCGAGTACGACATGGCCGCGACGAGCGCCATCTCCTGCAGCTTGAGCGCCCACTCCCGGGCGCTCGCGTAGCTGAAGCCGCGACCGAGGACGACGGCCCGCTGTCGGTCGGCGTGTGCGGCGGCCAGGTCACGCGCGTGGGGCTCCGCGGTCAGCGCCGACGAGATCAGCCCGGGCAGCGCGGCCAGGTCGCGCGTCTCCGCGGCGGAGGGCGCGTCGAGCGCCGCTGACAGGAGCGCGACGGCGAGCAGCTCCGTCGTGTAGGTCTTGGTGGCGGCCGTCGCCAGCTCGGGGCCCGCGCGCAGGTCGATCACGTGGTCGGCGCGCTCGGCCAGGGGCGAGGCCGCGTCGTTGGTCAGCGCGATGGTGAGCGCTCCCTGCCGCCGCGCCTCGTCGAGCACCGCGACGATGTCCGGCGAGCGGCCCGACTGCGAGATCCCCACGACCAGGGCGTCGGCCATGCTCGGTCGGGCTCCGTAGAGCGTGATCGCCGATGGCGCCGCCAAGGCGACGATCAACCCGTTGCGGATCGCGAGCAGGTACTGCGCGTAGATGCCGGCGTTGTCCGACGTGCCCCGCGCGGCGATGACGGCGAACCGCGGCCGCCGGGACCGCAACGCGGCGGCGATCGGGGCGTATGCCTCCGGCGCGGCATCGAGCAGCCGCTGGGCGGCGACCGGCTGCTCGAGGATCTCGTCTCTCAGCCCCATGTCGCGAGCCCATGACCTCGTGGATGCAGGCCGGCCACCTCGACGGGCAGCCGTCCCGGGAACGGCGCCTCTCCGAGCAACGCGGCCGCCAGCGCCTCCATCGACGGCGGCAGGATGCCGTAACTGCAGATGTGGGTTCGGGCGGACGGGTACGCGAGCAGGTCCCACGGCGTTCGGAGGGCGACCGTGACGGCCGCGGTGCCGGACGCGAGGACCGCCGCCGCAAGTGCCGCCTGCCCCGGCTGGAGGTGCGCCGCGAACGTCCCGACGACCACGAGGTCGACAGCCGCGAGCCGCTCGACGACCGCCGCGATGTCGGCCGCCCCCGGCACCGCCGGCAGGAGGATCTCCTCCACCCCCGGACACCGGCGCCGCAACGCCGATGCCAACGTCGGTGGCACCGTCGACGACGTGTCGGCCGGGGTCAGGTCGGCCGGCATCGACTGGACGACCGCGATCCGCGCGTCGGCGGCCGGACGCAGCGGCACCAGCCGGTCGTCGTTGCGGACGAGGGTGATCGAGCGCCGGGCGAGCTCGGCCGCGAGCGCCCGGTGGTCGGCGCACCCGACGACATCGAACGGCGGCTGGTCGTCGCGGTCGAGCCACCGACGGAGGGCGTCCAGCCGACGCGTCGCCGCGGCGTCATCGCCGACATCGATGAGGCCTCGCCGGTACGCCTGCGCGAGACCTTCCTCCAGCCTCGCCAGGGCCGGCTCGTCGACCGTTCCGAGCAGCACGTCCTCGCCGGCACGGAGGGCGGCGACCGCGTCGACGATCTGCGCAGAACCCTGGGCGAGGGCACGCATGTCCAGGGCGTCGGTCACGGTCACGCCGGCGAAGCGGAGCTGCCCTCGCAGCAGGTCGCGGAGCACCGCCGACGACAGGCTGCTCGGCAGGTCGTCGCCGTCCTGGCCCGGCAGCGCCAGATGGCCCGTCATGACCATCCGGGCACCCGCATCGAGCGCGGCTCGAAACGGGACCAGCTCCCGGGCGTCGAGCTCGGCGTTCGTCCGTGGCACCAGCGGAAGCTCGTGGTGCGGGTCCACCACGGCGTCACCGGCACCTGGGAAGTGCTTGGCCACGGCGGCGACGCCTGCGTCCTGGAGTCCACGGACGGTCGCGGCGGCGAGCTGCCCGACCGCCTCGGGATCGTCGCCGAAGCTCCGGATCCCGAGCGCCGGATTGGCAGGGTTGGTCGCCAGGTCACACACGGGCGCGTAGTCCACGTTCACGCCGAGGGCGCGAAGCTCGAGCGCCGTGGCGCGCGCGACGCGCTCGGCAAGCGCGTCGTCGCCGGTGGCGCCGAGCGCCATCGGGCCCGCGAACGGCGTCGTCCCGTCGCCGAGCCCGATCAGCTGGCCACCCTCCTGGTCTGCGGCGATCAGCACCGGTGGCGTTCCGGCCGGCCGTGCCTCCTGGATCTCGGTGGTGAGCCTGCGGATCTGGGCGGGATCGACGACGTTGTGGGCGCGAAACAGCGTGACGCCGGCGGCGCCCCGATCCCTGAGCCGAGCTGCCGCCGACGGCGGCAGCTCGGGCCCCCCGAACGCGATCATGAGCCGCGCGAGCGTCACGACTTCACGGAGCCGGCCAGGATTCCACGCACGAAGGCGCGCTGGAGCAGCAGGAACACGATCAGCGGCACCACCATCGTGATGAACGCGCCGGCCGTCAGCAGATGCCACGAGCCGCCACGGCTGCCGATCAGCTGGTAGAGGGCGGTCGGCAGCACGCGCACCTCGGCGCCGGGGCCGAGGAACACGAGCGCGACGAGGAGGTCGTTCCAGACCCACAGGAACTGGAAGATCGCGAACGCGCCGAGGGCCGGAATCGACAGCGGCAGGACGATCTGGATGAAGGTCTGCAGCGCCGACGCCCCGTCGATCGCCGCGGACTCGAACAGGTCGCGCGGCAGCTGCGAGATGAAGTTGTAGAGGAGGAAGATCGCGAGCGGCAGGCCGAACCCGGTGTGCGCCAGCCAGATCCCCAGGAACGTGCCGTACAGGTCGCCCGCGCTGTAGAGCCGGAGGATCGGGATCAGGGACATCTGGATCGGCACGACGAGCAGGCCGACGACGATCGTGAACAGGATCCCCCGTCCCCGGAACGGGATCCATGCGAACGCATAGGCGGCGAACGCCGCGATCGTGATCGGGATCACGGTCGACGGGATCGCCACGATCAGGCTGTTGATGAACGCGCGGTCCATGCCGTCGGTCGCGATGACGGTCTGGTAGTTGGACAGCGTCCACTGGTTCGGCGGATCGAACGGCGAGAGGAGCGACGTCCACCAGCCGGACGTGGAGATCAGCAGCGGGTCGCGGATGGACGTGACCAGCAGGCCGAGCGTGGGGATCGTCCACAGCAGGCAGATCGCGAACACCGCGATCCGGAGCGGGAGGCTGCGGAGCAGCGCCGGCCGCCACGGGGAGACGGGCGCGACGGACCTGGATCGGGCGGGCGCGGTCATCCTTGCACCTGCTGTCGACGGAAGTTGCGGAGGTTGATGTACATCACCGGCAGGACCGCGATGAACAGCAGCGTCGCGAGGGCCGCGCCGCGACCGTCGTTGAAGAACTGGAAGATCTCGTGGAACATCCGCACGCCCACGACCGAGTCATTGAACCGTCCGCCGGTCGTGACGTAGACGATGTCGAAGATCTTGAGGGTGACGATGGCGATCGTCGTGGCGACGGTCACGATCGAGCCGCGGATCATCGGCACGACGACGCCGATGAACAGCTGGCGCTCGTTGGCGCCGTCGAGGCGGGCCGCCTCGAGGATCTCCGCCGACACGCCCTTGATCGCGGCCGACAGCACGACCATGGCAAACCCCGTCTGGAGCCAGACGAGGATCATGATCTCGGCGAACACGTTGACCGGGCTGGTCGTGAACCACGGGATCGGCTCGCCGCCGAGGCCGACCACGATGGCGTTCAGGAGGCCGATCTGCGGCTGGCTGGCAGGCTGCCAGGAGTACATGAAGCCCCAGATCACCGATGCGCCGATGAGCGAGATCGCCAGCGGCAGGAACACGAACGTCTTGGCCAGCGACTCGCGCCGGACGCGGTCGAACATCGCGGCGATCAGGAGGCCGAGCCCCACGCTGCCCCCGGTCCCCACGACCAGCCAGATAGCGTTGTTGCGCAGGATGGTGACGAACTCGGGGTCGGCCAGGAGCCGGAAGTTGTCGACGGTGAGCTGGCCCTGGTTGTCCTGGAAGGCGCGGAGGATCGTTCCCGCGGCGGGATAGACGAGGAACACGCCCAGGAGCAGCAGGGCGGGGCCGACGAAGACCCAGGGCAGGATCCGATCACGCCACTTCGGCGGGAGCAGGCTGACCAGCCCGCCGACGCCGAGGTACAGCAGCCAGATGCCGCCGACGCCGACAGCGAGCGCGATGAGGGCCAGCAGGATCTTGGCGATGACCTGGTCGCCCTGACCGTTGCGCAAGTCCGTCGCGCCGGACGTGTTGCCGATCGCATCGTAGAACGTGGCGAGGAGGTTGGGCCCACCCTGCGGGTCGTAGAGGACGAGGATGCCCGCCCCGCACAGGCCGAGGGCGATCAGCCCCAGGATGGGCAGGACAAAGCTTGAGAGACCGGGGCGCGCCCGTGCAGTCGCGGCCATCCATCCTCCTCCCGTGGAACGAGTGACGGGGCGCCCGACGTGATCGGGCGCCCCGCTAGCCTACAGAACGGTTACTGGGGCCAGCTGTCGTCGATGGCCTTCAGGATGGCGTCCAGGTTGGCGCCATTGTTGTTGACCCACTCGACCGACTTGGTCCAGAAGGTGCCGACGCCGACGGCGCCCGGCATGAGGTCGGAGGCATCGAAGCCGATGCCGGCGGCGGTGTTGGCGATCTCGGCGGCGACGGCGAGCTTGTACGACCCGTCGTACCACCCGGAAGGAGTCGTCGAGTTGGCCGAGATCGCGCTACCGGCCTCGATCCATCGCTGGATCCCCTGCGGCGTGGCAAAGAACTCGGCGACGGCGCGGACCTCGGGCCGATCGGCCAGCACCATGAGGGTGTCGGCCGAGCCCTCGGCATTGGTCTGCGCCGGGTCGATGGTCGGGAACGCGAACATCCCGACGTCCTCTCCGATGATGTACTTCGAGGGCGTCTGGGTCGCGCGCTGATCCGGGAAGAAGTCGGGACCGTACCAGGTCGGGATCTTCTGCATCCAGCAGCCGGGGTTCGCCAGGTCCTCGTTGAACATCGGGTCCATCACCACCCGCATGTCGGTGTTGATGATCCCCTGGCTCCCGCCGACCACATAGCCGTCGGTGAAGAAGATCTGGGCGACCTTCTCAAATGCACCCTTGATCCGCGGATCCGAGAACGGGATCTCGTGGCTGATCCACTGGTTGTAGACGTCGAGGCCCTCGGTCTTGAGGACGATCTCCTCGATCCAGTCGGTGATCTGCCAGCCGGTCGCGTCACCGGGCCCGCCGGCGCTGATGCACCACGGGGTGGAGCCGTCGGCCACGATCTTGTCCGACAGGGCGATCAGCTCGTCCCACGTGGTGGGAACAGCGTAGCCCTTGGCCTCGAATGCCTTGATCGGGTACCAGACGAGCGACTTGACGTCGGCCTTGTACGGAACGCCCCAGACGTTCGAGCCCTGGGTCACCAGGCCGATGGTCGCCGGGTGCTCGGAGCTGAGCTTGCTGACATCCATGAACGTCGCGACGTCGATGACCTTGCCCTCGGCCGCGTAGGCCAGAACGGGCGTCGGCTGGGCGAGCATCGCGAGGTCGGGCGGCTGCCCGCCGGCGATCCGCGTCCGCAGCACGGTCTCGTGGCTCGAGCCGATGCTGTCGATCTGGATGTTGATGCCGGTTGCCGCCTCGAAGTCCGCGAGCGCGGCCTCGAAGTTGATGCCCTCGCCGCCGATCCACTGGGTCTGGATCGAGACGGTCTTGCCGCTGAACGGCTTGTCCGCCCCGAGCGCCTGGTCCAGCTCGGTGTAGCCGGTCGGGACCGCCGGCACCGCTGCAGCCGGGGCGGCAGTGGGCTCAGCGGTCGGCTCGGTCGACTCGGCCGGCATGGATTCGGCGGGCATGGATTCGGCCGGCGCCGCGGTTGCCGGCGCCGGCGTCGTTGCTGTGCTGCCGCACGCGGCGACCAGCAGCATGACGGCGACCGCCAGCGCGGTCGGTGTCCAGAGTCGCTTGGCCATGTGTTCCTCCTGCGATATGCCGTGACTGTCAACGGATCGCTCCACTGGGTCCGGAACTGACTATCCGGCGCCCGGCAAAGCCCACCGGGGTTATCGCTCGCCCACCCCCTCTCGCTCAGGCAAACCGATGCGGCGGCGGGCGATCGCTGCCGCCCCGCGGGCGCCGGGCGCCTCGGCCGGCGACAGCAGCTCGACCGTCGCATCGCCCAGGGCGGCCTGGATCAGCGGCGAACCTGCGTGTTCGCGGGAGATTCGGGATCGGATCGGGTCGAGGAGCGCCGGTCCGGCGGCAGCGACGCCGCCGCCGATGACGACTCGCCTGACCCCCAGGGTGAGCACCAGCGATCGGATCGCCCGGGCGAGGTGGTCGGCCACCCTTTCGGTGATCTCGATCGAGACCGCATCGCCGGCGGCGCTGGCACGGAAGACATCCGCGGCGCTCGGATGGGGCGGCAGGACGGTGTCGCGACCGGCCGCGATCGCCTCGTCGGCCTGGCGCGCGATCGCGGGACCCGCCGCGACGGTCTCGAGGCAGCCCCGCAGGCCGCATGCGCAGACGGTCCCATCCGGGTCGGCAACAACGTGGCCGACCTCGCCCGCAAGCCCGTTGTCGCCGCGGAACACGGCCCCGTCGAGGACGATGCCCGCGGAGATGCCCGTCCCGATCGCGAGGAAGGCGACGTGCGCAGGCGCATCGGCCGGGCCGTCGGCTGCCTGCTCGCTCAGCCACAGCGCCGCCGCCCGGGCGTCGTGCTCGACGAAGGTCGGGATCCCGAGCTCCGCCTGCAGCATCGGTCCCAGTGCCAGGTGGGTGACGCCGAGGTTCACGGCCATGCTCACCGAGCCTCGCTCCACGTCCACGCGGCCGGGCACGGCGACGCCCACCGCGGCGACGTCCTGCCGCAGCTGGCGCCGGGCGTCGTCCACGAGTCCGGCGATCTGGCGGACCAGCGACGACCGGTCCGTTGGGGCTACCTGCTCGTAGAGGATGCGGTCCCGATCGTCCACCACGACGACCGAGGTCTTGGTGCCGCCGACGTCGACGCCGGCGACCAGCGGCCCGCTGATGCCCAGCCGATCGGTCGCGATCATCGGACCAGGCCCAGGCCCAGCTGCTGCTCCATGAGCAGCGCCGAGGCGCCAAGCACGACCACGTCGTCGTGGATGTGGCCGAACTCGATCTGCGTGTCGTCCGCGAGCCGTGCCATGACGCTCGACCGGGCGCGCCACCGGACCTCGTTCAGCCAGACGTCGCCGAATTCCGCGACCTGGCCGATCAGCAGCACGTGGCGGACGTTGAGGACGCCGGTCAGCCAGCCGATCGCGGCACCGAGCTCACACGCCCCGTCGAGGACGATCCGCCGGATGCCGCCAACGTCGGCGTGGAAGGCGGCGATCAGGCCACTGACGTCGATGATCGACGGCTCGACCGCACCGGCCGCGGCTACCAGCGCACTCATGCTCGTGATCGTCTCGAGGCAGCCGGCTCGGCCACAGCGACAGGGAGCGTCGCGGCCGCCCATCGAGATGTGGCCGAACTCGCCTGCGCCGTACCCGTCGCCCTGGAACAGCCGCCCGTTGAGAATGATCCCGGCACCGACACCCCGACCCACCTTGATCACGATCAGGTTGTTGGGCCTCGGCCGGCGAAAGAACGTCAGCTCGGCGACGGCGGCGGCATGACTGTCGTTGGCGACGACGACCGGCACGCCGTAGCGCTGCCCGAGCAGCAGCCCGAGGTCGAGATCAGCCCAGTCCAGGTTGACCGACCAGCGGACGGTCCCCGAGCCCGTGTCGATGATGCCGGGTGCGCCGATCCCGATGCCCAGGAACGGCGACCGCACGTGGACCCGCAGGGCATCGATGAGGGCAACGGCGAGCTCGACCGCGGCGTCGCCGTTCCGTCCCTCGAGCGGGAGGTGGATCAGCGTGGAGGACCTCGCCACGCAGGTTGACGACGGCGCCGCTGAACTGCGCCTCGCCGAGGTCGAGCCCGATCAGGTGGCGACCGTCCGGAGCGACGCGAAGAAGGATGGGCGACTTGCCCCCGCTCGACGGGCCGCGACCGACTTCCTCGATCAGGCCGTCGTCGATGAGGGCGCCGACGAGATCGCTGACGGAGGTGCGCGTCAGGCCCGTGAGCCGTGCCAGGTCGGCGCGCGAGAGTGGACTCCGATCGTGGAGGGCGCGCAGGACCAGCTGCTGATTGAACGTTCGCGTCTGTCGGTGCGTTGCCCTCCCGGGCAGCGGCGTCGCGCTGGCGCTCATTCGGACGGGCACTCCTCCGACTCAGCCAACGGTGCCCCTTGCCGGGCGAACGCCTTTGGCAAGGGACTTTACGAAGTCATATCGTGCGCCGGCTCCGTCACTTTGTCAAGACGTCGTACAAAGGGCCTGCTCCCGCACGACACCCCCATCCGGCTGGATGGTCCTCGCACCGTGCGCGGCTGACGCCGCGCGCCGGGCCTGCGATCATCCAGGGGATGGCGGTCGTCCTGGTCGTGCTCAGCGTCACGTGGATGGCGCTCGTCGCCGGCATCGCGCTCGTGATCGTCGGGGTCGCCGCCAGGCGGGCGCCGCGCTGATGGACCTCTCGCCGCGGATCGCCGCACGCGTGGCGCGTGACTTCAAGGGCCGCCGGACCGCGCAGGCGATGTACCTCCTCGAATCGATCGCGATCGGGTCGACGACGCCCCATAGCTTCGAGCGCATCTGCGGCGCGACCCTCATCGTCGCGGACGGCGATCTCGACCGGCTCCTGCGGGCCGTCTACGACGCCGAGATGGACTGGCGGGACGTCCTCGTCGCCGCCGGCCTCGAGCACGACGACTGGCCTGCGCGACTGGACGCGGCGCTCGCCGAGCCGTGACCTATGGGGCTTGACGACGGCCCCGGTCCCCCACCCCGCGTCGGATCGAACCGACCCGCAGCATCGCGCTCACGCCCTATGTGAAGAACGTCACGAGCTGGAGGATGACGAGCGCGAGCAGCAGGCCCGTCACGAGGAGGCGGCGGCGGCGCCATCGCTCCACCTCGGGGTCCGGATCGGCGCGCAGGATCCAGTTCCTGGTCGGCAGCGACTTGTGGCGCTCGACGTAGACGAGCAGGTGCTTGCGGCTCACGTACATGTACACGGTGAGCGTCGCGAGCACGCCGAGCGCGAGGGGCAGCCACCACTGGTCCATCGCGTGCCAGTGTACGGAGCGAGGCGTCAGGCGGAGGTCGCCCCGTGGCAGTGCTTGACCTTCCGCCCGCTGCCGCAGGGGCAGGGGTCGTTGCGCCCGGCGGCCCGGACGGCCTCGCGGATGCGGGCGTCCTCGGCGGCATACCACCCCACGAGCTCCGACGGTGCCCGGCCCGCGCGCAGCAGGTCGGACATCATCCGCATCGGCCGGTCGATGTGGCCGAAGAACGCCTTGTACCCCGCGCACAGGTAGTTCAGCCCCGGCTCGCCGTCGGGCGTGTCGATGAACCGGTCCTTGGGGCAGCCGCCGTGGCACGCGAACCGCACGTCGCAGGAGCGGCAGTACTCGGGCAGCGTGTCCCGCTTGGCGAGCCCGAACGCCCGCTGCCGGTCCGAGGCGACGAGCTCGGCCATCGGCGTCTCGTTGATGTTGCCGAGGCGGTAGTCCTCCTCGACGAAGTGATCGCACGAGTAGAGATCGCCGTTGTGCTCCAGGGCGAGCGCGGTCCCGCAGACCTCGGAGTGGATGCACAGCGACGGGGGCTCGCCGTACCAGTTGGCGAGCGCGACGTCGATCATCTGGACGTAGACCTCGCCGATGTCGCGCCGGACCCACTCCTCGAACACCCCGACCAGGAACGAGCCGTACTGCTCGGCGGTCACGGAGCGATCGGTGACGAGCGGCCCCTGCTGCCGGTAGAGCGGGCGGTCCCGCCAGGACCGCCATGGCGCCTCCTGGGCGAGGCCAGGGCTCAGGCCCAGCTCCGAGAGCGGCACGTCGATCCGCGGTGCCGGCAGCCGCTCGATGATCGGGATGAACTGCATGAAGCGCGAGCCGCACTCGTCGCGCAGGAACCGGTACACCTCGACCGGGTGCTCGGCGTTCGCGCGGTGGAGCGTCGTGAGGGTGTTGTACTCGACGCCGTGGGCCTGCAGCCGCTCGAGCCCCGCCCGGACCCGCTCGAAGGTCGGCTTGCCGCCCTTGTCCACGCGGTAGGCGTCGTGCATCGCGGGCGGCCCGTCGATGCTGATCCCGACGAGGAAACCGTGCTCCTTGAACAACGCCGCGAGCTCGTCGTCGATCAGCGTCGCGTTCGTCTGGATCGTGTACTCGACCTCCATCCCGGGCCGGCGGTACCGCTCCACGAGCTCGATCGAGCGGCGGAAGAAGTCGGCCCCCATCAGCGTGGGCTCGCCGCCCTGCCAGGCGATGTTCACGTATGGGACGCGCTGCGCCTCGATGACCTGGCGGATGTACTGCTCCAGCTGCTCGTCGGCCATCCGGAAGCGGCTGCCGGGGTACAGCATCTCCTTGGACAGGAAGAAGCAGTACTCGCAGTCGAGGTTGCACGTCGCGCCGGTCGGCTTGGCGAGCAGGTGGAACCCGGCCGGACCGGTGGCCTGGGTCATCTCAGCCGGGTCCTGCCGCTGTCGGGGGAACCGCCGGCCCACCGGTGCCGGCGCGGCGGGCCTGGATCCGTGCGAGCGCGGCCTGCGCGTAGGGCAGGACGATCATGACCTCCGCCACCGCGAGGACGATCAGCGCCGTCAGGTCCACGCTCGCGCCGAGCATGATCACGGTCAGGATGACCACCATGAACGGCGCCTTGAACAGCACCATCAGGAAGCCGGCCATGATCCCGCCGATGATGATCTCGAGCGGGATCCCTGGGAACACGAGGCTGATCGCGAGCGCGGCACATACCGACGCGAAGATCGCCGGGAACGTCGGTCCGCCGAGGAACCCGCTCTTGAAGGCGACGGCGAGCAGCGCGAGCTTGACCAGCGCCATCGCGAGCAGCGTGAAGGCGCCGTAGCCCGCCGGGTCCGCGACCACCTCGAGGACCTGGGTCTCACCCGAGAACAGGAGGATCGGCGCCACCATGCCGACGACGCTGAAGATCGCGCCGGCCACGAGCGCGCGCTCGACCTCGCGACCCTCGAAACGTCCGAAGGCCGCGGCCGCGACCCGGAACATGATGCCGGCGATGACCGCGAGGACCATGCCCAGCAGCCCGAAGACGATGGCCAGGGGGATGTCCACGACGGTGATCGGGCGGGTGGAGCTGAGGTCGAGGTAGTTCTGGATGCCGGTGCTGCCGACGGCCGTGAAGATGAAGAACCCGATCGCGCCACCCATGAGGTTCGCGGGCAGGGTCCGACCGCGCGCCTCCGGGTCCCTGATGAGCTCCGTCCCCAGGACACCGGTGAACAGGGGGCTGGCGATGAGCCCGTTGTACGCCGACGCAACCGTGGAGAACATCAGGCGAGACCGGGCGTCGGCCGGCGCCTTGACCTTGTCCGCGTAGAACATGGAGATCTTCGAGGCGATCCCGCCGATGCCGCCCTCCGGGCCCAGCACCGCGCCCGACAGCAGCGATGCCCAGGCCATCAGGACGTTGACGGGCAGCGTCCGCCAGTCGATCTTCGCCGGGTCGCCGGCGAGGCTGTCCATCAGCGACTCGTCGAGGTTCGTCGGGGCGTGGCGATGCTTGACCAGCAGCCCGACGAGGAGCGAGAACGGCATGCAGATCAGCGGAAACACCCACGGGTTCGCCGTGACGACCTCGTTCTCCCAGAGGAACCGGTTGGCCGCCTCGTACAGGAGCAGCCACACCAGCACGGCGACGCCGCCGAACGCCGCAACGACCGCCACGTGCACGTACACGTGGACCGGGTGGGACGCCGATACCGCTGCCGCCCGGTCCGCCTCCTCGGTCACGCCGCACCTCCCGTCAGCGACCCGACCGCGGGCGGCTGGAGCGACCGGGTGCGGTCCCTGCGATCAGGGCCCCGCGGCCGGTGGTTCGAGCGGGCGTCAGCCCCCTGCGCCCGCGGCCACGCCGGCGGTCGAGGAGGCCTCGTGCAGCGCCTGCTCCGCCTCCAGGGCCATCGGCTTGAGATCGAAGACGACCCTGCGCAGGATACCGGTGAACGGATACGGGGCCCTGTCCTCGTACGCGTCGTCGACGACGCCGCCGTTGTCCCGGCCCATGTCCATGCCGGCATAGGTCGTGAACAGCATCGAGCAGGTGTGGTCGAGGCGGCCGTCACCGATCTGCTTCCCGTTGGCCCACAGGGTGACATCGCCCCCGGCGCCGGGCTTGGGCTCGTCCATCTCGAACAGCATCTTCACCAGGACGTCGCCGGTCGGGATCGGCTCGGTCGAGGTCTGCTTGTACGTGTCCACGCCCAGGAACTGGTACGTGTGCACGAGATGGCCGCGCTCGTCCACCCACAGCGCAAACCCGCCGATGAAGTCGGCGAACGCGCACAGGACGCCCTCGGCGCCACCCTCGGGGACGTGGATGTCGGCCTCGATCGAGTACGACCGCCCGTAGATCCGCGGGATCACCGTGGTCGAGACGTTCTGCACATCGCCCGCGAACTCGAACCGGGTGGTCGTGGGCATCGGGGGCAGGATCCCGAAGAACACGGCCATCCCGCCCAGCAGCGGCAGCGCGCGGTTGCGCTCGGCCTCCGCCCAGAACAGCTCCCTGAGCTCCGCGAGCTTGTCGGGATTCTCAGCGGCGATGTCGTGGGCCTGGGAGAAGTCGTCCGGCAGGTAGTAGAGCTCCCACCGGTCCTGGTCGGGGTCGTAGCCGCTGCCCGGCCGGAACCGGGAGAGGGTCGCCGGCGAGAAGTCCCACGGCAGCTTGTCCAGGCGGGCGCAGGCCCACCAGCCGTCCTTGTAGATCGCCCGGGATCCGTACATCTCGAAGTACTGCACCGTGTGGCGCTCGTCGGCGGCCGGGTCGTCGAAGGTGTAGGTGAACGGCACGCCGTCCATCGGCTCCTGCTCGATCCCGTCCACGACGGAGGGCTCCGGGATGCCCACCAGGTCGAGGATCGTCGGCGCGACGTCGATGACGTGGGTGAACTGCGTCCGCAGGTCACCGCCGCCCTTGATGTGAGCCGGCCAGGCGATGACCATCGGGTCGCGAGCGCCACCGAGGTGGCTCGCCATCTGCTTGCCCCACTGGAACGGCGTGTTCTGGGCGTGCGCCCAGGCAGCCGCGAAGTGCGGGGCGCTGTGGAACCCGCCGAGGCCGTCGAGCCCGCCGAACTTGTCGATCAGCCGAAGCTGGTCCTCGGCGTCGAGCACGAGGCCGTTGAAGAACGTCGTCTCGTTGAACGACCCTGTCAGGGTGCCTTCCATGGAGGCGCCATTGTCGCCCCAGATGTAGACGATCAGCGTGTTGTCGAGCTCGCCCATCTCGTCGACCGCGTCGAGGAGCCGGCCGATGTTCCAGTCGGTGTTCTCGGAGAACCCGGCGAACACCTCCATCTGGCGGGCGTACAGCTTCTTCTCGGCGTCGCCGAGGGTGTCCCACGCGGGGTAGGCGTCGGGACGGGCGGCGAGCTCCGTGTCCTGGGGCACGATCCCCAGCTGCTTCTGGCGCGCAAGCGTGCGCTCACGGTACGCGTCCCAGCCGTCATCGAACTGGCCCTTGTACTTGTCGGCCCATTCCCTGGCGACGTGGTGCGGCGCGTGCGTCGCTCCGGTCGAGTAGTACATGAACCACGGCTTGGTGGCGTCGTGGGCGCGGACGGCGTGCAGCCACTCGACCGACTTGTCCGTGATGTCGTCCGGGAAGTAGTACAGCTTCCCGTCCTTGCCCTCCGGCACGCCGAGGACCGAGTTGTCCTGGGTGATGATCGGATCGTACTGGCCGGCGGCACCGGTGAGGAAGCCCCACCAGTGGTCGAAGCCCCATGCCTGCGGCCAGTGCTCGAAGGGCCCCGACGGGCCCATCTCGCGGCCGGGCGTCATGTGCCACTTGCCAAAGCCGCCGGTGATGTACCCGTTCTCCTTGAGGATCCGGGGCAGCGCCGTACAGCTGCGCGGTCGCGTTCCGGTGTACCCCGGGAAGGGTCCGGGGAACTCGGCGATCCCGCCCATGCCGACGCGGTGGTGGTTCCGCCCGGTGAGCAGCGCCGCACGGGTCGGCGAGCACACGGCCGTCACATGGAAGCGGTTGTAGGTGAGGCCCATCTGCTGGACGCGCGTCAGCGTGGGCGTCCGCAGCTCGCCGCCGAACGTCTCGGGACCGCCGAAGCCGGCGTCGTCGACGAGCACGATGAGGACGTTGGGGGCGCCCTCGGGTGCCTTCGGACCCGGGATCATCGACCAGTCGCCGACGGACACGTCCATCGTCCGGCCGATCGAGCCGCCGAACGCGCGGTCGGGGATCGGCAGGACCGTGCGGTCCTGGGCGAACTTGCCCATGGCCTCGGCAAGGGAGTCCTTGAGCGCGCCTGCCCCTGACTTCTCGGTCTGGACCACCGACCGGGCGAGCGCTCCCGGGAGGGCCTGCTGCACGGCGAGGTTCTGGTCCTCGTCGTAGGTGGCGATGAGCGCGGCGGTTCCCGGCGGGAGGTTCTCGCCGATCTTGTCGTGGATCCCGCTCTCCACACGGTGCTTCGCGAACCGTCCCGCGAGCCCGCCGGCTGCCGCGCCGACCACCGTCGCGGCCAGGAGCGGCGGGGCCGCGAGACCGACCAGGAACCCGACCGAACCGCCCCAGCCGGCGCCCTTGCGGCCCATGTGGTCGCCGGTCTGCTGGACCACGACGTTGCCCGCCGGATCGCGCGTGACGAGGATGGCGGCCTCGATGCGCACCGCCTTCGCCTTGACCTGGGCGACGAGGTTGTCGAAGTCCGTCGTCGCGGCGTCGATGTCGCGGTACCCGGCGACGAGAACATCGGACAGGGTGTCCGCCATCGTGGTGCTCCTCTCGGCCCCGGCGCCGGGTCGGTGTTCCAAGGCTCGCCGTGGTGTCTCCCATCGTTGCCATGGGTCCTCGCGCCGCATCACCCCATCTGGGTAGTCGCGTACCATGGCCGTCCATGGATGGTCGGGGGCTTCCGGAGTGAGACAGCCGAGCGACGGCACGCAGGTGTCCGCCGCGCGGTTCCAGCCGATGGTGCTCCTGCTCGAGGCCAAGCTCCGGCGGCCGACGCAGCGAGTGGGCATCGTCGAGCGGAGCGATCTCCTCGCGCGCCTCGGGGACCCAGCCGTCCCACGCGTCGTGTCCCTCGTCGCCCCGGCGGGGTACGGCAAGACCACGCTCCTCGTCGAGTGGGCCGCCCAAAGCCCGGGCCCCGTCGCCTGGCTGACGCTCGACGACCTGGACAACGATCCGGCGATCCTGCTCTCGTACGTGGCCGCGGCGCTCGACCGGATCCACCCGATCGACGCCGCAGTTGCGGCGGGTCTCACGGGTACGGGCGACCGTGTGCTCGCGGTGGCGGTGCCGCGGCTCAGCTCCGACCTCTTTCGGTGGCCCGAGCCTGCGCTCCTGATCCTCGACGACGCCCACCGGATCACGGACACGACCTGCCTCGATGCGATCACGATGCTCATCGACCACCTGCCCCCGGGGTTCCGCGTCGCGATCGCGGGGCGATCGGAGCCTCGTCTCCTGCTGGCGCGGTACCGGGCACAGCGGGAGCTCCTCGAGATCGGGGCAGACGCCCTCGCGCTCGACGTGGACGAGGCGGCGGCGCTGACGGTCCTCGCCGGGCGGCAGCTCGATTCCGCACGGCTGGCACGCCTCGTCGAGCGGACCGAGGGGTGGGCGGCGGGCATCTATCTCGCCACGCTCACGGATCCCCGTGCGGGTGACGCGCCGCACGACGGCTCCGCGGCCGGCGCGGACCGGTACATCGCGGACTACCTCCGCTCCGAGCTGGGACGCGAGCTCGATGCGGAGATCACGTTCCTCACCCGGACGTCGATCCTGGAGGTGGTCACGCCGCCCGTGGCGGATGCGGTCACGGGTCAGACCGGCGCCGGCGAGCGGCTGGCCCGGATCGCGCGTCGCAACCTGCTCGTCAGCGATCTCGGCGGCGGGGCGTCATACCACTACCACAACCTGCTTCGAGAGTATCTCGAGGCAGAGCTCAGGCAGCGCGAGCCGCAGACGGTGCAGGAGCTCCATCGGCGAGCATCGGCGTGGTATCTCGCGCACGGCAACGCTGACCGGGCGATCGAGCATGCCCTGGCCTCCGGTGACGCAGCGCTGGCCGGTCGTCACGTGACGGCCTACGGGCTCGAGGCCTTCCATCGGGGCGAGGCCACTGCGCTTGCCCGGTGGTTGTCGCGGTTCGCGACAGCGGACTTCGAGCGCCAGCCGACGCTTGCCGTGCTCGCGGGCTGGATCCACCTGTTGTCCGGGCGCTCCCCCGAGGCGGAGGCGATGGCGGAGATCGCCGACCGGACCTCCACCGACGGCTGGCCGGCCCACGGCGCCGCGTCCTTCACATCCCAGCGGGCGTTGCTGCGGGCGGTGATGTGCCGCCACGGGGCACGGGACATGCTGGCGAACGCGAGCCTCGCTGTTGCGCAGGAGCAGCCGGACAGTCCCTGGCGGAGCCATGCGCTGTTCCTGCTCGGTGCGGCGCATCTGCTGAACGGCGATGCCGAGGCCGCCGAGACCGCCTGCCTGGAGTCCGTGGAGTCGGCCGTGCGCGCCCGCGCCACGAGGCTGGCCGCGCTCGCCATGCTCGCGGGTCTCGGAATCGCCCGCGAGGACTGGGACGCCGCGGCGGCATACAGCGAGGAGGCCACCCGCGATCTGCTCGCAACCCGGTATGAGGGCCTCGCGCAGGCCCTGATGATCTACGCGGTGAACGCACGGGTCGCCGTGCACCGGGGCGACCTGGAGGGTGCGCGCCGGGAGCTCGTGCGCGCCCAGCTCGTGCGGCCGCTCGCCCAGGCGATCCCCTGGATGGCGATCTGGTGCCTGACGCATCTCTCGCGCGCGTACATCGCCGTCTCGGACATCTCGGGCGCGCGCCAAGCCATCCGTGACGCAGAGGACCTCGTCCGACGCCAGCCGCTGCTCGGCAGCCTCACCACGGACCTGCTGGCCACGCGGCGCCAGCTCGATGGCGCGCTCACGGCCCTCGCCGGCCCGTCATCGCTGACGACAGCCGAGCTGCGGGTCCTGATCCTGCTGCCGACATACCTCTCGTTCGAGGAGATCGGCGATCGCCTCCTGATCACGCGCAACACCGTCAAGTCGCACGCGATGTCGATCTACGGAAAGCTCCAGGCGTCATCGCGGGGCGAGGCCGTCGAGCGAGCGGTGGAGCTTGGCCTGCTCGAGCCATACCCGGCGCTGCGGGCGGCGCCGACGCACGGCAACGGGGCCGGATTCGTGCTTGGGGGAGTGGCTCCGGCGGTAGGATTCGAACCTACGACCAAGTGATTAACAGTCACCCGCTCTACCACTGAGCTACGCCGGAGCGATGGACGAGGTCGGGCCGCGGCCCGCTCGTCGGGGGCGCCGTCGCGGCGCCGCGGGTGAGGATATCAGGCCCCCGCGGTGCATGTGGCACCGGTCGAGTGCGGACCGCGCGCGTCGTGGCGACCGCGCCGGAGGACACCGGCACGTAGACTGCGGCGCATGACCCTGATCTCGCCCGAGGCCCTGCTCGGCCGCCTTGGCGACCCGTCGCTGCGCATCGCCGACGTCCGCTGGTGGCTCACCGACCCCGGCAAGGGTCGCCGCGACTATGCCCTCGCCCACGTCCCGGGCGCCGTGTTCGTCGACGTGGACAGCGACCTCGTCGGCCCGTCCGGTCCGGGCCGTCATCCCCTCCCCGACCCGGCCGCGTTCACCGCGCGAATGGCGGCCCTCGGGTTCGCCAGCGATACGACGATCGTCGCGTACGACGACGCCGGCGGGACCATCGCAGCGCGGTTGTGGTGGATGCTCGACGACCTCGGACACCCCGGTGTCAGCGTCCTCGACGGCGGCATCCAGGCGTGGGTCGCGGCGGGCGGACCCGTCACGGCCGAGGTGCCGGGGTCAGCCCGCGGCGAGCTCTCGCTCCGCGCGGAGTGGTCGCGCACGATCGATCGGGAGGCGCTCGTCGCCGGGCTCGGGGAGGTCGCCCTCATCGACGTTCGGGCGACGGAGCGATACCGGGGCGAGGTGGAGCCGGTCGATCCCGTGCCGGGCCACATCCCGACCGCGGTCAGCCGCCCGGCCGCGGGCAACCTGGGTGCGGACGGCCGGTTCCTCGACCCGGACACCCTGCGGCGCCGGTACGCCCCGCTCGGCGAGGGTGTCGTCGCCTCCTGCGGATCGGGGGTCAACGCCTGCCATGCGGCGCTCGCGATGCGCGTCGCGGGGCTACCCGCTCCCCTCCTCTACCCGGGGTCGTACAGCGACTGGTCGCGGTCGGGCATGCCCGTGGCCATCGGCGACGAGCCGGGCGACGCGCGGATCGCGCGCGGCGGCTGACGCGGGACCAGGTCGCGCGGCGTCAGGTCGCCTTCGCCTCCGGCGACGGACCGCCGGGCGAGCCCGCGCCGCGAGCCCGGACGAGGGCCGCCTGGAGCAGGGCGACGATCAGCGCGGCGGCAAAGCCGATCGCGATGTCCCCCAGCAGGGCGACCTGGAAGCCGAACAGCTCGACCTCGGGGCCGATCGACAGGCCGAACCGGTGGCCGATCAGGTAGAAGGCCGCGAACGCCGCGAGCGTCGGGAGGACGTACGCGGGCAGGCGGCGGGGGCCGCCGGCGCGGCTCGCCAACCGCACGGCGGCCACCCCGGCAAGCAGCGAGCAGACGAGAAACAGCGTGACGAGCGCGTAGGCTTCGGGCGGCATGCCGCCACTCTACCGTCGATCCGCGATCGTCCCGGGGCGACCGGTCAGCGGCCGCGGACGTGGGCCGAGGTGTAGCTCCGGTTGTAGGACGTGTCCACCGCGCGCACGTAGTACTTCGAGCGGTAGCGCGTGTAGATCTTGATCTTCGTGCCGGTCGTGGCCGCAAGCGCCCTGGTCCGGCCTTCGCGATAGATCCGGTACTTGAGCACCTTGACGTTGTCCGTCGACGCCGACCAGGCAAAGGTGACGTAGGTCCCGGACCGGGCGATCTTGCGGAAGTCCTGGGGCGTGCTCGGGCGGACCGTGTCGGCCTTGGTCCTGATCTTGAGCGTCGTGCCGGCGCTCCGGTTGCCCGCGGCGTCGACCGCCGCCACCGCGTAGGTGTAGTACGTCGCGGGCTTGCGGCCCGTGTCCTTCCACTCGAGCGTGTCGGCCGGGACCGTCGCGATCAGCGACCCGCTGCGGGAGATCCGGTAGCCCGCGACCTCGCGGTCGTCGGACGCCGCGCCCCACGCGAGGCTGACCGTCGTGATCGCCGGCGTGATGTTCAGGGGCGTCGGCGCGGTGGGCGCCTGGGTGTCGGCGTCGGGATCGCCGGCCGTCGCCGGGTCGGGCGCCGGTGTCGGGTCAGGGGCGGGCGTGGGGTCAGGCGCCGGGGTCGGGTCCGGGGCCGGCGTGGGGTCAGGCGTGGGCGTGGGGTCGGGCGTGGGCTTCGGGTCGGGGTCGGCGGGCGTCGTCACGGACGTGCTCGCGGCGCTCCCCGTGTTCCCGGACGTGTCGACGGCGGCGACGGTGTAGGTGTAGGCGGTGCCGAACGCGACGCCCGTGTCGCTCCACGAGGTGGTCGACGCGGGGATCGTGCCGACGCTGGTGCCGTTGCGGGTCACCTTGTAGCTCGCGACGGCGACGTTGTCGGTCGAGGCAGCCCAGGCAAGGTTGACGCGCGGCGTGTCGGTCGCGGCCGCGGTGAACGAGCCCGGGGTGCTGGGCTTGATCCCTTCCTTGACCTGGACCGTGACCCCGCTCGAGTCGACCGAGAGCGTCTTGAACGAGATCGTCGAGACCGGATCGGTCACCGTCTTGCCGACGAGCAGCGGCGCATCCTTGAGGTCCGTCGTGGACGGCGTCGTGTCGAGCAGCTCGGTCATCTTCGGCGACCCGGTCGGGCTTGCGGTGCCGACCCCGATCCGGATCGTGGTGCCGGCCACGGCCGGTGATCCCGCCGTGTAGGTGTCGAAGCTGCCGTACGGGGTGCGGGTGTCGAGGTCGAAGAACGTGCCGTCGCCGCGCGGGATCCGGACGAGCTTGACCGGGCCGCTGCCGAAGTAGGGGGCGATCGTGTACGTGTTGCCGGGGGTGCCGACGACCTTCTCCGAGGCGCTCAGCCAGCCCAGCTCACCGAGGTGCGAGGCGTGGTTGTGGCGGAGGGCGTTGTTGCCCATCGTCGAGAACGGGTCCGCATAGACCTTCGTCGTGCAGCTCGAGGTGGCGGCAAGCCAGGTCCGGCTCCCGCCGACGACGCAGTCGCGGGCGTTCGAGTGGCTGACGCCGAAGTTGTGGCCGACCTCGTGGGTCATCACCTGGACGCTCAGCGTGCCGTTGAGGTACGAGTGCCTGCCGGGCACGTACGCGACCCCGGCGAAGCCGCACTCGGTCGTCTTGGGCCAGATGAACATGACGTTCGTGTAGGCGGAGAGGTTGACGCCGGCCGCCGTGGCCTTGGCCTCACCGAGGGTGTGCCACGAGCGCCAATCACAGCCGGTGGTGTTGGCGTCGATCGTGTACCAGCCGAAGACCGAGGCGGCGACGGTCATCCGACCCTTCGACTCCTCCTCGTAGAAGGCCTTCATGCTCGTGGAGCTGCCGGTCACGGCGGTCTGGACGGTGGCCTTCGTCCAGGGCTGCGTGCTGAGGTTCTTGAAGTTGATGAGGATGACCGCGAACGACTTCGACACGGCTGCGGTCGTCGAGTAGCTGCCGTCGGACGTGCCCGACTCCAGTGCCGCTCGCGTCGAGCGCGGCCCAGGCGCCGGAGTACTCGCTCGGGGGTGCCGTGCGGACCTTCAGCCCGCGACTGGCAGTCGACCCTGCGACGTGGAGCGTCTTGCCGATCCGCTTGCCCGTGACCTCGACCTTCGCACCGGCAAGATCTCGCGGACCGCCGTCGGCGAACTCGAGGGGCACCACGCCGCGGCTCGTGCGGAGGTCGAACGCCTGGTGACCCCTCGACGCCTGCGGAGACTCGATCCAGAGCGCCTCCAGCGTGCCGGACAGGGTCTCCTTGTCGTTCCCGCCAGGCTCGACGGCCGCGACCGGCGCGACGAACAGGGCGGCGAGGAGGAAAGCAAGGGCGGTGTGGGTCGTCGGACGGCGCATCGGACTCCGGGATGCTTCGGGGCACTCGCACGTCAGGGCTGGCGTGCACCAGAAGCGTCACCGGAGGCCGCCCGCCGCGGCATCAACCGGCCGTTCACCGGCGGGAGGGGCAATGGTCCCGGTTTGGTGCGCCCGCGCACCACCGGATGTCGGTTGGGTGTGGACAGGTGTGGTCGGCGCCTCCGCGTGTTGCCAGGACGTCACCAGGCCGAGGGCGCGCGCGCACCGGCCGGCGGCCACGACGACGTCCCGGCGACCCGCTATGCGTGCGGGTCCCGGGTCGTGGCGGGCTTCGGGTATGCGAGGCTGGGGCGACCGAGGACCGCCGACCGGCCCGCGGTGCCCGGGGCTACGCCTCGGTTCGCTCCTCGATCGCGACGATCACGTCCTCGACGCCATCTGCCGACTCGTCCGCGACGACCTCGAGGGTCTCCTGCACATCGTCGGCGGTGTCGACCACGACGTCCGACGCGGTGGTCCCGGCCTCGCTCGCCTGGGCGCGGGCCTCGTCGATGGCCTTGGTCGCCTCCTCGATGGCGGCGGCGGTGGACTCCCTGACCTGGGCCATGCGCACCTCGAGCACGGCCTGGAGCTCGGCGAACCCGCTCTCGAGGCGGGCGCCGAGGGCGTCGAAGTCACCCTTCTCGATGTCGGAGCGAACGCTCTCGTACACGCCGCGGAGATCCTGTCCGGACTTGACGGAATACGCGACTGCACCAGCGGCGCCGAGGACGATGCCCGTTGCCAGGCCCACGATGAACTTCATGCTGTACCTCCCTGATTACTCGAGATAGTCCTTGAGCTTGCGGCTCCGGCTCGGGTGCCGCAGCTTGCGCAGCGCCTTCGCCTCGATCTGCCGAATGCGCTCCCGGGTGACATTGAACTCCTTGCCGACCTCCTCGAGGGTGCGGGCCCGCCCATCCTCGAGGCCGAACCGGAGCTGGAGCACGCGACGCTCGCGCCCGGTCAATGAATCGAGCACCGCCTCGACCTGCTCCTTGAGCAGCTGGTGCGAGGCTGCCTCGGCCGGCGCCAGGGCGCCGCGATCCTCGATGAAGTCGCCGAGGTGGGAGTCCTCCTCTTCGCCGATCGGCGTCTCGAGCGAGACGGGCTCCTGCGAGACCTTGATGATCTCACGGACCTTCTCGGGCGTGACGACCACCTCCTGGCCCTTCGACATCGCCTCCGCGATCTCCTCCACGGTCGGCTCGCGGCCAAGCTCCTGGAGCAGCTGGCGGGAGACGCGGATCAGGCGGTTGATCGTCTCCACCATGTGGACGGGGATCCGGATCGTGCGCGCCTGGTCGGCGATCGCGCGGGTGATCGCCTGGCGGATCCACCACGTGGCGTAGGTGGAGAACTTGAAGCCCTTCTCGAAGTCGAACTTCTCGACCGCCCGGATGAGGCCGATGTTCCCCTCCTGGATGAGGTCGAGGAACGACATCCCGCGGCCGATGTACTTCTTTGCGATCGAGACCACGAGGCGCAGGTTCGCGCTCGTCAACTGCTCGCGTGCGTCGCGCCCGATGCGCACGACCTCGCCCTTGCGGTCCCGCATCTTGGTCTGCGGCGGGACGTCCGGGTCGAACCCCATCCGTCGCAGGAGGTCCGAGTCGTTCCCCGCCTCGATCCAGCGCTGGACCGCCGGGAACGCGACGTCATCGCGCGTCCAGTCGTAGATCGCGCGCAGGCCCACGTTGTCGCGCGAGTCCAGGTCCCCGTTGTGAACCGAGAGATACGACCAGTCCAGGACGGCCTGGAAGGTCTGCGCATCCGGTGTGGCGGCGTACGCCGAGAGGAGGGCCCGCGCCTCCTTGAGCAGCGCCGTCGTCCCCTCGGACTGGACATCCCTGCCGGCCTTGACCAGGTGGAAGTCCGGGTGCGGGGTGTACAGGTCGGCGCTCGACTCCGCGGCGAGGGCGTCCGCGACCATCGTGTGCGTCTCGGGCCCGAACGGCAGGAGGTGCTGGGTCTTCGTCGTGCGCGTCTTGCGCTCGGTGTCGTGGAGGGTCCACTCGTGGAGCGAGACGACCGCCTTCCACGGCTCGATGATGATCTGCTCACCGAGCTCGATCGCCTTCGCGAGGACGACCTCCTCCTCGGCGGTCAGCAGCGCGACCTTCCCGATCTCCTTGAGGTACATGCGGACCGGGTCATCGATCCCGATCATGTCAGCGGACAGCGCCTCGAGCTCCTCGGCGGTGGGCTCGTCCACCTCGGCGGCGCTCAGCTTCGTCGGGGCGTCGACGTTGGCGGGCACCGCGACGCCGGCGGCGGACTCCTCGGTCACGACCTCGATCGACAGCACGACGGGAGCCTGCGCGGCCTCCTCCTGGGCCTCGTCGAGATCCTCATCCTCGTCTTCGTCGTCGTCGACATCCGCATCGGCGTCGGCCGAGACGGGCGCGACCGCGGTGCCGGCGCGGCGCGGGCGCATCGTCGCGAGCTTGGCCTCCTCGAGCTCCCGCTTGGTGCGGCGGGGGCGGGAGGAGAGCACCGCTTCGACAAGCTGCTTGTCCAGGGGGTCTGCCATGGTCCGCGGGTCCTCCGAAGGTTCGAGCGCTGGGAACGCTGGTGGGTGGGCGGAGCGGGTGATCCGCTGGTTGGTGATCCGTGGTGGCCTGATCGGTGGCTGCTACCCGGTGGCGACGGCCGACCGGGCCAGGAGGCGCGTCTGGTCTCTTCGTCTGTCCAGTGATCGACGTTGCTCGTTGAGGAGACGTCGCTCGAGCGAAAGTCGTTCGATGGATTCGCGATCGTTGTCGCGCTCGGCCTCGCTCATCGCGTCGCGGTTCCAGGCGCTGCGGTCCTGCCAGTCCGCGTCGTCGAGCTCGAGGATCAGCCGCTCGATCTCATAGCCGAGCGAGTGGTCGCTGAGTTCGCGCGGGTTGGGGCCCGGGCGCGAGACGAGGGCCTGCCCGAGGGCCCGGCTCTCCTCGTCGAGCCCGTCAAGGATGTCCGTGAGCGCGTACGGCGGGCGGACGCCGTGCTCGTTGCGCTCGCGCGCCAGGACGATCGCGCGGTACAGCTCACGCGCGACCTGGCTCGGCAGCCGGTCCGGCCCGAGACCGTCGAGGACGGCGTCGTGTGTCTCGGGCACGAGCAGCACGAGGCGCAGGAGCTCCTGCTCGGTCCGCGAGACGCCGCGCAGGATGTCGTTCACGGGCAGCGCGTCCGCCGCCTGGATCACGGCGGCCGCGCTGAACCGCTCGCGGCCGTCCCGCGGGTCGGCATCGCGCAGCTGGCGCCGGTGCATCGCCTCGAGGAGCGTCCGCTCCTCCACCCCGCTGACCTGGTGGACGCGCTGCAGGTACGCGTCGCGGAGCACGGGGTTCGGGAGGTTGCGGATGATCGGCAGGACGGCGTCCACGAACCGCGCCTGGCCGCCGGGCGTCCGGAGGTCGTGGGCGCGCGCATGGACGTCGATGAGGTGATCCACGATCGGGCGCGCGGCCTTGACGACCGCTGCCCACGCCCCGGGGTCGTCGCGCATGACCTCGTCGGGGTCCTTGCCGGCCGGGAGCGTCACGACCCGGACGTCGTCCAGCTCCACGCCCGAATCGTCCGGGGCTAGCTGGCGCATGACCTCCTCGAGCGCGGTGGCCCCGAACGTGCCAGCCTTCTCGCCCGCCGCGTCGACGTCGTACGCGAGCGCGATCCGCTTCGCGTAGCGCGTGAGGAGCGCGACCTGCTGCGGGGTGAGCGCGGTGCCGAGGCTGGCAACGACGTTCTCGAAGCCCGACTGGTGGGCCATCAGCGCATCCGTGTAGCCCTCGACGATCACCGCCTGGCCCGTCTTGCGGATCGCGGACTTCGCCCGGTCGACGAGGTACAGCGTGCGGCTCTTGTCGAACAGCGGCGTCGCCGGCGAGTTGAGGTACTTCGGCCCGCGGTCGACGCCCCCAGCCCCCTCCGTCGCCGAGGATCCGCCCGCCGAGGCCGACGGCGTGACCGTTCGCGTCCCGGATCGGGAAGATCACCCGCTCCCGGAAGCGGTCGTAGACGCCGCCGCCGCGCTGGCGCGGACTCGCGAGGCCGACCTCGAGCAGCTCCGCCGCGCTGACCTGGCGCTTCGTCGCGAGCTGGCGCGCGAGCTGGTCCCAGCCCGCCGGCGCCCAGCCCAGCTGGTGCTTCTCGATCGTCTCGTCGCTGAAGCCCCGGTCGTGGAGGTAGGCAAGCGCGGTCTCGCCCGCCTTCGACTTCGTCAGCACCGCGTGGTAGAAGGCGATCGCGGCCTCCATGACCTCGCGCAGCCGGGCGTTGCGGGCGTCCTCGCGCTTCGTCCGCTCGTCGAGCTCCACGCCCGCCCGCCCGGCGAGCGTCTTGAGGGCCTCCGGGAACGAGACGCTGTCGCGCTCCATGACGAACGTGAAGATGTCGCCGTGCTTGCCGCACCCGAAGCAGTGCCAGGTGTCGCGCGCCGGGCGTCACGACGAAGCTCGGGGTCTTCTCGCCGTGGAACGGGCACAGGCCCTTGAGGGTCGTGCCAGCCTTCTTCAGCTGGACCGTCTCCCCCACCACGTCGGCGACGGGGAGCCGGCCCTTGATCTCGGCCACGACGCCGACGGACAAGGGCACCCTTTCCGCACGCGGCCGATGCTCGAACCGGCCGGGAGACGACTGTCGGCCTGTCAAGTCTTGACAAGCCGCCTGCGGCCGAAGATACCCCCGGTCAGGGGGCTTGACAAGGAACGCTTGTCAAGCCCCGGGAACTGTCGCGGACGTCTCCAGCGCCTCGTCGAGCTGGCGCAGGTAGGCGGCCGCGCCGACACGCTCGAAGACCGCCCGGGCACGCGCGACCTCGACCTCGAGTCCCGGCGCCCCGCGCAGCGCGACCGCCACGGCGAGCGTGAACCGCGCGACGAGAAATCGTGCTCCGTTGGCCTCGAGGACCGCGAGTGCGTCCCGGATCGCGGGAGCGGGGCTGGCGGCCACGCCCTCGAGGCCGTCCGCGACGGCCGCGACCAGGGATCGGTAGGCCCGCACGTTCGAGTCACCGAGACCGCGCGCGTCGAACGCCGCGACGGCCTCGCGCATCAGCCCGGCGTCCCGGGCCACGAGCACCGCGTGCACCGTCGGCCAGTCATCGATAGCGAGATTGGAGCCGAGGCGCGGCACGGCGAGCGCAGCCGCTCCGAGGGCATCCCCACGAACGAGCGCATCCTCCGTGGCCATGGCGTGCGTCGCGACGTCGAGGAACACGTCGCGCACGCGCGAGGCGATCGCCCGGACCTCGTCGGCGAGCCCGTCGGCCGCGCCGTCGGCGGCGATCAGCACGGGTTGCCGGACGTACAGCGATCGAGCTCGGTCGAGGTCGCTCTCATCCGCAGGCCGGACGTCCGCGCGGGCGTCGGCGAGGAGTAGGTCCCAGTCCACGCCGGCGGTGTACCGCTGCAGGGCGAGTGTCCCGAGCACCCACGTGAGGAGTGTCCGGTTCCCGACCCGCCGGGCGAGTCGCTCGGCGGCCTCGGACGCCTCGATCCCTGCCAGCCAGTCGACGCCTCCGGCCATGTTGGTCAGCACCCGGATCTCCGCCGCGGCGAATCCGTTGTCGTGGGCGATCCGGCGCGCGGCCTCGAACAGCGCCGTGGACTCGGTCAGGCGGCCGAGGAAGGAGAGTGCCGCGGCCTTGTTGTTCAGCGTCTCGGCCAGGGTGAGGCGGAGATCGTGCGGGTCCGCGAGCTGCAGCCCTTCGTCGGCCCGCGCGACCGCCTCGGCGCAACGGTTGACACGCATCAACGACCGCGACAGCACCTGGAGGACCCAGGCCCGCGTCTCGATCGGAGCGTCGTCGGGCAGCCCGCGAAGCGCTTCCTCGAGGACCTGGATCGCGTCCTCCGGGCGTCCGGCATCGATGAGGGTCTCACCCAGCACCGATCGTGCGCGGGCGGCGCCGAGCGGGTCGCTCTCGCCGACCGCATCGGTCGCGGCGATCGCGAACTGCTCCGCCAGCTCGTAGCGGGTCGCGATGGTCGCCGCCCTGGCCGCCTCGATGAGCAGCGGGACGCGTTCGACCGTCGTGGACGTGAGCTCGAGCGCAGCCTCCAGGTGCGCGATCGCCTGGTCGTACGAGCCGAGCTGCTCCGAGCGAGCGGCTGCGGCGTTGAGCGCGAGCCGGGCCTGGACGGCGACGGCGTCCGCCTCCGGGCCGGGGTCTGACGCTGCGTGTGCCGCAACGTAGTGGCTCGCGAGCACCCCGGCGAGCTCCTCGTCTCCGAGCGACTCGTAGAACTGGGCAACCGCCAGGTGGCGCGCGCGCCGGTCTCGTCGGGCGAGCGTGCCGTAGGCGACCTCGCGGATCAGACTCTGCACGAACCGGTGCTGTCCGACCTCCGGGGACCGGGCATCGGTCTCGAGATCGAACAGCTCCCGGCGGACAAGGCCGCGCAGGCGGGTGTCGAGGTCCGTGCGCTGCAGCCCGCTCACGGCCCGCAGCGATTCGGTCGAGAACGTCAACCCGAGGACCGAGGCGTCGGAGACGAGGGCCCGGTCCACGGGCTCGAGCGCGTCGAGCCGCGAGGCGATGAGGCTTCGCAGCGTGGACGGGACCGTGAGGGCACCGAGCTCGCCCGCCGGGTGATAGCCGTCGGCGCCGAGCGCGATCCGTCCGTCCGCCACGAGCGAACGGACCAGCTCCACTGCGTACAGCGGCATCCCCTCGGCGCGGGCGACGATCGCGTCCACGGCGGTCGACGGGAGCCCGGGCACGAACCCCTCGAGCAGGACCTGCATCGCGGCGTCAGGCAGTGGCTCGAGCGCGATCCGCACGAGGGAGCGCGTGGCGCCACCCCAATCCGGGCGGCGGTCGAACAGCTCCGGTCGGGCGAGCGTGACGACGAGCAGCGGCGAGGAGCGTGACCATTCGAGCAGGTGCTCGAGGAAGTCGAGCAGGCCCGCGTCCGCCCACTGGAGGTCCTCGAGCACGAGGATCACCGGCGCCGACTCGGCGAGCCGCTCGAAGAAGATCCGCCAGGCGGCGAACAGCACGTCACGTCCGCCGGCCGGTGCGGGCTCGACGCCGAGCAGAGTCAGCAGCGCAGGTTCAACCCATGCACGGTCGGTGGGGTCCGCGACCCAGGTCTCGACCATCGAGCGCACCTTCGAGCGCGTCTCGGGCTCCGCGTCCTCCTCGGCCAGGCCGGCGCGCCGGCGGACGATCTCGCCCAGCGCCCAGAACGCGATCCCGTCACCGTACGCTGGCGATCGACCCCGGTGCCACAGGTACGTGTCCGTGATCCCGTCCACGTACTTCTCGAACTCCCAGGCGAGGCGGCTCTTGCCGATCCCGCCCGGCCCCGTGATCGAGACGAGTCGAGCCCGCCCGTCACGCCCCACGGAGGCGAGGGCGTCCTTGAGGGTGCGCAGCTCCTCGTCGCGGCCGGTGAACGGAGGCTCGGGGAGGTCGCTCCTGCCGAGGCCGCCCCGCTGGGCGACAACCCGCAGGGCCCGCCAGGCGTGGACGACGTCGAGCTTGCCCTTGAGCTCGTGCTCGCCCGCATCCTCGAACGCGATCGCCGCACTCGCGGCGCGCATCGTCGTTTCGCCGACGAGCACGCCTCCCGGCGGCGCGGCCGACTGGATCCGCGCTGCCGTGTTGACGAGGTCTCCGGCGACCATTCCCTCGTTCACGGCGCCGAGCGTGACGGCGGCGTCGCCGGTGAGCACGCCCGCCCTCGCGCGGATCCCCTCCCCCAGTGATGGGACGGTGGCGACCAGGTCGAGGGCAGCGCGCACGGCACGCTCGGCGTCGTCCTCGCGTGCCACCGGCGCACCCCAGACGGCCATCACCGCGTCACCGATGAACTTCTCCACGGTGCCGCCGTAGCGGCCGATCACGTCGCGTGCGACCGCGAAGTACTGGGTGAGCGTCTCGCGGACGGTCTCCGGGTCGCGGCCCTCGGCATAGGTCGTGAAGCCGACGAGATCGAGGAACAGCACGCTGACGAGACGCCGCTCCGCGACCGGGGCGGGCACCGACCCGCGCTCGAACGTCGAGCTGGAGCTTTCTGTGGCAACCGCGCTCGCGATCGGCGAGCCGCAGTCGCCGCAGAACCGCTTGCCGGGCTCGGACGGCGCGCCACAGGTTCCACAGGTCGCGAAGAGGGACGCCCCGCAGTCACTGCAGAACCGCTTGCCGATCGGGTTCTCGGTTCCGCAGGACGGGCAGGACACGTGGCGGGCTCCAAACGTCGTGAGCCCGGACTGTAGCCGATGACACGCGCTGGCCGCAGCCTCAGCGCTGCAACCGGGCTACGGTTTGGGCGTCCTTTCGGGCTTCGGCGTCGGCATGGGTGGCTCGGACGGGCACGGCTGTTCCGGGTCTCCCGGTACGCAGGTACTCGGCGGCGGGCCGATCGGGCACTTCTTCGACGGTGCGAACGAGGCACCCCACGTCTGGCCGAACGGGTAGAAGCCCCCGCCATAGAAGTAGGCCGTCCGAGTGCCCTTGGGCCCACCCGCGACGCCGGGGCCTCGTGCGGCGCGTGCCTGCCACGCGATGTCCGCCTTCTGCCAGCGCTTGTTGGAGGACTCGAGCCGAGACAGGTCGACGAACGCCCGCGTCTCCATGGGTCCGACGCAGCCCTCGCGCCACAGGAGGCCGCTCGCGGCGTCGATATCGCGGGTGACGGTCGCGCGCGTGGCCTTCCTGGGCCCGGTCCCGGTCAGGAACAGCTCGGGCACCGACCTCGTGGTCCAGGAACCGGGGGCCGTGCCGGTGAACGCGTCGACGTTCCGCGTCACGAGGCCCTTGGGCTTGACGCGGCTGAACTTGTCGATCGGCATCCCCTTCGAGACATCGGACAGGATCGCGGACCACAGGGGCGCCGAGGTGTCGAGCGAGAGCTTGCCGTCGTTGGGCGAGTTGTCGGAGTTGCCCATCCACACGCCGGCGACGAGGGCCGGGAGCGTCTTGTCCTTGGGCGGGGCGAGGTAGCCGTAGGCGTGGACGTCGCGGTTGTCGCTCGTCGTGCCGGTCTTGTACGCGGCCGGACGGACCCTCGAGCCGGTGACGCCGTTGGTCACCCGCCACTTCGCCCAGAACGGGTTCACCTTCGTGATGGAGTTGCCGGCAAGGATGTCGGTGACGATGTAGGCGGTCGCCTTGGATACGACCCGGGTCCTGTCGACCTTCGTCCCTGCCGCGGGCCAGACCTGTGCCCCGTTCGCGTCGAAGACCTTGAGGATCGTCCGTCGCGGGACCAGCACGCCGCCGTTCGCGATCGTGCCAAACGCGCTGATCATGTCGATCGGGTGGCTCTCGAGGGTCCCGATGCTCATCGACGCCACGGGGACGACCCCCTTGGGGTAGGTCAGCCCGAAGTCCTTCATGCGCGCGAACTGGTGCTTGAGGCCATTCAGCAGTCCTGCCTTGATGGCCGGGATGTTGAGCGAGAACTGGAGTGCGTTCCGGAGCCGGACTGGACCGCGCTCGAGGCGGTCGGCCTGGGTCGGGTACCAGGCCTTGGCGCCAGCCGGGGCGAAGTTCGTGACGACGTCCATGAACATCGTTGCCGCGGTCATCGTGCGGTCCTCGATCCCGATGGCGTACACGAGCGGCTTGATCGCGGAACCGGGCTGCCGCCAGCCGTCCGCGAGGACGTCGAACTGCGGCTGGAGCTTCCGGCTGCCCCTGGCGTTGTACAACCCGGATCCGGCGTAGGCGAGCACCTCGCCCGTGCGGTAGTCGAGCACGCCGGCGGCCGCGTTGTGGACGTTGTGGCCGCGAAGGCCCTTGATCCACCCCCACTCCCGGCCCGGGATCCTGCGCTCACGCAGCTTCGCCTCGGGTTGCTTCGTGTTGGGGATGATCGCCGCCGCGTACACCCACTTCTCGGTGATCCGCTGCATCCGGTAGTCGAGCGTCGTCAGCACCTGGTAGCCGCCCTTGTCGATCTGCTCGCAGTCGTCCGCGGCCGTGCCGCACAGGATCTGCCCCAGCTCCTCGCGCGCCTGCCACACGAAGTGGGCGGCCCGCCAGCGACTCGCGACCTGCGGCGCGAGGACGACCGGCTCGGCCTTCGCCGCCTCGAACTCGGCGTCCGTGTGCGTGCCGGCCGTGAGCACGCTGTGCGTCTTCATCCGGTCGAGGATGTAGTTCCGCCGCTGCACGACCTGGGTCGTGAGCGGGACGACGAGTCGGGTCTGCTCGTCGCCCTTGTCGTCCTCGAACGTCTCCTCGACGGCGTTCTGGACGAGGTCGAACCGCGTTGGCCACTGGGGGATGGCGGCGAGCAGGGCGCTCTCGGCGAGCGTCAGGTCCGCGAGGCGCTTGCCGAAGTAGCTCCGGGCCGCGGCCGCGACGCCGTAGCTCCGGTTCCCGTAGAAGCTGTTGTTGAGGTAGGCCTCCATGATCGCCCGCTTGCCGGCGTCACCCGGGTAGGCCTCGGTCAGGCGGATCGCCTGGATGATCTCCCGCACCTTGCGCTCGTACGGCCCGTTGTCGAACGCGCTCTGGGGAAGGAGGCGGCTCTTCACGAGCTGCTGGGTGATCGTCGAGCCGCCACGCTCGTTCCCGTTCAACGTGTCGACAGCGGCCGCCACGAACCCCTCCGGGTCGAAGCCCGGGTTGTCCCAGAACGAGTGATCCTCGATCACGGTCGTCGCGTCCACGAGCTCGCCCGGGATCTCGTGGAAGCCGACGAGGACCCGGCGATCCGAGCCGAGGCTGGCCAGCAGCACGGCCCCGGTCCGGTCGTAGACCTTCGTCTGCTGGGTGAACACGAGCGCGTCGAGCGCCTGCCGCGGGTCCGGGAGATCCTTGCTGAAGTACGCGTAGCCAGCGAGCCCGATGCTCGTCGCGGTCACGCCGGTGAAGGTGATCGAGCCGAGCAGGATGACCGCCAGCGCGATGCCGACCGCGCGCAGGATCCCCGCCGCGCCGGGTCCCTGGTCGCGCCGGACGACCGCAGCGCGGCGTCGGCGGCTGCGCCAGGCCAGCACCGGCGGACGTCGCGGAGGGCCGGGCGCCGCCACGCGCCCGTGTCCCGGACCCCGGCCTGAATATGGATGTGCCACGTTGGCCATCGGGGCACCGCCATGCCCGCGGGCATGCGCTGCACGGGGACGGTTCCGCCAGTGGCTCCACGGGGTCCAGGCGGCCAGTGTCTTCGGACCCCGTTTCACGGCCCCCCGCTGGTCGCACGGTAACAGGCCGGATCCGGCCGTGACAAGGGCCCTTGGACCGGTCGACGCGCGGGCCGTGCTGCAGCCGCGGGGCGCGGCAGGACCATCGGCGAAGGGGCCCCTGACCACCCGTGCGTGGCGCATCCGCGCACCGGACCCGAGGATTGCGCCATGCCCGGTACGTCCGCCGGGGCAACCGCATGTCACGGGCTTGATGTCGAGCCCGAACGCGGCGAACACGCACACCTGGAGACACGACCGACGTGGATGCTGACGGGATCCCTGAACCGAGTGGCTGGGAGGACCCGCTGACCGGCCTCGAGGGCCCGGACTTCTGGCAGCGGGTGCTCGTCGCGGAGACCGTCCGCGCCTTCCGTTACAAGCGTGATCTCACGGTCGTGATCGCGGAGCTCGAAGGCGTCCGCGGCATGGCCGGAACATGGGGCGACGACGTCGCCCGCCAGGCGCTCCGGCAGGCGGCCCAGTGCCTCCGGCGGATGTCACGGACGTCCGACTACACGACGCGGATCGGACCCACGCGGTTCGGCGTCATCCTCACCGAGACCGACGAGATCGCCGCGATCAACTACGTCGAGCGCGTACGCGAGGAAGCGCCCCGGTCGATGCCTCGCGGCGGCGAGCTGCTGCGCTTCAGCTTCGGCTGGGCCGCCCCCAAGCACGGCGAGTCCGCCGAAGCCGTCGTCCGCCGGGCCGACTCGCGGCTCCTCGCGGAGCTTCGCTCCTAGTCATCCCGCGGCCGGCGGGTGGTAGCGGCCGCTCGAGCGGCCGGTCAGGCGCCGTCCACCGTGATGTACAGCTTGCGCAGGGTCTCGGTGATGTCCCAGCGCCCCGACCAGCCGAGCGGCAGGACGAGCGTCACGCCGGGCCCGAGGACGCGCACCGTCCCGTCGACGTCCGTGATCGTGCCCGCTCCGCCGAGGACGTGGACCGTCTCGGTGTTGCCGCGCCGGACGATCGCCCATCCGCCGGGCGTGCACTCCCAGACGCCCACCTCCACCGCGCCGTGCGCGTGGAGGACGCGCGCCGACATCATCGGCTCGCCCACGTCGGCGCCGATCCGCGGGCCGGCGGGCTCGAGCTCCCCGAACAGGTCCTCGAGCGTGGCGGTGACTGATCCGGGGACGGCGATGGCGGACGACGTGGCCTCTGGCACCGGTGACTCCTTGCTGCGGGGCTCGATCTGCCCGGCTCGCCGCTCGCGTGCCGGTCGTCGCGTCTCAGTGGCCGTCGGAGTCGTCGAGCCCGGTTTGCGGCGGCGACAAGTCCGACGTGCTCCTGGCCGCCGGGGCGCTCGAGTCGGACTTCGTCGGCGTGTTCGTCTGCGTGTTCGCCTGCTTCGTGGGCGACGTTGTCGCCCCCCCGACCAGCCCTCCGGGGGGCGGCGCTTGCGTGGATGTCTGCGTGTCGTCGGGCTCCTGGTAACCGAACCGGTTCCTGTTGTCCTTCCCGCCGATGTCGTAGAACGGGTTGATCGTCAGCGAGAAGTGAAGCTTGCTGTCGGTCGGGTCACGGGTCCACTGGAACGACAGGAGCGGCTTGAGCTCGAACTGCTTCGCCCGCTTGCCTGTCCCCTTCTCCCACGCGACCGTGTCGAAGCCGGCGAAGCGGCCGGTGGATGTGGCGGGAGGCGCCGACCCTCCCAGGCCCGGCGCGCTCGCCGCTGCCGTGGTCGACGCGGCCGCGCCGGCGATCCCCTGCTGGGTCGCGCTTGCCCCCGGCGTCGGGGCACCGCCACCCGGGCTCGCCGGTAGCGGCGGGGCAGGTGCGCCCATCCCCTGGGGCGGGACCTGAGAGCCGGCGGCGGCCGACCGCACCTGGGCGGGCGTCGGGTCCCGGCCGGAGAGGTCGATGAATCGGGCCGGGCTTGACACCGCGTACGTATAGGCTGCGAGCAGACCGGGATCCTCGATGATCGCGCCGGGGTCGTCGACCAGCAGCGGGTCCGGACTCAGCATCTGCTCGGTCCCGGGGTCGTACCAACGGGCACCGAGGTTGAACAGGTTGAAGTCCGGGTCAAGGTAGGCGCCGGTGAACCAGCTCGGCGTCTTGGACGTCGTGCTGTTCTCGGTCAGCCAGGGCTGGCCGCCGGGGAAGTACTCCCACCGCGCGAACTGGGAACCGTCGGCGATCGTGATGACGTTGGTGCTCCCTTGCAGATTCTTGTGGAAGAAGAACTGCTGGTTCTCGTAGTCGACGTCCGCCACCTTCTTCGCCGCAAGCCGATCATCGCCGACCCAGATCGACTTCCACTTCGCGCCACCTTCGGTCGTGAACCACGGATTGACGAACGAGGTCTCGGCGTTGGTGCCGGTGACGATCGCGAGCTTGCCCTCCGCGTCGTACTGGTACGCATTCGTGGTCAGCCCGTCCGTCACGGACGTCAGGCGGTTGGCGGTGTCCCAGGTCATCGCCAACGTGCCGCGCCCGACCGGCCGCCAGAGGGTGCTGTTCCCGTTCGCGTCGTACTGGCGCGCGAGGCCGTTGATCTCGCTCGCCTGGTAGGGCTTGCCGTTCTCATACTTGTAGTCGGCAAGGGTGTAGCTGGTCGGGGGACCACTGCCGCGGTTGGCGGCTCCGCCCGCGTCGGCCTGGACCTTCCTCGTGATTCGGCCGGCCGAATCGAAGTCGACGTCATACGTGTACGACCGCGTGACGTTGGGCTTGATGGCGACCGTCCCGGTCGCGTGCTCGAGGCGGTAGAACGGGTCGTAGGTGTACGTCTGGCTGCTGGTCGTTGCCTTGAACTTGCCAGAGGGCCTCGGGACTGCATTCGTCGCGGTGAGCACGTTGCCGACGAGATCGTACGCATATGAGAGGTCCTGCAGGACGGGGGCAGCGATGCCGGGGCCGGTCGTCTTCTGGGTCTGCAGGCGGCGGTTGCCGGCGAAGTAGGTGTACGCAGTCATGACGCCGTTGCCGGTCTGCTGGAATCGGCGGTCGAGGAACTCGTCGTACTCGAGTGCAGCGACATACGGGTACGTGTTTGCGCCCTTCACACCCGTGACCGAGGCGATCAGGCCCCCGCTGTCATAGCTGTAGTCGAGTCGCTCGCCATCGGGATACGTCAGGTGCTGCAGGCGACCGAGACCGTCGTACTCCATGGACGTCGTAAACGTGTACTTGCCGACGTTCGAGGCGTTGAGGTTCCGCACCTTCATGATCGTCGTATCGGAGGCGACGGCCCCGAGCAGGTCGTACGCCAGCGTCCGCGTGCGGGCGCCATCCTGCACCTTGACGACCCTGCCGGCCCCCCGAATCGGCTCGGCCGTCACCCCCGCGACCGGTGGCGGATCCACAACTCCATAGGTGTAGGTCACGTCGGGGGTGGTCCCGGGATAGTCCACGAAGGTCAGCCAGTCGCCGTCGAAGCGGTAGACGACCGGCTCGGGTGGGACCTGCTCGCGCCCGCGCTGGTCAAGCCGGGCCACGATGTTGCCGAGGCCGTCGTACGTCAGCTCCACGAGCCCGGCATCGGGCGTGGTCGTCGCCGCTCTGCGGCCGAGCAGATCGTAGGCATGGGTGGTGACGCTGCCGACGTTGTCCGTCACGCCGACGAGCTGGCCGATCGGATCGAACGCGAACGTCGTCCGCAGGGCCGCGACACCCGGGGGAACCTCGTCGCGCGCGATCACGTTGTCGCGGATGTCGTAGCGCTCGATCGTGACCCGGTCCTGCGGGTCGGTAGTAGTGGCGACGAACACGCGTGATCCGTCACCGAGCGTCTCGTAGGCATAGGTGCGCCGCGTGATCACCCCGTCGGCGGCTCGCATCTCCTTGATCAGCCCGGCGTCGTCGTACGTCGTGCCGACGTACCGGTCGGCCGTCGTGTCCGGCCAGAACACCCCGAGGTTGCTCGTCCCCAGCAACGTGAGCGGTTGCACCGTGGGCTGCCACTCCCTGACAGGTCGGCCGAGACCGTCGAACTCGACCGCGCCGCCGACGACCAGGACGTCGTTGCCAGTTCCGCGGGTCGCGCCGGCAACGCGACCATCCTGCTTCGTCTGGATCTCCCGGCCGATGCCGTCGATGAACCGCGCCGTATCGATCGTGTCGCCGGGGTGCTGCGCGTCGTGGTGCTCGGCGATCGCGTAGGCCGGCCTCACGGTGTCCGCGCCACCCGCACCAGCCACCTTCCGTGCCAGCTGATACGACAGCGTCACCGTTGCTGGGTCGCCCGCCGCCTGCTGATACGGGCCGTGGATCGTCCTGAGGCGGCCAAGCTCGTCGTAGTCGTAGGACGTGGTCGCCAAGTTCGGGTCGGTCCGCGACGCGATGTACCCCGTCTCCCCGTGGTAGGTTGCCGTCGATGTCAGGTCGTGGGTGTCGGTGACCGACGCGATGTCGGTGTGCCGATCCGGGTCGAAGGTGTACAGGACCCGATACCCGTTCGGCTGCGTGGCGGGGTCAGGCTGGCCGTAGCACGCGTCGCCGCCCGTCCTTGGGTCGGGCCGGGGCGCGTTGTACCAGATGCAGTCGTAGTTGCCCCAGGCATCGAAGTTGAGCAGCGTCCAGACCCAGTCGTCCTGTCCAGGACCGGTGCGCTCACCAAGCACCGTGACGGCAAGGTTCTCGCACAGGCCCACCTCCTCGGCAAGCTCGGAGCCGCCGTCGCGCTCCCGAAGGACCTCGCGCCCCCCGCCCGGCAGCGGATGGAACACGATGATGTGCTCCGGGATCGCCTGCGCGATGCCGCAGTCTGCCCAGCGCGTCTCGGCGATCACGTCGTCCGTGTCCACGGCAGGGTCGCCAACGTCGACCTGGCGGACGATGCTGCCGCGCGGGTCGTACGTGAACGTGTTCCATGTCCGCCGCCCGAGGTCCCCGGCCGCGTCGAACCAGCGCTGCTCGAACTTCACCATGAGAGGGCTCGCCGCAACGTCGAGCAGGCCGACGCCCGCGGGGTCGCCGTCGGAGGGCTCGGTGCTGACGTCGTCGCCGGTGAGCGGATCGACCATCGCCCACGTGGTGATGCTCTGCGTGGTCCGGAGACCGGTCCGGCCGAAGGTTGTCTCATCGATCACGAGGCCGGTGTCGAACACGGTCGCGTTGCGGTAGTGCGTCTCCACGCGATACAGCGACGGCAGCCCGCGGAGTGCCGCCTCGAGCGCGTCCGGATCGAGTTCCTGGTCCCACGGCGCCGTGTCCGTCGGATCGGCGGGATCGTCGACCCACTCGCGCTCGGTGCGCACGACCGTCTCGTAGCCCATGAACGCGCGCTCGAGCGAGTTGAACGCGTTGTCGGAATACCGGTAGGTGGTGACGAGCGTGTCCGGGCCGTCGCCGGGCTGGTTGTCGTCGACCTGCACGCTCGACAGGTTCCACAGGGGATACGGCTGGGCAGGCGTGTTGCCGTCACGGGTATAGCCGAGTCGGATCTCGCCACCGAGATGGTTCGTCACCGATCGCAGCAGGTTGGTTCGCCCCGTGGTGTTGCGCATGACATACATCGAACCGTCGCTTTCGCTTCGGACCGAGTCGGGCAGCCCGTCACCGTCGACGTCGGTGAGCTGGATTGGCGTCGTCGAGATCGAGTGCTCGCCATGCGCCCCGGGGTTGAGGATGACGTAGCACGCGGGCGTCGGGGGGCACAGGGGTCCGATTGGGATCGAGATGTCGAACCCGAAGCCCGTCCCCTTGCCCTGCGCCGCGGCGATGAGGTTCTTCGCGTCGACACCGTTGGGCTGCAGCTTGAAGTGCATCGACTGGAACGTGCCGAAATCGATCTCTGGCAGGATGCCGGCGCCCGAGCCGAACGCCACCTTGACAACGGCTGCGTCGATGATCCCGAGCTTGGGATCCGTCGCGTCCTTCTTGATCCGTCGGATCCGGTCCAGGAGGCCGTCGCCGTTGAGGTCGTCCCACGCGAAGATCGAGAGGTCGGCCGACTCGTTGTAGGTGACGCCACCCGACCACTCGAAATACGGCGAGGCAAAGCTGGCCGTCGGGCCCACGGAGCCGCTGTAGGACTCGCCCTGCTCAAAACCGCCGTCGACTGCCCAGCGCACGGCGTCGCCCTGGAACCCATAGCCGGTGTTGAAGCGGACCCAGACGCCGTCGTTGTTGACCTTGACCTTGTCCGGCAGCCCGTCGCCGTTCATATCGGCGAGCTTCTCCTCCAGGTACGCCTTGATGGCGTCCTTGCCGATCTCCTGCTTGGCACGCGCGATGTCGGCGTCGGAGTCCGGCAGCACCGGGTTGCCCATCGCGTAGCTGATGCCGAAGGACGCGCCGAGCTGGGCGCCGTACTCCGAGGCTGAGGTCTTCTGCGAGTCTGAGGAGCTGCTCGGGGCGGAGCCGCCGCCGGCCGTCGCGTTGGTGGTGTTCGCCTGTCCGGTGGTCTTGCCCTTGAACTCGGGCAGCGAGGCGCCGAGGCCGCCGGAGAAGCTGAAGCCCGTGTCCTGGCTGACGACGGTGAGCGCCTCCTGGCCGGACACCGTCTCGGCATACCCGCCGCGCGGCCCCGTGTACTTGACTTCGCCGGGCGTCACGAGGTCCGGGTATGCGTCGCCGTTGAGGTCCTCGTACCCGACGAGACCGAACTCCCATCCTGCCGTCACGCCGCCGCCCGCGACCAGGAATCCGGCCGCCAACCCGAATGCGGGCGCGGCGACGCTCACGAGGCGCGGAGCACGCTCCTCGTCGCTGTTTGACTCGACCGTGACCGTTCCACCCGGTCGTGCCGTGCGAACGACTGCCGGGCCACCGACGATCTCGGCCGTCGCACCGCGCCAGACGCCGATCGGCACATCATCGCCATGCTCGTCGGGGATCGTGATTCGGGCCGGGAAGAAGGCGAACGCGCGGCCCTGTGCCGGGTTGTCATACGCGGGGTCGTCGAACGACGTCGGCTCCTGCGGGTTGGTGAACACCGACGTGTCGACAGTGAACGCCGCTGGGTCGATCGCAGCCGGCCCATGCGCACCGTCGCCGTTGTAGCCCGCGTAGCCCCAGCCGCGATACCCGATCGGGAAGTAGGAGTCCTGGCCGCCCGTCCAGTGGCGGACGAGGTCGACGGTCTCCTCCTGGTCGTCGGTCCCGTCATTCCAGGTCAGCTTCGCGGACTGGGCGGTCACGATGCCGGCACTGGCGCCGCCCGGGAGTGACAGGTCGAACCAGTACGGCTCGCCCTCGACCAGCGTCAGCGGCACCTCGACGACCGGCAGCGTCCCGGCGCCCCGCGCGGGAATCGCAATCGCCTCCTTGGCAACGAGCCCATTGCTGTCCTTGACCGTGAGCACGGCACGCCCGCCGTCGGTCGCGGAGGTCGTGATCGTCGCCTCGAGCGTCGCTGCCTGTCCGATCGGCGACGTCCACGGTGCGGACGGGCCCACGAGCGTGTTGAACGGGTACAGGTCGATGTCGACCGGGACGTCGACCTGGACAAGGGGCTCACCGGTGTCCGTGTCGTTCGTCGGGAGCTTCGTCCCGTCGGCGGCGAACGCTTCCGTGTAGTAGAGCGTCGGCATCCAGTCGAGCACGGTCAGGTCGATCGGCGAATCCACGGCGACCCGGACCTGGACCTTCTGGGCGACGAACGCATTCCCGTTCTTCACGGGAGCGGCGACGTCGAACTCGGCCGAGAAGGGCGTGTCCCCCACCGTGCCCGCGGGCACCTTCTGGCGCTTGACCTCGGTGCCGTCGAGCAGGACGACGATGTCTACCTCGTCCGTGGTCGCGACGGTCTTGCCGAGCACGCCCTCCACGCGGACGGTCCCCTTGAGCGGCATGGTCGCGGCCACGCCTGGTCGGCCGGCGAGCGTGAAGTCGGCCGCCCCCTCGTAGACCGCCTGGTCGAGGCCGTTCACGTCCGGCACGGGAGGGTCGGTGGTCGCGTCGAGCGACAGGTAGGTGATCACCGGGCTCCATCGGGTGTCGTAGCCGTCCGCGTCGGCCCCCGCCCGGACTCGGAAGAAGATGACCTGGCCCTTGGTGACGGCGACGCTCGAGACACCCTGTGGCGTGCGCGGATCGTCCGCCGCGGCGATCGCCTCCTCGTACAGCTTCGCCTTCCCCGTCTCGATCGAGACCACCACCCCGTCGCCCGCTGCGTGCCCCCCGCCCGCGGGCGGGTCCCAGGTCACGTCGCCCGTGATCGCCACGGTCCCGCCAAACGGGGCGATCCACCGCCGCACGACGTCCTGGACCGGGGTCTGGCTGTTGCGCCGGGCAAGAACCTCGCTGATCTCTGCAGGCGTCTTGAGGTTGAGCGACGCGTCGTCCACGGGGACTGGCGTGAGGGAGCTGTCCGGGTCGAAGACGGGCCGACCCTCCGAATCGAGATGGTTGAAGTAGACCTTGCCGCCCATGACGAAGTCGGTCAGGGAGTCGTTGTTGACGTCCGTGAAGTAGTTCACGCCGACGTTGACCTGGCCCGAGACGCTGAACTGCACGGTGGCCGCGAGGTACGCCTCGAGCGCGCCACCGCCGCCGACGCTGATGTCGTACGAGAGCCCCTCGAGGCCCCGGACCGTGGGCGGATCGGCCGAGTCGTCGAACTTCGGGGAGGAGGCCGTCCCCTGGTTGAGCCGATAGCGGATCGGATCGCCGATCTCCTTCCGGAACACCTTGTCAGGCAGGAGGTCGCCGTTGATGTCGAAGAACTCGACGAGCCCATCGCTGCCACCGCCGTCGACGGTCCATGCCCCGCCGAACGACCCGAGCTTCAGCGGCTCCGTCGGGTTGAACCCGTAGTACATGTGCACGTCGAAGCTGTTGCCAACCGAGGTGCCCAGGACGGACGACTGCGCTGTCTCGAACAGCAGCGGCTCGGAGAGGCTGTCGGCGATGGTGTTCCACTCCTGCTCGGTCGCGAAGCCGCTGCCCTGCACGAACTCGTCGTAATAGGTGAACGTCTCCGTCGCCCCGACCGGAGCCGTGGCGCCCTCCGAGCCGTACACATCGACCGCGATCAGGCGGCTCTTGCCGAATGCGCCAAGCTCGTACCGAAGGTTGTACTGGCGGACGGGGTCGCGTGGGCGGACCACGTCCGCCCCCTGGGGCTTGTAGCTGACCTTGACGGCCCGCAGCAGATCAGGCGTCGACTGCAGGAACCCGGTGCGCGCGTCGATCTCGATGTCGCTGCGGCGCGCGGGCACCGGTGTCATGTCATCGTCGCGGAGGAACTCGACGAGGTAGGCCGCCTCCCGGCCCGCTGCGTCGAGCACGGCGGGCGTCGGGGCCTCGAAGTCCTTGTACTGGACAAGCGACCCGGTGTAGGCGATCTCGCGCAGCCAGAGCTGGGAGCCGCCCGTGGCATCGCCGGTGGTGGTGGCCCAGGACTCGAACGTGTAGCCGACCTGCTCGTACCTGTAGTAGACGACGTTCAGGCTGATGTCGATCTCGGCCGCCAGCGCCCAGCGTGCTTCGCGCCCCGCGGCATCGGCGAGGATGGACGTGGGGTCGCGAGTGACCACCAACTCGTTTGTCGCAGGGTCGATCGACGGGATCGCACCGTAGTACCGCTCGTTGCCGGCCTTGTCCTTGACGACCCAGTAGTACTCGCCCGGCTTCGTCCCGAAGCGCCTGACCTGGTCGAACTCGGCGTCCACCCGGCGCGTGAACACGACCCCTTCGCCGACGACCTGCTCGACACGTCGCGGGAGGTACGCCGACCGGACCGCGGTGGGGCTGAGCGTCGCGCCGTCGAGCGCGTAGGTCTCGCTCTCGAGGGTCGCGCTGTAGCGGGGGACGCCGAACTCCGTGTCGACGGTGATGCTGCTCGCCCCGACGTCCCAGCCGAGGCCGACCCAGCCGTTGCCCCCGCCCAATTCGTACCGCAGGGCGATGTCGGGCTGCAGGCCGCCACGGCCGCTCGGGATCGCGAGCGGGTACTCGAGCTGGGCCGTGCCCTGGTTGTTGCCGTCGGGTGGGGCGATCAGCTCGAGCTGGTCCGTCGGATCGCCGTACAGCAGGCCGTCCAGCGGATCGGCGCCGAGATCCTGCGGCGTGGTGATCCCCTCGCGCGCCAGGATGTCATCCGGGTTGCCGAGCAGCGCCTCGGCTCCCGTGCGCTGGACCATGGGACCACCCACGAGGGCGACCGCAGCCGCGAGCGCGAACACGCGTGCCCATCGCCGTTGACCCACCACGCCCATCCCTCTGCCTCGCCGGGTATCGATCCGCGGACACGCGCCGCCCGTCCCGGGGGCCGCGGAGCGGACTGCACCCTAACGCAACGGCCGGTCGAGGGCAATCCGCAAACGCACGTTGCAGGACGCCCGTCCGAGAGTGGCGCGAATCAGTGCGACGAGATGCGCTCGGCAAGCGACCGGCCCGATGGCGGCGTGCCAGTCCGCTCCGCCTTCGCATCGACGCCGCCGATCGCCCACTGGGCGTAGCGCACCCCGATCCAGCGGAACGGCTCGATCTCCCAGTTGCGGGACCGATGGTTGACGACCGGGAGCGCGGTGAGCGGGCTGGCGTGGCCGGTGACGAGGTCCGTGAGCACGCGTCCCGAGAGGTTGGTCGCGGACACGCCGTGGCCGACGTAGCCGCGGGCGGTGGCGATCCCGGTCGCCTCGTCGTAGGCCATCGTCGGGTGCCAGTCGCGGGGCATCCCCAGCGGGCCGCCCCACTCGTGCGTGAACCGGACGTCCCGAAGGACGGGGAACCACTCGCGGACGAACGCCTTGAGCTTCTGGTGCGTCGGCCCATGGCGATCGTAGGCTCGGCGGATCGGGCTGCCGAAACGGTACGGCGCTCCCCGCCCCCCGAACAGGATGCGGCCGTCCTCGGTCCGCGAGAGATAGTCGATCGACAGGCGGGTCGACGCCGCCACCTCGCGGTTCGCCCAGCCGATCTCTGCCCACTGGGCGTCGGTCACGGGCTCGGTGAGCACGATCAGCGACCACAGCGGGATGAGCTGGCGGTGCAGCTGCGGCAGCTCCGAGAGGTATGCCTCGCCGGCGAGGACGATCGACCGGTGCGCGGACCTCGCCGCGCGCCGTCAGGAGCGCTGCCCGGCCGCTCGCATCCTTCGGCCGGAAGCCCGTGACCGCGGTCCCCTCGTAGATGGCCGTGCCCTCGCGCTCCACGAATCGCGCCAGCCCGCGCGTCAACCGGCCGGGGTGGATGACCGCGGCGTGGAATCCGTGTACAGCCCGCGCACGGCCCCGGCGATCCGGATCCGGTCCGCGACGCCGGCCGCGTCGAGCAGCCGGTAGCGGTCGCCGAACCCGAACCGCTCGTACTCCTCGAGGGCGTGCTCGAGCGCCGGGACGCCGTGCGGACCACGAGCGACGAGCAGCCCGCCGCCCTTGTGGAACCCGGCGTCGATCCCCGCTTCGGCGGCGGCCCGGCCCACCTCGTCGACGGCGTCGTAGGTTGCCTGCTGCATCGCGCGCGTGGCATCGGTGCCGTGGAGCGTCTCGAGCCTGGTCATCGAGATGTTGAAGTCCGGCGCGCACCAGGCACCGTTGCGCCCCGACGCCCCGAAGCCCGCGATGTCGCGCTCGACGATCGCGATGCGCAGGGATGGATCCCGGCGCCGGAGGTAGAACGCCGTCCACAGGCCGGTCAGGCCGGCGCCCAGGATCGCGACGTCGACATCGATCGAGCCATCCAGCCCGGGCCGCGGCGTCAGGTCGTCGCCGCAGGTCTCGAGCCAGAAGGAGACGGAGGCGTGGTCCACGCTTGCGATGGTAGCCGCCGGGTCACCCGCGACGGGCGCCGTTCCGGCGGAGCAACGGTCTATCCCGCAATGGCGGCGGCGCGATCGGTCGCCGGGGGGTACGGTGATGACCTTCACCCGGACCGAGGTACTCCCGATGCAGACCACGCCCACGACGCTTGGCGAGCTGTTCCGCTCGCTGGGCCTCACGCTGACCATTCGCGCCATTCGCCGAGGAAGAGGACGCGTGGGCCTGCACCCTCACCCGTCCGGACGGCGCGACCTACGAGATCGACTCGGTCACCTTCTTTGACGTCGACCCCGACACGGACGAGGAGTGGGCTGTCGAGCCCAGCCCGTCGCGCGCCCTGAGCGTGCTCGCGGGCGGCGACGTCGAGGGTGACGACGAGCACGGCGACGACGCCGGGCCGGACGCCGAGGCGGCGGCGCGCGCCTTCCTCGGCGAGGAGGCGTACGAGCTCCTCCAGGAGCTGGACGCAGCCGGACTCGAGTAGCGAGTCGGCGGCATGATGCGCCGCCGAGCTAGCTGACGGGCTCCAGGTCCACGGTGCGGACGGTCCGCGAGCGGCCGGCCTCGGTGCGGACGGCGGCAGCAGGGATCGCCCCACCGGCCATGCGCTCGATCACGGCGATCTCGCCGGCATAGAGCCCGGTGCCGAGGATCCTGACCTTGTCGCCGACGGCGAGCCCACTTCGACCCTCGAGGGCCGCCGTGTTGATCGACGTAGCGCCGGGTCGACCTGAGGTGTCCACCCCGGGCTGCGGTCGCGGGACGGTCTTCTTCGGGGGGATGAAGACCTTGCGCTTCCGGGTCCCCATCAGCGGGCCTCCAGCTGCCGGCAGGGGCTGCTCGGGGACTGCGCGCTCCGCGCTCTCGTCGACTGCTCTGTCACGGACACCTCGTCGTGGCGGGTCGTGCGTCGACCCGTGGTTCCCGAAAGTGTACGCGACGGCAGCGACCGGCCGGTAAACGGGCTCAGGCTACGCTCGCGACGCCGCTCGCGAGCTCGTCGAGCCCGGGGTCGATGAGGACCCGTCCGGCCGGCGTCACGATCACCGGGATCGCGCGGATGCCGGCATCGTCGACCAGCTGCTGGGCCCCCGGGTCGCGCTCCAGGTCCACGTACCGGTACGGGATCCCCGCGGCCTCGAGGTAGCGCTTCGCCCGGCGGCAGTCGCCGCACCAGTCGGCGCCGTACACGGTGACGACGTCGGGAATGGGAAGGGCCGGCTGGTCGGGCATGGAGGCAATTCTCGGCTACGAGCGGGCTTGGTGCTGTCCTGTTCGGCGGCCGCGGCGGCTCAGATGTCTCCGGTCCGAAGTCCAAGGTGCTCGATCGTCTCGTGGAGCAGCCCGGCCGACCGGCGCAGGCCGGACGCCTCCTCGGCCGACAGCCCAAGCGGCACGATCCGCTCCACGCCCTCGCGCCCGATGACCGCCGGCAGCGAGAGGTAGACGTCGTCGATCCCGTAGTAGTCCGAGATGAGCGAGCTCACCGACAGCACGGTGTGCTGGTCGCGCAGGATCGCCTGGACGATGCGCACGAGCCCGGCGGCGACCGCGTAGTACGTCGCTCCCTTGCGCTCGATGATCTGGTAGGCGGCATCGCGGGTGTCCGTGTAGATCTCGTCGAGCGCCGCCGGATCGTGCCCGATCCCGGTGGACACGCCGTAGTCCCGCAGGCCCATCCCGGCGATGTTGGCCGACGACCACACCGGGACCTCGCTGTCGCCGTGCTCGCCCGCGATGTGCGCGTGGACCGACCGCGGATCGACGCCGTAGTGCTCGGCCAGGAGCATCCGGAAACGGGCGGTGTCGAGGATGGTCCCTGACCCGATGACCCGGGGCGCCGGCAGTCCCGAGATTCGGTACGTGAGGTAGCTCAGGACGTCCACGGGGTTCGTCGCGACGAGGATGATCCCGTTCGGGTTCGCCTCGGCGATCCTTGGCACGAGCGCACGGAAGATGGCGGCGTTCTTCTGGACCAGGTCGAGCCGGGTCTCGCCCGGCTTCTGCGCCGCGCCGGCCGCGATCACCGTGACGGCGGCCCCGCGGCAGTCCTCGATCGGACCAGCCCACACGCGGGCGGTGCGCGCGAACGGGACCGCGTGCATGAGGTCCATCGCCTCGCCCTCGGCCTTGCGCTCGTTCGCGTCGACGAGCAGGATCTCGGACGCGAGGCCGGACAGCAGGAGCCCGAAGGCGAAGGTGGATCCGACGGCGCCGGTGCCGACGACGGCGACGCGGGTGGGATGGGCCGGGGCGAGCGGGTTCGGGGCCTGGGACGCAGTCATGCGTGAACCCTACCGCACGCGCCCGCGCATGTCGTTGCGCGGGCCGGCGGCGTGGCCCCGGCGGCGATCCGCGTCCGGTCGACAGCCTGTGGACGGTCATCGCGATCCACGTGGTCCTCGACGTCGTCGCCATCGCGACGCTGACCGGGCCGGCGGTGGACGGCCCGATCTTGCTGCCGGCGTCCCGATCAGCGGCGGAGGAGACGGCGGCGGAGGGCCGCTGCCCGTGCCAGCGCCCGACGCTCCTCGCGCCGGCTGAGGCTCACCCCGCCGAACCGGGCAAGGCCGTAGTCCGCGGCCAGCAGGTCGAGCCGAGGCCCCCGCTGCCCGTGCGGCGGAGGCGCGCGGCGTGCTCGGCGGGCGTCTCGCCGGGAGCCGTCGCAGCGCCGCGTGCGGCTCGAGATCCGCGAGCAGCGCGCGATACGCGGCCACCGCGTCACGGGGCCCGGGCCGTCGCCGGAACAGGCCGCGTCGGCCGCGCCCAGCGACGCTCCGGCTCCCAGTCGCCGCGGTCGATCTCGCGGGTCTCGGGGACGAGCGGCTCCTCGTCGCGGGGCCGCCGGAGCCACAGCCGCGCGAGGACGAGCAGGGCGATGACGGCGACCGCCAGGACGATCCCGAGCACGCCGATCGTGACCGGCGTCGCCGCCGCGACGTCCGGCTCGGGCGGGAACGCGGCGCCCGGGGGCAGCGGCGGGGGCGTGGGGTTGTTCGTGGCGAACAGCTGGAGCAGCGACGCCACCGCGGCCGTCCCGAGGATGCTGAGCGCGAGGATCGCCACGCTGCGCCGGTCGAAGCCCACGAAGAACCCGATGATCAGCAGCGGCGTGAACAGCGCACCGAGGGCAACGACGATTGGCGGACCCGCGTACAGCGAGGCCGCGATCGCGACGCCCGCGGTGGCCAGCAGGAGCACGACGAGCAACGCCAGCCAGGCGGGGTTCCGGCGCCAGTCGACGGCGGCGCCCGTCGCGATCAGACCGAGGCGGGACAGGGACAGCGCGAGGATCCCGGCGACGAGGAACAGCAGCACCTCCGCCTGCGCACCGGCGAGGAACGTCCCCCGGTACGGCTCGCCGACCATGCCGCCGATCATGGCCACGACGGCGAGGCCCGGGATCGCGAGGCCGAGCAGGTTCGCGATCCGGTTGGGGTCCTCGGGAAGCCGGGCGTGGGGGATCCCGCGAACGAACGCGACCGCGATGAGCCAGGCCCCGAGGTTGGCGGCGATCGCATCCCCCAGCCCGCCCAACCCCTGCGCGGCGACGATCGCCCGGACCTCCGCCGACCACAGCCACGCCACGGCAGCGCACGCGATCGCGAGTCCCGCGGCGGCGATCGGCCATCGGTCGCCGAGGCGCGGGGGCAGGATCCGCGCAGCGAGCAGCCCCAGGACCGTCGCGGCGAGGAACCACGCGTAGCCGAAGGCGGGTGGATGGAGTGTGAACGCCTGGAGCAGCGAGGCGAGCACCGACACCCACGCTGCCTCGGCCAGGACGGCGAGGATCGTGGGCAGCAGGACGATGGCGGCGCTCACGGCGCGATCACCAGCCGCTCGGCGTCCCGCCAATGCCCGTCCATCGCCGCCCGGCGGGCGGCGAACCCGGCCGCCGGGCGCGCGCCGCCTCCTGGGCCGCATGCCGGCCACACGCGACGACGACGACGTCGCGCGCCGTGCCGCTCGAGGCGGCGGAGGGCCAGCCGCGAACGGGCGCGGGTCGCGCGCGGTGAGCACGAGCACGGTCGAGCCCGGTCGGACGGTCCGAGCGCGCCGCGACGCGAGCAGCCGCTCGAACGGCATCGAGGCGTGCGACGACAGCCGGGCCAGCAGGTCCAGGACCCGCTCCGCCTGGCCCGGCGCCGACGAGACGGGCACCTGGGCGATCCGCGTCTCGGCGCCCGTGTAGCCCGCGGCCGTCAGCCCGAACGCGACCCGCCGCCTCGCGAGCGCCCTCGCGATCGGACGCCGCCACGACGTACAGCGACTCGACCTCGTCGTCGGCCGAGGCCGAGGCTCCCAGGCAGGCCCGTCGGAGGTCTGGACGTCGAGCGCGATCAGGACCTCGCGGTCGCGGGACGGCTCGAAGCGCTTGGTCATCGGCTGGCCGAGGCGGGCGCTGGCCCGCGCGTGGATCGCGCCGCAGCGGGTCCCCGGGCGCGTAGGGGCGGATGCCCGCGAACCGGGCCGGATCCTCGGCGAGGCCCGCCGCGGGCCCGCTCCAGGTCGCCCCAGCGGTCGGTCGGGCGCGAGCTCGGTCGGCGGGGATCGTGCGCGGCCAGACGAGGAAGGTGTCGGTGTCGGGGCGCTCCTCGGTGGCCGCTCGACGGGCGAAGGGGTCGCCGATCGACAGCTCGACGGGGCCGAGGGAGTGGACGCCGCGCCGGTCCGCCCCGACGTGGAAGCGGCGATCGACCCGCTCGTACGGACGGAGCGTCCACGCGTTGCGCAGGACCGCGGGCTTCGGCCTCGTCCGTGATCGAGGTCACGCTCGCGCACCTCGACCCCGGGGCTCGCGTCGTCGTCGGCGCGCAGCCAGGCGAGCGGCAGCCGGCGTCGGTTCCAGACCTCGATCGCCAGCGGGAGCTCGTCGCCGAACGGCGACGTGCCGGGCGCCGAGGTGCCGGCGGTAGCGGACCTCGGCGAGCCCGTTGCGGGCCCAGACCGCGTGCACGACCTCGAGCAGCAGGGTCATCGCGCCCGAGCAGGATCGCGATCGGGACAGCGAGGAGGCTGCCGATCGTGATCAGGACGATGCGCCGCGCAGGACCCGCGCCGCCACGGGTCAGCCCTCGAGGAGCGGCGGCGACGGGCGTCGTCGCGAGGATCTGGTCGAGGGCCGCGGCCGCGGTGGCCCCGTGGAGGCTGCGGTCGAGGTCGACGACCAGCCGGTGCGCGAGGACGGCGGGCGCCACGGCCTTCACGTCGTCCGGCGTGACGAAGCTGCGCCCGGCGAGGACGGCGGCGGCCTGCGCGGCTCGGTACACGGCGACGCTCGCTCGCGGGCTCGCCCCGAGCTCGAGGTCCGGGTGCGTCCGCGTCGCCCGGACGAGCGCGACCAGCGTAGGCCTCGACCTCGTCGGCCACGCGGACCGTGCGCACGAGGTCCCGCAGCGCGAGCAGACGGACGCGGTCGATGACCGGCTCGATCGCGTCGAGCGGGTCAGCGGCGGCCTGGTGGCGGCGGGCGATCCGTCGCTCCCCGGCATCGTCGGGGTAGCCGATCCCGCGCGCGGAGGAGGAACCGGTCCAGCTGTGCCTGCGGCAGCGCGAACGTCCCCTCGAACTCGACCGGGTTCTGGGTCGCGAGCACGAGGAACGGGTCGGGCAGGACGTGGGTCGTGCCCTCGACCGAGACCTGGCGCTCCTGCATCGCCTCGAGCAGGGCGCTCTGCGTGCGCGGGGTCGCCCGGTTGATCTCGTCGACGAGGAGGATGTTCGTGAACACCGGGCCGCGCGACGAACCGCAGGCCGCCGGGCTCGAACAGGCTGGCGCCGGTCACGTCGGACGGCAGCAGGTCGGGCGTGCCCTGGACGCGCGTCATGCGCAGGTCGAGCGACCGGGCGACGGCACGCGCGAGGAGCGTCTTGCCCGTGCCCGGGACGTCCTCGAGCAGGACGTGGCCGTCGGCGAGGAGCGCGATGACGACGAGGCGGACGGTGTCCTGCGCGCCGACGACGGCCCGGGCGACCGATCGCCTCCAGGTCGTCCCACAGGCGGCGGCCCGCGACGACGACGTCCGCGCGGTGCGTCTCGGTATCGGTGGTCATGCGGGTGCTGCGGCCTCCCTCCGGGGCGTGTCGTGGAAGCCTACTCGCCGCGGGGCCGTCGGGTTCGCGGCCGTGTCCTGTAGAGTCGCCTCGGCGCCCCTTCACCGCTCCGCCGAGGTTCATCCGTGTCGCTCCCGTCGCTCGCCCGCATCCCCGCCCCGCCCGATCCGATCCTCGGCCTGACCGAGACGTTCCGCAACGACGCGCGCAGCGGCAAGATCAACCTCTCGTCGGGCGTGTTCGTGGACGACGACCGGCACGACGCCGGTCCTGGGCACGGTGATCGAGGCCGAGCGGCGCCTGGCCGCCGCCGCAGGGACGAAGCTCTACCGGCCCGATCGACGGCGAGGTAGGCTACCGGGAGCTGGTCCGGGCCCTCGTCCTCGGCGCCGACCACGAGGCGGTGACGTCTCGGGCGCGCCCTCGCCACCCAGACGCCGGGTGGCACGGGCGGGCTGCGGGTCGCCGCGGACCTGCTTCGCCAGACCGGGTCCGGCGAGACGCTGTGGATGAGCGAGCCGACCTGGCCGAATCACCCGCAGCTGTTCCACGCCGCGGGCTTCCGCATCCGGACGTACCCGTACACGGACGCGACCGGCCGGCGGATCGACGAGGCCGCGATGCTCGAGGCGCTCGACCGAGGCCGCGCCCGGCGACGTCGTCCTGCTGCACGGCGCGTGCCACAACCCCACGGGCGTGGATCCGTCGCCCGAGCTGTGGCGCCGATCGGCGACCTCGTCGAGGCGAACCGGCTGCTGCCGCTCGTCGACCTCGCCTACCAGGGCTTCGGCGACGGGCTGCGCGAGGATGCCGCCGGCCTGCTCGAGCTCGTCCGGCCGGGTGTCGAGCTGCTCGTCTCGACGTCGTTCTCGAAGACGTTCTCGCTGTACGCGGAGCGCGTCGGGGCGATGCTCGTGATCGCCCGATCCGCGGCCGACGCTGCGGCGGTCCAGAGCCACGTCAAGGTCGCGATCCGGGTCAACTACTCGAACCCGCCGGCCCACGGCGCGGACATCGTGAGGACGATCCTCGCGGACCCGGAGCTTCGGGCCCGCTGGGAGACGGAGCTCGGCGCGATGCGCGAGCCGGATCAAGGACAACCGGCGGGCGCTCGTCGCGGCGCTCGAGGCCCGCTCGATCCCCGGCGACTGGGCCGCGATCGCGACGCAGCGGGGCATGTTCGCGCTCCTCGGCCTGACGACGCACCAGGTTGCGCGCCTCCGCGAGGAGCACGGGGTCTACGTCGTCGGCCACGGCCGGATCAACGTCGCCGGCTTCACGCCCGCCAACCTCGACCCGTTCGCCGACGCCCTCGCCGCGGTGCTCGCCTCGTCGTAGCGGTATCCTGCGCGTCCGCGCCGGCCCGCCCGGCCTGCGGCGCTGACACGCCTTCGAGGCCTACGGGGCGGCGACCAGCTCCGCCCGACCCCGGTCGATCCGCGCCCAGAGCAGCGCCGGCCCCGGGCCAGGCCGCCGTCCCGGTGAGCGCGTCGAGTGCGTCGCGCGGATCGGCTGGATAGGCTTCCCGGAGCTGGCGCCGGGCGTCCGAGGCAGCGTCGCGGTTCGCCCGCGTCCAGCGGACGACGAGCAGGCGCGTGACACGGTCGGGTCGCCGTGCCGCGACCAGTCGGCCCAGCAGTGTCGAGGTCGGCGAGCGAGTCGGCCTTCTCGCCGCTCCAGCGGAGGAGCTGCTCGAGCCGGCGCAGCACCGACTCGAGCTCCGTGGCGACCAGCGTGGTCGCGACCGGATCGTGCAGGACGAGATCGATCCAGCCCCGAGCGGGCCGGCGCACCGCGACCTCGGGCGAGGGCATGCCAGCGTGGGTGGAGCGAGTCGCGAGCACCAGCTCGGCCATGCGCACCTGGTGCCGGTCCTGGATCCGCGGGCCCGTAGTCGGATACAGCCGCGCCGCGAGGTCCGCCCCAAGGGCGGCGGCGAGGCGTGCGTACGTCTCGAGCGTCGGGTCGCATGTCGCCGCCTCGATCCTCGCGATGCACGGACGGATGAAGACCGGCGTCGCGCGCGACGGCCGCCCGGGTGAGCCCGGCGTCCTCGCGGAACCGCCGCAGGTCCTCGGCGAGCGTGTCGGCGGATGGCGGGCGATCGCCGGTCGGCGGCCGGCCTGGAGTCGTGTCGGTCATGGCGCGAGTGCACCAGCACGGCACCTCACCCGACTGCCCGGGCTCGTACCGCGCAGTCCGCGTGCGTGCCACGCTGCGAGTTCGAGTCGAGCTCGCCGAGTTCGCGCGCCGGCGCGCGACCTGCTGCCGGACATCGCCGCCAGAAGCGGCCGAGATCGGCTGGAGACGTGCGCTGCGGACGCGCTGACGTCGGACGCGGTCCGCACCGAGACACGACGCGCCCGGCACGCTCGGGACGAGCGCACCGACAGGCCACCGAGCGCGAGTGGGAACGGCGTCGCGGGTGGGCGAGCCGCCGATGGTCACCGGCGCGTCCCATGTGCCAGGACGCGGCGAGCGCACGAACGCCCTGAACCGGGCCCAGCCACGCGAGCGCTCCTCGGGCGTCGTGAGCGGGATGACGCCGAGCAGCATCGACAGCGAGCCGTACCACAGCGCCGGCAGCGCGAGCATCGCACGCCACCGGCACCACCCAGCGCTGGTTGCGCGGCGCGCCCCAGATGATCAGCGCGACACCGATCGGCCCGCGGATGAGCGAGCGGGATCGGGATCGCCGCCCACGTGCCGCCCTTGCCGGTGTTCGCGAGCAGCAGGTCGACCCAGTCGAGCCAGTGCGTGGGGCATCAGCACGAACGAGACGCGCGACCACGCCGGCCGTCGCGCCGAGGGCGATCGCCAGCTGCCGCCACTCGCGCCGCGAGCACGAACCACAGCAGGCCCGACCCCGGGCGTGATCTTCGTGAGCAGCACGAACGCCCAGGTCCACGGGTGCCGGAACCCGGCGACGATCGCGGCCGCCAGCAGCAGCGAGATGTTGCCCGCCGGCGATCTCCATCGCGCCGATCACCAGGCCGACGAGGAACAGCTCGCGGCCCGTCAGCAGCCACACGGCGCCGATGAGGATCGCCGTCCAGGCCGCCACGAACCACGTCCACGGCAGGAGGTTCAGCGGGTACACGAGCTGCGCGAAGGCCGGCGAGTACGGGTAGGCGCCGATCGTGTTCCAGTCGGTGCGCCCGGTGTACAGGTCGTCGAGGTCGAAGCCGTAGTAGGAGCGCGCGTCCTGCGCCGTGACGACCTGGCCCGAGAAGGGGTCCGAGACGTCGATCGTCGGATCGGAGCCGAGGATCACCAGCACCCACACGACGACCGCGACGACGATGTTGACGACGTCGAGCGGGCGCAGGCGTCGCAGGGCGGCAGGCATGACCGGGCCATTGTCGGGGATGCCGGGGTGGCCGACGGGCCGGGAATCGAAACGGCCGGCATGATGCCGGCCGTTCGAACGCGTTCGCAGCGCGAGAGGCGTTCTGGAAGAGTGCCTGCGGGATACCCCGCACGAGAATCATCCCCCAGCCGTCAATTCCTCCGGACCACACCGCACCGACGCGATCCGGTGCCGCGGCGCACCGGATGCGTGGCTAGGTGCGCGGCGACAGGCTCCGGATCACGATGCCGCTCGCCGTGCCGGCGCGGACTTCGCGGCGGCGTAGGCGTCCGTGGTCTCGCTGTTGAACTTCGGCCCGAACATGTAGGCGAGGTCGCTGTACCCGTAGGAGTTCACGGACACGAGCACGCCCTTGGTGTCGTCCTTTGCGTCGCCGAAGATCCAGCGCACCGCCGGACGAGCCGCCGGTCATGTTGCAGCGCCAGGCGCCCAGGTCGAGGTTGCCGGCACGGGCGTCCGTGCCGACGGGCCCCTGGCAGTACGTCAGGTCCTTGCCCTTGTACCTCTGGGCGGCCGGATAGCCGTAGGCGCCGACCGTCTGGCCGAGCGAGATGCCCGGTCACCGCGAAGCCCGAACGACCCGAGCGAATCGAGCTGCGTGGTGCCAGTCTTCCCGCCCGCCCCGACCGGACGAAGGCCCAGTCGTGAGCCACGGCGGGGTTGTTGAACGCGCCCGCACCGAGGAACTCGGCGTCCCCGTAGATGCGGGTGCCGGTCCAGCAGCCGTACGTGGTGCTGGCGCACGTGTACGTCGGGTGTGCTGTCGAACTGCGGGATGAACATCCAGTTGGTCGCGGTCGTCGCGCCGTCGTTCTCGATCACGCAATGGCCGGCGGTGAGCACGACGCGACGTGGCCGATGTTCGGTGTCGTCCACGACCGATCCCGGAGCAGATGTAGTCGGTCCCGCCGAGGTTGAACAGGGCCCGCCCGACGAGCCGGTAGACATCGTCCGCGACGTTGTTCGGGTACGACGCGCCGGTGACGACGCCGCCTTCGCCGCCACCGCCCGGCTTTGTCGGTCGCGCGGCGGGCCGGTACGTGCCCGATGCGTCCCGGATGAAGTCCCGCGGCGTCGCGTTCCTGATCCGCTCGGGCGTCCAGTAGGCGAGGACACGCGCGTGCTCACGGGCAGCCGCCGCATCGGCGGCAGCGCCGTTCGGACCGGCGGCCGAGACCCCTCCCGGCAGCATCGCGAGGAGCAGGATCGGGGTCAGGACGAGCGCGAGACGCTTGCGCATGCAGGGTTCCTCGAGTGGCGGGCTGGACGATCGGCGCCGGAGCCCGACAAGGATGCACGACCCGTCAACGCCGCGGGCAACTGCACCGCTCCGGCCCGCAGCGCACTCCCCTGCCGCTACGATCGCGCGATGAAGATCGGACTCGTGCTCCCGATGACCGAGGCGGACGGCCCGGGCGCGTCCACGTGGCCCGGGATCCGGCAGCTCGCGCGACACGCCGAGGCCGGCGGCATCGACAGCCTGTGGGTCTACGACCACCTCATCTTCCGGGTGCCGGACGAGGAGGAGGACGGCATCCACGAGGCGATGACGCTGCTCACCGCGGTCGCGGCCGCGACCGACCGGGTCGAGTTGGGCACGATCGTCCTGGGGACGGGATTCCGGCCGCCCGCGCTCACCGCGAAGATGGCGGCGACGATCGACGAGGTCGCGAACGGCCGGCTCATCCTCGGCCTCGGCACCGGCTGGCACGAGCCCGAGTACCCCGCCTTCGGTTACCCGTTCGACCACCGGGCCGGCCGCTTCGAGGAGACGCTGGAGATCATCGTGCCGCTGCTGCGCGGCGAGCGGGTGACGTTCCACGGCCGCTGGCACGAGGTCGAGGACGCGGTCCTCCTTCCGCCGCCTCCCCGGCCGGGGCGACTCCCGGGACGGATCCCCATCCTCATCGCCGCCAAGGGCGAGCGCGTGCTGCGGCTGGTCGCCCGCCACGCGGACGCCTGGAACACGGCCTGGTTCGGCTTCCCCGACGAGCGCTCCGACGCGCGCCTCGCGGACCTGCGCGCCGCCTGCGAGGCGGAGGGCCGCGACCCCGCCACGCTCGAGATCACGGTCGGGATGACCGTGGACACGCAGCAGGACGCCGGCGGGCGACCGGGAGCGGCCCAGGCGCTGCCGCCGGACGAGGAGACGATCGCGCGGGCCTTCGACGCCTGGCGTGACCAGGGCGCAGGCACGCTCCAGGTGGACCTGCGACCGGTCGAGGAGCGCACGATCGACCTGCTGCTCGGCGCGCGCGAGCGGCACCTGGGAAGCAGGTAGGCATGGGCGATCCGACGGACGTCACGCCGGACGAGCTGCCGGCCCACGTCGCCGCGAACCGGGCCGCGTGGGACGGGTACGCGGCCGAGTACGTGGAGCCCGCGGCGCGCAGCTGGGCGGTCTCGCCCGGCGACGAGACCTGGGGCCTCTACGGCATCCCGGAACCGGCGGTCCGCCTGCTCGAGGATGCCGACCTCGCCGGCAAGGAGGCCATCGAGCTCGGCTGTGGGACCGCGTACGTGTCGGCCTGGATCGCCCGCCGTGGTGGCAGGCCCACCGGGATCGACAACTCGCCCGTGCAGCTCGAGACCGCGGCGCGCCTGCAGCGCGAGCACGGCCTCGAGTTCCCGCTGCTGCTGGGCAACGCGGAATCGGTCCCCCTGCCCGACGCGTCGTTCGACTTCGCGATCAGCGAGTACGGGGCGGTCCTGTGGGCGGACCCGGAGCGCTGGGTCCCCGAGGCCGCACGACTCCTTCGACCCGGTGGCCGGCTCCACGTGCTCACGAACAGCGTGCTCGCCTACCTGGCGGCGCCCGACGATCCCGACGCCCCCGTCGAGGAGCGGCTGCTCCGACCGCAGTTCGGCATGGACCGCATCCAGTGGGCCGGCGAGGCGGCGGTGGAGTTCCACCGCTCGCACGGCGAGTGGATCCGCCTGTTCACCGACAACGGCTTCGAGATCCTCGAGCTGCTCGAGCCGCAGATCCCCGCCGGGGCCACGACACGCTACGACTGGATGCCCTACGAGTGGGCCCGCCAGTGGCCGTGCGAGGACATCTGGAAGGTCCGCAAGCGCCGCTGACGCCGGCGGCCAGGCCAGCCCTCGGCGCGTTTCGCTCGCATGGGCGCCCGCCCGGACCGGGGAAGGGGTAACAGTCCGATCGGACTTGCGCTTGCGGCCTCGCACCGCGACCATCAAGGCCACGGTTCGAGGGAGGGTATTCACGCATGGCCATCGACACACGCCGCGGCTGCGCACGCGGACGCGGATACTCGCGCGGTCGTGCTCGAGGCGCGCGACCTGCGCAAGCGCTACGGCTCGCTCGAGGCGGTGAAGGGCGTCTCCTTCCGAATTCACGAGGGCGAGACCTACGGCCTGCTCGGGCCCAACGGGGCCGGCAAGACCACGACGATCTCGATGGTCTGCGGCCTGCTGGCGCGCGACGCGGGCGAGGTGACGATCGACGGCGCGCCGATCGACGTCGGGGCCGTCGCGGCGAAGGCCGGCATCGGGTTCGTGCCCCAGGACCTCGCGATCTACCCGGACCTCACCGCCCGCGAGAACCTCGAGTTCTTCGGCCGGCTGTACGGCCTGGGCGGGGCGACCCTCAAGTCGCGCACGAACGAGGTCCTCGACCTCATCGGTCTCGCCGACCGGGCGAAGGACCGCACGTCGACGTTCAGTGGCGGGATGCAGCGCCGGCTCAACATCGGGATCGGGCTGCTCCACCAGCCGCGGCTGCTGCTGCTCGACGAGCCCACCGTCGGCGTCGACCCGCAGAGCCGCAACGCGATCCTCGAGTCGATCGCCGCCCTGGGCAAGGCCGGCATGGCGGTCCTGTACACCACCCACTACATGGAGGAGGCCGAGCGGCTCTGCGACCGGATCGCGATCATCGACGGCGGTGAGATCCGGGCCGAGGGGACGCGCCGCGAGCTCGTCGCGCTCGTGGGGCAGGAGGACCAGGTCCACCTCACGGTCACAGGCGATGTCGCCGGGGCGGTCGCCGCCGTGCGCGCGGTCCCGGGCGTGGTGTCGGCGGGTTCGAAGGGCGACGAGCTGGAGATCCTCGTGGCACGATGCCCACCGCGTCCTGCCCCGCCTCCTCGACAGCGTCGAGACCGCCGGGGCGAGCGTCCGCGGCGTCGACCTCGTCACGCCGGACCTCGAGTCGGTGTTCCTCCACCTGACCGGGCGCGCCCTGCGCGACTCGGCCGAGTAGCGACGGGAACGGACCCGGTGCGCCAGGCACTCCTGATCGCCGCGAAGGACCTGCGCCAGCGGATCCGCGACCGGTCCGCGCTGCTCGTCTCGGTCGTCGCGCCGCTCGGGCTCGCGATCATCTTCAGCCAGCTGCTCGGCTCGGCGATCGACTTCTCGACGAAGTGGGTCGTGGCCGACCTCGACGGGGGCTCGCTCGCGCGCGTCCTCCGCGAGGACGTGATCGGGTCGATGGCCAAGGCCGGCGTGGCCGAGATCACCGACGTGGCGACCGAGGACGAGGCCCGCGCGCAGCGTCGAGGACGGCACGCTCAACGTCGCGTTCGTCATCCCGGCCGGGTTCACCGAGGCGATCGAGGCCGGCCGGCCGACGGCGATCGAGATCGTCGGCGCGCAGGACAGCCGGCTCGGGACGGAGATCGCCCGGTCGCTCGCCCAACGCTTCGGGGACGGGGTCGTGGGCGTCCAGCTGTCGGTCGCGACGGTCGCAGAGCTCGCGGGCGGGGCGCTCTCGCCCGAGGACCAGCAGCGGATCATCGGCCTCGCCGCGCAGGCACCGCCGGCGGTCGTCCTCGTGGACGTCGAGGCGTCGCTCCGCCAGCTCAGCCTGCCCACGTACTTCAGCGCCTCGATGGCGATCCTGTTCCTGTTCTTCGCGGCGCAGATCGGGATGGTCAGCCTGTTCGAGGAGCGGCGCCAGGGGACGCTCGCCCGGATCCTCGCCGGGCCAATCCGGCCGCAGGTGATCCTGTTCGGCAAGACGATCGGGTCGTTCGTCCTGGGGATCGTCTCGCTGGCGCTGCTCGTGGTCGCGACGACGCTGCTCATCGGCGCCGACTGGGGGCCGCCGGTCGGGGTCGCGGCCGTGCTCGTTGCCGCGGTCACGGCGGCGATCGGCATCGCGACGCTGATCACCTCGTTCGCGAAGACCGCCGAGGCGGCGGGGGCGGCCAACTCGGCCGTCGCGATCACCCTCGGCATCCTCGGCGGGTCGTTCTCGCCCACCTCGCAGGCGCCCGAGGTGATGGCCACCATCGCGCTGTTCACGCCGCACGGCTGGTTCATGCGCGGCCTCGGCGACATGCAGGGCGCCGGCGCGACGCTCGCCGACTGCCTGCCCGCCGTCGGCGTGCTGCTCGCGATCGGGCTCACCACGGGGGCGATCGGCATGGTCCGCGCCCGACGACTGCTGGTGCCGGGATGACCCACGTGCGCAAGGCATTCGAGATCGCCCGGATCAACGTCCTCCGCCAGGTTCGCGACCGCACGGACCTGTTCTTCGTGTTCGTCCTCCCGACGATCATCGTGTTCGCGCTCGGCCTCCAGTTCGGCGGCTTCTCCGCCGCGCGGATCGGGGTCGTGGCCGTGACGGGTGAACCCACCGCGGACGCGCTCGTCGCGGAGCTCGCCGCGGATCCCGCGCGGTTCGAGATCCGCCGGATCGCGGACGAGACGACGCTCCGCGAGCAGGTCGAGCGCGGGATGCTCGAGGCGGGCGTGGTGATCCCGACGGGCATCGACGACGCGATCCGGGGCACGGAGCCCGTCGAGGTCACCTACCTCGGCACCACCGACGCGCTGGCGCTCGGGCTGCGGGCGCCGGTCGAGGCCGCGATCGCGCGGGTGGCGGCCGTCGCGACGGCCGCCCGGGTCGCGGTGGCCGCGGGGGCGGGCGAGTGGGATGCGGCGGCCGCCGCGGCCGAGGCGCGCTACGCAGGCGTGCCGGGCATACAGCTGGATGTGTCGATCGTCGGCGAGCCCGGGATGTTCGCCGGGTTCTCCCAGTTCACCTTCGGCGCCTCGACCCAGCTCGTGCTGTTCATGTTCCTCACGTCGATGACCGCGGCGGGCCGGCTGGTGTACACGAAGCAGCTCGGCGTCTCGCGGCGGATGGTCTCCACGCCCACGCCCATGGCGACGATCGTCAGCGGCGAGGCGCTCGGCCGGCTCGGCGTGGCGCTCCTCCAAGCGGGCTACATCGTCGCGATCACGGCGATCGTGTTCAACGTGTCGTGGGGCGATCCGCTCGCCGCGTCCGCGATCATCATCACGTTCGGCGTGGTCTCGGCCGCGGTGGCGATGCTCATCGGGGCGATCGCGCGCAACCCGGACCAGGCCTCGTCGGTGGGCATCTTCGTCGGGCTCGGGCTCGCGGCGCTCGGTGGCTGCATGATCCCGATCCAGACGATGCCCGACACGATGCAGCAGGTCGCCCGGTTCATCCCCCACTCCTGGGCGCTGCTCGGGCTCCAGTCGCTGATCCGTGACGGCGGCGGGATCGACACGGTCGCGACGAACCTCGCCGTGCTCGTCGGGTTCGGGGTCGTGCTGATGACGCTCGCCGTGTGGCGCTTCCGGAAGTCGATCGCGGGGTAACGAGGTCCGGTCCCGCGCGACCGTCGCGTCCGTCGCGTCCGTCGCGTCCGTCGCGTCCGTCGAGTCACCGTGGACTCATCCGGGCTGCCTCCGTGCACGATCAGGTGGCGAAACGCGACCTTGGCCACGTGGTCACGCACGAGTCGGGGCATGCTGAGTCACTGCCGACTCGCGGAGTGCGGTCCGAACATTGAAGAATGGCGGCGGACCGCGGCTCATACCCGGTGAGCGACCGAGGTCCGGTCGCCGGACGCACGAAGGAGCCTGGTGCGCGAGCTGGTCGAACGGGCGCAGCGGGGTGAGACCGCCGCCTTCGAGGCCATCATCCGACGCTCGTCCGATCGCCTGTACGCGATCGCGTACCGGGTCCTGCGCGACCAATACCTCGCCGAGGATGCCGTGCAGCAGGTGCTGGTGACCATCTGGGACGAGCTCCCGCGCCTCCGCGATCCCGATCGCTTCGAGGCCTGGACGTACCGCCTCGTCGTGCGGGCGGCCGTGGCCGAGTCGCGCCGGGAGCGGCGCGGGTCCAGGGTGGCGCTTCTCCCCGACGACAACGATGCCTCCCCCGCCCCCGACCAGTACCGTGCGATCGCCGATCGCGACCAGCTCGAGCGGGGGTTCCGCAGGCTCACCCATGGAGCAGCGGGCGGTCCTCGTGCTGCAGCACTACGCGGGTCTCTCGCTCGCGGAGATCGCGGACGTGCTCGGCGTCCCGGTGGGCACGGCGGGTTCGAGGGTCCACTACGCGACCCGGGCGCTCCGTTCCGCGTTGGAGGCCGACGCGAGGGCTGGCGCCGGTGCCGCCACACCCGACACGGAGCGACCGGCATGACCCCGCGCGACGACCTCGACGTCCTGCTCGGCGAGTGGCTCGCCGAGGGACCCGCGCGGACCCCGGAGCCGGTGCTCGCGACGGCGGTCCAGCACGCCCGAGCGCACCCACGCCGCCCCGATCCCCTCGCGTTCCTCCGCCGGGATCCGATGGCGGGCCGGGTGTCGGTGTTCGGCGTGGCGCCGGTCCCCGTGTTCGCGACCCTGGCGCTCGTCATCCTCGCGGCGCTCGGGGTTGCGCTCGTCGGCAGCCAGCGCGGCGACCTCCCGCCGGTCGTCCCAGAGCCGACCGCCGGGCCGAGCGCGCCCGCCTCCCCGTCGCCCAGCACCGATGGCTCGCCCCGGCCATCGTTCCCGATCCGCGTGGGGCTGCAGACCGGCACAGGCGCGGCGATGGTCGTTTCGGTCACCGATGCGAGCGGGCTGCTCGTCGACGCCCGCACCGGCACGCCGGCCGACGGCGGTTCGGTGCCCGCCGGCGAGGTCCGAGCGGAGAACATCGACGAGCGGACGCTGCTCCTGACCTGGACCGATTCGGTATGCGACATCGAGTACGCGCTGACGATCGAGACGACGACGTCGATGACCCTCGCCTCCCCGGCCTGCGTCGGTGACACCCTCGCCCTGGACCGCCGGCTGCTGCTGCAGTTCGCCGTGCCCGTCGACGCGTCACAGGTCACCGTTGCCGTGCTCGCGGCGGAGGTCCCGTCGGCCTCGCCGGCCGCGCCCTGACCCTCGCGCTGGAGGGCGGGAGCAAGGCCGCCTTACACGCAGCAGCAAGGGCGCTTGTCAATTGCAGGGACAACCACTACGATCCTGGGGCATACCACCGCGTCCCGAGCCCCGTCAGGAGGTCCCTGGTTGTCCCGCTGGTCCCGCTCCCCGCTCTCGCTCGCCGCCGTCGCCATCGGCATGGCCCTCGTGGCCGGTGCCTGCGGCTCGCCAGGAACCGCCGTGGAGCCCGGGGCCGCCACTGAACAGGCTACACGCTCGCCGGCGGCGTCGGCGGCCGCATCGCTCGAGGAGAAGGTCGTCGTCTACTCCGGCCGCAGCGAGGAGCTCGTCGGGCCGATCATCGAGCGTTTCGAGCAGGCGACCGGCGTGGACGTCGAGATCCGGTATGCCGGCACCAGCGAGCTCGCCGCGACGATCCTCGAGGAAGGTGACAACAGCCCCGCCGACGTGTTCTTCTCGCAGGACGGCGGCGCGCTGGGCGCGCTGGGCAAGGAGGGACGGCTCGTCGCGCTGCCGCAGGACGTCCTCGACCAGGTCGATCCCCGGTTCCGCGCCGATGCCGGGGACTGGGTCGGCGTGACCGGCCGGGCCCGCGTCCTTGCCTACGACACCCGCGAGCTGCAGGCGTCGGACCTCCCCGCCTCGGTCCAGGATCTCGCGGACCCGGCGTGGAAGGGCCGCGTCGGCTGGGTGCCCACGAACGCGAGCTTCCAGACGTTCGTCACGGCGCTCCGCCAGACGCTCGGCGACGACGCGACGAAGGCGTGGCTCGAGGCGATGGTCGCGAACGAGCCCCGCGTCTACGAGGGCAACAGCGCCGCGCTCGAGGCCGTCCGCGCCGGCGAGGTCGACGTCGCGCTGATCAACCACTACTACCTGTTCCAGGCCCAGCAGGAGGCCGGCGAGGACTACCCGGTCGCCAACCACTTCTTCGCCAACGGCGATCCGGGAGCGCTCGTGAACGTCGCCGGGGCCGGGATCATGGGCACCGCGGATCACCCGGCGGCGGCCGAGGCGCTCGTCCGCTTCCTGCTCGACGAGGAGGCGCAGACGTACTTCGCGACCGAGACGTTCGAATACCCGCTGCGGGACGGGATCGCCGCCGACGACCGGCTCCCCGCCCTCGCCGAGATCCAGGCCCCCGACCTCGACCTGTCCGATCTCGACGACCTCGAGGGCACCCTGCGGCTGATGCAGGAGGCCGGCGTCCTCTAGGTGGCCGTCTCCCTCGCCTCGGTCCGCGCCCGGCGGCCGAGGCTCCACCACCCCCGACCCCCGCTGCCGCTGCTTGCCGCGGGGGTCGTCGTCGCGCTGCTCGCGATCACCCCGCTCGTGTATCTCGCGATCCGCGCAACGGGCGTCGCGGACGATTCGCTCGATCTCGTGTTCCGCGCCCGAACGGCCCAGGTGGTGCTCAACACGCTCGTCATGGCGCTGCTCGTCGGAGCGGGCTCGATCGCGATCGGCCTGCCGCTCGGGTGGCTGACGGCACGCACGGACCTGCCCTTCCGGCGCACCGTCGCCGTCCTGGTTGTCGTGCCCCTCGCCGTGCCGTCGTACGTCCTCGCGTTCGCGGTGATCGGGATGTTCGGGCCGACGGGCACGCTGGCGACGCTCCTCGCCCCGTTCGGCGTCGAGACCCTTCCCGAGATCTACGGGCTCCCCGGCGCCGTGCTCGTTCTGACCCTGGCGACGTACCCGTACGTCACCCTGGCTGTGCGGGCCGCGGTCGTCCGCCTCGACCCCGCGCTCCTCGATGCGGCCCGCACGCTCGGCGACGACGACCGGCGCGCGTTCCGCCGGGTGGTCCTGCCGATCCTCGTCCCGCCCGTCGCCGCGGGCGCCCTGCTCGCGATTCTCTACGCGCTGGCAGACTTCGGCTCCGTGTCGCTGCTCCAGTTCGACTCCCTCTCCCGCGCGATCTACGTCCAGTACCGGGCGACCTTCGACCGGTCGCTGGCCGCGGTCCTGGCCTTGATCCTCGCGTTCCTGGCGCTCGCGGTCACGCTGGGCGAGGCGTGGCTGCGGTCGCGCCGCCCGCCGGCCGTCGCGCGCTCGCGGGCGCGCCCGATGCCGGTCATCGAGCTCGGGCGCTGGCGGTGGCCCGCCGTCCTCTTCTGCCTCGCCGTGGTCGGCCTCGCCCTCGTCCTGCCGGTGGCAACCCTCGTCGCGTGGCTCGCCGAGGGTCTCGCCAACGGCGAGCCGCTGCGCCTCGTGCCGGGAGCCGCATGGAACACGCTCCTCGCCGGGGTGGCCGCCGTCGTCGTCGCCATCGTCCTGGCGGCGCCGGTGGCGCTCCTCGTGGCACGCTGGCCGGGCCGGGCGGCCTCCGCGGTCGAGGCCGCCTCGCTTACGACGTACGCGCTGCCGGGCATCGTCGTCGCGCTCGCGGTCGTGTTCTTCGCGTCGCAGGTGGTCCCGTTCCTGTACCAGACGCTCGCGCTGCTCGCGCTCGCGTACGCCGTGCGGTTCCTGCCGCAGGCGCTCGCGCCGATGCGCGACGGGCTGCGCTCCATCTCCCCAAGCCTCGAGGAGTCGGCACGCGTCCTCGGCCGGCGGCCCCTCGACGCGTTCCGGGCGGTCACGCTGCCGCTCCTGCGCCCGGCCCTCGTCGCCGGCGCGGCGCTCGTGTTCCTGACCACGGCGAAGGAGCTGCCGATGACGCTCATCCTCGCGCCGACCGGGTTCACGACGCTCGCGACGTCCGTGTGGGGCGCGGTCGGCGAAGGGTTCTACACCCGGGCGGCGCCGTCCGCCCTCCTGCTCGTCGCCCTGTCGCTCGTGTCGGTGACGTTCCTGCTCCGCGGCGAGGAGCGGGCATGAGGATCATCGAGACGGCGGACCCGGTCGTGCGCATTCGGGGGCTCCGGAAGGCCTTCGGCCCCGTCGTCGCGCTCGACGGGCTGGACATGGACCTGCGGCGCGGCGAGACGCTCGCGCTCCTCGGGCCGTCCGGCTGCGGCAAGACGACGCTCCTGCGCGCGGTCGCGGGGCTGGGCCGGCCCGATGCCGGGACCGTGGAGATCGGCGGGGATCTCGTGGAGGGCCCGGATGCCTTCGTGCCGCCCGAACGGCGACGGATCGGGATGGTGTTCCAGGACGTCGCGCTGTTCCCGCACCTGTCGGTGGCCGAGAACGTCGCATTCGGGCTCCGCGGCGAGTCGGCATCGGCACGTGCGGGACGGGTCGCGGAGCTGCTCGAGCTCGTCGGGCTGCCCGATGCCGGCCCGTCCCGACCGCACGAGCTCTCGGGCGGGATGCAGCAGCGGGTGGCCCTCGCGCGGGCCCTCGCCCCGCGACCCGAGGTGGTGCTGCTCGACGAGCCGTTCGCGAATCTCGACCTGGGCCTGCGGACCCAGCTTCGGGCCGAACTGCGTCGCGTGCTCGACGTGACCGGCGCGTCGGCGCTGCTGGTGACCCACGACCAGGCCGAGGCGCTGACCGTGGCCGACCGGGTCGCGGTGATGCGGCGCGGGTCCGTGGACCAGGTCGGGTCGCCGGAGGTCATCTACGCGCAGCCGGCGACGCCGTTCGTCGCCACGTTCGTGGGTGTCGCGAACCTCGTGCCGGCGTCGCTCGACGGCGTCGTGGCCGAGACGGTGCTCGGCCGCATCCGGCTCGTCGCGAGGCCTGACGAGGCGGTCCGCGGCCTCATCGTCGTCAGGCCCGAGCACGTGGACCTCGAGCCGTGGGGCTCGAGCGCGGCCGCCGCGATGGACGTCTCGGCGCCGATCCGCGCGCGCATCCTCGCCCGCCGGTTCGCCGGCGCGGAGCTCCACTACGAGGTCGCCCTCGACGACGGCCTGCGCCTGTGGGTCGAGGCGGGGCACGCCGCCCGACTGCTGTCCGTGGGCGACGAGGTGGCGCTGGGCCTCCGTCCCGTGGAGACGGTGGCGTTCGCGACGCACGGAGCCGCCACGGCCTGATCCGGCACGCCACGCCGGCGGCGGCACGAGCGAGACACGTGCAAACCGGGCGCTGGACAGACGGGTGTCCGGGTCATATCCTTCACGCCACGTTGAACATCTACCCCTCACGAAGGGCTATCCCTCCCGATGGACCGTGACCAGCTGAAGGCTGAGCTCCTCGAGGAGCTCGTCGCCCATTCACCGGCAGCGATGATGCGCGGCCTGCGGCGGTGGCCGGGCGGCCCCCTCAGCCTCGTCCACCTCCACGTCCTCACCGTCCTCGACACCGACGGCCCGATCCCGATGCGGGTCCTCGCGGAGAGCCTCGACGTGAGCCAGGCGAGCACGACCGGGATCGTCGACCGCATGGAGCAGCGCGGGCTCGTGACCCGCCAGCGCGACGACGAGGACCGCAGGGTCGTACGGGTCGCGCTCACGGACGAGGGTCGGGACATGGTCAACGGGATCGCTGCCGATCGCCGCGAGAAGCTCGCCGCGGTCCTGGACGAGCTGAGCGACGAGGAACTCGCGGGCTTCCTCCTCGGCGCGCGCGCGATGCGTCGCGGCCGGGAGCGCCTCCACGAGCGCCTCGCCGCCGAGCACGGGCACGCCCACGGGGAGCACCCGTGATCCAGATCTTCCGGGAGTACCTGCCCCGCTACCGGGTGGCGATCGCGTTCGTGCTCGTGCTGCTGCTCGTCCAGGCGATCACGAACCTGTACCTGCCGGAGCTCAACGCCGACATCATCAACAACGGGGTGGCCACGGGCGACACGGACTACATCCTGCGGACCGGCGGCGTGATGCTCGTCGTCACCTTCGCCCTGATGATCGCCTCGATCATCAGCGTCTACTGGAGCGCCCGCGTGTCGATGGGCTTCGGTCGCGACGTCCGGAGCGGGATCTTCCGCAAGGTCGAGATGTTCAGCCAGGTGGAGGTCAACCACTTCGGCGCGGCGAGCCTCATCACCCGCAACACGAACGACGTCCAGCAGCTCCAGCACCTCGTCCTGATGGCCCTGAACATGATGATCTCGGCCCCGATCATGATGGTCGGCGGGCTGATCATGGCCATGCGCCAGGACATCCCGCTCACCGGCATCCTGCTCGTGATCATCCCGATCATGATGGTGCTCATCGGCTACGTGATGAGCCGCGCGATCCCGCTGTTCCAGGCGATGCAGCGCAAGCTCGACCGGATCAACCTCGTGATGCGCGAGACGCTCGCGGGGGTGCGCGTCATCCGCGCGTTCGTGCGCACGGAGCACGAGGAGCGGCGCTTCGACGAGGCGAGCCTCGACCTCATGGACACCGGGCTGCGCGTCAACCGCCTGTTCGCGATCACGATGCCCGCGCTCATGGCGATCATGAACCTGAGCACGGTGGCGGTCCTGTGGCTGGGCGCCTACCGCGTGGACAGCGGCGAGATGCCGATCGGCAACCTGACCGCGTTCCTCCAGTACATCATCCAGATCCTGTTCGCGATCATGACCGCGGTGATCATGTTCGTGATGGTCCCGCGGGCCGCCGTCTCCGCCGGCCGGATTCGGGAGGTGCTCGACGAGGAGCCCTCCATCGCCGACCCGGACCCGGCGTCCGCCGTGTCCCCGATCCGGTCCGGGCTGGTCGCGTTCCGCGACGTCACGTTCGGCTACCCGGGCGCCGAGGAGCCGGTGCTCCGGAACATCACGTTCGAGGCCAGGCCCGGCGAGACCACGGCCATCGTCGGCTCCACGGGGAGCGGCAAGTCCACGCTCGTCAACCTCCTCCCCCGCTTCTACGACGCGACCGGCGGCAGCGTCGAGATCGACGGGGTCGACGTCCGCGCGATGGACCGCCAGGACCTGTGGCGGCGGATCGGCGTCGTCCCGCAGCGGGCGTTCCTGTTCGGCGGGACGGTCGCCTCCAACCTGCGCTACGGCGACGAGCACGCGACCGACGAGGCGCTGTGGCAGGCGCTGGACATCGCGCAGGGCCGCGAGTTCGTGGAGGAGATGGAGGATCGGCTGGAGGCCCCGATCACGCAGGGCGGGACGAACGTCTCGGGCGGCCAGCGCCAGCGTCTCGCGATCGCCCGGGCGCTCGTCAAGCGCCCCGACATCTACGTCTTCGACGACAGCTTCTCGGCGCTCGACTTCCGGACCGACGCGCGGCTGCGCGCCGCGCTGGCACGGGAGCTCGGCCACGCGACCGTGATCATCGTCGCGCAGCGAGTGGGCACGATCCTCCACGCGGACCGGATCGTCGTCCTCGAGGACGGCGGGATCGCGGGCATCGGCACCCACGATGAGCTGATGCGGACGTGCGAGACGTACCGCGAGATCGTCCTGTCCCAGGTGACCGAGGAGGAGGTCGCGTGAGCGGCCCGGCGGGCCGGCACGGCGGCGGCGGGCGGACCGGTCCCGATGGGCGGCCGGCCGCGGCCCGGCAGCGGACCCGGCGAGCGGGCCGCCGCACATGGCGATGATGATGCCGACCGAGAAGGCCCGGAGCTTCCGGACGTCCTTCCGGCGGCTGCTCGGCGAGCTCGCCCCGGAACGCTGGCTCGTCGTCGCGGTGCTCGTGCTCGGCGTGGTGAGCGTGACGTTCGCGATCCTCGGGCCGAAGATCCTGGGCGAGGCGACGAACGTCATCTTCGAGGGCGCGGTCGGCAACCAGCTGGGCGAGGTCCCGGCGTTCGAGGGCATGACCTCCGACCAGATCGCCGAGGTCCTGCGGGCGCAGGGCGAGGACAACCTCGCCGACATGCTCGCGAGCATGGACAACGTCGTCCCGGGCGTGGGCGTGGACTTCGAGCTCCTCGCGCAGCTGCTCGGGCTGGTGACCCTGATCTACCTCGCCAGCTCCATCTTCGCCTGGGCACAGGCGTACATCATGGCCGGCGTCACGCAGCGGACCGTGTACCGGCTCCGGCGCCGCGTGGACCAGAAGCTCGGCCGCCTGCCGCTCGCCTACTTCGACCGGCAGTCCCGCGGCGACACGCTGTCCCGCGTCACCAACGACATCGACAACATCAGCCAGACGCTCCAGCAGAGCCTGACCCAGCTGATCACCTCGGTGCTCACGGTCATCGGCGTGCTGATCATGATGCTCACGATCAGCCCGCTGCTCGCGTTCATCTCGGTGCTCGTGGTGCCGGTGTCGATGGTCGTCGTCGTGGTGATCGCGAAGCGCTCGCAGGTGCAGTTCGCGGCCCAGTGGGCGAAGACGGGCGACCTCAACGGGCATGTCGAGGAGATGCACACGGGACACGCGATCGTGAAGCTGTTCGGCCGCCAGGAGCAGGCGATCGAGGTCTTCGACCGCGAGAACGAGGCGCTCTACCAGGCGAGCTACAAGGCGCAGTTCATCTCCGGGATGATCCAGCCGGCGATGACGTTCATCTCGAACCTCAACTACGTCGCGATCTGCGTCATCGGCGGCATCCGGGTGGCGAACGGCCAGATGAGCCTCGGCGACGTGCAGGCGTTCATCCAGTACTCCCGCCAGTTCACGATGCCGATCATCCAGGCCGCCTCGATCACGAACGTCCTCCAGAGCGCGGTCGCGTCCGCGGAGCGGGTGTTCGAGCTGCTCGACGAGGCCGAGGAGATCCCCGACCCGGCCACGCCGCGCGTGCTCGTGGAGCCGGCCGCCGGCCGGGTGACGTTCGAGGACGTCGCGTTCCGGTACGAGCCGGACAAGCCGCTGATCGAGGACCTGTCGCTCGTCGTGGAACCCGGCCAGACGGTGGCGATCGTCGGCCCGACTGGCGCGGGCAAGACGACGCTCGTCAACCTGCTCATGCGCTTCTACGACGTGGACCAGGGGCGGATCACGGTCGACGGGATCGAGACCCGCGAGCTGACACGCGACAACCTGCGCCGGACGTTCGGGATGGTCCTCCAGGACGCGTGGCTGTTCAACGGCACGATCCGCGAGAACATCGCCTACGGGGCCGATGCGGGCACCCTGTCCGAGGAGGCGTTCGAGGCCGCCGTGGACGCCGCGCACGTCGACCACTTCGTCCGGACGCTGCCCGACGGGTACGACACGGTCCTCGACGACGATGCGACGAACGTCTCGGCGGGCGAGAAGCAGCTGCTGACGATCGCCCGCGCGTTCCTCGCCGACCCGCCGATCCTCATCCTCGACGAGGCGACCTCGTCGGTGGACACGCGCACCGAGGTGCTCATCCAGCGGGCGATGAAACGGCTGATGGAGGGACGGACGTCGTTCGTCATCGCCCACCGGCTGTCCACGATCCGGGATGCGGACGTGATCCTCGTGATGCAGTCAGGACGGATCGTGGAGCACGGCACGCACGAGGCGCTCCTCGCTCGCCGCGGCTTCTACCACGAGCTCTACTCGTCCCAGTTCGAGGAGGCGCTCGACCCGGTCGCGTAGGTCGGTCGGTGGCGGGCGCGTGGTGCCGGGGCGTGTATGCCGACCGGCGAGGCCTGCATGAGCGGGCGATCGTTGTCAGACGCGCTCCCGGCGAACGCCGTTCGGGCGGCGCTCGTCGCACGCTCTCCCGGTGGACGCGACACGCGTCCGGGAGGCGCGCCGTGCTCAGACGCTCTCCCGCCGAGCGTTGGAGCGTGTCACCGCGCGACGACGCGATCGTGCGCTCTCGTGGCGAGCGTCTGACCGGCCACGGCCGGCCCATCACGCTACTGGCCATGTCCGTGCCGCGTCCACCCACCCCGCGGGCTCGCGTCGCGCTCTCCCGGTGAACGTCTGACGAGCGTGCGGGGTGGCCGGGTGGCGGCACCGGGTAGAGGCACGCGAGCGGGGGCCACTCGGCCCCCGGCGGTGCGCCACGTGGGGCGCCATCGCATCCCACCGGCCATGCACCGGGTGACGAACGGGCCTGTGCGCTGACGGACCGCGCGGCCACCATCTCACCATGACCCTGCTCATCGAGGACCGCAGGTCAACGGAGCTCCCGCTCCCCGTGGTCCGCTGGCTCGAGGTCGCGTGGCCGGCCGGCACTGACCCGATCGAGACCCTGGTCGTCTCGGGACCCGTTCGCATGCGCCGCGGGCGGCTGCGACTGCGGGGCGACACGACCATGCGCTTCGACCTCGGCCGCGGGTACGTCAACGACATCCGCATCGGGGTCGGCCCGTTGACCGCGGTCCGCGGGCTCGACGCGCTCGTCGACGGCACCGGTATCACCGTCATCGGGAAGGAGGCGGCGACCGGTCACGAGATCGACCAGGGGACGTTCCTGGCGCTGTGGTGCCAGTCGCTGCTGTTCCCCACGGCGTGGGACCTGCTCCCCGGGATGCGCTGGACCCCCGTCGGCGACCGGGAAGCCATCGTCGGGCTCCCGTTCCACGGTGGCGTCGAGCTGGTGACCCTCCAGTTCGATCCGGAGCGCACGCCGTTCCCGGTCTCGTTCACCGCGGACCGGTACCGGGAAGTCGGCACGCCGAAGGTCGGCTGGCGTGCAGAGTACGGGGAGTGGCACTGGCGAGACGGCATCGCCCATCCGACGCGACTGCGTGTCCAGTGGGCCGACGAGCCCGCGCCGTGGTTCGACATGCGCGTGGAGACGATCCGCGTCAACGCGCCGCTCGGCCCGCACGAGGCACGCGCACGCCAGGCGATCGCGGCGGCCCACGCCGCCCGCTGACCGGCCGCGGGACCCGCCGCCGGGCACGCGGCGCGGTGAACCGCGTGGCCCGCCCGATCGGGCCGGACGCCCCTTCCCGTCTCGCGCCGCCGCAGCCGAGGATTCCGGTGGTTCGCGGCGGGCAACGCCCGCCGGTGTGGCGCGCGCCGGACGACGGGCGCGGCGGGGCGACGCAGCGCGGCGTCGCGGACAGTGGAAGGGGGCCCGATGACCTCCACGATCATCGAGGCTGATGGCCTCACCAAGTTCTACGGCAAGCGGCGGGGCGTGGTCGACGTCGCGTTCGAGGTCGCCGAGGGCGAGGCGTACGGGTTCCTCGGCCCGAATGGGGCTGGCAAGACGACCACGATCCGCCTGCTCGTGGGCTTCCTTCGGCCGACCGCGGGCACGATCCGGGTGTTCGGGCGGGACGCGTTCGACGACGCCCCGCGGATCCATGCGAACGTCGGCTACCTCGGCTCCGACCCGGGGTTCCTCGGCGAGCTGACGGCGGCCGAGCAGCTGGACTACCTCGCGCGCCTCCGGGGCCTGCCGAAGGGCGCATGGCGGATGCTCGGGGAGCGCCTGGAGCTCGACCCGACCGTCCAGATCAAGCGCCTGTCGCGCGGCAACCGCCAGAAGATCGGCGTCATCGCCGCGTTCATGGGCCGGGAGACGCTGCTCGTGCTCGACGAGCCGACGAGCGGGCTCGATCCCCTCCTCCAGCGTGAGTTCCTCGCCCTGGCCGCGGAAGCGCGGGCCGAGGGTAAGACGCTGTTCCTGTCCAGCCACAACCTCGTCGAGGTGGAGCGGGCATGCGACCGCGTCGCGATCATCCGCGACGGCCGGATCGTCGATGTGTCCACCGTGGGCGAGCTGTTGGGCACGCACTGGCGCTCGGTGAACCTCGTCCTCGCGGAGCCGCCGCGGCCGGGTGCCTTCGACCTGCCCAACGTGGAGGTCGTCGCGGTGACCGGGCGCGAGGTTCACCTCATGGTCCGCGGCGACGTGAACCCGATGCTCGCGCGGATCGCGGCGCACGTCGTCACGGATGTCGCGATCACCACGCCCGACGTCGAGGACCTGTTCCTGCGCTACTACCGCGACGACGCAGCCAGCACCCCGACGCCCGAGGAGGTGCCGGCATGACCCCCTTCGGCCTCGAGATGCGGCGCAACCGCTCGCTGCTCATCGCGCTCGTGATCACGCTGGTCAGCTACGGGGCCGTCATGGGCCTCATGTGGCCGATCATGGAGGAGAGCGACGCCGCGATGCGGGCGTACATGGAGATGTTCCCCAAGGAGTTCCTCGCCGCCTTCGGGATGACCGGCAGCCTCGCCGATCCGGGCATCTTCTTCACGACCTACATCGCCTCTTGGCTGTGGCCGATCATCGCCGCGGCCGCCGCGATGCTCGCCGGGACGCGCTCGACCGCGGTGGACCTCGATCGCGGGTTCCTGGACCTGCCGCTCTCGACCCGGCTGTCGCGGACCCGCTATCTCGCCGCGTCCATCGGGGCCCAGGTGCTGGTGATGGCGGTGCTCGCCGCCGCCGCGGTGCTCGGCCTGTGGGCGGCCGGGCGGCTCGTCGGCGCCGAGTTCGACCTCGGCCGGTTCGGGGTCGCCGCCGTGCTGGCATTCGCCTTCGGGTGTGCGATCGCCGGCCCGGTGACGCTGTGCGCGGTGCTCACGCTCAGCCGCGGGATGACCTCGGCGATCGTCGGCGGCGCGCTGGTCGTGATGTACGCGATGTTCATCGTGACCGGCATCTCGTCCGACTGGGCCTGGATCGGCCCGTTCACCGCGTGGAACCACTTCCCCACGACGAAGATCATCGACGACGGCTACCTGCCGATCGGCGACACGGCGCTGTTCGCGGTGATCGCGATCGGGAGCTGGGTCGCCGCCATCGTCGCGTTCCGGCGCCGGGACCTCGCCGCCTGAGGCCCGCTCACCCGTCGGCGACGCGCTCCAGCACCGCGAGGATCTCGTCGCCGTAGCGCTCGAGCTTCGCCGGGCCCATGCCCTTGACGCGCCGGAGCGCGGCCAGCGACCGCGGTCGCGCCTCGGCGATCGCCGCGAGCGTCGCGTCGTGGGCGATCACGTACGGCGGCATCGCCTCGTCCCGCGCGATCGCCGGTCCGCCACTCGCGGAGGGCGGCGAACACCGGATCGTCGGGGTCCCCGGTGTCCCCGCGGCGCGGCTTGGGCACCGCGCGAGGCACGGCGGGCCCCGGTAGCTCCCGGACACGCGAACCGGGCGCGGGTCGCGGGCGGAGGTCGAGCACGAACCGGCTGGGCTGACGGCGGCTCTCCCGGCCGCGGGTCTCGCGCCGCTCCGCCCACGATAGCGCGAGGTGCACGCGCGCCCGGGTGAGCCCCACGTACAGCAGGCGGCGCTCCTCCGCGAGCGCTGTGTCGTCGTCGAGCGCCTGGCGGATCGGCAGGTTGCCCTCCTCGAGCGCCGGGAGGAACACCGCGTCCCACTCCAGACCCTTCGCCCGGTGAAGGGTCAGGAGGTTCACGCCGTCCGCGGATCCCGCCTTCTCGTGCGCGGCCCGGGCCTCCAGCTCCTCGATCACCCTCCCGACGCCGGCGGCGGCGTCCGCCCGGACCACGCCCTGCACGATCGCGAGCAGCGTCTCGAGCGACGCCTGCCGCTCCCGGGCTTCGTCCCCCTCGGCGGCGCCGTCCTCCTCGAAGCCCACCGCGTCGGCCCAGCGCTCCTTGATGGCGTTGGTGAGTCGGACGCCGATGGCCTCGATCTGCGGCTGGCGGCGCAGGCTCGCGACCGCGGCCCGCACCTCCGGGCGGTCGTAGAACCGGAGCCCGCGGACCACGTACGCGACGCCGGCCCGGGTGAGCGCCTCCTCGATCGGCGCGAGCTGGGCGTTCATCCGCACGAGGACCGCGATCTCGGCGGGCGCGATCCCCTCCCCCAGCCGGGCCCGGATGCCGGCCACCAGCGCGTCGAGCTCGGCCTCCGCCGACGGGTGCTTCGAGATCGCGGGCTCCGGGCCGTCGCCGCGGGTCGCCTCGAGGCGCTTCGTCCGGCCCTCGGCGGCGAGCAGCCGGTTGGCGAGCGCCAGTACCTGCGGGGTGGACCGGTAGTTGCGGACGAGCGCGATCTCGCGGGCGCCGGGCCAGCGCGCGGCGAAGGACGTGAGGAAGCCCGAGCTCGCCCCGGTGAACGAGTAGATCGTCTGGTCCTCGTCCCCGACGACGCACAGGTCACGCGACTCGCCCAGCCACAGCTCGAGGAGGCGCTGCTGGAGCGGGCTCGTGTCCTGGTACTCGTCCACGCTGAACCAGCGCTTCCGGGCGCGGACGGTGGCGGCTGCCGCGTCGTCCTCCTCGAGCAGCGTCGCCGTCTCCACGAGGAGGTCGTCGAAGTCGATCCGGCCGGCCCGGGCCTTGGCGCGCTCGTAGCCCTCGTAGGTGCGGACGAACAGGTCGACCGGGATCGGCGGCTCGCGGCCGTCGGCGGCGGCGGCCGGCGCGTAGGTGGACGGGGGCACGCGGCGGGACTTCGCCCACTCGATCTCGTCGGCGAGGTCCTTGGCCGGGGTGAAGCGGTAGTGCCCGGGCAGCTGGCGCGCGAGCCGGCCGATGATCGGGAGCTTGGAGTCCAGCAGCTCCGGCATCGGACGCCCGTCGTGGCGTGACGGCCAGAAGTGGCGGAGCATCGACAGCGCGTGCGCGTGGAACGTCCGCGCGGTGACGCCGGGCAGGCCGAGCTGCCTGAGGCGCGCGACCATCTCGCCAGCCGCCTTCTCGGTGAACGTGACGACGAGCACCTGGTCCGGCGGCACGACGTCGGTCCCGATCGCGTATGCCGTCCGCCGGCTGATCACCCGTGTCTTGCCCGTCCCCGCGCCGGCGAGGATCGCCACCGGTCCGCTCGTCGCGAGCACGGCTTCGCGCTGCTCTGGATCGAGGTCGTCGAGGAGGCGTTCAGGCTCGAGTCGGGGCACGCCCCGAGGCTAGCAGCCGCCGCTCACCCGTGGCTTCACGCCGCCAACGCCGCCGCCGCGGGCGATCCTGGCCTGGGCACCTCCCCGAGCCCGGGGCCCTCTCTCGGCCCGGCTCGGTCGTCGCGCACGCCTGCCTCCGGCCGACGTCGTGACAAACACCAACAGGGCTGGTGACAGGCGAGACATTGACACGGTTCGGCCATGAAACGGGGGCGTCCGCCTTCCGACGCGAGCGTGGATCTGGCCCTGCGACCGCGTCCAGTGGGCTCAGCGCCGGATCGACATGGCCGAACACCACCTCCGTTGGTCGGTGTCAGCAAATTCGGTCGAATCGTGGCGTATCACCACTGCGGGTGGTAGCTGGCGGAGGAGGGCTTCCCCCGCGCTGGGACGGCGACAGGGAGGACGCGCGGGGACGGCCGCGGGGACGGCGACGGGCGGCATCCGGGACGGATGACGCAGGCCGCCACGACGAACGTACTCGATCGCGGGGCGAGGGTCGATTCGGTTGAAGAACCGGCCACGCCCGCCCCTCATACCTCTCGAGACGCACCGAAACGCCTGGGTGCGCCACACCGGAAGGAATGAACCCCAATGCCCCGCAACTCGAAGCTCATCACCATCACCGCGGCGGCCCTCGTCGCCGTCGCCCTCGCCGCCTGCAGCGGCGCCGTCGCCGGCGGCCCCGGCGCCACGCCCGGCTCGACCCCGAGCCCGACGCTCCCGACCAGCCCGACCCCGACCGGGTCGCCCGTGTCACCGACGCCGGTGATCACGCCGGTCCCGGTGATCACGCCGGCACCGGTCGACCCCGGCAACGACGACGACATGCCCGTCAAGGTGGACCTCGACAACGCCACCGGCCACGACGTCTACGTGGACATCGTGGACCGGAGCGACCGGATCATCGGCGCCTCGTCCGGGAACCCCGGTGACGGCGCGACCGTCGCGCCGTACGAGGTCAGGGTCGAGAACGTCGACGACCGGACGATCCGGCTGACCTGGTCGGACATCCCCGGCGACAACGCGCTCGCGCTGTTCGTCGACGAGGCCGGGACGGGCCTGGTGCTCGTCCAGCCCGAGCACGACGGCGATTCGATGCCGTTCGACCGGATCCTCGTCCTCGAGTACGACGGGCCGATCTCCGCCGGCGACCTCCGGGTCACGATCCAGGACGGCCTCGACACGCCCGGCTGACCGGCGGGGACTGCGGTCGTCTCGCCCGATCCGCGCACCCGCACCGCACTCCGACGCCCCGGCGGCATCCGCCCCGGGGCGCCTTCACGTCCCCGGTCGGAGCCTAGCGGCCGACGTTCGCCCAGTAGTTCCGGAACCGGCGCTCGGCCTCCCCGATCGCGCGGGCGAGCTCGTCGCGGCAGGAGTCCAGCCAGGCGGTGGACGCGAACAGCCAGGACGCGACGATCTGGGGCAGGGCGATCACGGCCCAGGCCCCGCGGAGCTGGGGGTTCGGATCGTTGAGGTGCGGCCAGACCATCACGACGAGCGCCGCGGCGAGCGCCACGGGCACCCAGCCCGCGATCACGAGCGCGAGCATCGCGTCTCCATCGTCGATCTCGCGGGCCTTGTACCACGCGTTCGCCCGGACCCGGGGATCAAGCGGGGCCCTGACCCGTCGCTCAACCGCGATCACGAGCGCGTACAGGTAGAGCAGCGCCACGACGACGATCGCAACGGTGTCGGCGGCCTCGTGCAGCCCCGGGATCGCCGGGCAGAGGACGAGCGCGAGCGTGACGCCGACGAGGACGAAGCCGCGCGCGACGATCCGCACCAGGGCGTGCCGGACCGGAGCCTCGACCTCGGTTCGCGGGTCTGCGGGCTGCATCTGGCGAGCGTCGACCGATCGCGTCCGCGCGACAAGGGTCCATCCGGCGTGCCGGGACGTGACCTCAGGTCCGCGATTCGCGTGCCGCAGGCGGGCGTCGAGGGAGGCGCCCGTCCGCGAGGACAGGCTAGGCGAAGACGGCGCTCGCCTCGGTGAGACGGGCGCGGTCGTCGTCGCTGAGGGCGAGGTCCGCGGCCTCGGCGTTGGCCACGAGCTGGTCGAGCGTGCGGGCGCCGGGGATCGCGACCGTGTTCGGATGCCCGATGACCCAGGCGAGGGCGACCTGCGCGGGGGTCGCGTCGTGCGCGCGGGCGATCTCGCGGATGGCGACCTGCAGCGGCAGCAGCCGTTCGGCGGCGGCGCCTCGGAACAGCGGGTTAACGCGGCGGACGCCATTGACGCGCTCGCCGTCGTTGCCCACGCGCGTCAGCACGCCCTGCCCGATGGGTGAGTACGCGACGACGAGCCGGTCGTGTGCCGCCGCCCACGGCACGAGGTCCGCGGCGGCGCCGGGACGAACGAGGCTGAACGGGACCTGGTTCGCGACGACCGGGTGGCGAAGCGCCCGTTCGGCGGCCTGCCACTGGGCGAGCGAGTAGTTGGACACGCCGACCCGCCGGACGAGACCGGCCTCGACCAGCGGGCGCACGGACTGCATGACGCGACGCTCGGAGACGAACGGGTTCGGCCAGTGGGCGTAGTACAGGTCGAGCGACTCGGAGCGAAGCCTCCGCAGGCTGCCGGCCGCCTCCCGGGCGAGGATCGGCTCCGCCGGCGCGAGCGGCATGAACTTCGTCGCGACGGTCAGGCCGGCGCGAACCGCCGGGTCGACGTCCGCCAGCGCCTCGCCGAGGATGTGCTCCGAAGTCCCGGGGCCGTACGCCTCCGCCGTGTCGATCATCGTGATGCCGAGCTCGATGGCCCGCTCGAGCAATCGCGGGGCAACCTCGTGCGCGTAGTGGTGGCCGTAGCCCCACTCGCGCGTCCCGAACTGCCACGTCCCGAGCCCGATGACCGAGACCCGCAGCCCGGCCGCCTCCACGTATCGCATCGCGCGAGTCTATGGCGGATCGGGCGGGCGGACCCTCAGGGAGCGACGGGGTTCCGCCAGCGCACCTCGCTGAACCGGGCGAAGTCCGAGTCCGCCGAGATGATCTCGGCCCCGTGCTGGATCGCAAGCGCGACGAGGTGCGCATCGGGGACGAGCTTCCCAGTCAGCCGGTACTTGCGCAGCAGCTCGCCCAGCACCACGCCGTGCCGGCTGGTCGGCTGCGGGACCCATGCCGCGGGTGCCTCGAGCCAGGACTCGACCATCGACCAGGCATCGGCTGCTGCCAGGGGCCGCCGTGCCCGGGCTGGGTGCGTGATCACGCGCATGAAGCCGAGAGTTGACTCCCAGGGGAGTCCGACACGGCGGTTTCCGTTGAGGGCCTCCTCCAGCCAGTCGCGTGCCCGCTCGTGGTCTGCCACGCCTTGATCTACCGCGTAGAGCAGGATGTTGACGTCAACGAGCATCAGCGGTGCTCGATGCCTTCGAGCAGCTCGATCGCCTCCTGGACGTTGGAGACGTCGATCATCAGCCCGATGTCGTACGTCTTCTGCTTGAAGCGCGGGCGGTCGCCACGAATGCTGATCCCCGCACGCGCGAGGTCGTTGACCGCCTCGCTCAGGCCGATCCCACGCTCCTCACGCATCTTGTTGACCACAGCCGCCACGTCGTCGTCGAGCTTCACGGTCGTCCTCATCCGCGTAGCGTAGCATCGTGATGCGTGTCTATATGCATCATGATGCGTCAAGCCTGCCTCGCTCACCGTAACCCCTGTCGCTTGCCTGCGACTTGCGCCGCACCAGTCCCCTATCGTGGCTCCATGAGCGATCGAGACCGCAGCGCGTCGATGCTCGTGGGGCTCATCGGGCATCCCGTCGCGGGAAACCCGACCGGGCGGATGTTCGAGGCGGCCTTCGCCCACCACGGGATCGACGCTCGGTATGTCTCGATGGACGTGGAGCCGCCGAATCTCCCCGAAGCCGTCGCGGGGCTCCACGCCCTGGGATTCCGCGGGTTCCACGTCACGGTCCCGCACAAGGTGGCAGCCACCGGCCTGATGGCCCGCCTGACCCCGGCCGCAGAGCTCATCGGTGCCGTCAACGTCGCGATCCGGGAAGCCGATGGCTGGCTCGGCGAGAACACCGACGGCCGCGGGTTCATGGAGTCACTGCGGACGGCGGCGGACCCAGCCGGACTCACGGTGACGATCCTCGGCGCCGGTGGCGCGGCCCGGGCCGTCGCGGTGGAGCTCGCCCTGGCGGGCGCGGCAGCGATCGAGATCGTGAACCGCGATGACGTGCGTGGGCGGGACCTCGCCGCCATGCTCACCGCACGCACGGCCGTCCGAGCGAGCTACCGGCCGTGGCTTGAGCCCATCGCCGTGGGTGATGACACTCGCGTCATCGTCAACGCGACCTCGCTCGGCCTGAACGACGCGGACGCCGGCCCACGCGTGGACGTCGCCGCCGCGCCGCCGGACCTGCTCGTCATGGACGTCGTCATGGAGCCGCCCGAGACGCGGTTCCTGCGCGAGGCTGCCGCGGCTGGCCTCCGCACGGTGGACGGCCTCGGGATGCTCCTCAACCAGGGCGCGCTCGCCTTCCGCCTGTGGACCGGCGTCGAGCCCGACCGCGAGGTGCTGCTCTGGGCGCTCGCAAGCAGCGCTGACATGCGCAACGCTGCCGATTAGGCTTGCGCCATGACGCAAGGGAAACGACCGTCTCCGGCCGAGCTGGCACGTCGGGCAGCAAAGCTCGATGCGCTCCGCCGCGCCACTCGGCACCAGTACCCGACGGGCGACATCAGCGACCTCCTCGCGGAGACCGCGCGCGGTCGGGCCCAGGGGACGTTCGAGGCTAGCTTCGACGGCGGAGGAAGCAGGCGCCCATGAGGTTCGGGCCCAGGTGCGGTCCGGTTGACGCACCCAGGAGCCCGATCGAGATCGCGGACGGGTCGATGCCGCCGGGGATCGCCGCGACGAGTGCGTCGCGGAACTCGGCCACTTCCTCGGGCGTGCTCGTGGGCGTGTGGACGATCGCGAGACGCTCGACCGGCGCCTGCGCGATCAGCTCGATGGTCCGTGCGCGGGCCTTGAGGCGCGTCCGCTGCTTCTCCGCCATCGTCACCTCGCCGTCGCGGACGGTGATGAGCGGCTTGACCGAGAGGACCGTCCCGATCGCAGCCTGCGCCGCCGACAGCCGCCCGCCCTTCTTGAGGTACTCGAGCGTGTCCACCGCGACGTAGAGGTCGATGTCGGGCAGCCGCTCCCGGACGGCCGCGGCGATGTCCGCGGCGGGCATCCCGGTCGCCGCCATCTCGGCCGCCATGAGCGCCGGCAGCCCGGTCGACATGGACGTCGACCCGGTGTCGATCACGTGGATCTCGCGATCCGGCAGCATCGACGCCGCGAGCGTGGCGCTCTGGTGCGTCCCAGACAGCTTCGACCCGATCACCGGGCAGACCACCGCGTCCGCGCCGCCCTCGAAGCAGGCCTCGAAGGCCTCCTTGAACGTGCCGGGCGACGGAGCGGCGGTCGACGGGATCGGGGCGCCCGGTGCGAGGAGCTTCGCCCAGAACTGCTCGGTGGAGAGGTCAAGCCCGACCTGGAACGAGTCGGGTCCGAACTGGCAGTACAGCGGCACGACCCGGATGCCCGCCGCCTTCGCCACCTCAGGCATGAGATCGGCAGTGGAATCAGTGACGATGAAGGTTCTGCTCATGCGCTGATTGTGCCTCGCCCGAGCACCCAGGTGGCGGCAAAGAAGCGATCAGCCGCACTACGGCTGGACGGAGGTGCTCACCCAGGCCAGCGGATCGTCGCTGCCGTTCGCCGCCGCGAGCCAGACGGCTGCCGTCGGCGTGGCGGCAAAGAGCGGGTTGGTGATGTCGGTACGAGCGCCCGGGCCGCCCTGCATCGCCGCCGGCGCCCACGTGGTGCCGCTGAGGCTCGCCCAGACGGGCTCCGGCCCGTACTCGAACGTCGCGAGGAACCGATCGCCGACCAACGTGGCCGTCTGGAGGTCGCCCGGCTGTTCGAACGGCTGTCGCATCCATGAGGTTCCGTCGGAGGAGGTCATCACCAGACCGGGGCACTCCGATCCCGCAGCGCAGGTGTCAGTCCCGACGGCGACGTACGGCACCCGGTCCGCGTCGTGCTGGTTTGCCTGTTCCGCCGCGACGGACCACAGCCGGCCGGAGATCTTCGGCAGATCGGTCACGCGCGCCCAAGTGACGCCGTCGGGCGAGGTCCACGCGGCCACTTCGCACGACGAAGGCTCAGCGTCGCAGACCGAGCCGACCGCGACGACACCACCGAGGCCGGCGGTGACATCGTGCATCCCCCCGGAGGCCGGGTCCTCCATCGTGTCGATGAAGCCGCCGACGTCCAGTGCGGCCGTGTGCGGCACCTGCGACCACGTCCGTCCGTCGGTCGAGGTCCACACCGCTGCCCGCGCCTTCGCCGTAGCGATGGCCTGCGCGTCCTGCATCGCCGGACGGTCCTCGCCCACGATGACGAATCGGCTCCCGGTCCACGCGACGGCGCCGAGCCGGACGTCATCCGTCGTGCCGATCGACGTCCGCTCCCACGCCGTGCCGTCCTTGGAGAACCAGATGGTCGTCTCGATGTCCTCGCGCGCCGAGTAGCCGATCGCCACGACCCCCGGGCTGCCGGCCGCGACGTCGAACATGCCGAGCTCCGGCCCACTCGTCCGCACGATCAGCGTGGACTCCAACGCGTCCGATGCCGGGACCCGCTCCCAGGTGCGTCCGTCGACGCTCGTCCAGACGATCGCCTCGCACCGCGTGTCGCAGCCTCGGCCGACAGCCACGAAACCGGGGCCGCCGGCGGTTACCGCCTCGATGCGGCCAGACGGTCGATCGGTGACGACGGGGATCGTGGCATCGGTCCAGACCGTGCCCAAGGGCTGGTCTTCGGGCAGGCTGGCAGGCCCGGTGTCGATGAGCTGCCAGATGCCGCCGTCACCGGCCGCCGCCAGCACGCCGGCGGGGCCATCGGCAATTGCGATCGGGTGCATCGGCGACGTGAGTGGCGTCCAGGTTCGTCCGTCGGGGCTGATCCGCAGTGCGAACTGGCCATCGCATGTCCTGTCCTGGCAGCTCGAGACCGCGATCAAGCCGTATCGCGTCTGGGCGACGAGCGAGATGGTGCTCGGGTACGAATCCTCCAGCGAGGCCGCTGTCCACTGTTCGAGATCGGCCGAGGTGCAAGCGGTCGTCCCGCCGCTGATCAGCCACCGCGCGTCTTCCCACACCGCGGGAGCGATCACGATCTCGATCCGCTCCGGGCAATCGTCCGGCAGGGCCACGGGCCTCCACGACCCACCGTCCCACCTCGACAGCCCGACGGACGAGTCTTCCTCTGGGGACTGCGGAACACCGACCACCGTGGAGCCCGCCGCCGCCGCAGGGGGCCCTACCCCGCTCGATGCGCCGGCCTCCATGCCCGCAGGCGACCATCGGACCCCATCTGTGGAGGTCCAGATCGCGGACCCCGTCGGCGAACCGCCCACCAGCTGCCATCCGTCGGCGGTCGGCCAGGCGCCGGTGGCCTCCGACCCGGAGTTCCCAAATCCGTCCGAGCGATCCCACGTCCGACCGTCAGACGACACCCACGTCATCATCCGGAACGATGCGCCCGGGTTCGTGCAGGCTTCGTCCGTGAACAGCTGCTCCCGCCCGAACAGCACCACCTCGCGACCGTTGCTGCTCCCGCCCCTGACCTCGGCATCGGGCGCGTAGTCGTCCCCGTCCGGACCCCAGCCGGGACAGTTGAGATGCTGGGCCGCCAGGGGCATGGGATCACCCCAGGTGCGCCCATCCGCCGAGAACCACGCACTGGGGCCGGTCGGGTAGCCCGGCTCCGCATAGGCGACGTACCCGCTCGACACGGCGAACAGCCCGCCCACACCCTCGGGCAGCGATCCGACCTGCACCCAGGCGAGCTCGCCAACCGGAGTGATCGGGCCATCCTCCGCCGGCTCCGCAGAGGTGTCGGGCGCGGCCGACGCGTTGGGCTCGGCGGTCTGGTTCGGCAGCGGCGGGACAACGGTGAGGTCGTCGTCCTGGCTGCGGCGGATCAGCTCGCCACCGGCGACGAGGGTGCCGATGAGCAGGAGCCCCAGGAGCGCGGCTACGGCGAGGAGGCGGAGCGGCTGGCCGGCGGCGTGCCGCCCAAGGACGGCGCCGAGGATCTCTGCCTCGCGACGCTCCGGGAGGACGACAGGCGCCAGCGACCCCATCGCAAGCGTGTCTTCGTGCATGCCCGCGACGGAGCGCACACACGAGTCGCACCCCGCGAGATGGAGGTCGAGGCGGCCGCGCTCCGTGGCCGTGAGTGGGAAGTCGATGGCCGCGGCGGCGAGCTCCAGGAACGTGTCGTGATGCTTCATCGGGACGCCTCCGTCGTTTCCAGACGGCGCCGGACCTGGACGCGGGTCCGGCAGAGCAGGGTTCGGGTGGCGACCTCCGTGCGTCCGATCGCCGCGGCGATCTCGGCCCCGGAGAAGCCTTCGCTGCTGAGCAGCAGTGCAGCCCGTGCGTCCGGGCCGATGTCCGCAAGCGCGTGGACGAGACGCTCGTGCCCCTCGTGCTGGAGATAGCTGGTCTCGGGCGTGAAGTCCGTATAGGTGGGGCCTTCCGTGGCCCGCACTCGGACGAGCCCCCGGAACGCCGCGGAGATCCGCCTGCCGCGGCTCACCGCGAGGTTCGCGCCCACCCGGTACAGCCAGGCCCGGACGTTGTCGGGCGCGCGGCCGGCGCGGATCTCACGGGTCAGGCGGAGGAACGACTCCTGGAGGAGGTCCTCTGCGACCTCGGGGTCGCGGGTGGTCCGGACGAGGAAGGCAAACAGCTCCTGGTGGTGGTCCGTCCAGGCGGCGACGACCAGCGAGTCCGCGAGTGCCGCGCGGTGGGCGCTCGTGGCATCGACCGCCTCGAGAGGAGCGTTGACCGGTTCCACGTGGATGGGACGCTATGCCCCTCCGGTTGTTTCGGGCAGTGGCGATCGGCGCAAAGCGACGGGCCGGTCGCATGTCGCCCGGCGCGCTCGGGCCCGGCCTCGCCGCGTGTGCCAATCCCGTCACTCACCACTCGGCGTGGTGGTAGGCCACCCCGGTGTGCCGAGGTTGTGCCACGCGAGCATGGGCGCACCACTCACGGTGGTGGGTGTCACGAGCTCGGCTTCATCCCCAGCACACCACCACTCCCGGTGGCAGGTGACAGAACCTCGAGCCCGTGACAGGCGAGGTGGCACGGGCGTGGCGCACGATGGTGCCCAACATCCGAACGGAGGACGCGACCACGGGACTCCTCGCCTGGCTCACGGGTGACTCGAAGAAGCCACGGCCCCCGGCCGTCGAACCGGACCGGGACATTGACGACGCCGCGCTCCTCGCGTTCGTCTGCACCACGTGCGGTCGCACGGACCTGCCCGAGGCCGGCGACTGGGACCCGCCGATCTGCCTCGAGTGCGACGCGGCGATCAACTTCGACGCAATCGAGGAGCAGGAGTGGCACGACGCGCAGGACGACCTTTTCTGACGCGTTACTCCGCGCGCAGGAAGTCGAGCGCCGCGGCGGCGTAGAGCGCGACGCCGAGCGCCATTGAGCCCTCGTCGAACACCACCCGGTTCGAGTGGTTCTGGGGCGCGGTCGCCGGGTCCTCCGATGCCGGCTGGGCGCCGAGGAACGCCATCATCCCGGGCACGCGCTCGGTCACGTACGAGAAGTCCTCGCCACCCATGATCGGGTGGTCCATGTCGAGCACCCGGTCCTCCCCGGTGAGGTCCACCGCGAGGCCGCGCACCCAGGTCGTGACCTCGGGATCGCACATGGTGACCGGGTACCCGCCGATGATCTCGAGCTCGATCGATGTCCCGTGTGTCGCCGCCACCCCGGCGGCCACGCGCCGCACGAGGTTGTGCATCAGCGCGCGGTTCTCGGGCGAGACGGTGCGGATCGTGCCCGAGATCTCGACGGTCTCGGGGATGATGTTGTTCGTCGTCCCGCCGCTGATCCGCGCGATCGTCAGGACCACCGGGTCGAACGCGTCCACGGACCGGGTGACGGCGGCCTGGAGCGCGAGGACGAGCTCAGCTGCGGTCGGGATCGGGTCGAGGCTGAGATGGGGCGCCGACGCATGCCCGCCGCGCCCGCGGACGGTGGCCCGGATCTCGTCGGTCGAGGCGAGCAGCGCGCCCGGCCGGAGCGAGATCGTGTTGGCCGGGTACCGCGTGCTGATGTGGATCGCGACCGCACGCTCCACCGATCCGGCGCCATGCGGGCCCTCCTCGAGCAGCCCCTCCTCGAGCATGAACCGGGCGCCGTGATACCCCTCCTCGCCCGGCTGGAACATCAGCAGGACGCGGCCGGCCAGCTGGTCCCGGCGCTCCACCAGGAGCCGGGCCGCGCCCAGGAGCATCGCGACGTGCGTGTCGTGGCCACAGGCATGCATCGTGTCGCCGGTCTCGGACGCGAACTCGAGCCCCGTGTCCTCGGTCAGCGGCAGGCCGTCCATGTCGCCGCGGAGGAGGATCGTCGGGCCGGGTCGTGAACCCTCGATCACCGCCACGACCGAGGAGGTGCTCTCGCCCGGCATCGGCTCGAGCCCCATCCCGGTCAGCGCGTCGATGACGATCGCCTGGGTCCGCGGGAGCGCGAGGCCGACCTCCGGGCACGCGGTGCAGGCGGCGGCGGACGTCGACGACGTCGGGGAGAACGGCCTTGGCGGCGGCGAAGGACCGAGTGGATGTCGGCCTCGTTGCCATACGCGTCGGCCTGGTCGCTCATGGCGCGACCCTACCACTCCGGGCGAGTCGGCCACTCACGCCAGGATCGTGGTCGCCGGGTAGCGTGCAAAGACCCGGTCGCGCGTGACGATCGAGGCATCGAGACGCATCGCCTGGGCAACGAGGACGCGGTCGAAGGGGTCCCGGTGGTGTGGCTCGAGACCCGCGGCAGCGACGCCGTCGGTGCCGATGACCGGAACCTCCTCGAAGCCGATAAGCCCCAGCACGTCGACGAGGTCGTCGGGCGCATCGAGCTTGCCGAGCGCCTGCTTGAGGGCGATCTCCCAGATCGTCGCAGCGCTCACGAGCACGTCGTTCTCGGGGTCTGCGATCAGCGAGCGAGCGTTCGGTGCCAACGTCGCGTCGTCCGCGAGCCACCACAGCAGGGCATGGGCATCGAGCAGCAGCCTCATCCCTCGAAGGCGTCCAGCAGCTCCTCGTCCGTCTGGTCAAAGTCCGGTGAGACCCGAACTCGGCCACGCCAGACCCCGGGCTGTCGTGGCGCCATTCGCGACCGCAGGGGCACGAGCCGCGCCACGGGTCGGCCGGCCCGCGCGATCAGGATCTCCTCCCCGGCTTCGACCCGCTCCACCAGTCGGGAAAGGTGCGTCTTCGCTTCGTGGATGTTCACCGCGTTCGCCACCAGGCTGTGCCCCAGATGCGGTTGAAACTAGTTCAACTTAGTCAACCGTAGTCCGATCGAGCCGCGTCCGTCAAGGGGCATCACTCGCCCCGGGGTGTCGCCACCGCGAGGGCGAACGGGAGCACCGGGCCGGAACCCGCCTCGCGCAGGAGCGACCCTGCGACCGTGAGCGTCCAGCGCGAATCGACGAGGTCATCGACGAGCAGGACCGGCCCCGAGCGCACCGCCGAGGAACGCACTCCCAGCTTCGAGCGCGCGTTGGCGGCCTGTTGGGCACTGTTCTGCATCCGCGCCTGGGGCTCGCCGCCCTCGGTCGTCAGGCACGGCGCGAACGGCAGCCCGAGCTGCGTCGCGAGCCGCGACGCGAACGCCTCCAGCTGGCCCGGGTGCGCGAACGAGGGCACGCACGTCACCCACTCGGGCATCGGCGTGGGGCGCCAGCGACCGCGGATGACCTCCTGGGCCGCGCCCGCGAGGTGGTCGTCGAAGGGCGACCCATCGGCGAGGGACCGCGCCACGTCCCTCCCCCACCCCGGGTCGCCGAGGATGCACAGCGCGCGCCCGATCTCGTTCGGCTTCGCGATCTTCGTGCTCTCCGGCCACTGGCGTCGCGGGTCGATCGCGCGCACGTCGCGGCGAAGGAACGTGACCGCCTCCTGGACGAGTGCCGGCGAGACCGAGCGCGGCCAACGAATACCCCCGTCGTTGGCGCAGTGCCCGCACTCGCCGGCAGCAGGATCGTTGAGCAACGCGCCGAGAAACGCCATCCGGCAGGTATCCGTATCGACGTACTCGCGCATCGACGCAAGCTCCCGCCGCCGCGCCTCGAGCACCGCCGCGACCCAGGCCTCGTCCTGCTCCCACGGCTCGGCCGTCCGGAAGAAGCGGCCCCGCTCGCGCGCGACCGCGCCATCGACCTCGAGCAGCTTGAGCGCCTTCTCGATCTGGCCGTACGGCAGGTTCACGGCCGCCTGGAGGTTGCGGATCGTCATCGAGTCCGCGCCCTCGAGCGCGCCGAGGATGTCCTTCATGCGGGCCGTCGGCGGGAACGCGGTCGCCATGAAGTACTCGGCGATCGCGTCGTCCTCGCGGCCCGAGAGCAGGATCCCGAACGCGTCCTCGACCGCGCGGCCGGCCCGGCCGACCTGCTGGTAGTACGCGATCGGCGAGCCCGGGCGCTGGTAGTGGATGACGAAGCCGAGGTCCGGCTTGTCGAAGCCCATCCCGAGCGCCACCGTCGCGACGAGCGCCTTGAGCCGGTTCGCGAGCAGGTCCTGCTCGAGCGCCTCGCGCTCCTCGGGGGCGATGTCGGCGTTGTACGGGCGGGCGTCGATCCCGCGCCCGCGGAGCCATCCGCTCACCCGCTGCGTGTCCGCGACCGTCAGGCAGTAGACGATGCCCGCGCCCGGCATCGCCGGGGAGATGCTCCGCGAGCCAGCCGAGTCGCTCCGCCTGGTCCCGCAGCGGGATCGCGTCGAGGTGCAGCGTGTCCCGCGCGAGCGGCCCGCGGATGACCGACACGTCGTCGCCCAGCTGGCGCGCGACGTCCTCGACCACCCGGTCGTTCGCGGTCGCCGTCGTGCCCAGGACCGGCACGTCCGGGCCGAGCGTCGGCAGCAGCCGCCCGATCCGCCGGTAGTCCGGCACGAACTCGTGACCCCAGTCGCTGATGCAGTGCGCCTCGTCCACGACAAACATCCCGACCGTCCGCCGGATGCCGGGGAGGAGTCGGGCGTTGAAGTCCTCGTTCGCGAACCGCTGCGCGGAGACGAACAGGACGTCGATCCGGTCGGCGACCAGGTCCTCCTCGATCGCCGCCCAGTCGTCGCGGTTCGCGGAGTTGATCGTCACGGCTCTGAGTCCAAGCCGGTCCGCGGCCTCGATCTGGTTGCGCATGAGGCTCAGCAGCGGCGACACGATCAGGGTTGGGCCGTGGCCTGCGTCCCGCCGGACGCGGGTCGCGATCCAGTAGACGAGGCTCTTGCCCCACCCCGTCCGCTGCACGACGAGCGTCCGCGACCCGTCCCGGACCACCGCCTCGATCGCCTCGCGCTGCCCGTCGCGGAACGCGGCGCCCGGGCCGAACATCGTCTCGAGGTGGGCCTGGAGCGCGTCGGGGACGGTCGGCATGGGTTCGAGTATGCGGTGCGGTGGGTCATGACACTCCGGCCGGCGTACCGCGAGTCGCGTGTGACTCGATTCGGGATCCGGCGAGCGGGGCTCGACGCGGCAAGCCACGGTTCGTGCCGCAAGCCGTGCACGCAGGGGCCCGCATTGAGTCGCCGCAGACTCGCGGGGCGCTTGGGTGCGCGGCGCGGCAGCGGAATCCTCGCGGACGGGGCTCGACCCATCTTGCAAGCATCCTCCGTGCGGCGCGACGCAACGAGAGCGCGTACCGTTCGCGCTAGCGTGACGATGACCCAGGCGGCCGTGCCTGCGTCAGGCCGGATGGGCGTTGCGGGCGTCGCCTGGCGGGCCGGCGATGGCAGCACGTGGTGAGGAACGTATGAATCAGGAGCGCTACGCGAACCTCGTGCGGCTGCTCGCCGCTGCCGGGATCGGCGCGGTGACCGTGCAGCTCACGTGGCTGTTCGGCGCGCCTGGCAACGGCGAGTTCCTGGTCGTCGCCGGCATCGGGGGCCTCGTCGTCGCGCTGGCCGCCCCGGGCCGGGCCGGCTACCTCGTGCTCCTCGGCAGCGTGGCCGTCACGACCTGGGTCCAGGCGCTCCTCGGCGGCGGTGCGCTCGTCGTCCTCGTGGTCGGGGCGCTGTGGCTGCCGGCGACCGTTGGATGGCTCGTCGGGTACGCCGCGTTGCGCATCCGGCGACTCGGTCTCCGCGTCGCCCTGACAGACCGCCGGACCCTCGGCGCGCTGCTGGGCCTCGTGCTCATCGTCGCGACGATCGCCTACTTCACGATCTCATTCGCGACGAGCCCGCCGTAACGATCACGCCACCAGGTCCTCGAGCACGCAGAGGTTGAGTCCCGGCGCGACGACATCGACGCCGGAGCGCCACGAGCGATCGTTCGTGACGAGCACATCGGCCTTCGCGCCGATCGCCGACGCCACGACGAGCGCGTCCGGCATGTGCATCCCGGTTGCTGCGCGGATCCGTGCGGCTTCACGGGCGACCTCATAGCTGGCGTCGACGATCCGAAGCTCCGCGAAGAACCGCAGGAACCCCTCGACCGTCGAGACTGCAGCCCCGCCCGCGCGGAACGGGCGAACGAGGATCTCCCCAGCGGTGATCGCGGAGATTGCCGCCGCGTTCCTGCCATTGGACACGAAGCCATCGAACAGGTCTGTCGCCAGCGCGCTCGTCCGTTCACCGCCGTCCAGATACGCAAGCACGACAGACGTGTCGAACAGGAGCAACGTCCCGGGCTCGATCGCCTGCGCGAGCCTGCCGGCCGGCGTCACGCCCAGCTCCGTCGCTCCTCCTCCAGGTACGCCACGGGATCTCCGTACAGGCCCGCCAGCGCGCCCGCGTAGCTCGACCGGATCCGGTGGAGACGTACGGTGTCCGGGTCGTCAGCCGAGAGTTCCACGAGGAAGCGATCACCCTCGGCGAACCCGGCCGCCTGGACAACCGGTTCAGGGAGGGTCAGCTGGTTTCGGGCTCGGAGTCGAGCCTCACTCGTAGCGATGGGTGCCATGTGCGATAGCATGCCCGCCGCTCGCATCGGCTGTCAACAATTCGCATCGGCCGACCCACCGTCACGTGACGCGTGAAGGTCAAGTTCGGCGTGACCCATCCGCCGGCGCGGCTGCGGCGAAGGAAGGGCGAGACGGTCAGATGGCGCCACCACCGGCGCGAAGCCGCTCATCCACTTGACATGAGGTCTCTTCAACCATGCGCCGAACCCTGATCCTGGCATTGACGGCCACGGCGATCGCCGTCGCCGCCTGCTCCACGCCCGCCGCCACCCCGGCTCCCGCGACGGAGGCGCCGATGGCCGAGCTCAAGGACATCGTCGACACCGCCACTGAGGCCGGTTCGTTCACGACGCTGCTCACCGCCGCCACGGCCGCGGGCCTCGTCGAGACGCTCAAGGGCGAGGGCCCGTTCACCGTCTTCGCGCCCACCGATGAGGCGTTCGCCGCGCTGCCCGAGGGCACGCTCGAGAGCCTGCTCGCCGATCCCGAGGCCCTCAAGAACATCCTCCTCTACCACGTCGTGAGCGGCAAGGTGACCGCCGACCAGGTCGTCACCCTGACGTCGGCCGATACGGTCGCCGGCCAGCCGATCTCGATCGAGGTGGTCGACGGCGGCGTCGTCCTCAACGACACGGTCAAGGTCGTCACGACCGACATCGAGACCTCCAACGGCGTGATCCACGTCATCGACGCGGTCCTCCTCCCGCCGAGCTGACAACCCGCGGCGCTCCTCGCCGCATCGCGCCCCTCGAAGGCGGAGCCCTCACCGGCTCCGCCTTCGTTCGTCCACCGCTCGCCCGCTCGTTTCGCCGGCAGTCGCCCGCTAGGCCCTGCCCTAGGACTCCTCCGCCGGCGTCCGAGCGCCATGATCACTCGGCGGGGCGAATGGGCTGTCACCACCGACGTCGTCCACGTCCGCAGCCGATGCGGCATCCGGCCTGAGCGCCCGTTTCGAGCGCCGTACAGACCGAACCGGAATCGTGCCTCCAGTCGATGCAGGTCGGACCTTCGCGGGGCGGATCCGGGCACGCCTGATCACCTCGGAATCGAGCTGCAGGGTCAGGTTGGTGCGTGCCATGGCCATCTCCACAGTCAATCGCGTCGTCCACGCCTGCCACGGACCCAGCGCCGAGGGCTACCTGACTGCCGAGTGTGGCTCTAAACAGGTGGTCGTCATGCCATCGTCCGTGTCCGCGGGTGAGGCGTAGATGACCGTGTTCCTCGGGCAGGCATCGCCATCGCCGGTGACGATGGCGCTCACCCGGTGCGTGTGCGGCTCGGCGCACCCGACACGGACCATGGTCCCCTCATCCGCCGTCCGGACACACGTTCCGACGGGCCACTCGTCAACCTGGCGAAGGCCCCTGCATCCACCAAGCGGCAGGGCCACCACGATCGCTGCCGCGACCACCACTCGCCGCCGATCGTTCATGCCCACTCCACGGCCCGGTTGGCTCACCGACGCCCGCTCGGACGCCCACGGCCCCCAATCCGTGACGAACGAACCCCTGCCCACGGCCGTCGCAGACCACGGCTACGGCTCCCTGATGGGCACTCCGTATCGACCCTGACCCCTGTCGAACGTCGCAAGGGGCACTGCCTGGGCCGCGACCGCGGCGGCCATGATCATCGCGTCCGGGATCGGCCGGCCCGGGAGCCGTCGGGCACGCACGAGCATGTCCACGAGGATCTCGGTGCGGAGCCCGAGGACGTGGACGTTCTCACGCTGGACCAGGCCGATGAGGCTGTCGATGATGTCGCGCTGGTCCACCGCGTACTGGGATCGAAGAACGTGGGCGCACTCGGCCAGCGCCACCTGTGAGATTCCAACGGGCTGATCGGCGTCGTCGATCAGGGCCGCGGCGCGTCGGGCCTGCTCGGCTGGCGACCCGACCAGGTAGCGGACGAGGACGGACGTGTCGAGGCAGATCACCCGGACCGGTCCGGGTCGGGTGTCGTCCACGCTGCCTCGCGGAGTGCGTCCCAGGACTCGTCCGGAGGCCGGCGCCGGGTCTTGTCCGACAGTTCGCCGGCGAGTGACCGCCGGTGCCGTCCGGGTACGACCTCGATCACCAGCCGCCCGTCCTCCACCCACTGGACCGTCTCATCACCCGCGTAGATCCCGAGCTCCTCGCGGATCGCCTTGGTGATCGTGATCTGACCCCGCTCTCCTACTCGACTCGACATGGTATGAATCATCGTAGGAATACGTATCCGGCCTGTCAAGGTTGGACGGGCGCAGGCGCGACATTCCCGCGCCGGATCAGCGTCCCACGGGCTTGGACCGCGCTGTAGTCGCCAGCAGCGGTTCGACGCCGATGTCCTCGTCGAGGTCGAGCCAGTGGATCGCCCGCCCTCCCTCGGTGATCCGGAGGTTGGCCCGGCTGACCGGCGTACCGGCGAGAAGCCGCGGGACCCACCGTACGCGTGCCGCACGTGCCCGAGGAACAGGGCTTGCCTTCAAGTCAGGCGGGGGGTTGCGGCCGCAGGAATGGCTCGGGGCGGCGGGCGCTCTCGTCCTCGGGTGACGGACCATCCCAGATAAGTGTCTCCGGGGCGATGTCGACGTTGCCGGGCCAGACGAGCGTCCCAAGGTCGACGGTGACACGGCGAAACGCGGCGTCGTCGGCCGCAATCGGGTCGAACAGCGGACCCTGGAGGAGGTCACTCAGGTCGCGGACGATGACACCACCGTCCGAGAGCGTCAGTCGGACCGTTCTCCCTTCCAAGGGTTCGACGCCCGTGATCTCCAGCATGCGCACCATGCTAGTCGAGCGGGGCAATCGGAACGAGCGGCAGCTGGGCTCGTGCGCGCTCCCAATCCTCGAGCAATTCGGCGCGGTGCGCCCCGGTCCACTGGAGCACGAGAGCCATCGCGCGGGGCGGGAGAGCGCCAGCGAGCAGCGAGCCACCGATTGCGATCACCGCCTGGTGATCGCCGTAACGCGCATGGAAGTGCGGCGGCGCATGGTCGTTGTAGTTGAGCGTGATAACGATGCCGTAGAAGCGCGAGATTTCGGGCATCGCGCGACGGTAGGGGCCCGCACTTCGCCGCGGCTTACGGGCCCCAGCCGGCGACCTCTACGTCTCCACGACGGGCCGGTACTCCAGGGGCTCGAGGTTGAACGTCCAGGCGACCGCCGCGCGGGCCGTGCCGATCGTCGGCGGGACCCGCAGGAAGTAGGTCTTGCGGGTGCCGTCAGGCTCGGGCGTGGCGTTGAGCACCTCCACCATCTGGACCGCCTCTCCCCCACCGCCCCAGCGACGCGGCGGCGTGATCCAGCGTCGCCACAGGCGGCCGGTCGCGTCCTCGTGGATGAGGATCGATCCGGGCGCGCGGACGAACCGCTCCACGCCGAAGCGCTCGGTGAGGACCCGGCGGACCTCCACGTTCGGCTCGCGCATGATGTCGTCGAGCTCGATCGTGTCGGGCTTCGAGGATCACCGACGCTGCCACCCCGACGCCGTGCCAGGCGTGGATCTCCACCCCGTCGCCGTACGCGAGCGCGGGCCCGTCCTCCGCGTGGAGCCGGCCCTCGGAGTCGACCGCGCACACGAGCGGCCGCTCCGACACGAACGCGACGCGCGGCAGCGCGAACCACGGCCCGGCGGACCGGGCGATGGTGAGGAACGCGTCGAGGTGGGCCAGGTGGTGCGCGCCCAGCCGGAGCCCCAGCACGTCCCGGGCCGCCGCCACGTACGGGTGGAAGGAGTCGAGCTGCCCCAGCGTGAGCGGCACGAGGCCGACCACGGTCCGGGACACCGTCCGGGCGTGCGTTCGAAGCGCGGTCCGCAGCACCTCGCCCGCCTGCGCCCGCCCGAGGACCCCGACGACGCGAGGCCACTCGTCCCCGAAGGCGAGCCGCCCCGCCGCGTCGACGTCGTCCGGGCGGGCAGGCCCCGGTGTCGCCGGCCACTCGGCCAGCGGCTCCCGGACCCGGCCGTCGAGCGGTCGCGCGATCCCGGCCGATGCCTCGCGCAGGCCCAGGAGGCGCCGGAACGGCTGGCGCGTGATCCCGCCCCCGTTGACGTAGTCCGGCGTGTCACCGAGCCGAGCCTGGGTCGACCGGATCCAGCGCGGATCGACCCGGAACCGCTCCGCCGCGCCGGCATGGAGGATCCCGAGCTCCACCGCGGGGCCCGTGCAGCGAGCCGCGGCACCCGCCGCGACCGGCGAGTCACGCCACTCGATCGCCGGCGGGAGGAGGCGGGCCCGGCCGTACAGGTCGCGGATCGCGGCTTCGGTCGCCGGGCGGTCGGCGCGCTCCGTGGAGCGCATCCGGGCCCGCCACGCGGCGGCGTACTCGATGATCGCGGCCCGCTGCTCCGGGGTCGCGTGGGCGGGATCGAACGGCGCGGCCATCAGTCGATCACCCGGCGCGAGGTGATCGCGGTGAACGGGTCGAACTGGAGCGTCGGATCGGGCGGCACGAACTCCCGCTGGATCACCACGCGATAGCTGCCCGGTGCGACGGTGATCGGCGCGTGCTCCTCGTGCACGAGCGGTGCCGCGTCGCGGAGGTGGAGGTATCGACGATCCTCATCCTGGAGGAGCGTCGCGGCGAAGGCCTCGAAGGCGTGCGCGTGGCCGGTCGCCTCGCCGTACGCGAGGATCACGCGGCCCTGGTCGCGCGGGACGACGGTCGCGGCCTCGGGGATCTCGTCCACCGGCACGAGCAGCACGTCGCCCTGGCGGACCTGGCTCGGCGTCATGGACGCGCGAGACCACGGGAAGCGATGAGACATGTCCCACTCCCTATCGGACCCGGCGTTGGCACCGTGTCCCGATGGGGGCGGGATCGGTTGCCGCGCTATCGACGAGCCGGGGCTCTCCAGCGCTCTGGATAGGTGCGCCCTCGCGGCGCTGCGTCCAATTCTACCGCCCGATTTGTGGGTCGGCTCAATCAGGTCGAAGAGATCGCCGTCCCGGTGCCGGGGAGTCCAAGGTGATATCAGCCCGCCGCCACCTTCGAGAACCCGTAGATCTCCGGTGGCATGGGCCGCTCAAGCTCCCAGATGATCTGAATTGGGCGGTCTGATTTGTGGCTCACATGCCGTGCAGGGCCCAGGCACACGAACGGGTTGCTCACGCCGCGGTCGTCATCGTTGTTCTCGCGCACGAACAAGACCACGCGGGACCCTCGGGCAATGTGATTCACGTAGCGCTGGCCGGTCGGCGAGGCCCTCGTGATCCGTGACTGCGACTCCCAATGGAAGAGCGTGGGCGAGATCGGGTAGTCCTGGTAGCGAGTCGTTGGCGTGTAGTCCTCGTCAGATTTGTTGAGAGTGACGAAGAATAGATCCGACTGATGTGCCTCGGACCAGATCGGGCCCTCGCGGCTTTCCCGGATCGCACCATTACTCACGAGCCCATACGCCGCGAGCACCTCGTAGCGCGCGTAGGTGGCATGACTGTGGATCGGCACGATCCCAAACGGGTCGACCGGATCGGTGGCCGCGTACCCGCGCTCGCGCAACACCTCGAGCAGCTCGACGAGCTCCTCGCGCATGGCTGGAGTCCGCCACAGCTCCGCGAACACCGCCCCCATCTCTGTGGTTTGCCGCTTCCGCTGCCCGAGCGCCGCAAACAGCATCAACTGAAGGCGACCCGCCCGCGAGTCCGGATCCGCCATCACCGGCGGCGACGAGGCCGTCAGCCAGGAGTGCCATTGGCCGAAACGCTCCTCATCGTTCACGTGCAGGAGTTTCCCGAGCGCCTTCGCGTACTCGGCTTCCTCCGGTGCTGGAATGCCTCGCAAGTGTCCTGCGGCACGTCTGGTCGCCGTGAACGTCGATCCAGGGCCCGGTTTCGCATATACATCCGGCAGATCGAATGCGCTCTTCTCGAGAAACTCACCGAGCGTCGTCGATGCAGGGAGCCCGCGAAGGTCGTCCACCAGCGCCCGCCTGGTGTTTCTGATCGCCGTCCGCAAGTTGTCTAGCACGATCTTCTGCGAGATCTCGTCCAACCGGATCGCACATCCGGGTGGCATCAACGGGAATCCGTGCTCAAGCGACTTCTCCACTTGGCGTCGCGTGCCGCCAACCATCGCGCGATATCGGATGTCGAACCGATAGTCCGCGTGCGCCTGGCCAATGAAGTCGAGCACTGTTAGAACGCTCTTGCCTTCGGCCCAACGCAGGCCGCGCCCAAGCTGCTGAAGGAATACCGTTGCGCTCTCCGTGGGTCGCAGGAGGAGCAGCGTGTCAACCTCCGGAATGTCGACACCCTCGTTGAAGATGTCGACGGTGAAGATCGCTCGGAGCTCACCACGCCGGAGCCGGGCGACTGCCTCGAGCCGGGTGGCAGCGTCCGTGTCGCCGTCCAGGGCCACGGCTGCCAGGCCGGCAGCATTGAACTGCTGCGCCATGAAGTGTGCATGGCGGATCCCAACGCAGAAGCCCAACGCCCGCATCTTCATCGGATCCAGAATCCAATCCTTCACGGCACTTAGGATTCGAGCTGCTCGAATGTGATCGCCGGTGAGCACTCCCTCGAGCTCCGACGTCACGTATCGGCCGCGTTGGAATCCGACGCCGCTGAGATCGGTCCCATCTCCCACCCCGAGGTAGTGGAATGGGCTCAGGAGCCCTTGATCCAGGGCCTCCCAAAGTCGCATCTCTGACGCGATGCGCTCGTCAAACCAGCGCAGCACGTTCTTGTTGTCTGCGCGTTCCGGCGTTGCCGTAAGGCCGATCAGCACCTTGGGCTCGAGATGCTTGAGGAGCTTGATGTAGGTATCTGCCTCGGCATGGTGAAACTCGTCCACGATGACCACATCGAATTGGGTCGGTTCGAGTTGTTCGATGTGTCGGTGGATCGATTGAATAGACGCAAACACGTGGTCCCAGACGACCGGTCGCTCGCCGGCGATGAATTGTTCGCCGAACAGCGGCTCGTCAAGGACCTGCCGATAGACAGCTTGGCTCTGCTCGAGGATCTCGTTCCGATGGGCGACGAAGAGAAGCCGCTCGAATCCGGCTCGGCGCAGGCGCCGGTAGTCGAAGGCTGACACCCACGTCTTTCCGGTACCGGTCGGTGCGACGACAAGGTTTCGGAAGTGTCCGCGATCCCGTTCCGCGCTCAGTGCCTCCAGCATCTCCACTTGGAACGGCTTTGGCTCGACGTGGATGCTTAGCCGATAAGGTGTCGGGATCGCACCCGGCTGGTTCTCCGCATCAAGGGCAGCCTGCAGGCGCTCGCCATCTACCCTCGGGTCGTACGACTCGAACTCGGGTTCGTTCCAGTACTGCTCGAAGGTCGCCTGGATCCGATCGATGATCCCTGGGTTGTCCACGGCCGTGGCGCGAACGTTCCATTCCAAGCCATCCAGCAGGGCTGACTGCGTCAGGTTCGAGGATCCGACGTACGCGGTGTCATAGCCCGAGTTGCGCTCAAACAACCACGCTTTGGCGTGCAGCCGAGTACGGGAGGTCTCGTACGAGACTTTGACCTTCGCACCAAGGCTGGCCAAGTCGTCGAGTGCCCGCTTCTCTGTTGAGCCCGTATACACACTGGCGATGACTCGCATCTCGCCGTGCCTGAGTAGGAACTCCTGGAGTTCCTGGCGGATCATCCGAACGCCCGCGAATCGCACAAATGCGCACAGGAGGTCGATCCGGTCGGCGCTCTGGATCTCGAGGGCGACCTGGGCACCGATCTGCAGGTCCCTGTGCGCGTTGACTAGGAGCGCGCTTTCACGCAGCGAGATGCCGGGTCGCGGTCTCCGCTGCCTCTCACCGCCCGCCACCGACGGCGCATCGACTTCGAGCAAGAGTTGAGCCTCATGCCCGACCGTAGCACCACCTTCGGGATCAGTCGTGTAGGTCGCGAGGACTTCGAGCACTCGGTTCGCCAAGGCGACCTGTGCCCCCCTGCGGTCGCCAATGGAGGTAGGTACACCGCTGAGGTGCTCGCGTGCCCGTTGATGAATGTGGCGCGCAAGGATGTCTGCAAGCGTCGCGTCATCAATCGACTTCCACTCGACGAGCCAGCCCTGTTCGCGCGCACGCTCGATCCGCGCGCGCAGCGCCTCCGTTACAAGGGCCTCGTACAGGCCTGGCGTCAGGTCGTCAGCCACGTCGTCCAGGATACGTAGCGATCCTCCGGACTTGTCACAGCCGCTCGGGGCACATCGCCCGATAGTCGCACCAGCGGCACGCGTCGCCGGGCGTCGCCGTGAACGCACCCGACCGCACCTGCGCCACCTGGGCCAGCATCGCCTCCCGGGCCGCGTCCAGCTGCTCGTCGGTGCGCGTCGTGGACCGCCGCATCGCCGACTCCGTGAAGTACAGCGTCACCCGCTCCGGCGTGCCCAGGCCCAGCGCGTCGCGGCAGGCGAGCGCGTAGATCGAGAGCTGGAGGCTCTCGTCCACGGACTTCTGGCTCTGCTCGGAGCCGGTCTTGTAGTCGATGACCTCGATCCCGCCCGAGGGCAGGCGGTCCACCCGGTCGATCGAGCCGTGGAACGTCACCGGCGGGCTCCCGTCGCACGGGCTCCAGCGTCAGCTCGAACGGCAGCTCCTCGTGGATCGCCTCCCCCACCGAGGCGAGCTCGCCCGTCCAGAAGTTGTCGAGCAGCGTGCCCACGCGACGCCGGTACTGCTCCTCGGCCGCGCGGTCCGTGTAGCCGGCGGGGATCCAGCGCTCGGCGAACAGGCGCTCGAGGTCCTCGCGCGTGGGCGGGGTCTCGCCCGCGGCCAGCCGCTCGCGGCGCGCCTGGGTGAACGCCTGGAAGGCCTCGTGCGCGGTGGACCCGAACGCGAGCGCGGACGCGGGTCGCGGCGGCTCCGGCATCCGGTAGACGTACTTGAACGCGTACCTGAGCGGGCACCGCCCGTAGACGTCGAGCGCGGAGTAGCTGAAGTGCCCCGGCAGCGGCGCGACCTGGAGGAGGTTCGCGCCGGCGGCGGTGTCGAGCGCGATCGCCCGGAACGTGAGCGGGTCCAGCCCGGCGGCGCGCGCCTCGTCGGCGGTCATCGCGGCGGTCCGGCCAACGCCGGCCAAGTCGGCGGCGAGGGCCTCCCGGGCCGCGTCCCCCTCGGGATCGTCGGTCGTCGTCGCCTCGAGCAGGCTCACGAGCTCGCTCGCTCGCAGGCGGAGCGCGAGCCGGCGCTCGCGCGAGGTGGGCAGCGGCATGACCTGGCGGACCGCGGCGAGGGCGTCCGCGGCGTCGTCGTGCCCGTCGAGGTCGTCGTGTGCGCCGGCGCCGGGCAGCGTCCAGTCGGCCGGGTCCAGCTCGTCTCCGCCGTCCCCTCCCCCGCCGTCGACGCGGTCCACGAGCCGGAGCTCCTCGCCCGCCCCGTCCCGCAGCTCCCCGATGAACCGCGACGGGTCCTTCTGCGCCGCCGGCCCGCCGTGGGTCGTGAGGATGAGCCGCTCCTTCGCCCGCGTCATCGCGACGTACAGGAGCCGGCGCTCCTCGTCGGTGTGGATGTCGCCGGCAGGCACGTCCTCGCGCAGGAGCTCGCGCGGGAACCAGCCGTCGCCCTGCGCCTTGACCGGCCACTCGCCCTCGAGCAGCCCGGGCACGACGACGATCGGGTACTCGAGGCCCTTCGCCTGGTAGAGGGTCATGAGCCGGACGCCGTCGATGTCCTCGCTCAGCTCCACGCTCGTCGGGAGCTCGCCGCCGGCACCGCGGTACGCGTCGAGGTAGGCGACGAACCCGGCGAGGGTCCCCGCGGGGTGCTCGGCCTGCCAGTCGGCGGCGAACCGGAGGAAGCTCGCGAGGTTCGCGACGGTCCGCTTCGCCTCGAGGGTGTCGACGGCGATGAGGTCGAGGACCTGGCTCGTCCGCTCGAGGTAGCGCTCGAGGATCGTGTACGGACCCTCGCGGTACGTCTGCGGGTGGAGCTCGTCGATGGCGCCGAGGAGCATGCGCAGCTTGGCGCGAGTCGCAGGCTCGACCGCATCGGTGCGGTGGCGCGACTCGAGCACCTCGGCGTCGCCCTCGCGGACGTCCACCTCGAGCTCCCCCGTCTCGACGATCCGGCGCACGGTCGGGAACAGCCGCGACCGATCGAAGCTCGCCATGCGGGTGACGTGGAGGATCTCCGTCGCGTCGAGGCGCCACGGACCCGCGGTCATCATCCGGACGAGGGCCGCGTCCTCCTCGGGGCTCGCGATCGCGCGCAGCGCCTGCTCCAGGTCGCGGATCTCCGGGGTCTCGAACAGGGAGAGGCCGCCGACGACGGTGTACGGGATGTCCTCGTCGCGCAGCCGGGCGACGATCGCGTCGCGGTGCTTGTGCTTGCGGTACAGGATGGCGACGTCCCGCCAGCGGCCGCCGTCGGTCAGCGCCACGATGGCGTCCACGATCGCGACGGCCTCGTCCTCGGCACCCGCGCACACGTGCAGCTCGACGGGCTCGCCCTGCTCACGCTCGGTGCGCAGGCGCTTGTCGGGCTCGAAACGGAGGTCGTTGCGCTCGATCAGCCGGTTGGCGGCGGTGAGCACGTGCTCGACGGAGCGGAAGTTCTGCTCGATCCGGAGGCGCCGCGGCGGGCCGGGCGGCGCGGCGTCGGGCGCGTGGACGGGCGGGCGGCCGAAGCGGGCGTCGAACTCGGCGAACGCGGCGTAGCTCGCCCCCCGGAAGCGGTAGATCGACTGGTCGTCGTCGCCCACGACCATCACGTTGTCGGGGCGGTCCGGCGTCCGTCCGAGCAGCTCGATGAGCTCGATCTGGGCGACGTTCGCGTCCTGGAACTCGTCGACGAGGAGGTAGCGGAAGCGGCGCTGCCACCGGCGGAGGACGTTCGGTCGCTGCTTGAACAGGGTCGTGACGGCGGCGATCTGCTCCCCGAAGTCGAGGGCGCCGCGGCGCGCGAGCTCGGCCTCGTAGGCGTGGTAGATGCGGCCCATCTCGGCGAGCCGCAGGATCTCGAGGGCGGCGCCGTCGCGCACGTAGGAGGCGGCGAGGGCGTCGATGCGCGGGTGATCCTCTTCGTCGAAGTGGTTGCGGTAGTGCGCCTGCCCGTCACCCGCGACGGCGCGCCTGGCCTCGCGATCGGCGAGCTTCTCGGGCCACGCGGGGTCGTAGTCGGGCTCCTCGCCGCGCGCCTCGGCGCGCTCGTGGTTCCGGAGCCAGCGGTAGGCGCCGGCATGACCCTTGAGCGGCCGGAGATCGCCCCGGGCCTGGAGCTCCACCGCCACGGGCTCGAACGCGCCGAACCGGTCCTCGAAGATCCCGCGCTCGCCGGCGACGAACCGGTCGAAGTCGTCCGGCGTGACGAGCTCGTCCTTCGCGCGGCTGATGAAGCGGACGAGGTCGCCGAGCGTCCACGGGCTCGGGTAGTGGTAGACGAGGCCGAGGTCCGCCCAGATGTCCTGGAGCAGCAGCACCTGGCCGACGCCGTCGAGGACGTCGGGGCGCGGCGGCAGGCCCGCGTCGGCCGCCTCCTCGGTGAGGATCCGCTGGCAGAAGCTGTGGAAGTTGCTGACGCTCATCCGGGCGCGGACGGCCGGGCCGACGGCCTCGTCGATCCGCTGCTGGAGCTCCTTGGCGGCCTTCACGTTGTACGTCAGGACGAGGAGCTGCTCGGGGAGCGAGCGGACCCGTCGAACGGATCGCCGTGGCGCGGCGGTTCGGCCGCCAGAAGCCCGCCCAGCGTGCGCTCGACGTCGCCCTTCGTCTCGAGCAGCCACCGCACGCGCTCCACGATCACGCGCGTCTTCCCGGTCCCCGCCCCCGCGATGACCACCACCGGCCCATCGCCCGCCTCGACGATCGCGCCCTGCTCGGGCGTGAGTTCGGCAGGTGCGGTGCCGGCCTTCCTCGCGATCGTCACGCTGCCGCCCCCTAGTACCGGTACAGCGAGGCCACGAAGGGCACCCGGTTGTAGAGGAGGAGCCCCAGCGGGATCGTGATGATGAGCACGATCAGGCCCCAGGCGATGGCCATCGTCAGCGCGGACGCCCACCAGCCCACGAGCAGGAACCAGATCCCGCGGACCCACCAGGGGACCTGCTCGATCGGGACGGTGGCGGAGTACCGGACGTTGCCGAAGGCGTCCTCGAACGCGTAGGCGTAGGCCGTTCGCGGGCGGAGCGTGACGACGGTGGGGATCCGGTTGATCAGCCAGATCCCGAGCGGCAGGCCGATGATCGTGATCATGAACAGCCAGGCGACGGCCGAGACGATCCCGCTCAGCCACCAGCCGACGAAGATGAACCACAGGGCGCGGACGAGCAGCCCGGGGCCGGTCTTCGTCTCGACGACGACGGGCGGGCGCGGCGGCACCTGGCCGGCGGCGGCCCGGCGGCGGACCGACGGGCACGGGCGGCTGGGGCGGCAACGGCTGGCTCAGCGGACTCCTCCTCGCGCTGTGACCGGGACGTCTGCCCGGACGGTAGGCAGGCCCTGTGACAGCTCAGGTGTCAATCCCAGCGTAAGCCGCCGGTAAGGTCCCGGTGAGGGCCCGTTCGTACGGTCGCCCGGGTGAGCGAACCCTGGGACCCGGCGAAGGCGCACGCGAACCTGCGCAAGCACGGCGTCGGCTTCCCCGAAGCCGTCACGATCGAACGGGACTCGCGGCTTCTCAGGAGGGTGGACACGCTGCACTCGCTCACGGAGGAGCGATGGATCCTGATCGGAACGAGCAACCGCGGTCGGATCCTGCGGATGACATGTGTCTATCGCCGCGGTAGCATCCGGCCCATAACCGCACGGCGCGCCACGAAGCGCGAACGCGATGAGTACATCCACGGAACGCGCTAAGCAGCTCGCCCGCAGGGCGATGGTGCTCACACCCGGTCGAAGTGCGGGCCGGATGGTCGACGGCGTCGACCTGTTGATCGATGGCAAGCCAGCGGGACGGATGCCTCCGAGGTGGGTTGAACAACTCGAAGGCAGCGGACACGACACCCAGTCCGACGGGCCAATCGAGTTCGACATCGTCATCGACGGAGAACCCGGACTCCGAACCCCCGACATCCGCGAGGCGCTGTACGAAGCGTTGGCGAGCATTGCCGCGGGTCGCCACCCGGACCGAATCCGGATCGACGCCCGATCCGCGTCCGGCCGAACGGTCGAGGTCGTGCGTGGCCACCAGGTGATCGGCATGGCCATCGGGGCGCTGGAGGATCCGCCGATCACCGTCATCGAGGGTCCGTCGGTGCTGCCGGCGTATGCGCCAGGCGAGCGACCAGCGAAGCGGAAGCGACCACGACGAGGTGGGTCGTCGCGCGGGTGAGAGCGGTGTACATGAGCTGGTCCAGGCGCTCCCCCTCCTCGGGCAGCTCGCACAGGATCACCACCTCGCGCTCGAGGCCCTTGAAGCGGCGGACGGACTCGAACAGGACGATGCGGTCGTCGGGCGGCTCGTCCGGGACCTCGTCGGCAGGCAGGCCGAGGGAGTTCCCGGCATCGTCGATGGCGCCGTTCCAGAGCGTGACATTGCCGAAGGTTCGCTGCCGCCACACGTCCGACTTCGATGCCGTTCGGCCCGAAAGCACCACGACCTGCCAGGGCCGAACGCCCTCTTCGACGAGCAGCCCGTGCAGCGCGCGGCGGACGGCATCCACGGTCTCGCGGCCGGGGGCGGCCTCGTGGATCTCCGGCGCCCGGCCGGCGGGGTTCATGGCGTACGGCGTGTCGGCCCCGCGATAGAAGCGGGCGGCGAGCTCCGCCACGGGCCCCGGGGAGCGGTGATCCTCGTAGAGGTCGAGTCGCTCGAGACCCAGCTCCCCCACCACGTCGTCGAACCGGAGGGCCTGGCCGGGATCGTGGAACACCCAGAAGTACGCGTCGGCCTCGTTGGCGAACAGGAGCTGGAGGAGGACGAGCCAGTCGAGGCGGAAGTCCTGGCCCTCGTCGACGATGATCGCCTGGTAGCGCTCGTCGGGCAGGTGGTCGATCGCGTCCTCGAGCGCCGCGGGCAGCGTCTCGTCCCACCACGCCTGCGGGAGCGGGGCCTTCGGCTTCGGCGGCAGCACGCCGGCCTTCGAGCCCATCGTCTCGCACAGGCGGTGGAAGGTCGTGACCGTGGGGCGGCGGTCCGGCGGCTCGCCCTCGGCGTCGAACTCGCGGATGATCGCGGTCGCCAGCGGCTGGTTGAAGCACACGAACAGCGTCCGCCAGCCGTCCCGCGCGAGGCGGCGCGCCTGCTCCACCGCGACGAGGCTCTTGCCGCTCCCCGCGGGGCCGATGACCTCCACCTTGCGCCGCGACCGGTTCTGGTTGAGGACGAGCCGCTGCGCGATCGATGCCTGGAGGAGGCGGGCCTTGCTGTCGCCGACGTCCCGCCGGAGGAGGCGGTGGAGCTGGAGCGTGGGTGCGAGGAAGTTATCGATGAGGGCGAGCTGGTGGGCGTCGAGCGGGTGGCCCTTCGACCCGTCGCCCGTCCAGTGGCTCCAGGCACGCTCGAGGGCGCGGCGGGCATGCGCGGTATCCGACAGGGCCTCGGCGTCGAGGATGATCTCGCGCGGCATGCCGGGGCCGAGGAGCGCGTGGCCGTGCGGCAGGGACGCGAGGTCCGCGCCCGGGAAGGCGACGGCGTGGCCGGCCCGCAGCCGACGATCGGTCGGCCAGTCCGGGTGGTCCTCGATCAGCCGGACGAGGTCGTGCTTGGCGTCCTCGGCCTGCTTGAACGGGCTGCGCGGGAGCTCGCGGGTACCGAGCCACCAGCGGCCGCTCGCATCCCTCGTGGGCTCGCCGGCCTTCGTCTCGATCACGAGCAGGCCGTGCTCCGGGTGGACGACGACGAGGTCCGCCTCCGCGTCGTGCGCGGGACCGCTCGGGCGGGTCCGGGCGACGATCGGCACGTTCGCGTACAGCCGCGCGCCCTCGGGCAGGGCGCTGCGGACCTGGGCCTCTGCGAACCGCTCTGCGGACTCCCCCATTCCCCCAACCTGCTGCGGGCGACGGGACGGCCGCCTGAGCCTACCAGAGCGGGATCGCGACGGGCCGGCCGCCGCCTCAGCCCGTCGCCCGCCCCATAGGCAACGAAACCGTCCATCCGGGCGGGTTCGGGGCTGGATCGTGCCTGACGAGCATCGAAATCCACGCTTGAGGCTCATAGGGCGGGTTTCGATGCGCCTGGGGCACGTTTCGCGCCGGAGCTGGTCCCGATGGCGCGATTCGTTGACTGACAGTCGGCCCGTGCCGGGAACCCGGTTTGCCAGACGCAGGGCCGGGAGCAGGCCGGGTGTCGATGGGCGGCCCGGGCAGATGCCGCGGGCCGCCGTTGTCGCGAGGTGGGTCGGGTCGGTCAGGGAGCCGGAGGGGCACCCGGGTACACGACTCCCTCGACGGTTCCGTTGCCGTTCCCGTCGCCGTTGGCCGGCCCGGTGAACGCCATGAGGTACGTCCAGCCGTCGTAGTCGCGGCTGCCGGTCAGCCAGCATGACTGGACGAGGCCGTCGCCCGCGGCCCAGGCGCCGCCGGTACACGGGCCCGTCCACGCCCCGTGCTCGTTGGTGAGCTCCATCGTCCCCCACTCGGCGCCGACCGTGTCGTACACGTCGAGGCTGAAGGCCCAGTGTCCGGTGCCGTTGACGCGCTCGTCGTTCATGTCGAAGGTCAGGGCGACAACGCCGTCGCGATGCCGCTCGGTCATTCCGCTGGGCAGATCGCGGGTCGTGGTGATGTCCGGGGTCAGGAACGTCGGGTTGCTGATGAACCCCGACACGTGCTCGTCGCCCTGGCCGTCGGTCATCGCCCTCGGCGACGCAGACGGCGGCGTGCTCTCGTCCGGCGAGGCCACCGCCACGCGGCCGAGGGTGTCGCCGCAGCCGCGTCGACCGGCCCGGACGCGGCCGGGGCGGCGCCACCGGATGACGCGCAGGCCGCTGCGACCAGGCCGAGGACCATGCACGCGGCGAGCGTGCGTGTGATGCGTTGCATGGCAGATCCCTCCTTGGCTACGGCTCCACGGGGGAGCCCGGGTAGATGACGCCCTCGACCACGCCGGATCCAAGCGCGGTCTGCGTCACGGCGATGTAGCTCGAGTAGCCGGCATACCCGCCGGAACCGATGAGCGCGCAGCTACGGGTGCCGGCCGCGCCATCCCCCCACGTGCCGCCGGTGCAGGTGCCAGCCCAGGCACCCTCGGCGTTGCGCAGCGTGTAGGTCCCCCACTCGACCCCGACCTGGGACCGATCGTCCGCGTCGAATCGCCAGGTGCCGGTGCCGGTCAGCCGAGGGTCGTTCATGGCGGTGGCCACGGCAGCCTCGCCGCCACGCCTGCGGACCACTCCATCGACGGTCGTCTCGACGGGCTGCGTGACGATGACGAGCGACTCGGTGCCGCGGATGGCCTCGCCGCCCTGGCCGTCGGTCTGGGGTTCGGCGCTCGCGATCACGAGCGGCGCGCTGTCGCCGCGACGGTCGACCGGGCCGCCGCCCGCCACCGTCCAGATCATGAGCGTGAGCAGGAGGAGGAGCAGGAGCAGCATCGCGACGGGGATCGGGACCTCGTGGCCAAGCACTGCCCACGCGCCCATCCGCCGCCGGCGCGCGACCCGTGCAGCGACCGCGGCCGCATCCACGTGCGTCTGCGCCTGGTCTGCGAAGCCGTGGACCGCACGCTCGAGGCGCGCATCGAAGGGGTCGACGGGGCTGGGTTCAGGCATCGGACAGCTCCGTTCGGAGGCGCTTGACGAGTCGTGCGAGCCGCCATCGGACGGTGGCGGCCGGGCGACCCGTGAGCCGGCCGATCTCCGTTGAATCGAGGCCGGCCTCGTAGCGCAGCGCGAGCAGGGCGCGCTCGCCGGGATCGAGGTGGCGCAGGGCCCGCTCGAGGTCGAGGGCGTCGGCCCGGTCGGCCGGATCGGGCTCGGCGGGGTCCGCGAGCTCGACGCCGGGCATCGAGAGGTCGAGCGCGACGACGGCCGTCCGGCGTTCGCGGCGGCACAGCTGACGCGCCTCGTTGGCGGCGACCGCGACGAGCCATGCCTTGAGCCGGTCCGGATCGCGGACCGTGGAGAGCTTCCGCCACGCGACCGACCAGGCCGCCTGAACGGCGTCGTCGGCGATGTCCTGGCTTCCGCCGGCAACGACGTAGGCGACCCGGACCATGTCGGCGTGATATGCCGCGACGATCCGGGCGAATGCGACGGTGTCCCCCGCCGCCGCGAGCCGGAACACGTTCGTGGTGGCCGCCGCTGCCGCCTCTCGCACGATCCCGTCCATGCCCAGTAGATGCCCGGGGACGCGCGGGTGTTGGTCGCCGCGACAGTAGGCGCATGACCGGTCGACCGGAACGGCCATGCGGCCCTTCGAGCGACTCGTCCCTGGAGCCCGTCGCCCGCCGCAGCCAACCGCCCGCCGCCCGCCTCACACGCAACGAAACCGTCCATCCGGGCGGGTTCGGGGCTGGATCGTGCCTGACGAGCATCGAAATCCACGCTTGAGGCTCATAGGGCGGGTTTCGATGCGCCTGGGGCACGTTTCGCGACGGAGCTGGTCCCGATGGCGCGATTGGTTGACTGACAGTCGGCCGCCGGCGGGCCCGGCTGGAAGCGGGGATCGCAACCGCTTGGCCGCGGAGCACAGGCGGTCCGTCGATCTGCCGTCCGCATGGCCCTTGACCGAGCTGCGCTCGAGCTTGACGATCCGCCCGTGAGCAGAGCCGCAATGGCCGCCTGTGCGTTCGTCGTGACGATCGCCTTGCTGGTCCCGACGCAGGCACTGGCGGCGGATCCCTGGAGCGGGCCCTTCGAGGTCGTCCGTGACGACGACGCGCAGGTGATCACGCAAGGCAGAGCCCTCGCCCGCTCGACCACTTCGGGTGGGACCACCTACCTCCACGCCACCTATGAGCGCGTGGTCGAGGGCAAGCGTGATGTCCTGTACCGACGCGGGACCGCGGACGGCTCAGCGTGGGGCAGCCCGTTCCGCCTGAACGGCTCGACGCAACATGTGTCCGCACCTGTTGTCGCCGCATCGGGCGCGTACGTGTATGCAATCTGGCAGCGCTTCATCGACGTGCCGGACTCCTGGACGGTGTACTTCCGCCGCAACCGGAGCCACGGCAACCCCGCGAAGTGGAGCGACCGGGTGCGGCTGACCTCGATGAGCGTCAAGGCGGACCAGCTGGCCCTGGCTGCCGCGGGCGACTCCGTGTACGTCATCTACCGTGACCGGAAGGCGAAGCGCGTCGTCCTCCAGACCAGCCGCGATCGCGGATCGTCGTGGAGCGGGAGGACGCTCGCCACCTGGGACAACGTCACGTCGCACGCGCCAGTGGGGCTCCGCATCGCCGCGTCCGGATCAACGGTGGCGATCCAGTGGTACAACCACGGCCTGCGAGTCCGGATGTCCACAAACGGCGCACGGACGTTCGCCAGGAGCAAGCTGGTCAGCACGGACTTGACTGCCACGCCGCGTGCCGAGCTGACCACGCTCGGCACCCGAGCGGCCGTCGCCTGGGTCGACACGTCCAATGCCGTCCGTGTCCGGCTGTGGTCCGCCGGCACGTGGCTGCCGACCCGCACCGTCCCCGAGAGCGTAGGCAGCGGGACGGGGCGACACACCGGCGCCTTCCCGGCGCTTCGCCGAACCGGGGACCTGGCCGTCCTCGTCAAGCGGGACATCGACGGTCAAACCTGGAGAAACCTGTACTGGCACACGTCTCCCGACAACGGCGTGACATGGGCCTCGGACGAGCTGCTACCGGGCCGGGCCAGCGGAGGGACGTCGCTCGTGTGGCGCTCCACCGGGACCGCCTACGTGATGTACCGAGGTTTGACATACCAGACGATCGAGCTCGTCAGGCGGTGACCGGATCGCTCCGGCCGGAGCCTTGCAGGTTTGCCCGGTTCGCCCCACAGCGGTCACGATCCGCGCCGTCGATGTAGCCTCTGGGCGGGCGGCGCCGCGCGATCGGCTGCGGTCGCCGCAGTGCTCTCGGAGTCCACGTGGATCTGCGCCGAACCTTCGGGACGCTCCTCCTGTCCGCCGTCGTCGGGCTGGCGGGTGTCATCGCCATCGCACCGCCCGTCGCCGCAGCGGATGACGGCGTCACGCAGACGGCCGCGTCCGTCTACACCCTCGACACCGCGAACCGCCGGATCAAGGTCACCGTCGACCTCACGGTGACCAACCGCGTGCAGGATCGGGTCGAGGAGGTGCGGTGCCAGCGGACCTGGGACCTCTGGTGGGGCTCCTTCCCGTACACGGACACCTGCCGGCAGACGGTCCGCTACTACGTCAGCGAGGCCTCCACGTACGTGGAGAACGAGGCCCAGAACATCAAGGTCAGCGCCGAGGGCGCGAAGGTCTCGGTGAAGAAGCGCTCGAAGGGCGACACGTATCGCCGGCTGGACCTCACGTTCTCGCGCATCTGGAACGGGGAGAGCCGTCAGGTCCGGCTCACCTACACGATCCCGGGCGGCAAGCCACGCTCCGACACCCCGACCCGGGCGATGAAGGCGTACACCCGCTTCTGCGCCACCTCGCACGGGGCCGACGGGGGCAGCGTCGAGATCCGCGTGCCCAAGGGCTTCGAGCTGCAGGCGCGGGGAGCGCCGCTCACCTCGGCGGTCGACGGCAAGCGGCGCGTCTACTCCAGCGGGCCGATCGACACCGCGTCCTGGCAGGCCTGTGTCGAGGGCGCCAACGAGGCCGGCTACAAGACGAAGTCCGTCGCGGCGCCGAACGGCACTGAGGTCGTGCTCAAGGCCTGGCCGGAGGATTCCGCGTGGGTCAAGGCGGTCGGCTCCGGCATCGAGACGGGACTGCCCGCATTGACCGCGCTGATCGGCACGGACATGGCCCTCAAGGAGCCGCTTCTCGTCCGGGAGGCCGTCACCGGCGGGCTGTACGCAGGCTCGTACACCGAGGACACGAACACGATCACCGTGGACGAGGAGTTCCGGCAGCCGAGCCTCGTGGAGCATGAGCTGGCCCACGTCTGGTTCAACGGGTCGACGCTCGAGGGCACCTGGCTGATCGAGGGTCACGCCGAGTGGGCGGCCCGCCGCGTCAGCGACGCCCCCGCGTGCCGGGAGCCGTCGGGAGACCGCCCGGCCATCGCCGAGTGGCCCGCCCTCACTCCATCGGCATCCGACGCCGAGCGGCAGGCGCTGAAGCGCCGGTACGCGGCCTCGTGCTGGGTGGTCACCGCGGTCGCGGAGGCCGCCGGCAGCGCCCGGATGCAGGCTGCGCTCGCGGTGCTCCTGCGGGGCGTCGATCCGTATGCGCCGGGGGCGGGCGCCACTGCGGCAACCGGGCCGAGCTCCGCGCTGGCGGGGACGGCCGCCGAACCGGCCGACTGGCGCCGCTGGCTCGACGCGGTGGACGAGATCGCGCTCCACTCCGCCGGCGCGCCGGCGGGGCTCGCGTCGGACCTGGTCCTGGAGTACGGCGTCACGCCGGACCGCGCGCTGCTCGACGCCCGGACGGCGGTGCGTACCGCGTACCACGAGCTCGCGGACAGGGTTGCGTGGACGATCCCTTCGGCGGTCCGGGCCCCGCTCTCGGCGTGGGACTTCGCGGCGGCCGATCAGGCCATCGATGCAGCCGGGGCGGCGTGGACGATCACCGGGCAGACGGACGCGACGCTGCCGGGCATCGATGCGCGCGGCGGTCCCGCGGCGATCGCCTGGTCGGGGGCCACCACGGTGTCCGACCTCGTCGCCGCGGAGGTGCTGGCGCAGGCCCAGCTCGACGCCGCGCGCGACGTGGTCGTCGCGATGGCCGTCGCGCGCACGCCGCGCGACCTCGTTGCGGAGATCGGGCTCCTGGGCACGCCCGTCCCGGACATCGACGCGGCGGTCGACGCGGTCCGGGACCTCGACACGGCGACCGCGACGAGGATCACCGCCTCGATCCGCGGCGCGATCGAGGGTGCGGCGGGCGCAGGCCGCGTTCGGATCGGACTCGCGGGCGCAATCGGCGTCGTGCTGCTCCTCGCGGGCCTCGTCGCGTGGCGGCGAGGACGTCGCCCGTCTGTCCAGCCCGTCACCGCGTGGGCGGTCGAGCCTGCCGGGTCCGCGGGACCCGCCGCATGGGACGACGCCGTCACCCAGGCGTACATGGCGCCGGACCCGGTCCAGCCGCTCCCGGGGGCAGCGGTCGAGCCTCCCCCGGGGTCGTCGGGCGAGCCCGGCGGCGGGTAGCGCCGGGGCGCCGAGCTCCGAACCGCCCGGGCCCGGCGTCAGTGGTCGCGCAGCGCCGGCATCGGGATGGGGACCTCGTACGTCGTGGCGCCGACGCCCACACCGCCTTCGCACGTGTTCGGCGGCTGCGTGCCGACGCCACGCGTGGACGGCTTCTCGGCGGCCCAGAACATCCATCCCAGCATGCCGGGCGTGCCGCCGGCGATCTTCGACTGCACCGTCTGGACGAACAGGCCCGTGGATTTCTGGAGCGACGAGCCGAAGGTGGTGCACTCGGGGCGGACGCGCGAGCCTTCCGCCACGTACACGCTGCCGGTGAACTTCGCGGGCGCGAGCGGCGGGACCGGTGGGTCGTACTGGGGCTTGCCGTCCACGTGCTCCTGCCAGTTGGCGATCGCGGCCGACGTGCTCGGCTGCTTGGCCGGGACCATCGCGTTGGCGTAGTCGAGCAGGTGCTGCGGGATCCACTCGGCGGTCGCCCTGCGGTTGATCCCGATGAGCCATCGATCGCCGGCCCCGACGTCGATGGTGAGCCGGGCCGGGTGCCTGGCGCCGGTGGCGTCGTAGGGGATCAGGCGGCGGTACTCGCGGATGAAGGTGTCGAGGGCCGCGAGGTTTGGCGACCGGGCCTCCTCGTAGTCGATCTCGATCCCGACGTCGAGATCCAGCGCCACCGCTGCCGCCTTCTGGGCGAGCAAGGTGGCGTCCTGGGCGAGAGCCTTGTTCCAGTCCTTCGTATAGGTGATCCCGCCGATCGACAGCATGACGCGGACCCCGGCGTCCCTGAAGTAGCCGACGATGGCCTTCGTCATGCCCCTGGGCACGCCGTTGAGCGTCGTGGCGTCCTGGGTCCCGTTCAGCAGCCGGAGCGGGTTGACGAAGGACAGGACGACGAGGTTGACGGACGGGCGGCCGTCGCCCCGATCGATCAGCCAGTGGTTCTTCGAGTCGAACTCGCCGACGTCGCGGACCTTGCCCCAGGTGCAGTAGTCGTCCGAGCAGTGCCAGGCGCCGTAGACCTGGACCGGGGTCGGGTCAACCGCGCGGGCGTCCGGCGGTGTGACCACGCCGGACCCGCCGAGCACCAGGACCACCACAATCGCGAGCCACGCCAGCCGGCGCATTGCACACCCTCCTCGAGTCACGCTCCGTGCCCGGGCCGAGCATAGCCACTCGCTGCGCGCCCGCATACCGCCAATCGACCGCCGAGACGGGGCCGTGGCCGAACACGACTCGACGGGCCGCCGGGGCCGGGACGGGAACCGCTCCCCGACCAGCAGCGTCACGACCATGCGACCGGGCGGCGGGTCCCACCGGTCGTCACGGACGGTGACCCGGCACGGAGCGGTCGAGGCGGCACACCAGCACCTGTCGCGACCGGACGAACGATGCGAACCTCCACCTCGATCCAACCCTCGATCCAGCCCTCCTGGCTCGCCATCGTCGCGGTCGGCGGGCTGCTCGCCGGCCTCGTCGCGGGACCGGTCCTCGGATCGGCCGCGGCGCCCACCCGCGTCGTGCAGGTGGCACCGGGCGTGGATGGACAGCCCCCGGAGCACATCCTCGCCGTCGTCGGGAGCGGCAAGATCACCGTCATCCCCGACATGGCGACGATCCAGCTCGGCGTGCTCGTCGAGAAGCAGACCGCGAAGGCGGCGCGAGAGGCCGGGGCCAAGGCGATGACGAAGGTGATCGCCGCGATCCGCGCCCTGGGCATCGCCGACGTCGACATCGCCACCGCGACCGTGTCCCTCGGACCCGTCTACGACTACACCACGACCAACACCCAGCGGATCCGTGGCTACCAGCTCTCGAACATGGTGTCGGTGACCGTGCGCGACCTGGCCAAGGTCGCCGATGTCCTGGACGACGGTGTCACCGCCGGCGCGACGTCCGTGAACGGGATCACGTTCGACGTGACCGACCGCACGGCCGCCGAGGCCAAGGCCCGCGAGGCTGCGATGGCCGACGCGAAGGCAAAGGCGACGACGCTGTCCACCGCTGCGGGTGTCTCGATCACCGGGGTGGCCTCGATCAGCGAGTCCGTGTCCACGCCGATGTGGTACGGGCGCGACTTTGCCGCCGTCGCCGCGGAGGCGTCGACCCCCGTGCTGCCCGGCTCCACCGACGTGACGATCACGGTCAGCGTGTCCTACCTGATCGACTGAGTCGGGCGGACCTCGGGCGGATCGGACCTGCCGGCGCTCGCCGGCAGGTCAGCCGGGCGGCGCGGCCGTCAGCTCGTGGTGGCGCACGACCTCGTGGGGGTCCACGCCGCCGTGATCGCACGGGTTGACGTGAATGACGACCGTGTCGAGGCGGACGACCTGGTGGAGCAGCCGGTGGCGGACCTCCTCGCTGATCGCATGCCCCTCGAGCACGGACAGGTCCTGGTCCACGGTGATCGCGAGGTTCGTTTCGAGCGCATGGCCGATCCAGCGGAGCCGCACCCGCTCGACCTCGACGACACCCGGCGTCTCCCGCGCGATCCGCTCGACCTCGTCCACCATCTCGGGCTGGACGGCGTCCATCAGGCGGCCCAGCATCTGCGCGGTGGCGGACCGGAGGAGGATGAGGATCGCCGCGCTGATCAGGAGGCCGACGATCGGATCCGCGAGCGGATAGCCCAGGCCGACGCCGATCGCGCCAGCCACGACCGCGAGTGAGGTCAGCCCGTCGGTGCGAGCGTGGTACCCGTCCGCGACGAGCGCCGCGCTGCCGATCTCCCGTCCGACCCGGATCCGGTACAGCGCCACGGCCTCGTTGCCCAGGAAGCCGATGACCCCGGCGAGGATCACGACCGGGATGTTGGTGATCAACCGAGGGTCGACGAGCCGGTTGATCGACTCCCAGGCCGCGAACACGGCGCTGAACAGGATCATCGCGAGCACGAACAGCCCGGCGAGGTCCTCGGCCCGCCGGTAGCCGAAGGTGTACCGCCGGGTCGCGGCGCGGGACCCGATCGCGAACGCGATCCACAGCGGGAACGCCGTCAGCGCATCGCTGAAGTTGTGGACCGTGTCGGCCAGCAGGGCGACGGACCCGGAGATCGCCACGACGCCGAGCTGCAGCACCGCGGTGACCCCGAGGCCGACGAGCGACACCTTGACGGCACGGATGCCGCGCCGGTCGCCCGCGAGGGCGTCGTCGATCGAGTCGCCGGGGTCGTGGCTGTGCCCGACGAACGCGCCGAGGATCCACGCGAGGCGGCCCGTCCGGTGCTGGTGGCCGTGCGCGTCGCCGTCGACGTGGTCGTGCTCGTCCTCGCTGTGCACGTGGTCCGCGTCCGGGCCGTGGTCGTGCGGATGGTCAGGCCCGTGCGGGGCCTCGGTCTCGTGCTGGTGGGCGCGAGCGCGTTCGGTCACCTCGCGAGGGTACGTGACCGCGGCAAGGCGCGCCGCCGGCCCGGGCAAGGCGAGGCGCCGGCCACGCCCAGGCCCCAACCGGGGTCGGGACGCCGCCGGCGCCTGCTGGTCGACGGGTCAGCTGCGTCGCTGGGACTTGCCGTCCAACGAGCGGCAGCGCATGGCCAGGCTCGACTGGTAGTGCGCCTGCTTGCGGTCCATCTCCGGCATCGCAGCGGCGTACATGGGTCGCTCGTCGACGAGCTCGCTCACGATGTTCCGCAGCTCGGGGTCGGAGCCCGCGTACGCGGCGACACGCTTGCGCACGCCGTCCAGGACCCGACCGGCCTCGTCGAAGCGGCCCGCACGGTTGAGGCGGACGGCCTCCTGCTTGGCACGCTCCGCGAACAGCCGGGCAACGACGCGGTCCACGTCGCGGTCTCGCGACTGGTGGTCGTTCTCGTCGTGGTCGCCGTAGCGCCAGGTGACGGTGACGGGCTCGAGGGCCGGCTCGGCCGCCGCGAACGCTCCGTCGCGGTCCGCGACCCGGACGCTGACGCCGACCTCGCGGCCGATGTCCCCGTAGTCGAACGTCACGCGAAGGACGATGGAGATCACCTGTCCCGACACCATGTCGCCCACCTGGACCCGGACCCTGCCGGAGCCTCCCTCGATGCGGAACGGCGAGAGCGACTCCACGTGAACCGAGTCGGGCACGACGAGCTCGAGGACCACCTCGCGGGCGACGACCTCGAGCGTCTCGCCGACCTCGCTGGTGATGTGATCCCGCATCTGGTTCACATCGCCGATGAAGTAGAAGTGCCCGCCGCCGGCGTCGGCCATGCCCTGGAGCAGGCTCTCGTCGAAGTCGGTGCCCACGCCGAAGGTGCTCGTCGTGATGGCGCGGTCCCGCAGCTCCCCGGTGAGCCGGCCGAGCTCGTCGTGATCCACGACGCCCACGTTCGCGAGACCGTCGGTGAGGAGCAGGACCCGGTTCACGCCGGCGGCCTGCATCCCCGCGGCCACCTGCTCGCAGCCTGCGAGCCAGCCGCCGTGGAGATTGGTGCTGCCGCGTGCCTCGGTGCGCCCGAGGTCGCTCGCGGCACGGCTGCGGGCCCCGGACGACGCGGTCGTGCTGGCGACGGCGACGTCGATCTCGTTGTCGTAGGTGACGACGGAGAAGCGGTCCTCGACGTCGAGCCGGTGGATCGCCTCGAGCACCGCCTGCTTCGCCAGGCCGAGCTTGTTCGACCCGCCCATGGAGCCAGACCGGTCGAGGACGAAGCCCAGGTTGACGGGCGGGCGGCGCCGGCTGGGATCCGGGGCGACGGTGGGTGCGACGAGGTCGATGAGCAGGTAGCGCTCGCTGCGGCCGCTGGCGCGGATGAAGCGCCGGTCCGGGCGGATGGTCAGACCGGGATCGATGAGCCGGTCGGGCTTCTGGTTCGTGGTCATGGGTGGCCTCCTTCTAGGCGTTCGAGGCCGGATGGGGTCGGTCTCAGGGTCTTGGTGGCAGAGCCGCGGCGGGCTCCAGGTCGTGGGTCGGAGCCGCTCAGGGCTCCTCGTCGAACAGCTCGCGCGCGATCCGCACGAGGTGGTCGACCTTCTTGTTGGTCAGCCGGTCAAGCGGCCGGCGGATGTGGATCTCCACGTCGGGGGTCACGGCGAGGCGCTCCCACGTGGACCGGTCCGGCGCCCTGCCGGACCCCGGTGCCACGGGGAGCGACGGTGTCGGTGCAGGTGCTGATGCGGGCAGGGGGGCGATGGGCGGTGCGTCGGGGCCGGGCGCCGGGGTGTGGGCAGGCGCCGCGGCCGGCTCCGATCGAAGCGGGAACGACTCCGGGCTCCTCGGCTCGAACACGTTCATGCGCCTGAGGCGGGAGGTTGCCGGGCGCTCGGAGGCGCTGCGACTCGCCTGCGGGCTCGCGGCGCGCGGGGGCACGCCCGCCTGGGTCATGAGCTCCTGGACGTATGCCAGGGTCTCCGCGGGCGCGGGCGGCATCGACGGCCCCGATGCCTCGTTCAACAGCAGCTCGATCTCGTCCTCCCCCATGCGGTCCAGCCGTGCCCGGATCTCCGAGAGCGGCAGGTGGTCCCGCTGCAGCCGCTTGATCAGCCGCAGCCGGACCAGGTGCCCCTCCCCGTAGCGCGTGGCGGGCCCGGCAGCCTCCGGCGACGGCAGCAGGCCCTGGGCGACGTAGTAGCGGATGGTCCGCGGCGTGACGTCGGCCAGGCTTGCGAGATCGCCGAGGGTGTAGGGCTCGTCCGGCATGGGCCTATTGTGACACTGGAACGTTCTGCTGTCAAGACTTTCGGGTGCGAGGGCCGATCCGCCCACCTGCCCCGAGTCGGTCGGCCCTTCGGCGTCCGGATGCGGACGGGGTACGGTGGGTGGGTCGTACGAGGAGAACCTGCATGCCCACGACCCCGCAGCCGCTCACCATCGGCTTCCCCCGGATGCACAAGGAACCGTCCGAGCGGCGCGACTTCCTGCCGCCGCTGGTGGGTCTGCTGTCCGGGATGGGCGCCGAGGTGTACGTCGAGTCCGGGATCGGCTCCGGCATGGGCTACTCGGACGAGGACTACCTGATCGCGCCGAACGTCCACGTCACCGACGAGGCGACGGCGTACAGGCAGGACGTGGTCATCGTGCTCCGCGCGCCCGAGGGCAAGTACGAGTGGCTCCGCGCGGGAGCGATCCTGATCTCGATGCTCCACTTCCCCACCCGCCCGGCGCGGGTCCGCATGCTGCGCGAGCTGGGCATCGATGCCATCTCGCTCGACTCGATCGCAAACGACGAAGGCCGGCGCATGGTGGAGAACCTGCGCAGCGTCGCGTGGAACGGGGTCGCGACGGCGTTCGCGGCGCTCGAGCGCAGCTGGCCGGCGCTGGTGGAACCGGGCCGGCGGCCGGTGCACGTCACGATCATGGGAGCCGGGTCGCATCGGGCGACACGCGGTCGAGTTCGCGACGAAGTACGGCGACGACGCCCGCAACGAGCTGTTCATGCGCCAGGGGCTCGCCGGCGTCGAGGTCGTCACCACCGGCCGGAACCTCACCCGTGACCCCGAGTACCTCCGATCCCGGCTGGCGGTGACGGACATTCTCGTCGACGCGACCCAGCGCCACGACCCGTCGGTGCCGCTCATCCCCAACGCGTGGCTCGCGGAGATGCCCGAGCACGCCGTCGTCTGCGATCTCACCGTGGACCCGTACCTGCTCGACGCGGTGCCCCAGGTCGTTCGCGGCGTCGAGGGGATCCCGCAGGGGAGCCTCGACCAGTGGGAGTTCGCGCCGGACGACCCGGCGTGGGACATCCAGGTCCCCCCGTCGATCCCGCACGACGTCCGGCGGACGGTCGTGTCCTGCTACTCCTGGCCCGGCGTCCGCCCCGAGCCGTGCATGCACGTCTACGGCTCCCAGCTCGCCCCGTTGCTGGAGACGCTCGTGGCGGCCGGCGGCGTGGACGGGCTCTCGCCGACGGGCTCCTACCACGCCCGCGCCCTGTGGCGAGCGACGCTGCGCTCCTGGCTCGAGGAGCACCCCGGCGACGCGGTCGACGAGCCGATCACGGTCGAAGCGGGCTGATCCCCATCCCGGCTTGCCGGTCGTCCCGGCGTGAGGTCGGCATCGTCGCGCCGTTCCCCGGCTTGCCGGGTCGAGGCCCGACTATCGCCGGCCCGCCGGCTCGACGCCGCGCGGCCAGCCGCGGAGCAGCCGCGTGTCACGGCCGCGAACCTCGACCCACAGGATCGCGGCACCGGGCCAACGTGCCTCGGCGGAGGTGAGCGCCGCCCACGCGTGCTCGGTGCGCGACGGGTAGGCGGCGCGGAACGTCTCGGGGAGCGATCGCACGAGGTCACGCGTCGCCGTCGTCGAGCGGAGCAGCAGGAGGCGCCCGACGACCGGCTGCTCACGTACATCGGCCCACGGCCAGCCCGCCGCGGACGGCAGCGCATCGGCCTTCTGCACCGCCCATCGGATCTGCGCGTCGACCGAGTGCAGCCCGCTGTGCGCCTCGCCGGCGACGACATCGGAGGTGAGCCTGTCCCGGAGCACGACGTCGATCACGCCGTGGACCGGGTCGTACACGGGGACCTCGAGCCGCGCCTCCCAGCGGGGGTCGGCCACGGCGAGGAGGGCCTCGATCATCCGGACCTGGATGTGGTCCCGGACGCGCGGCCCGCTTGACGGGAACAGGCGGATCGAGGCGTCATGGCCGAGCACCGCCGCCACGGCGACCAACGACGCGATGCTCAGATCGCGGTCTCCGGACTCGACCCGGGAGAGATGACTCGGGTCCAGGTCGACGGCGCGGCCGACGTCGCCGATCGAGAGGCCGGCCTCGAGCCGCGTGCGGAGGAGCTGGCCGCCGAGCGACCGGCGCAAGGCGCGCCGTCGATCCTTGATCGAGCTTTCGAGCTTCGTGTCACCCATCGCGCTGCCTCTGCTGCCCCGTCGGGGGGGGCGGGCCGCCCCGGGGCTGCGTCACAGTCAACCAAACGTGCCTTACGCCTGGCTTACCGGCCAAATCGGGCGTGTCGGACATCGTTGTCGTCGGTTTCGTCCGAGATGCCCGGATCTGCTGCCCGTGACGCCCGTTTCGGCGCCGATGGCGCCCGTAGGGAAGGATCCGTTGCGTCTGAGTCGGGCCGCGGGCGCGAGGTGGCAGCGGGTCGGGCCGCGGTCGCGAGGCGACAGGGGTCGGACGGTTGGCCGCAGTGGAACGGCCGGGGCGACGCGGTCCTGTCCGCGTGTAGCCCCATTTCGGGGTTCCTCGGACCGCCCGCGTCTGGCACCCTCGGGGCATGCGATCGTCCCCGCCGCCGCCTGCCGTCCCGAATCACGCCCCTCGCCGCCGCCGCCGGCCTCGCCGTGGCGCTGCTGATGCCGCTCGCCGCCCCGGCGTCCGTCGCCGCCGCCGAGCCTGACTTCCCGCCGGACATGAGCGGGTATCACAACCTGCCCGAGATGGTCGCGGAGATCCAGCAGGCGGCGATCGACCACCCCGACATCGTGTCCGTGTTCTCGATCGGCGAGAGCTACCAGGGCCGCGACATCTGGATGGCGAAGGTCAGCGACAACGTCACCGAGGACGAGGCCGAGCCCGAGATCCTGGTGGACGCGCTGCACCACGCCCGCGAGCACATGACGACCGAGCAGGCCCTCGCCCTGCTCCGCTGGCTGACCGACGACTACGGGACGAGCTCGACGATCACGAACCTCGTCAACGGGCGCGAGACCTTCATCATCTTCGCGCTCAACCCCGACGGGATGCGCTTCGACCTGACCGGAGACCCGTTCCGCGCGTGGCGCAAGAACCGCCAGCCGAACGCCGGGACCACGGCCGTCGGCACGGACCTGAACCGCAACTACGACTACCGCTGGGGGTGCTGCGGCGGCTCGTCCGGGAAGCCGTCCTCGATCACCTACCGCGGACCGGCACCGTGGTCCGCCCCCGAGGTCCGCGCCCTGCGCGACTTCGTGAACAGCCGCGTCGTCGACGGCGTCCAGCAGATCCGGACGCACGTGACGCTCCACACCAACGGGCAGCTGATCCTGTACCCGTACGGCTACACGAAGACGAACCAGCCATCGGACCTCACGAACCTCGACTACAAGACGTTCGTCGCCCTGGCCAGGGCGCAGGCGTCGCGGAACGGGTACAAGGCCCAGCAGTCCTCCGACCTGTACATCACCGATGGCGACCAGATCGACTGGATGTACGGGCGCCACCGGATCTTCAGCTTCACGTATGAGCTCTATCCGCCCGAGACCGCCACGGTCTGGGGCGACCACTACCCGGACGACTCGAAGATCGCGGCCCAGACGGAGCGCAACCGGAGCGCGCTCCTGTACCTGATCACGAGGGCTTCATGCCCGTACCAGGCGCTCGGCGACAGCGTCGCGCGGCGCGACTGCGGCCCGCTGTTCGACGACCTCGAGATCAACCGCGGCTGGAAGCGCAACGCCGACGGCACCGACACCGCGACGAGCGGCCTGTGGGCCATCGCGAACCCGTCGTCCACGAGCGCGAGCGGCCCCAAGCAGCTGGGAACGACGTACTCGGGCGTCAAGGCGCTCGTCACGGGCGCCCTCCGCGGCTCGAGCGCGGGCGCGAACGACCTCGATGGCGGCGTCACGACGATCCGCAGCCGGCCGATCGCCCTGTCCGCCGATCCGTCCGACTTCGGCGTCCTCAGCTTCCGCTACTACTTCGCGCACAGCGCGGCATCGTCGACCGACGACTGGCTGCGGGTCATCGTCGAGGCCGAGGACGGCACCCAGACCGTCGTCTTCCAGGAGCGGGGCGGGCCGCAGGACGACGACGCGGCCTGGGCCTACAAGAGCCTCTCGATCGCCGACTGGGCCGGGCAGCGGATCAGGCTGATCGTCGCGGCGAATGACGGCGCGAACGGGAACCTCGTCGAGGCGGCGGTCGACGACATCCGCATCCGCCGCCCGTAGGCAATCGCGCCTCCGGCCGGCGCGCCGGTGGCCTGGTGACCGCCCCGGTCACACCTCGTCGTACAGGCGCAGGAACTCCGAGGAGCCGGCCGTCGCCATCGCGCCGCCGATCAGGAGCAGCACCGCGCCGACGCCGACGATGAGCACCATCGCGAGCACGCGGCCCTTGCCCGTGGCCATGACCGGCAAATCGGCATGCGGCGCACCGGTGAGCTCGCCCCACGCGAGGACGGTCCAGATCCCGCCCAGGGGCGCCGTCACGAGGGTCGCCAGGCCCACGGCGATCCCGGCCACGAGGCGGTCATCCACGAACGTGCTGAACAGGGTGCTGCCCCACGCGGGAAGCAGGCTGCAGATCGCGATCACGAGCGCGGTGAGGAACAGCAGGAGCGCGCGCCCCCTCGTCAGCTGCCACGTCCGCCCGATGACGGCCAGGACCGGCGCACCCTCCAGCGCGAGCACGGGCAGCAGCAGTGACAGTCGCGCCGACACCCAGATCCCGACGACCAGGAGCGCGAGCAACCCGGCGGCGCCGAGGAACACGCCGAACGCGCCCAGCACGGACGCGGCGAGCAGCGCGACCACCGCGACGAAGGAGAACCCGATCGCGATCAAGAGGCCCAGGAGCAGCAGTCCGAGCGCCCGCGGGATGAGCCGGACCCCGGCCCCCAGGGTCGCGGTGAGGCCGATCGACGACCCCCGCCACAGGTGATCGGTCGCCACGATGGTCGCGAGGGTCGTGACGCCCGACAGCAACGCGATGAGCAGCTGGGCGAGGATCAGCGGAACCGGGTCCACGGCCGCGGCAGCGTCCGGGTCCCGGAGCACGGCCTGAAACGACTGGGTGAACGCAGCCGACGCGACCCCACCGATCCCCGCCGGGACGGCGAGGGCGAGGAACAGGGACCACTCGCGACCGAGCGTGTCGAAGGTCCGGCCGATCACGCGCCCGATGTCGAACGCCTGGGTGGGCGCGGTGCCGGGCGTCCACGCAGCCGGAAGATTCCAGCCCGTGGGTGACGGAGCCGACGGTGGGGGCGGGCCGGGCGGCGGTGGGCCGGGCGGGAGTGGGCCCGGCGCAGGCGCGGGCTCGCCTTCGTCTGCGCGTGTCGATTCGTCGTCCATCACCCCGGGCCCTCCTGCCGCCAGTATGCCCGGGGGCATGCGTTGCGGGACATCCCGCAACCAGGCCTCGCGAATGACCCCCGTTCGAACCCTTCGCGGCGGGACCACAGCGGAGTAGGCTCGAACCCATGGCTGGTCAACCGATCCGGGTCGTGCTCGTCGACGACCACCCGGCGATCCTCGAGGCGATCGGCGCGGCCGTGGCGGCGGCGGAAGATCTCGAGCTGGCAGGCACCGCACGGACGCTGGACGCGGCAGTGGACCTCGTCACGGGCGACGCCGCCGCCGCGTGCGACGTCGTCGTGACGGACGTCCAGCTCGCGGGCGAGGCCGAGGGCCTCCGCCTCCTCGACGCGGTGGGTCCCGACGGGCCCGCGGTGCTGCTCCTCTCGTCGTTCGACCAGCCGCCGCTCATCCGCACGGCCTTCGAGCGCGGCGCGGCCGGGTACGTGCTCAAGACGAGCGAGGTGTCCGAGGTGCTCGCCGCGATCCGGGCGGTCGCCGCCGGCGGGACGGCGTTCTCGGCGGCGATGCTGCGCGCGATCCGGTCGGCGCCACGCCGGCCCTCGGACCGCGAGATCGAGGTCCTCACCCTCGTCTGCGGGGGTGCGTCCAACGACGAGGTCGGTGCCCGGCTGGGCGTGAGCGAGAAGACCGTCGAGAGCCACCTGCGACGCCTGTTCGACCGGTACGGCGTCCTGTCCCGGACCGAGCTGGCGGTCCTCGCGCTGCGTGAAGGGTGGGTGGCCGAGAAGGCGCGGCCGTGATCCGGGTGGATCCCGGGACGCCGATCGCCCGGCCGCTCCGGATCGCGCTGGTCACGACGGCGGTGCTCGTGGCAGGCTCGCTCACGCTGCGCGTGCTCAACCCGTTCGGCGCCCCGCCGGCGGACGTCTCGGACTGGGTCCCGCACCTGTGGGCGCTGGGGTCGCTGGTGCTGATCGCGCTCACGCACGCCTGGGCGCCGACGCTCGCCTGGGTCGCCTTGGTGGTCGCGGCAGCGGCGTCGGCGCTGGCGTCGGTCGGCCTCGTGCGCGAGGTCCGCGCGATCACCGGTGACCAGCCCGTCCCGGTCCTGAGCGCGCTCGTCGCGGTGGCGCTCGTCGTGCCCCCGATCGTGGCGGCGGCCTACGCGACGTCCGACGGGCACCGGCCGAAGGCGGTCGCGGCGGGCGCGTGGGTGGTCGCGAGCGTCGCTCAGCGTCGTCCTGATCGGCGGCTTCGTCGTTCGGACGATGGGCGGTGAGCGTGGCGGCGTCCCCGAGTGGCTGTGGCTGGCGGTCATCGGCGGCCTGGTCGCGGTCGGGCTGGCCCGCGACGTCGGGCCGGCGCTCGGTCGCACGCGAGCACGGCTCAGCACTCCGCAGGCGAGCCCGATCGAGGGTGGCGAGGACGGCGGCCAGCCTCGGGGAGCGACGTTCACCGCGATCCGCGTGTTCCTGGACGAGCTCGTGCCGGGCCGGGAGGCCGGTCGGGCCGAGGCCGCCGAGACCGAGCGGGGGCGCCTCGCCGCGGACCTCCACGCGGAGGTCCTCCCGTCGCTCCGGCGCGCGCTCGCCGAGGCGGAGACGGGTGGGACCGTGGAGCGGCTGGCCGCCGACCTTCGGGCGGCCGTGGACGAGGTGGAGGCGCTGCTCGCCGCGCGCCGGTCGATCGTCCTCGAGGAGATGGGGCTCCTCGCGGCGCTCGAGTGGCTGGCCGAGCGCACCGAGGATCGCTCGGCCGTGCGGGTCGAGATCCTCGTGGAGGGTGACGGCAGTACCTTGGGCTCGTCCGCCGACGCTGCACGGCCGCCGCGCGAGGTTGAACGCGCGGCGTTCCGCGTCGCGCAGCTCGCGCTGGACAACGTCGTCCGGCACGTCCCCTCGGCATCGGTCGCCGTGCGGGTCACTGTGACCCAGGCACTGGTCCGGCTGCGGATCGAGGACGACGGCGACGGTCCGCCCGTCGACGAAGGCGCCGCCGCGCGGAGCGGGCGGCGGGGCATCGCGGACATGCGCGCGGAGGCAGCCGCGTGCGGCGCCCAGCTGCTCATCGCGCGCGGCCCCGACGACCAGGGCACGGCCATCGCGTTCGTCTGGCCCGCCTGATCGGGCGCGGCGCTGCCCGCGTCCTGTAGCCTCGTCCCACGTTCGAGCGGAGGAGGCGGCATGGGCGACATCGAGGCGCTGCGCGGGGTCTGGAACATCGTGCCCACGCCGTTCGCCCAGGACGGCTCGCTGGACGCGGGCTCGCTGCCGGGCCTCGTGTCGTTCGTGCGCGCGACGGGCGTCGACGGGATGACGATCCTCGGCGTGCTGGGCGAGGCCGGGCGCCTCGGCGACGCGGAGCGGTCGATCGTCATCGAGGGCGTTCTGGCCGCGGCCGGGTCGTCGATCCCGGTGTGCGTCGGGGTGTCGCACGCGTCGACCGATCGCGCGATCGCGTTTGCCCGGGAGGCCGAGGCCGCGGGCGCCCACTCCGTGATGCTCGCGCCGCCCCCGCTCGCCCGCCCCACCGATGCCGCACTCCGGCGCCACTACCTGGCGGTGGCCGCCGCGATCTCCATCCCGGTCGTCGTCCAGGACCACCCGGCCTCGTCGGGCGTGCAGATGTCGTCGGACTTCCTGCTCTCGCTCGCGGCGGAGTCGGCGCAATGCCGGGTGATCAAGCTCGAGGAGGAGCCGACGCCACCGAAGGCCGGCCGCCTCGTCACCGGGTCGCCGGACGTCGTCGTCCTCGGCGGCCTCGGCGGGGAGATGCTGCTCGAGGAGCTCGGCCGCGGGAGCCACGGCACGATGACCGGGTTCGGCTTCCCGGAGGTGCTGGTGGCCATCGTCCGGCGCTGGTTCGCGGGCGATCGCGAGGGCGCGGCGCGCGTCTTCGACCGCTACGCTACGCTCATCCGGTTCGAGAACCAGGCGCTCATCAACCTGCCGATCCGCAAGCTCGTCTACCAGCGGCGCGGCGCAATCGCCGACGCGACCGTGCGGGCGCCCGGTGTGCCGGCCGATCCCGGGCACGGTCGCGGACCTCGACGACGTCCTCCGGCGAACCGGCCTCGACGCCCACCTCGCCGCGGGCTCGGTGCTCCCGGAGCTGCTCGCAGGCTGAGCGCCGGGAGTCGCCTTAGGCCGTCCGGCCCATGGCGTTCGGGCGGTCCAGCAGTACCTCGGCGCCCGGTGCCCGGCCGAAGGTCTGAGTCCTGGAGCGGATGCCGTGCCCAGTCGGTGGTCGAGCCACGGGAGGCTGACCTCCGCCACTGACGCCGGCGCAGGCCTGCCGTCCTCACAGCCTGCCGGGGGTCGAGAGGTGACCTGGGAATGCGGATCACTCGACGCCAGTTTCTGGCCGGCTCGGCCTGTGCCGGGACCGCCCTGTTCCTGACCACATTCGTCGACGGCCGGCGGGTCGTGCGCGCCGTGCCGATCCCGGGCGGGACGCTCGACCCCGAAGACATCGCGAAGTTCACGACGCCGATGCTCATCCCGCCGGTCATGCCTCGCGCCGGGACGAAGCCGATGATGGGCGGCAAGCCCGTCGACCTGTACGAGATCTCGGTGCGGCAGTTCGCGCAGCAGATCCTCCCGGCCGGGATGGCCGGCGACGACGGTCTGGGGCTACGGGTCGGTCAACGGAGCGGCGCAGCAGGAACCCGCTGCTTATCCACAACGCGCCCTCGCTCACGATCGAGGCGCAGCACAATCGCCCGGTCCAGGTCAAGTGGATCAATGAGCTGGTCGGACCCGGCCGGCGAGTACCTGCCGCACCTGCTGCCGGTCGATCCCACCCTCCACTGGGCGAACCCGCCGGGTGGCATCGCCGGCCGCGACACGCGCCCGGCCGTTCGATGAGACGCCAGGGCCGTACACCGGCCCGGTGCCGCTCGTGACCCACGTCCACGGCGCCGTTGGCGTCGGCTGACGAGAGCGACGGGTATCCGGAGGCGTGGTACCTGCCCGCGGCCACCAACATCCCGGCCGGCTACGCCACCGAGGGCACCTGGTACGACTTCTTCAAGGGCAAGGCCCAGGCGTCGAACGGCGCGCAGTGGGGCCCCGGGTATGCGGTCTTCCAGTACCCGAACCTGAACCGTGCATCGACCCTCTGGTACCACGACCACACGCTCGGGATGACCCGGCTCAACGTCTACGCGGGACCCGCGGGGTTCTACATCGTCCGCGGCGGTCCGGCCGGCGACAAGGCGGTGCTCGACAGCCGCTTCCGCAGCCCACGCCGGCCGTCCTGCCCGGTCCCGCGCCCAGGGAGGGCGACAAGTTCCCGTCCAACAAGATCTACTACGAGATCCCGATCGCGATCCAGGACCGCAGCTTCAACGAGGACGGCTCGCTGTTCTACCCGGACACACGCGCGTTCTTCGACGAGTATCGCCGGCCCGTACCTCCCGACCACCGACCTCGTCGCCGATCTGGAACCCCGAGTTCTTCGGCAACACGATCATGGTCAACGGCAACACGTGGCCGTACCAGACCGTCGAGCAGCGCCGCTACCGGTTCCGGTTCCTCAACGGCTGCCAGTCACGGTTCCTGATCCTCGACTTCAACGACATCCCGGGCGTCGAGGCATGGCAGATCGGCAACGAGGGAGGCTTCCTCGCGGCACCCGTCAACCTCACCGCCGACAACGACAACCGGCTGCTGATGGGGCTCGCGGAGCGGGCCGACGTGATCGTGGACTTCACGAACGTGCCCATCGGCAGACTACGTCCTCGGCAACGTCGGGCCTGACGAGCCGTTCGGCGGCGGTGAGCCCGGTGACGACTTCGACGTCGCCGACCCCGACACGACCGGCCAGGTCATGGAGTTCCGCGTGGTGCCGGCAGTTGCCGCGGATCCAACCACCCCGCCGCAGCACCTCGTCCTGCCGGCTCGTTGCGCCGCTCCCCGTGGAGCAGCGCACGCGCCAGCTCGCGCTGCTCGAGGTGATGTCGATGTACCACGACGGGCCCGCAGAGGCCGTGCTCGGGACCGTCGACTCGGGCGGCAACCCGGTCCACAAGATGTGGATGGACCCGGTCACGGAGAACCCGAACGTCGGCGACACGGAGGTCTGGGAGCTCTACAACTTCACCGCGGACGCCCACCCGATGCACGTGCACGAGGTGACGTTCGAGGTGGTGGATCGCCAGGCGCTCGTCACCAACGAGGACGGCGAGACGGTGCCGCCGGCAGAGACCGTGGGCGATCCTCGTCCGCCGGAGGCATGGGAGTCCGGCGTCAAGGACACCGTGATCGCCTACCCGGGCGAGGTCACCCGCATCAAGGCCACGTTCGGCACGCCGGGCCAGTTCGTCTGGCACTGCCACATCGTGGAGCACGAGGACAACGAGATGATGCGGCCGTACCGCATCGGGCCTGCCGAGCCCGGGGCCCCCGACTCGGCGTAGCCATGCTGGTCCGCGGCCTACGGCAGGGCGCGGACCATCCCCCCGTCCACGGGCACGATCGCGCCGGTCACAAACGAGGCGGCCGGCGAGAGCAGGAATGCGCCGACCCGGCCGATCTCCGCCACGTCGCCGTAGCGACCGAGCGGGATCCCGGCCTTCGTCCGCGCCTCGACCTCGGCGACGGTGATCCCGGCGGTCTTCGCCCGCGTCGAATTGAGGAAGGCGATCCGCTCGGTCGCGATCCGGCCGGGCGCGATCCCGTTGATCCGGATCGGTGCGATATCGGCGGTCAAATCCTTCACGAGACCGACGAGGCCCGGGCGCAGGACGTTGGACAGCGTGAGCGCCGGGATCGGCTCGCGCACAGACGACGAGAGGATGACGAGGATCGACGGGTCCCGGCCTTCCCGGAGGTGCGGCAGGGCGGCGCGAATGAGCCGCAGCGTCGATTGCAGCGTCCCGGCGATGGCGGCCTCCCACGCGGCGTCGTCGAGCGTGTCGAACGTGCCGGCCGGCGGTCCCCCGGAGTTCACGACCAGCAGGTCCAGGCCCCCGAGCGCTGCGACCGCGGCCTCGACCGCCGACGCGGGGCCGTCCGGGACCGAGAGGTCCGCGACGATCGCCACGCCGCCGAGCTTCGCGGCCTCACCCTCGATACGCTCCGGCGTCCTGCCGATCAGGGCGACGCGCGCGCCCTCGCCGGCCAGCGCCGTCGCGATGCCGTTTCCGATCCCCGATCCACCGCCGCCGACGAGCGCCCGTCGACCCTGCACGCCGAGATCCATCCAACCCTCCGAGCTGATGGGGACAGGGTACCCGGGCCACGTCGCGCATCGTGACCGCTGCCACCTCTCCGCAACCATCGGCCACCCAACCGAATCCGCCCTGCACCGCACACGGCCTCTGTGCACACGGCCGGGCCGCCGCAACCTTCGCCCATCAGTGCCGGTCGAGCAGGCCGGCCCGGAGGATGTGGGAGGCAAATCGAACGATGAGAGCTGCTCGACGCCTGCTCTTCGGCGGCCTTGGAGCCGCCGCACTCCTGGGAGCGCTGCCAGGCGTTGCCGCGGCCGCCGAGGCGGCACCGATCGACACCGGCGACACGGCCTGGCTGCTCATCTCCACCGCCCTGGTCATGGTGATGCTGCCCGGGCTCGCGCTGTTCTACGGCGGCCTCGTGCGCAGCAAGAACGTGCTGTCCACGATCATGCACAGCTTCTTCGGCCTGGCCCTGGTCAGCATCGTGTGGGTGCTGGTCGGGTTCTCGCTCGCGTTCGGCACGGACGTCGGCGGCCTCGGGCTCATCGGCGGCCTCGACTTCGTCGGGTTCATGAACGTGGGCATGGACCCCAGCCCGATCTACGCGCACGACCATCCCGTTCGTCCTGTTCGCCGCGTTCCAGCTCATGTTCGCCGCGATCACGCCGGCGCTGATCACGGGCGCGTTCGCCGAGCGGAAGCGGTTCGGCGCCTTCGTGCTGTTCACGATCCTGTGGTCGATCTTCGTCTACTCCCCGGTCGCCCACTGGGTGTGGTCGGTCGACGGCTGGCTGTTCAAGCTGGGCGCGCTCGACTTCGCGGGCGGCACGGTCGTCCACGCGTCGTCGGGCGTCTCCGCGCTGATCGTCGCCCTGCTCATCGGCCGCCGCGTCGTCAACGGCGAGGGCCTCGAGCCCCACGACATCCCGATGACCGTCCTCGGCGCGGGCCTCCTGTGGTTCGGCTGGTTCGGCTTCAACGCCGGCTCCGCGCTTGCGCGCCAACGGCCTCGCCGCCAACGCGCTGCTGGTGACCAACACGGCCGCGGCCGCCGCGACCGTCACGTGGGTCCTCGGCCAGCTACATCCACAAGCGCAAGGTCACCGTGGTCGGAGCCGCGGTCGGCGCGGTCGCCGGGCCTGGTGGCGATCACCCCGGCGTCGGGCTTCGTCACCGCGGGCGGCGCGCTGGTCATCGGCCTGATCGTCGGGGTCCTCTGCTACGGCGCGACCCTGCTGCGCGAGCGCCTCCGCGTCGACGACGCGCTCGACGTGTTTGCCGTCCACGGCGTCGGCGGCATCTTCGGCGCGATCGCCACGGGCGTGTTCGCGACCACCGCGATCAATGCCGACCCGGGGCTGATCGACGGCAACCCGTCGCAGGTGGTGACCCAGATCGTCGCCGTCGGCGCGACGATCGCCTACGCGGTGGTGGCCACGTTCATCATCGTCAAGGTCGTCGACCTGATCCTCGGCCTCCGCGTCAATTCGGTCGACGAGGAGATGGGTCTCGACATGGCCGTCCACGGCGAGGTCGCCTACCAGGTCTGACCGCCCGCCTCCCACGCCGGCACCGGCCGGCAGTCCTGGACATCCCGGCCCGGACCGGCGCCCCGAGCGGCGCCGGTCCGGGATCGTCCGTCTCCGGGCCTCGGGGAGCTCCCGCCGCATGCAACCGAATCGCAACCGGGCCGATGCCGCACGGACCATCGTGCGCCGGCGCCGATTGGCGCACGCTGCGTCTTCGGCGGAACGCCCTGCACCACGCCGTCCCACACGGATCCGATCCCGGTCCGTCCCCCATCCGGCCTCCGGGCCGGCGGCTCCACCGGCCTCCGGGCCGGCTACGGGAGGACACCGAATTGACATACCCCGCCTACGACACCAGCGGCATCGCGGGCTCCGAGCCCCGCACGGGTCCCGTCACCTGCACCGCCTGCGGCTGCCGCCTCGAGCGAGCCTCCGCCGACACGTACAAGCATTTCTCGCCGATGGCCGGCCGCGATGCGCGCGGCTGCAAGATCGACTGCGCCGACGCGCACCACGACGTCCAGGGCCGCGCGCTCGTCGCCGCCTAGACAGTCCCCCGCCCGCCCGGCGCTCCTCCCCGGGCGCGGCGCACCACACCGTTACGGCCCCGGTCACGCCCCGGGGCCGTTTCGATTCACGGCATCTGCTTGCCGCGGAATGACCCGTCAGGCGGGCTCGTCCGCCTCGATCCGGTAGCCGACCGAGCGGACCGCGACGATCCTGGGGCCGCCGACCGCCTCGAGCTTCGAGCGCAGACGGGCGAGATGCGGCTTGAGCCACAGGAGGTCGGGATCGGGCTCCGCGGGCCAGCCCGCACGAGCGAGCCGGTGATGCGCGACGAGGTCGCCCCCCGCGCGCACGAGCGCCTCGAGCAGCCGGAACTCCGTCGGCGTGAGGTTGAGCGCGATGGCCCCGACTCGTGCCTCATGGCGGGCGGGCTCCAGCGTGAGTGACCCGGCCGTGAGGATGCCGGGCGCGCCGTCCGATCCGCCGAGTCGCCCGGTCCCGGCAAGGTCCACGCGGCGCATGACCGCGGAGATCCGCGCGAGCAGCTCCTGCTTGCCGAACGGCTTGACGAGGTAGTCGTCCGCGCCGATGCCCAGCGCCTTGACCTTTGCTGCTTCGGCGCTCTCGCCCGACACGACGAGCACCGGGACGTTCCCGCTTGCCCGCAGCTGGCCGATCACGGTGAAGCCGTCGGGGCCCGGCATCGCCAGGTCCAGGAGCACGAGGTCCGGCCGCTCCTCGCGGAAGCGCTTGACGGCGGTGAGGCCGTCGTAGGCCGTGATGACCTGGTGGCCCTCGGTTCCGACCAGGGCCGTGATCGCCCCGACCATCGCGGGGTCGTCGTCCACCACGAGAATTCGAAGCGGTCGTGTTCCGATCACCCCGCCCTACCTGCCTTTCTCATCAGACCGAGACCGCCGCCGGGAGGGCGAGCACGAATCGCGCGCCTCCCGTGGCGCCGGGCTCGCACCACAATCGTCCGCCCATCGATTCCGCGAGCCGCCTCGCCGCGTAGAGCCCGATGCCGGACCCCCGCGCCGTCGACGTCTCACGCCGTGCATACGGTTCAAAGATCCGCTCCCGCCATTCGGGCGGGATGCCGGGGCCCTCGTCCGTGATCGCGATCCGCACGACGCCCTCGTGGAGCGTCCAGCCGATCTCGACCCGGGTGTCCGGGGGCGCGTACTTCACCGCGTTCTCGAGCAGGTGCTCCAGCACCTGTCGCAGGCGTGCGGGATCCGCCATGACGTGCAGGTGGCGCGAACGCACCACCGTCGTCCCGTGCCGGTGGAGCAGCGGGTCGAGCTCAACCACCAGCTCCCCCACCAGCGCGGCGAGGTCGATCGTCTGGAGCTGGGCCGGCTGGTCCGGGACGACCCGGACCGACGACAGGATCGAGTCCACGAGCCGGTCGAGCCGCTCGATCTGCTCCAGCGTGCCCTCGTGCCAGGCCGCGCGAGTCGCGCGGCGCCTGGGATCCCGCGACCGACGGTTCTCCAGCGGCGGCTCCTCGGCCAGCAGGTCCGTGTACGCCCGCACCACGGCCAGCGGCGTCCGGAGCTCGTGCGTCACGAGCGCGATCAGCTCCGAGCGCGCCTGGTCGAGCGCGACGAGCTGCTCGACCTGTGCCTCGGCCTCGCGCTGGAGCCTGCCCTTCTCGACGATGCCCGCGAGGAGGTCCGCGATGGCGGAGAGCTGGGCCACGTCGGCGGCGGGGAACTCGCGGTGGGTCTCCGTCTGGACGTTGAGCACGCCCACGACCTGGTCCCGCCAGGTCAACGGGACGGAGAGCATCGAGTGGACGAAGCGCCGCTGGTCGAGCCCGCGCACCCACAGGAAGCGGGTGTCGTCGCGGACATCGGGCAGCACCATCGGCTCGCGCATGGCGGCAACGCGCCCGGTGATCCCCTCGCCGAAGGGCACGATCGCGCGGCCGATCTGGTGGCGGTCGAGGCCGTTCGTCGCCGCGAGGCGGAGGTTGAGCCCGTCGCGATCGAGCAGGTAGAGCGAGGTGACGTCCGCGCGCAGCGCATCCCGGGTACCGTCCACGACGGTCTCGAGCAGCTCCTCCCACGTGCGCGCCGTGGTGGCCAGGCGGAGGAAGTCGTGGAGGTGCCGGAGCTCCGTGGCCGGGTCCCGCTGGCTCCCGTCCTCCGGGGCGGTCACGCGGCCGGCCGGCTCGAGCGGCGCTGCGCTGCTGCCGGGGGCGTCCCCTTCCGGCACCGGGCGCGGCGAGCGTGCGGCGCGGTTCCCGTCATCGAGCGTCGGCATGGCGAGCACGATACAAGCCTAGGCGGCACCGCTACCCACAACGGTTGCGGCCGGGTACCGGCACGGTGCCCTTGCAGTCGAACCGAAACCCTTCCCGGCTGGCGGCCGCGGCGCCGCTCCGCCATCCTTGTGCCGTGGCCCAGCACGCGCCCCGCTCCGGCCGGGGCTCCCGCACGCGCGCACCTTCGGCCCGGTTCCCCGCGGTGGCCGCGGAGCCGCCGGGTCCCGGGATCGGCCGCGCCCGCGACCCGCTCGCGCACGAGGTCCGCCTGCTGGGCGCCCTGCTGGGCCAGGTCATCGCCGAGCAGGCGGGTCCCGAGCTGTTCGCGCTCGTGGAGCGGATCCGCCGCCGGACGATCGCGCTACGGCGCGGCGAGCGCGATGGCCTCGTCGAGCCCGATGGCGGGCGGGAGCGCCTGGCGGCCGACATCGCGTCGCTCGACCTCGACCACGCGGCCGCGGTGGCGAAGGCGTTCACCCTCTACTTCCAGCTCGTCAACCTTGCCGAGGAGCGGCAGCGGATCCGGGTGCTGCGCACCCGCGCCCGGCGAGCCCGGGGCGGCCCGATCGACGACTCGATCGGGGATGCGATCGAGCAGCTCCTCCCCGTGCACGGCCCGGCCGGCGTCCAGGCGCTCGTCGACGCGCTCGCCGTGCACCCGGTCCTCACCGCGCACCCCACCGAGGCCCGCCGCCGGACGCTGCTCGTCGCGCTTCGCCGGATCCGCCGCCTGCTCGACTTGCTCGACGACCCGCTCACGACGCCCGACGAGGACGCCGATCTGCGCCGGCGACTGCGCGAGGAGATCACGCTGGTGTGGCACACCGGCGACCTGCGCGCGGTGATGCCCACGCCGCTCGACGAGGTGCGCTCGGCGCTCGCGATCTTCGACGAGACGCTGTTCACGGTGGTCCCGCGCTTCGAGCGCGCGATCGACCGCGCGCTCGACCGGGCGATCGGCGGCCGGAACGGCACCGGGGCGAACGGGGCGAACGCGGCGACCACGGCAGCCGCGGCGGACGCATCGGTGCCCGGCACCCGCGCCGGTCCAGCGTTTGCCACGGATGCGGGGCGGACCGGCACCCACCCCGTCGCTGCACCCGCCCTGCTCCGGTTCGGCTCGTGGATCGGGGCCGATCGAGACGGGCACCCGGGCGTGACGGCGGACGTGACCCTCCACGCCGCCCGGCTCCAGGCGGACCACCTGCTCCGCGGCTACGAGGCCGTCGCGCTCCGCCTGATGCAGACGATCGCCGCCCGCGTGGCGCCCGATCGCGTCGATCGCGCCCTCGGCAGCGCCCTCGCCCGCGACGCCGAGGAGCTCCCCGAGACGATCCGCCAGTTGCGCCGGCGCTTCCCCGAGGAGCCGTACCGGCAGCGGCTGGGCGCCATCGCGGAGCGCATCCGGCGGACGCGCACGTCACTCACCGGCGAGCCCGGCGCCCGTACCGGCGGCTACCCGGACGCGACGGCGCTCGAAGGCGAGCTCGCGGTCGTGGCCGACGCGCTCATCGCGGACGGCCTGTCACGCGTCGCGTACGGCGAGCTGGCGGACCTGCGCTGGCAGCTGGCCACGTTCGGGTTCCACCTCGCCTCGCTCGAGGTGCGGCAGCACGCCGAGGTCCACCGGGCGGCGATCGCCGCGCTGGACGCGGGGGCGGGTCCGGACCAGGTGCTCGCGGGCGGCGTCACCCTGGGCGAAGCCCTCGCGACGTTCCGGTCCATCGCGCGCCTCCAGGCGCGCTTCGGCGCCGCGGCGTGCCATCGCTACATCATCTCGTTCACCACCAGCCCGGATGACGTCGCGACCGTCCTGGAGCTCGCCCGACGTGCCGCGGTGCCCGAGCCCTTCGGCCGACCGGTCCCGATCCTCGCCGACCTGCCCGCCGCGATCCCCGAGCTCGACGTCGTCCCGCTGCTCGAGTCCGCGGACGCGCTGGCGGGGGCCGCGGACCTGCTGGATGCGCTCCTCACCGACCCCGCCTACCGCGCGCACCTCCGGGCCCGCGGCGACAGCCAGGAGGTGATGCTCGGGTACTCCGACTCGTCCAAGGAGAGCGGGTTCCTCGCCGCGAACTGGCTGCTGTATCGCGCCCAGGAGGCGCTCGTGAGCACGGCCCGCGCGCACGGCATCCGTCTGACCCTGTTCCACGGTCGCGGCGGCGCCATCGGCCGCGGCGGTGGGCCGGCCGGTCGCGCGATCCTCGCCCAGGCCCCGGGCTCCGTCGGCGGCGGGCTGAAGTTCACCGAGCAGGGCGAGGTCATCGCCGCGCACTACGCGGACGTCACGATCGCGCAGCGCCATCTCGAGCAGGTGACGGCCGCCGCGCTGCTCGCCTCCACGCCGGAGCACGAGCGCGTGTCGCTCGAGGCCGCCGCTGCCGGCAGCGGGACGATGACCGAGCTCACGGCGATCTCCCGCGTCGCGTACCGGGACCTCGTGGAGCGACCGGCCTTCGCGCGGTTCTTCCGGGCCGCCACGCCGATCGACCTCATCCCGGGCCTCGGCCTTGGGTCGCGGCCGGCATCCCGGCCCGGCGGCGGACGATCGGCCGACGCGGCCGCCCAGCAGGATGTCGCGTCGCTGCGCGCGATCCCGTGGGTGTTCGCCTGGTCCCAGTCGCGGGCCAACCTGCCGGGCTGGTACGGCCTCGGCACGGCGCTCGAGGAGGTCACGGCGCGCGGCGGCCGCGAGGTCGTCGACCACCTCGCGAGCCTGTACCGGTCGTGGCCGTTCTTCGCGTCGGTCATCGACAACGCGGAGCTCTCCCTGGCGAAGGCGGACCTCGGCACCTTCCGGCGCTACGCCGACCTCGCCGGCGACGCGGAGGCGACCGCCATCCGGGCGGCGATCGAGGCGGAGTTCGCGCGCTCCGTCCGGCTGCTCCTGCTCGTGACCGGGCGCGACCGGCTGCTCGCGGGGCATGCGACGCTCGCCCGGTCGATCGAGCTGCGCAACCCGTACATCGACGCCCTGTCCGCGGTCCAGGTGGAGCTGCTCGGCCGCCTCCGGGCGCCGGACACCACGCCCGACGAGGCGGCACGCATCCGGGCCGTCGTCGGGGCGACGATCAACGGCATCGCCGCCGGCCTGCAGAACACGGGCTAGCGACGGCCCGGTTTCGGGCATTGTTGCGCCATGCGCGAGATCGAAGCTGCAGTCATCGAGCGGGCCGGCGAGCGGACGACGCACGAGCGCCTGCTCCTCGCCGATCCCGGGCCCGGCGAGGTCCTCATCCGGATGACGGCGTCGGGCGTTTGCCACTCCGACCTCCACGTCCGGGACGGTGACTGGGTCCGACCCGGACCGATCGTGATGGGCCACGAGGGGGCCGGCATCATCGAGGCGGTCGGCGTGCAGAGCATGGAGCCCTGGGTCGTCGGCCGTCAGGCGGTGCTCAGCTGGTACGCGCCGTGTCTCGCGTGCCGCCAGTGCCAGCTCGGTCGCCAGTGGCTGTGCCGCGCCTCGCCCTCGGCCCGGCACGCGATGGCCGACGGCACGACCCGGACCACGAGGCCGGACGGGACGCCGGTCCTGACCTACTGCTCCATCGGGACGATGGCCACGCACCAGGTCGTCCCGGCGACCGCGGTCGTGCCGATGCCCGAGGGCGTCCCCCACGAGGTCGCTGCGCTCATCGGCTGCGGCGTGTCGACCGGCGTGGGCGCGGTGCTCAAGACCGCGGCCGTGCCACCCGGAGCCACGGTCGCCGTCATCGGCCTGGGCGGCGTCGGACTGTCGGTCGTGATGGGGGCCGTCCTCGCGAGCGCCTGGCGGATCGTCGCGGTGGACACGAACCCGGCCAAGCTGGAGCTCGCCCGTGCACTCGGCGCGACGGACACCGTGTTCGCCGCCGCGGACGACCCGGTCCGCACCGTGACGGCGATCAGGGACGCGGCCGGCGATGGGGGTCCGGACTACGCCTTTGAGGCGATCGGCCTGCCCGCCACGATGCAGCAAGCGGTGGCGTGCCTGCCGCCCGGCGGGACCGCGGTCCTCGTCGGGATGCCCGCGTTCGGCCAGACGGTCGCCGTCGAGGGCTTCCCGTTCGTCGATGGGGGGCGGCGGATCCTCGGCTCCAACTACGGGTCGGCCGTCGCCGCGCTGGACTTTCCGCTGTACGCCCAGTGGTATCTCGAGGGGAAGCTCGCGATCGACCGGCTGATCGACCGCCGGCTCCCGCTCACCAACCTGGAGGACGCGTTCGACCGGCTGCGCGCAGGGACGGCGGCGCGCCAGGTGGTCGTGTTCGACTGAGCGATCCGACCGACCCGGCGCGGGCCGACGTGAGGCGCGGGAGGCGTCGTCGGAGAAGCCGTCGCGGCTGTCGGTGCCGGAGACGGAGGCGAGGAGCGCGTACCCGCACTCGAGCTCTTCCCCACTCCGATCGCCGTCGACTTCCGGCCTGGCCGCCCGGACGTCACCGAATTCCCGCGCGGGGCGTGGCTGCGGTCGCTCCGGCGGGTGCTCGCGGAGGCGCCGGCGGATCGCCTGACGTACCTCGGTGGCCACGGCGTACCCGAGCTGCGCATCGCGCTCGCCTCGTACCTCAACCGCGTCCGCTCGCCTTCGCGGACTTCCTCGCCTGCGGCGAGCTCGACCGGCACCTTCGCCGGATGCGACCGATCTATCGCTCACGGCGCGACACGCTCCTGGCCGCCCTGGCACGGTCTCTGCCTGGGCTCCGCCCGGCGGGGGCGTCGGCCGGGCTTCACGTCCTGGCCTGGCTGCCCGACGAGTGGGTGGAGGCGGCGATCGTCGCGGCCGCGGCCGCGAACGGCATCGCCATCCCGGGCGTCGGGCCACGCTGGATGCACGGCGGCCCGCCCGCCCTCGTGTTCGGCAACGGTGCGATCACGGAGCCCGCGATCGAACCGGCCGTCGCCCGCCTCGCCACGATCGTCGCGGCGGTCCGCTGATCCCGGCGTCCGACGCGGGGTTGACAACGGGTGGCGTGACTCGTCAGCATCGCCGCTCCGGGGCTGGAGGGAGCAGGCGCGCACGGGCGCCAGGTGGGAGGAACCGCGTGAGCATTCGTCGCTGGCTGGTTTCGGGCGCCGTGGTCACGGCATCGCTTCTCGCCGTGGCGTTCGCGGCCCCGGCCGTCCTCGCCAACGACGTCACCGTCACCACCCTCGCAGACTCGAACACCCCCGGCGACGCCGCCTGCTCGCTCCGCGAGGCCATCGTCGCGACGAACCTGAACCTGGCCAACACGAACCCGGACTGCCCGGACGGGAACGGGTCCGAGCCGGACCGCATCCTGTTCGCCGTCTCGGGAACGATCGGCCTCTCGGGCAACCTCCCGAGCATCACGGACAGCGTCGACATCGACGCCAACCACTCGATCGTGATCGACGGCCAGGACACGTGGAAGGTGTTCACCGTGCTGTCGGGCGGCCTGTCCCTGTTCGACCTTGCCGTCCAGGACGGGTTCGCCGGCAACGGGTTCGGCGGGGCGGTCTCGAACGGCGCGAGCACGATCCTCAACGGCGTGACCGTCCGGTCGAGCACCGCGGGGTACGGCGGCGGGATCCACAACAACGGCTCGATGCTCATCCTGGCGTCGACAATCGAGGGCAACCAGGCGGGCAATGCGGGCGGCGGGATCTTCAACGAGGGCGACCTCACGCTCCGCAACGTCACGATCACCGGCAACTCCGCGCCGCAGGGTGGCGGGATCTACTCCAGCGGGACCGCCACCATCGCCCACGCCACGATCGTTCGAAACACCGCCGACAGCGGTGGCGGCGGCGGGATCTACCGAGCCGGCGGCACCGTGTTCGTGGCGAGCTCGATCCTCGTCGGCAACACGGGAAACCAGCGCGTCGGCGATCCGCAGATCGCGTACAGCGTCGTGCAGACGTCCGCCGACGGTGTCGTCGACACCGCGCTCAGGGACAACGGCGGGGCCACCCGGACCATCCGGCTGCCCGCCGGATCGAAGGCGCTGGCGATCGGCGACCCGGACTGGTGCGACTGGGTCGGGTACGTGGACCAGCGTGGCTTGGCGCGGCCCACCGGCTCACTCGACAAATGCGACGCCGGTGCGGTCCAGCGGGATCGCGTCAAGCCGACAATGACGAAGTCGCCGAAGATCGTCCTGCGCACCATCATGGCGCTCTCGGGCTCCTCCCTGCGAGCCAGGCTCCAGGAATGGCAGGGGTCCGACGGGACCGGCATCGGCGTCGAGCGCTTCTCGCTCCAGCGCCAGGTCAACGGCGGCAGCTGGACCAGCGTCACGACGACGATTCCCGCCGACCCCGACATCGCCGCGTACCCGTACACCGGCATGTACAACGTGACGCTCGGCAAGGACACCCGCTACCGGTTCCGCATCCGGGCCGTGGACGAGGATGGCAACTACTCGTCGTGGTCGTACACGCCGACGGTCACGGCCCGCCTGTACCAGCAGACGAGCAGCCGGTTCACCTTCAGCAGCGGGTGGACGACGGCGAGCTCCTCGAAGTACTCGGGTGGGTCGCTCAAGTACACGACCACCGACGGCAAGTCCTTCCGATTCGTGGCGAAGGGTCGAACATTCGCGCTGGTGACGACGCTCCGTCCGTCGGTCGAGCTCCGCGCGGAGGTCTTCCACGACGGTGTCTCCAAGGGCATGTCGAACGTGCTCTCGAGCACGCTGATCGTGCGCGCGCAGGCGTTCGTCCAGGAGTTCTCGAGCAGCGCGACCCGGACGCTCCGCTTCGTCGTCGACGGGACGAATCGGTTCGACGTCGACGCCTTCGCCGTGCTCGAGTAGCCGCGGGCCGCCGGACCGCCGACCGCTCGGCACGCCGGGCGGGCAGCTCCGCACGCCCGCTCGACGGCTCCGCAGGCTAGGCGGGCGGCTCCGGCTTCTCGATCGGCGGGAGCAGCGGCGAGCCCGTGATCAGCCGCGTCGAGCGACCCTTGGTCAGGAACGACCACGCCCACCGGACGGTGACGACGATCCGGTTCGCGAAGCCGATCAGGTACACGATGTGGATGCCCAGCCAGAGCACCCACGCGAAGAAGCCCGACTGGCGACCGAGGGGGCCCATCCACGGCACGTTCGTCACACCAGATAGCCGACCGATGACGGCCACGTCGCCGAGGTTGCGCCACCGGAATGGCTCGACCGGGTGGCCCCGGAGCCGCCGCGAGGATCGTGCGGGCGGCGTACCGGCCGGGCTGGATCGCGCCCTGTGCGACACCGGGCACCGTCGCCTCGCCGGTCCACGGCTGGATCGGCCGCATCGCCGAGGACGAAGATCTCGGGGTGGCCGGGGATCGTGAGTTCGTCCCCCACCCTGATCCTGCCGCTCCGGTCGGTCTCCGCACCGACCGCCGCGGCGACCGTCCGCCCGAACGTGGACGCGAGGACGCCGGCCGCCCACAGCTATTGTCCGGGCGCGGATCTCCTCGGTCGCCGGCCTCGGTCTCCATGCGGACGCACCGTTCGTCGATATGGACCACGCGGGTCCCGGTGCGCACGGAGACCCCCAGCCGCTCCAGCTGGCGGGCGGCCGAGGCGGACTGTGCCGGCGGGTAGGCAGGAAGGATCCGGTCGAGCGCCTCGACGAGCACGATCCGCGCGTCCTGCGGCCGGATCGAGCGGAAGTCGGAGCGCAGCGTGTCGTTGGCGATCTCGCCCAGCGCGCCCGCCAGCTCGACCCCCGTCGGGCCGCCGCCGACGATCACGAACGTCATCCACGCCTCGCGCTGACCGTCGGGCTCGGCCTCGCGCTCGGCCGCCTCGAAGGCGATCAGGATCCGCCGCCGGATCTCGGTGGCGTCGTCGATCGTCTTGAGGCCCGGGCGCGAACGGGGCCCACTCGTCGTGGCCGAAGTAGCTGTGGCGGGCGCCGGTCGCCACGATCAGCGTGTCGTACGGGCAGCGGCCCGCCGTCCGAGCAGCACGACCTCGCGTCGGTCCGGGTCGATGCCGACGGCCTCGCCGAGCAGCACCGTCGTGTTCCGCTGCCGGCGGAAGATCGAGCGCAGCGGCTGCGCGATGTCGCCCGGCGACAGCGCGCCGGTCGCCACCTGGTAGAGCATCGGCTGGAACAGGTGGTGGTTGCGCCGGTCCACCAGCGTCACGTCGACCAGGTCCCCGGCGTAGCCCAGCGTCCGCGTGGCATACAGCCCGGCGAACCCGCCGCCGATGACGACGACGCGGTGCGGTGCGGCGGCTGGTTGGGGACGCTGGGCCACGCGCAGATCCTACTCACCTTGACGGGACTCGTGCCACGGCGACGGGCCGACGTGACTATCACGCACCGGATCGCGTCATCGGCGCGCCGGGTGGCCCGATTCGGGCCTCACGCGCCACGATCCCATCCTTCAGAGCCCGGAACGCACGAACTGATGCCTACAGGGCCCGTTCCGCGCCGGAGCAGCGCCCGATCGCGGATTCGGTGCCTTTGACGCGGATGGCCCCCGGCTCGATGCTGGGCCGCCCGGCCCCACACCAACAAGCGCCTCCCCGTTGGCCGAGGAGGCGCTCGCAGAAGCGGACAGAACGAGCCCCGCCGTAGCCGGTGGGAGGGAGGGCGATCTCAGTCCCGCAGGACTGGAATCGCCCGACCGCCCGCCGGCGGCAGGCGGAAGGGCCTACTTATCCTCGTTCACCGTGCTCAGCACCGCCTGGGCCGCCGCGAGGCGGGCGACCGGAACGCGGAACGGCGAGCAGGACACGTAGTCCAGGCCGATCTTCTCGCACTTGTGGATCGACTCGGGGTCGCCACCGTGCTCGCCGCAGATGCCGAGCTCGAGGTCGGGGCGCGTGCTGCGGCCCTTGTCGACGGCGATCTTCATGAGGCCGGCGATGGCGTCGTCCAGGGTCTGGAACGGGTTCACCGGGAGGATCCTGTCCTCGACGTACTTGAGGAGGAAGCCACCCTCGGCGTCGTCACGGCTGTAGCCGAACGTCATCTGGGTGAGGTCGTTGGTGCCGAAGCTGAAGAACGACGCCTCGGTGGCGATCTCGTCGGCGGTGAGGGCGCCGCGCGGGATCTCGATCATGGTGCCGAACTTGTAGTCGAGATCGACGCCGGCCGCCTTCGCGATCGCGTCGGCCTCGACCTCGAGGAACCCGCGGGTGACCCGCAGCTCGTTCACGTGGCCCACCAGCGGGATCATGATCTTGGCGATCGGGTTGCCGCCGGCCTTGCGGACGGCGACCTGCGCGTTGAGGATCGCGCGCGTCTGGATCTTCACGAAGTCCGGGATCATGATGCCCAGCCGGCAGCCGCGCAGGCCCAGCATCGGGTTCTGCTCGTGCATCGACTGGATGGTCTTGAGCAGTTCCTTGTCGTCCTCGGTCGCGCCACCGGTCATCTCGGCCCGGGTGACCTTGACCAGCTGCTCCTCGAGGTTCGGGAGGAACTCGTGGAGGGGCGGGTCGATGAGGCGCACGACGACCGGGAGGCCGTCCATCGACTTGAAGATGCCCTCGAAGTCGCCCTGCTGGAGGACCTCGAGCTTGGCCATCGCCGCATCGAACTGCTCGACGGAGGCCTGCTCGTCGGCGTTGAGCGGCTCGCCGGCCGCGGCCTTCGCTTTGGCCCGGGTCGCCACGCTGGCGACGAGGATGGCGCTCTGCACGATCGGCAGCCGGTCACCCTCCATGAACATGTGCTCGGTGCGGCAGAGGCCGATGCCCGCGGCGCCGTACGCTCGGGCCTGGGTGGCCTGCTCGGGGGTGTCCGCGTTGGCCCAGACGCCCATCCGGCGGATCTTGTCGGCCCATCCGAGGATCGTCTGCAGCTCGGGCTGGTCCTCGAAGCGGGCCTCGACCGTCGGCAGGGCGCCGACGTAGACCTCGCCGGTGGAGCCGTCCACGCTGATCCAGTCGCCCTCGGCAAAGCTGGTTCCGCTGATGGTGGACCGGGCGCTCTTGGTGCCGTAATCGACGACAAGCTCGGCGCAGCCGGCGACGCACGGCTTGCCGATCTGGCGCGCGACGACTGCCGCGTGCGAGGTGGCGCCACCGCGGGCCGTCAGAATGCCCTGGGCGACGACCATCCCGTGGAAGTCGTCCGGGCTCGTCTCGACGCGCACGAGGACGACCTTCTCGCCCTTCTCCACCCACTCGACGGCAACGTCGGCGTCGAAGACGGCCTTGCCGACCGCGGCGCCGGGCGACGCGTTGAGGCCCTTTGCGACCCTCGCGGCAGACTTGATCGCCTTGGGATCGAACTGGGCCCGGAGCAGCTGGTCCACCTGCTCGGGCTCGATCCGCTCGACAGCCTCGCGCTCGGTGATGACGCCCTCGTTCACCATCTGGACGGCGATCTTCACGGCCGCCGCGGCGGTCCGCTTCGCGATGCGCGTCTGGAGCATGTACAGCTTGCCGCGCTCGATCGTGAACTCGAGGTCCTGGACGTCGCGGTAGTGCGCCTCGAGCTGGTGGCCGATGCGCAGGAACTCCTCGTACGCCTCGGGCATCTCGTCCTTGAGCTGGCTGATCGGCTCGGGCGTGCGGATGCCCGCGACCACGTCCTCGCCCTGGGCGTTGACGAGGTACTCGCCGTAGAGCTCCTTCGTGCCGTCGAAGGTGTTGCGCGTGAACGCGACGCCCGTGCCCGAGTCGTCGCCCATGTTGCCGAACACCATCGTCACGACGTTGACGGCCGTGCCGAGGTCGTGCGCGATCTTCTGGCTGTTGCGGTAGTCCCTCGCGCGCTTGCCGAACCAGCTGGCGAACACCGCCTTGATGGCCAGGTCGAGCTGCTCGTACGGGTCGGTCGGGAAGTCGCGGCCGGTGTCCTCGCGGACCGCGGCCTTGAACTCCACCACGAGCGCCTTGAGGTCGTCGACCGTGAGGTCGGTGTCCTTGGCATCGGGGCCGTGGGCGTGCTTGCGGGCCTCGAGCGGCTCGTCGAAGCGCGCGGCATCCACGCCCATCACGATCCGGCCGAACATGCCGATGAACCGCCGGTACGCGTCCCAGCCGAAGCGCTCGTTACCGGAGAGGGCGACCAGGCCCTCGAGCGTCTGCTCGTTGAGGCCCAGGTTGAGGACGGTGTCCATCATCCCGGGCATCGAGAACTTGGCGCCGGAGCGGACCGAGACGAGCAGCGGGTTGGCCGGGTCGCCGAAGCCCTTCGAGGACCGCTCCTCGACCTCCTTGACCGCGCCGAGGACGTCCTCCCACAGGCCGGCCGGGAGCTCGTTGCCATTGGCGAAGTAGTCGTTGCAGGCCTCGGTGGTGATCGTGAAACCGGGCGGGGTCGGCAGGCCGGCGAGCGTCATCTCGGCGAGGCCTGCGCCCTTGCCGCCCAGCAGGTCCTTCATCTTCCCGTCGCCTTCGGCGGTCCCGGCGCCCCAGGCGTAGATGTAGCGCTTGGCTGCGACGTGCGGGCGGTCGGCGGTGCTGGCAGTGGCGTGGGCCATCGTGGCAGGGCTCCTTGGGCTTGCAGGGCGGGCGCACACGGTGAGGCAGCCCGCTACGGCGAACGCGGTGGGTCGTAGGAATTGTACGACGCGCCCCGGCGCCTCCCCGGTTGCGGAAGCGTTGCGACCGTGCCCGCGTCACCCGGTCGGCGCCGGAGGCGCGGCGGCCAGCACCGTCGTTCGGCCGCAGCGGGGACGTCGCAGGGCCATCCGGACCGGGCGAGCCGCGGAACGGCCCGTCGCGGGACCTCCACCGGCCCGCCGGGTTCGTGACCAGCGGGGCTCCGTGGCGGGCATCGGCGCGATGGCCCGGCGCTGGCCGCGGGCCCGGGAGGGCTACACTTGCGGCGTCGGAGGCGCGGCCAGGGGCCAGCGACCGCAGCCCGAATCGCGAGCAGGAGCGTTGCCCGGTGACCCAGCAGGACGACGACACGCGCGTCATCGAACCCGAGGCGGAGGCGTACAACGCGACGCTCGTGCGGGCGAGGACCTCACCGACGATCTCGGCTACTTCTGGGTGCGGATGGACGGGGACGCGACGCCGTTCGAACCGGGCCAGTACATGACCACCGGCGTCATGACCGAGGGCAAGATCCTCCAGCGCCCGTACTCGGTGGCCTCGGCGCCCACCGTGGCGAACACAGAGGGCTACGAGTTCTTCGTGCGCCACGTGCCGGTGATCCGGTTCACGACCGCGCTGTGGCGACTGCCGGTCGGGCATCGGATGCGCGTGATCGGCCCAAAGGGCAAGTTCATGCTCGAGCCGGATGACAAGCGGACCCACCTCTACGTCTCGACCGGGACGGGTATCGCGCCATTCATCTCGATGATCCGCGAGACGATGGCCCATGGGAAGCCGCGCAAGACGGTGCTGCTCAACGGGTGCTCGTTCGCGCCCGAGCTGGGCTATCGCGACGAGCTGGAGGCCTGGGAGCGCGACCCTGCCTACCACCTGGCGTACGTACCCACGATCTCGCGCCCCAACGACCCGCGCAACGCGGGCTGGACGGGCAAGGTCGGCCGCGCCGAGCAGATCGTCGCTGACGTGTGCCGCGAGCACGGCCTGCGGCCGGACAAGACGGTGGTCTACATCTGCGGCAACCCGGAGATGATCCTCAACGTGGAACGGGTCCTCATGGACAAGGGCTTCCCGGAGTTCCACGTGAAGAAGGAGCTCTACTGGCCGAAGGGGAAGGCGCCGGCACCCGCGGTCGGCTGACGCTCCCCCACCCAGCGCGAGGCCGCCCCGACCTTCGGGCGGGGAAACCCGGTCAGCTGGAGCGCGGGCCGGAGGGACGGGCGATCGCGCCGGTCTCGTAACCCGGACCGGTTCACACGCGTCACACCGGTAGCGTCCGCAAGGATCCGGAGGTTGCGACGGTGTGGATCAGGCCGGGGTCCCGGGCGCACACGGCCCCGGTGTTCCTCTTCGCCGGGATCATCGCGCTCGGCGGGTGCGGTGCCGCCTCGCCATCACCGACGCCGGGCGAGCCGACTCAGACCGCCCCAGCCACGACATCGACACCCGCGCCGTCGAAGAAGTCGTCGACGCCGGCCACGCCGCTGCCCATGGTGCCGACGGCGGCCCCATCCCCCGCCGCGGTCGCAGACTCCTGGACCCGGCTCGATGACATGTCCGTCGCGCGCGAGGCTTTCACAGCCCTGGAGCTCCTCGACGGCCGTGTCTTCGTGATCGAGGAGAGCGGTGTTATCAGCGACCTCGAAGGGCCGCCCGCCGACCCCGGGCCGACGGACATCCTGGATCCCGCGACCGGGCGCTGGACACCGGCGGATCCGCTCAACGCTCCCCGCTCGGAGTACGTCGCCGCCCGTCTGCGGGATGGCCGGATCCTGGTCACCGGCGGCAACAACGGCTGGTACGGCGCGTATTCGAGCACGAAGCTGTTCGACCCGGCGACAGGCCGCTGGACGCCGACCGGACAGCTCAATACCGCCCGCATCGGACCCGCGGGTGCACTCCTCGCCGATGGGCGCGTCCTCGTCGCAGGCGGGACCTACGCCGAGGGTTACAAGGACCAGGATGACTTCGACGCCGGACGCGGGTCATCGAGCGACCGGGAGTTGACCTCGGCCGAGCTGTACGACCCGAGGACCGGTCGCTGGTCGACCACCGGCAACCTCCACGACACCGGCTCCGCCGGGATCGCCTACACACTCGCTGATGGGCAGGTGCTCGCCGTGGGCGAAGGAGGCCGGTGGCTCCAGGGCGACGACAGTCATCGGGACGCTGCCGAGACATACAACCCCATCGCCGGTACATGGGCCGTCGCGGGCAAGGTCAACTGGCTGAACGCCAGCGTCCCGGTCCTGCTCGCCGATGGCTCGCTCCTCCTGATCGGCGGAGCAACCGGTGAGGACAAGGTTCGGGCCGTGGCAACCGTGCGGCGGTTTGACCCCGCCTCCGGCGTGACCGCTGTCGTCGCGCCCCTCCCTGCGCCACGCATGTGGGCGGTGGCGGCCCGGCTCGCCGACGGCCGCGTGCTCGTCGCAGGCGGGTTCGAGCGACTCTGGCTCGAGTCCGGCCACTTGGCGCGCCCGACCGCAACCGCCTTCCTGTACGACCCTGCCCTCGACCGATGGACTGAGACGGCGCCAATGCCGTTCGCAGACAGCCCCGGGAAGGCCCTGTTGCTGTCCGACGGCAGCGTGCTGGTGATGGGTGGCTCGGTCCCGGACCCCGGCACCGAGATGGACACGGACGTCAGCCACTACCGACCCGTCGGCTGGACGGCCCGGTTCGTCCCCGGCACCGCGACAGGCAACTGAGAGCCAGCGGGCAACCGGCGGTCGGGGATACCCATCCGGCGGGGAGCAGCGACGAACCCGGGCTGGGCGAGTTGGTCAACCTCCCGCCCGTCGAGTTCCAGCCAACAACAGCGGCCAATCCGGCGGGGCGGTGCTGCGGCCTACCTGCGGTCCTGGGATCGGCTCACCAAGACGCAGACCGACCCCGCCAACCGCCCCCTTGCTCGGTATGACCCCACGTGACACGAGGTGATCCTTGGGCGTGGCTACTGGCCGAAGGGGAAGGCTCCCGCCCCCACCGCGAGCTGAGGACTCCGCCAAGGGAGGCCGATGATCAGCGGCTGCAGGACGAGGACGGCAGTCACGAAGTCAAGGACGTACTTGCGGGCTCGCCCACGCCTGTGCCGGGGAGCGTCGCGACCATCACCCTGCTTTCTTCTTGCGCGTGTTTCTTGCCGCGCGCGTATACTGCCGCCGCTGCGCGTGTAGCGGTCCCCGGAGTGCGTTCTACCCCACGCGCCGCCGGCGCTGACACCCGTGTCGGCCCGGCATGACAATTCGACGACCCGGGCCCGGCGTTCCGGAAGGCGGACGCGCATCCGCGCCTGCCTGAGGAAGCCCGGGTCCACGCTGACCAGCCCCGAGCACCCATCGAGCAGGAGGAGAATCGAGCGTGGTCCAGTCGATGGGTGAACCTCGCGACGACAGGCGAACAGACCCACGCCGCGACGGCCGCCGCCTGGTCGTGTACTTCGTCGGCCTCATCGCTGTGTACGTCGCAGCAGCCGTCGCGCTGCAGCCGTCTTCGGTGCCCGGGGACGTGTGGGCCCTGGGTGTCATGCTGGCGCCCACCGCCGGCGCCCTCCTCGCGCGGTACCTCGGGCCCGGCGTCATCGTCTGGGGCCGGCCGAACCGGTGGATTCTGGCTGGACTGCTGCCCGGCGTTGCGGGCCTGACGGGCTACTGGATCGCCGCTCAAGCCGGCGTCATCTCGGTCGACAACCAGCTCCTCGGCGCCACGCTCGCGGGTGCAGTAGTCGGCATCGGGACGGCCTGTATCTCGGCCGCAGGCGAGGAGATCGGATGGCGCGGGTTCCTCTGGCCGCTCACCCGTCGCCGGCTGACCTTCCTCCCCGCCACCCTCATCGTGACGGCGATCTGGTGGCTCTACCACGTGCCGATCATCATCCTCGGCTGGTACGGCTCAATGGACGGGCTGCCCGCCTTCACGGTCGCGATCCTGGGGTTCGGCGCCTTCGTCGGCGTGATCACGGACCGCTCGCGCGGGATCTGGGCGAGCGTGCTTGCCCACGGCACGTGGAACGCCTTGGTCGCCACGTCCTTCTCGGCGGCATTCACCGGCGACGGCACGCTGATGGGAGAGTTCGGCTGGATCGCGGCCATCTCCATGGTGGTCCTGGGGGCCGTCTCGGTTGCGTGGCACCTGGCGGCCGGCGGCGGGCGCCAGCGCGCGTATGCGGGCGACACGTGGACGGCCGCGGCACCGGCCCTGGCGGAGCGCGCCTGAGCCTGGCATCGGGAGCCCTCAACGAGGCACGACGGTCGCGCCACCGTGCGCCGCTGAACGCCCGTTGCGACGCGAGGTCCCGTTGCGTACTATCTCTCACCGGCATTGCCTCTTCCACAGTCAGCGTCACGCCGGATGCGGACGCGGGCGGGCGGGCAGTGGGATCGGTTTGACTGGGAGGTAGCTGTTCATGGGATCGCGTCCCCTTGGGGTGACAATCGCCGCCATCGTGCTGGCCGTCAGCGGCGTGTTCCAGGTGCTCGTCGGCACCGAGGCGCTCGAGATCACGAACTTCGGTCTGGGCGGGGCCGCCGATGCGGCCGGCATCAGCGGCTGGGCGTCGATCATCAGCGGCGCGCTGTCGATCATCGTGGCCGGCGGCCTGTTCACCCTCCAGGGCTGGGCATGGCTCCTGACGGTGGTCGTGATGGCCATCCGCGTCGTCTCGGACGTGTTCGTGGTCGTGACCCACGGCATGAGCTCGACCCTCGGCGCCGCCGCGCTCGGGAACCTCGTGATCTCGGCCGTGATCCTGTTCTACTTCATGCGCCCGCATGTGAAGGCGGCCTTCGGCCGATAGGCGGCGGGGCGTGCGAGCGGGCGCCGTCGCGGACGCGCCCGCCTCCATCGCCGCCTCGGTCCCGGCTGCCGCCGGGACCGCAGGCTGACACCGCGCGAGACCGCGCCTACCGGTTCGTGAGGTCCGCGAGCAGCTTCGCGAAGGTCCGCAGGTCCTCGAGCTGCGCCTCGATCGCTTCGGCGATCGAGGCCGCCACCTCCATCCCCGCCGGCGTGATCGACACGACGCTCGCGCGACGATCATCCGGGAGCGTCCCGAACGAACGCTCGATCAGGCCGAGCGTCTCGAGGTGATCCAGCTGCTTGGTCAGCCCCCCGCTGGTCAGCCCGGTGGGCTCGAGCAGGTCCCGCGGGCGGAGCGGACCGCGGCACGCGAGCTCGGCCAGCACGATGACCGGCACATTCGTCGTCAGCTCCGTGTTCTGGAGCCGCTCGGTGAGGCTGATCGTGAGCCGGCGACCCAACGCGCCGACGGCGAGCGCGATCTCGAGGCCCAGCACGGACGCCCGGGGCGTCGCAGGCCCGGCATCACCGGCGGTCGGGGCATCGGTCGCGGGCGTGGTCACGTCGACATCTGCTCCATTCGCGTGAAGGGCTCGGCGGAAGCCGAGCTGCTCGGACCCCCATGTTGCCACGAGAAGGTCGACGGCTCGCCCGTCCCATGCGGGAGGATGCGCCGGTGGCGGTGTCTTCGCACGCGAACGACCTGCCGCTCGCCGGACCGCTAGAGTGCACCAGCCATGTCGGACGAAGTCGCTGAGCTCCTGTCGTTCTCGGTTCTCATCGCGGTCGGCTTCCTGTTCGCCGTCGCGTTCTACGAGTCAATGTGCAAGCGCGACGTGGCCGTCGCCCGCACCATGCGCCTCGCCCGGCGCGTGTCGCCCCGTCCGTGGGTCGCGGGATTCGCCTATGTCGCGAGCGTGGGCGTCGGCATTCCGATCCTCGTGATCGCGTGGACGGTGGTCCTCGAGCTGGCTCTGCTCGTGGTCGGGTCCGTGGACCGCATCGGGAACATCGCGCTCATCTCAGCCGCCGTGGTGGCCGCTACCCGGATCCTCGCGTACGTGCGCGAGAAGACCTCCCATGAGCTCGCGAAGGCGATCCCCCTCTCGCTCGCGTTCCTGCTGCTCACCGGCGGAGCCACCAGGCTCGACGAGAATCTCGCGGCCATCGCGGCGGATCCAGCCCGGTCTGATCTGACCGCCGAGATGCTCACGTTCCTCATCGGGCTCGAGATCGGGCTGCGGCTGCTGACGGACGGATCCAACGCGGCCCTCGCGTCGATCCGTCGCCGGCGCGGGATCGACAGCGACCTCGGGATCTGGCGCACGGCCTGGTCGGTCATTCGTCGCCCGCTGACGCCCGGCTGACCCCCCTGTCATGCGGGCCGAGCACCCAGCTCCTCGTCGATGACCGGGTCGCCGATCGCCTCCGCGGCGGACGTGTCCACCTGATCGAGGACACCGCGGCCCGCGGCCGCGTGGATGGCGCAGGCGCGAATCCAGGTCGAGCGCCAGAGCCCCCCGGCGTCCTCGATCATGTTCCGCAACCAGCCTGCCGCGTCCGTCGGGTCCGTCCCGACCGACACCTTCAAGCCGCGGTGGCGATCTGCGATGGAGAGGTCCGGCTGGAGCAGCGGGAGCACGACACTCGCCTCCCGGGCGTCGAGGAGGACGCCGAGTGCCTCCAGCGCGAGCGCGCCGGTCGAGCCGCCGGCCTCGAGCTCGACGAGCGCCGGACCCAGCCGCTCCGAGCCGTGGCGCGCGCGGCGTCCGGCCGCCACCCGCCGGCGGACCAGGTCCAGCTCGTCCTCGAGGGCGCGTCGAACGGGTTCGTCCGTCACCCGTGACCCACCACCGCTGGGATCGAGCGCACCGAGCGCAGCGAGCACGCGCGCGGCATGCCGCACGTCATCGGCGAGCACGGCGTCGAGCGCCGTCGCGGCTGCCGCCGAGGCCGCCGCGGGGGCGACGAGCCGCTGCGTGACGACGAGGCCCAGCTCGCGGTCCCGATGCCCGACGTGGCGCACCAGGACGTCGTCCCGTGCGGGGCTCCGCTCCGAGGCCGCCCGGACGAGCCGTCCGACGGATGGCGGAGCCGGTCCGTCCCGGCCAAGCAGCGCGTCCATCGCCGGCACGACGGCGTCCCCGAGCCGCGTGACCGCGCCGGCGGCGGCACCCAGCGTGGCCGGATCCCCGAGCGCCTCGATCACGTCGTCCACGGCGAACCCATCGCCCGCCTGGACGGAGTCGAGCGCCGCGCAGCGGACACCCTCGTCGGGGTCCACGAGCAGCGGGCGGGCGGCGGCGCGGTCGTCCGCATCCAGGGCCCCGAGGGCGAACGCGGCACGGAGGCGGGTGCCCGGGTCGGCGGCGCCGATACCCACCCGGACCTCGTCGGCCAGCCGCCGCCGCGCGCGGTCGTCACCTGATGCCGCCAGCCCGCCGAGGGCGGTCATGCGGACCTCCGGGCGCGGATCGTCGACGAGCGCGGCCAGCTCGGTGGCGACGGCCTGCGAGGACATCGTCGTGAGCAGGTCGAGGCCGAGGCGCGTGGCCCGGGCGTCGCCGCTCGAGAGCAGCTGCCGGGCGACGAGCTCATCACCGGCCGTGGCCCCGAGATCGGCGGTATCCGCGAGCAGCGGTCGACGGCGGAGCGCATGCACGAGTGCCGGCCCGTACGCGCCGTACAGGACGATGCCCACCCAGGTCCACACGGCGCACACGACGGCTGTGACCCCGATCGTCGCGGCAAGGGCGAACGGGAGGGCGTTGAGGACGAGGATCAGCACCCCCGAGATGCCGATCGCGACCGGCACGCCGATCCCCTCCACCGAGGTCTGCACCGACAGCCGGGCACGATCCGGGAGCACCTGGTACATCGCGTTGATCGACGTGCGCGTGGTGCCGTCGGTGAGCGCGATGTCGGCGATCCGGGCCGCCGACACGGTCAGCAGCAGCGCCATCGACGCCCCGCCGGTCGTCGCGAGGACCGCGATCATGGCGATCGCGAATGCCGTGAGCACGAGCGGATTGGAGGCGATCCCCAGGCGCAGGCCGAAGCGACGGAGCAGCGGGCCGGCCACCACGAGCAGGAACGCGATGCTCGCGGCGTTCATGATGGCCGTGTACCCCGCGATGAACCCGGCCAGGGACTCCGCGTCCGGATACTGTGCCGTCGCGCGGTCGAAGACGAGGTAGTCGGCGAGCTGGCTGCCGAGCGCCGACAGGACCTGGTAGCCGACGATCAGGAGCACGAACCGGCTCGCGAGAAGCCGGCGCAGCGACTGGCGGGATTGCCGCTCCCGGTCCCCGTCCGAACGCGCATCGGGCGCCGTGGCAGGCACCGCGAGGTTGAACGGATGCCGGCGCGACGTGCCCCAGAGGAGGGCGGCGAACGCCGCCTGGGCGATGGCCGTCGCCAGGAGCAGGTCCTCGGTCCGGCCGAGCCAGGCGACCAGCTGTCCGCCCATGACGCCCCCGATGACCGCGCCGATCGGGAACCCGGACATGATCCGCGGGAAGCCGGCCTTGATCCCCGCGATGTCGAGCAGGCGGCCGGCCTGGCCGCCGATGAACACGAAGCCGAGCTGGATGAGGATCGGGAACAGCACCAGCAGGGGCACCGAGACCCAGGCGGCATCGCCCCCGGTGGCGATCAGCCACGAGAGCCCGATCCCGAGTGCGGCGGCCGTGAGCGTCCCGAGCGCGATCCCCAGCAGGTCGAACCGCTGTGCGCTGCGGGCGATCGCGCCGGACACGACGATCCCCGCCACCCCGATCGCGATGTACGTCGCCGGGAGCCACGCGGAGCCATACGCCTCGAGGAACATCGCGTTGGCGACGATCCCGAGGAGCGCAGCCATCGCCCCGAACACGAGGGACTGCGCCGTCAGCCAGCGGACGGCCCCGCGACTCGCGCCGGACGTGCCGGTCACGTGGGAGGCGGACCGGCCTCGGCGCCGTTCCTCGCGCGCACCATGGCGACGAGCGCGGCGATGACGCCCCTGGCGAGCGCCGGACGGTCGGCGAGGAGCTCCTCGAGGACCGGCCGATCGATCCGCAGCAGGGTGGCCGGCTCGAGCGCGGTGACGGACGCGGAGCGCGCCTCGGGGGCGAGCGCCGCAAGCTCGCCGACGGTGGAGCCCGCTCCGAGCTCGACGATCGTGCGCTCGCCCGTGTGCACCCGGAGCCGGCCCCGAACCACCGCGAACAGGTGGTCCTCGACCGCCCCCTCGGTGATCACCAGGCTCCCGGCCGCCACCTCGACCTCCGTCGCACGCTGGGCAACGGCCGCGAGCGTGCGACCGGGCACGTCGGCGAACAGGCCCACCCGCTGGAGCGCCACGACGCGCTCCACGGTCGTCATCGTCATGTCGCTGCCGCCGTCGCGCGGCCGCGCGCAACGAGCTCCTCCACCCGCAGCGGCCGGAGCCAGGCCCGCACGTAGAGCTCGCCCGGGATCATGATCACGTCGACGTCCCGCTCCGCGACGATCGCGCTGTTCCGCTCGGCGCGGCGGATCACCCCCGTCGTGCCGACCGGCACCCACGGGGCCAGGGGGACCGGCTCGTAGCCACCCTCGGGCCGGACGACGAGGCCGGCATCCGTCGGGACATACACGAACGACGGCGGCGACCCGGCCGCGACAAGCACCTCGCCCGCGGCGATCGTCGCCCGACCGACCTCCGAGAAGGCCGCGTCCCGATCGAGCCCGGCCGCCGCGACGCCGTGGTCGGCGAGCAGCCGGAGCACCTCGTCGGCCTCGGCGCTGGTCGCGCTCACGGGCCGCGCCTCGTAGAAGCGCCGCCGCTCGGCGGGCGCCGCGCCCTCGACGTCGGCCACCGTCACCAGGCGCGGGGCGAGCGCCGGATCGAGCTGGGCGACGAGCTGCGCGACCTCGACGGCGAAGGCACGCCTGTCGTCCGGGCGCTCGAGCTGGATCTGCACGTCCCCGATCGAGCGGGTGGGCGGGCGGAGGCCGCCGCCGAGCGCCTCGCCGCCGAACGAGGGGATCACGTCCGCCGCGATGTCCACGATCGCCCCCGCGACGCTCGCCGCGGCTCGCCGGCCGGCCTCGTCGCTACCGAAGGCTCCGCGGTGGAACGCGATCCGCAGGTGGCCCTGCGGGGTCACGAACGCGACCCGGATGTTCGCTTCGCCGGCGCCCCGCTCGTCGTCGTAGATGATCGTGTAGGCGGCATCGTTGGTCGCAGGCCGCAGGGTGCACACCGCCCTCGCGGTGTCGGCGTCCATGTAGACCTCGAACCCGCCGGACGTGCGCAGCGACGTACCGCGCTGGCGCAGGACGTCGGCGGCCCGGAGCGCCCGCACGGCGTCCACGACGTCATCGGCAAGCGCCGCCTGGGGCCCGTCCGGTGCGGCGAGCCAGGCGAACGACTGCGCCGGCGCTTCGTACCGCTCGGTGTTGGCGTCGAACCGGATCGGCGACGCGTCGTCGGCCGTCGGCCGGCGGGCGCTGGCCCGATGGGTGTCGAGCGGCGTGAACACGACCCGCTGCATCAGGCGGCGGAACGCGGGCCGATCGTCGAGCACCGCCGCCGGGACCGCCGACTTGCTGTGGGCTGCCGCCAGGCTCAGGATCTCGCGGGCCACGAGCTCGAGCGGAGCGGCGAAGGGAGCGACGGCGGCGATCTCCTCGAGACGGCGTCGGACCGGGCCCGGCCCGAGCAGGTGGTCCAGCATCGGCGTCACGTCGGGGCCGAAGGCGGCATGGGCCGCAAACAGGGCGTGGTCACGTCGACCCGCCCGCGTCATGTCGACCATGCCGATGTCGTGCAGGTAGGCGATGGCGACGCCGACGATCTCGACGAAGCGGCGCCGGTCGGCCGGACGACCTGGCAGGAGCACCCCGTCGGTCGTGTCGATCAGCCGCACGAGACCCGTCGCGACATCCCGGACGTGCACGACCCCGTGATCGGCGAACATTGCCGGATGGGTCCCCGGGTCCGCGAGGAAGGCGGGGTCGTCCCACAGGACCTCGAGCGTCGCCTGGGCCTCGATCGGCCGCCAGAAGCGTTCCTCGATGATGGACCTGACGGGTCGCGGGAGGAGTGCATCGAGCGCCGCCCAGCCGTCCTCCTCCACCATCGCCGCACAGTAGCAAACCGCGATCGGTCGCGGCCGGGACGTTGCGGCCCGAGACGGCGGCCGGAGCTGTCCCTGCGCCGCCCGGGCGATCAGGCGTCGACCGGCTCTTCGGACGCCTCTACCGGGGTCGCGGCGCGGCCCCCGAACCGGGTCTGGAAGTGGACGACCGCGAGCAGCGCCGCGGCGCTGATGAGCGTCGAGGTGATGGCCGAGATCTGCTCGACGTAGAGGCTGATCAACGCTCCCGCGGTGAGCGCGAGCACGAGCCCGAGCGCCGCGACGATCACGCCGGCGCGCTCCCGCCCCAGGGCGAGGGCGAACGCGGCCACGAGCAGGAGGACCCCGGCGCCGCCGACCACGGCCGCCTCGAGGTAGTAGAAGACCGGCTCGGTCGGCCGCTCCACCCGGTCACCGGGGAGGTTCACCGAGCGCGCGATGATGTCGCGCAGCGTCGCCTCGTCCACGAACAGGAACACCAGCAGGGCGAGGGCCCACCCCGCGCCCAGGAGGCCGAGCGCGAGCGCGAGCAGGCGCCGGTAGCGGCGGCGCGGGAGGTGGCGCTCCTCCCAGCGGGCGACGCGGCCCGGGCTGACGACGGCCGGCTGCGCGTCGGGCCGCATTCGCAGGAGCACGAACAGCAGGACCAGCGCGAGGAGCAGTCCGTAGATCAGCGGCGCCGCGAGCGGATAGAAGTAGTCGTTCGAGGCGGTGATGAACTTGCCGACCTCGTCGATGAACAGGCCGATCCCGGCGCCGCCCAGGATCGCCGCCGCCGCCGGCACCCAGCCGGCCGAGACCACGAGCAGCAGCACGACGGCCACGAGGAGCAGCGCCCCGCCCCACAGCATGTGGGCCACGTGGAGCTCGCCCCCGCCGATCTGCGGATACCCGGCGGCGTCGAGATACCAGCGCGTCCCCACGACCGCGACCACGAAGGCGACGATCATCAGGACCACGTTCCGCTCCGCCCCGGACCGGATCCCGACGCCGCGCGGCGCGGCCCCGTCAGCTCCCGCCATGTCCACGGACTCCTCCGCTGCCGCGGCGGTCGCCTGGGATGGTGCCGCCGTGCGGGGCAGCATACCGTCCGGACGCACGATCGATGCGCGGGAGGGATACTTCCCCGCAAAGGCTCCGGCGCACGCGGCCGATGGCCCGTTCGACGCCCCGGGCGCGCGTTCATGTCGCCGACGCTGTCCGCCCGCCCAGGCACCCGCCGACCTCCCTTCGGCCCCCGCAGCTGGTGACCGATGGACCGCCGGGCGGGGCCAACAGAGGGTACGCGCGCGGGCATCCCATCGACGATGCTCGTAGCATCGTCCAGCAGTGGGCGGTTCAAACGCGTCCCGCCCCAGACCACCAGTGAGGTCGCATGCATCCCGTCATCGAGCGTGAGCAGCTCTCCCCGAACGTCGTCCGCCTCGTCGTCGAGGCCCCACGGATCGCGAAGGTCCGGCGTCCCGGCCAGTTCGTCATCGTCCGGAAGGGCCCGGGCGCGGAGCGTATCCCGCTCACGATCGCGGACAACGATCCCGAGGCCGGCACCATCACCCTGGTGATCCAGGCCATCGGCGCCAGCACCACGGAGCTGACCGAGCTCCAGGCCGGCGAGTCCATCCAGGACGTGGCCGGGCCGCTGGGCGCCGAGACCCATCTCCTCGAGGCCGGCCACGCGGTGTGCGTCGGTGGCGGCGTGGGCACCGCGGTGCTGCTGCCGATCGTGCGCGCGCTGTCCGATGCGGGCGTGAAGGTCACGAGCATCATCGGCGGCCGCTCGAAGGAGTGGGTCATCCTCGAGCGCGAGCTGGGGGCGATGGGCGAGGTCATCACCTGCACCGACGACGGCTCCTACGGCCGCCACGGCTTCGTGACCCAGGCCCTCAAGGACGAGCTCGACAAGGGCGGCATCGACGCGATCTACGCGATCGGCCCGGTGCCGATGATGAAGGCCGTCACCGAGATGACCGAGCCCTACGGGGTGCCGACCACCGTCTCCCTCAACGCGATCATGGTCGACGGGACGGGGATGTGCGGCGGCTGCCGGGTCACGATCGGCGGCGAGACGAAGTACGCGTGCGTCGACGGCCCCGAGTTCGACGGCCACAAGGTCAACTTCCAGGAGCTGGCCGACCGCTTGACCACGTATCGCTCGTTCGAGCAGGCGGCGCTCGAGCGCCAGAAGGACGACGAGGCGCGCGGCGCCTGCGCAACCACCGAGGTAGGAGCATGACCGAGCCCGCGTCCCCGGCTCCGGCCGACGGGTCCGACGAAACTCCCAAGGCCCCCCTCTCCAACAAGGAGCGCATGACGATCGGTCGTGTGCAGATGCCGGAGCAGGAGGGCGAGATCCGCGCCCGCAACTTCGGCGAGGTCAACCTGGGCCTCACCTACCAGCTCGCGATGCTCGAGGCCGAGCGCTGCATCCAGTGCCCCAAGCCGTTCTGCGTCGAGGGCTGCCCGGTTCGCGTCAACATCCCGCGGTTCATCAAGTTCCTGCGTGACGGGGACCTGCCGTCCGCGGCGGAGAGCCTGCTCGACGACAACGCCCTCCCGTGCGTGACCGGTCGCGTCTGCCCGCAGGAGAGCCAGTGCGAGGCCGTGTGCATCCGGGCCAAGAAGGGCGACTCGGTCGCCATCGGCTACCTGGAGCGCTACGTCGCGGACTGGGCCCAGCACAATCCCGACGCGCTGCCCAAGGCCCACCCAACCTCCACCGGCAAGAAGGTGGGCATCGTCGGTTCCGGCCCGGCCGGCCTCACCGCCGCGGGCGAGCTCAACAAGCTCGGTCACGACGTCACCGTGTTCGAGGCGTTCCACGCCCCGGGCGGCGTCCTCATCTACGGCATCCCGGAGTTCCGCCTGCCCAAGGACATCGTCCAGGCCGAGGTGGACCGGCTCGTCGACGGAGGGCGTGAAGATCGAGGTCGACGCGATCATCGGCCGGACCTACACGATCCCCGAGCTGCGCGAGACGTACGACGCGCTGTTCCTCGCCGTCGGCGCCGGCCTGCCGGTGTTCATGGACGTGCCGGGCGAGAACTTCAAGGGCGTCTACTCCGCCAACGAGTACCTCACTCGCGTCAACCTCATGGGCGCCTGGAACGCCGACTCCGCGACCCCGGTCCTCCACGGCCAGCGCGTCGTGGTCGTGGGCGGCGGCAACGTCGCCATGGACGCGGTCCGCACCGCGCGCCGCCTGGGTGCCGCGGAGGCGACGATCGTCTACCGTCGATCCGCGGACGAGCTCCCGGCCCGCGCGGAGGAGGTCCACCACGCGAAGGACGAGGGGGTCCGGTTCGAGTTCCTGACCGCGCCGACCGAGGTCCTCGCGGACGAGAACCGCTGGGTCACCGGGATCAAGTGCGTGAAGATGGAGCTCGGCGAGCCGGATGCCTCCGGGCGCCGACGGCCGATCAGGATCCCCGACTCGGACTTCACCATCGACTGCGATCTCGTCGTGGTGGCGATCGGGACGCGCGCGAACCCGCTGCTCACCGGCAGCGCCCCCGAGCTCCAGGTCAACGAGTGGGGCTACCTGCTCACGGACGACTACGGCATGACGAGCCTGCCCGGCGTGTTCGCCGGGGGCGACATCGTCCGCGGCGCGGCAACCGTCATCCTCGCGATGGGCGACGGCAAGAAGTCGGCGAAGGCGATCGACGCCTGGCTGCGCGGCGAGTGGCCGCCCGCCGAGCCCGAGACCGAGGAGCCCAGGAAGGCCACGCCGGCGCCCGCCGCTGCCGGCTGACGGGGTCGGCCTCCGGCGTGCGAGCGCCGCAACAAGGGCAACCGCTCGCGCCGGACATGGATGGGCGCGGCCGTCAGCGCGACCGGGCGCGACGACCGCGTCCCTGCCCTGCATCGTCGGGACCGCCGCCCGGGCGGGAAATGGCCCGGTCGTCCCTCCCGGTGCCGCCGCACACCGGACTCCCGGGTGGTGCGCCGGTGCGCCGGTGCGCCGGCGGGGCCAGTCGGTCCCGATGCCGCCGGTCAGCCGGCCGCGAGCGCGGTGAACAGGGCGTTGCCGGCGATGACACCGAGCATGATCGCCACGACGACGATCACGCTGGCGAGGGCGCGCCGAATCCTCACGACCGGGCCTCCAGCTCGCGCATGACGACGTCCTTCGCCGTCTCGTACTCGGCCTCGGCGAGGAGGCTCCGGTCACGCATGTCCGCCAGGCGCTCGAGGCGGTCCAGCAGCGCCTGCGTGCCCTCGTCGAAGTCCGCGCCAGTCGGGCCTGCGTCGCGCGCGTCCGGGTCGGCGGGCGTCCGGGCCATCGCGTCCACGACGGCCAGCTCGAGATCCACGGCGATCGCCTGCAGCTCCTGATCACGGGCGCCGGACCCCGTTGTCGCGACGGTGGCCGCGCGCGCGACGGTGGCCACAGGCGCGACGGTGGTCGCACTGGGCGCCGGAGCCGTTGGAGCCGGTCCGAGCGGGAAGGTCCGCACGACCGGCGTCACGCCCCGTCCGGGGCCGCTCCGTCCCGATGTGCCGCCGGGTCCCCGGAGCGACCCCAGCACGCTGGCACCCAGCAGGAGCGGCACCACCCCCATGACGATGAACAGCACGCCGGGGATGAGCCAGCCCCACACCATGTCCTCTCCCTCGGGCGGGTTCACGATGCCGAACTCGATGAAGTTCCAGCCGAGCGACACGAACAGGGCGGACCACGCGAGCAGCGGCGCGGCGGTCCACACGCCGCCGACCTTCACGCCGTACCACGTGGCGATCCCCCCGAACAGGAACAGCCCGAGGCTCGAGAGCACCATCGAGATCGCGACGCCGTCCGGGCACGGCTGGACCGGCACGTACGGGCCGCCGTCCGCGCAGGCACCGCCGATGTCCATCACCGCGCGCATCGCCTGGTAGATGAGCGTGATGCACAACGCCGTGCCGCCGGCGCCGAGGGCCAGCAGGAGAACGTCGCGCACCCGCGGGTCCCGCCCGGGTTCGGCCACGGCCATGCCCGCTCCCCTCGTTGTCCGGGACGCGCCGGCGGCCCGATGCCGCTAGGTCGCCGCCCGCGTGCGCTACGGCCGGACGGCGTCCATCCGGTCGAGGATCAGGCGCTTCACGCCCTCCAGCGGGACCCGCTCCTGGGTCATCGAGTCGCGGTCGCGGACCGTCACCGCGCCGTCCTCGAGCGAGTCGACGTCCACCGTCACGCACCACGGCGTGCCGATCTCGTCCTGGCGCCGGTAGAGCTTGCCGATCGCCGCCGTGTCGTCGTACACGGCCATCATGTCGCGCTTGAGGTCGCCCAGGAGCCGGTGGCACAGCTCCACGATCTCCGGGCGCTTCTTGAGCAGCGGCAGGACCGCGACCTTGTACGGCGCGATGTCGGGGTGCAGGCCGAGGACGACGCGCGTCTCGCCGCGCACCTCCTCCTCGCGGTAGGCGTCGATGAGGAAGGTGAACGCCGCACGGTCTGCGCCGGCTGCCGTCTCCACGACCCACGGGATGAAATGCTCGTCCGCGGCCTGGTCGAAGTACTCGAGGTTCTCGCCCGACGCCTTCGCGTGGCTGCCGAGGTCGAAGTCGCCCCGGTTGTGGATCCCCTCGAGCTCCTTCCAGCCGAACGGGAAGCGGTACTCGACGTCGATCGCCTTCTTCGCGTAGTGCGCCAGCTCGTCGCGTCGCGTGCTCGCGGAACCGCAGGCGGGACGGCGTCACGCCGTAGGCCTCGTACCAGGCCTTGCGCTTCGGGCAGCCAGTCCTCGAAGGCGGCCGACGCGGCCTCGCCCGGGCGGACGAAGTACTGCATCTCCATCTGCTCGAACTCGCGCATCCGGAACACGAAGTTGCCGGGCGAGATCTCGTTGCGGAACGACTTGCCGATCTGGGCGATGCCGAACGGGATCTTCTTGCGCGAGCTCTGCTGGACGTTCTTGAAGTTGACGTACGAGCCCTGCGCGGTCTCGGGGCGGAAGTAGACGATCGCGCGCGTCGTCCTCCACCGGGCCCATGTGGCTGGTGAACATCAGGTTGAAGCGGCGCGGCGGCGAGAGGACCGTGCCGTCGTTGGGGCAGACGAGGCCGAGCCGCTGGGTGACGCGTCTCGTCCCGGAGGTCGGTCTGGCGTCAGGCTCTCCGTCCCCGGGCAGCTCGTCGAGGCGGTATCGGCGACGGCACTCCGGGCACTCCACGAGCGGGTCGGTGAACGACCCGACGTGGCCCGAGGTGACCCACACCTGGGGGTGCATGAGGATCCCGGCGTCCAGGCCGACGATGTCGTTGCGGTCCTGGACCATCGCCTTCCACCAGGCGCGCTTGACGTTGTTCTTGAGCTCGACGCCGAGCGGCCCGTAGTCCCACACGGCATTGATGCCGCCGTAGATCTCCGAGGAGGGGAAGATGAAGCCGCGCCGCTTTGACAGCGACACGATCGTCTCGAGGTTCGCGACGGCGGGCTGGACGTCGTTCGGATCGGCAGGGGGCAAGGTCGACACGCGTGGGGCTCCGATGGCCCGCGGCCTTGGCAGGGACACGGGCAGGCAACGCTGGATGGGGCGGGCCCCGATGCTAGCAGACGCCACTCCGCGGACTGCGCACGCAACCGGGTCCCGTGAGCCTATCCGCCCTCGGCGAAGCGGTAGCCCAGGCCGTACTCGGTCGCGATGAACGTGCGGCCGGGCGACGCGGTCGCGAGCTTGGCGCGCAGGTTGCGCATGGTCACCCGGAGCAGCTGCGTCTCCTCGCCGTAGGTCGGGCCCCAGACGGTGCGCAGGAGATCGGCGTGGCTGACGAGCCTGTCGCGGCGGCGGGCGAGCGTGAGCAGGAGCCGGAACTCCGTGGGCGTGAGGTGGACGTCGCCGGTGTCGCCGGTCACCCGGTGCGTGACGGGCTCGATGCGCAGGCCCTCGAACACGAGCGGCTCGTCATCGTTCCGCGTCGAGCCGAGTCGCGCGCGCCGGAGCGCCGCCGTGATCCGCGCGATGAGCTCCGGAAAGCTGACGGGCTTGGTGAGGTAGTCGTCGGCGCCCGCCACGAGGCCGCGCACGATGTCCTGCTCGCCGCCCAGCGCCGTGACCATCAGCACCGGCGTCGACCCCAGGCTCCGGATCCACTCGGTCACCTGCCACCCGTCGAAGCCGGGCATGTTCAGGTCCAGCAGGACGAGCGCCGGCTCCTCCTCGGCAAACCGGCGGATCGCCTCCGACCCGTCGGCGGCGACGGCCGTCCGCCAGCCATGGCGGGTGACCCACAGCTCGACGAGCTCGCGGAACTCGGGCTCATCGTCGACGATCAGGATCAGCTCCCCGTTGCCGGGCAGGTCCGGCCCCGGAGAGGTGGGCGGCGTCACGACCCGCCGGCCGTCGGACGTGTGGCGCGCCGGACTGCCCCTGGTCATCGGCTCTCGCGCGCGGGCACGTAGCGCGCGTGCGGCAGGCTGAACGAGATCGCCGAGCGGCCCGCGTCGGGCTCGACCCAGATCTGGCCCCCGTGCGCCTCGACCAGGCGGCGGCAGACGTAGAGGCCGAGCCCGCTGCCCCGCGTGCCCCCGTCCCGGACCGAGCGGCCGCGATAGAACCGGTCGAACACGAGCGACCGCTCGTCGGCCGGAATGCCGGGCCCGGAATCCTCCACGGTGATGACGACGAGGCGGCGAGCGCGGTGCGCGGAGATCGTCACGGGGCCAGGTCCGGCGTACTTGCGCGCGTTGTCGACGAGGTTCATCAGGACGTGGCCGATCCGCAGGGCGTCGGCGTCGACCGCGGGCAGATCGGGCGGCACGTCCAGCTGCACCGGCGGCATGCCCGGCGTCTCCCCGAGATCCGCCGTGAACCCCGACAGCAGCGCCCGCGGGTCCACCCGCGTGCGGCGGAGGCCGGTGCTCGCCTGCTCGAGCCGGGTGAGATCGAGGAGCTCGTCGACGAGGACGTTCAGGCGGGTCGCCGCGCTTCCGATGCGCTCCAGGGAGCGGCGCTGCGTGGCCGGATCGAGGTCGAGCTGGAGCAGGCTGTCCACGTAGCCACCGATGAGCGCGAGCGGCGTGCGCAGCTCGTGCGACACCGCCGCGAGGAAGCTCGCCCGCAGCTCCTCGGCCGCGAGCTCAGCTCGGAGGTCACGGAGCACGACCACGGCGCCCGTCTCCCTGCCCGCCATCGCCGAGAACGACGCGGCCACGGGGATGTCGCTGCCATCCACGCGCACGAGCCGCATCTCGGCGTCCACGATCCCGGATGGGCCCTCGAGGACCTCCTCGAAGCGGCAGCGCACGCCGCAGCGAAGGGCGGGTCCGCCCGCCCCCGTGCCGGGCGACGCCGAGTCCTGGGCCGTCGCTTGCGCCGCGGTGCGCTCCAGCGGCTCGCCGCAGCCAAGCAGGTCGCGGCATGTCTCCACGCCGACCGACCGCCGCCCGCCGAGCAGCGACCACGCCGCGCGGTTCACGCGCACGACCCGCCGCTGGTCGTCAACCGCGACGATCCCGTCGTTTGCCCCGTCGAAGATCGCAGCGAGCAGCGCCTGCTCGCTGGCGAGCGTGTGGCGCAGCTGCGCGGCCCGGAACGCGATCGCGAGCTCGTGGCGGACGAGCGCGAGGAGGCGGACCCGATCCGGCGGCAGCGCCACCCCCTCGGGCGGGCGCAGCGCGATGAACCCGGTGACGCGGGTGTCGGGCTGGTCGTCGCCGATCTCGCGCCGCTCGTCGAGCACCACGCCGTTCCAGCCGCTCGGCCGTGCCCATGCCTCGGCGTCGGCGAGCGTGGCGAACCGCTCGGGAACCGTGACCGCATCCGGGTACGCGAGGACATCGGGCTCCGTCGCCGCGAGCCGGAGGTAGCGGTGGGGTGGTGTCACCAGCCACAGGGCCCCGGCGACCGCGTCGGCGACGCGCACCAGCTCCCCGATGATGCTGCGGGCCATCACCGGCAGCTCCCCGCCGAGGGCCACGAGCTGGCTCAGCTGGTACTGCGCGAAGACCGCGTCCGCCTGGCGTTGGGCCTCCTCGAAGATCTGCCGCCGCTCGGCGTCGGTGACCGCGAGAGGATCACCGGACGTGTCGTGCACGGTGCCGGTCACGCGCTGCGCCCGTCCCGGGGAAGCAGCGCCCGCACGAGCAGGAAGCATGAGGTCGCACCTGGGTCCTGGTGGCCGCGCGACCGCTCGCCGAGGCGCAGGGCGAGCCCGCGCCGGGCGACGAGCGGTCGGGTCGCGAGCATCCCATCCCGTGCGGCGGTCACCGCGACGGTCAGCGCCTCCGGGGTGTCGAGGCCGGCCTCGACGGCAGTCGTGAACGCGTCCGCCGCCGGACGCAGCGCGTCGTAGATCGTCTTGTCGCCACGGCGGCAGCGACCGCGGCGCGCGATGCCTTCCGCGGCGGCATCAAGCGCAACGACCATGTCTCGCGGCCCAAGGCTCGGGAGCCCGGCCACGGCCATCCCGGCCTCGATGAACGCGGTCCCGTACAGGGACCCCCCGGCGCCACCCACGCCGGCCACGAGGTGGTGACCGAGCTGGCGGAGGATATCGCCCGCGTCGCCGTCGGTCGCGGGCACGATGGAGCGCGCGGCGTCGCCAAACCCGACGGTCATGTTCTCGCCGTGGTCCCCGTCGCCGAGCTGGGCGTCCAGGCGGTCGAGGCACGCCCGGTGGCGCGCGAGGGTCCGCTCCGCGCGGGCGACGAACCCGCGCAGATCGGCAGCCGTGACGAGGGTGGAACCGGCCACTCCGCCCGAGCGGTCCGCGTTGTCGCCGGCGATACGGATAGTCATGCGCGAGGCTAGTGTATTGCCGTGCGCGGCGGCCTCGTACGGCCGGCCGGGCTTCGGAACCCGAGACGGAAGGAGCGCTCGATCGTGGTGGGCCTGGTCGTGGTGGGCCACAGCGTCGACGTCGTCCGGGGTCTGCTGGAGATGGTCCGGCAGGCCGCACCCGGCGTGCCGATCGACGGCGCGGGGGGGCTCACCGGCGGGCGCCTGGGCACGAGCGGCGTCAATGTCGCGGCCGCGCTCCGCCGGGCGATTGACGCCTCGGGAACCTCCGGCGTCGTCGTCCTCCTCGACCTCGGCAGCGCGGCGCTCGCGCTCGACATCGCCCTCGACGGGCTCGACGATGCGGAACGCGCACTCGTCCGGGTGACCGAGGCGCCGTTCGTCGAGGGCGCCGTGCTCGCGGCGGTCGCGGCATCCGGCGGCGCGGACCTGGACGCGGTGGTGACAGCCGCCGAGGGCGCGGCCATGCTCCGCAAGAAGCTCGGCGATGGCGGGTGACGACGCGCCCCGGGGCGATCGTCGCTGCCGCGTGGCTGACGGCGTGGGCCGAGGCGGTGCACGAGCGGCGCGCGTGGCTGACCGACCTCGACGCCGCCATCGGTGACGGTGACCACGGGATCAACCTCGATCGCGGGCTGGCCGCGGTCGCCGAGGAGCTCGGGCCCGGACCGGGCCCGGACGACACCGCAGGGACGATTCTCACGGCCGCCGGGCGGAAGCTGATGGGCCTGGTCGGCGGCGCGAGCGGCGCGCTCTACGGGCGCGCCCTCATCCGCGCGGGCGAGGCGGTCGGGGACGCGGATGAACCGGCGCTGATCGCCGAGCGCGCACTCGCCGCGGCTGTCGACGCCATCGTCGCCCTGGGCAAGGCGGCTCCCGGCGACAAGACGATGCTCGACGCCCTGGTCCCCTCGCTGGCGACCTTCGGCGCAACCAGCCCGGGCACGGACGGAGCCGCGCGCGTGCGACTCGCCGCCGAGGCGGCGGAAACCGGGGCGTCGGCGACGGTCCCGCTCATCGCAAGGCGTGGGCGGGCGAGCTATCTCGGCGATCGTTCGATCGGACACCTCGATCCAGGTGCGGCGTCCGCGGCGCTGCTGGTGCGGAGTCTCTCCGACTCGCTCGCCACACCCTGAGCACCGGCCTGGTCGAGGCGCAGCGTCGCCGACCGAATCTGTCACGCGCTTGTCACGCCCCCGGCGGCAGCGTCGGCGCGGATGTCGGTCCGTCCGTCCGACACTGGCACCAGGCTGCAGGAGACTGCGGCCGGGAGGTACTCCGATGACGCAGGATCAGAAGCAACGGACCAAGTGGACCGGCGACCAGTGGGTCGGCGACCGGGACGGGACAACCGCAGCCCCTGACAGCCGCGATCAGGCCGCGCCCGACACCGCTCGGAGCACGACCGACCGGTGGTCCAAGACGCAGTGGGTCGGAGACCGGGGCGAGGGCGCCCCGGCCCCCGTCGATCCGGCCATGATGCCCGAGGGCGAGACCGCGATCAGCGGCATGCGCCAGGGATCGGGCGAGCAGCACTGGGCCGGCGACAAGCAGGCGCGACGCGAGGCCGCCGGCGGAGACCCATCACCCGACCGGTAGCACCACGCAGGCACGTTCCCCGCCAGCCCGCCAGGTGCGGTGGCGGACGACCGCACCGGCGTCGACAGAGCGCGCTTCCCTCGGGAAGCGCGCTTCGGCATGCCCGGTGGGGGCCGACTGTCACGATCACACGCCTTGCGGGACGGTTGCGGCCGGGGTGCGATCGAGATTCACAAAGTCTTGATCTTTCGGGGCTCGACGGGCTTCTAGAGTCCGTACATAGCCCCTTTGCGGGCAGTCGCGTTCCGCTGCTCGCCGGGTCCGCGTCAGGGCCCGCGCCGTGGGGATTGCGAAAGGAGGAGCCACCGGAGGAGGTTGCGCCTCACGCCGCGAGGAGCGGTGATGCGCCCGATGCGCGTCGCTCCGCGGCCTGAGCGTCCATCGGCCCCTGTGGGAGGAGGCCGACCCATCAACGAGGGAGTGCACACGCATGACTTGGGATACCAACATCTTCATTGCCGAAGTGTTCGGGACGGGACTCCTGGTCCTGCTCGGCGACGGCGTCGTCGCAGGCGTCCTGCTCGCGAAGTCGAAGGCCCAGAACGCGGGCTGGATCGTCATCACCGCGGCATGGGCATTCGCCGTGTTCATCGGCGTTGTCGTCGCTGGCCCGATCAGCGGCGCGCACCTGAACCCGGCCGTCACGGTCGGGCTCGCGGCCAACGGCTCGCTCGCCTGGGACTTGGTCCCGGTCTACCTGATCGGTGAGTTCGTCGGCGCCATGATCGGCGCGACGCTCGTCACGATCCATTACTGGGATCACTTCAAGGAGACAGAGGACCAGGGTCTCAAGCTCGCGGTCTACAGCACGGGCCCCGGCATCCGCAACATCCCGCTGAACGTCGTGTCCGAGGTCATCGGCACGTTCGTGCTCGTGTTCGTCATCCTGACGTTCGGCAACAACACCGGCCTCGCCGGCCTCGGGCCGTTGACCGTCGCCCTCCTCGTCTTCGTCATCGGCATGTCGCTCGGTGGCACGACCGGGTACGCGATCAACCCCGCCCGCGACCTCGGGCCCCGCATCATCCACGCGATCCTGCCGGTCCCCGGCAAGGGCCAGTCGGACTGGGCGTACTCCTGGGTTCCGGTCGTAGGACCGATCATCGGTGGCGTCCTCGCCGCCGTGGTCTACCAGGCCGCCTGGGTCGGGGTGATGGGGCTCTAGCGAGAGCGATCTCCTGTCCGTACTGACGCACGGTCCGCTCGTCGCCGGGACGCCCTCCGGTTCCCGGCGACGAGCACAGCACCATCCTGGGGAGAGCTCATGAAGAAGCTGATCAACGCACCCGAGAACGTCGTCGACGAGGCCCTTGCGGGGATGCTCGCCGCCCATCCGGACTACATCCGGGTCGAGGAGCCGAACATCGTCGTCCGCAAGGACGCCCCGCGCGCCGGCAAGGTCGGCGTGATCTCGGGCGGCGGGTCGGGCCACGAGCCGATGCACGGCGGCTTCGTCGGCATGGGCATGCTCGACGCAGCCTGCCCGGGCGCCGTGTTCACCTCGCCGGTTCCCGACCAGATGCTCGCGGCCACCAAGGCCGTGGACTCCGGCGCCGGCGTCCTGCACATCGTCAAGAACTACACCGGCGACATCATGAACTTCGAGATGGCGGCCGAGATGGCGCGCGCCGAAGGGCATGAGGTCACGGCCGTCGTCATCGCCGACGACGTCGCGGTGAAGGACTCCCTGTACACGGCCGGTCGACGCGGCGTCGGCGGCACGGTGCTCGCGGAGAAGATCGTCGGCGCGGCCGCCGAGGCGGGTGCCGACCTGGCGACCGTCACGGCCCTGTGCCAGAAGGTCCAGGACAACGTGCGCTCGATGGGCATGGCCCTCACGAGCTGCACGGTGCCTGCGGCCGGCAAGCCGACCTTCGACATCGCGGACGACGAGATGGAGATCGGTGTCGGCATCCACGGCGAGCCGGGCCGCTCCCGCATGAAGCTCGCGACCGCGGACGAGATCACCGAGATGCTCGCCACCCCGATCCTGGACGACATGCCGTTCCAGCGTGGTGACAACGTCCTGGCGTTCGTCAACGGACTCGGCGGCACTCCCCTCGTCGAGCTCTACATCGTCTACAACAAGCTCGCGCAGATGTGTGCTGATCGTGGCGTCACGATCACGCGCAACCTGGTCGGCAACTACATCACCTCGCTCGAGATGGCTGGTTGCTCGATCACGCTGCTCAAGCTCGACGACGAGCTCACGAAGTACTGGGATGCCCCGGTCAACACGCCCGCCCTGCGGTGGGGCGTCTGAAACCGGCCCGCGGGACCCCACGGTCCGGAGGCACACGATGAGCTCGACCGAACGCATCACCAGGGATGACGTGGTCGCGTGGATCCAGCTTGCCGCGCAAGTCATGCGCGACAACAAGGAGTACCTGACCCAGCTTGATTCCGCGATCGGGGACGCCGACCACGGGATCAACATGGACCGAGGGTTCCAGGCCATCCTGGCCAAGCTCCCGACGCTCCCTGACGGGGATGTCGGGGCCCTCCTCAAGGGTGTCGGCATGACGCTCGTGTCCACCGTCGGTGGGGCGAGCGGCCCGCTCTACGGCACGCTCTTCCTCCAGCTCGGCGGCTCGACCGCCGGCAAGGAGGTCCTCGAGATCGCCGAGTTCGCAACGGCGCTGGACGCCGGCATCGCCGGGATCCAGCGCCTGGGCAAGGCGGAGCCGGGCGACAAGACCATGCTCGACGCACTCCTCCCGGCGCAGGCCGCGCTGCACCAGGCCGTCGACGAGGGCGCAAGCCCCGGCGGCGCGCTCGGGACGGCGGCCGCGGCGGCGGAGGATGGTATGCGGGCCACCATCCCGCTCGTGGCCCGCAAGGGCCGCGCCAGCTATCTCGGAGATCGCAGCGCGGGTCACCAGGACCCCGGGGCGACCTCCTCGCATCTCCTGCTCAAGGCCGCCGCGGACGCCTGGTCCCGGGCGTAGGCGACGACCAGCAACCTGATAACGGAGTCACCAATGACGAAGTACGTCGGAGCCCTCGACCAGGGCACCACGAGCACCCGCTTCATGATCTTCGACCACGCCGGGGGCGTCGTCGGGATCCATCAGAAGGAGCACGAGCAGATCTACCCGAAGCCGGGCTGGGTCGAGCACGACCCGATGGAGATCTGGTCCCGCTCCCAGGAAGTGATCGCCGGAGCCCTCGCGAACGTCGGCATCACCGCCGCCGATCTCGCCGCGGTCGGCATCACGAACCAGCGCGAGACCGCGGTCGTCTGGGACAAGACCACCGGCAAGCCGGTCTACAACGCGATCGTCTGGCAGGACACCCGCACCGACGTCTATCGTCAACGAGTTCGGCAAGGACGGCGGTCAGGACCGCTTCCGGGCCAAGGTCGGCCTCCCGCTGGCGACCTACTTCTCGGGCCCGAAGGTCCGCTGGATCCTCGACAACGTCGACGGCGCCCGCGCGAAGGCCGAGGCCGGCGACCTCCTGTTCGGCAACATCGACACCTGGTGCATCTGGAACCTCACCGGCGGCGTCAACGGCGGCGTGCACGTCACGGACGTCACCAACGCCAGCCGCACGATGCTCATGAACCTCGAGACCCTCGACTGGGACGACGAGATCCTGGGCATCATGGGCATCCCGCGCAGCATGCTGCCGACGATCAAGGCCTCGTCCGAGGTCTACGGCACGTGCGTCGGCGAGCTCGCCGGCGTGCCGGTCGCGGGCGATCTCGGCGACCAGCAGGCGGCCCTCTTCGGCCAGACGTGCTTCTCGCCTGGCGAGGCGAAGAACACGTACGGCACCGGCTGCTTCATGCTCCTCAACACGGGCACTGCCGCCGTTCCGTCGAAGAACGGGCTGCTCACCACGCTGGGCTACAAGATCGGCAACCAGCCGGCCGTGTACGCCCTCGAGGGTTCGATCGCCATCACCGGCGCCCTCGTCCAGTGGCTCCGGGACAACCTGGGGATGATCTCCACGTCGGCCGAGGTCGAGGCGCTTGCCAAGACCGTCGACGACAACGGTGGCGTCTACTTCGTCCCGGCGTTCAGCGGCCTGTTCGCGCCGTACTGGAAGTCGATGCCCGTGGCGTGATCGCGGGCCTCACCCGCTACGTCAACAAGGGCCATATCGCGCGTGCCGTCCTCGAGGCGACCGCGTGGCAGACCCGCGAGGTCCTCGACGCGATGAACGCCGACTCCGGCGTTCCGCTGACGGCCCTCAAGGTCGACGGCGGCATGGTCTACAACGACACGCTCATGCAGTTCCAGGCGGACTGTCCTCGGCGTGCCGGTCATCCGGCCGAAGGTCGCCGAGACGACGGCCCTGGGCGCCGCCTACGCGGCCGGCCTCGCGGTCGGCTACTGGGCGGAGGTCGAGGACCTGCGCGCGAACTGGGCGAAGGACGCCGAGTACGAGCCCAAGATGGACGCGGACACTCGGGAGAAGGACTACGCGATGTGGAAGAAGGCCGTCACGCGGACCTTCGACTGGGTCGAGTAGCCACCGGCGCCTGAACGAACCGACGACCCCGGTGCCCCCCACGGCACCGGGGTCGTCAACTGTCCACCATCCACGACCGGAAGCCTGGAGCCCGCCGTGTACGTCGGCCTCGTCGTCGTCTCCCATTCAGCACGCATCGCCGAAGGCACCGCCGAGCTCGCGGGGCAGATGGCGGGCCCCGAGGTCCAGATCGTGGCCGCGGGCGGCATGGCGGACGGCGCCATCGGCACCGACGCCGCGCTGCATCGCCGAGGCCATCGGCAAGGCCGATGCCGGGGCCGGGGTCGTGGTCCTCGCCGACCTCGGCAGCGCCGTCCTCGCGACCCGCACTGCCCTCGAGCTGCTGGGCGGACCGGACAACGTCCGCCTCAGCCGCGGACCGATCGTCGAGGGCGCCGTCATCGCGGCCGTGCAGGCGAGCACCGGGTCCACCCTGGACGAGGTGCTCGAGGCCGCCGAGTCTGCCGCATCCCTGCCCAAGGGTTAGAGTGAGCCTGGGACGCCACCCGAGCAGGCGTTCCGGCCGATCGGCCGCCTCGCGGAAGCGATCCGCCGGCAGCCAACCATCGAGGTGATCTGGCATGACCGTCCCGCACACCGCGGACGTGATCGTGATCGGCGGCGGCGCGACCGGTGCCGGCGTACTCCGGGACCTTGCCCGTCGCGGGCTCCGCGCGCTCCTCGTCGAGCGCAGCGACTTCGGGACCGGAACCACCGGCCGCTACCACGGGCTCCTCCACTCCGGCGGCCGCTACGTCCAGAAGGACCAGCTTGCGGCCCGAGAGTGCATCGTCGAGAACCGCGTGCTGCGCCGGATCGCGCCGGCGAGCGTCGAGGATACGGGCGGGTACTTCGTGGCGACGCCGGACGACCCCGACGACTACGTGCATGGCCTTCGCCGACAACTGCAACGCGAGCGGCGTGGACTGCGACGAGGTGAACGTCGCGGACCTGCTCGCGAAGGAGCCCGCGCTCAACCGGAAGGTCCGCCGCGCGTTTCGGGTCCCGGACGGGTCCATCGAGCCGTGGCAGCTCATCGAGGCGACGCTGGCCGACGCGCGGCTCCATGGCTCCGAGGCGCTCAGCTACCAGCGGGTGATCGGCTTCGACCTGCTCTCCGGGCGGATCGTCGCCGTGACACTGCGCAACGAGCGCGACGGCACGGTGTCCAAGGTCTGGACGAAGTTCGTGATCTCCGCCGCCGGGGCATGGGCCGGCCAGATCGCCGCGCATCGCCGGTGTCCACGTGGAGATGACGCCCGGCAAGGGCACGATGCTGATCTACAACCACCGGATGACGGACGCGGTCATCAACCGCTGCCACAAGTCGGCAGTGACGGCGACATCATGGTCCCCGTCCACACGGTGGCGATCCTCGGCACCACCGACATCAAGGTCCCCGATCCCGACGACTACGAGATCACCCGCGAGGAGGTCGGCCGCCTCGTGGACGAGGGGGCGAAGATGTTCCCCGACCTGCCCGCGGATGCGCATCCTGCGCGCGTACGCAGGCGTCCGGCCCCTGTACCAGCCCCCGACGGAGGACACCGGCGGCGGCAACCGGTCGATCTCGCGAGCACACGCGATCCTCGACCACGCCGACCAGGGCGTCGAGAACTTCGTGTCGATCGTCGGAGGCAAGCTCACGACGCACCGGCTGATGGCGGAGCAGACCGTGGACGTCGGTCGCCGAGAAGATGGGCGTTCGCGACGCGCTGCACGACCGCGGACGAGGTGCTGCCGGACCAGCACGGGGGCAAGACGTACTGGCTGGGCCATCGCCTCGCGGACCACGAGGAGGAGGGCGGCGGGGACGCGAGCCTGCTGTGCGAGTGCGAGCTCGTCAGCCGCCGGATGGTCGACAGCTACCTCGACACGGCACTGGCCGTGCACGATCGACGACGTGCGTCGCGGGACGCGCGTCGGCATGGGGCCGTGCCAGGGCGCGTTCTGCACGTTCCGGGTCGCCGGGCCTCGTCGCCGAGCGGCTCGACGCGCACACGGCCGCGACCGGGGCAGCCCGCGCCGGGCGCACACGACGTCGGACGGGCACCGCCCGGGTAGCGGGGCCGCTGCATGCGGCCATCGCGGATCGGGCGCTGACGGCGTTCCTGCGGGAGCGCTTCAAGGGCACCCGGCCGATCGCGGACGGCCGCCAGCTCCAGGAGCTGATGATGACCAACGGCGATCTACGTCGGCGTCCTGGGCCTGGACTCGATGGCGTCCGCGCCGGCCGCCGCGCCGCTCGGGACGAGGAGGCGCTCGATGCCGCACGCTGACGTCGTCGTCATCGGCGCAGGCCTGGCCGGCCTGGTCGCCGCGACTCCGCCTGGCCGAGACCGGGCGCGGTGGTCACGCTCGTCGCCAAGGGCCACGCGAGCACCCACTGGGGCTCCGGCGGGCTCGACGTCGCCGCGCCGCGCGGCGCCGCCACCCGGCCGACGGCGTGGCGCGTCTCGCCGGCCTCGAGGATCACCCGTACGCGTTCCTCGCCCCGGACGTCGCGCCCTCGCCGTCGCGTGGCTGACCGAGCGCCTCGAGGCCGCGTCCGGCCTCCCGTACGCCGGGACCCTCGACACGCCGATCCGGCGGTTCCCGACCGCGATCGGCGGGACGCGACCGGCCGCGATCGTCCCGGCGGCGCAGGCGGCGCGCGCTCCGCCCGTGGGAGCCGGACGAGATCCTCGTGGTCGCGGGACCCGCGGGGTTCAAGGACTTCTGGCCGGCCGCCATCGCCGACAGCCTGGATCGCGAGGCCGTGTGGATGGGCGCGGATCGTCCGGCCCGACGTGACAGGGCGTTGCCGTCGAGCTGCCGGGCCTGCGCGAGCGCAACAACCTCAACGCCCTCCAGCTGGCCCGTCGGCTGGACGATCCGGCGAGGCGCAGCGACGACATCTGGACCGCTTCGCGAAGGCGGTCGCATCGGCCGCGCACGGCCGACCCGGCCGCGTGGCCCTGCCGGCGATCGTCGGTCTCGACGGCCACGCCGAGGCGTGGGCAGAGGCGCGCGAGCGCCTGCCCCTCGAGCCATTCGAGGTCCCGCTTGTCCCGCCGAGCATCCCTGGGATCCGGCTGTGGCGCGCGATGCGCGAGCGAATCCGGGCCGCCGGCGGGCGGATCCAGATCGGTGAAGCGGTCGCACGCCGTCGAGGTCGAGCATGGCCGCGTGGTCGCCGTCGAGATGGAGGCGGCGACGAGGACCCATCGGATCCGGACCGATGCCGTCGTCGTTGCGACGGGCGGGATCGCCGGCGGCGGCCTCATCGGAACCGGCGACGGGCGGCTGATCGAGCCGCTCCTCGGCCTCCACGTGGACGCGCCCGACTTCGACGACTGGCTCGTGGCGGACGCGCTCGATCCGGCCGGCCACCCGATCGAGGCCGCGGGCGTTCGGACCGACCACGCCCTCCGGCCGCTCGACCCGGCCACGCAGCGCGCAGCGCTCCCGAACGTGCTCGTCGCGGGGGCGATGCTGTTCGGACAACGGGCGCTGCGGGAGCGTTGCGGGGACGGTGTCGCGGTCGCCAGTGGCTGGCGCGCGGCTCGCGAGCTCGGTGCCGAGACCACCAGGACCCAAGTCGGCCGCGAGCCGCTCGCCACGAGGACCGACCAGTGACCATCGCCGACCTCGTCCGTGAGGCATCCGCCGAGGCCGAGCACCACGTCTCGTCCTCCGCGGACGAGTGCCTCAAGTGCAACGTGTGCAACACCGTGTGCCCCGTGATGCGGGTCACGGACCTGTTCGCCGGACCGAAGTACGAGGGGCCCCAGGCCCAGCGGTTCCGGATGGCGCGCGGGCAGCAGATCCAGGGCCCGTTCTCCTCGCTCGTCCCCTCCCCCGATCACTCGGTGGACTACTGCTCCGGCTGTGGCTGGTGCACGACCGCGTGCCCGGCGGGCGTCAAGATCGCCGAGATGAACAACCAGGCCCGTGCGCGGCTGCGCGAGGGCAAGCGGCCGAAGCTGCGCGACTGGGGCCTGGGCCAGACCGACCTCACGGGCTCGCTCGGCGTCGCGTTCTCGCCGCTTGCGAACTTCGCGTTCGGCAACTCGCTGATCCGGGCGGCCGTGGAGGTGACGGTCGGGGTCCACCGCAAGGCGCCCCTGCCGAAGTTCGCGAAGCGGACGTTCGCGTCTCGGTGGAAGAAGCGGGGCGGCGAGCGCGGCACGAACATGGCCTCGCTCCCGGGACCCGACAAGGCGGTCGTCTACTTTCACGGCTGCTCGGCGAACTACTACGAGCCCCACGTCGCCGAGGCCGCGATCGCTGTCCTCAAGCGCAACGGGTTCGAGACCATCGTCCCGGAGCAGGTGTGCTGCGGCCTCCCGCTCATCAGCAACGGCCTCTATGACGATGCCCGCGAGCGTGCCTGCAGCAACACGAAGGTGCTGGCGGCGTTCGCCCGTGCCGGGTACCGGATCGTCGGCACCTCGACCTCGTGCACGCACACGCTCAAGGCCGAGTACGAGGAGATGCTCGATCTCCACGACGACGACACGAAGGTCGTCGCGCAGGCGACGTGGGACATCAACGAGTTCCTGCTCGACCTGCACGACCGGGGCCTGCTCGACACGGGCTTCGGCCGGCTGGACGAGGATCTTCCGTACCACGCGCCGTGCCAGCTGCGGAGCCACGGGATCGGGCTGCCTGCCCTCGACCTCTTCGCGCTCGTGCCGGGGCTCCGCGCCACGGACATGGACCACGACTGCTGTGGCATCGCCGGCACGTACGGCCTCAAGCGTGAGAAGTACGACATCGCGATGAAGGTCGGCGCGCCGCTGTTCGAGAAGGTCAAGGCAACCGGCGCGGCCACCGCCGCGTGCGATTCCGAGACGTGCCGCTGGCAGATCGAGACCGCGACGGGTGTCCGGACCCGGCACCCCGTGGAGATCCTGCTCGATGCCTACCGGGCCGGCGACGCCACCGAGAAGGCCACGACGGCGCCGGGCTGAAACCCAGCCGCACGCCCCGGTGCGGCAACGGGACGAAGGTCACAACTCCGGGCGCAACCGGGGTCGGCTTCGGTCGCTGGGACTCTGGTCGCCGACGTGGCCAGGCCCGATCCTGCCCTGGGATGAAGGTCGAGCACGCACCCCAGGTCGTGATTGTCGGGGGCGGAGGCACCGGTGGCGCTCTCGCCCACGATCTCGCGCTTCGTGGCATCCGCGTCGTCCTCGTCGAGCGCCACGGCCTGACGTCGGGGACCACGGGCCGCCACCACGGGCTGCTCCACAGCGGTGCCCGGTACGCGGTCAACGACCGCGAATCCGCCGTCGAGTGCATCACCGAGAACCGGATCCTCCGGCGAATCTGCCCCGGCTCGTTCGAGGAGAACGACGGGCTCTTCGTCGCCGTCGAAGATGCGGACATGGCGTACCGCGAGCAGCTCCTGCCCGCCTGCGAGGCGAGCAGCATCCCCGTGCGGTGGCTGTCGCGTGACGAGGCCCTCCGCCTCGAGCCGGGCCTGTCGCCGACGATCCTCGGCGCGGCCCAGGTCCCGGACGGGACGATGGATGCCCTCCGGCTCCCGCTCCGGTTCTTCGCGACGGCGCTCGCGAACGGCGCTGACATCCGCCCGTACACCGAGGTCGTGGGCATGACCGGGTCCGCGGGCTGCGTCACCGGCGTGCGCGTCGTGGACCGGCCGACAGGGCGCGAGTACGAGATCGGCGCCGACGTCGTCGTCAACGCCGCGGGGCCGTGGGGCGAGTCGATCGGGCGCATGGGCGGCGTCGACGTCCCGGTCCAGCCGTCGCCGGGCGTGCTCGTCGCGCTCCGCGGTCGGCTGTGCAACATGGTCGTCAACCGGCTGCACAAGAGCGGCGATGGGGACATCGTCCTGCCCCAGCGGCGCCTCTCGATCGTCGGCACCAGCTCGTGGGTCGTGACTGACCCGGACGACCTCGGTGTGCCCGAGGACCATGTCGAGCGGATGCTTGTGGAGGGCTCGAAGCTCCTTCCCGCGGTCCGCCACGCCGAGATCCGGGCGGCGTGGTCCGCTGCGCGACCGCTCATCGGCGAGCGCGGCGCCTCGACCGGCCGGGAGCTCAGCCGGACCTTCAAGTGCTTCGACCACGTCGTGGATGGCGTGGAGGGCCTGGTCACGATCTCCGGCGGCAAGGCGACGACGCTGCGGGGCATGGCGGAGACGACCGCCGACGTCGTCGCGCGCAAGCTCGGCGTGGACAGCCCGTGCCGCACCCGGGACGTCGTCCTCCTGCCACACACCGCGTTCCACCGGGCGGAGGCCGCCTGACATGACCGCGATCCTCGACCGCCCGCCCGACGTCGCAAGCGCACCCGCACCGCCGGCCCCATCGCCCGTCGCGGCGTCGCCGACCACGCAACCGGATGCGCCCGCGCTTCCGGTGCGACCCGTTCGCGTGTTCCGGCTCCGGCGCGGCGATCCCGGTCCGCACTGGGACCGGTTCGATGTCCCGGTCGCGTCCGCCCGCATGACCGTGCTCGACGCGCTGACCTGGATCCGCGCCCACCTGGACCCCACGCTCGACGTCCGCCACTCGTGCTTCCACGCGTCGTGCGGGACGTGCGGCATGCGGGTCAACGGACGGGACGTGCTCGGCTGTGTCACGCGTCTCGACGAGGTTGCGGCCGGCGTCGGCGAGGTGACCGTCGAGCCGCTGTTCAATCAGCCGGTCGTCAGCGACCTGGTTGTGCACCTTGAGGCGCTGTACGAGTCGTTCGAGGCCGTCGGCATGCCGCTCGTTCGCGAGGCGGATGCGGTCGACGGCGGGCACCCGGCGCCCGGTGTGGAGCGGCTCACGCGGTTCGAGGACTGCATCGAGTGCGGCATCTGCCTGTCCGCCTGCCCGGTTGCGGCAACCGATCCCGCCTACGTCGGGCCCGGCGTTCTCGCCGCCGCGTGGCGCGTGATCGAGGAGCCGCGCGATGCCGACCCGGACCGGGCGTTCGCGCTGGTGGACGGCGACCAGGGTGCATGGCGCTGCCACCTCGCCTTCGAGTGCAGCGAGGCGTGCCCCACCGACGCCCTGCCCGGCGAGCAGATCATGCACCTGCGGCGGGGGCTGCTCCGGCACCGCCTGCGCGAGGTGTTCGGCGGTGGCAGCCGGGCGGACGGGAGCGGGACATGACGGGTCGAATCGACGACGGACGCGCGGGGCCGGCACGCCGGCGCGGGCTCGCCGGGTGGTTCGACCCGCGCGGGCGGCGCCTCGGCGGCTGGGCGTTCGCGCTCAACCGGTTGAGCGGTCTCGGGGTGCTCGCGTACCTCTACCTGCACCTCGTGGTCCTCTCCACCTTCGCTCGCGGTCCGGAGGCGTGGGACGACTTCGTTGCCTTCGCGTCCAACCCGTTGGTCCTCGTGATGGACGTCGTGCTCCTGGCCGCGCTGCTGATCCACGGTCTCAACGGGATCCGGGTCACGCTCGTCGGCCTGGGCCTCGTGGCGAGTCGGCAGAAGGCGCTGTACCTCGCGCTGATGGTCGTCGCCGCCATCGTGCTCCTGATGGGCGCCGTCCGCATCTTCGGGGTGGTGTGACATGTCGTCCCCGTCCATCCCGGTCCCGGGCTCCCGTGACCGTCCGCGTGACCAGGCGCACCCGGCCGGGCGCGAGGCCGTGCACCGCGACTGGTCGTTCATGTGGCAGGCGGTGACCGGCATCGCGGTCCTGGGCCTGGTGACGCTGCACATGGTCGCCAACCACTTCATCGTCCCCGAGGGGCTGCGTGACTACGCCCAGGTCGTGGCGTACCTGTCGAGCCCGGTCATCGTCGCGCTCGAGGTCGCGTTCCTGGTGACCGTCGCCTGGCACGGACTCCTGGGGCTGCGGGCGGTGATCTTCGACCTCGGGCTCAGCACCCGGGCGGAGGCATGGGTCACCCGCGTCCTCGTGGTCGTCGGCGTCGCGACCGTCGGGTATGGTCTCTGGGTCACCTCGGTGATCGTCGGGCAGACCTGATCCGCGCCGATCGCCGCCCCAGGGAGGAGCCCGCGTGGCGATCGAGGCCGGGACCGCGCCGGACGTCCTGCGCGTCGTCGTGATCGGCGCGGGTGCGGTCGGCTCCTTCCTCGGTGGGATGCTCGCGGCCGCGGGCCACGATGTCACCCTGCTCACCCGGCGTCCCAACGACGGCTCCGACGCCGACCGGCTCCGGCTCGAGGGACCCGGCGACAACCGGACGGTCGTGCAGGTCCGGCGGACGCACGCGGTGGCCGGCATCGCCGACCCCGACCTGGTCATCGTCGCGGTCAAATCGCCGGATCTCGCCGGTGCGGTCGCCAGCGCCGCGCACTGGCCGCGCACGCCCCTGGTGACCGTCCAGAACGGCGTCGGCGCTGAGGAGACGGCGGCGGCGGCACGCGCCTCGGCGATCCTCGCAGGGTCGCTGACGACTGCCGTGGAGCCGATCCGGGGCGGCGTTCGCCGGCGCAGCGCCGGGGGCATGGGCGTCGCCGTCGTCCGGGGCGACGATCACGCACACGCCCTCGCGGCGCGGCTCGCCACCGCGTGGACGGCCGCCGGCCTGCCCGCCCGGACGTACGCGGATGCCGCCGCGATGAAGTGGTCGAAGCTCCTCGCGAACCTCGTCGGGAACGCGACGAGCGCGATCCTGGACCTCGACCCCGGTGCGATCTACGCGGACCGCCAGGGCTACGAGATCGAGCGCCGACAGCTGCACGAGGCGGTCGCCGTGATGCACGCGATGGGACGCCAGCCGGTGGCGCTCCCGGGGGCGCACGTTCGGCTGCTCCTGCGAGGCCTGTCCCTGCCGGAGTCGCTCGGCCGGCCGCTCGTCAGCCGCGCGATCGCCGGGGCCCGGGGCGGCAAGTCGCCCTCGCTCCGGCTCCACGTCCGCGGCGGCGGGAGCGGGCCGACCGAGGCGCCGTGGCTCAACGGGGCGGTGGCGGCGGCCGGTGGCCGGCTCGGGGTGCCCGTGCCCGTCAACACGTTCCTGGCCGCGCTCACCGACGAGGTGGCCGCGGACCCCGAGCGTGCCGACTGGTTCGCAGGCCGGCCGGACCGGCTCGCCGAGGCGCTCGAGGCGTCCACGACACGCCCGTAGCGGGCCGCGTGGCGGGCCTATACTCGGCCTCCGTGGATACGCTCGATCTCGTCCAGGCGCTGCTCATCATCGGGGCGTCGTTCGTCATCGGCGGAATCCCGTGGAGCATCATCGTCGCCCGGCTCGCGGGACGCCCCGATCCGCGCACGATCGGCAGCGGGCGGACCGGTGGCGCGAACGCGATGCGGGCGATGGGGCCCCAGCTCGCGCTCATCTCGGGCATCCTCGACCTGCTGAAGGGCACCGCGGCCGTCCTGCTTGCGCGCTGGCTCGGGGCCGGCACGGGCGTGGAGGTCGTCGCGGCGCTGGCGGCGATCATCGGGCACAGCCGGTCCGTGTTCCTCGGTCTCGGCGGGGGCCGCGGCGTGGCGCCGGCGTTCGGCGGGCTGCTCGCATTCGCGCCGCTGATCGCGATGTTCATCATCCCCGTGTTCATCCTGATCATCGCGATCACGCGCTACTCGTCGATCGGCTCGCTCGCGGCGTCGGCGCTCTCGGGGATCCTCCTCGCGTGGGCCACGGCCACCTTCGGCTGGGACCCGTGGCTGTACGTGTACGCCGCGGGCGGCACCCTGCTGGTGTGGCTGTTCCACGTCGACAACATCCAGCGGCTGCTCGCCGGGACAGGAGCGCAAGATCGGGACCCCGCGGGACACTGCCCCCGCACCCGAGCCGGGCGCCGACCCGGGGTCCACCGGCGCCACCGCTCCGCCCGAGCCTGGCGAGCCGTCGAAGCCCGCCTGACGACCGCGCGCCGCCGTCGAAACCGGGTCAGTCCGGGATCGCCTCGCCCATCCCGGAGACGATGAAGGCCTCGAGCGTCTCGATGGCCGCGTCCTCGTCGGCGCCCTCGGCGGTCACCCGGACCTGGTGACCCTTCGCCACGCCGCTGCTCATGACGGCGATGATCGACTTCGCGTCGATCGGGGCCCCGCCGCGGTCCAGGTTCTCGAGCGTGATCTTCGACGCGAACCCCGCGGCGGTCTTGACGAACATCGCGGCCGGGCGCGCGTGGAGGCCGGACGGGTTGCGGACGGTCTGGTCGATGGTGCGCATGGGTCGAGCGTACCCCACGGGCCGGGGTGCGGTCAGGCCGGTGGCAGCGCCGCCGCCAGGACCCGCAGGACATTCTCGCCCATGACCGCCCGGACGGCGTCCTCGTCCAGCCCGACGTCCAGCAGCGCATCGGTCAGGTGCACGACGCCGGCCGCGTCGAACGGGACCGGCACCGCGCCGTCCCAGTCCGAGCCGAGCGCGACGTGTGGCACCCCGATGCGCTCCACGGCGTACGCGATCGAGCGGGCGATGGACGCCGCATCGGTGCCACCGCAGGCCGTGGGCCAGAACCCGATGCCAACGAGCCCGCCCGTCGCGGCGATGCCGTCGAGGTGCGTCGTCGGAGAGGTTGCGCGGGTTGTCCAGCACGCCCCGGACGCCGGTGTGCGAGGCGACGACGGGGCGCGTCGCGATCGAGAGCGCGTCGTCGATCGTCCGGGCGGACGCGTGGGCGAGGTCGAGGATCACGCGGCGAGCCTCCATCCTCGTCACCATCTCGCGTCCGAGCGGGGTCAGCCCGTACTGCTCCTCGCCGTGGGCGGAGCCGCCGAACGACGGTGTCGAAGAAGTGTGACGGCGAGATCATGCGGATCCCCATGTCCGCGACGACGTCGACGTTGGCGGGGTCACCGTCGAGCGCGTGCGCGCCCTCGATCGAGAGCAGCCCGGCCGTCATCGGGCCGCGCGCCTCGCGGGCCGCGAGGTAGGCGGCGAGGTCGGCTTGGGAGTCCGACGACCCGGAAGGCGCCGCGCGATGCGTCCTCGAGGGCGTAGGCACGAGCCGCGAGGTACTCGATCCTGGGCAGAAGCCGTGTCCAGGTGGTCCGTGGCCAGCGCTTCGCGAGCGCGATCGCGAGCACGTTGTCGCTCGTGTCCGCGTTGCGCTCGATGTTGAGCCCGCGCGGCGTCTTCACCGGCATCGACAGCACCTGGAGCGCGATGTTGCCCTCGATCAGGCGTGGAACGTCCACCGCCCCCCGGGTGCCGCGCCGCAGGAGGTCGCGCCCCCACAGCAGCGAGTCAGCGTGCAGGTCCGCGACGCGCAGCGTCGCGTGGAGCTCGATCGCGCGTGGCGACGCGGGCCGGTCGCTGCCCGGACCGACCGGGTTCATCCGGTCCTCCACGCGTCCGACCAGCCGATCCAGGGCCGGACCCGCCGCGGCGACGCCGGCGAGCGCCGCCCCGGCGGCGACCGCGACCCTCGCCCGCCGGCTCACGCGCCGAAGGCGCGCCCGCGAGTCGGTCGGATCCGCAGCGGCACGTTGTAGACGGAGGTGAACTCCTCCGCGGTCGTGAACATGTCCCGGATCCAGTCGCCGTACTTCGCGTTGTACGCCTGGTTGTCCTCCGGCCGCGGCGTGGCGTCGTCGATGCGGGCGTCGCCCTCGACGATGACGATGTCGCCGCCGGTTGGGTTGGCGCCGAGGTGGAACGAGACCCTCGCGTTCGTGGCGATGTTCTCGTTGCGCTTCGCACGCCGGTCGCTGTAGACGAGGATCTCGCCCGTCGTCCCACAGGAACCAGATCGGGAACGTCTGCGGCTGGCCGTCCGATCGCACGGTCGTGAGCCAGCCGATCATGTCCGTCCGCAGGCGTTCCAGCGCGTGCGCGTCGCCGGCGCTGCCGGTATCGAAGACCACGAGACCCTCCCTTGCTCAGACGGCCGCCGGCCGCGCCGGGGGCCCGGATCGAACCTCGTCCAGGAATGCGAGCGACCGTGGGTCGCGCTCGAGGGCGACCCGCATGAACTCGCGCATCGCGGCTTCGACCTCGCGCTCGGTGGCGTCGGCGAGCCGCAGCGCGGCGATCGCCTCGATGTCGAGGCGCTGGTACGCCTTGAGCAGCTTGAGCGCGTCGAGCGAGAGGCCGGCCCGGTCATTGGCCGGGCCCGGACAGCGAGCGCAGACGACGCCGCCCAGGGGCGGGACCCACCGGAACGACTCGTTGGCCTCGAGCATCCGGTCGCACTCGACGCAGCGATCCACCTCGGGGCGCTGGCCGAGCTCGTCGGCGAGGTGCATCTCGTACCAGCGCGCGACGCGGCCGGGCGCCATGCCCGGCGTCGAGCAGCTCGTAGGCGCGCCGGAGGAGCGCGTACAGCGGCTCTGCCGCGTGGCGCTCCTCGAGGCTCCGGTCGGCCAGCTCCGCGAGGTACCAGGCGGTCGCCGCACTCTCGAGCTGGTCGCGCAGCGCCAGCCACGCGTGCGCCCACGCGGACCTCCGTGACGACGTCGAACGTCCGGCCGCGCGCGAGGGCGACGTTGAGCTCCGCGAACGGCTCCAGCGAGCCGCCGAGCCGCGACGACGGGCGCCGGATCCCCTTCGCGATGGCCTTGATCTTGCCCAGCCCGGGCGTGATCAGGGTCAGGACGCGGTCGGCCTCGCCCAGGTCGAACCGGGACAGGACGATGGCGTCGGTGACATAGCGTCGCGGTGCGGGCACCCCTCGACGGTAGCACTCCGGGCGGGCGTCGTCGCGAATGCAGTCCCTCTGCCCGTGGAGGCAGTCCTTCTGCCCGTGAGTCGCCTCGGACTCGGACTCGCACCGCCGGAGCGCGACTCGTTCGCGGAAGCAACCCCACCGCGCGCGATGCGTGCTTCCGCGCCATCCGTCCGAGTCTGTGCCGACTCGGGCAGACAGCCTAGATGGGCAGCGGTGCCTCCCTCGCGAGACGGACGGCCTCGTCGATCCCGCCCTCGAAGGCATCCCCGTGGCCGGGCAGCACGAGCGTCGCGGCCACTCCCTCGAGCCGCGTCAGCGACGCCTTCGCCTCCTCGGCGTCCGCCGTGAACGGGGCGATCTGCGGGCCGCGACGCCCGGTCGTGACGGCGTACGTGCACAGCGCGTCACCGACGAACAGGGCGTCGCGCGACGGGACGTGGAGGGCTGCGCTGCCGGGCGTGTGCCCGGGCACGAGCATGACTCGGGGCGTCCCAGGCACATCCAGCGTGGCCCCGTCGCCAAACGTCGCGACCTCGCCGAGGTGCGTGACCTGCAGCCCGCCGTGTCGGAGCGACCACCACAGGAACCCGGCGAGCGGAGCCGATCCGCATCGGGCCGCCGCCCTTGGCCGGGTTGCCCACTTCGCCACGCGCGAGTGGGGCGTCGATCTCGTGGACCCACACCGGCCAGCCGTTCGCGGTGCGGGCACGTTCCGCGTACCCGATGTGGTCGGAGTGGCCGTGGGTCAGGACGATCGCGCGGACGTCGGTGACGGCGCGACCCATGGCGGCGAGCTCGGCCGGGAGCGCGCCCCACAGACCGGGCAGACCGGCATCGATGATCGTGACCTCACCGCTCTCCTCGAGCAGGTACGAGTTCACGATGCTGTCGGTTCCCAGCCGGCGCAGGCCGGGGGCGATCTCCATTCAGGCCTCCGTGCCTCACAGCGTACCCGCGCCGCCCGGCTGCCATCCAACAGGCTACTTTCGACGAACACGTTTGTGCCGGAAGCCGCTACACTCGATGCAGCCATGACCGTGTCCCACGACCTCGACCTCAGCCAGCTGCTCGCCGACACCGAGGCGGAGATCCTGCGCGTCGTCAGCGACCGCGATCCATCCACTGTCGGCGTGTACGAGATGGTCCGCTACCACCTCGGGCTGGATGGGTCGGAAGGACCGCGCGGCAAGCGCATGCGACCGCTGCTCGGGCTGCTCGCCTACGCCTCGATCGCGGGCGAGCACACGCGCGCGCTGCCAGGGGCGGCGGCCGTGGAGCTGGGTCACAACTTCAGCCTCGTCCACGACGACATCGAGGACGGCGACGTCGAGCGGCGGCACCGGCCCACGCTGTGGACGCTCCACGGGATCCCCCAGGCGATCAACACCGGCGACCTCATCTTCAGCCTGTCGCGGGTCGCGCTGCACCGCCTCACGGACCTCGGCTTCAGCGACGCGAAGGTGCTCCGCCTGATGCGCCTGTACGACGAGACGTGCGTGCTCCTGTGCGAGGGCCAGTACATCGACATCGCGACGTCCGCCTCGGACGACCCGATGACCGTCGAGCTGTACTTCGACATGATCGGCCGCAAGACCGCCGCCCTGATCTCGGGCTCGATCGAGGCCGGCGCGCTGCTCGCCACGGACGACGAGGATGTCATCGCCCGCTACCGGCGCTTCGGCTGGGCCCTGGGACTCGCATTCCAGCTCAACGACGACCTGTTGGGCATCTGGGGCCAGGAGCAGAAGACCGGCAAGGTCCCGACCGACATCGCGCGCCACAAGAAGACGCTGCCGGTCCTGTACGCCTTCCAGCACGCGTCCCCGGTGGATCGCGAGCGGCTCGCGGAGCTGCACACGCTGGCCGAGCCCCTACCGAGGCGCAGATCGAGGAGATCGTCGCGATCCTCGAGCGCTCCGGGCGCCCAGGACTTCACCCGCGCCGAGGCGCAGCGCTGGCGTGACGAGTGCCTGGGCGAGCTCGACGGTCTCGACGCCGTGGACCCGGCCGCCCGCGACAGGCTGCGCGGGATCATCCACACCGTCATCAGCGCGTAGGCGTCGCTTCGCCGTCAGCGCGACGGTCGGTGACGCCCGAGAAGGACCGTCGTTCCGACCAGTACCAGCGCGGCAATCCCGAGCACGAGGATGGCCAGTGCGACGGCGGGCTCACCACCCGGGGCACCGGGCTCGTCGAGCGCCTCGGGCGCCGAGCCGGGGAACGCAGCCCGCAGCTGCGCGAGCGTCGTGCGACCTGGGGGCGGCTCGGCGCTACGGGGCTCAAGCGTCCCATCGTCCCCGACCGCCCAGTACGCGGCAAGCGGATCGATCCCGTCGAAGGCGGCGACCGCAAAGGCGATGACCAGCCGTTCACCGGCGCGGGTCCACAGGCTATCCCCGCAGGCAGTCGTGACGGGAGGCTCGATGTCGAGAACCGGGGGCGCCGTGCCCCGCCACACGTCGTCGACGGCCAGCGCGAGAGCGTCAGGCGCGTCGGCTGGACCGCGCACGGCAACGACGCGGACGACGGCGACCAGGCCATCGCCGGCAAGCACCCGGTCAAAGGGAATCGGGGCAGAGGAGCAGGCCACGGTCGCGGCCGGGGCCGCGAGCAGCGTGGCGACCGCCAGGAGCCACGCCAGGACCGATCGGCCTGACCCAGGTCCATGCGTGCCCTCGCCGCGCCCCATGGTCAGTCGTCGTCGGGGGCGGACTCGTCGTCGGCGTGGCGCTCGCGGACCACGAGGACCTTCGCGACGCGGCGGCCGTCCGTCGACTCGACCGTGAGGCGGAGGCCGTCCACGTGGACCTCGTCCCCGGGCTGCGGGATCCCGCCGATCCGGTGGTACATGAGCCCGCCGACCGTGTCGTACTCGTCCTCGTCCTCGAGCTGGAGCTTCATGTCCCAGATGTCGAGCAGGTCGTCGACCGAGGAGCGGCCGTCGATCCGCGCCGAGCGGTCGTCCAGCACCTCGACCAGCGGCTCCTCGACGTCGTACTCGTCCTGGATCTCGCCGACGATCTCCTCGAGCAGGTCCTCGATCGTCACCAGCCCGGCCGTGCCGCCGTACTCGTCGAGCACGATGGCGATGTGGACCTTGCGGCGCTGGAACTCGTGGAGAAGGTCGTCGATGGTCATCGACTCCGGCACGAACACCGGTGTCCGGAGCAGCGACCGGAGGCTCGCGCGATCGTCGGCGTTCGACTTCAGGAACGGCAGCAGGTCCTTCGCGTACAGGATGCCGACGATCTCGTCCACCGAGGTCTCGTACACGGGCACCCGGGAGTGCCCCTCCTCGATGATCCGGTCGATCGCCTCGTCGAACGTCGAGGTCGCCGGAAGGGACACGATCGCGATCCGCGGCACCATCACCTCGTGGATCCGCCGGTCGCCGAGCTCGATGACCGCGTTGATCATCTGCTCCTCCTCGGCCTCGAGGATGCCCTGCTCGCCGCCTCGTTCGACGATCAGCCTGAGCTCCTCGGCCGTGATCTGGGCCTCGGTCGTGACCTCGGCGCCGAACGCGCGGGTGATGGTCCGGGTCGCCGCGGTGAGCATCGCGACGAGGGGTCGCAGGATGCGGCCGATGATGTCCACGGGCCCGGCGAGACGGAGCGCGAACGCCTCCGGGTGCGCGAGCGCGAGGGTCTTGGGGACAAGCTCCCCGAACACGATCGTGAACAGCGAGAGGAGGATCGTGACGACGATCAGGGCGACGCCACCTGCGTAGCCCGGGTCCATGCCGATCTCCACGAAGAAGTCCGTGAGCGACGTCGCCAGGCTGACGCCCGCAAATGCCGACGCAAGGAACCCGATGAACGTGATCGCGAGCTGGATGACCGCGAGGAAGCGACCCGGATCGCTCGTCAGGCGGCGGACGCGTGCCGCGCCGCGCCGGCCCTCGTCGAGCATCTGTTCGACGCGGCTGGGCCGCAGCGACACGAGCGCGATCTCGGCCGCGACGAAGACGCCGTTGAGCAGCACCAGGAAGACGATGAACGCGAGCTCGACCAGGGTGTCGCCCATCAGGCGCCGTCGCCCTCCGATACGGGTTCCGACGCCGCGGGATCCGGCGCTGCGTTGCCGTCGGCCGAACCCGGTGCGACCGGCTCGTCCTTCGGCGCCAGCGGGCGGATCTCGCGGATGCGGGCCGGCACGCCGACGGCGAGCTTGCCCGCGGGAACGTTCTTCGTGACCACCGCGCCTGCCCCGGTCTTCGAGTCGTCGCCGAGCGTGACCGGTGCCCGCAGCATGGTGTCCACGCCGAGGAAGACGCGCTCCCCGATCGTCGTCCGGTGCTTGCGGACGCCGTCGTAGTTGGCCGTGATCGTGCCGGCGCCCACGTTGGTGTCGGCGCCGACGTCGGCGTCGCCGAGATAGCTCATGTGGTGCTGGCGGACGTGCTCGCCGAGGCGGCTGTTCTTGATCTCGGCGTAGTTGCCGATCTCGGAGCGGCGGCCGACGTGCGCACCCGGGCGCAGGTGAGAGAACGGCCCGATCGTCACCTCGTCCTCGACCGTGGAGCGCTCGATGACGCTCGCCCAGATCGTGCAGTCGGCGCCGATGTCGGAGTCCATGACCTGGGTGCCGCTCGCGATCCGCGTCCGATCCCCTACCCGCGTCGCGCCACGGAGGACGACGTTCGGCTCGAGGATCACGTCCTCGCCCAGCTCGACCCGGTGGTCGAGGTAGACCGTGGACGGGTCGATCATCGTCACCCCGGCCTTCATCCAGCGGTCGTTGAGCTCCACGCGCATGTCCCACTCGGCGCGCGCCAGCTGGGACCGGTCGTTGATGCCGGTGAGCCGTCCGTCATCCTCCACCTCGAGCGCCGCGACGATCCGGCCGTCCTCGCGGGCCATCGCGACGAGGTCGGTGAGGTACAGCTCGCCGGTCGTCGAGGAGGGCTTGAGGTCCCCGATCCGGCGGCGCAGCCACGACGCGTCGAGCGCGTACAGCCCGGCATTGATCTCGGTGATCTGGCGCTCGTCGTCGCCCGCGTCCTTGTCCTCGACGATCCGCTCGACGGTGCCGCCCTCGTTGCGAACGACCCGGCCGAGGCCCGTGGGATCGAGCGCGTCAACAGCGACGAGCGCGATCGCGGCGTGGTCGAGCGTGCGCGCCTCGAGCAGCGCGGCGAGCAGGTCGGGGCGGACGAGCGGCACGTCCCCCGAGACGACCAGGATCTCCTCGGCGTCGTCGGGCAGCGCCTCGAGCGCCGCGCGCACCGCGTCACCAGTTCCTCGGGGCTCGTCCTGGAGCGCGGTGTCGGCACGGTCCTTGACGGCGTCGCACACGGCCTCCGTCGCGGGCGAGTAGACGACGATCGGGCGTGTCCCCGTGGCCTCGCCCGCGGCATCGAGGACGTACTCGACCATCGCGCGGCCGCACAGCTGGTGGAGCACCTTGGGGGTCTGCGACTTCATCCGCGTGCCGAGACCGGCCGCGAGGACGACCGCGACCGTGCGGCGCGGGGCAACGCCGGTACTTGAGGGGTTCACAGGGTGGGGCGCCAGGCGGCTCGCGTGGGCAACGCCGCAGATGGTGCGGCGGCGTCGGCGCCCGAGGAGGAAAGTGGAGTTGTCATGTGAGGCGGGCCGATTCTGCGGAACGACCCCGCCGGGTGTCAACCGGCGGCGTCAATCCGCTCAATCCCCGGCGTCCCGGAGCGCCGCAAGGACCCGCCGGACCTGGTCCGCGTGGACCCACGGGTGGTCCGCGTAGTCACGGAGCCATGCCTCCACGCCGTACGGACCCTGCTCGGAGTGCGTGCCCATCCGTGCCCACTCCTCGTCCGTCAGGCAATCGAGGATCGTGAGCGTCGACGCTCGCGCCGCGGCAGCCGCGGTGACGGAGGTCGCGATCGGCCGCTGCGTGACGTGGAGACGGCGGACGAACGTCGCCTCGTCGTAGCCCGGGAGGAGCGGCTCGTCCTCGGCAATGAGCCTGCGCAGGCGCACGGCCGAATTCAGCTCGCCGTCGGCGAGGTGGTGGGCGATCTCGCGGACGCTCCACTCCCCCTCGATCGGGTGGGCATCGAGCTCGGCATCGGTCACATCGGCCACCGCGGCCTCGAACTCGGCGGCACCGTCGCGATACCGGGCGACGAGCGCGTCGCGTTCGGGTATCGACAATGAGGTCATCGGGCGGCCCGGCGAGCGATCGCCTCGATCTCGACCAGGCCGCCCTTGGGCAGGGCGGCGACCTGGACGGTGGAGCGTGCCGGCGGCGGGTCGGGCATGAACGTGGCATAGATGCCGTTTACGGTGCCGAAGTCGGCCATGTCGGCGAGAAAGATCGTCGTCTTCACGACCTCGGCCCAGGTGAGGCCGGCGGCGTCGAGCACGGCGGTGAGGTTGCGCAGCGCGCGCTCGGCCTGGGCCGCGACGCCGTCCGCGAGCTCGCCGCTCGCCGGGTCGAGCCCCAGCTGGCCGCTGCAGAACAGGAGGCCGTCCACGGCGATGGCCTGGCTGTACGGGCCGATGGCGCCCGGGGCGCCGGTGGTCGAGATGGCCTGGCGGGTCATGCGTCCCTCCGCGTGTGCTGTGGCGTGGCGAGAATGCGTGTGGCTGCGATGAACGGGTCGTGCCCACCGGGTGCCGGGAGGTCGCCGGCGGCGATCGCCGTGCGAAGCCGGTCCGCGACCGCCGCGGCCTCCGCGTGTGAAGGATAGAGCGCCCAGTGGGTTGGGCCGGAGCCCGACAGCCCGACCGGGCGTCCGGTCAGGCGGAGGAGCGCCCGCTTGAACGGGACGAGGTCGGGGTGGACCACGCTCGCGGCCGGCGCGAGGTCGTTCGCGGACGCCAGGACCGATGCCCGGGCGAGCAGGTCAGCGACCTGCAGCTTCCCGCCGCGCAGCTCTTCGGCGAGGTGTGCCGAGGCGAGCCGGGCGGCGCCGCCGATCGCGCGTGCGCCGTCGTCCCATGCCCGGAAGGCGGCCGGTGTCGAGATGCCGATGGCGGGGGTGACGAGGAGCAGCCCCGGCCGGTCGTGCCGGTCGTCCGCGTCACGCAGCCAGGCCAGGGGCGCGATGCGCTCGCCCCGACCCTCCACGAGCGCGGGGCCTCCCACGAGGAAGAACGGGACGTCCGAGCCCAGCTCCGCGAACAGCGCGTGGCGGGCGGTGTCGTCGAGCTGCACGCCCCATGCCTCGAGCGCGGCATCCGCGGCCGCGGCCGCATCCGAGGAGCCGCCCGCGAGCCCCGCGGCGATTGGGATGCGCTTCTCAAGCCGAGCGGCAAGCGGCGGCGGCGGGTCTGGCCGTCCCCACTCCGCGCGCGCCGCGCGACGCGCGGCGGCGATCCCGCGGAGCACGAGGTTGTCCGCCACCGGACCAGGGTCGAAGCCGTCCACGTGGAGCGTGTCGGCGCCGCCGGGCGGGGCGACGGAGACCGACAGCCGGTCCGCGAGGTCCAGGGGGACCATGACGCTGTGGAGATCGTGGTAGCCGTCCGGACGCCTGCCCAGCACCGCGAGCGTCAGGTTGACCTTCGCCGGGGCGAGGCGGACGACGGGGGCAAGGCGGCGGGCGGGATCCTGTGTGCCGGTCATCGTCAGCGGGCCACCGGCAACGGGCCCAGCGCCTCGGCGAGCGCGAGCCACTCGCCCACGGCGACGGTCTGAGGCCGCCGGTTGCGGTCGATCCCGCAGGCCTCGAGCGCGGCGTCGACCCGGGCGGCGTCGACGGGGAGCTGCCGCGCGAGCACGTTGTGCAGCATCTTGCGCCGCTCGCGGAAGCCCGCCTGGACGATCCGCCACAGGTTGTCCTCGGCAGCGGGGTCAAGCCGGTCATCGGCGGCAAAGGGCTCGAGGACCAGGACGGCCGACTCCACCTTCGGCGCCGGCTCGAAGGCGTCACGTGGCACGCGGAACGCCACCCGGGCGGTCGCGTGGTACTGGACGAACACCGACAGGTAGGACATGCCGCCCGGGGCGGCGGCGATCCGTTCCGCGACCTCGCGCTGGACCATCAGCACCAGGCGCTCGGCGCGCGGCGCCTGCCCGAGGAGCCGGTGGAGGATCGGGCTCGTGATGTGGTACGGCAGGTTGGCGACGACGTCGTAGGGCGGCGGACAGAGGTTGACGAGGTCCTGGTCCAGCGCGTCGCCCTCGACGAGCCGCAGCTGGCTCGCGTCGATCTCGCCCGCGAACGTCTCGCGGAGCTGCGCCACCAGGCCGCGATCGAGCTCCACGGCCGTCACGTTCGCGCCCGCCGCGAGGAGGCCGCCCGTCAGGAACCCGAGCCCCGGCCCGATCTCGAGCACGAAGTCGCCCGGCCCAGGGTCCGCCTCGTGCAGGATCCCCTCGAGCACGTCCACGTCGGCGAGGAAGTTCTGGCTCAGGTTGTGCCGCGCCCGCAGCCCAGCCTCCTTCAGTCGGCGGCGGACGAACAGCGGGTCGAGCCGGAGGTCGCCCGCGCGACCCTGGCCGCTCACCGTGCGAGCGGCATCGTCGGCCGCGCGTCCAGGTCCAGGCCGGCCCGTTCCCCTGCCGCGAGGCGGCGGGCACCGGCGGCGCCGATCATCGCCCCGTTGTCCGTGCACAGCCCGGGCCGGGGGAGGACCATCGCGATCCCTCGGGCGGCCGCGCCCGCCGTGATCCGCGCCCGGAGCGTCTCGTTCGAGGCGACGCCGCCACCCATCACGATACCGCGCGCACCCGTCTCCTCGGCCGCGCGCAGGGTCTTCGTCGCGATCACGTCCACGACCGCGTCCTGGAACCCCCAGGCAAGCTCCGCGACGACATCGTCGGGGAGGGGCCCCTCCCGTTCGTCCGCGGGGAGGCCGGCGTCCGCGCGCGCCTCGGTCACGATCCGCCGGGCGGCGGTCTTGAGGCCCGAGAAGCTGAGGTCGTACGAGTCGCCCATCCACGCTCGCGGGAACACGCGGTCGCGGGCCGTCGCGCGGGTCGCGGCGGCGGCGATCGCCGGTCCGCCCGGGTAGCCGAGACCCAGGAGCCGGCCCACCTTGTCGAACGCCTCGCCCGCTGCGTCGTCCACGGTCGAGCCCAGGAGCCGGTACGCGAGGTGGTCCGTCATCTCGACCAGGAACGTGTGACCGCCCGACACGACCAGGCCGATGAGGGGGAACTCTGGCAGCGCGTGCTCGGCCTCGCCCGGGTCCAGCAGCCAGCCCGCGTACACGTGTCCCTCGAGGTGGTTCACGCCGACGAGGGGCTTGTCGTGGGCCCACGCGAGCGTCTTGGCGAAGTTGACGCCCACGAGCAGCGATCCCGCGAGGCCCGGACCGCGGGTCACGACGATCGCGTCCACGTCACGCGGCGTCACGCCGGCGGTCGCGAAGGCCTCGTCGAGTACGGGGACGATCCAGCGCAGGTGGGCCCGGGCGGCGACCTCCGGCACGATGCCACCGGTCGGGGCATGGAGCGCGACCTGGCTCGCGACCACGTTCGCGTGAATGCGCCGGCCGTCCTCGACCAGCGCGATCCCGGTCTCGTCGCACGACGACTCGATGGCGAGGAGGAGCGGGCCGCTCACGCGACGCCCCCGGTCGCGGTGTCGCGCGGCGGGGCCTGCTGGGCCGGCTCGGCGGGCTCCGCGGCGACCCCGGCCGGGTCCGGGACGGCGTCCGGCGGTGGTGCGGCGTCGAGCGCCGCTCGCAGACGGGCGATCCGCTCGCGCATCACCGGCGCGTCGAGCGGTTCGGTCGTCATGATCAGCGCGTCCTCCTGGTTGTCGCTGTAGTACCGCGGCCGGATGCCCACCGGGCGGAACCCGTACTTCTCGTACAGGCGCCGGGCGGCGAGGTTCGAGAGGCGGACCTCGAGCGTCGCCTCGCGAGCGTGCCGGTCGACGCTGAGGTCCATCAGCGAGAGCAGGAGCCGCTCGCCGATCCGCCGCCGCCGGTAGCGGGGGTGGACCGCGAAGGTCGTGATATGGGCCTCGTCCACCATCAGCCAGACGCCGCCGTAGGCGACGACCTCGTCGTGAATCGTCCCCACGAGGTACGCCGCGAGCCGGTTCGCCTCAAGCTCCTGGCGGTACGCCTGGGGCGGCCAGGGCGTCGTGAACGAGGCGCGCTCGATGAGCTGGATCTCCGGCAGGTCCGCGACGGTCATCGGACGGATGCACAGGACGGGCGCGGGCGTGGTCGCCGTCACCGGGCCGGCCTCGTCCCGGTCAGCTCCACGCCGGCGTCGGGCAAGGCAGCGCGCACCCCGCGGGGCAGCGTCACGTACTCGGGCACGAGCGTGGCGAGATCGTCGGGGTCGCCGGCGGCGAGCCGCGCCGCCCCCGCCCGGAGGAGTGCTGCCGCAAGGCCGGCGTGTGCCCGGTGTCCGGCGTCCACCGCGTCGCTCGGCGCGCGGTCGTCGAGATCCACCGCCACCAGCGTCTCACCGGGCTCAAGGACCGGCTCGTCGCCACCCGCGAGGATGCGTGGCGCCGTGCCGTGACGGGTCAGGACCCGGTCCGAGGGCCCGGCCGGCTGGAGCAGGACGGTCCGCCCGCCGCCCGCCGCCGCGAGCAGCGCCTCCCCGGTGGACACGCCCACGATCGGGAGGGCGAGCGCGTGGGCCAGCCCCTTTGCGGTTGCGATCCCGACGCGCAGGCCGGTGAACGCCCCGGGGCCCGTGCCCACGACGAGCCCGCCGAGGCCCGCGGGGCGGAGGTGCTCGTCCCGCAGGAACGCGTCGACGCGCGCGAGGAGCTCCTCGCCGTGCCGGTAGCCGGCCGTCCAGGACCGCTCCCCGCGAAGGGTGCCGTCCATCCCGCCGAGCGCGATCACCGCCGTGGTCGTCGCCGTGTCCACGACGAGCAGCGGCCGGCCGGCCGTCACGCCGCGGCCTCGAGGTACCGGCGGTAGGTCTCCTCGCACGCGCGCAGCGCGATGCGGCGCGGCTCGTCCCCCACCCCGTCGATGAGCACGTCGAGTCGCGCAGCGGGCAGCGCCGCGCCCAGCCGCTCCGCCCACTCGACGAGCGCGACGCCGGCCGCCTGGCGGTCGTCGAGCAGGCCGCCCGCGACGGCATCGGCGGCGTCGTCGAGGCGGTAGAGGTCGAGGTGGAACAGCGCCAGGCGACCCGCGTACTCCGCCATCAGCACGAACGTCGGCGACACGACGCGGTCCTCAACGCCGAGGCCCGCGGCGAAGCCCTTGGCGAACTGCGTCTTGCCGGCACCAAGGTCACCCACGAGGCACAGCAGGTCGCCCGCCTGCGCGACGTGCGCGAGACGGGCCGCGAGCGCCTGCGTCTCGGCGGCGTCGCGAGTCACGACCACGTGCTCGGAGGGGGCGGGGGCGGCCATCGGATCGAGGGTAGCCCAAGCGGTCGGGCGGCGCGGCCCGGCCGGCCGGTCAGGGCCTCAGACGAACCGCTCGAGGTCCCCGAGCGGGAGATCGGCGGCCGCCCCGCTGTCGAGCAGGACGCGGGCCGCCTCCAGGTGGACGTTGGCCGCGAAGCGCCGGAGCCCGGACAGCGCGACCACCCGACCCTCGGCACCGGCGTTGGGACCGCTCCGGACGTGCACCCAGTCCGGCGCCAGCGGGGGCAGCTCGAGTCCCGCGTCGTCGAACACGAGCGCGGGCGGGTCGATCAGCAGGGAGACGTCCCGGCCCGCGAGCCGCTCGAACAGGGCCATGACCGGCGACGGGATCCGCCGGCGCGTCGCACCCTCGAGCACGAGGACGCCGAACGGCGGCGCCGGGTGGAGGGCGGCCCGTTGACGTCGCTCGCTCGCCTGGAAGTCGCGCAGCTCCTTGCCCGGCAGCGACGCCACGACGATCCCGCGAACGCCCATCGCCCGCGCCCGCGTCAGCGCCTCCGCGTCGATCCGGGTGCCCACCACGAGGATGCTCCCGGCCCGTCCGACGTCGATCCCGCCCGGCCGCAGGTCTCCGAGCGGGTCTGTCGCGAGCGCGAGGCGGCCGTGGGCGGCCGACCCGGCGGCAAACGCGCCGGCGAGGGCCAGCCCCGACACCCGCACGACGATCTCGGCTCCGGGTCGCACGACCTCGACGCTGCCCGCCACCGGCGCCTCGTACGTGTCGCGCTGGTCGCCGGTCACGAGCCGCCAGCGGTCCTTGCCACCCGGCACGGGCGCGAGCAGCTCGCCCTCGACCTCGCGCCCGGACTGCCGCCGGCCCCCGGCATCGGCCGACCATCGACGGCCGGCGCCGGCGGACCCGGCTGAGGCGGCGGGGATCACGGTCTCGTCCACGCGTCGGTCACGCAGCCGCTCGAGCAGTGGCTCGCCGACGGCGACGATCGAGGTCGCCTCAACCAACGGCCGGTCGCCCGGCGCGAGCGCGAATCGCGTCTCGAGGTCTCGCCTGACGAAGGGCCGCGACGGGATCGCCGCCAGCCACGACGCGCTGCCGCGGCTCATGCCTCGAGGCCCGCCCACAGCGCGGCCTGCCACGCCGTCAGGAGGTCCCGGCGCCGCTCGAGGCGCTCCGGGAGGCGCAGCGGCACGTCGCGCAGGTCAACGAGCAACCCGCCGAGACCGCCCGTGACCTCGACCGCGAAATGGCGCGCCTTCGGCCCGAGCACGACCGGATCGCGGAACTGCAGCTCGACGATCGCGCGTTCGCCCGGCGGCAGGTCCACGAGCTCGAGCCCACCAGGCGCGAGGTCGAGCTCGGTCTCGCCGGACACACCCTTGACCGCGATCCGCCCGACGGACTTGCCGCCTCGCATGCCGGCCGGCATGACGACCGTGCCGAGCGGCACGAGCAGCTCGTCGCGAAGGTCGGCGATCACCCGCCTGCGCTCATCGGGGTCCTCGATCGTCCCGAGCGGCCCGAGCAGCCGCGCGTGGTCCACGCCGAGGGCCCGGACACCCGGCCGGCGCACGACATCGGCGAGCGCGAGCGCCGCGGCAGGACCCGGTGCCACGTTCCACGCGCCGCCGGCGGCCACCACGACCTCGGGCCCGGGCCCGGCGGCCATCCATCCAGTCGCGTCGTTGAGGCGACCCACGGCCGCCCGGACCGCCGCGAGCCGGAGCAGCGCCCCGTCGCCGGCGGCGTCGCCCCACGGGGAGATCGCGAGCTCTCGCAAGCGGTCCCGCACCCGCAGGCGGTCGAGTGGGATCGTCAGCCAGCCGACGACCGTGTCGAGATGCACGTCGCCGAACCCGCGGGGGAGGAGCGCCGCATCGGCCACGAACGAGCTCCGGACGGTTGCCCCGCCGGGGACCGGGTCGGCCTGGACGCGGGCACCGCCCGACTGGCCGATCTCGACGACCTCGACCCGGCGGCCCAGGACCTCGGCGAGGGTCCCCGTGGCGGCGGCCAGCCCGCGTCGTCCGTCAGCGGATCCGCCGCGCAGGCAGTCCAGCAGCTCGCGCAGGGGCGCCCCGCCGCCATTCGCGGGGGACGGGCCGAGCATGGTCGGACCAGGCCGGTCGGAGCGGATCGCCGCCTCGTAGCGGCCGCCCGGCTCCGCGAGGCCGCCCGCGAGGATGATCGTGAGGTCGGGACGCCGGTCTGCCGCGGCCGCGACGAGCGCCGACAACTCCCCCAGGAGCGGGCGCTCATCGCCTCCCGGCGGATCACCGGCACCACCGAGCACGGCGCTGACGTGCGGGTTGGCGAGCGCCGCAGCGACCGCGAGGATCTCCGCCCCGTCGAGCACCACCCGGTGGACACGCCAGCCGGACGCGGCGGCAGCGGCGGCGAGGGGCTCGAGGACGCGCACCGTCGCCGCGATCACGGTGATCTCCGGCGGGGTCGACGTCTCGCAGGCGACACGCGGCAGTCCCTCGATCGCATCCGGGCGGTCGAGGCCGGCGTCGGCGGCCAGATCAGGATCGACCGCGACGAGGCGGGCCCTGAGGCGCTCGAGGAGCGCATCCGCATCGACGCTCGCGGGCGCCGCCCTGGCGCCGAGAAGACGCCAGTGGCCGGCGACACGCCCGACGAGCGATGCGGCGACGGTCGCGGTGCCGCGGTCGACGACGGCAAAGGCCCTGGGTTCGCTGCTCACCCGCCCGATGCTACCAGCGGCGGGGCGCCGGCCGACCACCCCGGCGGCATCCGGGGCTCAGGCGGACCGGGATCCGCGGCGAATCCCCCGGGTTCAGGCGTCCCAGCCGTCCGACTCGTCGAGCTCCTCGAGCCGGTCGATCAGGGCCTCGATGCCGATGTCATCCCGCAGCAACTCCGACGCGGATGGCGTCTGGCCGCCGAACAGCTCCTGGAGCACGGGATCGAAGAACAGCATCGCCGGCGCGCCGAGCGGCCGGTACGGGCGGCTCGCCTCGAGGAAGTGCACGGCCGGCCCGGTCAGTCCGCGCAGCCGGATCTCCCGCGCGACGGCCTCGACGAGCGCCTCGCGACGCTCGTCGACCGGCTCCATGGGAAAGCTCACGCGGGGCCCTCGGCGCGTGGCTGGAGCGCGACGTCGGGCTCGGGCAGGGCGGACTGGTCGGGGCCCACGGGCTGACTCGTGGTGGCCAGCAGCGGCCGGGACGGCGCTGGCTCGCCGGCCGACAACGCGCGCGCGAACGCCTCGTAGGCGGCCGCGCCGCGGAGGGCGAAGATGACGTGCTCGACCGACGCCGGGATCTGCAGCTCGTCGCGAACGGCATCGACCGCGATCCTCGCCGCCTCGTCGAGCGGAAAGCCGCCGACCCCTGTACCGAGCGCCGGGAACGCCACGCTCGTCAGCCCGAGCTCGCGTACGCGGGCCATGGCGCTCCGCGCGGCGCGGTCGATCGCCGGCCCGCTCGTCCGACGGTCGCGCTCGAGGGAGACCGCATGGATCACGACCTTGGCCGCGAGGCGGCCGGCGGGGGTCACGATGGCATCCCCGAGCGCGACGGGTCCCTGGCGGATCGCCGCGAACTCGATCTCGTCCCCGCCGGTGCGCTTGAGCTCGCCAGCCACGCCGGTCGACATCCACAGGGACGTCGAGGCCGGGCTCACGATCGCGTCGACCTCGAGGTCGCAGATGTCGCCGTTCCAGAGCTCGATGCGTGCCACTCGGACCTCCCGCCCGCGAGGTACCGGATCTCCACGGGTGAACCGGCGGCATGGTACACCCGGGCCATCCGACGGGACATCCCCGTGACGACCTCGTAGCTGATCGTCCCACCTGTCGCCGCGAGGTCGAGCGCGGTGATCGACTCGCCGCCCTGGGTGCCGATGAGCACGAACTCGTCGTCCTCGGTGACCGCCTGCCCGGGCACGTCGGTGACGTCGACCATGATCGCGTCCATCGCCACCCGACCCACGATCGGGACCCTGATGCCGCGAACGAGGGCGTCGGCGCGGTCCGAGAGGTTCCGGCGCCAGCCGTCGCCGTAGCCCAGCGGCAGCGTCGCGATCCGCGACGGCCGGGCCGTCACGAACGTCGGGCCGTAGGACACGCCGTGCCCGGCCGGCAGGTCCATGACCCGGACGGGCCTCGCGAACAGCGCCATGACGGGTCGCAGCCTCGAGACGACGTCCGCGGTCGCCGCCGGCACGCCGAGCGCGTCCGGCACGAGGCCGTACATGGCCAGACCCGTCCGGACAGCGTCCCAGCGCTTCACCGCGGCCCCGAGCACGCCGCCGCTCCCGGCCAGGTGGCGCCGGACCGTGGCACTGCCGGGCGCCACGTGCCGGCCACCGGCGGCGCCGAGCGTGATGCCGTCGACGGCGACGGTGAACAGGCGGTCCTGGCCCAGCGCGTTCGCGTCGTCGTCCGCGGCGGCGAGGTGCGTCCAGACCCCGCCGAGCATCGCGCCATCGGCGGCCTGGACCCGCTCGACGGCACGCGCGATGTCGCCCGGCAGCACACCGCCTCGCCCGAGACCGGTCTCGACCTCGAGATGGACGTCGAGCGCCGGGGCGCCGGCGCCCGACGCCCGGGCTGCCGCAGCCAGGATCCGCTCACCCAACGCCCCGGAGCCGAGCGCGACGGCGATCCTGGCCCACGCCGCCGCCTCCACGCCCTCGGGGGGCACGGGATACAGGACGAGCAGCGGCACCGCGACCCCCGCCTCCCGCAGCTCGAGCGCCTCGTCCAGCGTGGCGACGGACAGGCCGTCCGCACCCGCCGCCTCGAGCGCGAGGGCGACGGGCACCGCGCCGTGCCCGTAGGCATCGGCCTTGACCACCGGCTCGACGCGCACCGCCGGGCCGACCGCATCGCGAAGCGCGGCGAGGTTGCCGCGGAGCGCGTCGAGGTCGATCTCCAGCCACGCCATCCGGGCCAGGGGCGGCAGTCCGGCGCTCGCGAGGCGTGCCTCGATCGGCTCCCAGGGCGGCGGCTCGCCGGGATCGGGGTCGCGGGCGCGCCCGTCGGGCTCAGGCGGGCGCCCCGTCGCCGCTCGGGGCCGTCGTGGTCCCTGGTTCCTCGGCGTCGACATCGCCCGTCGACGGGCGTGCGCCGAACCCCAGCCGGCGTCCCGTGCGCTGGCGCTCGGCGATCGCGGCCAGGCGCTTCCGGCCGATCGGCAGCGCGTCGGGCAGATCGCCCGCGAGCAGGCCAGCGTCGCCGATCCGCTCGCCGACGGCCTCGCCGGCCAGCCCGTGCAGGTAGACGCCGAGGCGCGCGGCGTCGTACGGCGTGAGGCCCTGGGCGAGGAGCGCCCCGATCGTCCCGGCGAGGACGTCCCCGGTCCCGCCCGATGCCATCGCCGGGTTCTCGAAGGGAGCCACGGCGGTGCTCCCGTCAGGGGCGGCGATCACGGTCCGGGCCCCCTTGAGCACCACAACCTGCTTCCACTCGGCGGCCGCGGCCGCGGCGGCGCGCACCCGTGCCTCGTCGTCCTCGCCGAGGTCGCCGTCGTCATCCGGCTCGTGGCCGCTGCCGGCCCGCAGCCGCGCGAACTCGCCGGCGTGCGGCGTCAGCACGCACGGCCGGGTGACGCCCTTCCACCAGCCGTCCGCCGACGCGAGGGTCCGGAGTGCCTCCGCGTCGAGGACCGCCGGGCCCGCGGTTCCCTCCTCGGGCGCCGTCAGGAGGAGGCGCAGCAGGTCGGCCGTCGCAAGCGACGGCCGGAGTCCGGGGCCCATGACGAGCGCGTCGTGCTCGTGGTCGAGGACCTTCGCGAGCGCGGGCTCGGGATCGACCTCTTCGACGTCGTCCTCGGGGAGTGCCATCGTCGTCGCCTCGACCACCTTGGCGGCGAACAGCGGCTGCAGCGATTCCGGTACCGCGAGCGTGACGAGCCCGGCGCCGGCCCGCCCGGCGGCGCGGCAGACGAGCAGGGCGGCCCCCGCGTAGTCCAGCGACCCGGCGATGACCAGCAGCTTGCCGAAGCTTCCCTTGTGGCCGCGCTTCGCCCGTTCGGGGATCAGCTTCGCCATCGACTCGTCGTCGAGCGGCGCCGCGCCCGCCGGGATGGGCGTCGCGCCCGCGCCGGCCGACGCGCCCGCGTCCGCCTCGCGCCGTCCGAACCCCACCGGCCGCCTGTCCGTCACGCCCCGATCCCGTCCTCGCTCCGCTCCGCCGACATCGCCCGCGTGCGCTCCTGGAGCTCCCGGATCCTGTCGAACTGGGCCTGGAGGCGGCGCTCCCGGTCGTCCAGGCGAGCCTCGATGTCGAGCGGCAGGACGTATCGGCCGCCGGCGGTCCGGACGCCGAACGCGATGGCAACGGCGTAGTCGGATTCGTGCGTGATCGAGATCGCGATCCGGCCCATGCCCAGCTGGTCGGCTCGCTCCAGCGCGCGGCCGTGGAGGCGGATCGACGGCTGGCCCGTCGGCAGGCGCTCCACCTCGATGTCCCTCCAGCCGATCCCGCGGACGCCCAGGCCGAGGACCTTCGAGACCGCCTCCTTGGCCGCCCAGCGGCCGGCGAACGTCTCGGGCCGGTCGCGCACGTAGCGCTGCTCGTGCTCCGTGAGGACGCGGTCCGAGAAGCGCTGCCCGAAACGGTCGATCGAGGCCCGGATCCGGTCGACCTTGACGATGTCGATGCCGAGCTCGGTCGTGCCGTCCGGGACGAGCCCGGCCGGCGGCCGCGGATCGGGATCGGATGCGGGCCCCGGCATCCCCTACTCCACCGTGACGGACTTGGCGAGGTTTCGCGGCTGGTCCACGTCCGTGCCGCGGATCACGGCCGTGTGGTAGGCGAACAGCTGGAGCGGGATCACCGCGAGGACCGGCGACAGCGCCTCGTGCGTGTCGGGTACCCACAGGACGTCGTCGGCGTAGTGATGGATGTCCGCGTCGCCCTCGGTGGCGACGGCGATGACGCGCGCGTCGCGAGCACGTCCCTCCATGACGTTGCTGATCAGCTTGTCGTAGATCCGGGAGCGGGTTGCGACCGTGACCAGCGGGCACTCCGCGTCGAGCAGCGAGATCGGTCCGTGCTTGAGCTCGCCGGCGGCGTAGCCCTCGGCGTGCATGTAGCTGATCTCCTTGAGCTTGAGCGCGCCCTCGAGCGCGGCCGGATACGAGTAGCTGCGCCCGATGAACATGAACCCGCGCGAGTTGACGTAGCGACGGGCCACCTCGGCGATGTCGCCGTTGAGCTCGAGCGCCCGCGTCGCGCCCTCGGGCAGCGCCCGCAGCGCATGACCCAGCTCCAGCTCCTGCTCGGCGCCCATGGCGCCACGCGCCTTGGCGAGCGCGGCCGCGAGGACGATCAGGGTCGTCACCTGGGTCACGAACGTCTTGGAGGCGGCGACCGCGATCTCGGGGCCCGCCTGGAGGAACATCACCGCGTCCGCCTCGCGCGTGATCGCGGAGCCAACGGTGTTCGTGACCGCGACGATCGGGCAACCGTGCTCGCGCGCCCATCGCGTGGGGGCGATCGTGTCGGCCGTCTCGCCCGACTGCGTCACGGCGATCACGAGCGTGTCGGCATCGAGCGGCGGCGGCGAATAGCGGAACTCGGAGCCGACGGTCACCCGCGCCGGGAGGCCCGTCCAGTCCTGGATCGCCGCCGCCCCGACGAGCGCGGCGTACGAGGCCGTCCCGCAGGCGACGAGCTCCACGCGATTGACGCGCCGGAAGACCTCCTCGAGCCCGTCGAGCTCGGGCGCCCGGATGACGCCCGTGGGCGAGACCCGGCCGGCCAGCGACTGGCGCAGCGCCTCGGGCTGCTCGTTGATCTCCTTGAGCATGAAGTGGTCGTAGCCGCTCTTCTCGGCGGCCTCGGGTGTCCAGTCGACGACGGTGACCGCGCGCTCGCGCGGCAGGCCGTCGACGCCGGTGACCACCACGCCGGTCGGCCGGACGTCCGCCACGTCGCCCTCCTCGAGGAACACGACGCGGTTCGTGTGGGCGAGGATCGCGGACACGTCGCTCGCGATGAAGCTCTCCTCGCCGTTGAGCCCCACGATGAGCGGGACGCTCTGGCGGGCACCGACGAGCCGGCTGATCTCGCCGCTGTGCATCACGACCAGCGCGTACGCGCCGTCGACGTGGCGGAGCGCCGCGCGGACCGCCGCCGCGAGGTCACCCTCGTACGCCTCCTCCACGAGGTGCGCGAGCGCCTCGGTGTCGGTCTCGGACCGGAGCGTGTGGCCGCGTGCCTCGAGCCCGTCGCGCAGCTCGCGGAAGTTCTCGACGATCCCGTTGTGGATCACCGTGATGTCGCCGGTGCAGTCCTGGTGCGGGTGGGCGTTGAGGTCATTGGGGCGGCCGTGCGTGGCCCACCGCGTGTGCGCGAGCCCGATCGCCGCATGCGGCGTGCGATCCGCGATCGCCGACTGGAGGTTGGCAAGCTTGCCCGCCTTCTTCTCGACGAACAGGACGCCCTCCTCGTCCACGAGGGCGATGCCGGCCGAATCGTAGCCCCGGTACTCCAGGCGCCGGAGCCCTTCGATGAGAATCGGGCCGGCCGCCCGGGGACCCGTGTAGCCGACGATGCCGCACATGCGCGTGGAGACTCCTCAGGTGCGCCGCAGCCCCGCCGCGGGCGGCTAGTGTAGACGCTCTCCGGCGAGCGCCGCGATCGCGTCGGCGAGCTCGGAGACGACGGCCGCATCGTCGCCCTCGACCATCACCCGCAGGACGGGCTCGGTGCCGGAGGGACGGACGAGGATCCGCCCGTGGGGTGCGAGACGCCGCTCCGCGCCGGCGATCGCCTCGAGCAGGATCTCGTCGTTCTCCCACTGGTCCCGGTGGCGGACTCGGATCGCGCGCTGCTGCTGGGGCATGAGCGGGATGGCGTCGGCGAGCGCATCGAGCGGCCGTCCCGATGCCGTCATGACACGCAGGAGCTCGAGGGCGGTCACGATGCCGTCGCCGGAGGTGCTGTGCTCGCGGACGATCACGTGGCCGCTCTTCTCGCCACCGAGCCCCGCGCCCGAGACGAGCATCGCCGCCAGGATGTGCTTGTCGCCGACCGGGGTCCGGACGATCCGGCCGCCTGCGTCCTCGACCGCGGCCTGGAGCCCGCCGTTCGAGAGCACCGACACGACGAGGCTGTTGTGCTCGAGGGTGCCCCGGGCGAGCCGTTCGAGCGCGAGGATCCCCAGCGCGCGGTCACCGTCCACGAGGCGTCCACCGCGATCCACCGCGACGCATCGATCGGCGTCCCCGTCGAGCGCGAAGCCCACGTCGGCACCGTGCTCGAGCACCGCCGCGGCCAGCGACGCGGGGTCGGTTGCGCCGCAGCCCAGGTTGATGTTGTCGCCGTCGGGGCGATCGTGGATGACGGTCACCCGCGCGCCGGTCGCGTGCAGGATCTCGGGCCCGACGCGGGAGGCGGCACCGTTCGCCGCGTCGAGGACGACATGGAGCCCGGTCGCGTCGACGCTGGAGGCCAACGCTGCCCGGTGCGCCGTGTATCGCGCCAGCAGGTCCGCCGCATCCACCACTCGGCCGATCGAGGCAGGCAAGACGCCCGGCAGCTCGTCCGCTCGGAGCACGAGCGCTTCGAGCTCCTCCTCCGCGTCGTCGGGGAGCTTCTGACCACTCGGATCGAGCACCTTGAGGCCGTTGTCCTCGGCCGGGTTGTGCGATGCCGAGACCATGATCCCCGCCGCGAAATGACCCTCGCCGACAAGGAACGCGAGTCCCGGTGTGGGCACGACGCCAACCTGGTGGACGTCCGCGCCCATGCTCGTCGCACCGGCGGTGATGGCGGCGACGAACATGTCCCCCGACCGGCGGGTGTCCTGGCCGACGACCAGCGACCCACCGGTGCCCACGACCTGGTGCGCCGTCGCGCGGCCGAGCGCGAACGCGAGCGACGGGCGCAGATCGACGTTCGCGGCGCCGCGGATTCCGTCCGTGCCGAACAGGCGGGTCATGGGGCTCCTTCGTCGTGGCGGCCTCGCGGCCGCGTCAGGGAGTGGGAGATGGCTCGGAGGACGGCGGCGCCGTCGCGGGCCTGGCGGCGGGGCTCGGGATCGCGAGCGCCGTGACCACGACGGTCACGGTCTCAGGGTCGATCGCGACCACGGTCACACCGGACGGGATGACGGGCACGACCGCGACCTCGTGGGTGCCGGCGTCGAGGCCGGTGACGTTCACGCCGATGACGATCGGCGCCGATCCAAGCAGGTCGAGGTCGGCCATCGAGCCGAAGAGGGTCAGCAGCACGCTTCCGTCCCGCAGCTCGTACCCGAGATCCGGGTTGCGTCCGTCGAGCCGGATGCCCGCGGTGTAGGTCCGGGTCGCGGTCACGGGCTCGATCCGCACGACGACGGTGACCGTGTCGGCGCCGGTCACGACGATCCCGGTCGGCAGGGCGAGGGTCACGCGCCGCACGACGTCCGAGGTCGCGCCGAAGATCGCGACGGGGGCGGTGTCCACCTGCGGTCAGGGCCGTCAGCTGGTCCGCGTCGCCCTCGACCGTCACGACGAGCGGGTCGACCTCGATCGACGCGATCCTGAACCCGGGCGCCGGCGACCCGGTCACGACCGGGTTCACCGCAAGGGTGCGCGACTCCTTGTTCGTAAACAGCTGGATCTGGACGAGCACGGTCCGCGGATCCACGTCCACGCCGGTCACGACCGCCCCGTTCACATCGATCGGGCGGGCCTCGATCTGGCTGTCGACGTCGAGGCCGTTCGGATCGAGCGTCACGGTTACGACCGCGGCGACGACGCGATCGACCGCGGACGCCGCCCCCGAGATCACCACCTCCTGGGGCTCGTACACCGTCTCGCCGACATCGATCCCCTCGGGGGCCGGTCCGGGTTCCACGCGCACGGGGACGACCTTGGTTGTGAACGCATCGAGCACGACCTGGATCGTGCGCGGGTTCACCTCGAGCACGGTGATGTCGGGGTCCACCGGCGTGACGCGGACGGGCACGTTGACCGGGTTGCCGTCGGGCTTGACGTTGGTGAGGTCGATCGTCGCCCGGAAGTCCCCGGGGCGTGGCCGCTGCGCTCCAGCCGGCGCGAGGTAGCGGATCGACTCGACGTCCCGCAGCTGGTTGGTGACCACCGTGTCCGAGGGCTGGTTCTGCGCGATGACGGTCACCGGCCCCGGGAACGTGCTGCTGTCCTGGGATGCGACCAGCCCCGCGTAGAGCAGGGTCGCCAGCGCGATCGCCCCGAGCTTGAGGGGCCAGTTGTGGACGACGAACCGGCCGGCGCGCCTGATCGTCCAGCTGACGTTCACTGGCGCACGCTCGTGGTTGCCGGCGAGCTGCCGTCGTCGTGCGCGCCGTCTGGGGCCGGGACGACCACGGGATCCGCCGCCGACCCCGTCGCCGGCTCCGGGGAGGCCGCTGCGACGGCCGCGCTGACCGGCGTCGCCGCGGGCGTGGCGCCCACGTCGTCCCGCCGCGGGCCGCGCCGGGAGATCCGGAGCATGCCACCGGACCGGCCGCGCGGGTTGCGACGCAGCCCGCCGGGCGAGTTCGGCGCCTCCAGCAGCGCCGTGAGCGCACGGGCCAGCTGTGCCTCCGTGGGCACGCGGACGATCCGCGCCCGCTCGACCACGCTCATCTGTCCGCTCTCCTCGGACACGACCACCGCCACCGCGTCCGTATCCTCGGTGATGCCCAGGGCCGCCCGGTGCCGGGTGCCGAAGCGCTCCGACAGCGCCATCTCGGTCAGCGGCAGCAGCGCCGCGGCTGCCAGGATGTCCTCGCCGCGGATGATGACGGCACCGTCGTGCAGCTCGGTCCGTGGCGCGAAGATCGTGCACAGGAGCTCGTGCGACAGGTCGGCGTGGAGCATCACGCCGGTCTCGGCGATCTCCTCGAGCCCGGTGTCGCGCTCGAGGACGATCAGCGCCCCGTGACCCTCCTGCGACAGCGATCCCGGCGGCCTTGGCGACCTCGGCTGCCACGTGCTCGATACGGCGCTGCTCGGTCGGCGCGCAGGAGCCAGCCGAGCGACCCCACCCGGCCGATCCGCTCGAGCCCGCGCCGCAGCTCCGGCTGGAACACGACGACGAGGGCGAAGAGCCCGACGACCGCGCCGGCCTGGAGCAGCTGGGTGAACAGGCGGAGCTCGAGGAACTGGGCCAGCGCGTAGACGCCGAGCAGGACCGACACGCCGATGACGAGGGTGACGGCCCGGTGCCCGCGGATCAGGCTGAACAGCCAGTAGATGAAGATCGCGGTGATGGCGATGTCGAGCAGCGTCGTCAGCGTGATCTGCCGGACGAGCGAGTCGACGAACGGGAGCATCCTCGGCCGAGTGTAGCACCGGGATCCCCGGGGACCGCCGCCCCTCGCCACTGGCGACGGGAGCCGGTTCCGCCCGGGTCAGCCCCGGCGAGTCCGTGCTGCGGCCACGAGCCCGCCCGCGTCGAGGTCCGCGTCGAGGTCGGCGAGGCGCTCGAGCAGGTCGAGCTTCTCGGCGGCCAGCGCGCTCCAGCCCCGATCGTCGTAGAGCTCGACCATCGCCAGGTGGAGACTGACGGCATCGGGATCGTGGAACAGCGCCCGGTAGCAGGCGTCGAGCGCGGCGTCCACCTGGCCGGCTCGGCGATAGGCGGTGGCCAGATCCAGCACGAGGTCGAGCGAGTCCGCCGCGGTGTCCATCCCGTCGTCGGCGCGCGCGGCGAGGACGACCAGGTCGAGGTCGTCGGGCAGGTCCCGATCGAGGGCCGCCCGCGGCGCCGGGACCGGCGCTTCCTCGGGGGTGGTTGCCTCGTCGACCGGGGACGCGTCGCCCGCATCGAGGCCCCCGGTGTCGGACCCGGCCGCGTCCGCCACCGCGACCGGGGGTTGCAGGTTCTGGTTCATGGCGACGCCCTCGAGCACGCGCAGCGCCTGCTCCAGCGCCGCCGCCCGGGCTCGCCCGGCTCGCCGGCCCGCAGCCGTTCGATGAGGCGCTCGAGGGACCGACGTCGCTCGCGGCCCTCGGCCAGGTCCAGGGCCCGGCGCGCGGCGTCGACGGCGTCGGCCAGCCTGCCCGAGCCGTCGCGCACCTCCGCGAGGGTGTCGTAGGCATCGGCGGCCTCCGGCCGGCGTCCGAGCGCCGCGAGCGCCTGGGCTCGCCCGAGCAGGGCCGCCTCGTCGCGGGGCGCAAGCGAGAGCGCGACCCCGTAGTGGCGCAGGGCGTCGGCCGGGCGCTTGCGCCGCAGCAGCGCCGTTCCTGCGCTGGTGTGGGGTGTCGCCCGCTCGGGTGCGATGGTCGCCGCCTCCGCGTACGCGGTGAGCGCCTCCTCGAGTCCTCCGCGCAGGGAGGCGACGTGGCCACGCCGGAGCGCGTCCTTGTAGCGCTCGTACAGCGCCTCGCCGCTCATGCGCGTCTTGCCTCCCGATGCTCGCCGGGCTACCCGGCCAGCAACTCGACCAGCAGGGCCTTCTGCGCGTGGAGCCGGTTCTCCGACTGCTCGAAGATCAGGCTGCGCGGTCCGTCCATCACGTCCGACGTGATCTCCTCGCCGCGGTGCGCAGGAAGACAGTGCATGACAAACGCGTCGGGCGCACCGGCCAGAAGGTCCGCGTTGACCTGGTACGGTGCGAAGGCATCGCGGCGCTCCTCGGCCTCGGCCTCCTGGCCCATCGACGTCCAGGCGTCCGTGTAGACGATTGCGGCCCCCTCGACGACCGCGCGCGGATCGCTGTCGAACACGAGCGCGCCGCCGCTGGCGTCGGCCAGCGCACGCGCCTGGGCGACGATCCGCTCGTTCGGCCCGTAGCCGATGGGATGCGCGAGGCGCACTTCCATGCCCAGCGTCGCGCCCATCAGCGCCAGCGAGTGGTAGACGTTGTTGCCGTCGCCGACGAACGCGATCGGCACCCCACGGAGATCCGGCCCGAGCACCTCGGTGGCGGTGAACAGGTCGGCCAGCGCCTGGCAGGGGTGCTCGCGGATCGTGAGACCGTTGATCACCGGGATCGAGGCACGCGCCGCCAGCTCCACGACCACCTCGTGCGGACCGGTCCGGGCCATGATCGCGTCCACGAACCGCTCGAGGTTCCGCGCGACGTCGCCGACCGTCTCGCGCCCGCCGAGCACGATCGCCCTCGGTGAGGTAGATCGCGTGGCCACCAAGCTGGGTCATCCCGGCCTCGAACGTGACCCGCGTCCGAAGGCTCGGCTTCTGGAACAGCATCGCGAGCGTCCGGCGCTCGAGCGGCGGCGTCGCGTGGCGACGCTCGATCGCGTACTCCGCCTTGAGCTCGGCCGCGCGCGCGAACAGCGCGTGCGATCTCCGCCGCCGACAGGTCGGCTGCGCTCACGAGGTCCCGTCCGCGCAGGCTGCTCATCAGACTCCCGGGTCCCTTCGAATCGGAATGCCCGCCTCCTGACGGAGCGCGGGCACTCATCCTACTTGGCGGTTGCCGGAGTCGGCGGTCGGGCGCGCCGAGCCGAAGGCGCCGGCGCGGGCGCCGACCTAGCGCTTGGTGTACTGCGGGGCCTTGCGGGCTCGCTTGAGTCCGTACTTCTTGCGCTCCTTCATCCGCGGGTCGCGGGTCAGGAGGCCGGCCTGGCGCAGCGGCAGCCGGTAGGCGTCAGGGTCCGACTGGAGCAGGGCACGCGCGATGCCGTGGCGGATGGCGCCGGACTGGCCGGTGACCCCACCGCCCTCGACCTTGATCATCGTGTTGTACCGGCCCTCGGTCCCGGTCACGCGGAACGGGAGCCAGAGCTCGGCCTCGGGCAGGATCCCGCCGAAGAAGTCCTCGGGGGTCTTCCCGTTGATGACCATCTGGCCCTCACCGGGGATGAGGCGGATACGGGCCACCGCCGTCTTGCGGCGGCCGGTGCCCCAGTAGAACGCAGGCGTCGACATCAGGGCTCCTCGATCAGGCGAGCGGCTCGGGCTTCTGGGCCTGGTGCGGGTGTTCGTTCCCCGCATAGACCTTCAGCTTCCGGAGCATCTGGGTTCCGAGCCGGTTGTGCGGCAGCATCCCCTTGACGGTCCGGCGGATGACCTCCTCCGGACGGCGGTTCAGGAGATGACCCAGGGTCTCCTCCTTGAAGCCACCGGGATAGCCGCTGTGGCGCGCATAGACCTTCGCCTCGAGCTTGTCGCGCGTCACGGTGATCCGTGAGGCGTTGAGCACGATGACGTGGTCACCGGTATCCATGTGGGCGGCGTACGTGGGCTTGTGCTTCCCCTCGAGGACGTGCGCGATCCGCGTCGCAAGGCGGCCGAGCGTCTCGTCCGTCGCGTCGACGACGTACCAGCGTCGCTCGATCTCGCTCTCTCGAGGCGTGTAGGTCTTCGCGCTCATTCCTCGTCTTCCTTGTCGTCCCACGTCGGTCGTCCGAGGACGACTCGCCGAAGGCAGAGTCCCTTCGCCGGGGCCGCAGCCCCGTTGAGAGCGGGCTCCCGGCCGGCGAGTGCCGCCCGGAGGGCCGTTGCATCAATCCTGTCCAGGCCGACCTCCAGGAGGCCGGCCACCATGCGCCGCACCTGTCCCCGGAGGAAGGCGTTCGCCCGGACGTCGATCGTCACCAGGCGACCCGCTTTCCTGACCCGGACCGCATACACGGTCCGGACCGCGGACCGGTCCGTCGCTCCACCGAAGGCGGTGAAGTCGTGCCGGCCCTCGAAGACCGACGCTGCTTCCGCCATGGCGGCGATGTTCAACTGTCTCCGCACCCCGAACGCGTAGCGTTCGCGGAGCGGGCTTCGCGGCCCGTTCCAGACGGTGTAGCGGTACTCCCGGTACCGCGCCGCATGGCGTGGGTGGAACCCGTCGGGCGCCGTCCGGAGGTCGCGCAGCGCGACGTCCCGTGGCAGCAGGGCGTTGATCGCCCGCTGGAGCGCCTCCCCGGTCACGCCCCCCTGGTAGGTGAAGGCGATCACCTGCCCGGTTGCGTGCACCCCGGTGTCGGTGCGTCCGGCCCCGTCGACCACGACCCGCTCGCCTCCTGCGAGGCGGGCCAGCGCGGCCTCGAGCTCTCCCTGGACCGTCCGGGCATTCCGCTGAAGCTGAAACCCGGCGAAGTCCGTGCCGTCGTATTCGACCCGCGCCTTGTAGCGCACGGGCGCGCCCTCTCGGACGCTCATGTCCTCGCCGCTGATCCGGCTGACCGGCGACTGGCTCGTCTAGATCAGCTCGATCTGGACGATCTCGGCCGCGTCGCCCTTGCGCTGGCCGATGTGCACCAGCCGGGTGAACCCGGACTGGCGGTCGGCGTACTTGGGGGCGATCACGTCGAACAGCTTGGTCACGACGAGCGGCTCGTTCGGAAGCTCCGAGACGACCGTCCGCCGGGCCGCCAGATCACCGCGCTTGGCGAGCGTGATCATGCGCTCCACCTGGCCGCGGATCTCCTTGGCCTTGGCCTCCGTCGTCTGGACCCGCTCGTAGCGGAGGATGGAGACCGTGAGGTTCTTGTACAGGGCGAGCCGCGGACCGCGCTTGCGGCTGAGCTTGCGCCCGTCAATGCGATGGGCCACCGCTCACTCCTCCTCGTCGCCGAAGGGCTCGTCGTCCTCGCCCTCGACCCCGTCCGACTCGGTCTCCGGGACGATGAAGCCGCGCATCCGAAGGCGCTCCTTCATCTCGTCGAGCGACTTCTTGCCGAAGTTGCGCATCCGGAGGAGGTCGTCGTCCTTGAGCTGGAGCAGCTGGCCGACCTTGACGATGTTGTTGCGCTTGAGCGAGTTGTAGGCCCGCATCGGCAGGTCCAGCTCCTCGATCGGCATGTCGAGCATGTTCGGCGGGAGCTGCGGCACGCCGGTCGCGGCGCGGTCCGGCGCGACGGCCGCGACACCGACGGTGACGAACGGCTGGAACTGGCGCACGAGGATGTCCGCGGAGCGCGACAGCGCTTCCTCGGGGGTGATCGTGCCGTCGGTCTCGATCTCGATCGTGAGCTTGTCGTAGTTGGTCATCTGACCGACCCGCATGCCCTCGACCCAGTAGTTGACCTTCCGGACAGGCGTGAAGATCGCGTCCACCGCGATCACGCCGATCGGGAGGGCCTCGCTGCGCTCCGCCGCGAGGTACCCGACGCCGCGCTCCACGGTGAGGTCCATCTCGATCGTCACGTCGTCCGAGTCGATCGTCATCAGGACGAGCTCGGGGTTGACGATCTCGACGTCCGCCGACTCGGCGATGTCCGCGGCGATGACCGGGCCGGCGCCGCTCTTGATCAGGCGGAGCTGGACCGGGTGCGACGCGAAGCTCTTGAGGCGGAGCTTCTTGACGTTGAGGACGATCTGCGTGACGTCTTCCTTCACGCCGGGGATCGTCGAGAACTCCTGGTACACGTCACGGATCTGGATCGACGTGACGGCCGCCCCTTCCAGGGACGACAGGAGCACGCGACGGAGGGCATTGCCCAGGGTCACGCCGTAGCCCGCCTGCAGCGGACCTGCCTCGTACTTGGCGTACGTGCCGGCTTCCGAGATGGGCTCGATCTGCGGGGTCTCGAGTTCGATCATGAAGGGCGACTACCTCGAGTAGTACTCGACCACGAGCTGCTCGTTGAAGTCGAGCGGCATCTGGTCGCGGCGCGGCATGGCGATCACGGACCCGGCGAGGTTCGCCGCGTCGAGGGACAACCAGTCCGGAGCCTGATGCGAGCGGATGGTCTCCTTGACCGTCTTGAACAGCTCGCGGTCACGGTGCGACTCGCGCACCTCGACCTTGTCGCCGATCTTGAGGCTGTAGGAGGGGATGTTCGTCGGCACGCCGTTCACGGCGAAGTGGCCGTGGGCCACCATCTGCCGAGCCGCGGCGCGCGACGGCGCGAAGCCGAGCCGGAAGACGACGTTGTCCATGCGCTGCTCGAGCGAGCGGAGCAGGTACTCGCCGGTGATCCCGGAGTGTCGCGTCGCCTCGATGAAGTAGTTGCGGAACTGCTTCTCGAGCACGCCGTAGACGCGGCGGACCTTCTGCTTCTCGCGAAGCTGCAGGCCGTAGTCGCCGACCTTGCGGCGGCGGACGCCATGCTGTCCGGGCGGCGTCGGACGCCGCTCGAAGGAGCACTTCTTGGTGTAACAGCGGCTGCCTTTGAGGTAGAGCTTCAGCCCCTCGCGGCGGCAGAGCCGGCAGACGGCATCGGTGTAACGGGCCATGGTCTCTCTGCGCTCAGACGCGGCGCCGCTTGGGCGGGCGGCATCCGTTGTGCGGGATGGGGGTGACGTCGGTGATGGCGCTCACCTCGAGGCCTGCGGCCTGGAGCGAGCGGATCGCCTGCTCGCGGCCGGCGCCGGGTCCCTTGACGTAGACCTCGACCTGGCGCATGCCGTGCTCCATCGCGCGCTTGGCGGCACCGTCCGCGGCAAGCGCGGCGGCGTACGGCGTGCTCTTCCGAGAGCCCTTGAACCCGGCGATGCCAGCAGAACCCCACGAGATGACGGCACCGGTCTGGTCGGTGATCGTCACGATCGTGTTGTTGAAGCTTGCCAGGATATGGACGTGCCCCTGGGGGACGTTCTTGCGCTCCCGGCGCCGCTGCTTGACGGCGCGCTTTCGATCGGCCATGCCTTAGCGGTTCCTCGTCACTTGGTCTTCTTGCGCGCGCCGACCGTCTTCTTCGGTCCCCGGCGCTGGCGGGCGTTGGTCTTGGTCCGCTGCCCTCGGACCGGCAGGTTGCGGCGATGCCGCATGCCGCGGTACGACCCGATCTCGATGAGGCGCTTGATGTTCAGCGCCGTCTCGCGACGGAGGTCGCCCTCGACCTTGAAGCTGCGGTCGATGACTTCTCGAAGCCGGTTGACCTGGTCTTCGGTGAGGTCCCGGACACGCGTGTCGGGATTGATGCTCGTCTGCTTCAGGATCTTCTGGCTGGACGACAGCCCGATCCCGAACACATACGTGAGTGCAATCTCGACCCGCTTCTCGCGGGGAATGTCGATGCCGGCGATACGTGCCATCGCGTCAGCCCTGCCGCTGCTTGTGCTTGGGGTTTTCGCAGATGACCATCACGGTGCCGTGGCGCCGGATGACCTTGCAGTTGTCGCACCGCGTCTTGACGGACGCTCTGACCTTCACCGGGTTCCTCGATTACTTCAGGCGGTACGTGATCCGACCCCGAGTGAGGTCGTACGGAGACAGTTCGACTCGAACCCGGTCGCCGGGCAGGATCCGGATGAAGTTCATCCGGAGCTTCCCGCTGATGTGGGCGAGGACGCGGTGGCCGTTCTCGAGCTCCACCGCGAACATCGTGTTCGGCAGGGGCTCGATGACGGTACCTTCGACTTCGATCGCGTCCTTCTTCGCCAACCTGACTCCCTGGGTCCTTCTCAGCAATGAGTGCCGACCCGGCTGGGCCGACACACGAACGGTGAGGATATCAACTCTCGCCGGATCCGACAACACCCCGGATCCGGTCAGACGCGCGTGAGGATCTCCGGACCCTCCGCGGTGACAGCGATGGTGTGCTCGAAGTGGGCGGCCAGCGAGCCGTCCCACGTCGAGACGGTCCACTGGTCGTCCCCGAGGACCGTCGCCTCGGATCCGAGCGTGAGCATCGGCTCGATGGCAAGGCAGTGGCCCGGCCGGAGCACGATGCCCTTGTGGCGCGAGCGGAAGTTCGGAACCTGCGGGTCCTCGTGCATGGATGTCCCGATCCCGTGCCCGACGTACTGCCGGACGATCCCGTACCCGCCGGCCGTGGCAACGTCCTCGACGGCGGCCGAGATGTCGCCGATCACCGCCCCCGGCACCGCCGCGCGGATGCCGGCCATGAGCGCGAGCTGGGTCGCCTCGACGAGCCCACGGGCACCGGGCGATGCGGCGTCCGGGCCTCCGCAGATGAACGTCCGGGCGCCGTCGCCATGCCAGTCGTCGTAGATCACCCCGACGTCGACCGAGACGAGCTGGCCCGCCCCGACCTCGCGATCGCCCGGGATCCCGTGGACGATCTCGGCGTCGATCGAGATGCAGGTCGAGGCGGGGTAGGCATGCGGGTTCGCTGGGTCGTACTTGCGACCCCCCAGGTAGTGCAGGAATGACGGCACGCCCTTTGACGCCCGGATGTGCTGCTCGGCGAGGCGGTCGAGCTCCGCGGTGGACACGCCGGGCTCGAGCGCCTCCTCCACGAGGGCGAGCACCTCCGCGACGATCCGGCCCGCTGACCGCATCTTCACGATCTCGGCCTTCGACTTGAGCGTGATCGCCATCAGCCGGCGGCGTGCTCCGTCGCCGCGTCCACGCCGTGGATGCCCGCGTCGTCGAGGACCCGCACGATGGCGGCCGACACGGCGTCGATCGCCTGGAGCCCGTCGACGGCATGCAGCACGCCCGAGTCGCGGTAGTGGTCGATGACGTCGTGCAGGGCGCCGAGCTGCTGCGCCATCCGGTTGCGGATGGTGTCCGGCTGGTCGTCCTTGCGCTGGTAGAGCTCCGATCCGTCGAGATCGCAGATGCCCGCGACGTGGGGCGGGCTGAACACCTCGTGGTACGGATGGCCCGCCGCGCGGCAGATCCAGCGACCGGACATGCGCCGGATCACCTCTTCCTCGGGCACGTCGACGAGGACGGCGGCAGAGACCCGCGCGCCGCTCGAGGCGAGCGCATCGTCCAGCGCCTTGGCCTGGACAGCGGTCCGCGGGAAGCCGTCGAGGATCACGCCCCCCGCAGCGTCGGCGCGGTCGAGCCGGTCGAGCAGCAGGCGCACGACGATCTCGTCGGGGACCAGCTGCCCGGCGTCCATGTAGCGCCGGGCGTCAAGGCCGAGCGGGGTCCCGTCGCGGACGGCGGCCCGGAAGAGGTCGCCGGTCGCCACGACCGGGATGCCCAGGTGCGTTGCAAGCAGAGGCGCCTGCGTGCCCTTCCCGGCGCCGGGGGCGCCGAGGAGGACCACCACGTTCACCGAATGAAGCCCTCGTACTGGCGAATAAGGAGCTGGGCTTCGAGCTGCTTCATCGTCTCGACGACGACCGACACCACGATGAGGAGGCTCGTGCCACCCAGCGCGATATTCTGGAATTCCGGCTGGACGAGGCCGATGAACGGGGGGGCGGCCGCGACGATGCCCAGGAACAGGGCGCCGCCGACAGTGATCCGCGTGACCACCCGTGCGAGGTAGTCCTGCGTTGGCCGCCCCGGTCGGATGCCGGGAATGAAGCCGCCGTTCTTGCGCAGCTGCTCGGCGGTCTCGTCAGGCTTGAACGTGAACGCGGTGTAGAAGTACGTGAAGCCGAACGTCAGCAGGAAGTACAGCACCACGTACAGCCACGAGCCGGGGCTCAGCCAGGTCACGATCCCCTGCGCGATATCCCCCACCGGGCTCGGCGAGTTCACGAAGTAGCTCGCGATCTGGCTCGGGAACAGCAGGATGCTGACCGCGAAGATGATCGGGATCACGCCGGCCTGGTTGACACGGAGCGGCAGGAACGTCTGGCCGCCCTGGTACATCCGCCGGCCGCGGACGCGGGACGCGTACTGGATCGGGATCCGGCGCTGTCCCTCCTGGATGAAGATGATCACCGCGACGGCGGCGATGCCGAGACCGGCGAACAGGACGAAGCGGGCGAGGTCGGGGCTGTCGATGAACACCGAGATCGCACCCGGGGCCTGGCTCACGATGCCGGCGAAGATGATGAAGCTGATGCCGTTGCCGATCCCCTTCTCGGTGATCAGCTCGCCCAGCCACATGAGGGTCACGGAGCCCGCGGTGAGGGTCACGATCTGGGTGATCGTCTCCCAGCTGCCGAGGTCGAACGGCGTCGCGAGGACGTTGTTCGCCGACAGCAGCGCGAGGAAGCCGTAGGACTGCAGGAGGGCCAGGGGCACGGACAGGTAGCGGGTGTACTGGTTGATCTTCTGGCGCCCGTACTCACCTTCACGCTGCAGCGCCTGGAGCGACGGGACGACGCCCGTCATGAGCTGCATGATGATCGAGGCGTTGATGTACGGGTTGACGCCCAGCGCCACGACCGAGAAGTTCGACAGGCCACCACCCGAGAACAGGTTGAGCAGCCCGAAGATCGCGTTCTGGTCCAGGAACGCCGACAGCTGCTCGCGGTCGACGCCCGGGACCGGGACGTGCGCGAGCAGGCGGAAGACGATCAGGATCCCCAGGACGTAGAGGATCCGGCGCCGGAGATCCGGCGCCCGGAAGGCGTTGAGCAGGGCCTCGAACACGATGCGCTAGCCGTTGTCGACGGGAGCGTCGGCGGGAGCGTCGGCCGCGTCGGCCTCCGCCGCCGGCTCGGCGGTGACCTCGGCCTCCTGGACCGGGGCTTCGACGGCCTTCGGTGCCTTCGCGGCCTTCGGTGCCTTCGGTGCCGTCGCGGCCTTCGCCGGCGCGGCGGGCGCCTCCTCGGCGACCGGCTCGTCGGCGACCGGCTCCACGCCGAGGGCTGCGAGCGGCTCGCTCGGGATCTCGATGACCTGGGCGGTGCCGCCGGCGGCCTCGATCTTCGCTCGAGCGCTCTTCGTGAAGGCATCGGCCAGCACGAACATGGTCGCGCTGACCTCGCCCGCACCGAGGATCTTCAGGGGCAGGCGGTCACGGCGGACCAGCCCGGCCTGCTTGAGCGTGTCGGCGTTGACCGTCACCGGGGCGCCCTTCTGGACCTCGAGCTTGCCCGCCTCGACCGCCGCGCTGATCGCGCCGACGTTCACGACCTCGTACTCGATGTCGTTGATGTTGCGGAAGCCGCGCAGCTTCGGGATCCGGATGTGCAGCGGCGTCTGGCCACCCTCGAACCACGCCGGGATCGACGCGCCGGCGCGCGAGCGCTGGCCCTTCGTCCCGCGGCCCGCGGTCTTGCCCTTGCCGGCTGCGATGCCCCGGCCGACGCGGGTCTTCCTGGTGACCGACCCCTCGGCGGGGCGCAGGTCGTGGATCTTCATCTACTTGGTCTCCGGGGTCGGTGCGCCCTCGGGGAGCTCCTCGACGGTCACGAGGAAGCGAACCTGACGGACCATGCCGCGGACGGCGTCGTTGTCCGGGAGGACCGACGAGCTGCCGATGCCGTGCAGGCCGAGCGCGCGGATCGTCGCCCGGTTCCGGGCGATGTGGCTGATCGTGCTCTTGGTCTGGGTGACGCGGAGCTTACCGGGCATCGGCCGCCTCCCGGTTCGCGCCGATCGCCGCGGCCGGCTGGCCCGGGACGACGAGGCGGAGCTGCACGCCGCGCTGGCGCGAGAGCTCCTCGACGGAGCGCAGGCCGCTGAGGGCGTTGAGCGTCGCGCGGGTCACGTTCACCGGGTTGGTGGAGCCGTGGACCTTGGCCAGGATGTCGCGCACGCCGGCAGCCTCGACGACGGCGCGGACGGCGCCGCCGGCGATGACGCCGGTGCCCTTGGAGGCCGGCTTGAGCAGCACGCGCGCGGCGCAGTACTCCTCGCGGACCTCGTGCGGGATCGTGGTCCCGATCATCGGGATCCTGACGATGTTCTTCTTCGCGTCCTCGACGCCCTTCCGGATGGACTCCGGGACGTCACCGGCCTTGCCGAGGCCCACGCCGACGTGGCCGTTGCCGTCGCCCACGACGATGACCGCCGAGAACGAGAACCGGCGGCCGCCCTTGTGGACCTTCGCGACGCGGTTGATCTGGACGACGCGCTCCTCGAGCGCGAGCTTGTTCGGGTCGATGCGGGCCACAGGCGTGTCCTCTAGAAGTCGAGGCCGGCTTCGCGAGCCGCCTCGGCGAGCGAGCGGACTCGCCCGTGGTACTTGAAGCCCGCCCGGTCGAAGACCACCTTCTCGATGCCGGCCGCCTTGGCGCGCTCGGCGACGAGCTGGCCGACGCGCTTCGCGTCGTCCGTCTTCGTCCCGGTTGCGCCGCGGAGGCTGGACTCGAGCGAGGAGGCGGCAGCCAGCGTGGTGCCGTTCCGGTCGTCGATGACCTGGGCGTAGATGTGGTTCAGGCTGCGGAAGACGGCGAGGCGCGGACGCGCCTCGGTCCCCGACAGGCGGAGCCGGAGCCGCTCGTGGCGCTTGACGCGCGACGCGGTGCGGCTGGCGACAACCTTCTGCGTCATGGCTACTTCTTCCCGCCGATCTTGCCGGCCTTGCCTGCCTTGCGGCGGACCTTCTCGCCGGCATACCGGACGCCCTTGCCCTTGTACGGCTCGGGCTTGCGGGTGGCTCGGACCTTGGCTGCGACCTGGCCGACGAGCTCCTTGTCGATGCCCACGACCGCGAGATGGGTCGGGTTCTCGAGTTCGAAGCTGATGCCGGCAGGCGGGTCGATCTCGATCGGGTGGCTGTAGCCGAGTGCGAGCACGAGCTTGTCGCCCGTCTTCTGCGCGCGGTACCCGACACCCACGATCTCGAGGCCCTTGCGGTACCCGTCGGTGACGCCGACGACCATGTTGTTGACGAGCGTCCGGGTCAGCCCGTGGAGGCTCTTGTCGAGCTTGTTCTCGGTGGGCCGGGTGACCACGAGGGACTCGCCCTCGCGCTCGACCTCGATCCGGGGCGGCAGCTCACGCGTGAGCGAGCCCTTGGGGCCCTTCACGGTGATCACGCGCCCGTCGAACGAGACGTCGACGCCGGCGGGGACGGTGATGGGGAGACGGCCGATTCGGGACATGGCCGCCTACCAGACGTACGCGAGGATCTCGCCGCCGAGCTGGGCCTGCTTGGCCTGGCTCCCGGTCATGATCCCCTTGGACGTGGAGACGATCACGATGCCGAGGCCGCCGAGCACACGCGGAATGTCGGTCTTCTGCGCGTAGACGCGCAGGCCCGGCTTGCTGATCCGCTTGAGGCCCGAGACGACCGGCACCTTGCCGTCGACATACTTGAGCTCGATCCGGAGCATCTGGGCCGGTCCCGCCTGCTCCTCGCGGACGTCGGCGATGAAGCCTTCCTCCTTGAGGATGCGGGCGATCTCGCGCTTCGTGCGCGAGGCCGGCACGACGACCTCCGTATGGCGCGCCCGGGACGCGTTGCGGACACGCGTCAGCATGTCCGCGATCGGGTCGGAGACGTTCATCTTCTTACCAGCTCGACTTCGTGACGCCGGGCAGCTCGCCGACGAGCGCACGCTCGCGGAAGCAGATGCGGCACAGCGCGAACCGGCGCATGTAGGCGCGCGGCCGACCACACACCGTGCACCGGTGATAGGCCTGGACCGGGAACGCCGGCGTGCGCTTGGACTTCGCGATCATGGACTTCTTGGCCATCTGACTCCTCCCCGCGCCCTAGCCGGCGAAGGGCATGCCGAGCAGCTCAAGCAGGCGCTTGGACTCCTCGTCGGTCTTCGCCGTCGTCACGATGCTGATCTCCAGCCCGCGGAGACGGTCCACCTTGTCGTAATCGATCTCCGGGAAGGCAAGCTGCTCCCGGAGGCCCAGTGAATAGTTGCCGCGCCCGTCGAAGGACTTGCCCGGCACGCCCCGGAAGTCACGGATGCGCGGGAGCGCGATCCGCGTGAGGCGCTCGAGGAAGTCCCACATGCGCTCCCCGCGCAGCGTGACCTTCACGCCGATCGGGTTGCCCGTCCGGACCCGGAACTGGGCGATCGAACGCTTGGCCTTGGTGATGATCGGCTTCTGGCCCGTGATGAGCTGCAGGTCGCCGATCGCGGCATCCACCGCCTTCGCGTTGGTGAGGGCCTCGCCGAGCCCGATGTTGACGACGATCTTGTCGACCTTCGGCACCTGGTTCGGGTTGACGTAGCCGAACTGCTTCTGCAGCGCGGGGATCGCCTCCGCGACGTACCGCTCCTTCAGCTGTCCGCTCACGCCTTCACCTCCAGCGGCTCGCCGCAGTGCTTGCACACGCGGACGCGAGCGCCGTTGTCCAGCGTCCGGTGCGCGACACGCGTCGGGCGGTCGCAGTGGATGCAGACGACCATCACCCGGCTGACCGGGAGTGGCATCGCATGATCGAGGACGCCGCCCGGATCGACGGTCGGCATCGAGCCCGGGCCACCCTGGGTCCGCTGGCGCGGCTTGGTGTGCTTGCGGGCGATGTTGAGGCCGTTGACGACGACGAACACGCCGCCCTTGACGGACGTGCGGCGGTAGCCGGACCGAGCCGCCGTCGGCGCGGGGTCGCGCCGGATGACCTGCTCGACCGCGCCGCGCTTGCCCGCGTCCTTGCCGGACAGCACCACGACGGTGTCGCCCTTCCGGATCTCGGGCACCTTCGTCCGGTGCTCGATGGACCGCTCGGTCATCACAGCACCTCCGGCGCGAGGGACACGATCTTCATGTAGTTCCGATCCCGGAGCTCGCGCGCGACGGGCCCGAAGATCCGGGTGCCGCGCGGGTTGCCCTGGTTGTTGATGAGCACGGCCGCGTTCTCGTCGAAGCGGATGTAGCTGCCGTCGGGGCGGCCGATCTCCTTGGACGTGCGCACGATGACCGCGCGCACGACGTCGCCCTTCTTGACCGGGGCATTCGGGATCGCGGTCTTGACGCTCGCGATGATCACGTCGCCGATGCCGGCGACGGTCTTGCGCGAGCGCCCCATGATCCGGATGCACTCGATCGTGCGGGCGCCGGTGTTGTCGGCGACGCGAAGTCGCGTCGAGGCCTGGATCACGCCTGGCCCTCCTCGCCCGCCCCGTCACCCGCGGCGTGCTTGCCGGGGTGCGCGGCGGCGTGGATCGCCTCGGTCGTCTCGGGCTCCTCGGAGATCATCGTCTCCGCGGCGCGCTCCTCGCCCGCACGGGAGAGGACGGACACCAGGCGCCAGCGCTTGGTGGCGGAGAGGGGGCGCGACTCCTCGATCAGGACGGTGTCGCCGATCTTCGCCTCGTTGCGCTCGTCGTGGGCCGCGAACTTCGTCGAGGCCTTCATGACGCGCTTGTACAGCCGGTGGCGCGTCAGGCGCTCGACGGACACGACGATCGTCTTGTCCATCTTGTCGCTGACGACGCGGCCGACCTTGGTCTTCCGCTGTCCCTGCACGGGGGTGGTGGCTCCTGCGGTGGGCATCCCGACGCTCCTACTCCGCCGAGCGCGGGGCGGTGGACCGCTCGCGCTGGACGGTGAGGATCCGGGCGATCGTCCGTCGCGTCGCCGGGATCTGGCTGTAGTCCTTCAACTGGCGGGTCGAGAGGGCGAAGCGGGCCTGCCAGAGGTCCTGCTTGGCCTCCTTCAGGTGGTCGTCAAGCTCGCGATCCGTGAGCTTGCGGACCTCACCGATCTCCATCGGTGACCTCCTTCGCGGTCTCGCGGACGACGACACGGGTCGCGACCGGGAGCTTGTGGGACGCGAGTCGCATGGCCTCCACGGCCGCTGCGTGCTCGACGCCCGCCATCTCGAACAGGATCCGGCCGGGGCGCACGACGGCGACCCAGTGATCCGGCGCGCCCTTGCCGGAACCCATGCGGGTCTCGGCGGGCTTCTTGGTCGCCGGCTTGTCCGGGAACACGCGGATCCAGATCTTGCCACCGCGCTTGACCGAGCGGGTCATCGCGCGGCGGGCGGCTTCGATCTGCCGGGCCGTGATCCAGGCCGGCTCGAGGGTCGCCAGGCCGTACTCGCCAAAGGCGACCGTGTGGCCACCCTTCGCCATCCCGGACATGCGCCCGCGCATCACCTTGCGGTGCTTGACGCGTCGCGGCATCAGCATCGCTACACCCCCTGCGCCGCGGCGGCGGCGGTTGCGGCGGCGGCGGCTTCGCGGCGGCGCTTCTCGACGGGGATCTCGCCCCGGTAGATCCAGACCTTGACGCCGATGCGCCCGTAGGTCGTGTGCGCGTGCACCTGGCCGTAGCTGATGTCGGCGCGCAGGGTGCCCAGCGGGATCCGCCCTTCGCGGTCCCACTCGCGGCGGCCCATCTCGGACCCGCCGAGGCGGCCGGCCAGGGCGATCTTCACGCCCTTCGCGCCGGCCTTCATCGAGCGCTGGATCGACTGCTTCATCGCCTTCTTGTAGGCGACGCGGCGGGTCAGCTGCTGCGCGATGTTGAGCGCGACGAGATATGCGTCGAGCTCGGGCTGGCGGATCTCCTTGATCTCCAGCTTCACCTTGCGCTTGGTGACCTCGCCGATCTCCTTGCGCAGGATCTCGACGTTCTGGCCACCGCGGCCGATCACGATGCCCGGCTTCGCAGTGTGGATCGCAACCGTCACGTGGTTGATGCCACGCTCGATCTCCACGCCGCTCACGCTGGCGTTCGCGAGGCGCCGGTCAAGCAGCTGCCGGATCGCGATGTCCTCCTTGAGGAGGGTGGTGTACTCCTTGTCGGCGTACCACTTGGCCGTCCACGTTCGGGTGTAGCCCAGGCGGTAGCCGTACGGATGGACCTTGTGTCCCATGCCTAGGCCTCCCGGTCGGCGACGACGATGGTGATGTGGGTCATGGGCTTGTGGATCGGGAATGCCCGACCCTGCGCCCGCGGCCGCCAACGCTTGATCGTCGGACCTTCGTTCGCGATCGCGTCCGCGATGTACAGCTCATCGGCGGAGCGACTCATGTTGTTCTCGGCGTTGGCCGTCGCGCTCTTGAGGACGAGCGCCACGTCACGCGCGGCCGCCTGCGGCATGAACCGCAGGAGCGCCGCGGCCTCCTCCACCGGCTTGCCCTTGATCGCCTCGGTGATGAGACGGGCCTTCCGGGTGGAGCCACGCAGGTACTTGGCAGTAGCAGATACGCGCACGTCGCTCTCCTACCGCAGTCCGCCGGACCGGTCGGCGTTCTTGCCGTGCCCGCGGTACGTGCGGGTGGGGGCAAACTCGCCAAGTCGGTGACCGACCATGTTCTCGGTGACGTACACCGGGACGTGCTTCTTGCCGTTGTAGACGGCGATGGTGTGCCCGATGAAGTCGGGGAAGATGATGGACGCGCGCGACCAGGTCTTGAGAACCTTTCGCTCGTTGCGCTTGTTCATGTCCTGCACGCGGCCGAGAAGCCGGGGCTGGACGAACGGTCCCTTCTTGACCGATCGCGACATGCTCTGACTCCTCTCCTAGGCCTTGCGATGCCGGCTGCGGACGATGAGGCGGCTCGTTGCCTTGCCGCGTCGCGTCCGGTAGCCCATCGCGGGCTTGCCCCACGGGGTCTTGGGAGGCATGCCCGTCGGGCTCTTGCCTTCGCCACCGCCGTGCGGGTGGTCCCGCGGTGTCATCGCCACGCCCCGGACTTCCGGCCGCTTGCCCATGTGGCGTGCGCGACCGGCCTTGCCGAGGCTCTGGTTCTCGTGGTCGAGGTTGCTGACCTGGCCGACGGTCGCGATGCACCGGAGGGGCACGCGACGCATCTCGCCCGACGGAAGCCGGACGGTGGCGAAGTCACCTTCCTTGGCGAGGAGCTGGGCAGACGTGCCGGCGGACCGGACGATCTGGCCACCCTTGCCGGGGACAAGCTCGATGTTGTGGATCGTGGTGCCCAGCGGGATGTTCGCCAGCGGCATCGCGTTGCCCACCCGGGCCTCGGCATCCGGGCCGGAGACGATGATGTCGCCGACCTTGAGGCCGTTCGGGAGGAGCATGTAGCGCTTCTCACCGTCCCGGTAGTGCAGGAGGCCGATCCGCGCGGAGCGGTTCGGGTCGTACTCGATCGTGGCCAGGCGGGCCGGCACGCCGAACTTGTCGCGCTTGAAGTCGATCCGGCGGTAGTGGGTCTTCTCGCCGCCGCCGCGATGGCGGACGGTGAGGCGGCCCTGGTTGTTCCGGCCGGAGCCGCGCTTCATCGGCTCGAGGAGCGGCTTGTGCGGCTCGTCGGTGGTGATCTCGTCGAACGTCGAGCGGGTCATCCACCGGCGGCCCGGCGAGGTCGCCTTGTAGCTTCGGAGCGGCATGCCTACACCCCCTCGAAGAATTCGATCTTCTGGCCGGGGGCCAGGGTCACGATGGCCTTGCGCCAGGCCGAGGTGTGGCCGACGATCCGGCCGCGCTTCGTGCCGCGCTTCTTCTCCTTCGCCTTGGAGGTCAGCACGTTGACGGCGACGACGGTCACCTTCTCCTTGCTGTACAGCTCCTCGACGGCGGCCTTGATCTGGATCTTGTTCGCCTTGTCGTGCACGGCGAACGTGTACTTGCCGCGCCCGGACTCGTCGATCGATTTCTCGGAGATCACCGGGCGGAGGATGATGTCGGCGGCGGTCAGGGCGCTCACGCGTACACCTCCTCCATGCGGGCGAGGGCCGGCTGCTCGATCAGGACGGCGTCCGCGTTGAGCAGGTCGACGACGTTGAGCGAGTCGGCCAGGATCACCGACACGGACGGCAGGTTGGCCGCCGAGCGGAGCAGCAGGTCGTCCTTGGCCGGCGCCACGACGAGCACCCGGCGCGCATGGCCGTCGCCGGCGCCGAGCGCCGACAGGATGGCGGCGAACGCCCGGGTCTTCGGCTCCGCGTCCATGCCGAAGTGGTCGACGACGCGGATCGCGTCGTCGCCGAACTTCGCGGTGAGCGCCGAGCGCAGCGCGATGCGCCGCATCTTCTTGGGCAGCTTCTGCTCGTAGGAGCGCGGGTGCGGGCCGAACACGACGCCACCGCCGCGGTAGTGGGGTGCGGTGCGCGAGCCCTGGCGGGCGCGGCCGGTGCCCTTCTGGCGATACGGCTTCCTGCCGCCGCCGCGGACCTCGCCGCGGGTCTTGGTGTCGCTCGTCCCGGTCCGGCGGCCAGCAAGCTGGGCCACCACCGCCTGGTGGAGCACGGCCTCGTTCACGGGCGCTGCGAACAGCGCCTCGGCGAGGTCGACGCTCCCGACGGTCGCGCCGGTCCGGTCGTAGAGGGTCGTCTGCGGCATGGTCACGCCTTCCGGACGAAGGTGAGCGCGCCGGGCGCGCCGGGGACCGATCCCCTGACGAGGATCAGGTTCCGCTCGGCGTCAACGCGGACGACGCGCAGCTTCTTGATCGTGACCCGCTCGTGTCCCATGTGGCCGCCCATCTTGAGGCCCTTGTAGACACGACCGGGCGTGGTGCCGGGGCCGATGGAACCCGGCTTGCGGTAGTTGTCGGAACCGTGCGTCTTCGGACCGCGCGAGAAGTTGTGGCGCTTCACGGTGCCCGCGAAGCCCTGTCCCTTCGACACCCCGGTCACGTCCACGAGGTCGCCCTCGGCGAACACGTCGCCGACGGTGATCTGCTGGCCGACGCTGTAGTCGTCGACGTTCTCGAGCCGGAACTCCCGGATCGTCTTGACCCGGGGGAGGTCCTTGAGCTGGCCCGCGAGCGGCTTGGTCAGCTTCTTGCGCTCGCCCGCACCGAGCTGGACGGCCTGGTAGCCGTCGCGGTCGTCGGTTCGGACGCGCGTCACGGTGTTGGGGGTGACCTGCACCACCGACACCGCGACCATCGTCCCGTCCGGCTGGAAGACCTGGGTCATGCCGACCTTGCGGCCGATCAATCCGATGCTCATCGCGTCACATCTTGATTTCGATGTCGACGCCCGCCGCAAGCGAGAGTCGCATCAGGGCGTCGACGGTCTTCGACGACGGATCGAGGATGTCGATGAGCCGCTTGTGGGTGCGGATCTCGAACTGCTCCCGCGAGTCCTTGTCGATGAACGGCGACCGGAGGACCGTGAACTTCTCGATCCGGGTCGGCAGCGGCACCGGGCCGACGACGTCAGCGCCGGTGCGCTGGGCCGTCTCCACGATCTGGGCTGCCGACTGGTCGAGCAGCCGGTGGTCGTAGGCCTTGAGGCGGATTCGGATCCGCTGCTTCGCCATCTCTGTCGTCCTACGCGATGATGCTGACGATGGCGCCGGCACCGACGGTGCGGCCGCCCTCGCGGATGGCGAAGCGCTGGCCGACCTCGAGGGCGATCGGGGTGATCAGCTCGACCGTCATCTCGACGTTGTCGCCGGGCATGATCATCTCGGCGCCGTCCGGGAGCCCGATGGCGCCGGTGACGTCGGTGGTGCGCAGGTAGAACTGCGGCCGGTACCCGTTGTAGAACGGGGTGTGGCGGCCGCCCTCCTCCTTGGTCAGGACGTAGACCTGGGCGGTGAACTTCGTGTGCGGGGTGACCGAGCCGCTCTTGGCCAGGACCTGGCCGCGCTCGATGTCGTCGCGCTCGATGCCGCGCAGGAGGCAGCCGACGTTGTCGCCGGCCTGGCCCTGGTCGAGGAGCTTCTTGAACATCTCGACGCCGGTGACGACGACCTTGCGGGTCGCCGCGATGCCGACGATCTCGACCTCCTCGCCGACCTTGATCACGCCGCGCTCGATGCGCCCCGTCGCGACCGTGCCCCGGCCCTTGATGCCGAACACGTCCTCGATCGGCATGAGGAACGGCTTGTCGACCGGTCGGACCGGGTTGGGGATGTAGGAGTCGACCGCGTCCATCAGCTCCTGGATCGGGGCGTAGGCCGCGTCGTCGGGATCGTCGGGGGCCTCGAGGGCCTTGAGCGCGGAGCCGCGGATGACCGGGATGTCGTCACCCGGGAAGTTGTTCTTCGTGAGCAGCTCGCGGACCTCGAGCTCGACGAGGTCGAGCAGCTCGGGGTCGTCGACCATGTCGACCTTGTTGAGGAACACGACGATGAACGGCACCTCGACCTGGCGGGCGAGGAGGATGTGCTCCCGGGTCTGGGGCATCGGGCCGTCGGTCGCGGCGACGACGAGGATCGCGCCGTCCATCTGGGCGGCGCCGGTGATCATGTTCTTGATGTAGTCGGCGTGCCCGGGGCAGTCGACGTGCGCGTAGTGGCGGGCGTCGGTCTCGTACTCGACGTGGGCGATCGCGATCGTGATCCCGCGCTCGCGCTCCTCGGGGGCGTTGTCGATCGAGTCGAACGCGCGGTACTCCGCCTTGCCCTTGAGGGCGAGGTACTTGGAGATCGCGGCCGTGAGCGACGTCTTGCCGTGGTCGATGTGGCCGATCGTGCCGACGTTCACGTGCGGCTTCGTGCGCTCGAACTTCTTCTTGGCCATGTCCTGGTGGACTCCCTGCTCTTCTGCCCGTCAGGCGGGCCGACCCTGTTAGACCTTCGACTTGGCGACGAGCTCGGCCGCGAGGCTCGGGGGAACCTCGGCGTAGTGGCTGAGCTCCATGGAATAGCTGGCCCGACCCTGGGTCATCGACCGCAGGTCGGTGGCGTAGCCGAACATCTCGGCAAGCGGGACCGCGCTGCGGACGACCTGGGTCGAACCGCGGGGGTCCATGCCCTCGATCTGGCCGCGCCGGCTGTTGATGTCGCCGATGACGTCGCCCATGAACTCCTCGGGCATCGTCACCTCGACCCGCATCATCGGCTCGAGCACGACCGGGTTCGCCTTGTGGACGGCATCCTTGATCGCCATCGAACCGGCGATCTTGAACGCCATCTCGGACGAGTCCACGTCGTGGTACGAGCCGTCGAACAGCGTCACCTTGACGTCGACCATCGGGACGTTCGCGTAGATGCCCGAGTCGAGCGTCTCGCGGATCCCCTGGTCGATCGGCTTGATGTACTCGCGCGGGATCGTGCCGCCGACGATCTTGTCGACGAACTCGTAGCCCGCGCCCTTCTCGTTGGGCTCGACCTTGATGACCGCGTGGCCGTACTGCCCCTTGCCGCCGGTCTGGCGCACGAAGCGCCCGTTGCCCTCGGCAGCGCGGCGGATGGTCTCGCGGTAGGCGACCTGCGGCTTGCCGACGTTGGCGGCGACCTTGAACTCGCGGACCATGCGGTCCACAAGCACGTCGAGGTGCAGCTCGCCCATGCCGGCGATCAGCGTCTGGCCCGACTCCTCGTCCGTCTTGACCCGGAAGGTGGGGTCCTCCTCGGCGAGCCGCTGGAGCGCGACGCCGAGCTTGTCCTGGTCGGCCTTCGTCCGGGGCTCGATCGCGACCTCGATGACCGGCTCGGGGAACGTCATCGACTCGAGGATCACCGGGTGATCGGGGTCCGAGAGCGTGTCGCCGGTGTACGTGTCCTTGAGGCCGACGGCCGCGGCGATGTCGCCCGCGTAGACCTCGTCGATCTCCTCGCGGTGGTTCGCGTGCATCTGGAGGATGCGGCCGATGCGCTCCTTCTTGCCCTTCGTCGCGTTGAGGACGTACGAGCCCGACTTGAGCGTGCCCGAGTAGACGCGGAAGAACGCGAGCTTCCCGACGAACGGATCGGCTGCGATCTTGAAGGCGAGGGCGCTGAAGTTCGCGGTGTCGTCGACGCTCTGGAGAACCTCCACGTCGGTCCCCGGCTTGAGGCCGACGACCGGCGGCACGTCGAGCGGCGACGGCAGGTAGTCCACGACGGCGTCGAGCATCGGCTGGACGCCCTTGTTCTTGAGCGCCGAACCGCACAGGATCGGGACCCACTTGTAGAGCAGGGTCGCGAGCCGGATGCCGTGCTTGATCTCGGCCTCGGTGAGCTCCTCGCCCTCGAGGTACTTGTGGGCGAGCTCGTCGTCCACGTCGGACACCGCCTCGAGCAGGTGCTCGCGCCACTTGGTGGCCTCGTCGAGCATGTCCGCCGGGATCTCGACCTCGTCGAACGTGTTGCCGAGGTCGTCGCGCCAGACGAGGGCCTTCATGCGGACGAGGTCCACGAGGCCCTGGAACGTGTCCTCGATCCCGATCGGGATCTGGATCGGCACGGGCTTCACGCCCAGGCGGTCCGTGATCATGTCCACGTCGCGCCAGAAGTTGGCGCCGGTGCGGTCGAGCTTGTTGATGAAGCAGATCCGCGGGACGCCGTAGCGATCCGCCTGGCGCCAGACCGTCTCGGACTGGGGCTCCACGCCCGCGACGCCGTCGAACACGACGACCGCACCGTCGAGCACACGCAGGCTGCGCTCCACCTCGACGGTGAAGTCCACGTGCCCGGGCGTATCGATAATGTTGATGCGATGATCGTTCCACGCGCAGGTCGTTGCCGCGGCAGTGATCGTGATGCCGCGCTCCTGCTCCTGGGGCATCCAGTCCATGGTGGCCGCGCCCTCATGGACCTCACCGATCTTGTAGATCTTCTTCGTGTAGAAGAGGATCCGCTCGGTGACGGTCGTCTTGCCCGCGTCGATATGGGCGATGATTTCGATGTTCCGCGTTCGTGCGAGCGGAACGGATCGTGCCACGGTTGGTCTAGCTCCTCTGGGCTCGGACTACCACTTGAAGTGGCTGAACGCCTTGTTGGCGTCGGCCATCTTGTGGGTGTCCTCGCGCCGCTTCACCGCTGCGCCGAGGCCGTTCATGGCGTCGACGAACTCCGCGGCGAGCTTCTCGCTCATGCTCTTGCCGCTGCGCTTGCGCGCCGCCTGGACAAGCCAGCGCACGCCGAGCGACATCCGGCGATCGCCCCGGATCTCCACCGGGACCTGGTAGGTCGCGCCACCGACGCGCCGAGGCTTGACCTCGATGATCGGCGTTGCGTTGCGCAGGGCCGCCTCGAGCACCTCGAGGCCCGGGCGCTTCGCCTGGAACTCGGCGCGGGCCAGGGCCTGGCGCAGGATGCGGTCGGAGAGCGTCCGCTTGCCGTCACGCATCAGCTTCGCGCGGAAGCGGTCCGTGACGCGGTTCGTCTCGACCTGGTACTTGGCCTTGCGGGGGATCGAGGATCGACGGGGCATCTCTACTTCTTCCCGGGCGCCTGGGAGGCCTTGGCGCCGTACTTGGACCGACCCTGCTTGCGGTCCTTCACGCCGGCCGCATCGAGCGTCCCGCGGATGATGTGGTACTTGACCGACGGGAGGTCCTTCACCCGGCCGCCGCGCACGAGCACGACGGAGTGCTCCTGCAGGTTGTGGCCGATGCCCGGGATGTAGGCCGTGACCTCCATCTGGTTCGTGAGCCGCACGCGTGCGATCTTCCGAAGGGCCGAGTTCGGCTTCTTCGGGGTCATCGTCCGGACCTGCAGGCACACGCCCCGCTTCTGGGGGGCACCGGGGATCGGCACCTGGCGCTGCCGCAGGCTGTTCCAGTTCTTGCGCAGCGCCGGAGCCTTGACCTTCTCGATCTTCGGCTTCCGCCCGTGGCGCACGAGCTGGCTGATGGTCGGCACGGAGACGCGGCTCCTTTCACTTGCTGGCTACTGACAGTGGTCGGGACCGGCGGATCCACCCGTACCGGGGGTCCGGACGGGGACCGCTCGGAGCTCGTCGAGGGTGTTCCCGACGCACGCGGCGATCGGGGCCCCGTCGAGGCCACGGCCGCGAAGTGTATCGCGCGGCCGAATTGAGTGTCAAACGCCCCGGACGGTCTGCCCGGGGCGTCGGCTGGTGGTCGTCTGGCTTCGCGCCTACCCCTCTTCGGACGCGTCGGCGTCGGCGAGGAACGGGTTGAACTCCGCTCCTTCCTCGGCCTTGGTCTCGCCCTCGGCGGCCTCGGCGACGAACGGGTTGGCCTCCGTCTCGTCCTCGTCCGCCCCGGCGATCGTGGCCGCCAGCGCGAGGCCGGCTGTCTCGTCGTCGGGAGCCTTGGTCCCGTCCTCGAGGAACGGGTTGTACTCGGCCTCGCCGAGCCCCTCGATCGCCTCGCCCGCGAGCGCCTCGAGGGCGGCCCGGCGCTGGCGCTCCTTGAGCGCGGCGATGTTCTGCGGCGCGCCCGACCCTGCCGGGATGAGCTTGCCGATGATGACGTTCTCCTTGAGCCCGATCAGGTGGTCGCGGGCGCCGTTGATGGCGGCCTCCGTGAGCACCCGGGTCGTCTCCTGGAAGGACGCCGCCGCAAGGAACGAGGAGGTGTTGAGCGATGCCTTGGTCACGCCCAGGAGCACGGTCTGGGCCGTTGCCGGCTCGCCGCCCTCCGCAAGGACGCGGTTGTTCGCCTCCTCGAAGTCGAGGCGGTCGATCAGCTCGGTCGGCAGCTGCTCGCAGTCGCCCGGCTGGTCGATCCGGACCTTCTTGAGCATCTGGCGGACGATGATCTCGATGTGCTTGTCGTTGATCGTGACGCCCTGGCTGCGGTACACCCGCTGGACCTCGCGGACCAGGTAGCGCTGGACGGCGTCCTTGCCCCGCGTGTCGAGGTACTCCTGCGGGTTGATCGGGCCGTCCGTGATCGCGTCACCGGCGCGGATCTCCTGGCCGTCCTCGACCAGCAGCTTCGCGCTGTGCGGGATCGCGTACTCGCGCTCCACGACGTCCTCCGCGCGGACGACGAGGCCGAGCTCGGTCCGGGCGAGGAAGCCCTTCTCGGACGCCACGACGTCGCCCGCGGCGGACTTGGCGAGAACCTGGTTGATCTCGACCATGTCGCCGGCGGCCGCGAGGAGCTCTGCGCCCTCGGGCAGCTCGACGGGATTGTCGAACGCCTCCCGGCTGATGACCTTGACCTTGCGGCCGGCCTCGCTGTTGATGACCTCGACGGTGCCGTCGATGTGGCTGATCTCGGCCTTCCCCTTGGGGATCCGGGCCTCGAACAGCTCCTCGACACGCGGCAGGCCCTGCGTGATGTCCTGGCCGGCGACGCCGCCGGTGTGGAACGTGCGCATGGTGAGCTGCGTGCCGGGCTCGCCGATGGACTGGGCGGCGATGATGCCGACCGCCTCGCCGATGCCGATCATGTCGCCGGTCGCCAGGTTGCGGCCGTAGCACTGGCGGCAGACGCCGTAGCGCGACTCGCACGCGAGCGGCGAGCGGACGAGGACCTCGTCCAGGCCGGCGGCGTCGATGGCCTTTGCCGTCTCCTCGTCGATCATCGCGTCGCGCGCGATCACGACCGGGAGAGGCTGGCCCTTCTTGACCTTGGCCTTCGAGTCGAGCAGGTCGGCCGCCACGAGGCGCCCGACGAGCCGGCGCTGGAACGCCTCCGGCTCGTCCGCGGACTCGGCGCGGATGATCCAGCTCCCCTCGAGCGTGCCGCAGTCGTCCTCACGCGTGATGACGTCCTGCGCGACGTCCACGAGACGCCGGGTGAGGTACCCGGAGTCTGCGGTTCGGAGCGCGGTGTCGGCGAGGCCCTTGCGAGCACCGTGGGTGCTGATGAAGTACTCGAGGACGGTCATGCCCTCGCGGAAGTTGCTGCGGACGGGGACGTCGATGATCCGCCCCGACGGGTCGGCCATGAGGCCACGCATGGCGCCCAGCTGGCCGATGTTGCCCTTGTTCCCTCGGGCCCCGGAGTCCGTCATCATCCGGACGGGGTTCTCCTCGGTGAGGCCGTCCATCATCTTGTCGGAGACTTCCTTCGTCGTCCGCTGCCACAGCTCGACGACCTGCTCGTAGCGCTCGTCCTCGGTGATGAGGCCGCGCTGGAACTGCTTGTCGATGGCGAGGACGGCGTCGTCGGCCCCGTCCATCATGGCCCGCTTGTCCTTGGGCACGACGATGTCCCACAGGCCGATGGTCAGGCCGCCGCGGGTCGCGAACGTGAAGCCCACGCTCTTGACACCGTCAACGAGGTGCGCGGTCTCGGCCGGGCCGAGGAGCCGGTAGCAGGCGTCGACGAGGCGCTTGAGGTCGACCCGCTTCATGGGCTGGTTCGCGAACCGCAGCTCGGGCGGCAGGATCCGGTTGAACAGGATCCGGCCGACGGTGGTGCGGACCGCCGTGTCGACGAGGGTGGCGCTCTCGGGGTCCCACGACTGCACGACGACGTCGACCGGCTCGTGCAGGGCGACCTTCGCCGCCGCGTGCTTCACCTCGGAGACGTCCCCCTCCTCGCGCTCGCTTGAGACGCGGCTCAGGGTGTCCAGGCCGCGCGCGCCGAGCTCGTAGGCGATGATCGCGTCGTCCTCGCTCGTGAACGAGCGCACGGCCTGCTTGCCCTTGGTCGTGAGGGCGTCCATGGTCAGGTAGTAGCAGCCGAGGACCATGTCCTGGGTCGGCGCAACCACCGGCGAGCCGTCCGCGGGCGAGAGCAGGTTCGCGGTCGAGAGCATCATCGCCCGCGCCTCTTCCTGGGCGGCCGTGGACAGCGGCACGTGGACCGCCATCTGGTCGCCGTCGAAGTCCGCGTTGAACGCGGTGCAGACGAGCGGGTGGATCTGGATCGCGGAACCCTCGACGAGCACCGGCATGAACGCCTGGATACCCAGGCGATGAAGCGTGGGTGCGCGGTTCAGCAGGACCGGATGGTCCTTGATGACCTCTTCGAGAACGTCCCAGACCTCGGGCCGGACGCGCTCGACGATGCGCTTCGCGCTCTTGATGTTGTGGGCGAAGCCCTTCTCGACCAGCTGCCGCATGACGAACGGCTTGAACAGCTCGAGGGCCATCTTCTTGGGCAGGCCGCACTGGTGGAGCTTGAGCTCCGGGCCGACGACGATGACCGACCGGCCGGAGTAGTCCACGCGCTTGCCGAGCAGGTTCTGGCGGAACCGGCCCTGCTTGCCCTTGAGCATGTCGGACAAGGACTTGAGGCGATGGTTGCCGGTGCCGGCGATCGCACGGCCGCGGCGGCCGTTGTCGATCAGCGCGTCGCACGCCTCCTGGAGCATCCGCTTCTCGTTGCGGATGATGATCTCGGGCGCGCCGAGCTCCAGGAGCCGCTTGAGGCGGTTGTTGCGGTTGATGACGCGGCGGTAGAGGTCGTTGAGGTCGGAGGTCGCGAAGCGGCCGCCGTCCAGCTGCACCATCGGACGAAGGTCGGGCGGGATGACCGGCAGGACCGAGAGGATCATCCACTCGGGGCGGTTGCCGGAACGGCGGAACGCCTCGATCAGGCGGAGCCGCTTGATCGCCTTCTTGCGCCGCTGGCCGGAGCTGGTGCGGACCTCGGCGTGGAGGGCCCGTGAGAGCTCCTCGAGGTCCATCCGGACGATGATGTCGCGGACGGCCTCGGCGCCCATGCCGGCCCAGAAGATGCGGCCGGTCTTGGCCCCGGAGCCGTACTTCTCGTCCAGCTGGCGGAACTCGGTCTCGCCGATCGTGGTCAGGGCCTTGAGGCCCTCGATCTCGGCGCGCGCCTGCTTGAGCTCCTCCTTCTGGCCAACGGCCTCGCCGGCGAGCTTCTCCTTCTCCTCGGCGAGGGTCGCGTCCATGGCCGCGACGAGGTCCTCGACCTTCTGCTCCGACATGCGCTCCTCGTCGAGGGCGCGCTGCTCGGACTGGCTGTTGATCCGCTCGGTCTCGGCGGTGGCGAGCTTGCGCAGCTTGGCCAGGCCGGCCTTGCCGCCCTTGTCCCCCGCCGCGACGACCACCTCGCCCGTAGGACCGAAGGCGATGGTCTCCGCGGCGACGGCAGTGCCGAGCTCGGTGAGCGCCGCCTCGACGACCTGTGCCTCGCGCGCGACCTGCTCGATCTGCGAGCTGCGGGCCGCCTCGATCTCCTCCTTGGTGCCCGACAGCGCCGCCCGGAGCTCATCGCGCTTCGCGCTCACGTCTGCCTTGAGCGTGGCCTCGAGCTCCGCCAGGCGCTCGCCGCCGGCACCGCCCCGGCCCTCGCCCTGCTCTTCGAGGGCCTTGAGGGCGCGCTGACGCGCCTCCTCGTCGACGTGGGTGACGATGTACAGCGCGAAGTACAGGATCCGCTCGAGGTTGCGCGGGCTGATGTCGAGCAGGATGCCGAGCCGGCTCGGGGTGCCCTTGAAGTACCAGATGTGCGAGACGGGGCTCGCCAGCTGGATGTGGCCCATGCGCTCGCGGCGGACCTTCGAGCGCGTGACCTCGACGCCGCACTTGTCGCAGATGATGCCCTTGTACCGGATGCGCTTGTACTTCCCGCAGTAGCACTCCCAGTCCCGCGTGGGGCCGAAGATGCGCTCGTCGAACAGGCCGTCCTTCTCGGGCTTGAGCGTCCGGTAGTTGATCGTCTCGGGCTTGGTCACCTCACCCTTCGACCACTCCCGGATCTGGTCCGGGCTGGCAAGCGAGATACGGATCGCCGAGAAGTTGTTGACCTCGAGCATCGGTCTCCTCCGCGCCACCCGCGGCTCAGGCGGCGCGATCGTGTGAAGGTGCGAGCGGGACCGGGCCGGCCGGACGCCGGCCCCGCGTGAAAAGGTTCGGTGCTAGTCCTCGAACCCGGCGAGGTTGATCCCGCCGAGATCCGGGAGCAGGTAGCCGGAGGCATCGTCCTCCGCCAGCGGGATCTCCTCGTCGTTCTGGTCGAGGATCTCCGCGTTGAGCCCCAGGCTCCGCAGCTCCTTGATGAGGACCTTGAATGACTCGGGGACCCGCGGGGGCTGGATCTCCTCGCCCTTGACGATCGCTTCGTACGTCTGGACGCGTCCGAGGACGTCGTCCGACTTCACGGTGAGCAGCTCCTGGAGGATGTTCGCGGCGCCGTACGCCTCGAGCGCCCAGACCTCCATCTCGCCGAACCGCTGGCCGCCGAACTGCGCCTTGCCACCGAGCGGCTGCTGGGTGATGAGGCTGTACGGGCCGGTGGACCGGGCGTGGATCTTGTCCTCGACGAGGTGGTGGAGCTTGAGCATGTAGATCTGGCCGACGGTGATCGCGCGGTCGAACGACTCGCCCGTGCGGCCGTCACGCAGCTCGATCTTGCCGTCCTTCGGCTTGCCCGCTGCCACGAGGGCCTCGGCGATCTGGTCCTCGGTCGCGCCGTCAAAGACGGGGGTCGCGGCCTTGTAGCCCATCGCCGAGAGCGCCCACCCGAGGTGGGTCTCGAGGATCTGGCCGATGTTCATGCGCGAGGGCACGCCCAGCGGGTTGAGGACGATGTCGACGGGCTGGCCGTCCGGCAGGAACGGCATGTCCTCCATCGGAAGGACCTTCGCGATGACGCCCTTGTTGCCGTGGCGGCCCGCCATCTTGTCGCCGACCGAGACCTTGCGCTTCTGGGCGACCGACACCCGGACCAGGCGGTTCACGCCCGGCTGGAGGTCGTCGTTCCATTCGCGGCGGAACTCGCGGATCTCGACCACCTTGCCCCGCTCGCCGTGCGGCAGACGGAGGGAGGAGTCCTTCACCTCGCGGGCCTTCTCGCCGAAGATCGCCCGCAGGAGTCGCTCCTCCGCGGTCAGCTCGGTCTCGCCCTTGGGCGTGATCTTGCCCACGAGGATGTCGCCGGGGCGGACCTCGGCGCCGATGTAGACGATCCCCTCCTCGTCGAGGTCCTTGAGGGCTTCCTCGCCGACGTTCGGGATGTCCCGCGTGATCTCCTCGGGGCCGAGCTTGGTGTCCCGGGACTCGATCTCGTGCTTCTCGATGTGGATGCTGGTGAACAGGTCGTCGCGCACGAGGCGCTCGCTGATCACGATCGCGTCCTCGTAGTTGCCGCCCTCCCAGCTCATGAACGCCACGAGGACGTTCCGGCCGAGCGCGAGCTCCCCGCCGTCCGTGGACGACGAGTCCGCGATCGGGCTCTTGACATCGACCCGCTGACCGACCGTGACGATCGGGCGCTGGTTGATGCAGGTGCCCTGGTTGCTGCGCACGAACTTGAGCAGCCGGTACTCGTCGAGCTCGCCGGAGTCCGCCTCGACCTGGACGCGCTCGGCGGTGACGCTGGTCACGACGCCGGCACGACGGGCGAGGACGACCTGGCCGGAGTCCTGCGCGGCGCGGGCCTCCATGCCGGTCCCGACGATCGGGCTCTCGGGCTCGAGCAGCGGCACCGCCTGGCGCTGCATGTTCGAGCCCATGAGGGCGCGGTTGGCGTCGTCGTGCTCCAGGAACGGGATCAGCGCCGTCGCCACGGACACGACCTGCTTCGGGCTGACGTCCATGTACTCGATCTGGTCCGGACGCGCCTCCGGGAAGGTGTCCCGGAAGCGGGACGGGACGCGCTCGCCAACGAAGTGGTTGTTCGCGTCGAGCGGCGCGTTCGCCTGCGCGACGTGATGCTCCTCCTCCTCGTCGGCCGGGAGGTAGTCGATCTCGTCGGTCACGAACGGGCGGATCGGGAACGCGAGCGCCTTCTGGCGGGCGAGCTCCTTGTGGGCGGCCGCGGTGAACTGCTCGCCCTTCTTGAGGATGACCGTGCCGTCCTTGCCGACCACGTCCGCGCCGGCCTCGTACTCGAGCAGGTTCGGATCGTCATGGGCGACGTTGCGCTTCACCCGGCGGTACGGCGTCTCGATGAAGCCGTAGGCGTTGATCCGGCCGTACGTCGCGAGCGACCCGATCAGGCCGATGTTCGGTCCCTCGGGCGTCTCGATCGGGCAGATGCGGCCGTAGTGGCTGTGGTGCACGTCTCGGACGTCGAAGCCGGCGCGCTCGCGGGACAGACCGCCCGGGCCGAGGGCCGACAGGCGGCGCTTGGACGTCAGCTCGGCGAGCGGGTTCGTCTGGTCCATGAACTGCGAGAGCTGGCTGCCGCCGAAGAACTCCTTCATCGCCGCCACGACCGGGCGGATGTTGATGAGGGCGTTCGGGGTCGCCTTGTCGATCTCCTGGATCGTCATGCGCTCGCGGACGACGCGCTCCATGCGCAGGAGGCCGATCCGGAACGCGTTCTGGATCAGCTCGCCGTTGGCCCGGATGCGGCGGTTGCCGAGGTGGTCGATGTCGTCCTTGGGGTGCAGCCCGCGGTTCGACTCGATCAGGTTGCCGACGATGGCCGCGATGTCCTCGCGGGTGATCGTCCGCCCGTCGCGCGGGAGCTCGATGCCCATGCGGGCCGCGACGCCGTCCAGCTTCTTGTTGAACTTGTAGCGGCCGACGCGACCGAGGTCGTAGCGGCGGAAGTTGAAGAACAGGCTCTCGACGAGCTGTCGGGCGTTGTCACCCGTGGGCGGGTCGCCCGGGCGCAGCTTCTTGTAGACCTCGATCAGCGCCTCGTTCGGCGTCTTGGTGAGGTCCTTGTCGAGCGTGTTGGCGATGAACGGATGCTCGGGATCGATGTCGACCGAGCCGAACAGGCCCGCGATCTCGTCGTTCGTCTCGTAGCCGACCGCGCGGAGCAGGGTCGTCGCCGCGATCTTGCGCTTGCGATCGACCTTGACCCACAGCTGGTCCTTGTTGTTGGTCTCGAACTCGAGCCAGGCGCCGCGGTTCGGGATCACCTTGGCCGAGAACAGCATCCGGCCGGAGGCCGGATCCTCGACCTCGCTGTAGTACACGCCGGGGGAGCGGACCAGCTGGGAGACGACGACGCGCTCGGCGCCGTTGATCACGAACGTGCCCATGTCCGTCATCCACGGGTAGTCACCCATGTAGACGCGCTGGCGCTGGATCTCGCCGGTCTCCTTGATCAGGAGCTCGACGTTGACGTACAGCGGGCGGCTGTAGGTGAGGTCCTTCGTCCGGCACTCCTCCTCGGAGTACTTGGGCGTCCCGAACTCGTAGTCCAGGAACTGGAGCTCCATCACCTTGCCGGTGAAGTCCTTGATCGGGCTGATCTCGTCGAACAGATCCCGGAGGCCCTTCTCGATGAACCACTGGAAGGACTCGAGCTGGAGCTCGATGAGGTTCGGGACCTCGAACTTGTCGACGCTGATCCCTTCGCGAACCTCCGCGATCCGGGCGTAGGACAGACGGCCGGAGGGCGTGGTGGCGAGGGGTGCCGACGAGACGGACAGCATGAAGGACGACTCCTTGTCGGAGTGAGAAGAAGGGGAAACGGCCGCGCTCACAGAAGGAGTAGGATACCGCGATTCTCGCGAGCGTCAACCAATGGGCACGGCGAGGCGGGCGGCGCCACGAAAGGCCACCGCCCGCCCGGGCCGCGTGTCGGCCGGGGCGTCCGGCCGCATGGTACCTACTTGATCTCGACCTTGGCGCCCTGCTCCTCGAGGGCGGCCTTGATCTTCTCGGCCTCGTCCTTGGCGATGCCCTCCTTGACCGCCTTGGGCGCCGCGTCGACGAGGTCCTTCGCCTCCTTGAGGCCGAGCCCGGTGAGCTCGCGGACGACCTTGATGACCGGGATCTTGTTCGGGCCCACCTCGGCGAGGATGGCGGCGAACTCGGTCTGCTCCTCCTCGGCCGCGGCCGCGGGGGCGGCGCCGGCGGCCGGCGCGGCGCCCGCGAAGGCAACCGGGGCGGCGGCGGTGACGCCGAAGCGATCCTCGAACTTCTTCTTGAACTCGGAAAGCTCGAGGACGGTCATCTGCTCGAAGGCCTCGAGCAGCTGGTCGGGGGTCAGCGTGGCCATGGGTTCTGGTTCTCCTGGTGGTGGGCGCCCCTCGGGGCGCGGGTGGGTCTCGAGATGAAGGTCAGGCGGCTGCGGCTTCGCCGCCGCGCTGGTCGATCAGCGCCTGGACGAGCCCGACGACGTCCCGCAGCGGGGCGTCGAACAGGCCGGCCGTCGTGGACAGCGGCGCGACGATCGCGCCAACCGCCTCGGCGAGCAGGACGTCGCGCGACGGCAGGGCTGCCAGCCGGACGACGCTGTCCGCGTCGATCGCCCGCGACCCCAGCACGCCGCCCGTGATCTTGACGATCTTGTAGGGGCGAGTGGCGTCGAGGACCGCCTTGGCGGTCCCTGCCTCGTCCTGGCCGAAGGCGATTGCCGTCGGACCGACGAGGAGCGGCGAGAGTGCCTCGGCTGCGGCGTTGTCCTGTGCCGCGATGCGCATGAGGCGGTTCTTGACGACCCGGTAGCTCACGTCGCTCTTGCGCAGCGCGCGCCGGATCTCGCTGATCTCCTTCACCTTGAGGCCGCGGTACTCGGACACGATCATCGCGCGGCTGGAATCCAGCTGGGCGCGCAGATCGTCGATCGTCTCGCGCTTGGCCTCGGTCGGCATCGAGCCTCCTTGACCTCCGTTGCTCCGGCACGCGACCGGCGTGCGGCGGTGGGTGCGCCCGGCGGCTGCCGGCGGTACCCCTGCGACGGGCCACGTGGCGATGCAGGGGGCGCGACCCACACGGGGTGGGGCGATGCCATCTGCCTCGGCGTGCTCGCCGTCGTCCCCTTCCGCCACCCCGAGGGGCGGACGGACGGTCCGGTCCGGCGGATCAAGCCCCGGGCGTCGCGCCGCCCTCTCGGGCCGGCGGGCGTCCAGCGGGCGCAGGCTGTCTGCGGCTGGTTCCGTCTGTCTTGATACGGCGCTCGCCTCTCGACGGCGTCGTGCATGTTCCGCCCGCAAACGGCGCGGGCGGCGAATGGTACTCCTACGCGACCGCAGCCGCGAGCACGCCCGGGATGTCGACCCGGATGCCGGGGCCCATCGTCGTGGCGATCGACAGCGTCCGCAGGTAGGTGCCCTTGGCGCCGCTGGGCTTCGCGCGGTTGACCGCGTCGACGAGCGCCGCCAGGTTCTCGGTCAGCTGCTGCTCCTCGAACGATGCCTTGCCGACCGGGACGTGGACGATCGCGCCCTTGTCCACCTTGAACTCGACGCGTCCGCCCTTGACCTCGCGGACAGCACGGTCGATGTCGAACGTCACCGTGCCGGCCTTCGGGTTCGGCATGAGGCCGCGGCGGCCGAGGATCCGGCCGAGGCGGCCGACCTGGCCCATCGTGTCCGGCGTGGCGATGGCCACGTCGAACTCGAGCCAGCCGGCTTCGATCTTCTTGACGAGATCCTCGGCACCGACCTCGTCGGCACCGGCGCGGAGCGCCTCCTGGGCCTTCTCGCCCTGGGCGAACACGGCGACGCGAACCACCTTGCCAGTCCCGTGCGGGAGGACGACGGTGCCACGGACCATCTGATCGGCGTGCCGGGGGTCGACGCCGAGGCGGAGATGGGCCTCCACCGACGCGTCGAACTTGGTGTTGGACGTCTCCCGCGCGAGGGCGACCGCCTCCGCGATGGAGTAGACCTTCGTGCGGTCGACGAGCTTCGCCGCGTCCTGGTAGCGCTTGCCGTGCTCGGCCATGGTGCGTGCTCCTTCGGTCCTGCGGACCTGCCCCTTGAGACGGCGCGCGTGCCGGGGTCTCTCCCGCGCGTCCGCCGGCGTCTAGCCGACGACCTCGATGCCCATGCTCCGGGCGGTGCCCTCGATGACCTTCATGCCCGCCTCGACGTCGTTGACGTTGAGGTCGGCCATCTTGATCTCGGCGATCTGGCGGACCTGGTCCCGGGTGACCCGGCCGACGGTCTCACGCTTCGCCGTCGCGGACCCCTTGTCGACCCCTGCGGCCTTGCGCAGGAGGTCCGGCGCCGGCGGCGTCTTGAGGACGAACGTGAACGAGCGGTCCTCGAAGATCGTGATCTGGGCGGGGATGATCTGCCCGGACTTGTCCGCGGTGCGCTCGTTGTAGGACTTGGTGAACTCGACGATGTTGATGCCGTGCGGGCCCAGCGCCGTGCCGACGGGCGGGGCGGGGGTCGCCTTGCCGGCCGGCAGCTGCAGCGTCAGGACGATTCGGATCTTCTTGGCCACGTGTGCTCGCTCCCTGCCTCGTTACAGCTTCTCGACCTGGAGGAAGTCGAGCTCGACCGGGGTCTCCCGGCCGAAGATGCTCACGAGAACCTTCAGCTTGTTGCGCTCCGGATTGACCTCGTCCACGGTTCCGATGAACTCCGCGAACGGCCCATCGGTGACACGCACGCTCTGGCCCTTCGTGAACGCGACCCGGTACTTCGGCGTCTCGACGCCCATGTGCCGGAGGATCTGCTTGACCTCGGTCTCGTCGAGCGGGATCGGCTCGCTGCGCATCCCGGGGATGTTGCCGCTGCCGACGAAGCTCGTGACGCCCGGGGTGTTCCGGACGACGAACCAGGACTCGGGGTCGAGGATCATCTCGACCAGCACATAGCCCGGGTAGACCTTCTTCTGGACGGTGTGCCGCTGGCCCTGGCGGATCTCGATCTCGTCCTCCATCGGGACGAGCACCTGGAAGATCTTGTCCTCCATGCCCATCGACTCGATGCGGTGTTCGAGGTTGGTCTTGACCTTGTTCTCGTAGCCCGAGTACGTGTGGATCACGTACCAGCGCTTCTCCGGCGCCTTGGCGGGGGCCAGCTGCTCCGTCATGCGAGGTCCGCCAGCGCGCGGATCACGACGTCATAGCCCGCGTCGATGACCGTGATGAACAGGCCGACGACGAACGAGATGACGAAGACGAGAACCGTCAGGTTGCGCACCTGGATGCGGTTCGGCCACGAGACCTTCTTGAGCTCGGACCAGGATTCCTTGATGAACTGGCGAAGTCGCTTCACGGATGCCTTTTCAGCGGCTGGTGGGAGTGGCAGGGGCGATAGGACTCGAACCTACAACCTGCGGTTTTGGAGACCGCTGCTCTGCCAATTGAGCTACACCCCTGCGTTGGCGGACGTTGCTGCTACTTGGCCTCCCGGTGCAGCGTGTGACGCCGCTCCCGTGGGCAGTACTTGAGCAGCTCGATCCGGTTCGGATCATTCTTCTTGTTCTTGCGCGTCGAGTAGTTGCGCTGCTTGCACTCGGTGCAGGCGAGCTGGATGACTGGACGCGCCTCGACCTTGGCCATGGTGCCTCGTTACGCGATGATGCTGACGATGGCGCCGGCACCGACGGTGCGGCCGCCCTCGCGGATGGCGAAGCGCTGGCCGACCTCGAGGGCGATCGGGGTGATCAGCTCGACCGTCATCTCGACGTTGTCGCCGGGCATGATCATCTCGGCGCCGTCCGGGAGCCCGATGGCGCCGGTGACGTCGGTGGTGCGCAGGTAGAACTGCGGCCGGTACCCGTTGTAGAACGGGGTGTGGCGGCCGCCCTCCTCCTTGGTCAGGACGTAGACCTGGGCGGTGAACTTCGTGTGCGGGGTGACCGAGCCGCTCTTGGCCAGGACCTGGCCGCGCTCGATGTCGTCGCGCTCGATGCCGCGCAGGAGGCAGCCGACGTTGTCGCCGGCCTGGCCCTGGTCGAGGAGCTTCTTGAACATCTCGACGCCGGTGACGACGACCTTGCGGGTCGCCGCGATGCCGACGATCTCGACCTCCTCGCCGACCTTGATCACGCCGCGCTCGATGCGCCCCGTCGCGACCGTGCCCCGGCCCTTGATGCCGAACACGTCCTCGATCGGCATGAGGAACGGCTTGTCGACCGGTCGGACCGGGTTGGGGATGTAGGAGTCGACCGCGTCCATCAGCTCCTGGATCGGGGCGTAGGCCGCGTCGTCGGGATCGTCGGGGGCCTCGAGGGCCTTGAGCGCGGAGCCGCGGATGACCGGGATGTCGTCACCCGGGAAGTTGTTCTTCGTGAGCAGCTCGCGGACCTCGAGCTCGACGAGGTCGAGCAGCTCGGGGTCGTCGACCATGTCGACCTTGTTGAGGAACACGACGATGAACGGCACCTCGACCTGGCGGGCGAGGAGGATGTGCTCCCGGGTCTGGGGCATCGGGCCGTCGGTCGCGGCGACGACGAGGATCGCGCCGTCCATCTGGGCGGCGCCGGTGATCATGTTCTTGATGTAGTCGGCGTGCCCGGGGCAGTCGACGTGCGCGTAGTGGCGGGCGTCGGTCTCGTACTCGACGTGGGCGATCGCGATCGTGATCCCGCGCTCGCGCTCCTCGGGGGCGTTGTCGATCGAGTCGAACGCGCGGTACTCCGCCTTGCCCTTGAGGGCGAGGTACTTGGAGATCGCGGCCGTGAGCGACGTCTTGCCGTGGTCGATGTGGCCGATCGTGCCGACGTTCACGTGCGGCTTCGTGCGCTCGAACTTCTTCTTGGCCACAGGACCTTCTCACTCCATGGCTGGGGCGGCAGTGCCGCCGGGGCGACCGGGTGACGTGCGAGAGATGGAGCCCAGAACGGGATTCGAACCCGTGACCTCATCCTTACCAAGGATGTGCTCTGCCAGCTGAGCTATCTGGGCCCGCGATGACGGACCTGCCGGTCAGATCCGCCCGGTTGACGCATTGCTTGCTGTTGGAGCCGACGACGGGACTCGAACCCGGAACCTGCGGTTTACAAAACCGCTGCTCTGCCAATTGAGCTACGTCGGCACGCGCGCAGCGTCAAACAAGAGTAGGACTCCGCGAGCCGGGGAATGATACGGCCCGAGGCCGGTGCGTCAAACCTCCCGGCAGCCCCGGAGGCGCCCTCGGAGGGTCAACCGCCGCCCGTCCGCGCGCCTCGCGGGTCGACGCCGGCGTCATCGGCCGCGGTGTCGACCGCCGGGCCTCCGGGCAGCAGATCCTCACCAGGATCGACCCCTGGGGCCGCTGCCGCGGCCTTGCTCGCGCGCGTCCCGGTCTTCGTTGCAGGCGCGCCCACGGCCTCGTCCACGGGCGGTGCGGCTTTCGCACGGGTCGCTCGCTTGACGGGTGCCGGTGTATCGCTGGTGCCATCCGCCGCGGCCTTCGTGCGCGACCTGCGCTTCGGGGACGGCGTGGGGAGCTCGGCTGCCGGCGGCTCGGTGCCGGCCTCGTGCTCTCGGGTGCGGCGGCGCCGGCATCGGCCGCCGGAGTCTTCCCGTCGTCGCCACCGTCGACGTCCCCAGGTGTCCCCGGCGTGGCGGACGCTCGTTCGAGGAGCTCACGCTGGGCGGCGGCCTCGTACAGGAGGATCGATCCGGCCACGGCGGCGTTGAGCGACTCGATCCGGCCGTGCATCGGGATGCGCACCAGCAGGTCGCAGCGGCGGCGGACGGCGGCGCTGAGCCCCCGTCCCTCGCTGCCGACGACGATCGCGACCGGTCCACGCAGGTCGGCGTCGCGCGCGGTCAGCGGTGCGTCGCCGTCCGCACCCACGATCCGGAGGCCGCGCGCATGCAGGTCGGCCAGCGCGCCGGGCAAGGTCGTCGACCGGCGCCAGCGCAGGTGCTCGACGGCGCCGGCGGACGCCTTGACGGCAGCGGGGCTGACAGCGGCGCCTGGTGATGGGTCGGGAAGACGACGCCGTGGACGCCGGCGACCTCCGCGCTGCGCAGCAGCGTGCCGACGTTCTGCGGGTCCTCGAGCGAGTCGAGGACCAGGACCAGCGGCGCCTGCGACCGCTGCGCGGCGCGCGCCAGGATGTCGTCGGGTGATGCCCAGCGTCGCGGCGCGACGACGAGCGCGATGCCCTGGTGGCCGTCGAAGCCGGCGATCGCCGTCAGCGTGCCGCCCTCCACCTCGACGACCGGGATGCGCAGGTTGGTGGCGTGCAGGACGAGCTTCTCGAGCGCCATGCGACGCTGCGGAACGACGAGCAGCCGCCGCGCCTCGCGACGGGCGACGAACGCCTCCTCGACCGGACGCCGGCCCGCGACCAGCTCCTCGCCCTCGGAGGGGGCGATCCCCTCGACTGGTGCCGGTGGCCGCCGCTGGGGATAGGGCTGTCCCGGCCGATCGAACCTGCGCGGGCCGCCGAACGGCGGAAACGCGACGGGCCGCTGGCGGACGTCCCGCGGTGGCCGGACGCCCGGCAGCGGGCCCGCGCTCGGGGCGGCCCGCGCATCCGGACACGGGATCCGGGGCCGGCGACCGGGTCCGGGCTCCCACTCCGCGTCGAACGGGCGACGGCCCCGGAGCCCGGTCGTCCTGCGGCGGGCGGGTACCGGGTCCCTCGTCCCACGGGCGAGGCTGGGGTCGCGGCGAGGTCCGGGCGCCGGCCGCGGCATCCTGCCGTACGACTGGGGCGGTGGTCGGGCCGGTAGCCGGGTCCGGGACCACGATCGCCGTACGCGGGCGCGGCGGGCCGTCGGGGCGCGGGCCGCGGGCGTAGCCGCCGGGGCGGGGGCCGGTCGTCGGGCGCGGTCGTAGCCGCGGGGGCGCTGGGGCGCGAGGCTGGTAGCCGTCGCGTCGCGGGGGCCGGTCGTCGGGACCACCGGCCGGGCCCGGGCGGCGGTCGTCGAGGACCGCGGGCGAAGGCCGCCGGGGCGCCGTCCCTGGTGGTGCCGCGGGGCGGTACCCGCGGCCGCGGCTCGCCGCCTCGGGGGCCGCGGTCGCAGCCGCCGTGGCGGGGGCCGCGGCCACGATCGTCGTCCTGGCCACCGCGCGGGTCCTGCTCCCACGGCCGAGGGCCGGGCGCGGCCCGCCCGGCGGTCCGCCGTGCGGTCGACCGCCACCATGCGGCGGGCGCCCGCCTCGTGGTTCGTCCCCGGCACCCTCGTCCCGGAACCCGAACCCAGGCCGGGCTCCACCGTGATCCTCGGGGCCGCGGGCCTGCCCTCCGGGCCGCGGAGCGGGCGGTCGTCCGCCGCCGGGATGGGAGCCACGAGGTCGATGGGGCTTGCCGCCCGGGTGCCGGTTGTCGTGCGCGGACGCCTGCGATCAGCCACCGGTCGTCACCACGAGGCGCCACCGCTGGCCGTCGCGGGTGTCCTCCACGGCGACGCCCCTGCGCGAGCAGCTCGTCGCGCAGCCGGTCCGACTCGGCCCAGTCGCGCGCCGCACGGGCCGCGATCCGCTCCTCGATCATGGCCTGGAGCTCGGGCTCGAGCGCGGAGCCTCGGCGGGGCCGCGACCCCGAGCACCCCGTCGAGGTCCCGGACCAGACGCGATCGCGCGCCCGGCATCGGCGGTCGACAGCGTTCGGGCATCGATCCGGCGGTTGAGCTCCCGGACCCCGTCGAACAGGGCGGCCAGCGCCTCCGACACGTTGAGATCGTCGTCGAGCCCGGCCTCGAACCCGGCCCGCACCGGTCGAGGAGCGCCGGCAGGGTCTCGTCGTCGGCCCGGTCCTCGCGATAGGCGGAAAGGGCAGCAAGGAGCGCGTCGACCCGCTCGACGGCGGCGGCGGCCGCGGGCAGCGAGTCGTCCGTGTAGTTGAGCGGCGCCCGGTAGTGGACGGAGAGCAGGGCGTAGCGGAGGGCCCGCGGCGACACGCCCGACGCCACCAGGTCCGAGACGCGCGCGATGTTGCCCGTCGACTTCGCCATCTTCTCGCCGCCCATTCGCAGGTGCGCGCAGTGCAGCCAGGTACCGGACGAACGGCTTGCCCGTCGCGGCCTCCGACTGCGCGATCTCGTCCTCGTGGTGCGGGAACACGAGGTCCACGCCGCCGGTGTGGATGTCGAACGACGTCGCCGAGGTGCGCCATGCTCATCGCGGAGCACTCGATGTGCCAGCCGGGCCGCCCTGGGCCGACCACCGTGGCCCACGACGGCTCGCCGGGCTTCGGGCCCTTCCACAGCGCGAAGTCGCGGACGTCGTCCTTGCCGTACTCGTCCGACTCGACGCGCTCCCCCACCCGCATCGCGTCCGGGTCGAGCCGCGCGAGGCGGCCGTACGCGGGCCACGAGGCGATACGGAAGAAGATCGGAGCCGTCGTCGGTCCGGTAGGCGTGACCCTTGTCGAGCAGCGTCCCGACCAGCTCCGCGATCTGGGGGATGTGCTCGGTGGCGCGCGGCAGGACGTCGGGCACGGTCATCCCCAGCGCTTCGGCATCGTCGAGGAACCGCGCGGCGTACCGGTCGGCGAGCTCCGTGGTGGAGATGCCCTCCGCTGCGGCGCCGCGAATGATCTTGTCGTCGATGTCGGTCAGGTTCATGACCCAGGTGACCCGGAGCCCGCGGTAGCGCAGGTACCGCACGAGCAGGTCCGCGAACAGGAACGAGCGGAAGTTGCCGATGTGCGCGGGGCCGTAGACGGTCGGCCCGCAACTGTAGATCCGGACGTGCCCGGGCTCGAGCGGCTCGAGCGGCCGCGTCTCTCCGGTGAGGGTGTCCTGCAGGCGGATCGTCATGCGCCATCCGGACCGTGGCGACGGCCCGCGCCGACATCGCGCGGCCGGCGCCCTCGTCCCCGGCGAGGTTGCCGCTGGATGCCTTGACGTTGACGGCCTCGGGCTCGATGCCGAGCAGCCCCGCGATCGCCGCACGCATCGCGTCGAGCCGGGCCCCGAGCTTCGGGCGGGCCCCGATGATCACGAGGTCCACCGTGCCGGGGCGGAGGCCGGCGGCTCCAAGACGCGCGACGACCTCGCGCAGGAGCGCGTCGCTGCCGATCCCGCGCGGGGTTCGCTCGTCCGCAGGAAACAGCCGTCCGAGGTCGCCCAGGCCGGCCGCACCGAGCAGCGCGTCGGCCACGGCGTGGAGCGCGACGTCGCCATCGGAGTGACCGGCGAGCGCGGGGCGCGCCGACGATCTCGATCCCGCCGAGCCGGAGCGGGGCGCCGGGGCCGAATGGGTGGCTGTCGTGACCGAACCCGATTCGCGCGGCGTCAGGGGCGAGCGCCGCTTCGACACGTCGGAGGTCGTCGGGCAGCGTCACCTTGAGGTTGGCAGGTTCGCCGGGGAGTCGCATGAACAGGGATGGTACAGGCCTCGAGCAGCGCGGCCTCGTCGGTGAACTCCGGGCGGGCCGTCCGGTGGGTATCGAGCCCAGGCCTCGAGCAGCAGGCCGCGGCGTGCGCCCTGGGGCGTCTGCGCCGCCGCGAGGCCCGATCGGTCGACGGTCTCGAGCACCCGCCCGTCCCCGACCCGCTTGAGCGTCTCGGCCACGGGGAGCACCGGGATCGCGGCACCGTGGACGCAGCACGGCCTCGACGACGGCGGTCACGAGCGTCGCGGCGACGAGCGGGCGGGCGCCATCGTGGACGAGCACCGGCCGATCATCACCCTCGGGGTCGACGGCGGCGAGGTAGCGCACCCCGGCGGCCACCGACACCTGCCGCGACGGTCCGCCCGCGACGACGGCATCGACGCCCGCAGGCAGCCACGGGGCGGCCTGCCACACCCCGACACGCTCCGGTGCGGTGACCACGATGATGCGGCTCCATCGCGGGCGCAGCCGCGATCGCCTCGATCGTCCACGCGAGCAGCGGTCGTCCGCCGATCGGCGCGAGGAGCTTGTCCGTGCCGCCCATGCGTCGGGACGAGCCGGCGGCCACGATCACCGCGTCGGCGTACGGTCCGCCCGGTCCCGTGGCGTCCGGCGCCGCGCCCCCGTGCTCCGGCCGCCACCGTCAGTCCGTGCGCGGCTGGGCGAAGATCATCCGCCCGGCCACGGTCTGGAGCACGCGCGTGACGCTCACGTCGACGTCGCGATCGATCAGCCGCGCCCCGCCCTCGACCACGATCATCGTGCCGTCGTCGAGGAAGCCCACGCCCTGCCCGGCTTCCTTGCCCTCCTGGATGACGCGGACGCGCAGCTCCTCGCCCGGCAGGACGGCGGGCTTCACGGCGTTCGCGAGCGAGTTGATGTTCATCACGCGGACGCCCTGGAGCTCCGCCACGCGGTTGAGGTTGAAGTCGTTGGTCAGGACGATGCGGCTCCGCCGCTTCGCGAGCTCGACGAGCTTGGCATCGACCTCGGCGACGCCGGGGGCGTCGTCGTCGACGACCTCGACCGGGGTACGCGGGTCGCGCTGCATCCGGTTGAGGATCTCGAGGCCGCGACGCCCGCGGTTGCGGCGCAGCGTGTCCGAGGAATCGGCGATGTGCTGGAGCTCCTCGAGCACGAACCGCGGCACGACGAGCGTCCCGTAGATGAAGCCGGACTCGACGATCTCGGCGATCCGCCCGTCGATCAGGACGCTGGTGTCCACGACGATCCGCGGCTCGCCCTCACCCGGGCCCTCGCCGTCCTCGCGCCGGGCGGCGGATCAGCCCGGCCCCCTCGGCGGCGGCGATCAGGTCGAACCGCTTGGCGACCGTGAGCCCCATCATCCCGAGCCCCAGGAACAGCGAGATGCCGAGCGGCAGCCAGGTGCCCAGCGGGCCCTCGATCTGCGCCAGCGGGAGGCCGAGCAGCAGCCCGAGCAGCAGGCCGACGAACAGCCCGAGGACGGCGGTCACGAACTCGGCGGTGGACAGCTCCTGGACGCGCTTGATGAGCCAGCCGGCCGGCACGATCGTGAGGTACGGGAGCACCGCGAACCCGACGACCATCCAGCTGATCGTCCATGCCGCGAGGATGAACCCGGCGTACTCGACGCCGGTGAACAGCCCGGTCCCGGTGGCTGCGAGCCCGAGCCCGATGAAGGCTCCGAGCGCTGCGCCGAGGACCCGGATCGTTCGAAACACGCATCTCCTCGATGGTCCGCCCAGCCTGCGCACGCCGCCTGAGTGCGGCGCCGCCGGACAGGCGGGCCGAGCCTAGCACGCGGTCCCGGACCCCCGCAGGGTCCCCGAAGGTCAGGGGCGGGGCCTATCGCGCGCCCGGCGTCTCCACGAGGGCGGCGCGCACCGCCTCGCCGAGGGTGCCTACGACCACGACGTCCATGCCCGCGATCGCCGGGATCTCGCGGCCGCGCGGCCGCGGCACCAGCGCGCGGGTGAACCCGAGGCGAGCCGCCTCCCGAAGCCGTCGGTCGAGCCCGCCCACCGAACGCAGCTCGCCGAGCAGGCCCACCTCGCCGATCGCGACCGTGCCGGTGACGAGCGGACGGTCGCGGAGCGACGACGCGAGCGCCAGTGCGAGCGGCAGGTCCAGACCGGGCTCGCTCACGCTCAGGCCGCCCGCGAGGTTCGCGTACACGTCGTGGCTCGACAGACCGATCCCCGCTCGACGCCCGAGCACCGCGACGAGCAGCGCCAGCCGGTTGGGGTCGACGCCGGACGCGGTCCGTCGCGGGGACGGCGCGCCGGTCGGGGCCACCAGCGCCTGCACCTCGACGAGGATCGGGCGGGAGCCCTCCAGCACAGGGGCGACGACGCTGCCCGGCGCAGGGGCGTCGTGGTCCGCGAGGAACGCCCGCGCAGGATCCGCGACCTCGGCCAGCCCCCGCTCCCCCATCTCGAACACGCCGACCTCCTCGGTCGAGCCGTAGCGGTTCTTGGCGGCCCGCAGGAGCCGCAGGCCCCCGGTCCGGTCGCCCTCGACGGAGAGGACGACGTCCACGAGGTGCTCCAGCGTCTTCGGGCCGGCGAGCGTCCCGTCCTTGGTCACGTGCCCCACGAGGATGACCGGCACACCCTCGCCCTTGGCTACCTCCATCAGCCGCAGGGTGGCCTCGCGGACCTGGCCGACGCTACCCCGGCGGCCCGTCGAGCTCCTCGGAGGCCACGGTCTGGACGGAGTCCACGACGAGCAGGCCCGGGCGGTCGGCCCGCGCGAGGTCCACGATCCGCCCGACGCCCGTCTCGGCGACGACGCGGATCGCGTCGGCCACCGGCCCGTCGGTCAGGCCGAGTCGTCCGGCCGCGAAGCCGGACCTGTGACGCGGATTCCTCCCCGGTCGCGTACAGGACGGGAGCCGCCCGCGGCCGAACCGGTGCCTGCCGAGACGCCGGCCGCGACCTGCAGGAGCAGCGTGGACTTGCCGATCCCCGGCTCGCCGCCCAGCAGCACGACCGACCCGGCCACCAGCCCGCCGCCGAGGACCCGGTCGAGCTCGCCGATGCCGACCGGGCGGCGCGATCTCGTCCGACGGACTCGCCGGCATGGCTGAGGGCGACGGGCGACGCGCCGGGAGCGGCGGCGCCCGCCACGACCCGGGGGCGGGGCGCATCGCGGACGACGGTCTCGACGAGGGTGTTCCACTCGCCGCACGTGCGGCACTGGCCCTCCCAGCGCAGGACGGAGGCGCCGCACGACTGGCAGACGTAGCGGCTCTGGGCGCGGGCCACGGTGGCGCTCGACCCGCCCGGTCAGGCTTCGACGGGAGTCTTCGCCGCCTCGGTGGCCGTGATCGACAGGCCCTTGCCGTCCGGGTCGAGGTCGACCACGATCGCGTCGCCCGTGCTGTACCGGCCGAGGAGCAGGTGCTCCGCCAGCGGGTCCTCGATCAGGTTCTGGATCGTCCGGCGCAGCGGCCGGGCGCCGTACGCCTGGTCGTAGCCGAGCTTGATGATGTGCTCCTTGGCCGCCTGCGTGATCTCGAGGCCCATGCCCTGGACCTTGAGCTGGTCGCGGACCCGCTTGAGCATCAGGTCGACGATCTGGGTGATCTCCTCGACCGTCAGGCTGCGGAACACGACGGTGGCGTCGATCCGGTTGAGGAACTCCGGGCGGAAGTTCTGCTTCAGCTCCGCCTGGACCTTCTCCTTCATCAGGTCGTAGCTGGCCGCGGCGCGCGTCTCCTCCGTGTCGCCCTGCTGGCGGAAGCCGAGCGACGAGTTGGTCTGGATCTTCGCGGCGCCGAGGTTCGAGGTCATGATGATGATCGTGTTGCGGAAGTCCACCCGGCGGCCCTTGGCGTCCGTGAGGTGCCCGTCCTCGAGGATCTGGAGCAGGATGTTGAACACCTCCGCGTGCGCCTTCTCGATCTCGTCGAGCAGGATCACGGCGTAGCTCTTGCGCCGGACGGCCTCGGTCAGCTGGCCGCCCTCGTCGAACCCGACGTAGCCTGGCGGCGCCCCGACGAGGCGGCTCACGTTGTGGCGCTCCATGAACTCGCTCATGTCGATCTTGATGAGCGTGTCCTCGGAGCCGAACATGAACTCGGCGAGGGCCTTGGCAAGCTCCGTCTTCCCGACGCCCGTGGGACCGAGGAAGATGAACGAGCCGATCGGCCGCTTGGGATCCTTGAGGCCGGCGCGGGCGCGACGGACGGCGCGGGAGACGGTCTCGATCGCCTCCTCCTGGCCGATGAGCCGGGCGTGGAGGACCTCCTCCATCTTGAGCAGCCGCTCGGACTCCTCCTGCGCGATGCGGGTGACCGGGATCCCGGTCCACATCGCGACGACCTGGGCGATCTCCTCCTCGTCCACCTTGGGGGTCTCGCCCGAGACGGTGGACTGCCAGTCGCCCCGGAGCTTGTCGACGGTCTCCCGCGAGGTGGCCTCCGCCTCGCGCAGCGTGGCTGCCTGCTCGTACTCCTGGGCGTTGATCGCGGCGTCCTTCTCCTTCGTGATCTGGTCCAGCTCCTTCTGCGCGATGCGCAGGTCGGGCGGCGCGGACGAATGGCGGAGGCGGACGCGGCTCGAGGCCTCGTCGATGAGGTCGATCGCCTTGTCGGGCAGGTGGCGGTCCGTGATGTAGCGGATCGAGAGGTCTGCCGCGGCCATGACGGCGTCGTCCGTGATCTCGACCTTGTGGTGCTGCTCGTAGCGCTCGCGGATCCCCTTCAGGATCTCGATCGTCTGCTCGAGCGAGGGCTCCTCCACCATGACCGGCTGGAAGCGCCGCTCGAGGGCCGCGTCCTTCTCGATGTACTTGCGGTACTCGTCGAGCGTGGTGGCGCCGATGCACTGGAGCTCGCCGCGCGACAGCGGCGGCTTGAGGATGTTCGCGGCGTCGATGGCACCCTCGGCCGCGCCTGCGCCCACGAGCGTGTGGAGCTCGTCGATGAACAGGATCGCGTCGTTGGTGTTGCGGAGCTCCTCGATGATCTTCTTGAGGCGCTCCTCGAACTCGCCGCGGTACTTGGTGCCGGCGACGAGCGACCCGATGTCGAGCGTGAGGACCCGCTTGTTGAGCAGGATGTCCGGCACGTCGCCGGCGACGATCCGATGCGCGAGGCCCTCGGCGATGGCGGTCTTGCCGACACCCGGCTCCCCGATCAGCGCCGGGTTGTTCTTCGTCTTCCGGCCGAGGATCTGGATGACGCGCTCGATCTCTTTCTCACGCCCGATGACCGGATCCAGCTTGTCCGCGCGGGCCGCCTCCGTGAGGTTGATGCCAAGGGCATCGACGGTGGGCGTCTTGCTGGCACGCTTGGTCTCCTGGGCCGGACCGGCGGAGGACGACTGCGACAGGACGCGGATCACCTCGTGGCGGACCTTGTCCAGGTTCACGCCCAGGGACTCCAGCACGCCTGCGGCGATGCCCTCGCCTTCGCGTACCAGGCCGAGCAGCAGGTGCTCCGTGCCGATGTAGTTGTGGCCGAGGCGGCGCGCCTCGTCGATGGCCAGCTCGATCACCCGCTTCGCGCGCGGCGTGAGCCCCACCTCGCCGACGACCGGGCGATCGCCGCGGCCGATGATGAACTCGACGGCGGTCCGGACCTTCGCCAGCTCGACGTTCATGTTCTCGAGCACGCGAGCGGCGACGCCCTCGCCCTCGCGCACGAGGCCGAGGAGCAGGTGCTCGGTGCCGATGTAGTTGTGGTTGAACCGCTGCGCCTCGTCCTGCGCCAGCGTCAGGACCTTGCGCGCGCGATCCGTGAACTTGTCGAAGCGATCCATCCGGTCGAGTTCTCCGTGGTCGCGGGGCGACCTTCGGGCCATCCTAGCATCCTGACCCCACGGGAGCGACACCCCCGGAAGTCGGGCCTGAGGACCCCCCGAGAGGGTGGGCCTCACCCCTATTGTTCGTCGCGCGCCGCTGCCGGGATGCGCCATTCCGATCCCGTTGGGGTGAAGGAATCGAAACGACCCGCCGGAAGCCGGCGGGTCGTCGGGTGCGGTTGGCGCGGTCGTCCCGCCGGATCAGGCCTTGCTCGCGTCCGTCTCGGCGGCCTCGAGGACCTCCTCGGCAAGGACGGCTTCGGCGACGGCTTCGGCTTCGACGGCCTCCGCGGCGTCCCCGATGGCGTCGGCCTCGATCGCCTCTGCGATCGCCTCTGCCTCGACGTCCTCGGCGGCCTCGATGACCTCCTCGGCGGCGACCGCCTCGAAGGTGGCCTCCGCCTCGACGGCCTCGGCGGCCTCGAGCAGGGCTTCTGCCTCGGCGGGATCCGCGACGGCGCCGGCGTCGACGGCGTCGATGACCTCCTCGGCCTCGACGGCCTCGGCAACGGCGTCCGCCTGGGCGTCCTCCGCAGCCTCGATCACCGCCTCCGCCTCGATGGCCTCAGCGATCGCCTCGGCCTCGACGGCCTCGGCAGCCTCGGCGACGGCGCCGGCTTCGACAGCCTCTTCGATGGCCTCGGCCTCGATCACAGCGGCGGCCTCGACGACCTCCTCGGCGCTGGCCTCGGCCGGGGTGTCGGTCTTCTCGGCGTCGGCAAGCTGGGCGCGGACCTGGGCGAACGCGGCGGCAAGGGTCGTGTCGATCCCGCCTTCCGGCTCGGCCAGAGCATCTGACGGCGAGTAGCTCCGCTCCGGGCGCTCGCGTCGCTCGCGTCGCTCGCGTCGCTCGCCCGCCGGGGCAGCCGGCGCACCGAGCTCCGGCGCCGGCCGGGCCGGCGGCTCCTCGGCCTGCTTGAGGCTGAGGCCGAGGCGATGGCGCTCGGAGTCCAGGCTGATGATCTTGAGCTTGAGGACCTGGCCCTCGTGCACCACGTCGCCCGGGTGCGCGACGCGCTGGTGCGAGAGCTCGCTGATGTGGATCAGGCCCTCGAGGCCCTCGCGAACCCGGACGAAGGCGCCGAAGTTCACGAGCTTCGTGACCGTGCCGTCGATGACGTCGCCGACCTTGAAGTCCGCGACCGTCGACTCCCACGGATCGGGCTGCAGGCGGCGGATCGAGAGGCTGATCCGGCCCCGCTCGTGGTTGATGTCGATGACCTCGGCCTCGACCTCGTCGCCGACCTTGTAGCCGGCCTCGGGGTTGTTGACCTTGTTCCACGAGAGCTCGCTCTTGTGGACGAGGCCGTCGATCCCGCCGAGATCGATGAAGATGCCGAACGGCGCGATCGAGCGGACATTGCCGGTGACCTTCTGGCCGACCTGGAGGCTGCTGAACAGCTCGTCGCGCTTCTCGCGGCGCTCCTCGTAGAGCGCGACCTTCTCCGACAGGATGAGCCGGTTGGCCTTCCGGTTGACCTCGAGGATCTTGAGGCGCAGCTTCCGGCCGATGTACGGCTGGAGCTTCTCCGCGATCTCCTGGGCGGCGTCACGCGGCTGCTCGTTCTGCGGCCGGCGCGGGAAGTCGACGATCTGGCTGATCGGCACGAACCCGCGGATCCCGCAGTCGACGATCAGGCCGCCCTTGTTGTGGTCGATGACCGGGGCGTCGATGATGATCCCCGCCTCGAACTGCTCCTGCATCGCGCGCCACTTGCGCTCGAGGCCGGCACGGCGCAGCGAGAGGACCACGTGGCCCTCCGGCGACTCCGGCTGGAGAACGTACACGAGGACCGTGTCGCCGATGGCGAGCTGGGGCTGGGACTCCGCGTTGCGGCCGTAGAGCTCGCGGTTGCTGACCACGCCCTCTGACTTGGCGCCGATGTCGACCAGGATCTCGTCCTTGTCGATCCGGACGACCTGGCCCTCGACCACGTCACCGTGCTTGAAGCTCTTGATGTCCGAGTCCTGCTCCGCGAGCAGCTCCTCCATCGTCGTCGGCTCGGGGCCGGTGCGGCGCGGCGGGGGTGCCGGCGCCTCATCCTCGGGCTCGAGGTCCGCGGCCGGCGGCGCGTCCGCGCCTTCATCCTCCGACTCGGCGGCGGCCGGCGCGGCGGGCTCCTCGGCATCCACGGCGGCGGGGGCCGCAGCAGCTTCGGGAGCGGCCTCGCCAGCCTCGGCAGCGGGGGCCTCGGCAGCTTCGGGAGCGGCCTCGGCAACAGCCTCGGGGGCTGTCTCCGGTGCTGCCTCGGCAGCGGGAGCGGCCTCCACAGCGTCCGCGGCGGGTGCCGCCTCGGCTTCGGGAGCGGCCTCGGCGACAGCTTCGGGGGCTGCCTCCGGTGCCGCCTCGGCGGCGGGCTCGGTGGGCTCGGTGGCGACGGGCTCGTCGGCGACGGCGATCGTCGCGACGGTCTCCTCGGACGCCGGGGCCTGTGTGGAGGCGATGGCCTCCGGGGCCGGCGCGGTCCCGTCCTGCTGCTCTTCGGTCAAGGTGATCGTGTCTCCTGTCATGGATTCAGCCCCTGGAATCACGAACGGCCGCCGAGCACGTCCCGGGGCCGTCTTGAGAGGAGAGTGGATCGTGGGTGACCTTGGCCGGCGGTCCGCTCCTTCGCGCTGACGAGAACCTGAACGTTGCTCTTCAACTGTCCGTGCCCGTGGGCCGGGAGAGTCTAGCACGCGGCCTTGCGCCGGTACAATCGCCGCCCGTGCCCGAACTGCCCGATCTCGCCGTCGTCGCCGACGCGTTGCACACCGCCCTTGCCGGACGGGTGCTCACGGGCGCGCGCGCGACGATGCCGCTCGCGGTCCGCGGCACGCCGGGTGAGCTCGAAGCGCTCGCCGGCCAGCGCGTGGCAAGGGTCGCCCGGGCGGGCAAGTTCCTCGACCTTGATCTCGAGCGCGACCGGGTCGTCGTGAACCCGATGCTCACGGGCCGGTTCCAGCTGGCCGGACACGGCGAGAAGGCGCCTTCGGGGACGGCGGTCGAGCTCACCTTCGGCGAAAGATCCGGCGGCGTGCCGGTCGATGCCGCGGCCTGGACGGCGGGGGCCACGTGGATCCCGGCCGACGACGCACCGGTCCACCTGCGGTACAGGGACCCGACCCAGATGGGCAAGGTGTACATCCTGCCGGCGGGCGTCGAGCGACCCGTGCCGGGGCGCGGCGCGGGGGAGATGGGTCCGGACGCTCTCGACGCTGGATTGACGCTGGAGGCCTGGCGCGACCGGATCAGGAAGCATCCGGGGGAGCTGAAGAACCTGCTGCGCAACCAGGCGTTCGTCGCCGGCATCGGCAACGCCTACTCCGACGAGATCCTGTTTGCCGCGAGGCTGCAGCCGTTCCGCAAGCGATCCACGCTGGCGGCAGAGGAGATCGACGACCTCTACGCGGCGATGCGCTCCACGCTGACGGCGTCGGTGGACCTGCTGCGCGAACGAGTGCCGCCCACGTTCGAGAAGCAGGTGCGGGATCACCTGGCCGTGCACAACCGGGGCGGCGAGCCGTGCCCTCGTTGCGGGACGCGGATCACCCACGTGTCGGCCGGCGGGTTTCCAACGGGCTATTGCCGCGGATGCCAGCGCTGAGGGCGATACCGTTCGGCTCGGTGGCCGGAGGGCCTACGGGATCAGGAGGACCTGCCCGATCCGGATGATGCGCGGGTCGGCGATGTCGTTGAGCGCGACCAGCGCCTTGACCGTCGTGCCGTACCGCGCCGCGATGCTCGAGAGCGTGTCCCCCGCCTTGACCCGGTACCGCTGCGGGGAGGTCGCCGTCGACGGCGTGGGCGTCGGTTCGGGTGTCGCCGTGGGTGACGGGGCGGGCGTGAGGCTGGGCGACGGCTCCGGCGAGGCCGTTGCCGACGGCACCGGGGTGGCAACGGGCGTCGCCTCCGGCGGGGACGCGGTTGCGACCGCGCCGCCGCCCGATGGGCCTGGCGTCGCACCGCTCGACGTTGCAGGCGACTGCGTCCGCGCGATCACGAGGACGAGGAACGCCAGCACCATGAGTCCCACGAGCAATGCCTGCCCCCCGCCCTTCGCCGAGGCTCCAGGGAGCGAGCCCATGCGACGCGCCGGCTCCAGCACGAGCGGCGTCGTTGCCGCGGCCGGCCACAGGGCCGCCCCATCGTCCCCCGGCGACGCCGGTACCGCTGCGGCCGCGACATCGCGGGCGGCGAGATAGGTCGCGCAGGTCGCATGCGCCGGCAACAGGCAGAGCTGTCGCTGCTTGGCGATCGCGAGCGCGGCCGGCGGATGAAGGGCATGGCACCGGTGCTCACGGGCGGCATAGGCGCTGCGCCACGATCCGCCCTCCGCGATCAGGAACGGACAGACCTCGGCCACGGCGGCGCCATCCCGGCGGCGCGCCGCCCGGGTGCCAGCACTGCCCTCGGGCGGCTGGGGGCTCGTGGGCTCACCGGTCACGGTCACGCCGGTGAGGATAGCGCGCACCCCGGGCGACCGCCGTTGTGGGGCGCCGCGGACCGGGCGGCCGCACGTGCGTCACGTCGCGAGGGGCGCGTTAAATGCAACAAACCCGGCGACGACCTATTTTCCCGAAAGGCTGCCCTCTCAGTATCTTCGGCGCTGGAGAGCTTAACTTCCGTGTTCGGGATGGGAACGGGTGTGGCCTCTCCGCCAGAGTCACCGGGTTTGTCTGCATCTGGTAGATGACGGCTGCGACCGCTCTCGCTCATGCGCGAGGCGGGCGCCGGTCGATGGATCGTGATTTGCCAGGAGAACCCAATCATCCCGAGCACTGATCCCTGATCAGGTGCTGGAAAAAGGTCAAGCCCTCGACCATTAGTACGGCTCAGCTTCATCCGTCGCCGGACTTCCACATGCCGCCTATCAAACAGATGGTCTCTCTGCGGTCTTACCCGGTTAACCCGGTGGGGAACCTCATCTTGAGGCGAGCTTCGCACTTAGATGCTTTCAGCGCTTATCCCAACCGAACATAGCTACCCAGCGATGCCCCTGGCGGGACAACTGGCACACCAGCGGTTCGTCCACTCCGGTCCTCTCGTACTAGGAGCAGCTCCTCTCAAGTTCCCTGCGCCCACGCTGGATAGAGACCGAACTGTCTCACGACGTTCTGAACCCAGCTCGCGTGCGGCTTTAATCGGCGAACAGCCGAACCCTTGGGACGTACTTCCGCCCCAGGATGCCACGAGCCGACATCGAGGTGCCAAACGGTGCCGTCGATGTGAACTCTTGGGCACCATCAGCCTGTTATCCCCGGGGTAGCTTTTATCCGTTGAGTGATACCCCTTCCACTCGGAGGTACCAGATCACTAAGCCCGACTTTCGTCTCTGCTCCACTTGTAGGTGTCGCAGTCAAGCTCCCTTATGCCTTTGCACTCTACGGCTGGTTTCCATTCAGCCTGAGGGAACCTTTGGGCGCCTCCGTTACACTTTAGGAGGCGACCGCCCCAGTCAAACTGCCCGCCTGACACTGTTCCGCGCCCGGCTTACGGGTCGCGGTTAGAATCGAAATCCAACAAGGGTGGTATTTCAACGTCGGCTCCACCGAGGCTAGCGCCCCAGCTTCTCAGCCTCCCACCTATCCTACACAAATTGAACCCCAATCCAATGTCAGGGTGCAGTAAAGCTCCACGGGGTCTTTTTGCCCTAGCGCGGGTAACCTGCATCTTCACAGGTATTTCAATTTCGCCGGATCCCTCGTTGAGACAGCGCCCAGACCGTTACGCCATTCGTGCGGGTCGGAACTTACCCGACAAGGAATTTCGCTACCTTAGGACCGTTATAGTTACGGCCGCCGTTTACTGGGGCTTCGATTCAGAGCTTGCACCCCTCCTCTTAACCTTCCAGCACTGGGCAGGCGTCAGCCCCTATACGTCAGCTTTCGCTTTCGCAGAGACCTGTGTTTTTGCTAAACAGTCGCCTGGGCCATTTCACTGCGGCTCCGATCAACCACTGCAAGCAGCAGCTGCGGAGCGCCCCTTCTCCCGAAGTTACGGGGCCATTTTGCCGAGTTCCTTAACGAGGGTTCTCCCGATCGCCTTGGTATTCTCTACCCGCCTACCTGTGTCGGATTGCGGTACGGGCACCTGGGATCTCGCTAGACACTTTTCTCGCCGGCTCGGCTCACTCGAATCGGGCTGATGCCCTTTCATTCACTGCTCGGGGTTGAAATGAGGTGACGGATTTGCCTGTCTCCTCCCCCTACCGGTTTAGACGCGTATAGCCAAAACGCGCTCGAGCTACCGTGCCGTGTCATGCCCTTGCTCTCACCCTGGATCAGATCCCAGACTCGACCAGCAGTGCTGGCCATCCTCTGGGCTCCTACCCCAGGGCGACACCTTGCGGTGCAAACGACCCTTTGGTGGTTCCGGAATATCAACCGGATGTCCATCGCCTACGACGTTCGTCCTCGGCTTAGGCCCGACTAACCCTGAGCGGACGAGCCTTCCTCAGGAAACCTTAGGCTTACGGCGTGTGGGATTCTCACCCACATCTCGCTACTCATGCCGACATTCGCACTTCTGTACGCTCCAGCCGTCCTCACGGTCGACCTTCACAGCAGAACAGAACGCTCCCCTACCACTCGCATTACTGCAAGTCCGTAGCTTCGGTACCATGCTTGAGCCCCGTTGAATTTTCGGCGCAGATCCACTTGACCAGTGAGCTGTTACGCACTCTTTCAATGATGGCTGCTTCTGAGCCAACATCCTGGTTGTCTATGCAAATCCACATCCTTTACCACTTAGCATGGATTTAGGGACCTTAGCTGACGGTCCGGGCTGTTTCCCTTTTGACCACGAAGCTTAGCCCTCGCAGTCTGACTCCCAAGCTCTAGAATCGCGGGATTCGGAGTTTGGTTGGGGTTGGTAAGCGGGAAGCCCCCTAGCCCATCCAGTGCTCTACCCCCGCGATTGAACGCTTGAGGCTAGCCCTAAAGCTATTTCGGGGAGAACCAGCTATCTCCGAGTTCGATTGGCATTTCACCTCCATCCACAGGTCATCCCCCAGCTTTTCAACGCTGGTGGGTTCGGGCCTCCACGAGACATTACTCTCGCTTCACCCTGCCCATGGATAGGTCACTCGGTTTCGGGTCTACTGCATGCGACTCGCGCCCTATTCAGACTCGCTTTCGCTCCGGCTACGTCCTTCTCAGACTTAACCTTGCCACATGCAAGTAACTCGTCGGCTCATTCTTCAAAAGGCACGCCATCAGGCTACCGGCTATGACACCGGCAACACCCTTTGACTGCTTGTGGGCACGTGGTTTCAGGTACTATTTCACTCCCCTTCCGGGGTGCTTTTCACCTTTCCCTCACGGTACTTGTTCGCTATCGGTCGCCAAGAGTATTTAGCCTTAGACGGTGGTCCGCCTAGTTTCCCACATGAGAGACCTTCCACGTGGTACTCAGGTGGTCGATCCAGAGGCCGGCTTGCTTTCGTCTACGGGGCTCTCACCCGCTCTGGCCCACCGTTCCAGGTGAGTTCGACTAGCAACCGGCTTTGTAACTCTGCAGGAACCCGGCAGGGCTCCAATGTTCGACTCCTACAACCCCAGCTCAGAAACGGCTGCCGCCTATCTCGCTGACCTGGTTTGGGCTATTCCCGTTTCGCTCGCCACTACTCAGGGAATGATCTCTTTTCCTCCAGCTACTGAGATGTTTCAGTTCGCTGGCTTACCTCCACACGGCCTATATATTCAACCGCGGGTGACTGGGCATGACCCCAGCCGGGTTTCCCCATTCGGACATCCTCGGATCAACGTCTGCTCGCGACTCCCCGGGGCTTAACGCAGCCTGCCACGTCCTTCATCGGCTCTTGGCGCCAAGGCATCCACCCCGTGCCCTGTGTAGCTTGACCTCCGCCAGCATCTGACCAGGCGGTCAGTGCCGGACGGGATCTTGATCGGGGTTCTCCTTGATTTCACGGCGAAATCATGATCCTCAGACCCATCGATCTCGCGATCGACAGGTCTTCGACCTTCTTTACTGCCGTCATCTATCCAGTTGTTAAGGTGCGCCGCCGAAGCGGCTCCGCGATGAGCCCTGGGGCTCGTCGCTCCAGCTGTCCGCTGGTCGGTGGGCTCTGACGGAGCACACGGATCAGGGGAGACCGGAGTGTTGGTCCCGGACACGAGACGACGGCTCGAGGACCAGCCTGCGAACCGTCGATGGTTTCGTCGCGGTGTGGGACCCGGTGGGTCGTCCCGGGGATGGAACCCGGACTATTCAGTTGCTGTTCGCCTTCGTGACCGAGACCAGTGGAGGTCCTCCGTCTGGCAAGGTGGTGGAGACGAGGAGACTCGAACTCCTGACCCTCTCCTTGCAAAGGAGATGCTCTTCCAGCTGAGCTACGTCCCCGCGTTGGCTGCTCCGCGAAGTGGTGGGCGCACCTGGACTCGAACCAGGGACCTCGGCCTTATCAGGGCCGCGCTCTAACCAGCTGAGCTATGCGCCCTGGATGCCGGACCTCTCGGTCCGCCATTGCGGCCGCACCGTAACAGTTGAAGAGTGGCAGGAACAGGGCCGTAGATCGCACCCGGTTACGGTGTCTCACTGAGTCGCTACCGACCTCCGGCTTGCGCCGGCGCACTCCACTCAGCTGGAAGTGCGTATCGATCGGGCGATCAACCTGGGAGCCATCAACGCCATGACCTCACCGTGACGGCCATGACTCGGATCTCCCTAGAAAGGAGGTGATCCAGCCGCACCTTCCGGTACGGCTACCTTGTTACGACTTCGTCCCAATCACCGACCCCACCTTCGACGGCTGCCTCCCTTGCGGGTTGGCCCACCGGCTTCGGGTGTTGCCAGCTTTCATGACGTGACGGGCGGTGTGTACAAGCCCCGGGAACATATTCACCGCCGTATGCTGACCGGCGGTTACTAGCAACTCCGGCTTCATGCAGGCGAGTTGCAGCCTACAATCCGAACTGAGACCGGCTTTAAGGGATTTGCTCCACCTCGCGGTTTCGCCGCCCGTTGTACCGGCCATTGTAGCGTGGGTGTAGCCCAGGACGTAAGGGCCATGCTGACTTGACGTCATCCCCGCCTTCCTCCGAGTTTCTCTCGGCAGTCTCGTGTGAGTGATACAACACACGATAGGGGTTGCGCTCGTTGCGGGACTTAACCCAACATCTCACGACACGAGCTGACGACAGCCATGCAACACCTGTGGCCAGGTCCCTTGCGGGACGCCGACGTTTCCGCCGGATTCCTGGTCATGTCAAGCCCTGGTAAGGTTCTTCGCGTTGCATCGAATTAAACCCCACGCTCCGCTGCTTGTGCGGGGCCCCGTCAATTCCTTTGAGTTTTAGCCTTGCGGCCGTACTCCCCAGGCGGGACACTTAATGCGTTAGCTTCGGCACTGGTGGGGTTGATACCACCAACACCTAGTGTCCATCGTTTACGGCTAGGACTACCGGGGTATCTAATCCCGTTTGCTCCCCTAGCTTTCGCGCCTCAGCGTCAAGAACAGGCCAGGAAGCCGCCTTCGCCACTGGTGTTCCTCCCGATATCTACGCATTTCACCACTACACCGGGAATTCCGCTTCCCTCTCCTGCCTTCAAGTCGATCAGTATCGAGTGACCCTCCCCAGTTGAGCCGGGGGCTTTCACACTCGACTTGAACGACCGCCTGCGCGCTCTTTACGCCCAGTAAATCCGGACAACGCTGGTCACCTACGTATTACCGCGGCTGCTGGCACGTAGTTAGCCGTGACTTATTCATCAGGTACCGTCATTATCGTCCCTGGTAAAAGCGGTTTACAACCCGAAGGCCTTCATCCCGCACGCGGCGTTGCTGCTTCAGGCTTGCGCCCATTGAGCAAAATTCCCGACTGCTGCCTCCCGTAGGAGTCTGGGCCGTGTCTCAGTCCCAGTCTGGGTGATCGTCCTCTCAGACCACCTACCGATCGTCGCCTTGGTGAGCCATTACCCCACCAACGAGCTAATCGGACGCAGGCCCCTCCCGAAGCGCCTCGCGGCTTTGATGACGCCAATGAAAGCGTCGCCACATGCGGTATTAGCCACCCTTTCGGGCAGTTATCCCCCACTTCGGGGCAGGTCACCTACGCGTTACTCAGCCGTCCGCCACTAACGAGCAAGCTCGTTCGTTCGACTTGCATGTCTCATGCACGCCGCCAGCGTTTATCCTGAGCCAGGATCAAACTCTCCGCGAAAACTCAGTCTTGCGACCGAGTTGAATCTCAAGAGCTTGGTCCAGGCACGTTCTCGTGCTGAAGTTCCTACCACTCTTCACTTGTTAAGGTGCAGCGCCCGGCCTTGACCGCCCGGAGCGCGGACTGCTCAGTTTGCAGCAGTTCGCTCCCCGTGTCAAACGGGGGATCGGGTGGTCCCCGCCAGTTGGCGAGGGGCCGGCGAGCCTCGGGTTCGTGAGGCGCGAGGACGGATGGTAGGGCCGGTCCACGAGGCTGTCAAACGCCTTCCGGTGGCTCCGTGGAACGCCTAGATCGGTCCCTCCTGGACGAGCAGGACGAACACGCCGCCGCCGATGAAGCAGAGCATCCAGAGCTCGGCCGACGGCGGCGCTCCGGCGATGCTCGTGGCCAACCACCAGGCGATCAGCCCGATCACCGTGGCGAGGATCACCTTGGGGCCACGGAGCAGGATCTCGAAGATGAGCTCGCGCATCAGAGCGCCCGCCGACCCTGGAGCGAGCGGATGAGCGTCACGTCATCGGCGTACTCGAGGTCACCGCCAACGGGCAGCCCGCGCGCGATCCGGGTCACCGAGCCCACCCGACCGTCGAGCCGTTCGTTGAGGTACATCGCGGTCGCCTCACCCTCGAGGGTCGGGTTCGTCGCGAGGATCACCTCCTCGAATCGATGACCATCGGCCATTGATTCGTCCACGCGCGCGAGGAGCTCGCGGATCCGGAGGCGGTCCGGGCCGATCCCGTCGATCGGGCTGATCGCCCCGTGGAGGACGTGATAGCGCCCGCGGAACTCGCCGGTCCGCTCGATCGCGAGGACGTCGAGCGGCTCCTCGACAACACACAGCCGTCCGTCGTCGCGCCCCGGGTCCCGACAGATCGGGCACAGGGGCGCGTCGCTGATGTTGAAGCAGCGATCGCAGAACACCACCTCGTCGCGGACCGCGATCAGGGCGCGGGCGAGCGCGCGGGCCTCGGCGTCGGGCGCCCGCAGGAGGTGGTACGTGAGGCGCTGGGCGGTCTTGGGCCCGATGCCCGGCAGGCGCGCAAAGGACTCGATGAGGCGCGCGACGGGTTCGATGACGGCGGAGGTCACGGCGTGCGACGGCCCCCGGTCAGCCGAGTCCCGGGATCTTGAGCCCGCCGGTGACCGCGGCCATCTTCTGGGCGGCGACGTCCTGCGACGCGCGCAGCGCCTCGTTCACGGCACTCGTAACCAGGTCCTGGAGCATCTCGACGTCGTCCGGATCCACCGCCGCGGGGTCGATCGTGACGCTCACGAGCTCCTGCTTGCCGGTGACGGTCGCCCGCACGACGCCGCCGCCGGCCGAGCCTTCGACGGTGAGCGTCTCAAGCTCCGCCTGGACGCGCGCCATCTCCTGCTGCATCTGCATCGCCATGCGCTGCAGGTTGCCCATGCCCATGGATGTCGGTCCTCCGGTCGGGTGAACACGTCGTGATGCAGCCAGTCTCGCCCATGTCGCCGCGGCGCGCGAGCCGGAGGGCGGGCCTCAGTTGACCTCGGGGATCTCCGCCAGGTCCTCGGCAAAGATCCGGTGGGCCTCGGCGAGGATATGGGCCGCCTCCTGGTCGGCCGGGAGCGGTGGCAGGAGATCGAGGTTGGTCGCGACGCAGCGCACCCCCACCTCGTGCCCCAGGAACCCGCCGATCCCCTCCTCCAGGTTCGCGCGCCGGCGCTCGGCGACGTCCTTGAGGAATGCCTGCTCCTCCGGGAACCCAAGGGTGACGATGTTCCCCTCGACGCCGATCGGGCGGCAGACGCTGATCAGCGGCTTGAGCGGCGGGCTCTTGCTGACGGTCGCGACGATCGACGCCCATCCCGTTCGGAGGCGTTCCAGGTCGTCCCCGCCCGTCGCGTCAGCTGACGCTGCGTCGACCGACGGGCGCGCCACGGACGGTGTCTCCCGCGCCGGGGCCGGCTGGGCCGGGGCCGGCTGGGCCGGGGCGGGCTCCCGCGCGGCGTCGGGCGCCGGCGCTGCGTCGGGCGCCGGCGCTGCGAGCGGGCGACCCGCGGCCGTCGGGTCGGCGGGCTTGGGGTCGGCGGTCGCAGCCTTGGGGATGGTGCGCCGTGGCGTCGCGGGCTCGACCGCGGGGGCCGAGGGTGCGCTGCTGACGACATGTGGCTCGAGCAGGGCGAGCTCCAGTTGCAGCCGCAGCCCGCCCGGACCCAGCCGCGTTGGATCGATCGTGGCGAGGCGGCGTGCGGCGACGGCGAGGGCGGGGTCGGGATGGGAACCCGTCCCCAGGCCGGCAATCAGCTGTTCGCGGAGCGCGTCCACGATCTGGTCGAGGAAGATCCGGAGATCGCGGCCGCGCTCCTCCAGCCGGTCGAGGAGCGCGATGCCGGCTGCGGGGTCGCCAGTCGCGAGTGAGACGACGAATCCGTCGACCAGCTCCGCATCCGCGAGGCCCAGGAGGTCCCGCACGGCGTCTGCCTCGATGGGGCCGGCCGTCGACGACAACAGCTGGTCGAGGATCGACTCCGCGTCCCGCATGCCACCTGCCGCGAGTCGCGCGACGAGGGCGACCGCTTCGGGGTCCGCTTCCCGACCGTCCGCCTGGAGGATGCGCTCGAGCTTGCCGGTGATCTCGGCGACGGTCAGGCGCCGCACGTCGAAGCGCTGGAGGCGCGACAGGATCGCGGGCGGGAACTCCTGCGGATGCGTGGACGCGAACATGAACGTCACGAACTCGGGCGGCTCCTCGAGCGACTTCAGGAGCGCATTCCAGGCGTCCTTCGTGATCTGGTGTGCCTCGTCGAGGATGTAGACCTTGCGCCGCAGGTCCGTTGGCGCGTAGTTGAGCCGTTCGCGCAGCTCGCGGATCGCGTCGATGCCGCGGTTGGAGGCGGCGTCGATCTCGACGAGGTCGAGGGCCCGGCCCTCGCGGATGGCGACGCACGACGGGCAGGTGTCGCAGGGATCCGCGTTCGGGCCGAGGTTCTCGCAGTTGATGGCCTTCGCGACGATGCGAGCGAGGGAGGTCTTGCCGGTGCCACGGGGGCCCGTGAACAGCAGCGCGTGGGCGACCTTGCCCGTGGCGACCGCGTTCCGGAGCGTGGCGACGACCGCCTCCTGCCCGACCATCTCGCTGAAGGTCTGGGCACGCCAGCGGCGGTAGAGGGCCTGGTGGGGAGTCCCCTGGGACAACTGACGCTCCGTGCGATCGCCCGCGGGCGCGGCCGGGTTAGGAAGTGCCGTGCACCCTCCGTCGATGCGGACGTCCCCGCGCCCAGCGGCGTACGCGGCTCGGACCAGGCCGTTCCGCGGCACCCGGCAATCAGCGCTGAGTGCTGCTTCCTTCCGGACCTGACACGGTTCGCGAGTCACCGCTGCGCGGGACCCGGTCCTCAACGTCGCGTACGTCGTCGGCTCTCGAGAAGCGCCGACCTCGGGAGGGAATTCAGCCCTGCTGGAGCGGATTGCAGGTACAGGGCACCGCTAGTTCCCCGCCTAGCACGGCCCGGCGATCATAGCAGGGGCCACCGGATCCGAACGGCGCGGTGCATGCAGCCGGAGGGACGGGATGGGGCTGGCGGAGAGGGCGGGATTTGAACCCGCGATGGGTTGCCCCATACCGCATTTCCAGTGCGGCGCCCTAGGCCACTAGGCGACCTCTCCGCCAGAAACGATACGACCCGGCGCCAAATCGCGCCGGGTCGTGATGCGGTTCGGGTGGCGGAGAGGGTGGGATTCGAACCCACGCTGCTTGCGCAGACCGCTTTTCGAGAGCGGCACCATCAACCACTCGGACACCTCTCCGCCGGAGAGGATAGCAAAGGGCGGTCGAGGCGCCCTCGCGGGCGGAGTGGCGGCATCCGCGGAGCGGCCGGGACGACAGGCGCGCCGTCAGGCCCCCGACGGGATCGCGACGGCGCCGTGCGCCAGCTCCTCGGCCTCATCCCGGCGGATGCCGGAGACGACCTTCAGACGTCGCGCCAGCGACGGGTGCTGGGCCAGCTGGACCACGCTTCCCGCGGCGCCGTCGATGGGGTTCGGGACGGCGAACACGAGTGCCGCGACATCCGACTCGAGCAGCGCGCCGACGCACATCGGGCACGGCTCGTGGGTCGTGAAGATCGTGACGTCGGTGAGGTGGCTGGTGCCGAGCTTGCGGGCCGCCTCTCGGAGCGCCGCGATGACGGCGTGCGCCGTGGGGTCGTTCACCTCGGCGACGCGGTTCGCACCTCGGGCGACCATCGCCTCGTTCATGACCGCGATCGCCCCGACGGCCGGGGCGCCGCGAGCCGCCGCCTGCCTGGCCTCGGCAAGCGCCTCGCCCATGAACAGCTCGTAGTTCATGCTGCGGATCATAGCGACCGGCCCGAGCGGTAGGATAGCCGTGGCTCGAAGCGCGACGCCGCAGCCCGTCCAGCCGGCCCGCGCGACCTGTCCATCCATCTCGTATCGCACCGGCCTGCGGCCGGCGACCCTCAATCGGAGCCCCATGGCTGCACCTCGACGGATCGGTATCCTCACCGGCGGCGGCGACGTCCCGGGCCTCAACTCGGTCATCAAGAGCGTCGTGTACCGGGCGACGGAGCTCGGCTACGAGGTCCTCGGCATCCGTCGCGGCTGGGAGGGGCTCACCCACCAGCGGCGCAGCGCTGAGCTCGATCCCGAGTACGTACGCGTCCTCGACCGGATCAACACCCGCACGATCGACCGGACCGGCGGCACCGTCCTGCACAGCTCGCGGACGAACCCCCGGAAGATGCGGACCAAGGCCCTGCCGGCATGGCTCGACGCCGCGACGATCGCCGACCGGAAGACCGCGGAGGACACGTACGACCTCACCGACCACGTGCTCGACACGATCGAGCACCTCGGCCTGACCCACCTCGTGACCATCGGCGGCGACGACACGCTGTCGTTCTCGTCGGTGCTCTACGAGCGGGGCCTGCCGCTCGTCGCGATCCCCAAGACGATGGACAACGACGTCAACGGGACCGAGTACTGCATCGGCTTCTCGTCCGCGATCACGCGGGCGAAGGAGGTCCTCAACCGCCAGCGCACGACCCTCGGCAGCCACGAGCGGATCGGCGTCTTCCGGATCTTCGGGCGCGACGCCGGCTTCACGGCGCTGTACACGGCCTACGTGACCTCCACCCGCTGCGTGATCCCCGAGTTCCCGTACGACCTGGACGCGCTCGCCGAGATCCTCAAGGAGGACCATCGCAACAACCCCAGCCGCTACGCGATGGTCATCACCGCGGAGGGAGCGATCTGGAAGGGCGCCCAGCTCGCCGATGTCGGCGACGCCGACGCGTTCGGGCACCGCCACAAGATGAACGTTGGCGAGGTCCTCGCGTCGGAGATCAAGGCGCGCACCGGGATCGAGGCCGTCGCGTCGGAGCTGACATACGACCTGCGCTCCGGCGAACCGGACATGCTCGACTCGATGGTCGCCTCGACCTTCGCGAACGTTGCGATGGACCTCATCCGGGACGGCGTCGGGGGGCGCATGGTCGCGATCCGGGACGGCAAGTACGCCCACGTGTCGCTGGCCGAGACGTCGCAGCCGCCGCGCCGCGTCCAGCTCGACGCCTACGACACGGATCGGTTCCGCCCGAAGTACTCGGATCGCCTCGGCGACCCGCTCCTGCTGACGCCCTCGTTGGGGCCGGTCATCGACTAGGCGGTCCCGGCCGCCGCGCCGGGGATCCAGCCGGGCGCGGCTCCGCCGTCCCTACCCGTCGAGCCCCGACAGCGCCCGGATCGCGCGCGCCAGGTTTGACATGTCCTCGTCGCCGTGGCCGCGCGCCACGAGGCCGGCCTCCAGCTGCGCCGCGAGGCCCGCGACGGGCAGCGTCGCGCCGACCGAGCGGGCGAGCTCGAGCGCGATCGCCAGGTCCTTGAGGTGGAGCGACGTCCGGAAGCCCAGCGGGTAGTCGTTGTCGATCATCCGCCCGGCGCGGTTCTCGAGGACCCAGCTGCGGGCCGCGCCACCGCCGAGCGCCGCGGCGACCGCCTCGGGATCGAGGCCGGCCTTGAGGGCCAGGACGATCCCCTCGGCGACGCCGAGGTACGCGCCGGCGATCACGACCTGGTTCACGGCCTTGACCGCCTGCCCGCTGCCGGCCGGGCCGAAGTGGGTGATCGTCCTGCCGACGGCCTCGAGGACCGGCATCGCGCGGCCGGCGTCCTCGGGCTCGCCCCCGACGAAGATCGTCAGGGTGGCGTGCTTCGCGCCCTCCGAGCCACCGGAGACGGGGGCATCGACGAACCCGATGCCGCGCTCGGCGAGCCTCGCCGCGAACCCGCGGGTCGCCGCGGGCGAGATCGTCGAGCAGTCGATCACGAGCCCGCCACGGGCGAGGCCGTCCGCGACCCCGTCCGGGCCGAACAGGACTGCCTCGACGTCCGGCGTGTCGGAGACGCACACGATGACGACGTCCGCTGCCCGGCCGACTGCCGCGGGGCTCGACGCCTGGACGGCGCCGAGCTCGACGAGCTCCACCGCCCGCCCGGGCGTCCGGTTCCACACGGTGACCTCGTACCCTGCCCGGCGCAGGTTCGCGGCCATCGCCGCCCCCATCGTCCCGAGCCCGACGAACCCGATGCGCTCCACGACCAGCCCTCCTGCGACGAATCCGAGGGTACCCGCGGCGGACCCGGCGCGTACCATGCGCAACGATGGAACGGCTCGGGCTGGACATTCGACGGCTGGGCACCGCCATGGTCGTGTTCGGCCTGGTGGGCGTGGTCGTCGCCGGCATCGTGTCCCTCGGCCTGATCAGCGGGGCCGTGGCCGCCCGCAACCTGGACGAGCGGGTCGCGGCAGAGCAGGCCCGGCTCACCGCGACCCTCGCGCGCCTGGACAGCACGATGCGCCAGCTCGTGACCACGACCGGCAACGCGGGCGCCACGCTGGCCACGACGAGCGAGACGCTCGCCGGCGCGGGCGAGGTCCTCGGCCGGGTCGGCGACACGGCGCAGGACCTGTCGAGCTCGATCGACATCAGCATCCTCGGCAACCGGCCACTGGCATCCGCCGCGGCGAGGTTCGCCCAGCTGGCGGACGAGGTGCGCGCCTTCCAGGGCGATGCCGTGCGGCTGTCGGGGAATCTCGCAGTGAATGCCGCCGACGTGGACGACCTCGCCGGGGAACTCGACCTGCTGCGCGAGGAGATGGCAGCCCTCGCCGCACGCGTGGCTGCGTTCGAGGCGACGGGCGAGCTCGTGTCGCTGCTGGTCGGCGGGATCCTGCTGGTTGGCCTGCTCGTCGCGTGGCTCGCGGTTGCCGCTGCCGCGTGCACCTGGGCCGGGCTGCGCCTCCGCCGGCTGGGAGCGTCCGCAGCAACCGCGCCGCCTGCGCCTGATCCAGGAGCCTAGGTTTCGGCGGATCGTCCCGCTGCGCGGCGCTGATACAACGCCTCGAGGTCCGCGGCGGTGGGCGCGTTGCCCTCGACGCCCGGGATCAGCACCCGATCGACGAGGCGCGGGGTCGCGTGGCCGTCCGAGACGTCGAACGATGCCGCGGCGAAGGCGCGGACCCGGTCCAGCTCGAAGGCTCCGTCGCGGATGCATGCCGCGAGGTCCTCGGTGGTCTCGAAGATCGGCCCCGGGGCGTCGGCGCGGAAGTCGAAGTAGAACCCGCGCTCGATCTCGTAGGCGTCCTCGTCCGGGGCGAGGAACAGGATCGGCCGCCCGAGGAGCGCGAACTCGTAGATCGCGCTGGAGTAGTCCGAGACGAGGATGTCGCTCACGAGCATCAGCTCGTTGATGTCGGGGTCCGCGGAGGCGTCGATCACGAAGTCGGCGAATTCCGGGGGCAGCGGCTCGCGTCGCCGGATGAACGGGTGGAGCTTGACCAGGACGATGTGGTCGTCGCCCAGGACGCGCCGCATCACGTCGAGGTCCATGAGGTCCGCCGAGCGGGCCCGGCGGACCGAGGACCCGCGGAACGTCGGCGCGTACAGGATGACGCGGCGACCCTCGGGGAGGTTGTACTGCTCGCGAACCCGGCGCTCGCCACGCGCGCGCAGGGCGGGGTTCCCGAACACGTCCGCCCGGGGAATGCCGATGCGGGACGTGAATATGTCCAGCGGCTGCCCGAACGCCTCGGCGTAGTGGGGTGCGACCGACATCGACGACACGAGCGCGAGGCTGTAGTTGGAGTGGATCTGCACGCGTCGCACGAGCTCCTCGTCGGCCCCGAACGACTTGTCGAGCACGCTGTAGCCGAACTTCTTGAACGCCCCGGCGGCATGCCAGACCTGGATGCGGACCGTGCCCGGACGCGGGGTGATCACGTAGATCGGGAAGAAGTAGTCGTCGACCACGACGACGCGCGCCGTCGCGAGCTCGTAGCCGGCCCGGGCATGCGCAAGAAGGTACGTGAAGAACCCTCGACGCCCCCTCGATGATCCGGTCGTGAGCGTCCGCACTTCGACCTCGGGGTAGCGGAGCGCGAGGTCGTCCCGGATCCAGCGCAGGTTGCCGCTGATGGCGGCCGTGTGCGACGTGGCGAGGACGATGCGCCGCCGAACGGGCGTCAGGCGCCCGACGAAGAACCCGAGACGCGCCATCAGGATGCGCAGCACGAGCGCGCGCTTCCTCATCGTGTGGACTCCAGGGGATCGAGCGCCGTGAGCATCGGCCGGATGATACGGGAGCCCTTCGGATGGTGTAGCGCCATCGGCAGCACGATCCTGCGCGGCGGGGCTACCCTGTGGCGCACACGCCCGCAGTCCCGAGGAGCGACCCGCTCGATGCAGATTCACGCCATCGTGCTCGCCGGCGGAGACGGCAACCGGTTTGGCGGCGAGATGCCGAAGCAGTTCGTCCGGCTCGCCGGCGATCCGATCCTGCTGCGCACGCTCCGTCGCCTGGGCTCGGCGCGCCTCGACCAGATCGTCGTCGTGTCCCATCCGCGATGGCTGGACGAGACCCGCGCGCTGGTTGCCGACGCCGACCTGCCGGTCACCACCTTCGTCGTGCCCGGTGGTGCGACCCGCAACGAGAGCACACGGAACGGGCTCACGGCCCTCAACGCCGACGACGGCGACGTCGTGCTCGTGCACGATGCGGTGCGGCCCCTCGTGCCGCTCGAGGTTATCCAGCGGGCGATCGAGCCGGTCGCGTCCGGTCGCGCCGACTCCACCGACACCGTCATCCCGAGCGCCGACACCCTGGTGATCGTGGACGGCGAGGATGTCGTCGAGATCCCCGAGCGTGGCCGCTACCGGCGAGGCCAGACGCCGCAGGTGTTCCGCAAGGCGATCCTCACCGCGGCCTACGATGCGGCCGAGCGGGCCGGCGACCTGAGCGCGACCGACGACTGCAGCCTCGTGCTCCGTCACGTCCCCGGCGCGCGCGTGATCGCCGTGGCAGGCGACGAGATCAATCTCAAGATCACGACACGGATCGACATGGTGATGGCCGATCGCATGCTCCAGATGCAGGTCATCGTGCCCGCCCAGGAGCCCCGGCCGACGGAATCCCTGACCGGGGCCCGGATCCTCGTGATCGGCGGCACGAACGGGATCGGGCAGGCGATCGCCGAGCAGGCACGGCTCCTGGGGGCGCACGCCGAGGTGGACGGCTCGTCGCTCGGCCTCGACGTCCGCGACTACGACGCGGTCGAGACGCGCATGACCGCCGCGGCGTCACGCCTGGGCGGCCTGGACCACGTCGTGTGCACCGCCGGGGTCCTGCGCATCGGCGACCTTGCCGAGACGGCGCCCGACCTCTACGCAGAGGTGATCGGCGTGAACGTCGTCGGGACGCTCAACGTCGCCCGGGCCGCGTACCAGCACCTGGCTCCGACGCGCGGCTCGCTCACGTTCTTCGCCTCGAGCTCGTTCACGCGCGGGCGGGCGAGCTACGTCGCGTACTCGGGCAGCAAGGCCGCCGTCGTGAACGTCGTGCAGGGCCTTGCCGACGAGTGGGCGGGCCACGGGATCCGCGTGAACGCGGTGAGCCCGGAGCGGACCGACACGCCGATGCGCCGCAAGGCATTCCCCGACGAGTCGCGGACGGGGATGCTCGCCGCCGAGGACGTCGCGGTCGCGACGCTGCGCCTCATCCGGTCCGACCTCACCGGCCAGGTGGTCGACGTCCGGCGGAGCGACATGGGCGCGACCCCGACGGCTGCCGTCGTGGGAGCGCCGTCCGGCACGATCTCCTGACCACGCGGACGCAGCGGGGTCGGTGAGCAGCCGGTGAGCGTCCTCGAGTACCGGCTGGCGAGCGCGCTCCTGCGCGTGCTCGGGGCGCTCTTCGGCCTGCTCCCGATCAGGGCCGATCGCGTCGTGCTCGCGACCGCGCGCGTCCCCGAGCTCGAGGGCAACCTCCGGTTCATCCACGACGCGGTGCGCCGCCTGCGCCCCGATGCCCGGATCGTCCTGCTGCTCGAGCCGTACGGCTATGGGCTCGCCGGCAAGCTCCGGTACCTGGTGCGGGTGGTTCGGGGCATGTACCACGTGCGGACGGCCGGCCTCGTCGTCGTCGACAACGCCTGGCTGCCGATCCACGTCGCACCGCACCGGGCGGGCACCACGGTCGTCCAGGTGTGGCATGCGGCGGGCGCCCTCAAGCGGTTCGGGCTCGACGCGCACCAGCCGCTGCACGAGCCCGAGCGGACGTTCCTGCACCGGTACTACGACGCCGTCGTCACGTCCGGCGAGGTCTCGCGCAGGCCCTGGGCGGCCGCCCTCCGCACGCCCGTCGAGCGCGTCCTGCCGCTGGGAACGCCGCGAACCGACCTGTTCTTCGATCCGCCGGCGCTGACCGCCGCGCGTGCCCGCGTCCTCGCCGCGTATCCCTCCCTCGAGGGCCGGCGCGTGATCCTGTACGCACCGACGTTCCGCGGCCGGGGCGCGGCGAAGCGCGACGGGGTCGGGCTCGACGCCGTGCGCCTGCGCGCCGCCCTGTCGGCCGACGACGCGCTCGTGCTCAAGACGCACCCGAACCTGGATCCGGGCCTCGTCGCGACGGACGGCTTCGACGTGGTGGCGTCGCCCACGATGGACATGAACGACCTGCTCGCGCTGGCCGACGTCCTGGTGACCGACTACTCGTCGTCGGTGTTCGAGTTCGCCCTGCTGCGACGCCCGATCGTGCTGCTCGTCGGCGATCTCGAGGTGTACGAGCGGGACCCCGGCCTGTACCTCGACATGCGCACGGACATGATCGGAACGCTCGTCACGGATCCCGTCGACGTGGCCGAGGCGGTCCGCACGGCACGAGTCGACGACGCGGCTTGGGACGCGTTCATCGCCCGCCACCTCGCGGGCTGTGATGGCCACGCGAGCGAGCGCTTCGTCGAGCGGTTCCTGCCCCGGTCGTGAGCCGGCCCGCGGCTCCTCCGCCCCGGGTCGCGGTCTACTCCGCGGACTCGGCGACCTCGCCTGCGGCGCTGCCGCGGCCCGTGCGTCTGGCGGCGAGCGCGATCACCTTGGCGCGGGCGCGGCGGACGAGGGGCGTCTTGGCGGCCTGCACCGTCCGGTAGCGGTAGTAGCGCAGCCGCGCACCGGCGTGGCTCCTTCGTGACCCGGCGAGGTCCGCCCTGACGGCCGGCGGGAACGGGGTCGCGGCGATCCGGGCGTCCCAGGCCTCGGCCGCCCCGGCGTGCGCGAAGGCATTGTCGAGCCCGTGCCGGCCGAGATAGTCGGTGAAGGCCGCAAACCGCGCGGCATGGCCGTCGTTGAGCTGGGTGTAGTCCGCCTCTTCGTACAGCTCCGCCGCATCGGTCTCCGAGGTGATCTCGGTGAGGCGCCGGTGGGGGATGCCGAAGTGCCGGGCAAGCTCGAGCGTGCGGGAGTCGTGGGCGAGGACGACGCCGGGTGTGCCGGCGAGCAGCGTCGCGATCGTGCCGTGGATGCGCGTCCCGAACGAGAAGTCGTGCCGGCGCAGGTCGTCGATCCAGGGCCACGGGTCCACGTAGAACCGCACCTTGTCCTCCCGGAACAGGGGGTGCCCGAGATGGACCGGGATCGGATCGTCCTTCGTGGCCGTCTTCGGGGACTCGCCCCAGACCATGAGCTCCAGCGTCTGGAGGTCCTGCGCCACGTAGGTGAGGTTCGGGTACCGGGCGTGGTGGGACAGCACGATGTCGCCCATCGCCTTCACGTACGGCGACACCGTGATCGCGAGGCGCGCGTCCGTGCCCAGCGTCTCGGACGTCTTCCGGACATCCATCCGGTCGCCCCACAGGAACATCGACGGACAGCCCACGACCTCGACGTCGCGGAACCCGAGGCTGCGCAGGTAGTCGTGCGTGAGCTCGCCCCGCACGCCGATCGAGGGCCCGCGGTCGAGCACGGCGCTGACGAACGCCTTGACGCTCGCCTCCATGCGGCCGAGGCGGCTCCAGTCGTAGCCGAGGGTCGCCTGCGCGCCCACGCCCAGCACGACGATCGGGATCTTCAGCTGCTGGAGCAGGCTCGTCAGCTGGATCAGGGCGGGCTCGAAGCTCAGGCGGAACGCGTTGGCGAGCGGGATCACGTAGGCGTCGTAGCGCTCGTTGATCATCGCGGCCCTGCGCGCGCCGGCCTTGAAGCCGTCCGGCTCGATCTCGACCCCGGGTGCCGAGAGGATCTTGTGGGCCGCCTCGATGAACACGAGGTTGCCGCTGTTGCTCCCGATCAGGTTGCGGGCGAGCGTCCGCTCGGCGTCGACGACCTCGAACGGGTCCTTGGGGGCACGCAGGAGGAGACGGGTCATGTCCTCGCGATCCTGGAGGGGTGTGACGGGTCTAGGGTAGCGCGGCGGTCGCGGTCGTCGCGGCCGTCGCGGTCGTCGGTCCGATCGGGCGGTCCATCTCGACGCACGCGAGCTCGACGCCGTCGGGCATCGTGATCGTCACCTCGCGCAGGCGGGCGAAGCCGTAGCGCTCGTAGAGCAGGACGCCGGGCAACGTCGCCATCAGCGCCAGGCGGTCGAAACCCTCGGACCTCGCCGGGGCGGCTGGGGCCCGGGGACGTGCTCCATGCGCGGACGGTACCAGCAGCGCGCGACGCCGTTGGGCACACTGCCACAATGACTACGAAGATCATCCTCGACGTCGACACCGGCACCGACGACGCGGTCGCGCTCATGACGGCCGCCCTCTCCCCCGACATCGAGCTCGTCGGGGCGACCGTGGTCAACGGCAACACGGTGCTCGACTCGTGCGTGGAGAACACGCTCCGGGTCTTCGAGTGGATCGGGAAGCCCGAGGTGCCCGTGTTCCGGGGCATGTCGCGGCCGATCGCCCGCGCGCAGCCGGCCCACAACCCGGCGAGCCGGATCCACGGCGACAAGCTGGACCTGCCCGAGGCCACGATCCGGGCACAGCCGCAGCACGCCGTGGACTGGCTGATCGAGACGTACCTCGCTTCGGCCGGCGACATCACGCTCGTCCCGGTCGGACCGCTGTCCAACATCGCCGCCGCGATCCAGAAGGAGCCGCGGATCGTGGAGCGCATTCCCGAGATCGTGATCATGGGCGGCGCCCACGACCACGGGAACGCGACGGCCTCTGCCGAGTTCAACATCTGGCTGGACCCGGAGGCTGCCCGGATCGTCCTGAACTGCGGCCGGCCGATCCGGATGGTGCCGCTCGACGCAACCCACCGGGCCCTCGTCTCGCTCGAGGACGCGGAGCGGCTGCGCGCGCTCGGGACGCCCGCGGGCGAGGCCGCGTACCGGTTCATCAGCAAGCGGATCGAGGGCTACGACGCGACCCAGCCGATGCAGCGGATGGGGGCCGCGCCCGTGCACGACGCGCTCGCGGTCTGCGCCGTCATCGATCCCACCGTGATCACGACCCGCTTCGCGCACGTGGACGTCGAGACGGGCGGCGCCCTGACCACGGGACGCACGGTGTGCGACTTCCGGTTCAGCGGCCGCACGCCCGCCGAGGCGAACTTCGCGTACCAGCCCCCGAACATCCACTTCGCCCTGGACGCGGACGAGCCGAAGTTCGTACGGATGCTGACGGAGATCCTCGGCCGGACGGCGTAGCCCGCCGCGACGTCAGATGACGCGGCCGGACGTGCGGCCGCCGGCCCTTCGCCGGTCGCGCCGCGCGATCCCGAGCAGTGCCCCGAGGATCGCGGTCACGGCGACCCCGGCGACGGCGAGGACGGCCTGGGCGGCGGGTTCCATGCGGCGACCCTGCACGGGCACCGGATCCCGGACCATGGGTCCTTCGTCCGGCCGCAGGCCGCGCAGAGGTCACGGCCGCGGGCACGAAAAAGGTCCCCTGCAGCACAGGAGACCTCTGCGGATGTCAGGTGCTGGCGCGCCCGGCGAGACTCGAACTCACGACCTTTAGGTCCGCAACCTAACGCTCTATCCACTGAGCTACGGGCGCACGATGTGACTGGCGGAGAGGGAGGGATTCGAACCCTCGGAGCAGGTTACCCCACTCGGCGGTTTAGCAAACCGCTGCACTAGACCTCTATGCGACCTCTCCCGGCAGCGGCGCATTCTAGCATCCGGCCCGGCTCCGGTCGGAGCACCGGCCCCTCGTGGGCGCAGTTGACGCCGGGACCCGGCACCCGCTACCGTCGGACACCTGATGCGCGCCATCTACCGCTTTACGTGCCCGGCATGACCGATCCCGGAGACTGACCTTCCGGGCAGCGGTTCGTGCCGGGTGAGCAGAGGTCCCAGACCTCTGCTTTTTTGTTCCCTCGCGACAAGGCAACGAAGGACCGAGACGACATGTTCGTGGTGATGCGGGCCGGAGCCACCGAGGCCGAGGTCATCGGCGTGAAGGGCCTGATCCTGGCCGAGGGGCTCACGCCGTTCGAGAACGCCGGCGAGCACCGGACGGTGATCGCCGTCGTCGGCGAGCTCGGCAAGCGGCGCGAGCAGCTCAAGGCACGGCTCGAGGCGACGCCCGGCGTCGCCACCGTCACCCCGATCTCGAAGCCCTACAAGCTCGTCTCCCGCGAGTTCCACCCCGAGAACACCGAGATCCGGGTCATGGACGCAGTCGTCGGCGACGGAAGCCTGACGGTCATGGCCGGGCCGTGCTCGGTGGAGAGCCGGGACCAGCTCATCGAGACGGTGGACTTCGTCGCCGCACACGGCGCGACGATCATCCGTGGCGGGGCATTCAAGCCCCGGACGAGCCCGTACAGCTTCCAGGGCCTGGGCGTGGAGGGCCTCCGGTACCTCGCCGAGGCTCGCGAACGGACCGGCATGCCCGTGATCACTGAGGTCATGGAGCCGAGCCAGGTCGACATCGTCGCGGAGTATGCGGACATCCTCCAGATCGGCACCCGCAACATGCAGAACTTCTCGCTGCTGCTCGCGTGCGGGCGCGCGGGCAGGCCGGTCATGCTCAAGCGTGGGTACGGGGCGACGATCGAGGAGTGGCTGATGGCAGCCGAGTACGTCGCGTCGGCCGGGAATCCCCAGATCATCCTTTGCGAGCGCGGGATCCGGACCTTCGAGACCTCGACCCGCAACACGCTCGATCTCACGGCCGTGCCCCTCATGCACCACCTGACGCACCTGCCGGTCATCGTCGACCCGTCGCACGCGACGGGAAAGCGGTGGCTCGTCAAGCCGCTCGCGATCGGCGGCGTGGCGGTCGGCGCGGACGGGATCATGGTCGAGGTCCACCCGCGACCGGACGACGCGCTCTCGGACGCCGAGCAGCAGCTCGACTTCGAGATGTTCGAGTCGATGATGACGGCAATCACGGGCGTGCACGCGCACGTGAAGGACCTCCACGGCGACCTGCTCCGCGATGACGGCGCCACCACCGGCGCAGCGGGAGCCTGACGGGCATGGCCGGCGGCTCCCCGGGCGCCATGCCCCTCGACCGCGATGCCGCCCGCCCTGCCGGCGGGGTCCACGACGACTCGCTCGTCGTCCGCCGTGCGGCGCGCCTGCGCGGGTCGCCCGCGCTGCCCGGCGACAAGTCCATCTCGCACCGGGCGCTGCTGCTCGCGATCCTCGCCGCCGGCGAGAGCACCATCACGGCCGCGGGTGATGGCGAGGACGTCCGATCCACCGCGGCGATCGCGACGGCCCTGGGCGCGACCGTCGAGCGCCTTGCCGTGCACGACCGGCGCGTGGACTACCGCGTGGTCTCGCCGGGCGGGGCGAGGCTGGCTGAGCCCGAGCGCATCCTGGACTGTGGCAACTCCGGGACCACGACCCGTCTCGTCGCCGGCCTGCTCGCGGGCCGCGACCTGTTCGCGGTGCTCGACGGCGACGACTCGCTCCGGCGCCGGCCGATGGGTCGCGTCACGGAGCCGCTCGCGGCGATGGGCGCCTCGTTCGGCGGGCGGCGAGGCGGCACGCTGCTGCCCCTGGCGATCACGGGGCGCGCGCGGCTCACCCCGATCGAGTACCGGACGCCGGTGCCGAGCGCACAGGTCAAGTCGGCCATCCTGCTCGCCTCCCTCGCAGCAGACGGCGAGACGGTGGTGACCGAGGCGGTCGCGACCCGCGACCACACCGAGCGGATGCTCCGCGCCCGCGGTGTGGCCGTGTCGGAGGCGACGGACGACGACGGATCCCACGTCGTCCGGGTGACCGGTCCGGCGGCGCCCGCGGCGATCGTCGAGACGATCCCGTCGGACCCGTCGGCGGCCGCGTTCTGGCTCGTCGCCGGCGCGATCCACCCGGACGCCGAGCTGCGCCTCGAAGGAGTCAGCACGAACCCGACCCGGCGTGCCATCATCGACATCCTCAGGCGCATGGGCGCCTCCATCGAGGAGCACGTTCGACCGGCCCCCGGGGGAGCCGACGGCGAGCCCCTCGCAGACCTCGTGGTCCGGTCCAGCGACCTTCGGGCCGTCGACCTGTCGCCCGCCGACGTGGCGGCGGCGATCGACGAGATCCCGATCCTCGCCCTCGCCGCGGCCGCGGCAACCGGGACCACGCGAATCCGCGGCGCGGGCGAGCTCCGGCACAAGGAGTCCGACCGGATCGCGGGGATCGTGGACGGGCTCTCCGCCCTGGGCGCGCGGGTGCGCGTCGAGGGTGACGATATCGAGATCGTTGGTGGCTCCGGGCTCACCGGGGCCGTCACCGAGACCCATGACGACCACCGGCTCGCGATGACGTTCGCGATCGCCGGTCTCATCGCCGGTGGCGAGACGGTCGTCCGCCGACCCGGGTCGGCGGCGATCTCCTACCCCGGCTTCTTCCAGCAACTCGAAGAGGTGCGGGCATGACGAAGCGCGTCGTCCTCATCGGCCACCCGGTGGCCCATTCGCTCTCGGGCGCGATGCAGCAGGCCGCCTTCGATCACCTCGGCATCGACGCGCGCTACGAGCTGTGGGACCGGGCTCCGATCGCGCTCGTTGAGGCGATCGGCGAGCTGCGCACCGACGACTTCCTGGGCGCCAACGTGACCATCCCGCACAAGGAGCGCGTTGTCGCGCAGGTCGACCGCCTGACCGAGGAGGCGCATGCGACAGGCGCCGTCAACACGCTCACCAAGGAGGGCAAGAAGCTCGTCGGCCACAACACCGACGTGCCTGGCTTCAAGGTCGCCCTCGACCAGCTCGTCGGGCGCCAGAAGATGCCCCGCCACGCTGTCGTGCTGGGTGCGGGCGGCGGCGCACGAGCGGTGGTCTACGGGCTCATCCGCGAAGGGTTCCAGCGAGTCATCGTGTTCAACCGCCATCTCCATCGCGCCGAGTCGCTCGTCAAGCACTTCGGCCGGAGCGCGAGCCACATGGACCTTCGCGCGATGCCGTGGCACGAGTCGATCATCGAGGCCGAGCTGTCCAAGGCAAAGCTGCTCGTCAACGCGACGTCCATCGGGCTCTCGGCGGACGAGTCCCCGGTGGAGGCCCAGATCCTGTCGCCGGAGCTGCTCGTCCTCGACCTCATCTACGCACGGACTCGCCTGCTCCGCGATGCAGCAGCCGCCGGGTGCGCGATCGCCGACGGCGAGACGATGCTGCTACACCAGGGCGCAGCGTCGTTCGCGCTCTGGACCGGGCAGCCGGCTCCGCTCGAGGTCATGCAGACCGCCCTCGCCGACGCGCGGTCGCAGGGGCTCCGCTCGGCCGAGGGGGAACCCGCGGGTGACGCCGCACCCGCCGGCGGCGCCCCGATCGACGCGGTGCCCGGCGCCGACACGGGTGAACCCGCCGCGTGACGATGGATCGCTTCCGCTTCATCACCGCAGGCGAGAGCCATGGACCGATGCTCGGCGCAGTCGTCGAGGGCGTGCCCGCCGGCCTTGCGCTGACCGAGGACGACCTCGCCGTCGACCTCGCCCGACGCCAGCGGGGCTATGGCCGCGGGGCGCGCCAGGCGATCGAGCACGACCGCGCCCGGATCCTGTCGGGCGTCCGGCACGGCCGGACGCTCGGGTCGCCGATCCTGCTCGAGGTCGACAACCGCGACTGGGCGAACTGGACCCGGGTCATGCAGGTTGCGCCGCTGACGGACGAGGAGGCGGCCGAGCTCGCGGAGCTTGCCGCTGGCGGCAACAAGCGCGCCCAGCCGATCACGCGCGTCCGGCCCGGGCACGCTGACCTCGCGGGCTCGCTCAAGTACGGCTTCAACGATGTCCGCAACGCGCTCGAGCGGTCGTCGGCGCGCGAGACGACGGCGCGGGTCGCGGCCGGCGGTGTCGCCCGGGCGTTCCTGCGCGAGCTGGGCATCGAGGTCTGGTCGTTCACGGCCGAGGTCGGCGGCGTCGCCGTGGACCCGGGTCGCTGCACCCGGTCGCGCGATGAGGCCGACGCCTCGCCGCTGCGATGCCCGGATCCGGACGCAGAGACGGCCATGATCGCGAAGATCGACGAGGCGCGGTCCAACGGCGACACGGTGGGCGGCGTGTTCGAGGTGGTCGTCCACGGGGCGCCGATCGGGCTCGGGTCGTACGTCCATTGGGATCGGCGGCTGGACGGGGCGCTGGCGGCCGCGGTCATGAGCATCAACATCGTCAAGGGCGTGGAGATCGGGCTCGGCTTCGAGCAGACGCGCCGGTTCGGGTCGCAGGTCCACGACGTGATCGAGGGTCGTCGGCCGGACGGCACGTGGATCCACCGCACGAATAACGCGGGCGGCCTGACGGGGGGCATCTCGAACGGCGAGCCGATCGTTGTACGCGGTGCGGTCAAGCCCATCTCCACGCTCGCGCGGCCGCTGCCGACCGCGGATCTCGTCACGGGCGAGCCGGTGGAGAAGGCCCACTACGAGCGCTCGGACATCTCCGTGGTGCCCGCCGCGGGCGTCATCGGCGAGGCGATGGTGATGCTGACCCTCGCCCGCTTCCTGCTCGAGAAGACCGGCGGCGACAGCATGGCCGAGGTCGCTGACAACCTGCGGCGGGCGGGCGAGCGGATGACCGCGGGCGTCGACGCACCGATGGCAGGAGACGGGTCGGGCGGACACGCCGGCGGTGGCGAGGCCGGCTCCGGCGGCGACGACTGACCCACGATGGACGTCGTCCTCGTCGGGTTGCCCGGTTCCGGCAAGAGCGCCGTTGGGCGCCGTGTCGCGGCCCGGCACAACGCCGAGGTCATCGACCTCGATCAGCGGATCGAGGCGGCTGCCGGCCAATCGATCCCCGAGATCTTCGCGCGCGACGGGGAGTCCGAGTTCCGCCGCCTCGAGCGGGACGCGGTGGCCGCGCTTGGTCCGCCCGACCCGTCACCGGACGTGCGACGGGTCATCTCCCCCGGCGGGGGTGCCGTGGTCGATCCCCGTAATCGATGGGCGCTGTACCGGGGCCGGCTGCCGGTCTGGCTCGACGTGCGCCCGGAGGTCCTCGCCCAACGGCTGCGCCGCTCTCCGACCATCAGGCCCCTCGTCCAGGGCGGCGATCCGCTGAGCCGGGTTCGCCACCTCGCCGCCGCGCGCGAGCGGTTCTATCGGGCCGCGAGCCGGGTGAACGGGGTGGCCGAGGTCACCGGCGTCGTCGACGCCGTCGAGCGCCTCGCGGCCGGTGGCCTGCCGGACGGCACGACCCTGATGCGTGCGACGACGAAGATCGGCGACGTGGTCATCGGCGAGGGAATCTCGGCCGCGGCAATCGGCGACGCCCTCCGCCGCCTCGAGGCGCGGCGCGCGATCCTCGTCTCGGAGCCGGGAGCCTGGAGCGCCGTCGGCGAGCCGATCGCGGAGGACCTGCGCGCGGCCGGCTGGCCGGTCGAGATCGTCATGCTCCCAACCGGCGAGGATGCCAAGCGGCTGCCCGTCGTCGAGGACGCGGCGCGCGACCTGGCACGACGGCGCGTCGAGCGACGGGAGCCCCTCGTGGCCATCGGCGGTGGCGCGCTCGGCGACACGGCCGGGTTCCTCGCAGCGACGTACCTTCGCGGCGTCCCGTGGATCGGCGTCCCGACGACGCTCGTGGCCCAGGTGGATTCCTCGATCGGCGGGAAGACGGGCGTGGACCTGGTCGAGGGCAAGAACCTCATCGGGGCGTTCCATCACCCGTCGACGATCATCCTCGACGTCGGCAGCCTGCGGTCGCTCCCGGAGCGCCAGCTGCGGGCCGCGATGGGCGAGGTGGTGAAGATGGCCGCCCTGGGCGACGAGGCGCTCTTCGCGACGCTCGAGACGGAGGCTGAGGCGATCGCCCACGGGGACGGCGCTGCGTTCGAGCGCGGTGCGATGGCGGAAGTCGTCGAGCGCTCGGCTTGGGCGAAGGTCGAGGTCGTCAGCGCCGACGAGCGCGAACAGGGCGTGGCCGAAGGGCGGATCGCGCTCAACCTCGGGCACACGATCGGGCACGCGCTCGAGGCCGCCGACGGGTACAGGACGCTGCTCCACGGCGAGGCCGTTGCGTACGGCACGCGTGCGGCGGTGCTGATCGGACGTGAGCTCGGCGTCACGCCGCCGGACCGCGGAGCCCGCATCGACCGGCTGCTCGACCGGCTGGAGCTGGGCCGTGCTCCACTCCCCTACTCGCTCGGAGCCGTGCTCGAGGCGATCGGTACCGACAAGAAGCACAGCGCGGGACGGCTCCGCTGGGTGCTGCCGACCGCTACCGGGTCCCTCATCCGCGACGACGTTCCCCCCGAGCTCGTCGCAGCGGCGGCCGAGACCATCCTCGCCGGGTCGGGCGCAGCATCGGGAGCACCGGAATGACGCGCGTTCTCGTCCTCCAGGGCCCCAACCTCAACCTGCTTGGCACGCGAGAGCCGCACATCTACGGAACGGAGACGCTTGCGGAGATCCACGCGGGGATCGCCGCGCGGGCCGCGGAGCTTGGGCTCGACGTCGAGTTCTTCCAGTCGAACCACGAGGGCGCGCTCATCGACCGCCTCCACGTCCGCGACTTCGACGCCGTGATCGTCAACGCCGCAGGGCTGACGCACACCTCCGTGGCGCTGCGCGACGCGCTGGTCGGGATCGCGCTGCCGTTCTGGGAGGTCCACCTGTCCGATCCGTGGCAGCGCGACGAGTTTCGCAAGGTGAACTTCCTGCACGACGTCGCCGCCGGATCGGTTGCTGGCCTCGGCGCGCGCGGCTACCACGTCGCGCTCGAGGAGATCGCGCATGGATCCGGAGGTGGCGCGTGACCAGCAGCGGACCGAAGGAACCGGGCAGGAAGCCCGCCACGCGCCGGCCGACGGCCGCCGAGCGGGACGACGCGGCGCTCGAGCTTGCCCGCACCCGGGATCGTATCGACGAGCTCGACAAGCGGATCGTCGAGCTCCTCAACGAGCGCGCGACGCTCGGGCGCCAGGCCGGCCGGGCGAAGGCGCTCGCCGGACGCCGTGCCGTCCATGACCCCGAGCGGGAGCGAGAGGTGCTGCTGCGCGTCGCGATGGCAAACGGCGGCCCCCTGTCCCAGGCGGACCTGCTCTCGATCTACCGGCGCGTCGTGGCGGCGACGCGGACGCTCGAGACGAAGGACCGGAGCCATGACGGACGATCCGGCGACGCCTGACGACGAGGGTGAGCTGTTCGTCCCCGCGGTGACGGGGACGGCCCTCCCGGACCCGCGGGTCCTGCCGGCATCCCCGGTCACCCGCTTCGCGCCCGCGCCGACGGGCTTCCTCCACCTCGGCCACCTGGTCAACGTCCTCTATGTCTGGGGGATCGCCCGGGCGACGGGGGGGCGGGTCATCCTCCGGGTCGAGGACCATGATCGGCAGCGCTCGCGCCCCGAGCTTGAGCGGGCGCTCCATGAGGACCTCGCCAGGCTGGGCGTCGTGCCGGACGAGCCGGCGCCGGGCGCGTTCGCCGGCACCACGCCGTACCGCCAGTCCGACGCCGCGCCGGAGTACGAGCGGGCGCTCGAGCAGCTGCGCTCGGCCGGGGTCGTCTACGCCTGCGCCTGCTCGCGCGCGACGTTCGCCCGCTGGGAGGCGGACAACGGCCGGCCGTGGCGCGGTATCGGGTGTCCCGGCGGGTGCCGGGCACAGGGCGTGACCGAGCGAGCGGACACCGGCCTGCGGGTCGCCGTCGGGGCCGGATCCGAGCGCTGGCTCGACCTCCTCGCCGGGCCGATGGCGGACGAGCCGGCCACGGCGGGCGACCCGCTCATCCGGGACAGGCTCGGCAACTGGACGTACGCCTTGTGCGTCGTCGTCGACGATCTCCGGCACGGCGTCGACCTCGTGATCCGGGGCCGCGACCTGCTCGACGCGACGCCGGTCCAGCTGCGGCTCGCGGCGCTCCTGGGGCGCGAGACGCCGCCTGCGTTCCTCCACCATCCGCTCATCCGGCGCGTGTCCGGACAGAAGCTCTCGAAGGCCGAGGGCGACACCGCGATCCGGTCGCTGCTGGACGCGGGGCACACGCCGGCCGGACTGTTCGGGCGTGCCGCGCGCCTGGCGGGGCTCCGCGCCGATGATGCGCCGCTCGACCCTGCCGATCTCGACGCGCCGTTCCGGAGCGGGTAGCCGCCAGCCACGTTTCGGAGCGCGTCGCGACCGCCGCCCGCCGCCCCGCCTGTCGAGGCGGCGTCAGACCGGGCGAAGGCTCGCCCCGTGCGCCCAGTCCGTCGATGGGAACAGGTCCGGGCGATGCGTCAGGACGAGGACCGTCCGCCCGGTCGTGATCGTGACGAGGTCCGCGACGAAGGCGCGTGCCGTCGGTTCGTCGAGGTGCTCGGTGGGCTCATCGAGGACGAGGATCCGGCCGTCGGCGAGCAGCGCGCGAGCGAGGGCGAGCCGCTGCCGCTGCCCGGCGGACAGGCGGGCGCCGTGCTCGCCGGCCGGCGTCGCGAGGCCGAGCGGCAGCGTCCGCACCCAGTCGAGGAGCCGCGCGGCGTCGAGGGCCCGTTCCAGGTCCGAGTCCGGGCAGCCGGGCCGCGCCAGCCGCAGGTTGTCCGCGATCGAGGCGTCGAACACGTGCGGATCCTGCTCGCACAGGACGACCGCCCGCCGGACCGCATCCCCGTCGAGCGATCGCAATTCGACCCGGCCGTCGTCCGCCACGAGCTCGAGCGTGCCGCCGGCCGGGTCCAGGAAGCGGAGGCACGCCGCCGCCAACGAGGACTTGCCCGACCCCGACGATCCAGTCACCACGACCCGGGAGCCCGCCGCGATGTCGAGATCGAGCGCCGCCAGCGCGTCACGATCGGCGCCGGGGTAGCGCAGGCGGAGCCCATCGGCACGAAGCCCCAAGGGCCCGTCGGGGACGGCGACCGGCGTCGCAGGATCGGGAACGGGGTCGGGTCGCCGGAGGATATCGGTCACCCGCGCCGCCGACGCGGCCAGCCCGGGCAGCTGCCGGGCGGCCGGCACGAGCGGCGCGACGACCTCGTGGGCGGCGATCGGCGTGAGTGCGACGACGGCTAGTGCCACGCCTGCGAGGCTTCCGTCCCTCACGCTGACGATGCCCACGATGAGCGCCAGCCACACCGACGCGCCCGAGGCGAGCCCGGCGACGAGCGTGCCGACGCCCGCCCCGAGGGCCGCGCGGCGTTCCGCGCCGGCAAGTCGCGCGTTCACCGCCGCGACCGCCGCCAGCGCCCGCGGTGCCGCCCCCGCGGCGAGGAGCTCCGGGCCGCCGCGCAGGAGGTCCAGGGACGAGTCCGCAAGCGCACCGCGCGACGGTGCGAGACCCGCCTCCGCGCGACGCGCGACCGCCAGCGACGCGAGCGGCGCGACGACGGCCGTGACGAGCAGCGACAGCGCGAGCACGAGCCCGGCAGCGGGCGCGAGCCACCAGATGATGGCGATCGTCCCGATCGAGACGAGGGCCGCGGACGCGTACGGCAGGAGGACCCGGAGCCACAGGTCGGCGAGGCCGTCGACGTCCCCGATGAGCCGCGCGAGGAGGTCGCCCGACCGGAGCTCCGCGAGACCCGATGGTGCCAGGCGGGCGAGCCGCGCATAGACCGTCCCCCGCAGCTCGCCGAGGATGCGGAACGCCGCGTCGTGCGCGGTCAGCCGCTCCGCGTACCGGAGCACGCCGCGGCCGATGCCGAACGCCCGCACCGCCGTGATCGCGACCATCAGCGTGAGCATCGGCGGCTGCTCTGCAGCGCGCGAGATGAGCCAGGCGGAGGTTGCCGCGAGCCCGACGGCGCAGGCCGCGGCCCCGGCGCCGGCCACGATCGCGAGCAGCAGACGCGGACGGACCGGCCGACCGAGGTGGAGGATCGAGCGCAGCCCGCTCACGTCGCCGCCCCGGTCAGCGGCGGCAGGGCTGGCTCGGCCGCGAGCAGCGCCGGATCGTCCGTCCCCGACGCCGCCTCGACGGCCGACCACGTCACGGGGACCACGCGGTCGGCACCCGCGATCGCGCCCGGCCGGTGTGCGACGAGCAGCACGATCGTCCCCGCGTCGGCCGCGGCACGGACGGCGCCCAGCACGGCGGCCTCGGCCTCCGCGTCGAGACCCGCGGTCGGCTCGTCGAGCAGGAGCACCGGGGTCCGCCGGGCGATGGCACGGGCGATCCCGACCCGCCGCCGCTGGCCGGACGACAGCCCGGACCCGCGCTCGCCGAGAACGAGGTCGGGCGGCACGGCGCCGAGACCGACCGCAGCCAGCGCGGCCGTCACGTCGTCGTCGCGGAGGGCGTCGGCCCCCAGCCGCACGTTCTCCGCCACCGTGCCCGCGAACAGGTACGGGGCCTGCGGGACCCACGCGACCGTCCGTCGCCACGCGCCGGACGCGAGATCGCCTACGTCGATCGCCGAACCGTCGTCACCGCGGACCTGGACCTGCCCGGACGTCGGCTCGACGAAGCCGAGCACGGCGGCCAGCAGCGTGCTCTTCCCGGCCCCCGACGGCCCGGTGATCGCGACGAGCTCGCCGCGCCGCGCCGTGAGCGTCAACCCATCGGGTGCCAGGATCTCGCGGCCCGGCTGGGCGACCGACACGCCGTCGACCACGATCGCCGCGATCCCCCCGGGTACGGGCAGGCCCGTCACTGCGTCGCCGGCCGGCGAGTCGATGACCTCGAAGGCGGTCGCCGCAGCCGTGAGGCCCTCCTCGGACGCGTGGAACTCCGCGCCGAGGCGGCGGAGCGGCAGGTACGCCTCCGGCGCCAGGACGAGCGCGAACAGGCCCACCTCGAGCGTCAGCGTGCCCTCCACGAGCCGCAGCCCGACGCCGACCGCGACGAGGGCAACCGAGATCGTCGCCAGCAGCTCCAGGACGAGCGCGGACAGGAATGCCACCCTGAGGGTCGCGAGCGTCGTCGTCCGGTAGCGGTCGGTGATCGCGCGGAGGATCGTGACCTGTGCGTCGGCGCGTCCGTAGGCGCGGAGGGTGGGCAGGCCGGCGACCACGTCGCCGAAGCGGTGTGCCAGCAGCGACAGCGAGCGCCATCGCCGGGCACGGTGCGCCTCCGACAACCGGCCGACGAGGACCATGAACACCGGGATCAGCGGCACCGTCAAGGCGACGGTCAGCGCGGCCACGAGGTCGACCGCCGCCAGGCACCCGATGACGACGACCGGGACGACGACCGCCAGCGCGAGCTGTGGCAGATATCGCCCGTAGTACGCGTCCAGCGCATCCAGCCCGCGCGTCGCGAGGAGCGTGAGCTCCACGCTCGAGCGCTCCGCCGCCCAGCGCGGTCCCAGCGCGACCGCGCGCTCCAGGAGCGCGAGACGCAGGGACGCCTTGACCGAGCCACTGATCCGCTGCGCGACGATCTCCGATCCCCACCCGAGGGCGGCCCGCGCGGCGAGCACGAGGCCGAGCAGGAGGAGCGGCGCTGCAAGCGCCTCGATCCCCTCCCCGCCCAGGAACGCGCCGGCGATGACACGCGCGAGGAGCACAGCCTGCCCGACCGCGAGCAGCGCCGCCACGAGGCCGAGCGCGACGGCCCCCGCGAGCGGGCGAGTCGCGCCGCGTCCGGAGGCGAGGAGGCGGCGGTGGTGCGGGTTCATGGCGCGGTCATGGCGGGCTCACGGCGGGTGCGCGGCGGGCCGAGGGGACACGGCCGGGACGTCAGGTCGGATCAGGGCTCGACGGTCGCCCGGGGCACGGTCACCCGCTTGCGGAACACCCAGTACGTCCACCCCTGGTAGAGCAGGACGAGCGGGACGAAGATCACCGCGACCACGGTCATGATCGTGAGCGTGTACGGCGTCGACGCCGCGTTCGTCGTGGTGAGGCTCCACGCGGGGTCGAGCGACGACGGCATCACATCCGGGAACAGGGCGGTGAACAGGCTCGCCACCGCGAACGCGATCGTGAGGGACGACAGGCTGAACGCCCAACCCTCCCGCTTCAGGAAGCTTGCGACCAACGACCCGAGGAACGCGATCGCCGCCGCCCCCGCGATCACCGCCGACGCCTGCGTGCCGGTGCTGATGGTCGCCCAGGCAAGGAACACGACCGCGACCACCGCGGCCACCCCGCCCACGGGCAGGACGAGCGCACGCGCCCGCTCCCGAATCTCGCCGTCGGTCTTGAGGACGAGGAACGTGAGGCCGTGGGCCAGGAACAGGAGCAGCGTCGTGAGCCCGCCGACGAGCGCGAACGGGTTGAGCAGCGTGAGCAGGTCGCCCTGGAACTGGCCGTTCGCGTCGATCGGGGTGCCGGCCACGATGTTCGCGAACGCCACGCCCCACAGCAGGGCCGGGACCGCGCTCGAGATCGCGATCGCCGCGTCCCACCGCTGTCGCCAGGCCGCGCTCCCGCGCTTGTTGCGGTACTCGATCCCGACGCCGCGCACGATGAGCGCGACGAGGATCAGGAACAGCGCGAGGTAGAACCCCGAGAACAGCGTCGCGTACCACTCGGGAAACGCCGCGAACGTCGCTCCACCGGCGACGATCAGCCACACCTCGTTGCCGTCCCAGACAGGGCCGATCGTGCGCAGCATCGCGCGCCGCTCGGGCTCGTTGCGGCCGATGACGGGCAGCAGCATGCCCACCCCGAAGTCGAACCCCTCGAGGATGAAGTAGCCGATCCACAGGATCGCGATCAGGATGAACCAGACGGTCGTGAGCTCCATCGTCGCGGTCCTCCTAGTACCCGAGGGCCGGCATGGGCTCGGCCTCGTGCTCGAAGCCGGTGTCGGCCGTCGCCGGTGGCAGGCCGTCCCTGACCCGGCGGACGACGAGCGCGAGCATGATCACGGCGAGGAGGCCGTAGAGCAGCGTGAACCCGATCATCGTCAGCGCAACCTGCCAGGCGGGGTTCGTCGGCGTCACCGCGGGCGCGGTGAACATCAGGCCGTACACGATCCAGGGCTGGCGCCCGACCTCGGTGAAGATCCAGCCGAAGGAGTTCGCGAGCAGCGGCAGGAACGGGAGCGCGACAGCGATCGCCACGGCGCCGCGGCTCGGGACACCGCCCTTGCGCAGCTTCCACAGGAACCAGGCAGCCGCGGCGGCCGCGATGGCGCCCATCCCGATCATCCACCGGAAGGTCCAGTACGTGACCGGCGTGTTGGGCGTGTAGTCGCCCGGGCCGAACCGCTCCTCCTCCATCCGCTGGAGATCGTTGATCCCCTCGACCTTGCCGTTGAAGTCGCCGGTCGCGAGGAACGAGAGCAGGTACGGGATCCGGATCGAGAAGATCTCCTCGGAGCCGTCGGGCGTGCCGATCGTGAAGATCGAGAACGACGCGGGCTGCTCGGTCTCCCAGAGCGCCTCGGCGGCCGCCATCTTCATCGGCTGCTGCTCGGTCATGATCTTGCCCTGGATGTCGCCGGTCACCGCCACGGCCACGCCCGAGACGAGCAGCATCCAGGCACCGACCTTGGCGGCCGTTCGGAACGGTCGCTCCACCTCCGGGTTCGCCCGTCCCTTGACGAGCCGCCACATCGCGATGCCGGCGATGAACGCACCCGTCGTCATGAACGCCGCCGCGATCGTGTGCGGGAACGTGATCAGGGCGGTCGAGTTCGTCAGCACCGCGAGGAAGTCCGTGAGCTCCGCGCGGCCGGCCTCCTCGTTGATCGTGTAGCCCACCGGGTGCTGCATCCACGAGTTCGCGGCGAGGATGATGTAGGCGGAGAGCGCGGCCGCGATCGCCGCGATCCAGATCGTCGCGAGGTGGACGCCCTTCGAGAGACGGCCCCAGCCGAAGATCCACAGGCCCAGGAACGTCGACTCGAGGAAGAACGCGAGCAGGCCCTCGATCGCGAGCGGCGCGCCGAAGATGTCGCCCACGAACCGGCTGTACTCGCTCCAGTTCATGCCGAACTGGAACTCCTGCACGATCCCCGTGACGATGCCCAGCGCGAAGTTGATGAGGAACAGCTCGCCGAAGAACCGGGTGAGCCGGAGGTACTGCTCCTTGCCGGTCCGGTACCACGCGGTCTGGAACCCGGCAACCGAGAAGGCGAGCCCGATCGTGAGCGGCACGAACAGGAAGTGGTAGACGGTGGTGATCCCGAACTGCCACCGCGCGAGCATCAGCGGATCCACGGGCCGGGCACTCCTCCTTCGACGGACCGACCCGCCGAGTATGTCCCGGACACATACCGCCGCAGACCGGCCGAAGGACCCGAATGCGCCCAGGCGTGCCCGCCCGCCGGGGTGCCGGATGGAGCGGACGAACGGGACCCGGGGATCTCAGGCGGGGTCGGTCCGGTCCTCGATCTCCCACGCGTGGTCGATGGCGTGCCACGCGATCCGGCGGGCGGCGTACCGCGGCGGCCACTTCCGCCCCGCGATCGGGCTGCCGTCCGACGGCACACGGAGCACCTCGACGACCGCGGCCCGCAGCGCCTCCACCTGCGTCGTGGTGTCCGCCTTCGCCTTGATGCCGAGGACGCCCGCATAGGCGGCGTCCGCGCCGCGCACGTGATCGACGATCTGCCTCCGATCCCGACCGCCGCCGCGCGGCCCCTTGCGCAGCGACTCGGGCGCGGCTGCCACAACGACGTCGAACTCGGCCCAGGCGGCCTCCACGAACGCGGCGAGCCGGCGTGCCTCGTGGGCGTCGACAGGGTGGCGGTCCGCCGCCGCGATCACCGCGGGAATGCCGAACGCGGTGCTCGCATCGCCCGCAGCGGATTCGGCAACCTCGATGTCCTGCTCGGTGGGATCGAAACGCTCCCCGGCCAGGCTGGCGACCTGCGCGAAGCGCGGAAGCGCAGCGATCAGGAGCTCCATCGCCTCGTCCTCGGTCCGCGCGCCCCGCGCGAGGCCCGGCCAATCGAGCGCGGACACGTACGTCTTCTTCGGGGTCGTCTCCACGAGGACCCGCAGCGGACGGCTCATGACCGGAGGGTCGCACGGGTTGAGGTCAGGCGGCGTCAACATTCCGGGGCCGACCGGGCCGCGGAACAGGCGAGGCCCGACTCAGCGGGTCGTCGCCGCCCGCAGGCGCGCGACGAGCGCGCCCAGCGCCGCCACGTCCGAGCCGTCCTCGCCGAGGGCGTCGACGAGCGCCGACGCGACGATCACCCCGTCCGCGCCCGCCCTTGCGATCGCGCGGACGTGGGCCGGCCTGGACACCCCGAACCCGACGGCGACTGGCACCGGCGAGACCGCCGTCACGTCCCGGACGAGCCTCGCGACCGTGGACGGCAGGGAGGTCCGCGCCCCGGTGACCCCGACCAGCGAGACGCAGTACAGGAACCCGCCGCTGCGCGCGGCGACGGCTGCGCGACGCGTCTCCGACGACGTGGGGGCGACGAGATAGACGACGGCGATCCCGGCCTCGGCCGCGACCGCCTCGAACGGGGCACCCTCGTCGGGTGTGAGGTCTGCGACGATCACCCCGGCGACCCCGGCCGCGGCCAGCGCCCGGGCCCGGTCCCGGCCGTCCCCGCCGCCGATAAGCTGGTTCGCATACCCCATGGCGACGACCGGGATCCCGGGGCGCGCGGCGGCGATCCGCCCGACGAGGGCGAGGCTGCGGTCGAACGTCGCCCCCGCGGCAAGCGCGCCCTGCGACGCCCGCTGGAGCGTCGCGCCGTCCGCCAGCGGGTCCGAGTACGGCAGCCCGACCTCGAGCAGGTCCGCCCCGTTGTCGATCGCCGCGCACGCGGCCGCGAAGGACGTGTCCGCGTCCGGGAACCCCGCCACCACGTACGGGACGAGCGCCGCACGCCCGGACTCGCGCGCGGCGGCGAACGCGGCCGCGATCCGGCGGGCGCCCGCGGTCTCGTTGGTGTGCGCGACCGCGACCGCGGCGCTCACCGGCTCGTGTCCCATGGCTCGACGTCGGCGAACCGCTCGAGGGCGGCGAGGTCCTTGTCGCCGCGCCCCGAGAAGCCGAGGAGCACGACGGCCTCCTCGCCCCAGCCCTGGGCGGATCCCTCGATCCCGGCCAGGAGCTTGGGCAGGGCAGCCACCGCGTGCGCGGTCTCGAGCGCGGGCAGGATCCCCTCGGCGCGCGTCGTCGTCTTCATCGCGGCGATCGCCTCGCGGTCGGTGGCCGTCGCCACCTCGAGTCGGCCGCCCTCGGCCAGCGCCGCGAGCTGCGGCCCGATCCCCGGGTAGTCGAGGCCGGCCGACGCGCTGTGCGCCTCGACGACCTGCCCGTCGCGGTCCTGGAGCATGAGCGACCGCGACCCGTGGAGGATGCCGGGGGTCCCGCCGACGATCGCCGCCGCGTGGCGCCCGGTGTCGACGCCATCGCCGGCGGCCTCGGCCACCGCGAGCCGGACGGACGGCTCGCCGATGAACCGGGCGAGCAGCCCGATCGCGTTCGACCCGCCGCCGACGCACGCGAGCGCCATGTCCGGCAGCCGTCCCTCCAGGTCGCGCAGCTGGGCGGCCGCCTCGTCGCCGATCCGCCGCTGGAAGTCGCGCACGATCGTCGGATACGGGTGCGGGCCCATCGCGGAGCCCAGAACGTAGTGCGTGGTCTCGACGTTCGTGACCCAGTCGCGCATCGCCTCGTTGACGGCGTCCTTGAGGGTGGCGGTGCCCGACGTGACGGAGCGGACCTCCGCGCCGAGGGCGCGCATGCGGAGCACGTTCGGCGCCTGGCGGCGGATGTCCTCCTCGCCCATGAACACGACGCACGGCAGGCCGAGGAGGGCGCACGCCGTCGCCGTCGCGACACCGTGCTGGCCGGCGCCGGTCTCGGCGATGACGCGAGTCTTGCCGAGCCGCCGGGTGAGGAGCGCCTGTCCGAGCGCGTTGTTGATCTTGTGAGCGCCCGTGTGCGTCAGGTCCTCGCGCTTGAGGTACAGGCGGAGCACGCCGGGGAGCGCGGGCCCACGGCCGCGCCTGCTCACGGCGCCGGATCGCCGCCTCGGCCATGCACCTCCGCGGCGAGGTTGTCCGCGCGGTAGAGCGCGGTCGGGCGGCCCGCGAACCGGGCGAGGAGCTCGTCCAGCTCGGCCCAGAAGCGGGGATCGTGGCGGAGCGCGTCGTACGCGGTCTCGAGTTGCTCCAGCGCGCCGACGAGCGTCTCCGGAACGTACCGGCCACCGAAGTCGCGCTCCATCCCCCAGCGGCCGCCGGAATCGACCTCCATCAGCCCTGCGTGGACCGGCGTCGGCCCGGACGGGACGTTGGGCCGATGGCGTCGCGCGTCCCGCGCCCGCTTCGTGAACAGGGCGACGCGAAGGGGGTCCTTCCGCGGGCGGACGCCGGGCACCCGCGGATGCTCGGTCCCCGATGCGACGTCGACGCCCGTCGCCGGGATCGCGAGCACGGCGCCCGCGACGTTGGCCGGGTCGAGCCCGCCCGCGAGCGTGATCGGGACCTCGCGCGCCACGGCGGCCGCGAGCGCGACGTCCACCCGCATCCCGGTACCGCCGGGGTGCGGTCCGCCGGCGGCATCGAGCAGGATCCGCGTGGCGCCGGCATCGAGGAACGCGCGGGCGGCGGCGACGACCTGGGAGGCCGGCTGCCCCGCGGCCACCCGGAGCGCCTTCCACGTCGGGCGGCCGGTCCGGGCGACGTCGGCCGGCGGCTCGTCCCCGTTGAGCTGAACGGCGTCCGGATCGATCGCCGCGACGACCGCCGCCAGGCGATCGGGCGGCAGGTTCGCGGTCACGAGGACGATCTCCGGGCGTGCGCCCGCCGGCGCCGCGGCACGCGCGAGCGCGGCCAGGGCCGCACCCTCCTCCAGCGTCAGCTCGCGGGGCGTGCCCGGGGCGAAGTTGAGCCCGATGGCGTCGGCGCCGGCCCGCACCGCGGCGAGGACCCCGGCCTCGTCGGTGATGCCGCAGATCTTGACGTGCGGCAGGCGGGCGAGCTGCGCCGGATCGGCCGGATACCGGCCCGCGGCCACAAACGCGAGCGCGGCCGCCGACGGATCCACGGAGCGCATGAGCGCCTCGCCGACGAGCGCCGCGTCGAACCCGGTCGCCCGCCAGCGGGCGATGGTCGCCGGGTCACGGACGCCGGATTCGGCGATGGCGAGGCGATCGTCCGGGACGAGCTCACGGAGGCGGACCGCCCGCTCCGGATCGACGTCGAGCGACCGCAGGTCCCGGTTGTTGATGCCGATGAGCCGGGCGCCTGTCCCGACCGCAGCCTCGAGCTCGCGCGCGTCGTGCGCCTCCACGAGGGGCTCGAGCCCGAGGTCGTGCGCGGCAGCGACGAGCCGCGCCAGGCGCCTGGCGGGGTGGAGCACGGCAAGCAGCAGGACGAGGTCGGCCCCGGCAGCCCGGAGGAGGTCGAGCTGCCGGGGATCGACGATGAACTCCTTCGCGAGGACCGGCACGGACACGGCGGCGCGGACGGCCCGGAGGTCGTCGACCGAGCCGCCGAACCAGTGCGGCTCGCACAGGACGGAGATGGCGGAGGCACCGCCCGCGGCGTAGGCGCGGGCCCGAGCGACGGCGTCGTCGCCCTCGACGATCGTGCCGGCCGACGGGGAGCGACGCTTGAGCTCGGCGATGAGGTGGAGGCCGGGCGCGGCGAGCACATCGGCGATCGGGCGCGGCTCTGGCGCGGCGGCGACGCCCCGACGGAGCCCGGCGCTCCCGAGCGCATCGAGCTCGGGGGTCACGTCCGCCAGGCGTCGCGCGGCGATCGCCCGGACGACCGACGCGGGCTTCGGGCCGGCGACTCCTCGCGCCGCGAGCGTCACGTGCCGGCCCCCGATGCCGTCGCGGCCTCGGCGGCGCGGCGCTCCGCACGGAGGGCCGCCAGCAGCGCCGCGGCGAGGCCCGCATCGACCGTGAACGCGGCCTTCTCGATCCCGTCCTCGAGCCGGTCCGCCGCCCCGGCGACGAGCAGCGCCGCACCGGCATTGAGCAGCACGACGTCCCGGCGGACGCCGGGCTCGCCCGCGCAGGACGCCCTCGACCAGGCGAGCGTTCTCGTCGGCCGACCCGCCGCGCAGCTTCGTCGTCGCGGCGGGCTTGAAGCCAAGCGCGGAGGCCCGGATCTCGTGGCGCTCCACGCCGTCGGGCGTGACCGCGTACAGCACCCCCGTGTCGTCGAGCGGAAGCTCGTCCACCCCGTCGCCGTGGATCACGAACGTGCGGTCGGTCCCGAGACGCGCGACGACCTCCGCGATCCGCGGCGCCGCCTCGGCGACCCCCACGCCGATGAGCCCGCGCGTCGCCCCGGCAGGGTTCGTGAGCGGCCCGAGCAGGTTGAACGCGGTCCGGACGCCGATCTCGCGGCGGGTGGGGCCCGCGTGGCGCATCGCCGGGTGGAAGGTCGGGGCGAACAGGAACGCGAAGCCGTGCTCCCGGAGCGCCCGGCCGGCGGACGCCGCGTCGTGGTCGATCCGGATCTCCGAGGGCATCCAGCACGTCCGCCGATCCCGACTTCGACGTGATCGCCCGGTTGCCGTGCTTCGCGACCGGGACCCCCGCCGCCGCGACGACGAGTGCCGCGGTGGTCGAGATGTTGAACGTCCCCGAGCCGTCGCCGCCCGTCCCGACGACGTCGATCGCGCCGGCCGGCGCCTCGACACGCACCACGCGCTCGCGCATCGCGGAGGCGAAACCCGCCAGCTCGTCGACGGTCTCGCCGCGCATGCGCAGGCCCATCAGGAGCGCGGCCAGCTGCGACGGTGTCGCCTCGCCGTCCATGACCTCGCCCATGGCGAGGCGTGCCTCGTCGAGGGTGAGCGTCCCGCCGTCGACGATCGTCGTCAGCGCGGCGCGGAGCTGCTCGCTCATCGGGCGGCCCCAGCCGGCGCGGCGCCGGCGGCGGACTCGGCGTCACCACCAGCGGCGGGCGCCTCGGCCATGCCCCGCGTCGCGAACGAGCCGGTCAGGGCGTCCAGCCGCGAGGCCTCCCCCTCCCCGGCGAGCCGGAGGAAGTTGGCAAGCAGGTGCGGGCCGTCGGGCGTGAGCACGGACTCGGGGTGGAACTGGACGCCTTCGATCGGCAGCGACCGGTGGCGGAGGCCCATCACGACGCCGTCCTCGGGGCTGGTCGCGGTCACATAGAGCTCGGCGGGGAGCGTCGCCGGGTCCACGCACAGCGAGTGGTAGCGCGCGGCCGGGAATGTCTCGGGCATGCCCTCGAGCAGGCCCGTCCCGTCGTGGACGACCTCGCTGGCCTCGCCGTGGACGAGCGTCGGCGCGCGCACGATCGAGGCGCCCCAGGCGGCGCCCATCGACTGCATGCCGAGGCAGACACCGAGGAGCGGGATCTCGCGGGCCGCCGCGATCCGGATCGTGTCGACGGAGACGCCGGCGGCACCCGGGTCGCCGGGCCCCGGCGAGATCACGATCCCGCGGAGGTCGGCCGCCGGGTCGTCGGCGAGCGCCTCGACCTCTTCGGCGGTGATGCGGTCGTTGCGCACGACCCGCACGTCCGCCCCCGCGGCCTGGAGGGCCTGGACGAGGTTGAACGTGAACGAGTCGTAGTTGTCGATCATGAGGATCATCGGGGCGCGGCCTCCGGGGGCGCACCCGGCTCGCCCGCCTCGCCCGGCTCACCCGATCCGCCGCGCCCACCCTCGTCCGGGGCCGCCGGCGCGGGCCGGGAGATGGCCGGTGCCGCCGCCAGCTCGATCGCCCGGCGCATCGCCGCGGCCTTGTGCTCGGTCTCCTCGAACTCGGACTCGGGGATGCTCTTCGCGACGATCCCCGCGCCCGTGTGCACGTGGGCCTGGCCGTCCTTGAGCACGGCGGAGCGGATCGTGATCGCCGTGTCGAGGTTGCCGTCGTAGCCGAGATAGCCCACGGCCCCACCATACAGGCCGCGCCGCTCGCCCTCGGCGGCGGCGATCAGCTGCATGGCGCGGATCTTCGGAGCACCGGTGAGCGTGCCCGCCGGGAACACCGAGCGCAGGGCGTCGAGCGCGTCGAGGTCGGCGCGCAGCTTCGCCTCGACGTGGCTCACGAGGTGGAGGACATGGCTGTAGCGCTCGACCTCCATGTACTGGCTGGTGGTGACCGTCCCAGGCCGCGCGACGCGCCCGAGGTCGTTCCGCCCCAGGTCCACGAGCATCACGTGCTCCGCCCGCTCCTTGGGGTCCCGACGGAGCTCGTCGGCGAGGCGCTCGTCGTCCGACGGGGTCTGGCCGCGGGGCCGCGTGCCGGCGATCGGGTGCGTGGTCATGCGGTCGCCGGAGACCTGGAGCAGCAGCTCCGGGCTAGCGCCCACGACCTCTATCCCCGGTGTGCGGGTGAAGAACAGGTACGGGCTCGGGTTGACGCGCCGGAGGGCGCGATACAGGCCGATGCCGTCGATCGGCGCGCCGTCCGATCCGGCGGGCAGGTCGAACGACTGGCGGCGGGCGAGCACGACCTGGATCGCCTCACCCGCGGCGATCGCATCCTTGGCCCGCTCGACGGCACCGATGTACTCGTCGCGGCCGAGCGAGGTGTCGATCTGGCCGAGGCCCGTGGGGCCGGCCGTGCCGTGCGCCGGGCCCGAGCGGGCGACGGCGGCCGTCATCTCCGCCTGGCTGGGCCGGGCCGTCTGCTCGAGCGCCTCGAAGATCGCCCGCTCCGCGATCCGGTACCGGCCCTCGAGGTCCGGTGCCTCGGTATGCAGGGACGCGATGGCGCTCAGCTGGTGGGTCAGGTGGTCGAACACGAGCACGAGGTCCGTCTCGATGAACGCCGCGAGGGGACACCGACCGGGTCCCGGTCCGGCAGCGGCACGGACGGCTCGAACGAGGCGATGGCGTCGTAGCTCAGCGCACCCACCGCCCCGCCGGTGAAGCGGGGCATGCCCTCGGTTGGCAGGACGCGGCGGCGCGGGACGAACGCCCGAAGCGCATCGAGCGGATCGGCAGCGTCCGTCTCCGTGACCGGGAGATCGGGCGCGTAGTCGACGACACCGACCGGACGCGTGGTCGTGAACGCCGTGCCGTCGCGAACCTCCAGCAGGCGTCGCGGACCGACCCCGAGGAAGCTGTACCGGCCGAGGCGCTCCCCGCCCTCGACGGACTCGAGCAGGTAGGCGGGAGTGATGCCGTCATCGAGGCGCAGGAAGGCGCCGATCGGCGTCTCGAGATCCGCGGTGCGCGTCGCGCGCAGGAGGATCGTGTCGGCGGTGCCGGCGAGGCGCTTGACTTCGGTGAGGCTGAGCGGGTCCGTCATGGGTCAGGTCCCCAGGAATCGAAAACGACCTTGATCGTCCTTGTCGGGACGAAAGGTCGAACCTTCCGCGGTGCCACCCACGTTCGGCGTTGCCGCCGCACTCACTGACCGACGGATCGGCATCCGGTCGCCCGGCTGATCGATCGGCGCTGCCCTGTATCGCTGGCGCTCTGCGCCGGAGCCTACTGGTCGTCCGCGACTCGCGATCCGAGTCACCCCGCGTTCGGTCCGGAGGCTCCCGGGTCCATTCTCCGCCGCCGCCATCCCGGCTCGCACCGCCCGCCGGGTCTCTGTGATGGCGCCTGACGGGTACTCGTCCCGATCAAAGCCGCATGTTCGGTTGTGGGCGGGAGGATAGGTCGGTGTCCCGGGGGCGTCAAGCGCGGCATCAAGACCGCTGGCAGCGCGCTGTGTCGATGCCATCCCGGCGGGGGGGCGGGCATCGACCCACCGGGGTCCGCTTGTGACCAATGTCCCTATCAACCCGGCTCGGCCTCACCCACGATACGCGGACGACGTTCGCCGGGGAGAGAGGTGGACCATGACCACAGCTACCGCGGTGAAGCAGCAGGGCGCGGCGCAGGACGGAGCCTTCCTCGATGACGGCTCGCGCGTTGCCGTGATCGGCGGCGGTCCCGCCGGCTCCCTGTTCACCTACTTCCTGCTCGAGATGGCGGAGAGGATCGACACCCGCCTCGAGGTGGACATCTACGAGCCCAAGGCCTTCCCCAAGCCGGGGGCTGCCGGCTGCAACAACTGCGGCGGCATCATCTCGGAGACGCTCGTCCAGAACCTCGCCGTGGACGGCGTCGTTCTCACGAACGATGTCGTGCAGCGCGGCATCGACTCCTACACCCTGCACACGGACGTCGGGAGCGTCCGGATCGCACGGCCGAGCGATGAGATGCGCATCGGCGCCGTGCACCGCGGCGGGGGGCCGCGTGACCTGAGCGACCCGCACTGGAAGTCGTTCGACCAGCGGCTCCTGGACAACGCGGTGGAACTCGGAGCCTCGGTCATCCAGGCGCGCGTCGAGAACGTGGCCCGCGACGGGGACGGCCGCCCGACGCTGACGACCCGCGAGGGTGAGACACGGACATACGACCTCGTGGTGGTGGCCACCGGGGTGAACACGTCGATCCTCAAGACATTCGAGTCGCTGGGCATGGGCTACCAGCGCCCCCAGGTGACCAAGACCCTCATCCGCGAGTACTTCCTCGGCGAGGACGTCATCAACGAGCGCCTGGGGACGTCGATGCACGTCTTCCTGCTCAACATGCCGCGCCTGGAGTTCGCCGCCCTGATCCCCAAGGGCGACTACGTCACGATGGCGATGCTCGGAGATGACATCGACAGCTCGTTCGGGGATGCGTTCGCTTCGGCCCCCGAGGTCCGCGCCGTGATGCCGCCGGAATGGGATCCGCTGACCAAGTCCTGCCAGTGCATCCCCCACATGAACATCCGCGGCGTCGACAAGCCGTACGCGGAACGCGTCGTGTTCATCGGCGACGCGGGTGTCACCCGCCTCTACAAGGACGGGATCGGGGCCGCCTACCGCACCGCCAAGGCCGCCGCGCGCACGGCGCTCTTCGAGGGGGTCTCGGAGGAGGCGTTCGAGAAGCACTTCCTGCCCGTCTGCCGGTCGATCCAGGGGGACAACAGGGTGGGCCGCTACGCGTTCGTCCTCACGAGGATCGCCCAGCGTCTGCGGATCCTGCGCTTCGCCATCCTCGCGATCATCCGTGACGAGCAGGAGCACGGTCGCCGTCCCCGTCTGAGCGCGATCCTGTGGGACATGTTCTCGGGGAGCGCCCCGTACCGCGACATCTTCGCCCGCATGTTCGACCCCGGCCTGATCCTCCGGGGGGGCATGGCACTGCCGGGGGCCCTGGTCTCCGCCGTGCGACGCAGACCGACACCCGTCGAAGAGGTACCGATATGAGTGACGCCGCGCTCGGCCGCTTCTACGAGGACGGCGAGATCGTCGCCCGCCAGGGCGAGGCCGGAGACTGCATGTACGTGGTCCAGGACGGCGTCGTCGAGATCGTCCTCCAGGACGCCGACGGAACGGAGGTGCTCCTCCGGACGGCCAGCCGGAACGAGCTGCTGGGCGAAATGGCGATCTTCGAGCATCGCCCCAGGTCGGCGTCGATCCGGGCGCGTGGGCGGGCGCGGCTCCTCACGCTCGACAAGCGCAATTTCCTGCGCCGGATCAACGAGGACCCGTCGCTCGCGTTCCGCATGATCGAGACGATGTCGGTCCGGGTGCGGGAGCTGAGCCAGGAGGTCCACGATCTGCGGGCCGAGGTCGCGAGCGTCCGCAGCGAACTCGAGAAGGTCGAGACGCCCGTCTGACCCTGGCCGGGACACCCCGTCTGTCGGATCAGGTCAGGCCCCACCCTCGGGCGCGGCCTGCGTCGAGCGGCCCGTCTTGACGCCGGACCGGCTACCAACGCCAGCCGGGGATGCCCTCGATGAGCGCCGCGTCGTCACCGTCCAGCGTGCCGGCATCACGCCCCTCCCGCACGTACGCGAACCACTCGCCGAGCGGGAGACCGTCCGCCGTGACGAAGTCCGGCGCCGGGTCGGCCGTGCCACCCGTCGCCAGGTATCGCCGTGCGACGTCGATCCCCGCTTCCACGAACGGGTCGAACTGCTCCCAGCCGCCGGGCGTCCGGCGAATGCTCGCCTCGTCCGCGAAGCACCACGTCCACTCGTCGCCCGGGTCGGCGCCGCGCACGACGGGATGGCCGACAGATCGGGAGTGCCCCGACATGTGGCGGTTCGGGCTCGAGTCGCAGCACAGCGTCCGGCCGCACGTCAGGCACTGCCGCAGGTGGACCCACGTGCCGCCGATCTCCGTGCATGCCTCGCACACGTCGCGGGGCGGCGGCACGTCAACGATGGCGTCGGCGTGGGTGCAGGATGTGCGCATCGCGATCACCAGTGCGAGCGTTGGCGGCGAGGGGGGTTCAGGGCGCGAGCATAGCAGCGCGCCCTGACGGGGATCAGCCTGGGCGGAGCGTCCCGGACCAGACCTGCCAGGCGAGCAGCGACTTCGCGACCAGGCTCAGGATCATGTACGTCTTCTCGCCGTACAGGTATTCGCGCCAGCGGCCGATCTTCCGGTACTGCAGCACCATCGTGATCGCGAAGATGTTGAACGCGACGAACAGGCTCGCGATGATGACGTAGACGAAGCCCGGGATCCCGGCGTCGGCCGGGAGGCCCTCCTGGGCGCCGTAGGCCCACAGGATCGAGAAGATCGCGATCCACGGGACGATGCCGGCGATGCAGCCGAAGATGAAGTGCTTCCAGTCGGGCTTCTCGCGGCCCTCGTTGGCGGCTTCCATCGACCAGCCGAAGAGGTTCATCGCGACGTTGGCCCCGGCGATGGCGATGAGCGCCGGGAAGTCCGTGATGTAGCTGATGTACGCGATGGCGACGATCATCACCGTCGACGAGAAGGCGTACTCGATCCAGCGCAGCGGGTTCATGCCGCGTGCCAGCCACGCCTCGTACCGGCCCCGCAGCAGCCAGCCTGCCGAGGCGTGGGCGATCGCGCTCATCAGGAAGAACGTCGCGATCACGTAGGCGAGCGGGATCGAGAACAGGAGCACCGAGGTCTGCTCGATGCCCGGCGAACGCGCCGTTCTCGATGATCGGCTTGACGGTGGGGACGACGGGCTCGAACAGCACGGCGGTGCTGGAGACCGCGATCATCAGCAGGAACTGCCCGAAGTGGGCGAAGGTCAGGAAACGGTTCCAGCGACGCAGGGACCGGCTCTTGTCGGCCGGGATGGATGCGGCGGTCTCGTTCGGGATGGTCGGGCTGCCGGTGATGCCGGCCTGGGCGGTCATGGGCTCGGGTACTCCTCGGGTAGATCTGCACTCTCTATTCGCGTTGCTGCCCCCGTCAGATTGGTCAGGGCTGCGGCGACGGCAGGGGCGCGAGCGCCGCGACCAGCGCATCCGGATCCACCGCGGCGACGACATCAGCCGGCCCCATGACGGACACCAGCAGCGTGCCGGCTGGTGCCCCCACCAGGTATTCGACGGCGGTCATCGCCGTTTCTCCTCCCGATGATAGGACGTACTCCAGGCGGACGGCCTCCCCCAGCGGCGTGGCCACGCGCTCCCGGGCGACCTCCTCCGCCCCAAACGCGTCCTCGAACCCGGTGCCCACGAAGCCGGCGACCAGGTCGAGCAGCGGGCCTCCCACCGATGGCTGCGAGACCAGCACGGCGATGTTGGGGGTCAGCGCTGCGGGGCTGCCGGGGGCCGGATCAAATGCGGCGAACGCCGGCACGGCCCGCCCGCCCATCTCGGCGGCCGCAGCCAGCAACAGGCCGGCACCCGGGTAGCGATCGACGATCTCGTCTCGCCGGGCCGGATCGTCGAGCGCCTCGGAATCCACAAGGTCCCAGCCCTCGGGCACCGGGATGCGGATGCCGGCGGCCGGGATGTCCACCATGACCGTGCCTGGCGGTGCCTCCTCCGGCGACGCCACCGTGGGCGTCGGCGTGGGCGTGGGCGGGGGCGTGGGCAGCTCCGTGGGCGTCGGCGTGGCGAGCACGGGCGATGGCGCGGGCGGGAGCGTCGGAGCCGACGGCGCGCATCCCCCGAAGGTGAGCATCGCGAGCACGCCCGACGCGATCACCCGGGTGCGCAGCGTCATCCGCCGACCTTGATCGCGATCGTGGTCGTCATGTTCCAGCGCACGCCGTCGGGCACCTCGCCATCGGGCAGCACGACGACCTCGTAGACCACGCCGCCCTGGCGGCTCTCGCCGTAGGCGCCGACCCGTGCGACCGTGCCGGGGATACTCGTGCCAGGAACCCCATCGAGGGTGACGGTCGCCGCGGCCCCCGGCCGGACGCCGGCGATCCCGCCCTCGTCCAGCTCCGTGGCGACGAACTCCCAGGCCGACGTGTCCGCCAGCCGGACCACCACCTGTCCGGGCGGAACCGTCGCGCCTTCGCGGACCGGGATGGCGGCCACGGTCCCGGCGAATGGCGCACGGATCGTGAGCTCGTCACGGGCCAGCTGCAGCGAGGCGACGGCTGCCTCCGCTCGGCGGACGTCGGCCTCGGCGGCGGCGGCGGCCTCGGCGGCGGCGGCGGCGGCGGCGCGGGCGGCCCGGACCTGGGCGCGGGCGCCGTTGCGGGCGGCCACCGCCTCGTCGACGCGCGCGTCGTTGTCGCGGGCCGTGTCCAGCGCGGCCCCGGCGCGGTCCAGCTCAGCCTCGGCCACCGCGACCTGTTCGTCGGCCTGCGTCCGCAAGGCCGCTGCCTGGGCCGCCCGGGCGGTGGCGGCATCGACAGCCGCCTGGGCGCCCACGATCTCGGCGTCGACGGCGGCCGTGTCCAGCTCGACGAGCACGGCACCGGCCGCGACGGTCGCACCGAGCGCGACCGGCACGTTGCGAACGGTTCCCCCGGCCGCCACGGCGAGCTCGGCAGCGCGGACGGGCACCGCGATTCCGTCGGCCACGACCTCGTCCACGATCGCGACCGGGGGCGAGGTGGCTGCCGTCCCGGACGACGGCGCCACCGGCCCGGAACCCGTCCCGTCACCGGAGAACACGCCCAGCATCGCGGCCACCACGACGGCCGTCACGATGGCCGCGAGGCCGAGACCCAGGGCGAGGCGGCCGACGCCGCGCTCGGGATTGTGCTCGTCGCTCATTCGTATGCGAGAACCTCTCGGACGCTCGTTCGGGCGGCCCGCCAGGCGGGCAGGATGCTCGCCAGGGTCGCGAGCCAGAACACTACGATGAACCACAGCAGCAGTCCCTGCCAGCTGAGCGTGAAGGCGAGCGGCCGCTGCACGAACGCCTGGCCGAGCGCGTCGGACAGCAGCCGGCTCGCGGGGATGGACAGGGCCGCGCCCAGAAGCCAGGCGAGCAACCCGATCAACAGGCCCTCGGCGAGGAACAGCAGCAGCACCGACGTGTCGCTCGCCCCGATCGCGCGGATCACGCCGATCTCGCGCGACCGCTCGACGACGTTCATCGTCATCGTCCCGGCGAGCCCGAGGCCCCCGACGATCCCAAGCACGATCGCCATCACCGAGATGAAGGCGACGAGCGTGTCGAACAGGGTGAACAGCGTGCTGGTGATGTCTGCCGTGAGGGTTGTCGCGGCGACGCTGATGCCGGCGGCCTCGAGGCGTTCCCGGACCGCCGACCCAACTCGAGCCTGGCCGGCCGGACTCTTGTCCTCGGTGCCGATCATCACGATCCCGACGCGCCCGGCGTCGCCGAGGCTCCGGTCGAGCGCATCGGACCCGACATAGAGGAATGGCGCCATCGTCGGGGACTGGACGAGACCCACGAGCCTCCACGTCGTGTCGCGGCCCTGGACACGCAGGGTGACGGCATCGCCCACCCGCAGGTCCGGCTCCTCGCCGAGGAGGTTGGCCGTCGCCACGAGCGCGTTCCCCTCCCCGGGGAGCAGCCAGCGGCCCTCCTTCACCACCGGACGGACGGTCGTCGCCTCATCGGGAAGCCCGAACGTGACGCGCGCGGCGCTCTCGGACCCGTCGGGCCGGATCCGCTGCGCGGACGCGAAGCGCCACGGCTCCGCGACCGTGACCCCTGGCACGGCCAGCGCCTCGCCAACCACGGTCTCTGCGCGCGCCGGCTCGGCGAGGTCGATCTGGACCTCGTAGTTGAAGTACCGGACCGTGTCGTCGAGGGTCATGAACAGGGAGTCCCGCACCGTGAACACGGTCATGAACACCATCCCGCCCAACGCCAGCGCGACGAGCGTGAGGGCGAGCCGGATCTTGCGCCGGAACGTGTTGCGGATCGACAGCAGGGTCGGCCGGGACAGGCCACGAATGCGCGAGAGGGCCGCGTCCAGCCGCGTGTGCCCGAACCGGTCGCCGCCTGTGCCCGGATCCCGGATCGCCTCCCGGACGGTCATCCGGGCACCCCGCCAGACCGGGATGGACGCCGCCGCCACCGGGATCGCGAGGGCGACCGCGGCCTGGAGCATCACCACGTCAAAGGGCACGAGCGGGTGCACGACGTTGAAGTTGAGCAAGCCCGACGCGAGGTTCGCCAGCCCGTAGGCCGCGAGCGCCGCGAGCGGGATCGCCAGCGCGAGCGCCAGCAGGCCGTAGGCCACCACGAGCGCCAGGTAGATCAGCGCGATCTGGCGGTCCCGCGCCCCGACCGCCTTCATCATCGCGATCTGGCGCGTCTGCTGCGTGACGATGACCGACACCGTGTTGGCGACGAGGAAGCCGGACATCAGCAGGCTCAGGAGCCCGATCCCCCCGAGCGTCACGAACACTGCGGCGAGCAGCTCCTGGGCGGGATGCTCCCCGGGCGATGGCACGAGCGCAAAGGTGACCGGGAGACCGGCGCGCTCGACCCGCAGGCGGACCTCGTCGGCGATCGCCTGGACCTCCTCGCGGGAGGCGTTCGGGTCGTCCACCCGGATCCGCAGCTCGTTGAGCGAGTTGGACCAGCCCAGCCACTCGAGCGTCTCGAAGGTCACGTAGGCGTTCAACCGCCCGAAGTAGAAGGCCGGGGAGGCGCCGGGCTCGTGGGCGATTCCGGCCACGTCGAGATCGTGCTCCTTGCCGCCGGGCGTCCTGATCCGGATCGAGTCGCCGGGCGCCACGTCGATGAGGCGGAGCGCCGAGCGCTCGAAGGCAACCTCCCGGTCGCGCGGCGGGAAGCGCCCGTCCTGGGCGGACACGAGGTCGATCCGCTGGCTGGCGAAGTCGGGCAGCGCCGTGAGGAGCATCTCGCGCTGCGAGCCGTCGTCGCCAAGGAGCCGCACGATGACGCTCCGCCTGCCTTCGGCCTCGTCGACCCCCGGCATGCCCTGGACGACGTCCACGAGCTCCCTGTCGAACCCGAGGCCGGTGAAGATCGTGGCGGCCGCGGGCCTGGTGGCGGCGAAGCCCTCCTCGAGGTTGCGCCGCAGCAGGGCGTCCGCCCCCGCCACCGCACCGACGGCGAAGGCCCCGATCGCGATCGACGCCACGACGAGCGCCGTGCGGGCGCGGTACTGGCCGAGGTCGCCTCGGACCTTGCGCCAGCGCACGCTGCGGAGGATCACTCCGGCGTGCGGCGCCGCTTGAGCAGCGCGGGGATCGAGTACAGATCCATGGCCCTCCCCAGCTTCGCGCCCATTCCGTACTCCCGTGCCATCTCCTCGTTCGTGGGGCCCCCCGGCTCGAACATTAGCGGAGCGAACTGCCTGAACTCCGGGATCATGGCGATGGCCCACAGGACGAGGACAAGTGCCATGTAGGCGACGGCCGCCGGGTCGCCCGTCGTGACCCACAGCCACGGGATCATGAGGATGAACCCGGTCCACTCGAACACGAGGATGTTTCCGGCCAGGAGGCCGACGACCATCCCGACCAGCAGCATCAGGACGAACCCGAGCGGGTCGATCGCGAGCAGGCCTCCCATGATCGCCGACTCCCCTCGCCCGCCCTGGAATCGGTGGTACAAGGGCCAGTTGTGCCCGACGACGCCGGCCGCGGCTGCGATGTACAGGTAGGGCTCCCCGGGGAAGAGCAGGCGGAACGCGAGCACGGGCACGAACACCTTGAGGATGTCGAGGATCGCGACCAGCCCACCCCACCGCTTGCCGAGCTTCATCCGGACGACGGTCCCGCTGACGGCGTTGCTCGTGACCACCGCCCCGTCGCCCACGGAGGTCTCCAGGAAGGTCACGTCGACGGCGGGGTTGACCAGCCGCGCGACGATCCGGGCGAACGAGATCGAGCCCAGGAGAGTAGCCGACGGCGGCCGCGACGACCGCGATGACCGGGTCCATGGCTACTCCTCGCCTCCCTCGATGGTCACGATGCCGCTGTAGCCGTCCACGTGGACGATCGTGCCGTCCCCGAGCCGCAGGGCGTCGGGGAGCGAGACGACGCACGGGATCCCGTGCTCGCGGGCGACGATCGAGCTGTGCGACAGCATGCCACCCGACCCTGCCACCACCGCGCCCGCCCGAGCGAACAGCGGGGTCCAGGCGACATCCGAGTGGGGGACGACGAGCACGTCGCCGGGCCTGAGCCGGCCGAACTCCTCCCCGGAACGGATGACCCGGACAGGTCCCCGGTACGTGCCGCGCGAGGTCGGGACGCCGCGCAGCTCCTCGGTGGAGGCGTCGGTCCGATGGCGCGGGACGAAGTCGTCGCCGAGGATCACCTCGGGCAGGTCCAGGTCCTCGGCCGCTGCGACCTCCTCGCGGCGGGTCGCCACGATCCGCGACGCCTCGGTCCCGCCGTCTCGAACCGCCACCCGCACCTCGTCCAGCGTCAGGTAGAACACGTCGTCGGGGGTCGCGAGCACCCCGCGTGCCACCAGCCGCTCCCCGAGGGCGAGGAACGTGCCCCGGAACAGCTCGTAGCCGTGCGTGTACCCGAAGCTCACCTGCTCGCGGAGGTGCCGGAACGTGGCCGCGCGCCGGAACAGCCGCCGCAGGATTCGCTTCTGGATCCCGCGTGCCCTGGGCTCCACGTCGTCCCAGCCGAGGGACGCTCCCCCCGTCGCAGCCGGGGCATGGAGCAGCATTCCGACAACGACGTCCGGCTGCTCGCGCCAGCGCGGCGTGGAGAAGTCGTTGCCGTTCTCGCCGAGATGGCCGAAGCGGGTGATGAACGCGTCCACGTCGGCCCTGAGCCCGGCCAGCGCCGGGTCGCCGGCCAGGGCCGCATAGCCGTCCTGCGCCAGCGCGTCCCGCTGTGCGTCGCTCAGCCACTCGGCCCGGGACGCCAACTCCGCGAGCGCCTGCCGTGGGTCGTAGGCGTCCATGGCCTCGAGGCCCTTCGCCGGGTCGACGCGCGCCCCGTCGATCCCCAGCTTCTCGCTCCGCCGGCGGACCAGCGACCCGTAGGCGTTCATCAGCAGCGGAGCGACGATGTTCGCGTAGGCCATCCGCCTGGTGAGGGCCATCAGGTCGTCGACGCGCGCGAGCAGCGCGGCCTCGTCGAGGCCGGCCGGGTCGACATCGGCCAGCGCCCTGTAGCGCGCCTCGAGGATCGGCAGCTGGCGCTCCAGGCGCCGGTCGTACCGGTTGAGGCGCCACGCCATCCGGAGCATGCGCGGGGTGTGCCGGTACGTGGCCGCGGTCGGCTTGAAGCGCGGCCGCTCGGCGCCCGAGGGGAGCCCCAGGAGCAGCTCCAGGCTCTCGCGCGGCATGCCGAGCGCGACGAAGATGTCGCCGATCGCCCCCATGTCGAAGTAGGCGCGGTAGCCGAACGCCCGGGCAAGTCGGTTGGGGTCGATGTCGTTGGGGCCGATGATCTCCGTGAACAGGTCGACCCACGCCCGGTTCACGACGGGGATGTTCACCGACCACACGAGGGGCTTGATGATCCCCGGGAGGACCTCGCGGGCGATCCGGCTGGAGTAGATCCCGATCCCCTCGATGCCCGTGATCGCGCGGACCTGGACCCAGGCGAGATCGGTGCCGTCCCAGACCCATTCCAGGTCGACGGGTCGCCCGAACGCGGCGGCGATCCGACGGGTCTCGGCGGCGATCCGGTCCATCGGCGCGGCGTCCGTCCGAGGTTCCGCGGGCCGCTCGGTGAGCTCGCCCCAGCGGTGGATCCAGCGATCGGGCGTGACACCCTCCTGGACGAGCGCGTCGCCGCGTCCCGGCACGGCCTCGATCACGACCTCGTCGAGCCCCGACAGCGGGTTCTTGCTGAACGAGACCCCGGAGACGGCCGCATCGACCATGCGCTGGATCACGACCCCCATCCGGATCGATGCCGGATCCACGCCCGCCTTCTCCGCGTACTGGCGCACGGCGTCGTCGTCCGCCGACGCACGGACCGCCTCCACGGCGGCGACCACGGCGTCCGGACCACGCACGTCCAGGACGGTCAGGAACTGCCCGGCGAAGGTTGTCGCCGCGCCGTCCTCGACATCCGCCGAGGATCGCACCGCGTACGCCGCGGCGGGGTCGATGACCTCGTGGACGAGCGGGCGGACCGCGCCGGCTTCCACGCCTGCGGGAAGCACCCACGCTGCCGGGACGTGGAACCCGTGCCGTCGCAGCCAGGCCAGGTTGTGCGCCTTGCGCCCGGCGCCGACGGGCAGCTTGCCGCCGTCGATCGGTGCCAGCGTCACCGCACGGTGCTCCCGGGCTGGCGCGAGCCCCCAGCCCGCGGACGGCCGACCTGCACGGCGACAGCGGTGTGCGGTGACCGGTGGCACCACGCCCCGCACCACCGTCCCGGGCCCGGTCCCGGGTGCCCGTCGCTCACTTGAACACGAGGAACGGGGTGTAGTCCGGCAGGATGCCGAACCCGCCGTCGTAGACGTAGCCGAAGAAGTTCTCGAACAGGAAGATGCGGGGCGGGAAGAACGTGAACAGCACGAACGCCGCGCCCATCGCCAGGATCGCCGTCACGCCCAGCAGGTGGGCCGTACGGCCGCGGGGCGCCCCCGTGAGCAGGCGATACGACGCCATCTGGCCGAGGGCCACGCCGATGGCCGCCGTGATCAGCGTGCCGATCAGCGCCCCCTTGCCGTAGATCGGGACGACCACGCCCACGTAGGCGTAGAAGCCGATGACGATGGTCAGCGGCGCGATCACGATCGACGCCCCCTTGGCCGCCCAGAAGTTGTTGACCTCGTGCCGGGTGTACGCGTGCTGGACGACCGCGAACAGCAGCGCGGGCCAGTAGAACAGCTTGAGGTGCTCCCAGGTGGACTCGTTGACGGAGGCGAAGGGGGCGGCCACCACGGCGAACCCCGACAGCTCGAACAGGAAGTGCAGGAAGGACCCGGCGAAGAAGATGACCAGGCCCCCGGCGACCTCCCACAGGGCGATCCGGCGCCGGTCGACCGTTGCGGGCTGCACCCCGGCGTCGGCGGCAATGGGCTTGGCGGTCGCCTCGGCCATGCCTAGAGCACCCCGACCAGGAACATGGCACCCAGCACCGCGATGGCAGCGCCGGCTGAGCGGAGGGCCGGGACTCCTGCGCTGTACTTCTTGGCGACCTCCCCGATCAGGACGCCGAGCAGGTGGATCGTCGCGGTGCCGGCGAGGAAGCCGACGGCGTACATGACAGGATCCGCGATCGTCGGGGTCTCCACGCCGTGGGCATAGCCGTGCAGGGTTCCGAAGAAGGCGACGGCCCCGTAGATCAGCACGAGCGGCAGGCGGCGGGCAAACGCGATGATCGTGCCCAGGACCACGACGGACAGGGCGATCCCCAGCTCGATCAGCTCCATCGGGATACCCCCGTAGACAACGCCGAGCAGCCCCCCGACCGCCATGAACAGCACGAACGTCGCGGGGACCGTGAGGATCGCCCGCCCACCGATCTGGGTCGAGAGGATCCCCACGCTGAGCATCGCGAGGAGGTGGTCGGGGCCGAGGACCGGGTGGGTGAAGCCCCCCAGGAACGAGCCGTAGCGGATGACCTCCTGCTCGTGCGCGGCGACCGGCAGCGCAAGGGCAGCCCAGGAGAGCACTCCCAACCCCGCTCCTGCGATCCGGGCGGCCTGCGGTCGCATCCCGTTCACGTCCTCCGTTCGTGGCGCAGCTCGAGCCCCCCACCGGCGACTTTTCGCGGCTGGGGATGCGGCGGATTGCCGTCGCGCGAGCCTCGTGGCGGCGAGGGTGGGATTCGAACCCACGGGACTTGCGTCCGGCGCTTTTCAAGAGCGCTGCCTTAAACCGCTCGGCCACCTCGCCGCCGGCGAGCATACCAGCGGCCGCGCCGGCCCCGGCTCCCGCCGTTCCCCGGTATCGTTCCCCGCGTGATCCGGGCCCCCTTCGCCGGCCGCGACCTCGCGGACGGCCACCTCATCGACCTGCGGGACGTCGTCAAGGACTACGTGACGGACGCCGGGCCCTTCCGTGCCCTCAAGTCGGTGTCGCTCCAGGTGGACTCGGGAGAGTTCATCGCGGTGGTCGGACGGTCCGGCTCGGGCAAGTCGACGCTGATGAACATGATCACCGGGATCGATCGGCCGACGGCCGGGTCCCTCGTCGTCGGCGGGACCGACCTGTCGGGCCTGTCGGAGAGCCGCGTCGCGCAGTGGCGAGGCCGGACGGTCGGGGTGATCTTCCAGTTCTTCCAGCTGCTGCCCACGCTGACAGTCGTCGAGAACGTGATGCTGCCCATGGACTTCGCGGGCCTGTGGTCGCCGAAGGAGCGCTACGAGCGTGCGATGCACCTGCTCGAGCTCGTCGGCCTCGACGACCAGGCGCGCAAGCTCCCCGCGTCCACCTCGGGCGGCCAGCAGCAGCGCGCCGCCATCGCCAGGTCGCTCGCCAACGACCCGCCGATCATCGTCGCCGACGAACCCACCGGCAACCTCGACGCGACCACCGCCGAGGAGGTGTTCGAGCTGTTCGAGGGGCTCGTCGAGGGCGGGCGCACGATCGTGATGGTCACGCACGACCACGACCTTGCCGCGCGAACGCGCAGGACGGTCCACATGGTCGACGGGGCGATCCTGGACGGCACGCTGGCGGACGCGGCGCCGGAGCTGGAGCGGGCCGCCGGCTAGGCGCCGCTGCGAGGCAGCCGTTACGCAACGGTGACCGGGCGGCGAGGCCATCGTCACTCCCGTGCCCGATGCTGCTGTCATCGGACTCGACGCTGGAGACCGCGGCCATGGCCGGCATCAACCACGCCCTTCGCAGCCTGCTCCTCGCCTTCGTCGTCGTGGGGCTGGCGGGTGCCCTCATCGCGCCCGACGTCGCTGCGGCGACGTTCCGCGTCCGCCTCGAGGCCGGTCCGCAGCGCGGCGTCGTCTTCGACAGCGCGTGGCACGTCACGAGCGCGAAGTCGATCACGCTCTCCTCCCCGGTCACGGTCACCGGATCGCGTAGAGTCGCCATCGGCAGCGACCGCTGGCTGAGGATCGCGAGCGGCTCACTCGTCGGCCGGTGGGTCAAGGAAGGGCGCGTCGCCTACGTGCCGGGCTACGCCGGGCGGACGACGTACGACCCGCCCCGCGAGGGCACGCTCGCGCCGGGCCGCTACGAGCTCTACCAGTTCAACAGCGACGCCAACCGGACGGCTGCCGCGCCCTGGACCGTCACGGCGCCCACGCCGTTCCGGACCGCCGGGCGGGCGATCATCCGGGGGCGGAGCATGGTCCGGATCGCGGACGGTGCATGGCGGGGCTGGTGGCTGCCCGGCGTGACCTCATCGCCCACGCCCATCCGCTGCACCGCGGGCACGCCGCCCGCCGACACCGCTGTGCGCCGCGTCACGTCCGTCTCGACCGCGACCGGCGAGATCGCGCTCACGTTCGACATGGGCGGCCGCATGACCGACGCGCTGAAGATCGTCAAGTGGCTCGAGCTCGAGCGGATCTGCGCGACGATCTTCCCCACGGGGGCCGCAGCCCAGACGACGGTCGGTCGCCAGGTGATGGCGGAGATCCGGGCGCACCCGGAGCTGTTCGAGATCGGCAACCACACCGTCCACCACTGCAACCTGCGCGACGGTGGTGGCGGTGCGGCGTGCCCGCAGTCGGGCACCCGGCCGTCGGCGGCGTTCGTGACGGCCGAGCTGCAGGACGCCGATGCGATCCTCTCGGGGCTCGCCGGGCAATCGTCGGTCCCGTACTGGCGTCCGCCGTACGGCGCCGTCGATGCGGCGCTCATGACCGTCGCAGGGGCGGCGGGCTACCCGTACACGATCATGTGGTCCACGGACACGATCGATTGGCGACCCGTCGCGGACGGCGGCCCGACCGCCGCACAGATCGCGGCCAAGGTGATCGCGGGTCGCAAGGCGGGTGCGATCGTCCTGATGCACCTCGGTGGGTACCACACGCGCGACGCGCTCCCGGCGATGGTCACCGGCCTGTACGGCGCGGGCTCCACCCCGACATCGGTCTCGGCCCTGTACCGCTCGGGCCACTGACGAGGTGATCCCCGGTGGTCATCCGGGGCCGGCCGGGCGATCAGCCCTTGATCACGACCGTCCCGCCGATGAGGTCGTGCCACGCCCGGCGGCGCTTGTCGACGAACACCCACAGGAAGCCGATGGGGAGACCCAGGATGATCGAGTCGATGATGAACCCGATGTAGCGCAGGATCGCGGCACCCCAGCCGATCGGACCACCATCGGCGTCGCGAACGACGCGGATCCCGAACATCGACATGCCGGGCGTGCGGCCGTTCTTCTGCCAGAAGTACGGGAAGTACAGGATGCTGATCAGGAGGATGACGATGGTCAGCGTGATCGTGAACAGGGCGCCCCCGGTGCTGACGTCGCCGTCGCTGCTGACGGTGGCGGCGAGGACCGCGACCAGCGCGAACGTGATCACCATGATCACGACGCCCAGGATGATGCCGTCGATGATGTAGGCGACGAGGCGGGCGCCATAGCCCGCGAACTCGACGCCCGGAGCGGGGCCGGCCGGAACCTGGTCCGCCTGCCACGCCGGCGCCGGGGACGCAGGCGCCGGGGACGAGGGTGCGGGGCCCGCGGGCGGCGTTGGCGGCGGCGCCGCGGGTGGCATGGTCTCGACCGGCTGGGGCGCCGGCGGCGGCTGCTGATCCATGTGGGCCCTCCCTCGCGTTCCCTCGTGCCGCAGACGGGCCGATGCTCAGGCCCGGGCCGGCTCCCCAATGGTATCGCCGCCCATGTACGGCCGGAGGACGTCCGGGACCGTGACCGTGCCGTCAGGGTTCTGGTAGTGCTCGAGGATCGCGGCGACGATCCTCGCGAGGGCGAGCCCGGAGCCGTTGAGGGTGTGGACGAGCTCCGGCTTGGCGCCCTTCTCGGGGCGGTAGCGGATCGCCATCCGCCGCGCCTGGTAGTCGCCGAAGTTTGAGCACGAGCTGACCTCGAGCCAGCGCTCCACGGCGGGCGCCCAGACCTCGAGGTCGTACTTCTTGCGCTGGACGAAGCCCATCTCGCCGGTGCTCATGAGCAGCACCCGGTACGGCAGGCCGAGACGCTGGAGGAGCACCTCCGCGCGCGCAGTCATCCACTCGAGCGCCTCGGGGCTGTCCTCGGGCTTCTCGAACAGCACCATCTCGACCTTGTCGAACTGGTGGACGCGGAGGATGCCACGAGTGTCCTTGCCCGCGGCGCCGGCCTCCCGGCGGAAGCACGGGGAGTACGCCGCGTAGCGGACCGGCAGCTCGTCCGCCTCGAGGATCTCGTCGCGCAGGAGGTTCGTCACCGGGACCTCGGCCGTGGGAACCAGGTACAGGTCGTCGCGCGTGACGACGTACATCTGGTCCTCCTTGTCCGGGATCTGGCCGGTTCCGCGCGCGGACGCGGCGTTCACGACGGCGGGCGGCCAGACCTCGGTGAACCCGTGCTCGGTCGTGTGCACGTCGAGGAACCACGAGATGAGGCTGCGCTGGAGCCGCGACCCCGCGCCCTTGTAGACGGGGAACCCCGAGCCCGCGATCTTCGCGCCGCGCGGGTTGTCGATGATGTCGAGCGCCTCGCCGATCTCCCAGTGTGGGCGGCGCTGCCAGGCTGCCCCGTCGCTCGCCGTCTGCTCCCGCGCGAGCTGGGCGCCCCACGTGCGGACCGTGATGTTGGCCTCTTCGCCGCCGATCGGCACGTCGGGGTCGGCGGGGTTCGGGATGCGCAGCAGGAGGTCCTCGAGCGTCGCCTCCGCTGCCGCGAGCTCGGCGTCGATCTGTTCGATGCGAGCCCCGGCGCGGGTGGACGCGGCGCGCAGCTCGGCGACCTCGGGCCCGTCGGGAGTGGCGCCGCCCCGGATCGCCTCGCCGATGCGCTTGCTGGCCGCGTTGCGTTCCGCCTTGAGGTTGTCGGACTCGGACTGGAGCCGCCGGCGCGTCGCATCCACGTCGAGCGCATGGTCGACGATCCCCGGATCCTCGCGCTTGTCGATCGCCCCCTGGCGGATGCGGTCGGGCTCCTCGCGGAGCCGCTGGACGCCGACACTCATGCCGTGGCCTCCCCTGTCGTACCGGCGTCCGTGAGCCGCCGGATGACGAAGTCTCGCTCGAGGCTGGCGAGCAGCCAGCCTGCCCGCGGGCCGTTCGGACGCCCCAGGAACGAGAGGTACAGCGCGTTGAAGGCGGCCTTCGCATCGAGGCCGTGGTCCGCGGCGACGGCGAAGATCGCGGCCTGCCAGTGCTCGCCGCTCTCAAGAGCGTCACCGCGGGCCGCGTCCGCGAGCGCGCGGACGAAGCCGCGCTGCTCCGGGCGGAGATGCTCCGCCTCGATGGGGACCGCGTCGCGGCGGATCTCGATCCGGGCGCGCTCGGGCGCGTACGCCTCCAGCCAGCGGCGGACGGCGGCGAGGCGGACCTCGAGCTCGGCCGCCTCGGCCTCGCTCAGCGGGCTCCCCTTCTCGGCGGCGACCCGCTCGTGGACATCGACACCGGGGACCTGGACGAGCAGCGCGAGGTGCCCGAAGGCGGGGCGGAACGCCGCCGCCGTCGCCGCCACGTCCGCCGCCGGATCGAGCAGCGAGTACCGGAAGATCGACTCGTGGCCCGACGGGAGCTCGCCCTTGACCTCGCGGCCCGCCGTCGCGGCGCCCAGTCGGTCGAACTCGTCGAACAGGCGCGGGATCGCGTCCGTGCCCTCGGGGTCGAACTCGATCGACGATTCCGGGCGGTTGCGGACGAACAGGAAACGCAGCTGCTCGGGCGGGATCACGGTGCCGATGGTGTGGGCAGCGGCCCCGACGCCCTTGGAGGTGGACATCTTCCGTCCACCGAGGTTCAGGAACTCGTACGGGAAGTTGCGCGGCGGCTCGCGCTCGAACACCTCGCGGGCGATGGCATCGGAGCGGTCCCGCGACCCGCCGGCCGTGGCGAGGTCCTTGCCGTTGGGCTCGATCGTCACGCCGAACAGGCTCCACTGGGCAGCCCACTCGAGGTTCCAGGGCAGCTTGGCCGCGCCACCGAAGGGCGCCACGCGACCGGACCAGCCGCAGCCGACCGCCCACGTGACGAGGTCCGGGCGACACTGCACGGCGACCGTCTCGCCGTCCCAGTCGGAGGCGATCGTGGTGCCGACCTTGCCGCAGCTGGGGCAGATGACGCCAAGCGGCAGCCAGTGGTCGGGATGCTGGACGTTGGCGACCCGGCGGTAGATCTCCCTGACCACGTGGGCGCGGTCGAGCGCGGTCCGGATGAACGGGTCCATCTGCCCTGTCGGGTAGATGTCGCTCATCCAGTAATAGCGGTCGGGGTGGATCCCGAGACCGGCGAACACGTCGATGAAGGTCTGGGCGTGGTGGCGCGCGTACGACGCGTGGCAGTCGCCAGCCTGGTCGGGGATATGGGCAAGCGGCGCGCCCATGTAGCGGTCGACGGCGTCGGGGGTGAGGAGGGCCTGAGCGTCCATCGAGTCGAGGTCGTCGACACCGTAGAGGAGCGTCGTCTCGAGCCCGCGCGCCCGGAGCGCGCGCGTGATGACGTCCAGGATCACCGGGCCCCGGAGGCTGCCGATGTGCACCGTGCCCGACGGCGTCTTGGAGTCATTGACGACCTGCGGACCGTCGACGCTTGCCGCGAGCTCGTCCGCCCAATCCACGTGCTGCCCCTCTCTCCGGCCGGTGCGCGGCCGGGATGGCTCCCGCCGCGCCGCCTGGTGCCGGCCGCGGGGCCGCGTTCGTCCTAGCTGATCTCGACGATCGTGTACGAGAAGTCGCCGGCGGGAACCTTCACGACGACCTTCTCGCCCTTCTTGCGGCCGAGCAGGGCGCGGCCGACGGGCGACTCGTTCGAGATCCGGCCCTGGGCGGGCTTCGCCTCGGCGGACCCGACGATGAGGAACGTCTCGGGCCCGTCCTCGCCGTTCACCTTCACGGTGGAGCCGATCTGGACGTGGTCCGTCGAGGTGTTCTCGTCGATGATCGTCGCGTTCTTGATCATCATCTCGAGGGTCTGGATGCGGCCCTCGACGAACGCCTGCTCGTTCTTCGCGTCCTCGTACTCGGCGTTCTCGGACAGGTCGCCGTGTTCCTTGGCGTCGTGGATCCGCTGCGCGATCTCGGGACGGCGGACGGCAAGCATCTCGTCAAGCTCGGCGCGGAGCTTGTCGAGGCCGTCCTTGCTGATGTAGGTGGTCTTGCTGTTCACGCGGGTCGGACCCCCGAGGTGCGGGTCGGCGCGGGCGGCGCCGCCGCTCGGTCGGCTTGGAACAAAAGAACCCCGGGCGGGCCTGCGCCGCGCCACCGAGGTTCGTGGATCGGGCGGAATGGTATCCGTGGACGGCCGAATCGTCAAAAGTGGCAGCGGATCGCCGCTACTCGGCGAGTCCCTGCAGGCGGCGCCGTACGCGACCCAGTGTCCCGCGGTCCGAGAACGCGACGAACACCGTGTCGTCGCCCGCGATCGAGCCCACGACCTCCGGCCATCGGGCCCGGTCCAGGGCTGCCGCAAGGGGATGCGCCGACCCGGGCAGCGTCTTGAGCACGAGCATCGTCCCGGCCTCGCGGATCTCCACCGGCATGTCGCGCAGCAGCGTGCGGATCCGTTCTTCGCCGCTGGTATCGGCCTCGCGCAGGCGGGGCGGGATCGCGTAGGCCTGGGTCCCGGAGCGCCCTGCCTTGACAAGGCCCAGCTCCGCGACGTCGCGGCTGATCGTGGCCTGCGTCGTGCGGAAGCCGCGCTCGCGGAGCGCGGTCGCCAGCTCCTGCTGGGTGCGGATGGGTCGCTGCTCGACTAGGTCCCTGATCGCTCGCTGGCGGAGCTGCTTCATGACCTCCATCGAACCATCATCCCCCTATCGGACGACGAACGTCGCCACGACGATCGCCGCCAGGACGAAGCGGTACACGACGAAGATGGTGAACGAGTTCGAGCGAAGGTAGCGGAGCAGCACGGCGATCGCGAGGATCCCCGAGATGAACGAGGCCGCGACGCCCACCACGAGCGCGATGGGCTCGGCACCGGCGGTCTCGCCGCTGACGAGCTTGACGCTCTCGTAGACGACCGCCATCGCCGTGATCGGGGTCGCCATGAGGAAGCTGAAGCGTGCCGCGTCGGCGCGGTCGAGGCCCGCGAACAGGCCGGCGGTCATCGAGATCCCCGAGCGGCTGACGCCCGGGATGAGGGCGAGGGCCTGGGCGATCCCGATCCCGATGGCGCCGCGAAAGGTCAGCCGGTCGATCGCGTGGGTCCGTGGTCCATAGCGGTCGGCGAGCCAGAGCACGACGCCCGCGATCACGAGCATCGCCGCGACGAGGCCGGCCTGACGGACCCCCTCCTCGATGAGGTCGTTGAACAGCAGGGCCGCGATCATGGCGGGCACGGTCGCGGCGGCGATAAGCCACGCAAGGCGCCGATCGGGGCTGCCCGCGAAGGAGCGGTCCCGCAGCGTCGCGAGACCGGCGGGGATGAGCCGCCGCCAGTCTGCGCGGAAGTAGACGAGGAGCGCCCCGAGCGTCCCGGCGTGGAGCACGACGGAGAAGCTCAGCGACTCGATGAACGGGTCATCCCATCCGAACAGGTACGGGATCAGGAGCAGGTGCCCGGACGAGGAGATCGGCAGGAACTCCGTGAGTCCCTGCGCGATGCCCATGACGAGCGCCTGCAGCGCCTGCTCCATCGCGACTACCTCCGGGCGACCGGGCCGGAGCGCCGGCCGCCCAGGGTCTGCATCCGGCTACCGGATGAACAGCGGGGCAAGGACGAGGGTGATCGTGGCGAGCAGCTTCACGAGGACGTGGAGCGACGGGCCGGCGGTGTCCTTGAACGGATCGCCGACCGTGTCGCCGACGACCGCCGCGGCGTGGGCGTCGCTGCCCTTGCCGAGGACGTTGCCGTCGTCGTCCTTGAGGTTGCCGGACTCGATGTACTTCTTCGCGTTGTCCCAGGCGCCGCCGCCGTTGTTGAGGGTCGTGGCGAGGAGGACACCCGCGATGGTCCCGACCATCAGCATGCCCGCAACGGCCTCGTAGCCGAGCAGGACGCCGACGATGATCGGGGTGGCGACCGCGACCAGGCCGGGGGCGACCATCTCCTTGAGGGCCGCCTTGGTCGTGATGTCCACGACACGGGCGTAGTCCGGCTTCTGGGTGTAGTCCATGATCCCGGGCATCTCGCGGAACTGGCGGCGCACCTCGACGATGATCGACTGCGCCGTCTTGCCCACGGCCCGGATGGCAAGGCTGCTGAAGAAGTACGCGAGCATCGCGCCCAGGAACGCGGCGACGAACACGTTGACATCCGCCATGTTGACCGAGGTCATGAGCTCGACGCCCTGCTTGCCCGCCGCGATCTGGTTGCCCAGGATCAGGTTGACCTTGTCGATGTAGGCGGAGAACAGGAGGAAGGCGGCAAGTGAGGCGGACGCGATCGCGTAGCCCTTGGTGAGCGCCTTGGTCGTGTTGCCGACCGCATCGAGGCGGTCGGTGATCTCGCGTGCGCCGGCCTCGGCCCGGGAGAACTCGGCGACGCCGCCGGCGTTGTCGGTGATCGGGCCGAAGGTGTCCATCGCCAGGATGTAGGCCGTGGTCATCAGCATGCCCATCGTCGCGACGGCGGTGCCGAAGATGCCGCCCACGTCGTGCCCGGCCTCGTTGACCAGGCCCGCCTGCGAGCCGAGCCAGTGCGACGCGATGAGCGCGATGCCGATCGTGATCGCCGTGACGAAGGTGGTCTCGAAGCCGACCGCGGTGCCGCTGATGATGTTCGTCGCGGGGCCGGTCCTGCTGGCCTCGGCGATCTCGCGGACCGGGCGGAACGAGCCCGCCGTGTAGAACTGGGTGATGTAGACGAACGCGACGCTGGTCGCGAGGCCCACGATGCCGGCGAAGAAGAACCAGACCCACGCCGGGATCCCGTTCGCGCCCGTGGCATCCCCGGTGTTCATCATGACGTACGTCGTGACCGCGAGGCCCACCACGGACAGGCCCGTCGTGACCCAGTAGCCGCGGTTGAGGATGTTCATCGGGTCCTCGTCCTCGCGGCCGCGGATGAAGAACATCGCGACGATGGTGGCGAGGAGGCCGAACGCGCGGACGACGAGCGGGAAGAAGATCCACGCCTCGGGGTTGGGCCAGCCGGCCGACTCCGCGATCGTGAACGCGGCGACGCCGAGGATCATCGCGCCGATGTTCTCGGCGGCGGTGGATTCGAACAGGTCGGCACCACGGCCGGCGCAGTCGCCGACGTTGTCGCCGACGAGGTCCGCGATCACGCCCGCGTTGCGGGGATCGTCCTCGGGGATGCCCTTCTCGACCTTGCCGACGAGGTCGGAGCCGACGTCCGCCGCCTTGGTGTAGATGCCGCCGCCGAGCTGGGCGAACAGGGCCACGAAGCTGGCGCCGAAGCCGAACCCGACGATGAGGAACGGCGCCTCCGCCACGGTGACGTCACCGACGACCGTCTGGTAGAGCGTGAAGATGCCCCACACGCCGAGCAGTGACAGGGCGACGACGAGGAAGCCCGAGACGGCACCGCCGCGCATCGCGACCTGGACCGCCTCGACGAGGCTGCGGCGCGCAGCCGCGGCGGTGCGCACGTTGGAGCGCACGCTGATCGTCATGCCGATGATGCCCGACGCCATCGAGCAGCCCGCGCCGACGAGGAACGCGAAGGCCGTGAGGAAGCCGATCGGGGCCCCCGCGAGGCTCGGCACGTCCGCGACCTCGGGCGTCTCGACGAGCGTGATGACACCGAAGATCACGACGGCGCCGACCACCGCGAGCAGCGCGATCGTCGTGTACTGGCGCTTGACGAAGGCGTCCGCGCCCTCGCGAATGATGTCGCCGACGTCCTGCATCGCCTGCGGACCCTTGTCCCGGGACAGGACGTCGCGCGCGAGATAGAGCGCGAACAGGACCGCGGCGATCCCCGCGATCGGTACGAGCCATTGGAGCGCTTGGGCCATCAGGGTCTGCAGAGCCTCCCTACGCACGTGCGAACAACATCGCCGGTGTCAAGTGATCGTCGTCCTCGTCCCGCCGTCAGGCGAGGGCATGGGCCGGGAGACGAGGCTGGGCGAGCGCCGGCGGGGTTCGGAACGCAGGGGAACCCGCGCGTCGGCGAGGCGAGTGTATGCGTGGGCCGACGGACGGGTCAAACCGCTTCCGGCGCCGGACGGATTGCATGCAGCATGCGGTGCTGCGTATGCATGCGACGGTCCGGGCGGAGCCCTGCCGGCCGACCGTCCGGGCCCTGCTCCCGGCGGGTCCCACCCCCTGTCCCTATACTCCCCGCTCGTGGACAGACGCAGCAGCCTCGGGTGTCTCTTCGAGGTCCTCGAGACGCTCGTTCTCACGCTCATCATCTTCTTCGTCATCCAGAACTTCATCGCGCAGCCGTACCAGGTGCAGCAGCAGTCGATGGAGCGAACCCTGGAACCGGGCCAGTACGTCCTGGTCGACAAGCTCACCCCGCGCTGGGATGACCACGGCCGTGGCGATGTTGTCGTGTTCACCCCGCCGGAGTCCTGGGCGAACGGGGACACGCCGTTCATCAAGCGCGTCATCGGCCTGCCCGGGGACACCATCGAGATCAAGGACGACGGCCTCGTCTACGTCAACGGGGTGGCGATCGAGGAGCCGTACACCTACCGGAACGACGAAGGCGTGAACGAGCCCACGACCGTCTCCCCGGACCAGAGTCGCTGGACCATCCCTGACGGTCAGCTGTTCGTGATGGGCGATCACCGCCAGAAGTCCGCCGACTCCCGCGTGTTCGGGCCGATCGACTCGAGCGATGTCATCGGGCGGGCCTTCCTCCGCTACTGGCCGATCTCCAGCTTCGGGATCCTCCAGACTCCCGTGTACCCGGACCTCGAGCCGGCCGGCCCCTGATCGGGCCGTACGGAGGACACCCGTGACGCCCGCCTTCGTCATCCTCGCCGTCGTCGTCGCCGCGGGCGGCGTCGTCGCCGTCAGCGCCCGCGAGCCGCGGTTCGCCGCGCTGGGCATGGTCGTGGCGCTCATCGGCGCCGCCTTCGTCGGGGACCCGCCGCCTGGCGCGGCGGCGCTCGCGGTGCGCGTCGTCGGGGGGGTCCTTGGCGGGTATCTCGTGTGGGTCGCCCTTCGCGGCGCGCCGCCCCCCACCACCGGCTGGCGGGTCGGCTGGCCCGGGGCCGCCGCCGTGGCGATCGTCGCCTTCGCGATCGGCTGGCTGGCAGCCGGGTCGATCGGGTCGACGCTCGCGACAGGCGCGGGCGACGGACCAACCGTCGGGGCGGCGGCCTCGCTGGCGGCCGGCTCGCTCGTCCCGCGGGCCGCGCTCGGGGCGGCGCTCTCGCTCGCCGCGCTCGCCGCGGCGCCGGTGCTGGTCGGCCGTGACGTTCTCCGGCTGGGCCTCGGGCTGTTGCTCCTGCTGACGGCCACCGGCCTGATCCGCAGCGCCCTCGGCGTCGGGCCCGACGGCATCGTGGAACTCGGACTCGCGGTCCTCACGGCCCTGTCCGGTGCCGCCGTCGCAGGGCTCGTCGGCCGATCGCTCTCGATCCACGGCGACCTGCTGCTCCGCGGCGCCCAGCGCGATCCTGCCGCCAGGGATCCGGGGCCACGGCGCCGCACGACCGACGATGCCCACCCGCGCCACCTCGGACCGGGACCCGACGCACGGCTGCCCCGGGATCACGGTCCCGGGGCGCACCCGCTGCCCCACCGCGACGCGAGTGGGTGGGGCGGCAGCGCATGACGCTGATCCTGCTGCTCGTCCTGGGCTCCCTCGGCGCCGCGACCTCCGCGTGGGGGCTCAACCGGGGCGGCCGCGCGGCGCAGGGAGGAGCCATCGTCGGGGGCATCGCACTGCTCGGCGTCGTGGTGCTCGCGCTCGTCCTCGATGCACCACGCGTCGGCTCTGGCGCCATCCCGGAAGGTGTGGGCCTCCTCGACGGCCGTCTCATCCCCAACAACTACCTGCGACTCGTGGTCGCGCTATGGGCCCTCGACGCAGCGCTCGTCGTGCTCATCGCATGGCTTGCGGGCGGGCTGGCCGGGCTCCGGGGGCTGCTCCCGGCGGCGCTCGCATCGATCGTGGGCGGCACGGTCGCCCTGGCGGCCACCAATCTCGCCATCGGGGCAGCGGCCGCCGGGGCGACGGGCCTCGTGGCGCTCGTCGTGCTCCTCGCGTGGCGCGACCCCGCGACGCTCCCCGCCGCCGCACGCGAGCTGCGGGTCACGATCCTCTCGACGACGCTCGTGCTCGCGGCGATCGCGCTCGCTCCGCTCGCGGCCGGATTGGCGATCCGCGCCGCACAGGGCTCGGGCGGCGTTGACGCGGACGACGCTGGAGCCGCCGTGGGCGCCGCCGCGGATCCCGCCGGCGCGGCCGCGGTCGTCGGGCTGCTGGCGCTCGCCGTCGCGCTTGCCGTCGCCCTCCGGACGGGCCTCATCCCCTTCCACCTTCGCGTGCCCAGGCTCGCGGACGTCGCCCCGCCGATCTCGATGCCGCTCCTGCTCGCGTGGCTGCCGCTCCCGCTCACGGTCGTGGGCCTGGCGGTCGTGGACCTGCTCCTGGCGCCGCTCGCCCTGCCGCTCGGCGGGGAGCAGCTGGTGATCGTGGCCGTGGCGATCGTGACGCTCGTCGCCGCGTCCATCGCGGCATTCCTCCAGGACGACGTGCGCCACGCGACCGGCTACCTCGTCATCTCGGACGCCGCGCTCGTGCTGCTCGGGTTCGCCGCGCTGACGCCCGACGCGTGGGGTCCGGCTCGAACCTGGCTGCTCGTCCTCGCCGCGACCAAGACGGCCCTGGCCGCGTGGTCCGCGGTGGTCGAGGACCGGTTCGGGACGCGCCGCATCCCGGACCTGCGCGGATGGGTCCGCCGATCGCCGCTGCTCGCGGCCGCGCTCCTGCTCACCACGATCGCGACGTACGGGTTCCCGGGCTGGGCGGCGTTCGAGGCCCGCGTGCACCTGGGGCAGCTGACGAGCGAGGCGCCCCTCGACGTGGTCCTGCTGGCGCTCGGGTTCATGACGCTGCCGACGTACCTGCGGCTGCTCGGTGTCGGGACCGGGTCACCGACGGGTCGCGTGGAACGGGCCGCACCGGAGCGGATCATGCGCACGCGCCGGTACGAGACCCTCCCGGTCGAGGTGGAGGCGAGCGGAGCTTCGAGTGTCCTCGATGGCGGCGCGCCCGCTCCACCCCGGTCCGATGCGCATCCGGGACCGGCCCGCCGAGCGGCGAGGCGCTCGAGGCGGATGGCCTCGAAGGGCGCCACGCATGTCGGCAGGCGGTTCATGACGGCCCTGCGCCGCGACGCGACGGAGCTCACCGCGGCGGCGGTCCTGACCCTCGCAGTGCTTGCCGCGCTCACCTCGTGGGGCGTGCTGGACATCAGCGGGGCCGCGAGCGAGCCCGCCCCGATCGTGTCGGGGACGGCCTCGGACTAGCAGGTCCCGGCGGGCCGGCGTCCTGCCCGGCGCCGGCGGGATGCGGCGCTGCAGGCCGGTCGCCCGCGGGGCGCTACTCCGAGGGCGCGAGCACCCAGCGGTCGATCTCGCGCTCGTAGCCCAGCAGCTCCTCGCGGCCTGAACCAGAGGGCGAGCTCGGCGGCCGCGTTCTCCTCGCTGTCCGAGGCGTGCACGAGGTTCTGCGCCGTCTCGACCGCGAAGTCGCCGCGGATCGAACCCGGCGCGGCCTCATGCGGCCGCGTGGCGCCGTTCATCGCCCGAACGATGGCGATCGCGTTGGGGCCTTCGAGCGCCGCGGCCACGAGCGGGCCGGAGGTGATGAAGTCCACCAGCCCGCGGAAGAAGGGCTTCTCGCGGTGGACGGCGTAATGCTCCTCGGCGAGCGCGCGATCCACCTGGACGAGCTTGAGGCCGACGAGCTTGAGCCCACGCTCCTCGAAGCGGGTGAGGACGCGGCCGACCAGCTGGCGCTGGACGCCGTCGGGCTTGACGAGAAGAAGGGTGCGCTGGAGCTCTGCCATGGGGCTGGTGGTGCCTCTCGCTGCTGGCGACACGCGGGCGCGGGTCGCGGGGCCGGTGACGGTGTCGGGCTCGCGGTCGCGCCGGCGCGGACGAGCGTGGTGGCCCGGACCGGCAGCGCGGGCCAACAGGGTAGCGCGGTGGACGAGCGGCGCGCCACGATGTCGCGGCCTGGATCGCCGTCGTGGCACCGGTCAGCCGGGCCGGTCGTCCTCCCCGCCGTCGTCGCGGTCGTCGCTCTCGTCCCGGTCACCCGGTTCATCGATCGCGTCGGCGGCGTCCTCACCGGACGACGGCGAATAGCCCCGGGCCAGGTCGTAGGCCAGTCGGGCCTCGGATTCGCGGCCGAGCAGGCGGAGCGCGTCCCCGGCCACCAGCGCGAGGGCCGGGTCCGTGTCGGTCCCTTCGCCGATCGCCTCGAGCACGTCCTGGGCATAGGCGGGCTCGAGGCGCAGCGCGACCCCGAGCCGGACCGCCGCCCCCGACGTGTCACCCGCCCCGAGCGCGGCACGCCCGCCGGCAAAGGCCTCGGCGGCCCCCGTCGGTGCCGCTGTCGAGGCATCGGCCGTTCCGTGCGTCGCCGGACCGCCGCCTGGGGCCTCCGGCTGGGTCATGTCCTCGCCCTGCCAGATCAGGCTCCGGGGAATGCCGGCGAACAGCGGCTCGAGGGGCCCGTCGGCAGCAGCGATCGCCCTGTCGGCGAGACGACGCGCCTCGCCTGGACGACCGTGCGCGGAGATCGACTCGGCCGCGATCACGAGGGCGAGCACGTCCTCTCGGCCGCGACCCAGCACCGCACTCGCCGCTTCCCCCGCGCCGGCCAGGTCGCCCGTCCGCCAGCGCACCTCGGCCAGATCGAGCAACGCATCCTCGTCGAGCATCGCCCGGCCGGCGAGGGACTCCAGCTCGGCCCGGGCGAGCGCCAGCGAACCCATGCGCAGGTGCAGGCGCGCGAGTCGCAGGGCGACGGTCCGGTCCGAGGGATCCACCTGCGCCGGCGGCGCGCCGGCGGCGGAACTGGGCGGGTCGACACGGGTCGCCGGATCGGCGGCGGCGGCCCGCGAGCGGGCCCTGGGTCGCTTGCTGCCGGTCACGTCGGCAGCCGCAGGTGCGCGTCGAGGCCGCGCAGGTGCCGCGCGGGAGCCACGACGGCCATCCGCAGCAGCTCGTCGCGGAACAGGAGCCCCGCAAGGCGCTGGACGTCGTCGGAGCGGACGGCGTCGACGGACGCGAGCGCGTCGTCGAGGGTGTACACGCGATCGTGGAGCGCCTCCTGCCCGCCGATCCACGAGGCGAGGTGGCGCGTGTCGTCCATCCGCAGCTCGAGACCGCCCGAGAGGTACGCCTTGGCCTTGGCGAGCTCCTCGGCCGGGACCGGATCATCGACGAGACGCGTGAGCTCCCCGAGGATCGCCTCGATCGCGGCCGGGAGCGCGGCCGGGTCGACGCCGGCGGACACCTCGACCGCGCCCGAGTCCGCGTACTCCACGATCCCGGACGAGACGTCGTAGGCCAGCCCCTTCTCCTCGCGGACGCCGAGGAACAGCCGGCTGGACATCCCGTCGCCGAGCACGGCGTTGAGCACCGCGAGGTTCCACGCGTCCGGGTGATCCCGCCGCAGCCCGGGGACCGCGATCGCCAGCTGCGCCTGCGACGTGTCGCGGCGGCCGGTCATCACCCGGGGCCCGGCCGGGAGGGCGGGGGCGGGGTCGAACGCCGGGATGGCCCCGTTGCCGGTCCCGAAGGCCTCGGCCGCCAGCGCGACGGCCTCGTCGTGCTCGAGGTCGCCGGCAACCGCGACGACCGTGTTCGCCGGCCGGTACATCGTCCCCCAGAAGTCGCGGATCGTCCGGGCCGGCAGCGCGCGGATCCCCGCCTCGTCCCCGCAGATCTCGCGGCCGAGCGCGCCGTCGCCGAACAGCGCCTGCTGGATGAGCATCTGGGCGTACTCGGACGGGTCGTCGAGGTAGGAGCGGATCTCCTCCACGATCACGGTCCGTTCCTGGTCGATGTCGGCATCGTCGAGCCTCGGCCGGACGACGAGCTCGCCCAGCACCCGCATCGCCGTCGTCGCCTCGCGGCGCGGAACCCGGACCCAGTAGACGGTCGACTCGCGGTCGGTCGCCGCGTTCGCGGATCCGCCCACGCCCTCGACCGCCTCCGAGATTGCGCGGCTGGTCGGGAAGCCCGCGGTGCCCTTGAACGTGAGGTGCTCCATGAAGTGCGCGACGCCGGCCTGGTCCGGGTGCTCGAGACGTGATCCGGCGAGCACGTATGCGGCGATCGAGACGGAGCGTGACCCCGGCAGCCGGGCGGAGATGACGCGCGGGCCCTGGGGCAGCTCGGTCCGGTGGAACATCGGATGGATGGTAGCCCGGAAACGAGCGACCGGCGGCCCGTCGCGAGGACGGAGCCGCCGGTCGAGGAATGGGGTCGGGCCGGCGGTCAGGCGGCGGGCGCGGCCTGGCCGAACGCGAGGATCCAGTCCTGCATGAAGAACAGGAGGAACAGGGCCGCGACGAGCCACATCAGCGGGTGGATCTCACCCACCTTGCCACGGACCACCTTGATCAGGACCCAGGACACGAACCCGGCGCCGATGCCGAGCGCGATGTCGTACGTCAACGGCATCAGGATCATCGTCAGGAGGGCCGGGATGCCGTCCTCGACGTTCGTGACGTCGATGTCCCGGACCTGGGTGAACATCAGGTAGCCGACGAGGACCAGGGCCGGAGCCGTCGCGACACCGGGGATGATCCCCGCGATCGGCGCGAGCAGGATCGCCGCGAGGAACAGGACACCCGTCACGATCGACGCGAACCCGGTCCGGCCGCCCTCGGCGACGCCCGCAGCGGACTCGATGTACGTGGTGTTCGAGCTGACGCCCGCGAGACCACCGACGGCGGCGGCGACCGAGTCGACGAGCAGGATCCGGCCGACGCCGGGGACGCTCCCGTCCTCGTTCGCGAGGCCCGCCTCGGCGGCGACGCCCGTCACGGTCCCCATCGTGTCGAAGAAGTCCGTGAGCATGATCGAGAAGATGATCAGGATCGCGGCCAGCAGGCTGATGGTCGGGATCGTGAAGATCTCGAACGGGTCCACGGCGCCGAGCGTCGTGAACTGCGGCGTGAGCACGAAGTTCTGGGGGATCGTCGCGACGCCCGCCGCCAGGGCGACGAGCGTTGTCCCGAGGATGCTGATGATGAGCGCCGCCCTGATCTTGCGGACCCACAGGACGATCGTCAGGACCAGGCCGATCCAGAACACGAAGTCGGCCGGGGTGGTCGGCAGGTGGAAGGTCGTCGGCGTGACCGGCGCGTTGCCCACGACAAACCCGCCGTTGGCGAACCCGATGAACAGGATGAACAGGCCGATGCCCACGCCGATCGCCCGCTTGAGCGCGAGCGGAACGGCGTTCATCACCGCCTCGCGCAGCCCGACGAGCACGAGGATCGTCACCGCGACACCCTCGAGCACGATGACGCCCATGGCGCCGGCCGGCGACAGGCCGCGGCTCGTCAGCGAGAACGCGACGATGCCGTTGATGCCCAGGCCGGCGGCGAGGGCGAGCGGGAAGTTGCCGATCGCGCCCATCGCGATCGTCATGATCCCCGCGACCAGCGCCGTGCCGGCCGAGATGGCGACGGCCGTGAAGGCGGCGTCGCCGGCGCTCTCGAACCCGCCCATCAGGATCAGCGGGTTGAGGAAGATGATGTAGGCCATGACCATGAACGTGGTCAGGCCGGCGCGGGCCTCCGTGCCGATGGTCGTGCCGCGTTCGGCGAACTTGAAGTAGCCCGCGAGTCCGCCGCCGGACGTCGTGGGCGCTGCGCTGCTCATCGCGTGTCTGGATCCTCCCTCGATGTGGTGCTCGGCTCCCTCGAGGCCGTCGGGCACACCCCGCGGCCGCCGCTCCTCGCCCACCCCCGCGGGCGACCCCTACTCCTCGGTCCCCTCCAGGCCGAGGAGCTCCATCTGCACGAACCCGCTGGTGTCGAACTCGAGCTGCCTGGGGGCGTTGGGCGACATCTCGTCGTCCCCGTGCGACGGCACGAACTCGATGACCACCCGCTCATCGCCCTGGACGAGGGTGTAGACGAGCAGCTGGTCGGGACGGGTCTCGAACTCGAGGTGATCGAACGAGTCCACGTTGATGGTGATCGCGATCGGCGTGAAGTACGTCGACACGTCGGGCTCGTCCGCGACGACGCGCTCCACCCAGCCCGACCCATGGGCGACCAGCTCCCGGTCCCGGTAGAACCGGTACGAGACGGTCTGCTTCAGGATCGGGCGGAGGAGGTGCTGGACATCGGTCCGGCTCGTCACAAGGCCCTGGTTGACGAAGAACTTCGCGGGCGGATCGCTCGCCACGTGGGCTCCAACCTCGTTGGCTCGGAGGGGCTGGTGGAGCGGCTCGCCGCGCCGTCTTCCCGGGGACGACCCGACGCCACGGATCGTAGCCGAGTCGGTCGGTTGCGGGACGGTGAAGTTTGCAGCCCGTCGGCCGGGGACCGGGGGCCCGTATGATCCTCGCATGCTGCTCGCCGTCGACATCGGCAACACGAACATCACGCTCGGCCTCGTCGAGGACGGGGTGATCGGGACAACCCGTCGCGCGGGGACGCGCGGCGCCGAGACGGTCGACGAGCTGGATGTCCTCCTGCGGGACCTGCTCGCGCTCGACGAGCACGCGCTCCACGACGTCGCCGCGATGTCGGTCGCGTCGGTCGTGCCGGCGCTGACGGCGACGCTCGAGGCGGTCGCGGCACGCCACCGGATCCCGGTCCTCGTGGCGTCGGCGGGGACGGTGCCGATCGCGATCCGCCTGGACCGGCCCGACCAGGTTGGCGCCGACCGGATCGTCAACGCGCTCGCAGCCACGCGGCTGTTCGGCGTCCCGGCGGTCGTGATGGATCTCGGCACCGCGACGACGCTCGACTGCGTCGGGCCGGACGGCGCGTTCATCGGCGGGGCGATCGCGCCCGGCCTGGAGCTCGGGCTCGACGCGCTGGCCGCCCGGACCGCCAAGCTGCCGCGCGTGGAGCTCCGCACGCCCGACCGGGTCATCGGCAGGGACACCGTCAGTGCGATCCAGGCTGGCACGGTCATCGGCTACCAGGCGCTCGCCACGGGCCTCCTCGCCCGTGCTCGCGCCGAGCTCGCGGACGCCGCGGGCATCGAGCCGGAACGGGTCCACACGATCCTGACCGGCGGCCTCGCAGCAGCCGCGTGGGCGCGTGACGTCGGCGGTGTGGACGCCATCGACCCCGACCTCACGCTCAAGGGCCTCGCCATCCTCCATGCGGAGGTCGCGGGCGGCGAGCCGCTGCGGACGGACCCGTGAGCGGGCGCCTCGACGGCCGCCTGATCGGCCTCGGCGTGTGCGGGTCGATCGCGGCGTACAAGGCGGTCGAGCTGCTCCGCCTGCTGCGTGCCGAGGGCGCCGACGTCGTCGTCATGCTCACCCCGGCCGCGGCGACGTTCGTCGGGCCGCTGACGTTCGGCGCGCTGTCCCGCCACGCGGTCGAGACCGACGTGCTGGGCCTGCTGCCGGACCAGCGGATCGGGCACATCGTCGTCGCGGACGCGGCGGACGCGATCGTGGTGGCCCCGGCGACCGCTCGCTGGCTGGGCGCGATGGCCAACGGGATCGCGAACGACGTCGTGACCGCAACCTGCCTCGCGACGTCCGCGCCGGTCGTGTTCGCGCCGGCGATGGACGGCGACATGTGGACGCACCGGGCGACCCGCGACAACGTCGAGCGCCTCCAGCGCGACTTCGGCTACCGGCTGATCCCACCCGACGTCGGCTCGCTCGCCTCGGGCCAGGAGGGCGTCGGCCGCCTCGCGGACCTGCCGCTCATCGTGGACGCGATCGTGGAGGCCGTCGCCGGACGGCCCGTGCGCCAGCCGGATGCCGGCGCTCGTCCGCCGCTCGCCGCGGCGCCGCGGGAGCCGGACCTCGCCGGGCGCCGCATCGTCGTGAGCGCCGGCGGGACGGCGGAGGCCATCGACCCGGTCCGCTTCATCGGCAACCGGAGCACCGGCAAGATGGGCGTCGCGATCGCCGAGGCGGCGCTCGCGCGGGGGGCCGCGGTGACGATCGTGGCGGGCCGGGTGGAGGTCGCGCTCCCCGCGGGCGCGCTCGTCGTCCGCGCCGAATCGACCGCCGCGATGCGGGATGCGGTCGTCGCGGCGGTCATCGACCAGCCGTGCGACGCGCTCGTGATGGCGGCGGCCGTCGCCGACTTCCGGCCCCGGACCACCGCCGGGACGAAGCTCGCCCGGGGCGAGGGCATGACCCTCGAGCTCGAGCCGACCGAGGACGTCCTCGCGGAGGTCGGCTCGCTCGCCTTGGCTCTCGAGCGGCGTCCCGCCATCGTCGGCTTCGCGGCCGAGACGGGCTCGCTCGATCGCGCCCCCGAGAAGCTGCGCCGGAAGGGCGCCGACCTGCTCGTCGCCAACGATGTCGCGGAGGCGGGATCGGGGTTCGGCACGGACACCAACCGGGTCGTGATCCTCGGCGCCGACGGCTCGCGCGACGAGCTGCCCCTGCTCCCCAAGCGCGAGGTGGCCGACCGCCTGCTCGATCGCGTCGCCGCGCTGTTGGACGAACGCGATGCCCGGGCGCACACTGGCGCGACCAGCACGGAGACCCCATGAGCGCCCAGTCCGAGTCCGTCCGCCGCCTGTCGGTCCTCGACATCGCGAAGCTCCACGCCGACGGCGTGCGCATCGCCACGATCACCGCCTACGACTTCCCGACCGCGGCGATCGTGGACGAGGCAGGCATCCCGCTGATCCTCGTCGGCGACTCGCTCGCGCAGGTGGTGCTGGGCTACGACACCACGGTCCGGGTGTCGATGGAGGAGATGCTCCACCACACGAAGGCCGTGGTCCGGGGCACGAGGCGCGCGCTGATCGTGGCGGACATGCCGTTCCTGACGTACTCCAGCGCCGAGGACGCGATCGCGAACGCCGGGCGCTTCATGCGCGAGGCGGGCACGCAGGCCGTCAAGCTGGAAGGTGGGGTCCGGAGCGCACGGATGATCGAGGCGCTCGTCCGCGCCGGGATCCCGGTGATGGGCCACATCGGGCTCACGCCCCAGGCGATCAACACGCTTGGGAAGGTCCGGGTCCAGGGCAAGAGCCGGGAGCAGGCGCGCCAGCTCCTCGCCGATGCGCTCGCCGTCCAGGAAGCGGGCGCGTTCGCGATCGTGCTCGAGCTCGTGCCGGAGCAGCTCGCGGCGGCGATCACACAGCGGCTGCGGATCCCGACGATCGGGATCGGCGCGGGCGCCGGATGCTCCGGGCAGATCCAGGTCATCAACGACACGCTCGGGTTCGGCGACTGGACGCCGAAGCACGCACGCCGGTACGCGGACCTGCGGGGGACGATCCTCGGCGCGATCCGGCAGTACCGTGAGGACGTCGAGGCCGGCACCTTCCCGGGCGAGGCCGAGACGGTTCGCATGGAGGAGGCCGTCCTGGACGAGGTGCTCGGGCGCTCGGCGGACGACCGGGCGGGCGCTGAGCCGCTCGTCGGCATCCCGCTCGACCGCGACCTCTAGGCCAGGCGCACCCGGCCCTCGATCCGAGCCCCCGGAATGCAGGTCGTCCGCACGCGAGCCGCGCTCCGCACCGTTCTCGCGTCGGCCCCGCGACCGGTGGGTCTCGTGCCGACGATGGGCTGGCTCCATGCCGGCCATGTCTCGCTCGTGGAGCGCGCGCGGGCGGAGAGCGCGACGGTCGTCATGTCGATCTTCGTCAACCCGCGGCAGTTCGGCGAGACCGCTGACTTCGAGCAGTACCCCCGGAACGAGGACCGGGACCTCGCGAAGGCCGAGGCAGCCGGGGTGGACATCGTGTTCGCGCCGACGGTCGACGAGGTGTACCCGCCGGGCTTCGACACGGTCGTCGTGGTGGGCGCGATTGCGGAGCCGCTCGAGGGCGAGGCGCGGCCGGGGCACTTCGACGGCGTCGCCACCGTGGTCGCGATCCTGTTCGCGCTCGTCGGCGCGGAACGCGCCTACTTCGGCCTCAAGGACTACCAGCAGGTCCGCGTCATCCGGCGCATGGCGCTGGACCTCGCGCTGCCCACGGAGGTCGTCCCGTGCGAGACCGTGCGGGAGCCGGACGGCCTCGCGCTGTCGTCCCGCAACGCCAGGCTCTCACCGGCGGGGCGCGCCGCTGCACCGGTGCTTCGGCGGGCCCTCGTCGCGGGCGCGGCCCGGATCCGCGCGGGCGAGCGGCGCGGCGACGCGGTGCGCGCGGTGATGCGCGAGGTCCTGGCGACGGAGCCGGCGGCCGATCCCGACTACGTCTCGGTCGCGGACGCGGACACGCTCCGGGAGCTCGACGAGATCGGGGCGGAGTCGCTGCTCTCGCTCGCGGTCCGGATCGACGGCGTCCGCCTCATCGACAACGAGCGGGTGGAAGCCCGCTAGCGCGAAGCAGGCGCTGCAGACGCGCGCTCGTCGGGGACCCGGCGGACGACGGCGGCCCACACGAGCACCGCCCCGACGAGGGACACGCCGGCCGCGACCGGGAACAGCGCCGGGAGGCCCCAGCGCGACGCGATCTGCCCGGCGAGGATCGCGCCGAGGATCATCCCGATCGAGAAGGCCGTGCTCGAGAACAGCGCCTGCGCCGTCGCCTGGAGCTCCGCGGGCGCCCGGGCGGCGACGTACGTCGTGGTCGCGACAAGGAACAGCGCGAAGCCCACCCCGCCGAGCGCCGCCGCGAGGATGAGCCCGACGGGCTCCGAGCTCACGGTGAACAGCACGGCCCGGACGACGAACACCCCGGCCCCGGCGACGAGGAGCCACGACACCCGGACCCGCCCCGCGATGCGCCGGAACGCGAGCATCGTCGGGATCTCGAGCACCGCGTTCGCCGCCCAGCCGATCCCGACGAGCCGGGCGTCGCCGCCGAGCTCGATGAGGCGAAGGCTGAAGAACGCCATGACCCCGGTCGCGGCGATCCACACGACGACCGATCCCGCGAAGAAGAGACCCATGCCCGGGTCGCGGAGCATCCGCATCGCGCCCAGCGGCCCGACGCCCGACGCCCGCGCCGTCCGCGTGCGCCGACCGAGGAACGCGGCTCCGACGATCCCCGTCGCGGCGAGCGCGGCCACGTACACGACCAGCATCGACGCCGTGCCGGTGGCCTGGACCAGGACCCCGACCAGGAGCGTCGACACGATGAAGCCGACGGAGCCGAAGGCGCGCGCCTGGCCGAACCGGTCGCGCTCGCGGCCGAGGCGCTCGACCGTCCGGGCGTCGACCAGCGGCGTCATGCCGGACGTTCCGGCGGCCAGCGCGACGACGACGAGGACGACCCACGGCATCGGCGGCTGGACGACGAGGAGCGTCGCCATGCTCGCGCCCCACAGCGATGCCACGAGGAGCGGCGGCCGGACGTCGCCCAGACGGTCCGCGACCAGGCCCCACGTGGGCGAGCCGACGATCGAGACCGCCGACGGAATCGACGCGAGGAGGCCGATCGCCGCGAGGTCGAGTCCCTGGTCGGCGAACAGCACGGCCGCGTACGCGATCCAGCAGCCCACCGCCGCGAACAGCAGGAAGTAGACGGTCGCCGGCGGCGCGAGCGCACGCGCGCCGACCGTCGTCGATGACGGGGGTCGGGCCGGCGTGCCGGCGGTGGAGGTCACCCGGCGAGTGTGCCCGACCCGGACGTCTCCGCGCGGTCAGACGGCACGCGTCTCCGCGGTCAGACGGGACGCGTCTCCGCGGCCGCCGCGAGCACGGGGTCGAGGCGCAGGTGCTCCCACACGAGCGCCTTGATCAGCTCGATCTTGCCGGCGTCGGCGGCGTGGGTCTTGACCAGCAGGTCGTGGACCTCGGAGGCGACGGTATACGTGTCGTCCTCCACGAAGCAGGCGAACATCCCGGACTGCCGGATCGCCCTGATCACCTCCGGGCGGGGCTCGTAGCCGCCGGTCAGCACCATCCCGGTCGCGCGCTGCCCGGGGCCGGCCTCGACGGCGCCCGGCGTCTCGCCCACCAGCGCCGCGACGTGACGCGCCCGCGATCGACCCGACAGGTGCGCGGAGGTCAGCGTGAGGATCACGTCCTCGCGGTCGCCCGGCACGATCACGAGCGTCCCGGGTCCAACCCGCTCCAGCATGTGGTGCGGTTCCATCGCCCCGATCGCGACCCCTTCGATGACGCGGTCGAGATCAGACCCGCCGCTGATCACCCGCCCCCGGACGCCCTCGAGGACCATGCCCAGGGTCGGGTTCGAGAGGATCGGCCGGTAGGGCAGCACGCCCAGGAGCGGGATCCCGTGGCGGCCGAGGCCGCGGTCGGAGCGTCTCCTCGATCCCCGGCTGCTCGCCGACCGCGGACCTTGTTGACGATCGCGCCGGCCACCGGCACGCCGTGGGCCGCGAAGTGCGACGCGTTGAGCACGATCTCGTCGATGGGCCGGCCCACGCCCCCTTCCGACACGATGACGGCGGGGGCGCCGAGCATGGCCGCGACGACCGCGTTCGAGAGACCGACGACCGCGCCCACGCCGGCGTGGCCCGTACCCTCGATCAGCAGGACGTCATGGTCCTCGAACGCACGGTGCGCGGCGAGGACGCGGGCACCCAGGTCCTCGACCACGCGGCCCGCGATGTACGACTTCGTGAACCCGCGTGGGATGTGCACGGGGCTCATCTCGGCGTACGACTCGGGCAGGTCGAACACCGTCTTCATCAGGACGGCGTCCTCGTCGGCCGGCTGGCCATTCTCGATCACCGTCCGCTGGCCGACCGGCTTGATGAAGCCCGTCCGAAGGCCGCGCCGGCGGAACCCGTCGACGAGGCCCAGCGAGACGGTCGTCTTGCCGCGGTTCTGGCCGGTCGCCGCGAGGTAGAGCTGGCGCACGGGGTGGCGGGGGCCTAGCCCCGGGAGGCGGTCTTGCGCTCGATGAGCTGGACGGCCTCGCGCAAGCGGGTCAGCGCCTCGTCGTCCACGCTGTCCGGCTCGAGGAACGGCCCGAGGCGCTCCATGATGTCCGTCACGAGGCCGAGGAAGACGGCCGCGTCCGCGACGAAGAACTGCGGCTCGTTGTTGTAGCGGACCATCGTCAGGCGGCCCTGGAGGACGCGCCGTTCCTCGACGTGGGCGACCTGGGTCGCGAAGTTGTGGCCCTGGATGCCGTCCGGGTTGTTCAGGAAGTTGAGCGCGTTGTCGATCGCGAGGCCGAACCGCGCCCGCCACGCGACGAGCCGCTCGTGGACCTCGGCCGGGATCCGCACCTCGGCGACCTCGTCGAACACCTCGGGGGCCACGGTGAGCAGGCCGACGAGCGTCGTCCCGGCCCGCGCCCCGAGCATCACCTGGAGGCTTCGCTCGAGGGTGAACACCTCGGAGTCGAACCGCGGGCTGGTGATGACGTCGGTCAGGAGGTCCTCGACGTTGTCGAGGCTGCCCGGGTCGTTGAGGGCGTTGGCGAGGTGGAGGATCTCCTCCTTGAAGAGGAACTTCTCCTCGTGGTCAAGCATGGGCGGATGCTAGCACTCGGCCCGCGCGCCGACCCTTGAATCGGAACGGCCCGGGCGGGCCCGGGCCGTTCGCGAGTCTGCCAGGGTCCGTTTTACGGGTAGAGGCCACGCATCGCGGTGGCGTCGGCCACGCGCTGGACGGCGTTGAGGTAGGCGCCGGTCCGCATGTTGACCTCGTGGTGGTGCGCCTGCTCGAGGACCTCGTTGAAGGCCTTGACCATGATGACCTTGAGCTTGGCGTTGACCTCGTCCTCGGTCCAGTGGTCGCGGTTGAGGTCCTGGACCCACTCGAAGTAGCTGACGGTCACGCCGCCGGCGTTGCACAGGATGTCCGGGATCATGAACACGCCGCGCTCGTAGAGGATCTTGTCGGCCTCGGGCGTCGTCGGGCCGTTGGCGGCCTCCGCGACGATCTTCGCCTTGATCCGCTCGGCGTTACGGGCGGTGATCTGGTTCTCGAGGGCGGCCGGGATGAGGACGTCGCACTCGGTCTCGAGGACCTCGGCGTTGCTGATGTCCTCCGAGCCCGGGAAGCCCTTGACGGTCCCGTGCTCCTTCTTCCAGTTGATGACGCGGGCGATGTCGAGACCGGCCGTGTTGCGGATACCCGACGTCGAGTCGGACACCGCGATGACCTTCGCACCCTCGTCGACCATCAGGCTCGCCGCGATCGCGCCGGCATTGCCGAATCCCTGGACGGCGACGGTGCTCTGCGTGAGGTCCATCTCGAGGTGCTTCGCGGCCTCGACGATCGTGTACACGCAGCCGCGCGCCGTCGCCTCGTTGCGGCCCTCGGAGCCGCCCAGGCTGATCGGCTTGCCCGTCACCACGCCCGGGACCGTGTAGCCCACGTGCATGGAGTACGTGTCCATGAACCAGGACATGATCTGGGCGTTCGTGTTGACGTCCGGGGCCGGGATGTCCCGCTCGGGTCCGATCAGGACCTCGATCTCGGTGAAGAAGCGCCGGGACAGGTGCTCCAGCTCCTTCATCGACAGCTTCTTCGGGTCGACGATGACGCCACCCTTGCCGCCGCCGTACGGGATGCCGACGACCGCGCACTTCCAGGTCATCCACATCGCGAGGGCCTTGACCTCGTCGATCGAGACGTCCTGGTGGTAGCGGATGCCGCCCTTGGCGGGTCCGCGGCCGAGATTGTGCTGGACGCGGTAGCCGGTGAAGACCTGGACGCTGCCGTCGTCCATCAGGACCGGGAAGTGGACGGTGAGCTCGCGCCGTGGCTCGCGCAGGACCTGGCGCAGGCCCGGGTCGAGGTTGAGCATGTCGGCCGCCAGGTCGAACTGCTGCTGGGCGACCTTCCAGGCGTTGATCTCGGCAGCTACGTGTTCCGTCGTCATGGAACGGAAGATCCTCTCGGTTGCGGGACGGTGGACGTCGTCCCCGATTCGGCGAGCCGTCTTCCGGACGACTCCACGGGGGCGATTCCGCCGGCCGGGCGTGCGTGCCCGAGGTCGTAAATCGCCGCCTCTGGGACCCGAGTATAGCCACGAACGGCCGGCGACCATGGGCCGCTCGTCACCCGGCCGCAACCAATCCGTCACCGTCCCGTCCCTGTCGAGTGGCAGGGGTCCCGGGCGAAGCGGGCGCCGCCGGGCGAGGGGGGGTCGCTGCGCGGCGGGCGTCGCTCAGCGCGGCCGGGCGTCGCTCAGCGCGGAAGCGGGTTCGGGCCCGTCGCCGTGACCAGCCGCTGGGGCACCCAGTCGTCGACGTGGTGGAACCCGTCCTCGAACCGCCCGCCATCGAGCTCGACGGATGTCTTCAGCGACAGCCGGTAGAACTTCACGTGGGTGAAGTCCTCGAACAGGATGTAGACCGGGTCGGGTGTGCTGTTCGGGCCCTGGAACTGCTGTCCCGTCAGGACGGGCTTGTGGGCTTCGACGAACGTGTCGAACGTGTCGCCGACCACGACGCCGAGGTGCTCCAGCCCCATCTTGTAGACGCGCTGGTGGACGGGCGGGATGAGCTCGATGAGCGGGACGAGCTTGCCGTCCAGGACGTCGAGTGGCGTGGCGGGCACGATCAGGGAGATCGGGCGGCCGTTCCAGACGTTCTCCCGATTCGCGATCGCGTGGCGCTCGAGGTGCGTCCGGACGTGGACGTACTGGTCCCACTCGGGCACCCGGTACGCGAGGTGGCTGAGCGCGTACGGCGCGATGTCGATGCCACGTGTGAGCAGGCGATCGCGTTGCTGGCCCGCGAACGCCCGGTAGTCGCCGATGATGTCCGCGATCGGGTCGATCATCACGCGTCCTCCATGTGGCCGCCAACGCGGGCCGGGGTACGCGGCCCCCGAACGAGGCCGCTGCGCGCCGGGCGAGCCAGCGGACCGTGGCCCGTCGAGCCTGGCAGACGAGATCGTCAGTGCTTGAGCATCACCACGCCGCCGACACAGCCCGGGCCGAGGTGCGGCCCGACGGACGGACCGACGATCATCGTCTGGACCTTCGACGGATCCAGCTTCGAGCGCTCGAGGAAGGCCTTCTCGAACTCCTCGACGTCCGCATGGGTCGTGTGCAGCAGCGTTGCCCGCTCGAGCGGGCGCTCGGTCAGGAGCTCGAGGACCCGCTCACGGGCCTTCGGGCGTGAGCGGACGCGTTCCGCGTTCTCGACGACGCCGTCGACGACGGTGATGATCGGCTTGACGTTGAGCATGCCCCCGATCGCGGCCCGCGCGCCGCTGATCCGTCCGCCGCGCTTGAGGTACTCGAGCGTGTCGAGGGCGACGAACAACGTCACGTCGTCCTTGCGGTGCTCGATCACGCGCGCGATCTCGGCGCCCGACACCCCCTCGCCCGAGAGCTCCGCGGCGATCTGGGCGAGCATCCCGTGGCCCATCGACGCCGTCCTCGAATCCACGACGTGGATCTCCTTGTCGGGCAGCTGGCCGACCGCGACCTGGGCCGCCTTGAGCGTCCCCGAGAGGTCGCCGGAGACCGTGATGCAGACGACCGAATCGGCGCCCGCGTCGAACGCGGCCTTGAAGGCGGAGATGAAGTCGCCCGGGGCGGCGGCGGCCGTCGTGGGGAACGGCGCATCGGGCGCGGTCATCCGCACCCAGAACTCGTCGGTGGTCATGTTGACGCCCGGCCGGAAGGTCTCGGCGCCGAAGGAGACGACCAGCGGGACCACCGTGATCCCCGCGGCCGCGGCCGCGTCGGGCGGCAGGTCGGCGGCGGAGTCGGTGACGATCGCGACATGGGACACGGTCGAGGCTCCTCCTGGGCGCCCGCACGGTCACGTACCGCGCGGCGGGCGTCCCTTGGCCGGGCATTGTAGGGACCAGAGCGCGCCGCGGGAAGGCGGGAACCGGTGGGTGGGTCCGCGAGCGTCCCGCCGCAGCACAACCGGATACGCTTCCGGCATGGCGCGTCCCCTGCTCGCGGTCATCTTCGGCACCTTCACCCTTCGTCTTGCCACGGGCATCACCGGGTCGATGCTCATCTACTACTACGCGGTGTTTCCGGACTACGGCGGGCAGCCCGTCACCGCGTTCGAGGTGGGGGTCATGGGGGCGCTGTTCTACGCGTCCGAGCTCGTCGGATCGCCGCTGTTCGGGATCCTGTCCGACCGGATCGGCCACCGGCGGGTGATGCTCATCGGCCCGGCGTTCGGCGGCATCGCGGTCGTCATCACGGCGTTCACCGTGAGCCTCCCGGTGATCGGCTTCACCCGGCTCCTCGAGGGTGCCTCGACGGCCGCGTCCGTGCCGTCGATCCTTGGATTCATCGCCTTCGCGACCGCGGCCGACGAGCTGCTGCGCGGCAAGGCCGTCGCGCGCTTCGAGGCGGCCACCCTCGCCGGGTTGATGGCCGGGTTCGTCCTGGGCGGCGTCCTCTTCGCCGCGCTCGGCCCCGTCGCGTTCATCGCCAACGCGCTCGTCTACCTCGTGTCGTTCCTGATCTACCGGTACGGCGTGCCGGCGCACGCCGAGCCGGAGCCCGCGGCCCGCTCGCACGACCCCGAGGAGGGAATTCGCCGCTACTGGAGGATCCTCACGGGCAGCCACGTCTGGCTCCTCGCGCCCACCTGGATCGCCATCAACGCGACGCTCGGCCTGTTCACGAGCCAGACCCTGTTCCAGCTCGTGCGCGAGCCGGACCCGCAGTTCGCGGACCAGGCGCTCATGGGCGGGTTCGAGCCGTGGCAGATGTCCGTCGCGCTGGCCATCGGCGGGCTGCTGTTCTTCGTCGGGCTGTTCTACTGGGGCGGCAAGTTCAAGGACATGCGCCGCACCTCGATCATCCTGTACGGGATCATCGGCGGTGCCGTGATGCTCGTCGCCGGCTTCGCGATCAACCACTTCGGCGGGGCCAGCCCCGCGCTGCTGCTCGGCCTGCTGGCGATCGCCGCAGGCGGGCTGTTCGTGCTCGCGGGCGCGACCCCGGCGGCGATCGGCCTGCTCGCCGACATGACCGAGGCGTACCCCAACGACCGGGGCGCGATCATGGGGCTGTACTCGGTGTTCCTGGGACTCGGGCAGATCATCGGGAGCATCCTCGGCGGGATCGCGGCCGAGCAGGCCGGCCTCGACGGGATCTTCGTTGTGTCGCTCGTCCTGCTCGGTGTCGCGCTCCTTCCGCTCAGTCACCTGCGCCGGTACGAGCACCGCTTCGGCGACGCGGCGACGCCAGTGCCGGCAGGGCCCGCCGATGCCTGAGGGCGAGCAGCCCATGGTCCCGGCCCGCCTCGTCCGGGGCGCGAGGGGCGCGGTCGTGGCACCCCACCACCTGGCGACGCAGGCCGGGCTGTCGGTCCTCGCGGCCGGCGGGTCCGCCGTGGACGCGGCGATCGCCACGAACGCGGTACTCGCCGTCGTCATGCCCAACGGGTGCGGGATCGGCGGCGACGCGTTCTGGCTGATCTGGGACGAGGCGGCCGGCGAGCAGGTCGCGCTCAACGGGTCGGGCCGGGCACCGGCCGCGGCCGACGCTGCGGCGCTCCGGGCCAGGGGGATGGACCGCCTGCCGCTGCGCGGCCCGCTGTCGATCACGGTGCCCGGCGCGGTCCGCTCCTGGGCCGACGCGCACCGGCGCTGGGGCCGGCTCTCATGGGAGGCGGTGCTGGGCCCGGCGATCGAGCAGGCCGAGGGCGGCTTCCCCGCCTGGGACGGGCTCATCCGCTCGGTCGAGGGGCTCGTCGCGGCCGTCGGCTCCGAGGTGTGGGCGCAGGGTCTCGTGATGACCTGGCGCGCGCACGGACGGGCGTGGCGGCCGGGTGAGCGGGTGCGGCTCCCGGCCCTCGCACGGACGCTGCGCACGCTCGCGGACGAGGGGTTCGACGCCTTCTACGACGGCGAGCTGGGCGAGCGGATCGCCCGCGGCCTCGCGGATGCCGGGGCACCGTTCGGCGTCCGGGACCTGCGCGAGCACACCTCCACCTGGGGCACGCCGATCGCGACGACGTACCGCGGCCTCCGCGTGACGAGCCATCCGCCCAACAGCAGCGGCGTCATCGCGCTCGAGATCCTCAACATCCTCGAGCGGTTCGAGCCGCCGGCCGGGGCCGGCTTCGGGCCCCGTGGCTGGACCGACCCGACGTGGCTCCATCTGCAGCTGGAGGCGGCAAAGCTCGCGTTCGCGGACAGGGACACATCTCTCACGGACCCGGAGGCGCGCGACGTGCCGGTGGACCTGCTGCTGGACAAGGTGCGCGCGGCGCAGCTCGCCGCACGCATCGACCTGCAGCGGGCGGACCCCGCCCCGCCGCCGGCCCGGACGCTCGTCGGCGGGACCATCTACCTCGGCGTCGTGGATGCGGAGGGCAATGCCGTCAGCCTCATCCAGTCGAACGCGGCCGGGTTCGGCTCGGGTGTCCTCGACGCGGCGACGGGCGTCCACTTCCAGGATCGCGGGGCGTCCTTCTCCCTCGACCCCGACCACCCGAACCTCCTCGGCCCCGGCAAGCGGACGGCCCACACGCTCCTGCCCGGGATGCTGTTCCGTGACGGTGAGCGCCGCCCGTGGGTGGTGGGCGGCTCGATGGGCGGCGACATCCAGCCCCAGATCCACGTACAGCTGGTCTCGGCGCTCGTGGACGGGAACGCGGACCTCGCGACGGCCATCGCCGCGCCGCGCGTCGTCGTGGAGCCCGCGGGCTGGTTCGGCCCACCGGTCCTCGTCATGGCCGACGGCGAGCTGGCACCGGGCGTCGAGGACGGGCTCCGGGCGCTCGGCCACGATCCATCGCGGGCGGCCTACGACGGCACCCTGGGTCATGAGCACGCGATCGAGCTGGTCGACGGCGGGCCAGCACCGGAAGGCACGCTGGCGGCGATCGCCGACCCGCGCAGCATGGGGCTCGCCGCCGTCCGCTGACGCGCTCACGGCCGCCCGCTGATGCGCTCGCCCCGTCCGGTGCACCGTCGCCCGCGGTTGCCGGTGGTATCCTCGCCACCGCCGGTGGCAGGCTGCGCTCACACCGATCTGCCGCCGGTTCTTCCCTGATTTGCGGAGGGGTTTGTGACCTCGAACGTCGGCCAGAACTACCCGTACACGAGCGAGACCGAGACGGAGCGCGCAGCCCGGATCGCGTCGCTCGTGGCGAGCCGCGAGGGCCTCTCGGACACCCTTCGCGCCGAGACCACGCCGCTCGACGCGAACGAGCGCTGGTGGGTCTGGAAGTGCCCGACGGCGGGCTGCCCCGGACTCCTCCATGCCGCCGGCTACGCGCTCGAGAAGCACGCCGTCTACGTCGTCTGCGACGGGACCTGCGCCAAGACCTTCCTCCGCTAGCACCGTGTCCGGCGACCTGCGGGCCGCCCGACGGCGTCTCCTCCTCGACTCGGCCGGCATCGCCGTCTCGGCGGTCGGGTTCGCCCTCGTCTATGGGCTCGCGGCGCGCGAAGCCGGGTACACGCTGGTCGAGGCGAGCGCCATGAGCGTCTTCGCGTTCGCCGGCGCCGCACAGTTCGCGGCCGTCGGCTATGTCGCGCAAGGGCTCCCGTGGCTGCCCATCGTCGTCCTGACGTTCTTCCTCAACGCGCGACACCTGCTGTACAGCGCGTCGCTGGCACCGCGCCTGCGCAGCGTGCCGTTCCTCCAGCGCGCCGCGATGGCCCACGTGCTGACGGACGAGGCGTTCGCGCTTGCCGCGACGCACTTCCACCGGCTCGGGCGGGTCGACGTCCTGGGCTACTGGATCGCCGGCGTCGTGGCGGTGTTCATCCCCTGGAACCTGGCGACGATCGCTGGGTACCTGCTGGGCAGCGCGATCCCGGATCCGTCCGCCTTCGGCCTGGACGTCGTGTTCCCGGCGGCCATGGCCGGGCTCGCGGTCGGGCTGATGACGGGCCGGCGCGAGGTCGTCGCCGCGGGTTCGGGCGCCGCGATCGGGGTGGCCCTGTCGCTCCTCCTCGGGCCGTCGGTGGGGATCGTCGCGGGTGGGCTCCTGGGCCCGCTCGCCGGGATGGCGATGCCCGCGCGGGACGAGCGTCCCGCGGTCCATCCCGAGTCGCCGGTGCCGCTCGAGCCGTCGCACATGGACGACGCGTTCGCCGAGCTCGACGAGTCGTCGCACGTGCACCCCGAGCCGCCGATGCCGTTCGGCACGTACGACCTGGACGAGGCGCTCGAGGAGGCTGCGGCGGACGCGCACGTCGGACCCGACGGAGCAGGCGGAGCCGGCGGGTCCCGCGGCGAGGGGCCGCGATGACAAACGACCTCGTGCTCCTTGCGCTCCTCATGGGCGCCGTCACCTACCCGTCCCGCGCCCTGCCGATGCTCGTCCCGGGGATCGAGCGGCTGCCGGATCGGGCGCTGCTCTACCTGCGGCTGGTGGGACCCGCGGTGCTCGCGTCGATCGCCGCCTCGGAGACACTCGTGCGGGGCACCGACGCCGACGGGTACGCGATCGTGATCGGCCCCGAGGTCCTCGGCGTCCTGCTGTGCGTGGTCCTCGTCGCGTGGCGCAAGAACCTGTTCCTCGGCCTCGTCGCGGGGGTCGGGCTCGTCGCCGTGCTCCGGTTGACGGGCATCGGCTAGGCCTCGGGCGGGCTGACGCCCGAGCGCGGGCCCGAGCACAGCTGGCGAGCCGTGGCCTGCTCGCCGAGCGTTCAAGGCAGCGGCTGACGACCTTGCGCTCGGTCACTCGGAACGCTGGGCGGGCGAGCTGGCGGTCGTTGCGTCGATCCGCTCGCGAAGCGAGCCGTTGAGCGGTCATCGGGGCGGGCGACCGCTGCCTTGAACGCCAGGCGTTCAGCGGCACAGAGGGCCGGGCGGCGGCACGCGGGATCGGCTGTCAGCCCCTGCGGGCCTCGGCCTCCACCTCGACCAGCAGGCTCGGCGTCATCAGCCCCGCCACCACCACCAGCGTCGCGGCCGGCCGGACGTGCCTGAAGATCTCGCCGTGGACGAGCGTGACCGCCTCGATGTCCGCCGGATCCACGACGTACATCCGCGTCCGGACCACCTCATCGAGCGTGAACCCCGCCTCGCCCAGCGCCCCCTCGACGATCGCGAACGCCGCGCGCGCCTGGGCACCGGCATCGCCCGGGTGGAGCGAGGTGCCGTCCGGCCCCGCATCCGTCGTCCCGGACACGAGACACGAATCCCCCACCGCGATCGCGCGCGAGTAGCCGGCCACGGCTTCCCATGGCCCGCCGCTCGAGACGCGCCGCCGGCTCACGCGAGCGACTCCACGTCCGCGGCCCGGGCCTCTCGCTCGGCGCGCCACGCGCGCACCTCCGGGTCCCGTCCGATCGCGGCGATGAGCGCGGCGAGGAGCGTGGTCCGCGGCACGATCGAATCCAGCTCCAGGTACTCGTCGGGCGAGTGGTCGTACCCGCCGATCGGCCCGAGCCCGTCGATCGTCGGGACGCCCATGCCCGCGGTCGTGTTCGCGTCTGATGCCCCGCCGGTCGCCGCATCGCGCAGCTCGAACCCGAGGTCCGCCGCGATGTCCACCGCGTGCCCGACAAGTCGTCCGGAGCGCTCGAGCCGCTCCATCGGCCAGTGACGACCCAACTCCTCGACGTCGATCGTGATGTCGTCGTAGACGACCGGACGGGCGATGTCGCGGATCGCGGCCTCGACTTCCTCGAGTGACGAGCGCGTCACCGCCCGGACGTCGATCTCCATCGAGCACTCGGCGGGAACAACGTTGGGGCGTGTCCCACCCCGGATCGTGCCCACGTTGACCGTGACGCCCGGCCAGCGCCCGTTGAGCGCCTGGAGCGCCGTCACGACCCGCGCCGCCTCGAGGATCGCGTTGCGCCCCTTCTCGGGCTCGATGCCGGCGTGGGACGCCCGTCCGTGGATGGTGATGCCGAAGCTGGCGTTGCCCTTGCGGGAGCTGACGATGTCCCCGTTCATGCGCGCGCACTCGAGCACGAGGCACGCGTCCACGTCGGCGGCGACGCGCCGGATGTGCGGCGTGGACACCGGCGACCCGATCTCCTCGTCGGGGTTCGCGACGATCACCAGCCGCGCCAGCGGCAGGCCGTCCGGGAGCTCGCGCAGCGCGGCGACCGCGTACAGGCCTGCGAGCAGCCCGCTCTTCATATCGGTCACGCCCGGGCCCGTCGCGATGCCGTCCGCCACCGCGAACGGGCGCTCGGCCACCGTCCCCTCATCGAACACCGTGTCCATGTGGGCGATGCACAGCAGCGTGGGCCCCGTCGGGTCGGCGCCCGCCAGCTCCGCGATGACCGTGTCGCCCAGCCCCTCGTCGTTCGGAAGGCGGGTGACGGTCGCCCCGAGGGACTCCAACCGATCGCGCGTCCAGCGGCCCACCTCGTCGACGCCCGCCTTCGTGTAGGAGCCGCAGTCGATGTTGACGAGATGCTCGAGATCGGCGAGGTAGGCGGCCTGCGCGCGCTCGACGGTGGCGCGAAGCGTCGCGAGCTCGGCGGCGGAGACGAGGTCGGCGTCGGGGGCGGTCATGTCCGCAATCTACCGGACGTCGGAGATCGACCGGCGGTGATCGGTGCCGCACGCCGACGCGGCCTGATCGGGGCGCTCGCGCTCGCGTATCCTCGCCGGACCGTGCGCCTGATCGAGATCCGCCTGTACGAGGGACCCAACGTCTACCGGCTGATGCCGGTGGTCAAGGTCGAGGTCGCCGTTGGCAGGTCGCGGGCGTGGCACGGATCCCGCACCCCGGACGACGGCGCGCTCGTGCGCCTGGGCCGGCCCGTCCCCGCCCGGGACTGGCCGGACGGCGTCACCGATCTCGTCGCCTGGACGCGACGGCTGCGGATCGACCACGACGAGCACGGCGGTCCGGCCGAGGTCCACCGGGCGTCCGACAGCGGACGTTGGGTGGTCACCTGGCCGTGGACGGGCGCGGAACGGTCCCGCCTGATCGCTGAGGCCGCGTTCAACCTCGCCTCGCGCTCGGTGCACCCCGGTCGCCGAGTGCGGCTGACGGGAACGCAGGCAGGGCTGGTCGCTCGCTGGACGGAACGGGTCGCCGCGGCCGGGTCCACCCCACCGTCGTGGGTCCGCGACGAGGCACGGACGATGCCCGTGATCTCGATCACCGGCACCAACGGCAAGTCGACCGTCACGCGGATCCTGACCCACATCCTGCTGCGGGCCGGGCGCCACGTGGGGACGACCACGTCGGACGGGATCCTCGTGGACGAGCGCCTCGTGGACGCGGGTGACTGGACGGGTCCGGGCGGTGCCGCGGTGATCCTGAAGCGGTCGGACGTCGACGTCGCGGTGCTCGAGACCGCGCGCGGGGGCCTCGTCCTCCGGGGCATGGGCTACGAGTCGAACGAGGCATCGGTGTTCACGAACGTCTCGTCCGACCACCTCGACCTGCAGGGGATCCACACGCTCCCGGAGCTCGCCGAGGTGAAGTCCACGGTCTGCCGCGTGACGAAGCCCGACGGCTGGACGATCCTCAACGCCGACGACCCGCTCGTCGCGAGCGTGGCCAAGCGGGTCCACTGCCGGGTCGCGTACTTCTCGCTCGACCCCGACGCCTCGCCGCTCATCGCCCGCCACCGGCAGCACGGCGGGCGCGCGTACGTCCTGCGTCGCGGGCGGTTGCTCGAGTGGGACGGCGCTGACGAGCACGAGATCGTCGACGTGGCGGACCTGCCGGTCGCGCTCGGCGGCCTCGCGTGGCACAACGTCGCGAACGCGCTCGCGGCCGCGGGCGGCGCCCGGGCGATGGGTGCGTCCATCGCGCAGGTGGCCGATGGGCTGCGCCACTTCCGGCCCTCCGCGGACCTGTCGCCGGGCCGGATGAACCTGTTCACGCTCGGGCGGCGGACGATCATCGTGGACTTCGCCCACAACGAGGCCGGGACCCGGGCCATCCTCGACGTCGCCGCGGGGATCGCGGGCGGCGCCGCGGGACGGACGGCGCCGGTGACGGCGATCATCGGGACAGCGGGCGACCGGCCCGACGACACGCTGCGCGGAATCGGACAGATCGCCGCCGAGCGGGCGCAACGGGTGGTCATCAAGGAGACCCCGATGTACCTGCGCGGGCGCGACCGCGAGAACGTCATCGAGACGATCCTCGAGGGCGTGGTGGCCGCGGGCGTCGATCCCGCGAGCGTGCCCGTGTACGAGGGCGAGGCGGCAGCCCTGGAGGCGGAGCTCGTCGGGTCCGGTGGCGCGGCGGCGGCCGAGGGACGATCCGACGCGCCCCGCGTGGTCGTCCTGTTCTGTCACGCCGAGCGCGAGGACGTGTTCGCGCTCCTCGAGCGGCTCGGGGCACGCCAGCTCGACGCCGCCGACAGCCTCGCGGACCTCGCGCCGCGCCTCGCGGACCGGCGCCGCGGATACGCCGGCGACGCGCGGGCGACCTCCTAGCCCAGCGGCGCCTCGAGCTCGCCCGGGTCCGCGAAGGCGGTGGACCCGTCCGCGCGTCCGGCGAGCGTCATCGCCTCGCGGTAGACGCCCACGGCGTCGTCCGCGCACACGACGATCAGGTCGCCCGGCGACGCCCGCCGCATGGCCGTCCGGACGGCCGCGGCCTCCTCGAGGATCTTCTCCACCTTGATCGTCCGTGCCCGGCCCTCGCCGCGCGCCGCCTTGATGCCGTTGGCGACGTTCGCGGCCGTCTCGCCGGGCTGGCGGCCGCGGAGGTTCTTGTCCTCGCGGATGATGATCTCGTCGAACGCCGACCCGGCGAGCGCGCCGTAGTCGTGCTGGTCCTGGTCGCGGCGGTCGCCCGGGATGCCGATGACCCCGATCGCGCGGCCGGTCCGCGGCGCGTGCGAGACGGCCGACCCGGGCGCGCCGAGGACGCCGGCGCGGGTCTGCGGCTCGACCATCATCCGGTTCACGAAGTCGGCCAGCTGCCGCATCCCGTCCACGTTGTGGCAGTAGTCGATGACGACACGCGTCCCGGCCACCTCGACGAGGTTCAGGCGGCCCGGCGCCTGGAAGAAGGATGTCGTGAACGTGCGCAGGCCCTGGCGGATGTCGTGCAGGTGGGCGCCGGATGCCCAGGCGGCGGCCGCGGCGGCCAGCGAGTTCGCGACGTTCATCCGCGCCCGTCCCCCGAAGGTGCCAGGCATGAGGTGCGTGTACAGGACCGGCATCTTGCGAGGACCGTGCTTGAGAACCATCAGCTCGCCCTGTGGCGTGTCCTCGAGGCAGAACGCGGCATTCCCGCGCGAGGTGTGGCCGTCGACACGGTCGTAGCCGTCCTCGCCCTTGTGCTTGGCCATCGAGAACAGGACCACGCGGCCGGCACAGTGGCGGCCCATCCGGTAGACGAGCGGGTCGTCGGCGTTGAGCACGGCGGACCCCGAGCGCGGGACGGCCTCGACGACGACGCCCTTGACGTTGGCAAGCTGGCCGAGCGTGTCGATCCCGCCGAGGCCCAGGTGGTCCCCGGCCACGTTGGTCACGACGGCCACGTCGTTGCGGTCGTAGCCCAGACCCTCGCGGAGGATGCCGCCGCGCGCGACCTCGAACACCGCAGTGTCCACCGTCGGGTTCTGGAGGACCATCTGGGCCGACTTCGGACCGCTCATGTCGCCGCGCTTCATCAGCCGGCCGTCGATCACGATGCCGTCCGTGGACGTCATCCCGACCCGGCGGCCCATGAGCTTGAGGATGTGGGCCACCATCCGCACCGTCGTCGTCTTGCCGTTCGTGCCGGTGACGGCGAGGATCGGGATACGCGCGGAGGCGCCGGGCGGGAACAGCAGGTCGATCACCGGCCGGGCGACGTACTGGGGCTCGCCTTCGGTCGGGTGGGTGTGCATCCGGAACCCGGGCGCGGCGTTGACCTCGACGATCCCGCCGCCGGTCTCGCGCACCGGCGTGGCGATGTCCGGGCAGATGAAGTCGATGCCGGCGATGTCCAGGCCCACGACGCGCGCCGCGGTCTCCGCGATCTCGACGTTGTCCGGGTGGGCCTCCATCGTCCGGTCGATGCTCGTGCCGCCGGTCGACATGTTGCCGGTCAACGCGAGCTTCACGAAAGCCCCGGCCTCGGGGACCGAGTCGGGGGTGTAGCCCTGGTCGGCGAGGATCTCCTCGGCGTTCGCGTCGAGCTTGATCTTGGTCAGGACCTTCTCGTGGCCGATGCCGCGCCGCGGGTCGCTGTTCGTGATCTCGACGAGCTCGCGGACCGTCTTCTCGCCGTCGCCGGTGACATGCGCGGGGACGCGCTCCGCCACCGCCGCGAGCTTGCCGCCGATGATCAGGCACCGGTAGTCGTTGCCCGTGATGTAGGACTCGACGATGACATCCCCGCTGCGGCTCTGGCGGTAGGATTCCGGCCAGGCGGCGCGGACGTCCGCCTCGCCCTGCAGGTCGAGCGCGACGCCGCGACCGTGGTTGCCGTCGAGCGGCTTGATGACGCACGGGTACCCCAGCCGGCGGGCGGCCGCGACGGCGTCGTCCTCGGTCTCCACCACCTCGGAGCGGGGCACCGGCAGGCCGGCCGAGTCGAGCAGGCGGTTGGTGAGCTTCTTGTCCGACGCGATGTCGACGGCGATCCCGCCCGTGCGGCTGGTCATCGTCGCGCGGATGCGCTGCTGGTGGACGCCCTGGCCCAGCTGGACGAGGCTGTACCGGTCCAGGCGGATGTACGGGATGTCGCGACCCGCGGCCTCGTCGAGGAGCGCCTGGGTGGACGGGCCGAATGCGAGACGCTCGGCGAGGCGGATGAGCTTCTCGAGCTCCGCCATCAGGTCGAACGCGTGATCGGGGTCCGCGGGTGCGACGAGGTGGTTGACGAGCCCGACGGCCATCTTCCCGGCCTCGATCCCGACCTGCTCCTCGCGGTACTCGAAGATCACGTTGTAGCGGCCGTACTCGCCGGTCCCGCGGGTCTTGCCGTGGCGGACGTCCGTGCCCGCGAGGTTCTGGAACTCGAGCGCGATGTGCTCGGCCACGTGGCCCGCCCACGTCCCGTCCCGCAGGCGGGTGATGAAGCCGCCGCGCCGGCCGAGGCTGCAGGCGTGGTCCTCGAGCGTCGGGAGCAGCTCCACCAGGGCCTCGACGAAGCCCGGGATCCTGTTGCTCGGGTACTCCTCGAGCACGCCGAGGTCCACGACCTGGCGGATGACGGGCTCGCGGGCCCAGTAGTTCGGGCCCCGGAGGACGCGGGTCTCGACGATGCGCAGGGTGGGCTCCGGGCGTGGCCCGCCGGTCGCGTCGCTCGTCCGGCGTCGCGGCGACCGCTTCGGTGCCGTGACCTCGCTGCCGTTGCCGCCCGTTGCGGCGCCGCCCGCGGCGGCCTTGCTGGAACGCTTCCGCGGAGCGGGTTCCGCCTGCGCCACGTGGACCCTCCTCGCCTGTGTGGGAAACCGGAGTGTACGCGTGGCGGTTGCGCCCCGTCCTCTTCGCCGACGGACTGCGCGTCGCCGTCGGCGGCCCGCCGCCCCGCGTCCGCGGCGCACCCCCGCCCGTCCGGGCCGCCCTCAGCTCGAGGCGATCTCGCCCTGGATCGAGTGCAGGTGGGGCGTCGCCACCCGGGTCCGGCGGCGGAGGTCGAAGCGGTAACCGGCCGGCAGCGAGTGCAGGACGACGCCGCTGATCATGAGCGGGCGGTGACCTCGGATCTCCCACGCGTCGGTCTCGGACGCGGCCCCGTCGACGACGGTGATGGAGCCCCGGCCGATCACCTCCATGACCGAGTCCGGCCCGACCACGCCCGCGGTGTCCTCGTCCACGCCGAGACCCAGCAGCGACGGGTTCTGGGCGATGAGCGACAGCAGCCGCCCGAGCCGGTTCCGCTGCTGGAAGTGCTGGTCCACGATGACGCCGGGCAGCAGCCCGAGACCCGCGGCGATCTGCGCCATGCGGTGCTTCGGTGTCGCCCCCGAGGCGCCGAACGCGATCATGTGCGACGACACCGCGCTGGCGCCAGCGCTCGTCCCGGCCACCGCCGCCCCGGCCTGGAACCGGGTCATGATCGCGTCGGCCAGCCGCGTCCCGCCGATCATCGACGAGAGGCGGAGCTGGTTGCCGCCGGTCATGAAGATGCCGGTCGCGTCGCGGACCTGGCGCGCGATGTGGTCGTCGTTCGCCTGCGTGCGAGTCACCGCGTGGAGGGGCCGGACGGCGGCCGCGCCGAGCTCGGTGAAGATGGACTGGTAGCGCGCGCCGGCTTCGGGACCCATGGAGGACGCGGTGCTGATCACCGCGATCTGGGCGTCGCGCCCGCCGGCGAGCGCGACGAACCGCCCGAGGATGAGCCGGTCACGGACCTTGTCCTCGGCGCCGCCGATCACGATCACGGTGCCGTGCGTCATGGTGCGCGGAGTCTAGCAGTGCCATTCGGCACGACGGAGTGCGGTCGGGTGTCACGTGCGGTGATCGCCGGTCCAGGGCGCCGCGGCGCGCCGCGTGCCGGGCCGCTGTCACCCGCCGTGCCGCCGTTCGCGCCAGAATGCGCGCACATGGCCTCGCCCTCGACTCCAGCCGCCCCCGCGACATCGGCCACTCGCCCGTCACGCCGTGCCGGGGTGATCCGGCGCGCGCTGCGGCGCGAGGCCGTCCGCATCCGCGAGCCGCATCGTGCGCTGGCGATGGGGCTGCTGATCGTGGCGTTCGCGCTCTCGATCGCCGGCATGACCGCCCGTGGCGAGACGGCCGGTGCCGATGCCCAGGCCTACTGGGCGGGGGTCCGGATGTGGCTCGAGGGCGGCAACCCGTACCACCCGACGGGTCCCTTCCTGCCCTACGTCTACGCGCCCTGGATGCTGCCCCTGTTCGCGCCCTGGGCCCTGCTGCCGTGGGAGGTGGCCTGGTTCGCGTGGCGCGGCGGCACGATCCTGCTGCTCCTGTGGTCGATCCGCTGGGCGTATGCGCATCGGCCGCTGCCGACGGCGATCCTCGTCGCGCTCCTCGCATTCCCGTTCGCGGCGAACCTCGACACGGGCAACATCAACATCCTGCTCGCGCTGATGATCTTCGCGGCGCACTTCACCGGGGCGCGGCTGGGCGGCTTCCTGTGGGCGATCGCGACCTGGATGAAGTGGGTGCCTGCCCCCCTGTGGCTCGTCCTGCCGCCCCGGGCGCGCGGCTGGGGTCTCGTGTTCCTCCTGATCTCGATGCTGCTGTCGCTCGCGATGCTGCCCCTGACGATCCTCCAGCTCCAGGTGCTGTTCGGCTTCGGCGAGCGCCCGTTCCGCGCGGACTACCTGGTGTTCGTCTGGTCCGCGGTCCCGTGGTGGTGGCGGCTCCGCGATCCGTTCGCGTTCCTCCGGCCCTCGGCGTGGCGCGAGGCGGCGGTCTACCAGGCGGCGCATCTCCGGCGACTGGCGGCCGCGTTCCGCGCCAGCCCGGCCGCGGCCACGCGCCAGGGCCTCTCCTGGACGCGCCTGTCGCTGCGCCGGTTCGTCGGCATCGACGAGGACCCGCGTCACTCGGGGCGCTCGCGCCCTGCCCACGTTGCCGCCGACATCGGCGACTGACGCAGTCCTCAGGCAGCCGCGATGGCGGTGAGCCGGTCACGCCTGGGCTCGGAGACCCGGCGGAGGGTCACGGCGGCGAGCCCGAACGCGATGACGGCGATGAGGAACACGACCCGCGGGCTGAGGGGCTCGTTGCCGGCGCTCGTCACCGCATCGAGCACGAGACCGCCGATCGCGATGGAGATCGGCGTGGCCGACCCGGTCGCGACGTTGCTCATCCCCATGTAGCGCCCCGCCGACGCCCTCGGGATGATGTCGGTCATCAGCGCCCAGTCGACGGCCAGGAACGTGCCGTTTGCGGCCCCGAAGATCGCGGCCCCCACCATGGCGACCGGGATCGACGGCGTGATCGCGATGATCGCCGCGCCAATGGCGCCCCCCGCGCATGCGGCGAAGATCAGCGGCTTGCGCCCCACCCGATCGGACAGCCTCGAGGCGGGCAGGATGGCGACGACGTTCGCGAGCACGACGATCACGAGAATCGTCACGTACATCGCGTTCGCCTCCTCCTTCGACATTGCGAAGGCACGGCTGAGGTAGATGACGACGAAGTTGACCAGCAGCGACCCGGCAACCAGGAACATGAGCCGCGACACGAGCAGCCACACGTAGGACCGCTCCTGGAGGATGTCGGTCGCCCATGCCGCGCGCGCGATCTCGCCCCACGACCGGCCCTCACGCGGCTTTGGCGGCATCCCCTTGCCCACCCGCAGGACGACGCTCAGCATCGTCACGAGCTCCACGATCGCCACGGCCACGAGGGAGAGCTCCATCACGCCGAGGCTGACCGAGATCGACACCAGCAGGAAGCCCGTGACGTTGCCGACGACCTGCATCAGGCCGACCATCCCGCTCGCCAGGCCGACCTGGGGCTCCGCGACGAGATCGGGGACGTACCCCTGGAACGGGCCGCGGGCGATATTCGTGCTCACCGCGAGCAGCAGCATGAACGCCGCGAGGACGAGGACCGAGTTGCCCAGCGCGATGCCCATGAGGAACACGACGTCGAGCAGCGAGCCGAACACGATGTACGGCTTGCGACGGCCCCACTTCGAGACCGTGTAGTCGCTGATGTAGCCGACCGTCGGCTGGATGATGATCCCGACGATCGCCGCCCCGATGCCGATGATGAACATCGACCGGCCCACGTCGTCGCGAGGCACGAGCCCGTCGAACTCGAGGCGGTTGGTGATGAACAGGCCCACCGCCGCATCGATCGCGGTGAGGCCGAGCCAGTACGCCGAGATACGGAGCAGCTGCGAGACCGGCAGCAGCGCCGTCGGCCGGGCGCCGGCTTCGGGCTCGTCCGCCGGGATCGCGATTGCAGTCACGTCGTCCTCCCGTCCTCGTTTGGGCTTGCGGTGCGTGTGCGGCTCGGCTAGACCGGGGACGCCGTACGCGGGGCCGGACCGGCGTCGATCGGCTCGCCGCGCTCGTCGAGCGCGACCGTCGTATGGAGACGCGCGATGCCGCGATGCGTTGCACCCGGCGCCGCGAGGTGGAACAGCGAGCGGTCGATCGAGTACAGCGCCGTCGATGCGACGCCGATCCTGCCGAGGCGGAACGTGAACACCGGGTTCTCCGGGTTGCCGGCCCGGTGATGGGCGGATCCGTCGGCGCCGAGGACCGCGAGATTGGCCACCCCGCCAAACCCGTCGTGGAGCGCGGCCAGGAGGGCCGGGACCGGGGTGCCCGTCTCCCAGGCGTCCTCGAGCCAGCGCTGGGCGACCTCGCTGTCCGCGCGGCCGTGGATCCGTCCCTGCTCGCGATAGCCAGCGCGGGCGCCGCGCCAGTGCTCCAGCTCGCCGTTGTGGCTGAACGCGAAGCGGCCGGCGGGGTCGACGAACGGCTGCGTGTCGGGCAGCTGCATCGTGGACAGCTTCGAGGGCCGGCGGAGGTGGACGAGGACGCTCGTCGTCTCGGCTGCGCCGAGCCGGTCGCGGGCGGCGTCGTCGCGAAAGGCGGCCGTGTCGCGGTGACTGTGGAGTCCGCCGTCGGCGCCCAGCCAGGTGACGCCCCAGCCGAAGCCGGCGACCCCGAACCGCTCCATCCGCTCCACGAGCGGCCACAGCTCGTCGAGGCGGAACGGCTCCGCGGCCCGGGCGACGAACTGCTCGCACATCGCGCGGATCATAGGCGCCCGCTCCGATCGCGGGGAGGCCCGTTGGGCACGACCTCACGGGCGGACCCCTCGCCGGCGACACGGGCGCGTCGTCAGCGGCGAATCGTGCGCTCGTACTCGGGGAAGTACCGCCCGATGACCATGAGGTCGAACCGGCCGAGGATCGACTCCTTGGGCTCGCGCTCGAGCAGGAACGCGAAGCTGTGGCCGACCAGGTCGTCGGGCGAGGCTGCACCCGGCGAGAGGCGGTCGAGATCCGCGGTCGCGACGGCCACCTCGTGGTGGGTCGGCGCGCCGCGGCCGTCGTCCACGGTCACGTTGCACGTCCACCCGTCGGCAGCCGGCGCGCAGCGGACGTCGATCAGGGGCATCCCCACGATAGCCGGGGGGCGATAGCGCCGAGCGCCGGTGGAAGCCTCCCCCGGATCGGGCTGGCAGCGAGGGCACCAGTACGTACGCCGCGGGCGGTCGGCTCCCTGCGTCGCGGAGCGGATCGATGTGCCGCAGCGGCGGCACGGGCGACCGGGGCGGCCATAGACCCACAGCGGTCCGTCGGCGGAGCGGTGGCCTTCGGTCGTGACCCGCTCGGCCCTTGCCGGCCGGCCGAAGGCGTTCGCCCGGAGGAGGCGCCGTGCCGCGGCCACCAGCCTCGCAAGCGTCTCGTCGTCCACGTCGCGCACGCGACCGAACGGCGAGACCCGTTCGATGAACAGCACCTCGCTCTTGTAGACGTTGCCGATCCCGGCGAGCGCGCGCTGGTCGAGCAGGGCCTCGGCGATCGTCAGGTCTGCGCGCGCCGGGTCACGCAGGCGGCGGATCGCCTCGTCCCCGTCGAACGGGTCGCGCAGCAGATCCGGTCCGAGCCGCGCGAGCGCGCCGTGCATCGGTTCGGCCCGCTGCTCGAACAGCTCGACCGTCGGGGCGTCGAAGCAGACGGCGACGGACCCCTCGACCTCGATCACGAGCCGAGCCCGTCCCGGCGGCCGCCGCCAGCGCTCGCCCGGCCGGTAGCGGTGCCACGACCCGTGCATCCCGAGGTGCGTGCGGACCTCGAGCCCGTTGTCGAACCGGACGAGCAGGTTCTTGCCCAGCGCCTCGACGGTGGTCACGGTCGCCCCGACAAGGCGCTCGGCCTGCGGTCCCGGCTGCCGGGCGCTCGCGGCCGTCACGGTCCGCCCCACGAGGTACGGCCGCAGCCCGGCGGCCGTCCGGACCAGCGTGTCGCCCTCGGGCATCGTCAGCGGATCGGTCGGACCGGCGTCGGACGCGGGTACGTCCGCTCCGGGGCGGGTCCGGCTCGAAGGGCGAGGCCGCGGTACCCGGCGACGAACCCGGCCTCGAGGAGCGCGTCCCGGAAGGGCGACGTCGCAACCGGCTCCCCGTCCACCTTGCGCGATCACGAGCTCGCGCACCCGCCCGTCCGCGACGAGGTCCCCGAGCGCGCGCATCGCCACCGCACGCGTCTCCGGATCGTCCGCCGCGGGGAGTGACTGGAGTGACGTGCCGCCGCGATCCACGTAGAGGACGGCCGCCCCGTCGACAAGGACGACGTAGGCGCCGGCGGCGCGCTGGAACGGTCGCCGGTCGGCCTCGGACCGGCGCGGCCAGGGCAGCGCGGCGCCGTACGGGTTGGCCGGGTCCGCCGCCGCCAGGAGGTGGACGACGCGGCCGTGCTCGCCGGCGAGCTCGCCGGGCTGGTCGCGCAGCGCGCGGAGCCGGTCGACCGCACCCGGCAGCGCGAACTGGGCCGCGCCGAGGCCGTCGACGAAGTAGCCGCGCCGGATCCGCCCGGCCTCCTCCATCGCACGCAGCACCGGGTAGACGGCGCTGAACCCGCCGTCGACGGGCTCGCCGGCGACCGCCTCGCGCGTCAGCACGCCGTGCCGCTCGAGCAGGGCGATCGCCTGCGCGTGGACCCGCTCGGTCCGCGTGGGCCCGGCGGGCGCGGCTCCGTCGGTGGGCACGCCGCTCGCGTCGACGGCCGACCCGGTCCGGTCCTCCTCGACCAGCGACCAGCGGCCCGCGGCCTCGGGCGGACCGAGGGCGGTGAGCCTCCCCGGCCGTGGCCGGTGGTCCTTCGCGGGCCGCTTCCAGCGCAGCGCCCGCAGCGGCGCGAAGGTGTCGTTGGTGACCTCGCCCGCCCAGACGAGGTCCCATAGCGCGTCGAGCAGCTCGCGGTCCGACCGCGCGCCGGCCGCGGCGAACAGCTCGCGGTAGAAGGACGCCCCGCGCCGCCGCAGGTGGGCCCGCAGGCGCTCGTGCAGCTCGGTGGCCGGTCGCTCCACCCCGTCCGGCGGCCCGACCGGTCGCAGCAGCTCCCGTCCCGGCCGGTACAGGACCACCCTTCCGTCGTCCCGGCCGAGACTCCCGCGACCGGTCCACGCGACCTCGCCCATCGCGCCGAGCTCGTCGAGCAGGCGTGGCTGGTACCCGGGCACGCGGAGCGGAAGCACGTCCCGCTCGAGCACCGAGGCCGGGATCGGCAGCCCCGCCAGCTGGTCCACGACCTCGGCGAGGCGTTCCAGCGCGGCCGACCCCCGCAGTGGTGCCGGCGCACCGACGGCCGACGCGGACGGGGCGACGCCCTGCCACGCGGGCAGGAACCGCGCGAGCGTCACCGGGTCCACGGGCTCCACCTCGCGGCGCAGCTTCGCGAGCGAACGACGGCGCAGGAGCCGCAGCACCTCGGGATCGCAGTACTCGCGCTCCGCGCCGCCGGGCCGGAACTCCCCGGAGAGGAGCGATCCCGCGTTGACCAGCCTGTGGAGCACGTCCTCGACGACGCCCACGGGCAACCCCCAGCGGCGCGCCGGCTCAGCTCCGAGGAACGGCCCGTGGGTGCGGGCGTACCTGGCGAGGAGCCCGTCGAGCGCCCCGACCACGGGCGCCAGGAACGCCTGGGGCACGCCCGGCGGCGCGCTCACGCCCACCCCGTCCCGGTACCGGGCGACGTCCTCCATGGCGATCCAGCGCTCCTCGCCGCCGATGCGCGCCCGAACCGCCCGTCGCGTCGCCGCGAGCTCGGACAGGTGGATCGAGGCCTCTACCCGGCCGCCGGCCGTTCGCGCGCCGATCTCCTCGATCGCCAGGTCGCCGAGACGCCGCAGGAGGTCGTGGGCCTGGTCGGCGTTCCGGGCCTGGCGGTCCTCGACCAGCGCCTGGAGGCTGAGCTCGAGGTCCGCGAGCGCGTCCGGGTCGAGCAGCTCGCGGAGCTCTTCCTGGCCGAGCAGCTCGCGGAGCAGGTCACGGTCGAGGGTGAGGGCCTGCGCGCGTCGCTCGGCGAGCGGGGCGTCGCCGTCGTACATGTACGCCGCGACGTAGTCGAACAGGAGGCTGCTCGCGAAGGCCGAGGCGCGCGCCGTCTCGACGCTGTGCACGGCGATCTCGCGACGCGCGACGCCGCCGAGGATCTCGCGCAGCGCCGGCAGGTCGAACACGTCCGCGAGGCATTCGCGATACGTCTCGACGAGGATCGGGAAGGACCCGTAGCGGCTCGCGACGGCGAGCAGGTCCGCCGCCCGCTGGCGCTGCTGCCACAGCGGGGTGCGCGTGCCGGGCCGCCGCCGCGGGAGGAGCAGCGCCCGTGCCGCGTTCTCGCGGAAGCGGCTCGCGAACAGCGACGACTGGCCCACGCGGCCGACGACGAGGTCCTCCACCTCCTCGGGATCGGGGAACAGGAGCGCTTCGACCCCATCGAGCGTCGCGTCGCCCTCGGGCAGTCGGATTGCGATCCCGTCGTCGCTCCAGATCGTCTGGATCTCGAGGCCCAGCCGCTCCTGCAGCCGTGCCTCGAGCGCCAGCGTCCAGGGCGCATGGACCCGTCCGCCGAAGGGCGTGAGGATCACGAGCCGCCAGTCGCCGAGCTCGTCGCGGAAGCGCTCGATGACGATCCGGCGGTCCGTCGGCAGGGCGCCCGTCGCCTCGCGCTCGTCCTCGAGGTACGCGAGGAGGTTCTCCGCGGCGAGGGCATCGAGATCGTGCTCCGCGTGGAGGCGCGCGGCCGCCTTCGCCCGGCCCCTCGTCCCCTTCGCGAGGTCGTGCTCGATGGCCCCCGTGAACGCGCCGATCTGGCGTCCAAGCTCGACGGGGCGGCCGACGGCGTCGCCGTGCCAGAAGGGAAGCTTGCCCGGGACACCGGGGGCATGGGTCACGGTCACCCGGTTGGGGCTGATCTCGGCGACCCGCCAGGAGCTCGCGCCCAGGACGATCACGTCGCCGTGCATCCCGGCACGGAGCTCGTAGACCATCTCCTCGTCGAGCTCGCCGACCCGGCGGCCGGGCGTGCCGGCCTCGCCCTCGAGGAACACGGGGTACAGGCCGCGGTCGGGGATGGTCCCGCCGCTGGTGACCGCGACGACCCGGGCGTCCCGCCTTCCCTCGACGGTGTCCGTGACCCGGTCCCACACGACGCGCGGCTTGAGCTCCGCGAACTCGTCGCTCGGATAGGCGCCGGCGAGCATCCCGAGGACGCCCTCGAGCACCTCGCGCGTGAGCGTCTCGAACGGGGCGGCGCGGCGGGCGAGGGCGAGCAGCTCGTCGACGGTCAGCGACTCCCCGACCGTGATCGCGACGAGCTGCTGGGCGAGCACGTCGAGCGGGTTCCGCGGCAGCACCGTCTGCTCGATCGCGCCGTCGTGCATCCCCCTGACGACGACCGCGGTCTCGAGCAGGTCGCCCCGGTACTTCGGGAAGATCACGCCCTTGCTCGGCTCGCCGACCTGGTGGCCGGCCCGGCCGATGCGCTGGAGGCCTCGGGCCACCGACGTCGGGCTCTCGACCTGGATCACGAGATCCACGGCACCCATGTCGATCCCGAGCTCGAGGCTGCTGGTCGCGACGAGGGCGGGCAGGCGGCCCGCCTTGAGCTCCTCCTCGATCTCCAGGCGCTGCTCGCGGGCGATGCTCCCGTGGTGGGCGCGGACGAGCTCCTCGCCCGCGAGCTCGTTGAGGCGCTGGGCCAGCCGCTCGGCGAGCCGCCGGCTGTTGGTGAACACGATCGTGCTCCGGTGCTCGCGGATGAGCTCCAGGATCCGGGGATGGATCGCGGGCCAGATGCTCGTCCGCATCTCGCCGCCGAGGACCGGGCCGCCCGGCTGCTCGTCCTGCGGCAGCACCTCGCCCAGGCGGGCCATGTCCTCCACGGGCACAACCACCTGGAGCTCGAGCGGCTTGCGGGCGCCCGCATCGACGATCGACACCTCCCGGCCCTCGCCGGTCCCACCCAGGAAGCGTGCGATGGTCTCGAGTGGGCGCTGGGTCGCGCTGAGGCCGATCCGCTGGAGGGGGCGTCCGGGCTCGTCCCCAGCCGCCGACGCGCGGAGGCGCTCGAGGCGCTCGAGGCTGAGCGCCAGGTGGGCGCCGCGCTTCGTGCCGGCGATGGCGTGCACCTCGTCGACGATGACCTGCTCGACGCCGCGCAGGATCTCGCGAGCCTGGCTCGTGAGGAGGAGGTACAGGCTCTCGGGCGTGGTCACGAGGATGTCCGGCGGATGGCGGACCAGGTTGCGCCGCTCGTCCGCCGGCGTGTCGCCGGTCCGGCTGGCGATCGAGATCCGCGGTGCCTCCGCGCCAAGCCGCTGGGCGGCCAGCGCGATCCCGGCGAGGGGGGCGCGGAGGTTTCGCTCCACGTCGTAGGTGAGGGCCTTGAGCGGCGACACATAGAGGGTCCGGACCGTTCCCTGCGTGCCGCGCTGTGGCGGCGGGCTCGGCTCGCGGACGAGGCGGTCGAGGCACCACAGGAACGCCGCGAGGGTCTTGCCGCTGCCCGTCGGCGCGTGGATCAGGGTGTTCCGGCCCCGGCTGATCGCCGCCCACCCTTCAGCCTGGGCCGGCGTGGGGGCCTCGAACGTCGCCTCGAACCAGGCCCGGACGGCGGGCCCGAACGGCGCGAGGGGATCGTCGATGCGCGCGGCCACGGGACGGCGAGTATAGGCCGCACGCGGCGTTTCGTACAGATGTTCGGTTCACGCCCCGCGGGGTTGCCCGATCGGACGTTGCGACCGCCGGCGGACAGACCGAACCGACGGTCTCGGGGAGATGACCGCCGGTTCGATGCCGGGTCAGCTCCGCGGCGGAGGGGAGGAGGATCCGCGGTGCTGGCCATGTTCCGTGCGCTGGTCCGAGCCCCCTGGGACGGTGGGGACGCTTGGGTGCCCGGCCCTTCCTTCGCCCGGTCCCTCAGGTCCCGGGTGTCATTGCTGACGTGACGAGTGTCGCCGAGCGGGGTGCGCCGCCGGATGGGCCGTCGCGCCCGAACCGACTGTGCCGCCGGGTGACCGATGGCACCGGTTCACCCCTGCAAAGGTCCCGGACCGTGCGGCCCCCAGGTTCGGGACCCGGCGACGCGCCAGGTCAGCGGGGCGGCAGGACGAGCTCGATCGCCCACGGGTCGTCTCGTCGGACGTCCGGGGAGACCGGCCGCGATTCGAACCCTGCGCCCCGCAGCAGGCGTGCCGCGACGTCCATCCGCAGCCGGACGTCCATTGGCTCCACGACGTCACGCTCGGCGACGTTGACGAGCGCCCGCAGTGCCGTGCCGGGTGGCCGCCCGGCGACGAGCGCCGCGAGGAGCGCGCGGCCCAGTCCCGTCCGGCGCCGCTCCGGGGCGACGCCGAGCCCGAGCAGCTCCTCGTCCGCCCCCACGCCGGTCGGGTCGGCGGCGACCGCGACCCCGGCGATCAGATCCCCCTCGACGGCAGCGACGATCCGCGCCCCGTCGGCGGCCGCCGCGGCAAGGAGCGCGAGCGCGTCGGCGGGATCGAACGGCGCGATCGCCCGCGGAGCGAGCCGCAGCCGCGCCAGCTCGCGGACGCCGACGTCCTGCACGACCGGTGATCCCGTCGCGGCCAGCGCTGCGGCTCGGCCGGCATCGGCCGACGGGCGCGCCACCGGCAGCGTTCCCCCATCCAGCAGCTCGCGGCCCGCCCACGCCAGCCGGGGACGCCACCACCCCCGATCCTCCGCCACGCGGACGAGCGCGGGGAGCGCAACCCGTCGGACCCGGGCGAGCGTGCGCAGCGACTCCTCGTTGGCCGCCGCCTGCTGCGTCCCCACGGGCTGGCCGGCGTTGGGCTCGTCGAGGAACGTGGCCGGCATCCCGGGCGTGCCGAAGTCGTCCGCCTCCCTCGCCCAGGTTGCACGCCAGGCGAAGGGCGTCTCGCCGTCCGGCTCGCGGTGGGCACCGGCGAGCCAGGTGAGGGCCCACGTCCTGGGAACAACCCGGTACGCGTCGTAGCCGCCGCCGCCCGTCGCGAGCCAGCGTCCGCCCGCCCACCGGTGGGCAACCGCGTCGACCAGGCGAGCGGCCTCGGCGTGCGCCGTCGTCGTGACGCGCAGGTGCGCGAGCGGGTCCCACGCGTGCGAATCGGCCCCGTGCTGCGAGACCACCACGTCCGGCCCGAAGACCGCGGCCAGCGACGGCAGCAGAGCGCGCACGGCGGACAGCCAGGCGGTCTCGCCCGTGAACGGCTCGAGCGGCAGGTTGACCGAGGTTCCGGCCGCCGCCCCCTCGCCCACCTCGTCGATGAACCCGGTCTCCGGGAAGAGGTAGCGGCCGCTCTCGTGGATCGACAGCGTCAGCGCACCCGGGTCGCCGTACGCCATGCCCTGGACGCCGTCCCCGTGGTGGACGTCGAGGTCCACGTACAGGACGCGGAGGTCCCTCCGCACGGGCCCGGAGGACCGCGAGCGCCGGGTCGTTGTAGATGCAGAAGCCCCACGCCCGGGACGGCATCGCGTGGTGCAGGCCGCCGCCCGGCTGGTACGCGTGCTCGACATCCCCGCCGAGCACCGCCACCATCGCCCGCAGCGATCCCGCCGCCACGACGGCCGCGGCCTCGTGCATCCCGAGGAATGCCGGGTTGTCCGACAGCCCGATCCCCATCGTCCCCGGCAGCGACGGATCGGCCGAGAAGCGCCGCACGGCCTCCAGGTAGGCCGGCACGTGCGCCCGCAGCAGCTCCTCGTCCGTGGCAGGGTCGGGCGCCAGCCCGGGCTCCGCACCGACGGCGCGCAGGAGATCGATCCCCGGGCCGAACCGCTTTGGGGTCAGCGGGTGGTGGGGTCCGAAGTCGTAGGCGAGCGACCGCGGGCCGAACACGAGGAGCGGGCCGGGGTTGGACATCACCGGCACGATACCGCCCCGCGCCGCGGTCGCCCGAGGGTGCCCGCTGCTACCATCCGCGCATGGACATCGTCATCGTCCTCGTCATCATCCTCGTCGTCGTGCTGATCTGGCGCGGCCCGAAGACGCTCCCCAAGCTGGGCAAGGCGTTCGGGCAGGGCGTCAAGGAGGCGCGCCAGGAGATCGACGGGATCAAGACCGATTCCAGGCAGGGCGAGGACGACGGCACGAAGACACCCTCGCCCTCGACGACGGCCGCTTCGAGCGCACCGCCGGCCCCTCCCGCGCCGCCCGCAGCTTCCACGCCGCCGCCTCCGCCGCCCCCGGCGAGCTGACCGCTAGCGGCGTTCGACCCCGGGGCCGCCGGCGAGGACCAGACCTGCCTCCGGGACCGCAAACGCGATCGACGCGTCACGCTTGAACCCCGGGCCGGCGACCGGTGCCTGCGCCGCAACCACGCGGATCGCGACGTCCGCGACGTCGAGCTCGTCACCGGGTGCCACGGCCGTGATCTCTGCGGGGAGCACCGATCGCGCGCCGGCCGCGGCGATGAGCGGCACGCCCAGCCGGAGCGCCAGTCCCTCGGCTCCGGCCGCCCGGTCTGGCAGCGGCGACGTGACCAGCACCGCGCTCGCGCCTGCGCCGCGCACTGCCAGGAGCTCGAGGATCGCGTCGGCCGCCTCGTCGCCCGGATCGCCCGGGTCCACGATCGCGATCCGCTCGCGCCCGACAAGGTACGTGTATCCAGGCGCCCCCGGGATGCCGCCCGCGCCACCGAGGGACAGGCAGGTCACGAGGCCGTCGGCGCCCTCCACGGCGCCCGGGACGGGCGGCCGCTGCGGGCCGCGTGGCCCCGTCCGCACGTCGTCGCCCGGCCGCTCGACCCCCGCGAGCTGCTGCAGCGTGGTCGACGTCGGCATCCACAGCTCGATGCGACCGTCCGCCATGGCCTCGAGCGCGGCCACCGGCGTCATCCAGTCGTGGCCCACGACCTCGCGTGCGTCGAACGCGGGCGCGGCGCCGTCCGGCAGCCACGCGACGAAGAAGCGGGCGTCGTACCGGCGTGGCACAACCGGCGGCGTCACCCAGCGCGAGAGCGGAGCGAGCCAGTCACCCCGGAGCTCGAGGTCGCGCTCGAGGACGAGATTCCGGAAGGTCGCGCCTGCCGCGTCCGCCGGTGCGGGCATGGCCTCGAGCCCCGCGCCGCTCGCCAGCAGCACGCCCGCCTCCTCCCACGCTTCACGGATCGCGGCGACGACGAACGGCGGGCCATGGAGTCCCGCCGGATCACCGACGCGGGGCGGCCGCAGCCGCGCGAGCAGGGCGGGATCGGCGTCCGCCGGGTCGAGCGCGCCGCCCGGGAACACGTGGAGCCGCGGCCCGAAGGCCATCGTGGCCGGCCGTTCGGTGAGGAGCACCTCCGGCCCGTGTGGTCCGCCCCGGAGCAACGCGACGGTCGCGGCGAGCCGCGGCGGCGCCGCGCTCCCAGCCACGACGTCCGCTCGCAATCCCATGACCGCAAGCGTAGGGGCTCCTGGCCCGGCGCTCCACGCGTGGACGGCTACGCCCTGACGAGCAGCGCCTCGAGCGCCTCGGGCTCGTGGACCGGCTGCCGACACGCGAAGTCCCGGCACACGAATGCGGTCGCGCGCCCGTGGAGCGCGAACCGGTCGTGGAGCAGGGGGATGGCGGACCCGGCTGGATCGGAAGTGGCGGCGAGGACCCGGAACGGTGTATAGCCGCCGCTTGCCGCCCGGATCAGGCGCGCCGTGTCCGCCTCGTCCGACGTGCCGATGATCGCCACCTCGGAGATGCCTGCCTGCGCGAGCTCGAGGGCACAGAGCCACTGCGCGAAGGCGGTCGGATACCGCTCGAGCAACGGGCCGACGGTGGCCAGCGCGCGCTCCGCCGCCGACCGGTAGCGGCCGCTCGCGGTGAACGCGGCGAGCCGCAGCAGCACGGTCGTCGCCATCGCGTTACCGGACGGCGTCGCGTTGTCCTGGAGGTCCTTCGGCCGCACGACCAGCCGCTCGCCGTCGTCCGGGGTGTCGTAGAAGCCGCCGGTGTCGTCCGCGAACCGGTCGAGGACGATGTCGATCAGCGCGGCCGCCTCCCTGTACCAGCGCTCGTCGAACGTCGTCTCGTAGAGGGCGAGGAGCCCGTCGGCCAGGTTCGCGTAGTCCTCCAGAACGCCGTCCGCGGTCGCACGGCCGTCCTTCCATGAACGCCGAAGCCGTCCGTCCGGACCGCGGAGCCCGGTGAGGACCGCCTCCGCGGCAGCCACGGCGGCCTCGCGATAGCGGGTGGCCGACGCATCGAGGCCCGGGTCCACGTCCGCGCCGAGCGCGCGTGCGGCATCCGCCAGGGCCGCGATCGCGAGGCCGTTCCAGCCGGCGAGCACCTTGTCGTCACGGGCCGGCTGGGGACGGGTCGCTCGCCGTTCGAGCAGCACCGCGCGCGATGCCGCGAGCCGCGCCGCCACGTCCGCCCGCGTCATGCCGAACCGCTCCCCGAGCTCGCCGTCGCCGCGCACACGGGACAGGATCGTCCGGCCCTCCCAGTTGCCGCCGTCGCTCACGCCGTACGCGGCCGCGAACAGCGCTGCGTCGTGGCCGGCCGCGGTCAGCACCTCGCGGATCTCGGCGGCCGACCACACGAAGGTGGCCCCCTCCTCGCCGTCGGTGTCGGCATCCTGGCTTGCCGCGAGGCCCCCATCCGCGGTGCGGAGCTCGCGGAGCAGGTAGTCGAGCACGCCCGTCGCCGTCGCGAGGTAGCTCCGGTCGCCCGTCAGCGCCCAGGCGTGCACGTACACGCGGGCGAGCTGCGCGTTGTCGTAGAGCATCTGCTCGAAGTGGGGCACGAGCCAGCGGGCGTCCGTGGCGTAGCGGTGGAACCCGCCACCGAGCTGGTCGTGGATGCCCCCCGCCGCCATGGCATCGAGCGCGACCCGGGCGAGCTCGAGCGGCCGCGCCTCACCGGTTGCGACGTGCCGCCGGAGGAGGAACTCGATCGTCATCGGCTGGGGGAACTTCGGCGCGCCCCCCCACCCGCCGTTGACCGCGTCGAACTGGGCGTCGATGCCCGCCGCGGCACGGTCCAGCACGCCCAACTCCGGCAGGCCGTCCGCGCCGGGCGCACCTCCCTGGCCGTCGACGAGGGCCCGCGACGAGCCGGGCGCCGGCCGCCTGCACCTCGGTCCGCTGCTCGGTCCACGCGCGGCGGACCCCTTCGAGCACCTGGCGGAACGACGGCATCCCGTGGCGTGGCGTGTCCGGGAAATACGTGCCGCCGAAGAACGGCGTTCCGTCGGGGGCGAGGAAGACCGTCATCGGCCACCCGCCCTGCCCCGTCAGGGCCTGGACCGCGCCCATGTACAGCTGGTCGAGGTCGGGCCGCTCCTCGCGGTCCACCTTGATCGCGACGAAGTGCTCGTTGAGGTACGCGGCCGTCGCCGGATCCTCGAACGACTCGCGCTCCATCACGTGACACCAGTGGCACGCCGCATAGCCGATCGAGAGGAAGATGGGCCGGTCCAGGAGCGCCGCTCGGGCGAGCGCCTCCGGGCCCCACGCGAACCAGTCGACGGGGTTGTGCGCGTGCTGCAGGAGGTACGGGCTCGTCTCGCCGATGAGCCGGTTGGTGGTGCGTCGCGTCAACGGATTCCCGGACATGGCCGGATGGTACGTCCGGATGGGCCGCATCCACCTTGTGGACTATGGACAATGTGCCGTTTCATGGGGTGTGCAACGACAGCCAAGGCGAGTAGGCTACGGTGACGCCGATCCATAGGGTCCCGCTCGGGAGGCCGCATCGCTGGACAGGAAGATGCGCGCGCTGACTGCCGCGCTGCTGATGGGCGTCATGGTCGCGCTCGGTGCCGTCGCGCCGGTCGCGGCGGCGACGCGCGTCCCGAAGGTGGCGCTCATCGTCGGGCCCGTCGGCGACATCACGCCCAGGTACCGGGCCCTTGCCGACGATGCGGCGCGGGTCGCCCGCCAGCATGGCGCCCAGGTGGTGAAGGTCTACTCGCCTGACGCGACGTGGCCGGCCGTCAGCAAGGCGATCACCGGCGCCTCGATCGTCGTGTACCTGGGGCACGGCAACGGCTGGCCGTCCCGGTATCGCGACGAGCTGTTCCCGCCGTCCCAGAACGGGTTCGGGCTCAACCCGGTCGCCGGCGTTGACGACAGCGCCCACCAGTACTTCGGCGAGGCGTCGGTCGACGACGTGAAGCTCGCGCCGAACGCCGTCGTCCTGCTCCACCACCTGTGCTACGCGTCGGGCAACACGGAGCCCGGGCTGCCCGAGGGCACCGTCGACCAGGCGATCCAGCGGGTCGACAACTACGCCGCCGGCTTCCTGCGCGCGGGCGCCCGCGCCGTGGTCGCGGAGGCCCACATGGGACCCGCGTGGTACGTGAAGAACCTGCTCACGACGAAGCAATCGATCGAGAAGATCTGGAATCGCTCCCCGAACGCGCACGGCAACACGTTCCGCGTCTCGAGCGACCGGTCGCCCGGCTACACCGCGCGGCTGGACCCCAACACCTCGTCCGGCGGCTATTACCGCTCCCTCGTCTCGCGCGGCGTGACCGCGGGCGACGTCCGGGCGAGCGCCACGGGCTCCGCGAGCGGCGGGGCCGTGATCGCGCCCCCGGCCGAGCCGTCGCTCGCGAACCTGTCGCTGCGGTTCGGCGAGCTGAGCCTCGCCACGCTGCCGATCGCGGAGACGTCGACGACCGTCACGCTCCCGCTCTCCGCCGGCACGCCTGATCGCGTCCCGAAGGGTGCCCAGGTCGGCCTGCGCTGGGACCCCGTGCTGCTCGACGCACCCCTCGAGCCACAGCAGGCGGTCCCGCAGGACCCGGTGACGCCGGTGGATCCGGCCGCGTCGCCGGCCGCGAGCACCGAGCCCGCCGCGAACACCGAGTCAGAGCCGGCCGCGTCGGCAGGCCCCACCGACCCCGCCGAGTCGCCGGCCGCGAGCGAGACCCCGGCGCCCAGCCCGACCCCGAGCGCGCCACCGACACCCGAGCCCGCCGAGGAATCGGCGTCTCCGCTGGGGTACGTCGCGCCGCGCGGCATGTTCACGCTGCCGACCGATCCAGCGCCGGAGCCGTCCCCCGCGGTCCAGCAGCGGCGGACCGAGGTGATCATCCCCACCGAGGCGCCGGCCGTGGACCTCGTGGTGCCGGAACGCATCGGCTCGGTCGTGGCCCTCGGCACGCTGACCCGGGTCGACGGCGGCATCGCCGTCGAGGCCGAGTACCCCGGCGCCCCGGGCCTGTACCGCCTCGTCCCGACGCTGCACACCCCGTCCGGCGAGGCGTACGACGCTGCGACGCAGGGGCTCCTCACACCCGTGTTCGTCCGCGTCGGCGGGCCGATCGGGGTCGCCTACGGCGCTCCCGCGAGCCTCGAGCTCCCCGCCCTGACCACCGCCCTCCTTCCCGTCCGGGTGGTGAACAGCGGCTCGGAGGCATGGGACGTGTACGTGAAGACGCCGCCGGGTGTCGAGGACGGCGAGCAGCTGCCGAACGGGCGCCTGACGCGGCTGTCGGGAACGCTCACTGCAACCTGGATCTCCGCGGCAGGGCTCACCGTTCCCGCCTCCTCGACCGCGGTCCTCGACCCGGACATCTCCGGACCGGGCGCGGAGGTCGCCGTGACCCTCGGCATCGAGGCGCCCGAGGCGCCGGGCGACTACCTGCTGCTCCTCGACGTCGTGTCTGCCGCGCACGGGCCGCTCTCGGCGCTCGGCAGCGCGCCGGCCATCATCCGCGTGTCGGTGACGGATCCCATCCCGTCGCCGACCCCCGTCCCGCCACAGCGAAAGGGCTGAGGTCCGAGCGGCCCGCCTCGTGGCGGCCGTCGATCGGCACGCAGGTGCAACGCTCCGGCCCCGCGGCCGCAGCGGCGGTGCCGCCGGATCGGTGGTTGAATGGAGGTGATGGGCACGAACATCGTCTCGGCCCGCCCGAGCATCGCCGCCCCGCCCGGCGAGCGCCTGCGCGTCCTGCTCGTCGCGCCGCCGCTGCTCCCGGTCCCGCCGCGCACGTACGCGGGCACGGAACGCATCATCGCGGCGATCGGTGAGGAGCTGCACCGCCGCGGGCACACCGTGGCGCTCGTCGCGTCCGGGGACTCGGTGGTGCCGTACGAGCACATCCCGACGGTCGGGCGGAGCCTGTGGTCCACGGGGTACACCGGGAGCTTCGCGTCCTACATGGAGCAGACGGTCGAGGTCGCGCTGCGCGAGGCTCACCGCTTCGACGTCGTCCACGCCCACCTCGAGCACGACTCTTTCGGCCTGGTGGAGCGCTGCTCGACACCGGTGATCACCACGCTCCATGGCCGCCTTGACGCCCCCCGCATGCCGGAGCTGCTCCGGGCCCACCCGCTCGTCCCGCTCGTGGCGATCAGCGACAGCCAGCGCCGCTGGTTCCCCGACCAGCGCTGGATCGCGACGATCCACCACGGGCTCCCGATGGCGTCGATGCCGTACTCGACCGAGCCGGGCGACTACCTCGCCTTCGTCGGGCGCGTTGCGCCGGAGAAGGGGATCCGCGAGGCGATCGAGCTCAGCCGCAGGACAGGGGTCCGCCTCCGGGCGGCGGCGCGAGTGTTCCTGGCGAGCGAGAGGCGCCACTTCACCGACGTCGTCCAGCCGGCACTTGATGCCGACCTGATGGACTTCCTGGGCGAGGTGAGTGGCGCCCAGCGCGATCCGCTGTTCGCCGGAGCGCTCGCCACGGTCATGCTCGGCGGCTGGCCGGAGCCGTTCGGGCTCGTCGCGATCGAGTCGATGGCGACCGGGACGCCGGTGATCGCCCGCCGCGCGGGGGCCTTCACGGAGACGGTCGAGCACGGGGTCACGGGCTTCCTCGTCGACGATGTCATCGAGGCCGCGATGGCCGTCGAGCAGGTCGGCGCGCTGGACCGTCGCGAGATCCGGCGGCGGACGCTCGCCCGCTTCTCGCCCGGGCGCATGGTCGACGAGTACGAGGCCGCGTATCGCCGCGTGCTCGCCATGCAGCCCGTCGCGCGCTAGCCGTCGGTCATGGCGCCAGCACGATCCCGGTCCGAGGCCGCGCCTGCGGGGCACCAGGCGGCCGAAGACCTCGACCCGTCCCACGATCCCGGACCCGCGGCGGCGCGGGAGCGGCTCGCGGCGGCCGCGATCGACGCGGCGGCGACGGAGCCGCTGGAGCTGGCCGGCGGCCATCGGGTCCGCGTCGGCACCGCCTCGTGGACGGACCCGACGATGACCGCGGCGGGTGTGTTCTACCCGCCGTCCGCCGACAGCGCGGAGGAGCGCCTGGGCTACTACGCGTCACGGTTCCCCGTGGTGGAGGTGGACGCGACGTACTACGCGCTCCCGTCCCGCCGCCTCTCGGAGCTGTGGGTCGAGCGGACCCCGCCCGACTTCGTGTTCGACATCAAGGCCCACGCCCTGCTGACCGGCCAGCCGACCGAGACGAAGCGCCTGCCGAAGGTTCTCAGGGAGGCGCTGCCCGCGACGCTCGCCGCAAAGGCCCGGCTCTACGCGAAGGACCTCCCGGGCGAGCTGCTCGCCGAGGTCTGGCGGCAGTTCGCGGACGGGCTCGCGCCGCTCGCCGAGGCGGGCCAGCTGGGTGCCGTGTTCCTCCAGTACCCGAGGTGGTTCTTCACCTCGTCCGAGAACCGGGATGCCATCCGGGAGGCGAAGGCCGCCCTCGAGCCGCAGGGGCTGCGCGTGGCGGTCGAGTTCCGCAATGCATCGTGGTTCAACGAGAAGAACGCCGAGCGGACGCTCCGCTTCCTCGAGGAGGAGGGCATCCCGCTGGTCATGGTGGACGGGCCGCAGGGGTTCAAGTCATCGGTGCCGCCGATCGTGGCGACGACGTCTGCCGCGCTCGCCGTGGTCCGCTTCCACGGACGCCGTACGGCGACCTGGGAGGCGATGGGCAGGCTCCCCACCGTCGAGCGGTTCCGGTACCTCTACGATCGCGACGAGCTCGCGGAGTGGGTCCCGCGCGTGCTCCAGGCGGCGGGCGCCGCGGAGGACACCCACGTCCTGATGAACAACTGCTACGCGAACTACGGCTCGACAAACGCGCGCGAGCTGGCGGCGATGCTCGCGCACGAGCTCGCCTCGGCCTCCGCCGGCGTGGCCGGGTAGCGGGAGTCCGCGCCCCGTGCCCGTCAACGCCGTCCCCGGTTTCCTGCCCAGCGTGCACGGGCTGCGCTTCGCGAACCGGTTCCCACCGGGCCCCACGCTGACGCTGGGTCCGTTCGACCCGAGGCGGGCCGGGTTCGGGGACGCGTCGGCCGGACTGTGCGGCGGCATGGCGCTGACGACGCGCGACCTCTTCGAGGCCCGCATCTCCGTCCCGTGGGACGGCGATCCGCCCGCGAACGGCTCACCCCGCTTCCGGGCGCTGGTCCGGCGCCAGGTCGAGTCACTGGACTGGCTCCGCGTCCCGCTCCGCTACTTCGACCTCCAGGCGTTCCGGCCGGACCCGCCGACCGGACTGGCGGCGCGCCTCGGCCGAGAGCCGGCGCGCGTCGATGCGCTCCTGCGGGAGTGGCCGCGGATCCGCGCGGAGATCGACGGCGGCCATCCCGCGGTCGTGGGTCTCGTCCGGGCCTCCGGCCCGTCGCCGTGGCTGCTCACCGGCAACCACCAGGTCCTCGCCTTCGCGTACGAGGCTCACGAGGGCTCGATCACCATCCGCGTCTACGACCCGAACCACCCGGGCCGGGACGACGTGACGCTCGAGGTCTCGATCGACACGACAACCGGTTCCGGCGCCGCCCGGCCGTGGCGCGACCGGATCGCGCTCCGCCAGTCCACCGGCGAACCGCTGCTCGGCTTCTTCCGCCAGCCGTACCCGCCGCCACGGTCCATCCACGCCTGGCGCTGACCGGGATCTCAGCCGCCGATGAGCTGGTCGGCGGGGGCGAAGTCGTCGGTGAGAACTGGAGCGCCCGCCGTGAACGCGTCGAGGCCGGCGGGGTCGGCGAGGACGGTGGCGCCCGGTGTGGCCGCCTCGACGCGTGCCCGCAGCGACTCGGCGTCGAACGGCACGTGAGAGGCCACGACCACCGCGTTGCCGCCGCTCCGGCCTTCAAAGGCCGCGGACCAGGTGATCACCGCGACGTGCTCGAAGACCGTGCGCAGCGTTGCCGTCTCCGCGCGGACGAAGCGCATCGCCGGGCCGTCGATGAGGTTCTGGACGTAGCGGCCACCAGGGGCGAGCACGCGGTCGATCTCGCCTGCGAACTCGACGGTGGCGAGGTGCCACGGCACGGAGCGGCCGCCGAACGCATCCCCGACGACGATCGCCCGGCTGTCGTCCGCGATGGCCCCGATCGTCCGGCGTGCGTCGCCCAGGGCGACCTCGATCCGCTCGTCGGGCGCGAAGCCCAGCTCCTCGCGCGCGGTGGCGAGCACGACGGGATCGAGCTCGAGCACGTCGTGCCGGCTTTCCGGGGCGACCGCCAGCAGGTACCTAGGGAACGAGAACCCGCCGCCACCGACGTGGAGCGCCGCGAGAGCCGGGTCCGCCTCTACGATGTCCGAGGTGCCGGCGGCGAACCAGCGGACGTACGCGAACTCGATGGCCGTCGGGTCGTCCAGCGTGACGTGCGCGTGGCGGAGGTCGTCGAGGACGAGCGTCCTGTCTCCGGGCCGGGCGGCATCCTCACGAACCGCGATGCAGTAGTAGGCGCTCTCGCGCTCGCAGGGGTTCGCGAGGGCGACGGACGCCGCCACGAGCCCTCCACTGAGCACGACGAGCCCGACGATGCCGCCGGTCACACGGCCACGGAACCGGAGCACGAGGCCGAGACCGACGATGACGAGGAGGATCCCGGTGCCCACGATGAGCGCGCGCACCGGCACCAGGCCGAGCAGCACGTACCCCGTGAGGAATGTCCCGACGAGCGCGCCGGCCGTCCCCACCGCCGACAGCCGCCCCACGAGGGACCCGCTCGTCTCCACGTCCCGGATCGTGGCCCGGACGATCATGGGCGCGACTGCCGCCAGGACCGCGGCCGGCACGACGAATGCCACCATGCTCAGGATGAGGCTGGCCTCGGGACCCACCCCGCCGAGCGCCGGGCCCAGGACGGCAACGATGGGCACGCTCGCGATCGCGGTGACCCCGCCCATGACGAACGCCGGGCCGAGCAGCCGTTCCGGGCCCGCGAGGTCCGCGGCGCGCCCGCCCAGCCACGCCCCGAGGGCGATCCCGGCGAGGATGATCCCGATGATCGAGGTGTAGGTGGTGAGCGACACGCCCACGTACGGGGCCACGAGGCGCGCCGCGGCGATCTCGAGCACGAGGATCGTCCCCGATGCGAGGAACGTCAGGACGCCTGCCTGGGCCGTGGTCAGGCGCGGCGCGCCGGGCGTCTGGGCTTCGGGGATCGGGGCGCTCACACGCCCATGATCACCCAGTCCGGCGGATCGCGTCCGCGACATGCCGGTGACGTCCGGGCTACAGCGGCGGGAGCACCTGGTGGTCGGTCTGCGCCGCCGCGAACAGGTCCCCCACCTCGCCGTAGCGCGTGACGACGTTGCGGATCGTCCACCGGTCGCTCGCGAGCTCCGGGTCGTCGAGCTCCTCCCACCGGATCGGGGCGGAGACCGGGGCCCCCGGGCGCGGGCGGACGGCGTACGGGGCGACGAGCGTCTTGATCGGCGCGTTCTGGGTGTAGTCGAGGCGCGCCTTGCCGGCGCGCTCGGCCTTGGCCCACTCCCACGAGACGAGGTCCGGGACCGTCGCGCCGATCGCCCGTGAGAGCGCCTCGACCCATGCGCTGGTGTCCCCATACGAGTACCGGCCGCGTTCGATCGGGATCCAGGCCTGGATGCCGCGGCTCCCCGTCGTCTTCGGGTACGCGCGGACGCCGAGGTGCTCGAGCGCGGTGCGATAGAGCCGGGCGAGCAGGAGCGTCTCGTTCCAGGTCGTCTTCGGGCCGGGGTCGATGTCGATCAGCGCGAACGTCGGCGTCCACGGCTCGTGGAGCGTCGACGTCCAGGCGTGGATCTCGAACGCCGCCTGGTTGCCGAGCCAGCACAGGGTCGCGGCGCGATCCGCGACGAGGTGGTCGTTCGGCGCCCGGTCCTCGCGCTCGCGGAAGCCCGTCTCGCGCCAGATCGTGAGCCAGCTCGGCGCGCTCGACGGGATGTCCTTCTGCCAGAAGCCCGGCGCGTTCGATCCGTTCGGGAAGCGCTGGAGGTTGAGCGGACGATCGGCGAGGTGCGGCAGCATCGCAGGTGCAATCCGGGCGAAGTAGCCGATGAGCTCGCGCTTCGTCACCGGCTGCTCGTCCAGGCCGTCTCGGGGCGGGAACAGGACCTTGTCGAGGTTCGTGAGCTTGAGATCCTGGCCGGCGACCCGCCACGTGCCCTGGCTCCCGATGGCGGCGAGCGCCTCGAGCTCGGCGGGCGTGACGAGCCAGGCGGGGTCGGGCGTGGACGGTGTCGTCATCGCCGGAGAGGGTGCCCGATCCGGTGACTCGGGTGCCGCCTTTGCGGTCATGGGGAATGCGACAGCCGCCTCGCGGTCCGCCTTCGCGGGATCGATGGCCCGCTCGCGGACGACCTCGCGCGGATCGCGTCCGCGCTCGAGACCCTTGAACGCCGTCTGGCGGACGTGCCCGTCACGCGTCCAGCCACCGATCTCCGCGCGGATCACGAGCTCGGGGCGCGCCCACCGCACGCCCGCGAGGTCGCCTCCCCATCGTCCGCGGTAGTCCGGCGGCGGGGCCGGATCGAACGGCGGCAGGTCGGTCTCGATGGCCTCGAGCGCGGCACGAACCTCCGTCCGCGTCCGCCCGGTGAACCCGGAGCCGACCTTGCCCGCGAACCGGAGCCGATCACCCTCGTAGACGCCGACCACCACCGCGCCGAGCTCCCTGGCGCTCCCCTCCCCCGGCGTCCAACCACCGACCACGAGCTCCTGTTCGGGTCTCGCCTTGATCTTGAGCCACGCCGAGGACCGGCGGCCCACCTCGTACCGGGAGCGACGTTGCTTGGCGACGATGCCCTCGAGCGCCTGTGCCTTCGCCGCCTCGAAGAACGCCACGCCCTCGGTCTCGATGTGAGTGGCGTAGCGGACGCGTGCGGTTGGGCGGAGCACGAGCTCGAGCAGCTTCTTGCGCTGCTCGAGCGGGACGTCCACGAGCGAGCGGCCGTCGAGGTACAGGAGGTCGAACGCCTGGTACACGAGCGGCACGGCCTGGCCCGCCCGCCCGGCGCTGATCCGCTCCTGGAGGAGGCTGAAGTCCGGTCGGCCGTCGTCGTCCAGCGCGACGACCTCGCCGTCGACGATCGCCTCGCGGGCGTCGATCCACGATGGCGGGGTGAGCAGTCGCGGGAAGTACGTCGCCGCGTCATTGCCGTTGCGCGTGAACAGCGCCACCCGTCCATCGCGGACGACGGCCTCGACCCGATAGCCGTCCCACTTCACCTCGTACAGCCAGTCCTCGTCGCGGAAGGGTTTCGTGGCAAGGGTCGCCTTCATCGGCTCGAGGTAGCGCGGCATCGGCGCCTCGCGGGCACCCGTGAGGTCGATCCCCGCCGTGGCCGCCGGGGCGTCGCTGACCCAGATCGCCGGAGCATTCGCCTTGACCTCGTCGTTCGTCCGGCCGGACTTGACGCTCTGCGGGTGGTCCTCGGCGTCCCAGCCCGTGACCGCGTGCTCGTCCCGCTTGTGGATCAGGAGCCACTGCTCGCCGGCGTCGTCCTCGAAGGCCGTGCGTGGGGCGCTGCCGGGCCGGCGGCTCGTCCGGACGATCGTGAACCGCCCGCGGATCTTCTCCCCGAAGGCGCGGAACTTGAGCTCGCCGTTGTCGATCGCCGCAGCCGGGTCCGGCGTCTCGTGCTCCGGCTCCCAGGTCCCCCAGTCCCAGACGATGACGTCGCCGGCCCCGTACTGGCGGGCCGGGATGACACCCTCGAAGTCGAAGTACTCGAGGGGGTGATCCTCGACGTGGACGGCCATGCGCCGGACGTCCGGGTCCAGGCTCGGGCCCTTCGGGACGGCCCAGCTGACGAGGACCCCGTCGATCTCGAGCCGCACGTCGTAGTGGAGGCGCGTCGCCCGGTGCCGCTGGATCACGAACCGCCGCCTCGCCCCGAGGGCCGGCGTGGCGACCCCGCCGTCCACGGTCGTGCCGGGGGCTGGCTCGGGCGTCTTCCCGAAGTTGCGCTTGCGGCGGTACTCCTCCAGCGGCATCGGTGGAGTATGCCGCGCCGCGCGTCTACCCCGGCAGCGCGTCGATCACCGGCGCGAAGGCACGGACCCCCTCGAGCGAGTTCGGGCGGAGCTGGACCTGGACATGGGCGCAGCCGAGCTCGGCGTACCGGCGAAGGCCGCGGGCGATCGTCTCGGGCGGGCCGCACAGCGGTCGGTCCCACGATCCGCGTGTCTCGATCAGGTCCGCGTCGTCGGCCATGCCGCCGGGCTCGACCATCGCCTCCGCTGAGCGCACGATCGAGGCGCGGGCCCTGCCGGCGGAAACCAGCGCCGCGTCGAGCAGCGCCAGCATCGGCGCGAGGTCGGCCGGCGTGCGCATGCCCGCGTTCCACTCGTCGGCGAGCTCGGCGGTGAGGCGGAGCATCCGCGGCGCGGCGGCACCCACCATCACCGGCAGCCCCTCCGATCGCGGCCCGCGCGGCCGGATGAGCGCGCCTCGGGCCGACTCCAGGCGCCCCTCGTGATCGGCGCGGCCGGTGCGGAGCATCGAGGTGATGATCCGCAGCCCGTCCTCGAACCGGTCGAACCGCCGCTCGAACGGGAAGCCATACGCCCGGAACTCGGGCTCGTTCCAGCCGGCGCCGAGGCCGAGGATGACGCGCCCGCCCGAGACCTCGTCCAGGGTCTCGGCCATCTTGGCCAGCAGGGCAGGGTTGCGGTACGGGACAGCGGTCACGTACGTGCCCAGCCGGACCCGGCTCGTGGCCGCCGCGAGCGCCGACAGGAGCGTCCACGACTCCCACGCGCCGCTCCAGCCGGCATCCGGATCGCCGAACCCGACGTGGTCGGAGACCCACACGGCGTCGAAGCCCATCCTCTCGGCCTCGACCGCCATTGCACGGATGTCGGCCCAGCGGGGGGTGTCGCCGTCCATGGACCCTTCGACGTACGGCAGGTTGAGCCCGAGGGTGGGTCGGAGGGGACGATCGGCAGGCATGGGCACGAGTATGCCCGTCGTGGGCGGGCGGGACTGGGGTCCAACTCGGGACGGATGGCCCGTTGCGGAGAACCCGGGATCGGGCATCGTGCGCGGGTAATCCCGCCGCCTGTGCGTCCTGCCCGAGGATGACCGTGTTCCATCCACTCCCCGCCGATCGTCGTGTCGAGCGACCCGTCTACGTGTGGCTCGCCATCGCGCTCGAGCTGTTCACCGCCGTCGGCGCCATCCCCGTCGGCCTGATGCTGGTGACCGATCCAACGGGGGCCGGCGTCGGGTTCCCGGCAGGCTGGATCGAGAGCACCGTGTTCGGCTCGTACCTGCTGCCGGGCATCTACCTGGTGCTCGCGAACGGGATCGGGATGCTCGTGCTCGCCGGCTTGTCCGTCCAGCGCCACCGGTACGCGCCGTGGCTGACGGGCGTGCTGGGAACCGGGCTCGTGATCTGGATCGCCGTCCAGCTCGTCGTCATGCCGGAGGTCTCGCCGCTCCAGGCGGCATTCGGCTCGATCGGCATCGCCCTCGTCACGGTCAGCCTCGCCTGGCTCCGCCGAACCGGGCAGCTCCGCCTGTGGTGAGCGGTCGGCCCGGCAGGGGCCGGCCGGCGTGTCAGGTCCCGGTCACCTCGGACGGCACCTTCGACCCGCGCAGCCACTCGAAGGCCTTGAGCGCCTTGCCGCGGCTGATCACGACCACGACCGCGGACAGCACGAGGTAGATGATCGTCAGGGCGCCGCGCGTGTCGGGGAACACCATCTGCACCATGAACAGGCCGAACAGCGCGCCGGCGCCGACGAGCGACAACCGCAGGTCCAGCAGCAGGGCGACCGCGAACAGCGACTGCGCGGCGGTCAGCAGCACCTCGTCCTGCTGCCGCTGGTCGAGCGGCAGCGACGTCGGGGCCCCGATCCCGAACGAGTAGACGAGCGGCAGCATCGCGACGAGCAGCGTCCACTGGTTGATCTTCGAGCTCACGAGCGTGCCGAGGGCGGCGGTCGCCGCGCCGCGCCATGCGAACAGGGCGACCACGACGAACTCCGGCGCCTCCGAGGCGAGGGGCGCGAGCCACTGGACGAGCAGGAACTCGTCGATGCCCAGAGCGGTGCCGGTGGAGACGAGCGAGGTGGCGAACGGCTTGGCGACGAGGAGGATGGCCACGGCGGACCCGACGGCCATCACTGCCACGAAGGCGCGGCGTCGGTCGGTGCGCATCGACCCGATGAGCTTGGCAGGGCCCACGAGATGTGGCTCCTCGGCGGGCATCCGCGCGACGCGCCAGATGTAGAACACGAAGAAGCTCACGAGCACCGCCATGTCCACGAGCGAGATCGCCTCGCGGAACGGGATCGTGAAGGCATAGACGGTCGCCGCAAGCAGGACGATCAGCTCCAGCCCATGCCCAGACTCCAGGGAGACGACCGACTTCCGGAAGCGGAACCAGCCGATCACGATGACCATCGGCCACGCGATGCCGATCAGCAGCCGGTTGGCGCCGGTCATGTTGGCGACCGCGTAGCCCGCGTAGGCGGGATCCTCGGCGGCGAGGAACGCGTAGGTTGCGTCCACCACGTACTCCGGCAGGATCGCGATCAGCGCGAGAAGCGCGAGCGCCAGGCCTTGGCTGAAGTCGAGCTGGACGACCTCGGCCGCCCAGGACAGGAGGAAGGCGGCCCCGACGATCGCGATCCCGTAGGCGAGCGCCTTCACCGGGTCGGCCAGCTCGAGCCCGCCGAGGGCGATCACGATCCCGGGGAGCATCACCAGCGCGGCGGTGAGCACGAGCAGCCAGCCGCGCGGGCTGGCGGGGACATCGTCGTAGCCGTGGGCATCGGGCGCGACGAACTGGGCGTCGGTCATCGGGCTCCTCGGGTGGCCGGCACGGGGACTCGGTGGCGAGCACCGTGGTGTTGAACGCTCATCATGCCCAATTCGCGCGAATCGGGCGGACGGACGTCTACCTGGCAGGCCGCCTGCGGGGCAATGCCGCCGCGCGGATCAGGCGCTCTTGCGGCGCCGCACGGGCCGGGCCTCCGCGGCCTCGTCGGCGGCGGCGTTCGACGCGGACGACCGGGCGGCGGGCTTCTTCGGTGCCGGCGTCGTCTTCGCGGGCCGCTTCGCCCGCTGCTCCTTCGCCTCCGCGACCGACACCGGCTCCGGCGAGCCCGCGGTCTTCTGGTCCGTCGCGGCCTTGACGCTCGCCTCGAGGAGCTTCATCAGGTCGACGATCTTCGTGGACTCCTCGGCGGGCTCCGGCTCCGCGATCTCCACGCCCTCGACCTTGGCGTTGATCACGGACAGGAGCGCCTCCCGGTACTCGTCCTTGAACCGCGACGGGTCGAAGGCGTCGGTCATCGCCTCCACCAGCTGCTCGGCCATCCTGAGCTCGGCGGGCTTGAAGTCGAACTCCTCGGCGGGGAGCTCCAGCTCCTTCGTGGACCGGATCTCGTCCGGCCAGTGGAGCGTCGTGAGCAGCATCGTGTCCTCGAACGGGTCGAGCGCGGCGAGCGCCTCGCGGTCCCGGATCACGACCTTGCAGATCGCCGTCAGGTCCTTCTCCGCGAGGACCTGCCGGAGCAGGTAGAACGCCTTGCGGCCGATCTTGTCGGGCTCGATGTAGTACGCGGCCTTCGTGAACTGCGCATGCTGGCGGGTCGTCTCGTCGCGCGGCGCGAACTGCTCGATCTCGATCGAGCGGACGGTCTTGAGCGGGACCTTGTCGAGATCCTCGTCCGTGATGACCACGTATTGGTCGGGCGCGTACTCGTAGCCCTTCACGGTCTCCGAGCGCGAGATGACCTGCTCGTCCTCGGGGCACCAGACCTTCATCTGGATCCGCGACAGGTCCGTCTCGTGGAGCATGTTGAACCGGATCGCATAGTCCGATTCGGTCGCGGTGTAGAGCTTGATCGGGATGGTGACCAGTCCGAACTGGATGGCCCCTTTCCACATCGAGCGTGCCACGGTGTGCCTGTCGCCCTCGCCTGACCGTCGCCGCGGACGGCACCCGGCGCCGCCCGGTCGATCGGGAGCGTGACTCTACCACCACGCGGCAAGGATTCCGACCCGCGGAGCTCCGCGGGCGTTGCACGCACCTACCGGATGACGAGGAACGCGTCCATGTCCACCCGCGGGTGCCCGGCCGTGCCGACGACCTCGATGCGGATCGTGTGCGCCCCGCTCGTCGTCCAGGCCTTCGAGTACATGATCCGACGATACGAGCTGGAGGAGCGGTAGAGGCTGATGGTGTCGACGAGCACGTCGTCGACGTAGACCCGTGCCTTGCCCCGGCTCGGCCCGAATGCGGCGACCCACGCGATCGCCCGCCCGGTCAGGGTCCGGCTGAGCGTGGATCCCTTGGTGCGGGAGTAGAGCGCGCTGCTCCTCGACCAGCTGCTCAACTTCGAGGTGCCCCAGGTGCCGGTGCGGACGATCGAGGGGCTCGTGTCCTGGGCGACGCCGATGCGGAAGCCCTGCTGCGTGACCCATGAGCTCCAGTTGCCGGCGGCGTCACGCGCCCGGAGTCTGAAGGCGTATGTGCGGCCCGTGGACATCGTGCGGGTCAGCGAGCGGACGCCGGCGCTGAGGGTCTGCGACGTCCAGCTGCCACCGTCGACACTCCAGCCGGCTTGGTAGGCCGTCACGCCGGAGAGCGCGTCGGTCGCCGCCGGCCAGACGACCTTTGCTTTGAGGGACGTCGTCTGGAACGTCGATGCTCGAAGCGGCGCGAGCGTCGGCACACCCAGGGCGGGTGCGTCCGCGTCGACGCGGACCGATGCCGTGACCGCACGGCTGCGGCCCCCATCGCTTGCCGTGACCGTGACGTCGTACGAGCCCGTCGGCGTGCCCGGCGGGACCGTGACGTCGAGCGTCGCGCCCGTCGCCGACTGCCCGGAAAGCACGGTGTCATCGAACGAGGCGTCCAGCGGCGCGTCGGGCGCGGCCCGGAGGGTGACGGCGGCCGGGAAGTCCTCGGCCCGGTACAGTCGGACCGGGATCGAAACAGTCCGGCCCGCGGCGCCGGCGAAGCCGGTCGGCCGCGTGACGTCGACGGTGAAGTCGCCCGGATCCACGAGGTGGGCCGTGTTGAGGAGCAGGTCGGGATTGCCGTCCGGGTCGGTGGCGGTGTTCCAGTCGAGCGTCGCGCCGGCGCGCAGGGCAAACCGCACCTCGGCGGGCGTACGGCCGGGACGGGACGCCAGCCACAGCGCCGCGGCGCCCGTGACGTGCGGCGCCGCCATCGACGTCCCCGAGACGTAGCCGTACCGCTCGCCGGGGAGCGTCGACCAGATGCATTTGCCGGGCGCGATGAGGTCGACGTCGTAGCCGTAGTTCGAGAAGTCCGCGTACGTGTCGTCGCGGTCGTAGGTGCCCCACGAATAGCAGGAGTTGCCCCCCAGGCCGCCGGGCTTGCCGTCGGTGTCGGCCAGGGCGGACACGGTGATGACCTCGTTGTACGAGGCGGGGATGAGACGGGTCGCGCTGAAGCTGTCGTTGCCGGCCGCGGCGATCACGGTGACGCCGGACGCGACGAGGCGGCAGATCGCCTTGTGGATCGCGTCCTTGTTCGTGAGGCCGCAGTTGCGATCGTCCGAGCCCGACTTCGCGACCGACATGTTGACGGCCTCGATCAGCGGCCGGGTCGGATCGACCGGGTCCCGCTGCGCCGCGATCCAGTCCATGCCGCACACGTACCACGACACCAGCCCGTTGCCGCTGGAGTCGAGGATGCGCACCGCCCACAGGCGAACGCCCGGCGCGACGCCGACCACCCCCGAGCTGTCGTCGATCGCGCCGACGGTGCCGGCGACATGCGTCCCGTGGCCGTTCCCGTCGCCCCATGCGGCGGTGTTGCTCGAGGCGCAGTTGTAGCCGCCGGCGACGTTGAGGTCGGAGTGGGTGCGGTCGATGCCGGTGTCGAAGATCGCGACGTCGGCGTCGACGCGCTGGTCCGTGCCGTCGATCTTCGCGGTCCGGTTGCGCAGGGCCTCGACACGCCGGATCCCACGCGGGATCGTCTGGGCCTGGAGGGTCACGATCTCGTCGGGGACCACGTACGCGACCGCGGGATCGGCCGCGACCGCCGCGACCTGGGCGCGGCTGAGCTTCGCCGCATAGCCCCTGAGGGCGTGCTTGAACCGGCGATCGGGAGCGATGCCTCGGCCCTTGGCGCGGGCATCGGCGGCCGTGACATCCGCGTCGTCGCGATAGACGACGAGGAAGCGGCCGTCGGGGTTGGCGCGCGCCGTGGGATCGACGCCGCCCTGGTCGTCCGCCGGCCGCGTCGCCGCTGCAGACACCGTCGCAGCCGACGGGGAGACGGGGATGGCGCTGGCGGCGAGGAGCAGGGCGAGGGCGAGGGACGCGACGCGCGGCATTGATCTCCCCGGGGCGGCCGGACTGGAACCGGGACGTGACCCCGGTGCGTGACGGCAAGCATCGCGCATCGCGGCCCCGACGGGCATGACCCGGTGGTCACGCGCGCCGATAGGCCCGGAGTCCCTGCCCTGCTCCTGCGGCGATGGTACGGGCCTTCGTCCAGTCACGTCTGCCGCAGGCAGGCGAACGGGCGTTCCTCGTCGCCCGTCAGGCGGACGCCTGGACCTCCGCCACCCGCAGCTCGGCTTCGGCCTCGGCGACCCGCGCGAGGATGCCCGACCGCAGCGTGTCGAGACCGGTCCACACGGCCTTCGTCGCGTTGGACACGGACGTCAGCTGCGTCTTGAGGGCGCGAATCGCCTCGAGCTGCTCCCGCACCCCCGCGAGTGCGCGACCGATCGCCGCCGCGTCCACGTCCACCTCCCGCTCCTGGAGCGAGGCGAGTGCGAGCAGCCGGGCGAGCCGGACCGCCGCCTCGAGATACGCGGCGTCTGGCGCCTCCGGATCGACCACGACATGGATGTCGTCCCCGAGCATCGCGAACGGCGCGATCCCGGTGGGCGCGTGCGCCGGCGTCCAGACTGCGACGGCCACCGCCGCCCCGCGGTTCTCGCGTGCCTCGCGGAGCTCCTCGCGCATCGCGCGCTGCGACATCGTCCGATCCTTCGCCTCGAGCACGACCCTGAGGTCCGCGCCGCGCGTGACGCGCGGATCAAGCGTGAGGACGAAGTCCCCCTTCTTCGAGCCGAGGAGCGCGCCTGTCTCGGTGCCGGTGCGGTCGACGAGGTCCCCGCTCCCCCGCGCGAGGTCCCCGAGCATCCCGTGGAGGAGGACCTCGAAGTCACCCCCCTTTGCCGCGGACTTCGAACGCTCGTCGGCCCGCGCCTTGGACGCGGCCTCGATCGCCGCCAGGCGCTCGTGGAGACCCTTGAACCCGTCCGCGATCTCCTGCCGGAACTGGTGGAGCGGCGATCCCATGCGCGTCGGGTCGAGGAGCTGGGCCACCTTGCTCCGATCGCCGTCGAAGTACTGGCCCAGCAGCCCGCCGATGCGGCCGATCGCCGAGCCCCGCTTTGTCTCGTCGAACAGGTCGTTGACGAACTGCTGGAGCGCGCCCCGGTCGCCGAGGAACTTCTCGAGCGTGCGCGGGAGCCGCCCGTCGCCATCGGCGAAGTTGGCCCGCAGCACCTCCTCGACGGCCCGTGCCGCCGACTCGTTTGCCGCCGTGGTCTGGGTGACGAGCTTCTCGAACTCGCGGCGCACGACGTCCACGTCCATGGACGTGCCTGCATCGTGGAGCGCGAGGAGACCGATCCGGAGCGCGCGTTCCACGACGGCAGGGCGATCCGCGACATCTCGCTCCGCGAGCGACGCGGCGAGCGGCGCGTCGACGAGCACGATGCGCTCGATCACGATGCGCTCGCCCTCGACGCGGACCGACGCGGTCGCGCCGCCGATGGGCACCGGTGTCGGGAGGGGGAGGATTCGGGCTTCCATGCCCCGCACTCTGCGGCGCCCCTGTGACAGCTGCCTGTCACGACCTCGCGGGTCGGCGCGACGATCGAAGATCCGCCGTCAGCTTGCCGCTGCGAGATGGGCCCGGACCAGCTCCTCGGCGATCTCGTGCGCCCACGAGCGGACCCGCGGCAGGTCGATCGGCCGCCCGATGTCGTCCGCAGCGGAATCCGCCGCGACGCCCGGCGATCCGAACGCCGCCGCGCCCCTCGCGCCGATCCTCCGCGCAACATCCATGACCGCCGAGTCGACGGGCACGCCGGCGTCGTGCGCTGCTCCGCGGCCGAGCGGTCCCGAGCAGAACAGCCACACCGGTCGCGTCGTGACCCAGTCGGCATGACGCGCAAGGAACCCGCCGCCGTCCGAGGCACGACTCCGGATGTACACGCCGCTGCCCAGGACGAGCGCGCTGAAGGGCGCGAGATCGTCGATCTCCGACGCGGGCCGGCACTCGACGGCATGCCCCGCGGCTCGCAGCTCGCACGCGATGGCCTCGGCGATTCCAGCCGTGGAACCACTCTGGGTGGCGAATGCGACGAGCACGATAGGGGCGCTCATGCCGGATCTCCCCTGGCGATGAGGGGATGTTCCGCGACGGGAGTGACGCGCCCGAGGGCCGTCGGGCACCCAATCCCGGGCCCGCCCGCCCGCCGAAAACCGGGCGGCTCGGCCCGGGCCGTCTGGCCGGGCCGTCCGGCACCCGATCGAGCGGATGACGCTAGAGCATGCGCCCGGGGTTGAGCAGCCCGCGGGGATCCAGCGCCCGCTTGATCGACCGCATCACCGCGACAGCGTCCACGCCGCGCTGGAGCACGAGCCAGTCGCGACGGGCCGCACCGATCCCGTGCTCGCCGGTCACGGTCCCGCCCAGCGCGATCGCCGCCCGGTACAGGTCCGCACGAGCGGCCTCGAGCCGTGGCACCGCGGCGTCGCCCTCGTCGCGATCGAGCACGAACGTGGGATGAAGGTTGCCGTCCCCGGCATGCCCGAACGTCCCGACCGCCAGCCGGTGACGCACGGCGATCGCCTCGATCTCATGCAGCATCTCCGGGATCCGGCTCCGCGGGACGCCCACGTCCTCCATCCGCGCGACGCCCAGGTGCTCCAGCGCGCGGTACGCCATCCGACGGCCCTGGCGAAGCCAGTCCGCCTCCTGGGCATCCCTGGCCCGGACCATCGACGTGGCGCCAGACGCCGCGCACACGGGTTCGGCCGCATCGAGCTCGTGCCCGGCGGCGACCCCCGGCAGGTCCGACTCGATCAGGAGCATCGCGGCGGCATCACGGTCAAGGCCCAGGCGGTGGACGTCGTCGACGGCGCGGATCGTGTACCGGTCCATGAGCTCGAGGGTCACGGGACCGAGGCCCGCGGCGGTCAGCCCGGCCACCGCGCGCCCGGCCGAATCGAGCGACGGGAAGAAGGCGATCAGCGTCGCGCGGGACGGCGGCGCCGGACGCAGGCGCAGCGTCGCCTCGGTCATCAGGCCCAGCGTCCCCTGCGACCCCACGAGCAGCGGGATGAGGCCGTAGCCGGCGACGTCCTTGACGTTCTTGCCGCCCAGGCGAAGGACGGTCCCGTCGGCCATCACGACCTCGAGGCCCAGGACGGCATCCCGTGTGACACCGTACTTCACGCAGCACAGGCCGCCGGCGTTCGTCCCGAGGTTGCCGCCGATCGTGCACTGCTCGTAGCTGGCCGGATCGGGCGCGTAGAACAGCCCCTGGGCGGCGACGGCCGCCTTGAGGTCCGCGTTGACGATACCCGGCTGCGTCGTGACCGTGAGGTTCTCCGCGTCGATCTCGAGCACCCGGTTCATGCGGGTGAACGCAATCGTGAGCGCGCCCTCGATGCCCGCCGCGGCGCCCGAGAGGCCGGTCCCCGCGCCGCGCGGCACCATGGGCACGTCGTGCTCGGCGCACAGGCGGACGAGCGCCGCCACCTGTGCCGTGTCATCGGGCAGGGCGACTGCCAGCGGGAGGCCCGCGGGCAGGTAGGCGGTCTCGTCGCGCCGGTAGGCCTCGCGGTCGACGGGATCCGTGAGCAGGCGAAGGCCGGGGAGGCGCGCCTCGATCGCGCGCAGCAGGCCGTGGCCGTCGCCGCGGGGCGGGCTCGACGCGTCGGTCGTCAGGTGCGCCATGGCGGGCAGTATGGCGCCCCATCGGCCTCCCCGGCACGGGCGTGACGGCCGCCGGGAAGCCCTGCCGCGCCGGGCCGGAGTACGATCAGCGCATGTCCGGGGTCCGCCGAGCCGCCGCCACGGTCGCCGCCCTGCTGGCGCTGGCCGTGCTGCCGGTGCCTGCCGCCGCGACCACCGTGGTCGAGGCCATCCCGCTCGCCACAGTGGCGCCGGAGCCCGAGCCCAGGCCCGAACCGCGCCTCGCGCCCGCCGGTGGTGCCGGCACCGGCGGCGTCGGCACCGCGGTCGTCGCATCGGCGATCGTCCCGGGGAGCGTCGACCGCACAAGCCTGGCGATCAGCGCCACCTACGACGTCCGCGTGCGCCTCTTCGTCGCGGCCCGGCGCATCCGGGGGTGGACGGAGATCACCGCGCAGAACCAGTCCGGCGCCGGCATCGACCGCCTGGAGCTCAACACCGTCATGACCCGCCTCGGCTCGATGCGGCTGAGCCGGGTGACCGTCGACGGCGTGGAGGTCCGGGCCGTCGTGGACGACCAGACGATCGTCGTCCCGCTCGGCGGCATCCTCCCCGACGGCGCCACGACGACCGTCCGCGTGAGCTTCTCCGCGACGCTCCGTTCGACGCTCAGCGGCTCGAGCTGGCTGTTCACGCGCGCCAACGGCGTCGTCAACCTCTACCGCTGGATCCCGTGGATCAGCCGGCGGACGCCGTTCGACCGCCCGAACCACGGGGACCCCTTCGTCACCCCCGTCAGCCCTCGGGCACGGGTCACGTTCATCACCGACGTCCCGATGCGGTTTGCGACGACCGGTGCGCGCGTCTCGATCTCGGCCGACGGCCTGACCCAGGTGTTCGAGGCGACGAACGTGCGCGACGTGACCACGGCCGCCGCCCGCGACTATCGGACGTTGAGCGCCACCGTCGGGGACAACGTCGTGCGCGTCTACTACCGCCCGGGGGCGCCGGCGACCGCGATGCTCCGGGCGGCGAAGAACGCCCTGGCGAAGCTCGAGGCGCGCCTCGGGCCCTACCCGTACAAGGTCCTGCGGATCGTCCAGTCCGCAGGCGGCTACGGCATGGAGGGTCCTGGCGTTGCCTGGATCCCGACCGGCGTCGCGACCTCCAGCCTGCCGTACCTCGTGACCCACGAGGTCGCGCACCAGTGGTTCTACGGCCTCGTTGGCAACGACCAGGCCCGCTCGCCGTTCGCGGACGAGGCGCCGACGGACTTCGTCGCGCGGCATGTCCTCGGGCTTCGCCGCGCATCCCGCTGCGCCGCCACCGACCTCGACAAGACGATCTACCGCTACTCGAGCGCGTGCTACTACGAGCAGGTGTACATCAGGGGCGGCAACCTCCTGGACGACGCGCGACGCAAGATGGGCTCGACGGCGTTCTGGGGCGCGATGCGCGACTACATCGACGCGCACCGCTGGGGCCTCTCGAACACGACGACGCTCCTCAGGGCCCTGGATGACGCGACGCCGCTCGACCTCGGCGCGTGGTGGGGCTCGCGGTTCCCGAAGATCTACTGAGGGCGGGCTGGCGCATGGCGGCGAGTGACGGGACGATGCGGGTTCGCCTCGCAACGACCGCCGACGGCGATGCGTGCGCCCGGATCTACGCCCCGTATGTCGCCAGGACGTCGATCTCGTTCGAGCTCGTGCCGCCATCCGGTCGGGAGATGGCCGACCGGATCGGGCGGACCCTCGAACGCTCGCCCTGGGTGGTGGTGGAGCTCGACGGCGACGTGCGGGCGTACGCGTACGGGACGCGGCACCGCGAACGCCCGGCGTACGACTGGACGATCGAGACGGCGGTCTACGTCGACGAGGCCTTCCAGGGGCGGGGGCTCGGACGTGCCGCGATGCGGGCGCTCGTCGCCGTCCTCCGCCTCCAGGGGTTCCATCTCGTGGTCGCCGGCGTGACCGCGCCGAACGCGGGCTCGGTCGCGCTCCACCGCTCGCTTGGCTTCGAGCGGATCGGCGAGTTCGAGGCGATCGGGTGGAAGTTCAACGCCTGGCACGGCGTGGAGTGGTTCGCGCTGGAGCTCTCGCCTCGCGATCCGATCCCGGATCCGGTCACGCCGCTGCCGGAGCTGATCGACACGCCGGAGCTCGCCGCCGCGCTCGCTGGTCACGGGGCCGACTAGCGGCGGACGCGGCCGGGCGTCAGTCGCCGACCGTGGTCGCGGCTCGCGCGTCGGCGGCTCGCGCGTCGGCGGCTCGCGCGTCCGCGGCACGCGCCTGCGGGAACCAGCGCAGCGAGGCCGGCAGACGGGGGCGCCAGAAGCCCCACGAGGTCGTCAGCCAGCGGTCGATCACCCGCTCTCGCCGGCCCCACGGGAGGCCGTACTCCTCGCGCGTCTCCCCCGGCAGCAGCCCGACCGCCGGGATCAGCAGCGCGTCCACGGCGGGCTGGGGAACGAGCGCGAGGATGCGCCTCGAAGCAGGAGCGCCGGGACCCAGCAGCTCCTCGACCCGGCCCCGGACGACACCGGCCAGCGGCGGCCGCAGGATCGCCCGCGCGAGGTCGCGCGCGGTGGCAGCCGGGTGGACTGGGCCGTCGGGCGCCAGCATCGCGCGCAGGTAGCCGTCGAAGGCATCGATGTCCTGCGGCAGCAGGTCGTCCGGGACGCCGAACAGGCGCCCGACCGGCACGGTCTCCGCGTAGAAGGCCGCGCGCGTCGCCCGGTCCAGCCGCTCCTGCCACGCATCGACGGCGACGAGCGTCGAGTCGACGAGCGTCGCGTGCACCCAGAGGGCCAGCGCGGGATCCAGTGCGTGATACGTGGCCCCGTGGCGGGCGGCAGCGTCAGCGTCGCGCACCGGACCCGTCACGCGGGCGTGCAGCCGGTTGAGGCGCGCGATCTCGCGGCGTGCCGCGGGCGTCGTGCCGTACACGATCCGCAGGTACGAGCGGAGGGTCCCGGCGAGCCGGCTCCACGGGTCGTCCCGGAAGCCCGAGTGCTGGTCGACGCCCTCGGCGACGAGCGGGTGTGCGACCTGGAGCAGCAGCGCCCTCGGTCCTGCGCCGAGGAGCAACGCGGCCTCGCGGTTGAGCCGCCGGCCGGTCGACCCGGGGCCGTACAGGCCGTCGGTCAGCGGTCGCTCGGCCGTCGCCCCACCACCCACCAGGCCGCCGGGAAGATCGCCGCGGCGGCGAGCAGCTTGATGATGTCGAACACGAGGAACGGCAGGAGTCCGAGCGTGATCGCCTCGCCCGCGGACAGGCCGGTCACGACCGCGAGCCACGGGACGCCGATCGCGTAGATGACTGCGGTCCCGAGGGCCGTCGCGCCGATCGCGCCGCCGAGGCGCCGGTCCCACCCGAGCTCGGCGAGCCTGCCCACGACCGCCGCCGCGACCACGAAGCCCACGAGATACCCGCCGGTTGCCCCCAGGATCACCTGGACGCCGCCCGTGCCCTCGGCGAAGAACGGCAGACCGACGACGCCCAGCAGCACGTACAGCATCGTGGCGGAGCCGCCGCGTCGGAGGCCGAGCGCCCCGCCGACCACGAGCACGCCGAAGTTCTGGAGCGTGAACGGGACGGGGTTGCCCGGGATGGGGATCGCGACCCTCGCGGTCAGGTAGATGAGCACAGCGCCGGCCACCACGAGCAGGACGTGGCGGAGCCTGGGCGAGACGCGCTCACCGACCCGGACGGGGACGAGGAAGTCGCCGATGGTCAGGCCCTTCTCGGTCGCGGGCACTCGGGTGAGTGACGGGATCGCGTAGGACATGGGCCTCCTCGGGCGCCCGCACAGGGGTGCGGCGCTCCGGGGAGTCTAGCAACCGGCGTGCCCGGCGACCAGCCGCGCGGCTCCCGGACGGTCACCCGGCCGCCGGGTGCGGCCCCGGCTTCGCGTGCCGAGGGCGCTCCGTCGTCCGCTACGGAGCCGCAGCCGCGGGTGCGTCGGCGCACCGGTCGGCGAACAGGACCGTCCACACGAAGGTGTCGCCGGTCGTCTTGTAGGCGCCGACGGCGACGGCGTCCCACGCGCCGCCGACGATGTTCGCCCGGTGGCCGGACGAGTCCATGAACCGGGCGAAGACCCAGTCCGTGGCGTCCTCCTCGGACGCGCCCTTCCAGGTCATCGTCCCGATGTTCTCGCCGGCCAGCGTGAAGCAGTAGCCGTACGTGTGCTCCATGTGCCAGAACACCTTGCGGTCGGTGCCCTTGATGGTGTGCGAGAAGTACTCCCGCTCCACCATGTCCCTGCTCCGCCAGCGAGCGATCGTGCGCAGCGCGGCGTCCTGCGCGAGGGACGGGAGCCCGGCCGACGCGCGAGCCTGGTTGTGCATGTCAATCAGGAGCCTCTCGGATCCCGAGCCGAACGTGTCGTCGTCCCAGCCGAGGGCGCTTCGCGGGATCGCGAGCACGCCAAGCGACGACAGGCCGAAGGCGAACGCGACGAGCAGCGTCAGCCGTCGAGGACCGGCGAGCGATGCGAGCAGACGCAGGGCGAGGGTGCGGGTCATGCGGGTCCAGGGGTCTCGAACAGGGGCCGGGCAACCGGCCGCGACCCGCATCGTCGACGGTTCCCGAGCGTCGATCCCCCGGGCAATGGTCCCGACCGGACCGTACCGGGGTACCAGCCACGGCAGCGGTGGCGACCGGACCGCACCCGACCGCACCACCTGGCGCCACCCTGCGTCGAGGCGCCCGCATCCGGTACACTCCGCTGGCCCTGCGCGGTGCCATGCAGCACCCCGGGGATCTTGGTGGCCTTAGCTCAATCGGCAGAGCACTGGATTGTGGCTCCAGAGGTCACGGGTTCGAACCCCGTAGGCCACCCCAACCTCCACCGCCTGGACGCAGCCGTGAACGGCTTCGTCCACTCCTTCTTGCAGGCGGGCCCCCGGCGGAGGGTCAGAACGGCGTCGGGATGTACTTCAGGTCGAGCTCGGCATCTGCCTGCCCGGCGCGGACCTTGCGCTTGGGCAGCTCGACGTCCCGGGGCGCCAGCGGCGCGTAGGGCACCTGGCCGAGGAGGTGGCTGATGATGTTCAGCCGGCCGCGCTGCTTGTCGTCGGTGCGGGCGATGAACCACGGCGCCCAGGGCGTGTCGGTCGCCTTGAGCATCGCGTCCCGGGCCTTGGAGTAGTCGTCCCAGCGGCCGTAGGACTTGAGGTCCATGTCGGTCAGCTTCCAGACCTTGCGCGGGTCGTTGATCCGGCCCTGGAGCCGGCGGGTCTGCTCGTCGGGGCTGACCTCGAGCCAGTACTTGAGCAGGATGATCCCGTGCTCGACCATCGCCTTCTCGACGGCGGGCGCCTGCTCGAGGAAGCGGTCCGCCTGCTCGGGGGTGCAGAAGCCCATCACCCGCTCGACGCCGGCCCGGTTGTACCAGGAGCGGTCGAAGATCACGACCTCGCCGGCGGCCGGGAAGTGGGCCATGTAGCGCTGGACGTACATCTGGCTCTTCTCGCGGTCGGTGGGGGCCGGGAGCGCGACCACCCGGAACACCCGCGGGCTCACCCGCTCGGTGATCCGCTTGATCGTGCCGCCCTTGCCGGCGGTGTCGCGGCCCTCGAACACGATGCACACCTTCGCGCCGGTCGCCTTGACCCACTCCTGGAGCGCGACGAGCTCGCCGTGGAGCCGGCGCATCTCGCGCTCGTAGGCCTTGGTGGAGAGCCTGGCAGGCGCGTTCTGCGGACCGTCCGGGGAAGCCGCTTCCAGCACATCGACGGCATCGGTGTCCGACCGGGCCTTGCCCGGCTTCTTGTCCTTCTTCTTCTTCGCCATCCTGATTGATCCTTTCTGACGTCTCGCCTACGCCGCGGCGGCGACCGGAGCCGACTGGGTTCCGACCGCCTCGTCGCCGGTGCGGACCTTGAGCAGCTTGCGTCCCTCTTCGACGACGATGAGCGAGAGCGGCACCACGAGGCACACGGCCCACTGGTCGATGTTCATGGAGACCGTGCCGAGGATCCGCTGGAAGAAGCCGAATTCCGTCGCGAGGACGATTGTCAGCACCGACAGGCCGGTCGCCACGAGGAGCGGCCGGTTGGCGAGGATGGTGCCGCTGAACAGCGACTTGTCCTCGTCCGCGGTCTCCAGGGAGGAGAACAGCCGGAACAGGGCGAACACCGTCATGCCCATCGTGCGGGCGACGGCGTCGTCGTAGCGAGCGTCCGCCCAGGCGAGCACGCCGAGCGTGCCTGCCGCCATCACCAGGCCGCAGATCACGAGCCACGTCAGCAGGCGGCGCGGCATGATCTTCTGCTCCTTCGGCCGCGGCGGGACCTCCATGAGCCCGTCGCGTGGCTTGCCATAGCCAAGGCCGATCGCCTGGAACACGTTGACCGTGAAGTTGAGCCACATCGTCTGAAGGGGCAGGAACGGAATGCCCCCCAGGATGTTGAGCAGCGACGAGCCGAGGAACGTCGCGATGTAGCCGAACAGGCCCGCCATCTGGAACCGGATGAACCGGAGCATGTTGTCGTACACGGAGCGGCCGAGGCCGACCGCCTTGACGATCGTCGCGTAGTTGTCGTCGGTGAGGATCATGACGGCGGCCTGCTTGGAGACCTCCGTCCCCGTGATCCCCATGGCGATGCCGATATCGGCCCGCTTGAGCGCCGGGGCGTCGTTCACGCCGTCCCCGGTCATGCCCACGACATGGCCCTTCTGTCGGAGGATGTCCACGAGGTGGACCTTGTCCTCCGGCGAAACGCGGGCGATGACGCCGATGCCGTCGATCTGACGCATCGCCTCGTCGTCGCTCATGGCGCGGAACTCGGCGCCGGTGATCGCGCGGCCCTCGATGCCCAGCTGGTGCGCGATCGCGCCCGCCGTGACGGCGTGGTCACCGGTGATCATCCGCACCTGGATGCCGGCCGCCTTCGCCCGTGCGATGGCGTCCTTGGCAGCCGGTCGCGGCGGATCGACGATCCCGACCATCGCGAGGAGTGTCAGCCCCTCGATGGCGGGCAGCAGGTCCGCGTTGGGATCGAAGGTCACCGCGTCGAAGTCCTTGTACCCGGTGGCCATGACCCGCAGGCCCTGCTCGCCGAGTCGCTCGTTCTCGGCCATGTAGCCGTCGCGAACCTGGGCAACCGGGACCTCGGTACCGTCGTCGCTGTGGGCTGCAACGGCTCTCGCGAGGAGCTGGTCCGGGGCGCCTTTGACATAGCCGCGGATCACGTCCTTGCCGGAAGCGTCCTGCATCGCGTGGAAGGTGGCCATCATCTTGTAGGCCGCGTCGAACGGCAGTGTGGCGACGCGCGGATACCGCTCACGGGTGAGCGCCGGGTCGACGCCGCCTTTGGCCGCGAGCACGACCAGCGCACCCTCGGTCGGGTCGCCGACGAGGCCGCCGTCGCGGACCTCGGCGTCGGCGCACAGGGCCATCGGCAGGAGGTATTGCTCGAGCGGCACGTCGGGCTGGCCGCCGGCGTGGGAGATCTGCCCGACGGTGGAGTAGCCGTCGCCGCTGATGGAGTACCGCCGGCCGACCACCGCCATCTGGACCGCGGTCATCTGGTTGAGGGTGAGGGTCCCCGTCTTGTCCGAGTTGAGCGCGGAGGTGGAGCCGAGCGTCTCGACCGAGCGCAGGCGCTTCATGATCGCGCCCGCGTCGGCGAGCTGCTGGGAGCCCTTCGAGAGGATCGCGGTCACGACGGCCGGGAGCGCGGTCGGGATGGCCGCGACCGCGAACGCGACGGCACTCAGGAACAGCTCCTCGGTCTCCACGCCCCGGTACCGGCCGAGGATGAGGGACACCGCGAGCGCGAGGCCCGCGATGACGAGGATCTGGTTCGTCAGCGCGTCGAGCTGCTTCGTCAGCGGGGTCTTCTCGACCTCGGTGGCCTGGAGCATCCCGCTGATGTGGCCGACCTCGGTGGCCATGCCGGTGGTGGTGACGAGGATGGTTCCGGCACCGCGGGTGACCTGACAGTTCATGAACGCCATGTCGACGCGGTCGCCGAGGGCCGCATCCGCCGCGACGGCGTCCACCTGCTTGGGGGTTGGGACGCTCTCGCCGGTGAGCGCGGACTCGTCGATCTCGAGGGTCGCCGCCGTCAGGATGCGCGCATCCGCCGGCACGAGGTCGCCCGCCTCGATGTTGACGATGTCGCCGGGGACGAGGTCCTCCATCGGGATCTCGACCAGATCGCCGTTCCGCCGGACCTTGGCCCTGACGACCATCATCCCCTGGAGGGCCGAGGCGCTCGCCTCGGCCTTGCCCTCCTGGTTCATCGCCATCCACGCGTTGAACAGGGTCAGCAGGATCAGGAACACGCCGGTGTAGAACTGGCCGGGCAGGAACAGGCAGATGATGCCGGCGATGAGCAGGACGATCTGCATCGGATCCGCGTACTGGCGGCTGAAGCGCTGCCACGTCGACGCCTTCTTCGCCTCGGCGAACGTGTTGCTGCCGTGCTTCGCGCGCCGCGCGTCCGCCTCGGCAGACGTCAGCCCGGCATCCGCGGTCACGCCCTGGGCCGAGAGTGCCGCCTCGGGATCGAGGGCGTGCCACGCGGTCGCGGTGCCGTCACCGGCGCTGGGGCGCGGCTGCTCACGCGCTGCTGTCATCCCACATTCCTCCTCCACGTGCGGCGGGCCCGGGCGTCCCTGTCGCGACCCCTATCCTCGCGGGTCGTGTCCACCCGTCGGCGGCAGGGGTGGGTGGCGTCATGCTAGTGCAGCATGCCGCCCGGAGCATCGCCCAAGGAGGGCGACTCGGGCGACACCGTTCGGTCCCCGGCGCCGGGGCATGGCCGGATTCTCCCGGCAAGTTGACGGTCTCCGGCGACGAGGCGGCGCTCCGCCAGGTGCTGGTCAACCTGCTGACGAACGCGGCGAAGTACGGGCTCGGGGCGCCGGTCCGCATCGGGGCCGACGCCAGCGTCGACACGGTCCGGGTGCGCGTCGAGGATCACGGACCGGGCCTGCCCGAATCGGATCTCGAGCCGATCTTCGACCTGTTCTACCGCTCCGACACCAACGCCCGGAGGGCATCCGGGACCGGGATCGGGTTGTACGTCGTCCGCCGGCTCGTGATCGCCATGGGCGGCACGGTGCGGGCCTTCCGGGTGGAGCCGACGGGCCTCGGGTTCATCGTCGAGCTTCGAGCAGAGCCGGCGACAGACCACGACCTCGCCCCGTCGGAGATCGCCCGCTGGGCACGGCCGCGACCTGCGGCGGCGACAGCCGCCGCCGACTGAGGGACGGTCGGCAGGGCCGTTGACATCGCCGGTGGCCCGTGTGATAGTTGCACGTGCAACCATTTTGCACAGGAACGCCACGCCATGCCGGCAATCACCGTCGACGACATCACCGTTCTCCCTCGCATCCCCGTGCCCGATCCCGTGGTGGCACGCCAGCGGCCCGTGCGCGGGCTGACCAACGCTCCGCGCGGCTTCGAGGGTGAGGGATTCCCCGTCCGGCGCGCGTTCGCCGGCGTCCTGCTCGAGGACCTCGACCCGTTCATCCACCTCGACCAGATGGGCGAGGTGGAGTACGCCCCGGGCGAGCCCAAGGGCACGCCCTGGCATCCCCACCGCGGGTTCGAGACCGTCACGTACATGCTCGACGGGGTGTTCGAGCACGCGGACTCCAACGGCGGGGGCGGCGTGATCACGAACGGCGACACGCAGTGGATGACCGCGGGCGCGGGCATCCTCCACATCGAGAAGCCACCGGAGTGGCTGGTCGCCCAGGGCGGCCTGTTCCACGGGTTCCAGCTGTGGGTCAACCTGCCGCGCGACCAGAAGCTCGCAGCGCCCCGCTACCAGGACATCCGTGCCTCGGAGGTCGCGCTGCTCTCGTCGCACGACGGCGGCGCGCTCGTGCGGGTCATCGCCGGCGAGGTTGCGGGCCACGCGGGCCCCGGCTCCACGTACACGCCGATGACCCTCGTCCACGCGACGCTCAGCCCGGGTGCGACGCTCGTGCTCCCGTGGCGGGCGGACTACAACGCCCTCGCGTACGTGCTCAGCGGCCGAGGCACGGTCGGTGAAGAGGCACGCCCGGCGCAGCTCGGCCAGCTCGCGGTCTTCGGGCCGGGCAACACGCTGACGTTCGCGGCCGACCAGGTCCAGGAGAGCCGCGCGCCGTCCATGGACGTGCTCATCCTCGGTGGCCGTCCGATCCGGGAGCCGATCGCGTGGATGGGCCCGTTCGTCATGAACACGCGCGACGAGGTCGTCCAGGCGTTCAGCGACTATCAGGCCGGCCGTCTCGGCACGATCCCGGCGGTCCACAACGCCCCGAACACGATCCAGGTGAGCGGCGAGGAGCCCGGGGCGCGGGGATGACTGCCTCGACCGAGCGTCCCGGGTCCGGCGCGCCGCGCGGCCACCAGCACGCCTGGGCGCTCTTGCAGTTCGAGCTGGTCGGCGGCCACCCCGTCGTCAGCCAGCGCTGCGAGTCGTGCGGGCACGTGCGCCACTACCGTGCGTGGGAGCGCTACTGGACCCCGCCGACCGCGTCATCGGGTCACTGACGGCCGGTCGCCCCGGTGTCGCGCTCGCCGCGGTGTCGCACAGGCTCACAGAGGCCGCTGGTTCCGTGCCAGATGACCACCTGGCGAACCGTACGCACCGGGGCGGCTGATGGGACGCGTGCGCTTCCCGAGTGATCCGCTCCACCACCTGGACTACCGTCCACCCAACGGACACAAGTCAGCACGTTCCTGACTACCGTCCGCCTGATGGACACAACGTCCGCCAGGCGTCTGTTCCGTCGCCTTGGCGCGCGATACGGTCCACAGGACGGTCATCTGACCGGGCGCGGGCCTCGAGGGAGGGCGGGCCGATGGACGGTCGCGCCCTGCCGCTACGGGCCCTCCTGGAGCTCGTACTCGATGTACCGGTCGGCCGCGGTGCGGACATGGACGACGGGCAGGCACAGGCCGCCATCGATGCACACGCCGGTGGGGCAGCCGGCGTCGGGCGCCGCGGAGACCACGGTCGGGTCGCGTCCGTCGCGGCTCCGCACCTCCTCCAGGGTCAGCTCCACCGGCTCGGCCGCCGGCGCGTACTCGCGGCCGCACACCAGGATCCCGGATGGAAGCGCCTGCGGATCGGCTCGCGTCACGACGCCTCCCGACGCCAGCTCACCGAGGGCCGGCACGAAGATCCCCACCGTCACCACGAAGGCGATCACCGCCGCCGCGCCGATCACGGCGAGGCCGATCCAGCGACTACGGGGATCGGCGGGCGCGGTGGGTGCCGCGGGGTCGACGGGCGGCCTTCGCGCTCGCCGGGACTCGGCGCGGCGGGACAATCGCGCGCGTCCTCGTCGGCGCGGTCCCCCCGCGGTTCCTGGGCTGCTTCGGATCGATCGCCTGCGGCATTGCGCCTCAGACGCTACACGTCACGGGCCGGTGACGTACGGCTGGCCCGCCGAGATCCAGTCGTTCATGCCGCCGGCCATGCTCGTGACGTCCGAGTAGCCGGCATCGAGCAGGATGTCGCGACCCTGCGCGGACCGGTTGCCGGACCGGCAGACGACGACGACCTCCATGTCCGCCGGCACCTCGCCCGTGCGGCTCGCAAGCTCGCCCAGCGGGATCAGCGTCGCACCCTCGATGTGCCCGGCCACCCACTCGTCCGGCTCGCGGACGTCGAGCACGAAGGCGCCGTCGGCCTGCATCGAGGCGGCCGTCGCGACGTCCACCTCCGGGGGCAGCCCGCCCGCCGCGGTGCTGGACGTGGACCCGCACGCCGCGACGAGGGCGACGAGCGCGAGCAGCAGGACGGCGAGGAGCGCTGGGCGACGGGACACGGAGGACCTCCAGGGTGGCATCGTTTGCACGATCCTCGCGCCGCGCGGGCGCATCGTGACGGGTCGACCGGACCGAAACCGCGGGACCCGGGAGGCCGGTCAGCCCGCGACGCGCCGCCGTGCCTCGGTCGCGTGGTAGCGGTCCATGAGCTGCGCCACGGCATCGCGGGCCGCCCGCCACTCCTCCTGGTCGCCGAAGATCTGCGGATCCCGGCCCCACTTCTGGAGCTGCGTCATCGCCATCACGATCGCGTTGTGCTGGGCGAGGCGGTTGCGGCCGGCGTCCACGACGCCGGTGACGAGATAGCGCCGGACGAGCTCGAACGGTGCGCTCCAGCGGCCGATCCGGATCCGGTCATGGTCACGGAGGCCCTCGAGCCAGGCGTCGTCGCCCACGGGGTAGCGGTCGTGCTCCTCGACATGGGCGTTGATGTCGAGCCGGCGACCCGGCTGGGCCCGCGAGGGCAGGCGGCCGTCGTCGTCCGTCGCGACGTAGCAGACCGGGCACGTGGCGAGACGCGCGAAGGACGGCGGCGCCTCGCCGAAGCGAAGGCCGCACCGGCGACAGATCTGCGCCCCGCTGCGGCTGGCGATCGTGCCGCACTGGAGGCAGACGAGTTCGGCGGTCTGGACCGGCATGAGGGTCTCCGAGGATGCGTCCGGGCACGGGACGGCTGGCGTCCCCGCATCGTCGCGGACGCGACGGACGCGCGCGAGCGGCGAACTGGTCCCGGTCCCCGATCCCCCGAATGGGGTAACTGGCGACGACCGACGGGGCGCCGATAGGACGGACGTCAATGGTCACGCGCGGCTCCCGAGCCACATGGTTCGGGGAGCGACACCGATCCGCCGATCCTGTTCACCACCGAGGTCCCATCCGATGAGCCGCCCCGATCCCAACGCCACCCTGGCCCGCTACCACGTCCGCCACGTCGTCCCGCAGCTCGGCTGCCCGATGTGCATGCGCTCCAAGCACAGCGGCGACAACCTGCCCCGCTGGTCGCAGCCCCGAGCGGCGCGTCCCGCGTTCGCCCGGTGACGTCGCTCGTCGCCCCCGCCCCGGTCGCCGTCGAGCACGAGGGTCATCACGGCCCGCTCCTCGCGTGCCCGATCTGCCGCCGCCGCTCGAGCCATGGCGTGTTCCGCCGCCGCTACTGGACGCTGCGCAGCCGGCGGACGGGGATCGCGCGCTCGCGGCCCTGACCCGATCGCGAGCGCCGCGGCGGCTCCCTATCCCGCCGCGTCGACGATCGCGGCGGCCTCGTCGAGGATGCGGGCGAGGTGGTCCTCGCCGCGGAACGACTCCGCGTAGAGCTTGGTCACGTTCTCCGTCCCCGATGGGCGGGCGGCGAACCAGGCCTGCGCCGTGACCACCTTCAGGCCGCCGATCGGCGCGTCGTTGCCCGGGGCACGGGTGAGCTTCGCGATGATCGGGTCGCCGCCCAGCGTCGTCGCCGTGACGGCCTCCGGCGACAACTTGCCGAGCGCCGCCTTGAGCTCCGGAGTGGCCGGGGCGTCGATCCGCCGGTAGGCCGGGGACCCGAACCGCGCCGTGAGGCCCGTGTACACCTCTGACGGGTTCCTGCCCAGCTTGGCCGTGAGCTCCGCGGCCAGCAGGTCTGCGATGAGGCCGTCCTTGTCGGTCGTCCACACCGTGCCGTCGCGGCGCAGGAACGACGCCCCGGCGCTCTCCTCACCGCCGAAGCCGACCGAGCCGTCCACGAGGCCGTCCACGAACCACTTGAAGCCGACCGGGACCTCGAGCAGACGCCGGCCGAGGTCCGCGACGACGCGGTCGATGATCGACGAGCTCACGAGGGTCTTGCCGACCGCGACGTCCGCGCTCCAGTCGCGGCCGCCGCCGAACAGGTACGAGATCGAGGCGGCGATGACGTGGTTGGGGTTCATCAGGCCCGCGCCGGGAACCACGATCCCGTGCCGGTCCGCGTCGGCGTCGTTGCCGAGCGCGAGGTCGAAGCGATCGCGCAGGCCCACCAGCCCAGCCATCGCGAACGGCGACGACGGGTCCATCCGGATCTTCCCGTCCCAGTCGAGGGTCATGAACCCGAACTGCGGGTCCACCGCGTCGTTGGTGACCGTGAGGTCGAGGCCGTAGCGTTCGCCGATCGCGCCCCAGTAGTCGACGGCGGCGCCGCCGAGCGGGTCGACGCCCAGCCGGAGCCCGGAAGCCGCGATGGCCTCCATGTCGATGACGGAGCCCAGGTCGGCCACGTAGGCGCCCATGAAGTCGTACTCGCTGACGGTCGCTCGGGCCCGCTCGAAGGGCACGCGCGGGACACCGTCGAGCCCGTCCGGGCCAGCTCCCTCGAGGATGCGGTTGGCCTCGTCCTGGATCCAGCGCGTGACGTCGGTGTCAGCCGGGCCGCCGTTGGGCGGGTTGTACTTGAAGCCGCCGTCGTCGGGCGGGTTGTGCGACGGTGTGACGACGATCCCGTCCGCCAGGCCCGTGCCGCCCGTCGTCGTCCAGCGGTCGCGGTTGGCGACCAGGATCGCGTGCGACACCGCAGGCGTCGGCGTGAACCCGTCGCCCGAGTCCACGCGCACGTCCACGCCGCGCGCGACGAGCACCTCGAGCGCCGTCCGCCACGCCGGCTCGCTAAGCGCGTGGGTGTCGCGCCCGATGAACAGCGGGCCCGTGTACCCCTTGGCCTTGCGATACCGCCAGATCGCCTCCGTCGTGGCCAGGATGTGCGCCTCATTGAACGCCGCCCGGAACGCCGACCCGCGGTGGCCCGACGTGCCGAAGGCGACGCGCTGCGCGGGGTCGGACGGGTCCGGACGAACGTCGTCGTAGGCGCGGAGCAGGGCCGCGACGTCGACGAGCTCGGACGGGATGGCGGGCTGGCCGGCGCGGGGATGCTGGCTCATCGTGGCCTCGATCTGGGGGTGCGACTGGCGTTCGGTCCACGATACCCGCCGGTCATCGCATCGTGGTCACCGGTGATCACGATGCTGGGGGCCCTTGCAGGAGACCGGCTCCAGTTCGTACCATGCCAACAACCCGAGCCAGCACCTCGTACGGGGCTCGTCCGAGTCCGTCGGCCACCGACGGCCGGATGCATGAGCCCGCGATGACCTCAGGCCGGGCTGGAGGACCACGCATGGCGACCGTGACATTCGATCACGTGTTCAAGCGCTACGGCGATGTGACCGCCGTGTCGGACCTCAACCTCGAGATTACGGACGGCGAGTTCATGGTGCTCGTCGGACCCTCGGGTTGCGGGAAGACGACGAGCCTGCGGATGATCGCGGGGCTCGAGGAGATCAGCGAGGGTCAGCTCCGCATTGGCGACAAGGTCGTCAACGACGTGGCGCCCAAGGACCGGGACATCGCGATGGTGTTCCAGAGCTACGCGCTCTACCCGCACATGTCCGTCCGGGACAACCTCGCATTCGGCCTCAAGCTGCGCAAGGTCCCCAAGGCCGACATCGAGAAGCGCATCAGTGAGGCCGCGGGCATCCTCCAGCTGGAGAAGCTGCTCGATCGGAAGCCCAAGGAGCTGTCGGGCGGCCAGCGCCAGCGCGTCGCGCTCGGACGGGCGATCGTCCGCGAGCCCGCCGTGTTCCTCATGGACGAGCCGCTCTCGAACCTGGACGCGAAGCTGCGCGTGCAGACGCGCGCCGAGATCGCGCGCCTCCACCAGCGGCTCGGCACCACGATGGTCTACGTCACCCACGACCAGGTCGAGGCGATGACGATGGGCCAGCGGATCGCCGTCATGAGTGATGGCCTGCTCCAGCAGGTCGGTACCCCGCAGCAGCTCTACGATCAGCCGCTCAACAAGTTCGTGGCCGGGTTCATCGGCAGCCCCTCGATGAACTTCATCGAGACCGACTCGCCCACCAGCACCGCCCTGGAGCTGACGACCGGCGACTTCCACTTCCCGCTGTCGGAGAACTTCCGCGACGCGCTCGCGAAGAACGACGCCGCCCGCGTTGTTGTCGGCGTCCGGCCGGAGCATCTCCAGATCGGCGACATCGCAGGCATGGCGGCCAGCATCAAGGGCACCGCCGACGTCGTGGAGTACCTCGGCAACGAGGAGCTGCTCCACGTCACGACCGGCGGCCGCGAGATCGTGGCCATCGTGGACTCCTCGCACCGGGTCCGCCCGGGCGACGTCGTGGAGCTCCGCATCCCCGCCGAGAAGGTCCACCTGTTCAACGCCGAGACGGGCGCCTCGCTCGTCCGCTCGGGAGCGCCGGCGGCCGCCTGACCGCCTCCACGCGACCCATCACCGGCCGGTTCGCCCTCGCGGCGGACCGGCCGTTCGCATTGATCGGAGGACACGTGACCGACCGGGACCGCGACGCCTTCGGCGCCGATCCGCTCGAGGAGCACGTCGTCGACTCCACCATCGTGCACCAGGGCCGCTACCTCGAGTTCCGGGTCGACACCATCGCGCGCGCCGACGGCTCGCGCGGCACCCGTGACGTCGTCGGTCACCCGGGTGCGGTGTCGGTGCTGGCGCTCGACGACGCCGGGCGGATTCTGCTCGTGCGCCAGTGGCGGATCCCGACCGGCGGGGCGATGCTCGAGATCCCGGCCGGGACCCTCGAGGTCCACGGTGGCGTCACCGAGGACGCCGAGGGAGCGGCCCGGCGGGAGCTCGAGGAGGAGACCGGCCACCGGGCGACGGGCTGGCGCCGGCTCGCGTCGTTCTGGACGGCGCCGGGCTTCGCCTCGGAGCTGATGCACCTGTATCTCGCCACCGGGATCGAGGGCGTGACCGGCGACGACCGCCTCGCCCCCGACGAGGACGAACGCCTCGAGGTGTCGCACCTGGGCGTCGACGACGCCCTGGCGCGGGTCGACAGCGGCGAGATCAGCGACGCGAAGACGATCCTCGCCATCCTGTGGCTCGACCGGCTCCGGCGCAGCGGCGCGCTCGGGTAGCGGACCGTTGGCCACGCCGCTCCCCTACCCGGCCGGGGTCCGCGCCTGCCGGCCGGACGATGCCGACGCGATCCTCGAGGCGATGCTCGCCGGATACGACCGAGGGGAGATCGAGGGCGTCAGCCGGCACTTCCTCGAGGAATCGGCCGGGCGCCTCCGCGACGAGCCGGAGCTGGCGGCGGTGGCCGAGGAGGACGGCCGCGTCGCCGGCTGGGTCGTCCCCGTCCACGATGACCTGACGGTCGACCTCCCGTTCCGCCGGCGCGGCCACGGGTCGCGCCTCGTCGCGGCCGGCCGCCTCATCGCCGGCGCCGCGGGACGCGCGCACCTCCGCCTGTGGGTCCCCCGGCGTCCGGACGCCGAGGCGTTCGCCCGGTCGGCGGGGATGCGCTACGACTCCACGCTGTGGAAGCTCCGGCTCGATCCCGGTGTCGCGGTCGACCCGCCGCGGTTCCCGGACGACGTCGTCGTGCGCTGGATCGAGCCCGGCACGGACGACGCCGCATTCACGACGCTGCTCAACACGTCGTTCCTCGATCATCCGTCGCCGCTCGAGGTCGACCTCGCCACGATCCGGCGGGTGCACGGCTCGAGCACGTTCGATCCGTCCTCGATCCTGCTCATCGCGGACGCCCGCGACCGGGAGCGGCTGGCCGGCTTCTGCCGGATCGGCACATTCCACGACGACGACGGGCGCATCGTCGGCGAGGTCAAGCTCGTTGGGGTCCTGCGCGAGGCACGGCGACGCGGGCTGGGGCGCGAGCTCGTGCGCTGGGGCATCCAGGCCTGCCGCGAGCGTTCGGCCACGGACATCGAGCTCAGTGTCGAGGGAGAGAACGACACCGCCCTGCGCCTGTACGAGTCGCTGGGGTTCCGCCAGGCCGTCGCGTGGCCACACTGGGTGGTCGCGGCACGCTGACGGCCGAGCCTAGTTGTCGTCGCCTCCCCGGGGGTCCGGGATCCGTGCCAGCGCCGAGCGATAGAGCGCGGTCTCGGGCGACAGCGCGACCGCGAGCCGCAGGTGCGTCCACGCCTCCCGCTCGCGACCCAGCTTCTTGAGGCTCTGACCCAGCGCGAAGTGGCCGTAATGCGACGACGGATCGACCTCCAGCAGCGCCTCGAAGATCTCGCGCGCCCGCTCGTGCTGCCCGGCGTTGAAATGGGCGCGTCCGAGCGCCTCGAGGATCGACGCCTTGCCGGGCTCCAGGCGAGCGGCCCGCTCGAGCACCACGGCCGCCTGGGCGTTGTGGCGCTTGCGGGCAAGCGCCTGCCCGCGCTGCAGCAGCTCGTACGCGGACTCGCGGTCGTCGTCCGGCGCGGGATCGCCGGCCGCGTCGGGAGCACCCTGGTCGCGCGGCTGGTCGGGATCCTGGGGAGGGACACGCTCGTCGGTCACGGCCCGATCCTCGCACGAATCGCGGCTCATGGCCGCTACGATGGAGGCTCGCCCGCGCACCGACGGCGTCGCCCTGCGCCCGTGCCGGGCCTGATCCGGGTCCCGATCCGTCGTGAATGTCATCCGCCTCGCGGTCGCGCTGTTCCTCATTCAGGCCGGCTTCCACGGGTATACCGCTGCGCTCCCCCTCGCCCTCACCCGTGCGGACGTGCCGGACGCCCAGATCGGCCTGATCGTGGGTGTCGCCGCGCTCGTCCAGATGCCGGCGGCGATCGTCGGCGGGCGGCTCGTCGACGCCTTCGGCGGCATGCGGCTCCTCGTTGGCGGCGCCTGCGCCTACCTGCTCGCCAGCCTCATCCTGCTGCTGCCGGGTGTCGAGGCCGGCGGGCCCGCGCTGCCGTTCATCGTGGCACGGGCACTCCAGGGCGCGGGGATCGCGGCATCGCTGCCGGCCGCCCTTTCGCTCGTCCCCCGGATGCTGCCGCGGGAGCGGCACGGGTCGGGCCTCGCGTTCGTGGGGGCCGCCCACAACCTCACCCTCGTCCTCCTGCCACCGATCTCGATCTACGTCCTCGACAGCTACTCGTTCGACGCCGTGTCCGTGATGATCATCGCGTTCGTCGTGCTCGGGATGGCGCTCACCTGGCGGCTGCCCGTCAGGCCGCGCGTCCGTGACGCGGTCGCGGTCGCGGGCTCGGCGAGTCGTCGCTTCGGGATCACGTTCCGGCGGGCCTGGGCGATCCCGCTCGCGATCATCCTCACCTACGTCGCGCACTGGGGGGCGCTGACCGCCTATCTCCCGGTTCGGGCGTCGGAGGCGGGTGCCGACATCGGCCTCTACTTCGCCGCGGACGGGCTCGCGATCTTCCTCATGCGGCTCCCCACCGGCTGGCTGGCCGACCGGATCTCGACGCGCACGCTCGTCGTGACCGGGGCGACGGCGACGGCGGTCGCGATCGGCATGCTCCTGCTGCCGCTGACGACGCCGCTGCTGGTCGTGTCCGGGCTCATCGGCGGCGCGGGCGGCGCGATCGTCATGACGCCGATCCTCGTCGAGCTCTCGCACCGGTCCACCGACGCGGATCGCGGCTCGGCCTTTGCCCTGTTCTCGTGCTCGCTGGCGACGGCGATGGCGCTGGGCAGCATCGGCGGAGCGCCGATCGTGGCGATCCTCGGGTTGTCCGCCGCGCTCGCCGTCGGGATCCTGCTCATCCTCGTCGCGATCGGGCTGGCCCTGTCCGACCCGTCGCTGCGCCGGCGCGGGCGCGGTGATCCGGCGCCCGGAGTCGGCCCCGGCCACGGCCACGCGGACGCCGAGGCCGCGGCAACGGCCCTCTAGCGCACCCCGGTCAGACCGGGCGGCCGCCCCCGTCCGCGTCATCGACGTCATCCGCGACCGTTGCGAGCGGCGCGGTGGCCACCTCGTGACCCGCCGGAGGTGACCGCCTCGATCGGTGGCGGACGATGAGCACCACCACGATGAACACGAGCAGCAGCACGATCAGGATGCTGCCGCCGATCAGGATGGCTCGCGATCGCCCGGCGTCCGGTGCGACGGCCATCGTGCCGATCACGACGGTCGCAACCTCGGCCGCGGCGTTCATGTCACCTGCCTCCCACGCCGCGCGCGCGGTCACGAGGTCGCCATCGGGATCCTTGCCCGAGAGGCCCAGGTCCACGAGCCAGTCGCGCGGGGCCGCCACCGCATCGTCCGCGGCCGCCACGAGGCCGAGCGATGTCTCCGTCTCGCCGGCCCGCTCCACGGCCGCCTCGAGGTCAGACGACGACGCCGAGGCCTCGTACGCCGCCTCGAGATCCGCGGGCGGGTCCAGCCCCTCATCGACGGCGAGCGACGCGATCGCGTCCCGGCGCTCGAGGATCGAGGCGGCGGTGGCCATCGCCGGACCCGCCACGTCGTACGCCCACTCGTCCATCGCCATCCGCACGACGACGGGCGCCGCCCACGTCCCGCCGTCCCCGGCCAGGTCGGCGTAGCTCGCCCGCGCTTCCGTCCGCGCATCCAGCTCGGCTGCCTCCTCAGGTGTCAGCGCCCACCTCGCGACGATCGCATCGACGCCCTCGGCGTCGGCCAGCTCCTCGGTCAGGTCGAGGAACCGTCGCCAGTCGTTCGGGCGCGTGGACCGCTCGGGGTCGACCTCGCCCCGGTAGGCCGTCGTCCGTGCGGTGGCCGCATCGAACACGGCTCGCATCCCGTCGGCGCCGGCCCGCTCGACGATGACCCGCATCACCCGGTAGGCGGCGTTGTAGCCGTACTGCTCGCGATCGGCTGCGTCTTCGCTCTCGATCGCGGCCGGCGGCGGCCAGGATCCCAGCGGAAACGCGATCGCCGAATCGCGCGCGACCCTGCCCGGTCCCGGCGCGTCGCCGCCGATCGCATCCACGACCTGCGCCGCGTAGGTCTCCGCGAGGCCCTCGGTGATCCAGCGCTCGGTGAACAGGTCCCGGTTGAACCACGCGTGCGACGCCTCGTGGATGATCGTGACGTCGTCGAGGTCCTCGCTGATCGTGATCTCGTCGGTCTGCGGGTTGTAGAACCCGGCGTAGCCCTCCAGCAGCGGCGTGTGGATCTCGAGCACGCGCAACGGCCCGTCAACCGGCCAGGGCAGGCCGATCTGCCGGGTCAGCTCCGGGACGCCGTCGGCCAGGAGCGCAGCGACACGTCGCCGCCAGCGTGTGTCCTCGGGCCAGGCCCGGACGACGATCTCCTCGCCGCCGGGGAGGTCCACCTGCTCACGAGTCAGCCCGTCGTCGTTGCGGGCGTTGATCCAGGCGAACCACTCGATCGCGCTTGCGGTCGCCGCCCGGAACACCTGGACCCCGGACTTCGTGGTCGTCTTCTCCATGGCCGCGCCCGAGACATCCACCTCGAACCCGGGCGGGACGTCGACCCGGATGGTGCCGCGATCCCCGAACGCCCACGCGAGGAACGACGCGAAGGCGGGGCCGACGCGGACGTCACTCGACGAGCGGGGCTTGCCGCCGGGGAGGTCGAACGTGAGGCGGATGTCCGTCGTCTGCTGGTAGTAGAGGTTCTGCGGGAGCCGGACGGTGACCAGCCGGTAGCCCTCGCGGCGCTCGGCGGTGACTGCGAGGGTGGTGTCGTCCTGCGTGGCCCTGAAGCGCACCGCTTCGGGCTGCACGCCGAGGTTGACCGCGTCGTAGAAGAAGCGGGTGACGGCACCGCCGCTGACGTCGTTCGGCAGCTCGTTGGTGGCGGTGATGTCCACGATCACCCGGACGACGCCATCCTCGGGATCCACGACGTAGCGGGCCTCGGTCGCGACCGCCAGGTCGCCGGCCGCGACCGCGACCGGCGCGTCCAGGGCGCGGAGCAGCGGAGCGAGGAACGGCGCGACGGGGGCCGCGGCGGGCGGCACCACGGCGGCACCCGCTGCGAGGGCCGACGCGAGGAGCGCCGCGACCAGCGGGAGCCGGACAAGCGGGCGCCGCATGGCTCAGGCCGAGGCTGGTTCGTCCGGCCGGGCGGGTGGTACCACCATCCCCGGCGCGGCATACGGCGCGGCCGCGTCGAGCAGCTCCTCCGGCGTGGGCTCCGTCGCAGATGCCGTTGCCCAGTCGGCCCCGGACGCGACGGGCGAGGCCGGCACCGCCGCAGGCACGACCCGCGCCCGCCGGTCGCGTCTGAGCTTCCCGATCACGGCCGAGGCGAGGACGATGATCGTCGCAAGCATGGCGAGCGCGAGCAGGGCGCGGCGGCGTCCCTCCTGCCAGGCGCCGGTCCAGGCACGGAACGCGTCATCCGCGGACGAGAGCACGGCCTCGAGATCGCCGTCGGCGAGCGACGCCCTCGCCGCGGCTACATCTGCGTCCGGGTCCTCGCCCATCATCCCGATCGTCGTGAGCGGATCCTCGCCCGTGGACCGCGCCTCCGCAGCCTGGGTGATGGCGAGCATCGCGTTGCGCTCTGCCTCCGCCCGGCCGGACGCCCCGACGAGATCGCCCGACTCGAACAGCGCCTGCATGTCGCCCGGGAGGGCGTGCCCGTCCGCGGCCGCCATCGCCTCCACCGCGCCCCGCTGTGCGAGGACCGTGCGCGCGTCGGCCATCAGCCGCTCCGCGGTGTCGAACTGCCAGGCGCGAAGCGCGTCACGGATCGAGCGAGGGATCGCCCAGTCGGCGGCGAGCGCGATCGTGCGCGCATACGACCGGCGGGCCTCGGCGCGCGCGTCGAGCAGCGCAGCCTCCTCGGGGCGGATGACCCATTCCCGCCACAGGTCGGTGAAGTCGCGACCGGTCCGTGTCTCGATGAGATCGAGCAGCCCGCGCCAGTCGGGCGGACCGTCCACGGTCTCGACGACGCCCGCGTCCGCTTCGGTCGCGACGCCGGTCGTCGGTGGGTACGCCCCGACGCCGGCGGCAGCGTCCGCCCACACGCCTCGCAGCGCCTCGTCGCCCGCCCGCTCGGCGATCGCCCTCGCGAGCGCCAGGGAGGCCGCAAACCCGTAGGCCTCGGTCGCCTCGGCCGCGTCCTCGTCGGCCGCGTCCGCGGGGTCCGCAGGAACCGCCGCCCACGCGTTGAGGGGGATCGCGACGGCGGCGAGCTCCTCGGTCAGCTCCGGGCTGGCGCCCTCCTCGTCGATGGCCGCCGCGGCCCGCGCCGCGTACAGCGATGCGAAACCCTCGTTCGCCCAGCGGTCCGCGAGCAGGCTCCCGTTGAACCACCCGTGGGCGGCCTCGTGGATGACGACCTGGTGGTCCGCCCAGTAGGCGATCTCGATCCGGTTCCCGGCGGGATCGAACAGCCCCGCATACCCGTCGCCAGCGCCACTGACGGCCTCCTGGACGACGATCGGCTCCTCGTGCGGCCACGGCAACCCGATGTCCTCGCGCAGCAGCGGCAGGCTCTCCTGCATCAGGTTCCCGATCCGCGTGGTCCACGCGGTGTCGTCCTGCCAGCCCCGGAGCGTGAGGGCGATCGTGTCGTCGCCCGCCACGACGGCGATCGGCGTGTCCTCGAGCACCGCTGGCTGCTGGGCGGTGACGTACGCGAAGAACGACAGCGGGTTCGCGAGCTCGCCGGTCGCGAGCTCCGTGCCGCCGTCGGCGAGGGTGCTCTGCCTGGCGAACGACCCCTTCTCGACGGACACGTCGTAGCCCGCCGGGAAACGGACCTTGACGCTCCCTCCCCGGGCGCCGGTGGAGCCGTGGGCCCAGACCGGCAGGGTGACGAGGCTCGACCCGACGCGGATCGTGCGGTCGGCAGGCTTCCCGGTGTCGACGAGGCTGAACGTGACCCTGAGCGTCCGCGACCGGCCGCTGTACAGGCGTGAGCCGAAGTTGATCCGCAGCAGGGTCGCGTCCCGGGTCCGCTTCGAGACCCGGACCGAGGCGCCCGGCGCGCCCGTCACCTTGACCTCGCTCGCCGTGGGCAGGACGGCGAGGTACGCGTGATCGAACCAGAACTTCTTCGTCCGCGTTTCCTTCGTGTTGTTGCGGGCGACGATCGACATGCTGACGCGGACACGGCTTCGATCCGGCTGGACGCTGTAGACCGTGTCGGCGACGAGCGTGAGGTCCGTCGCCGCGGCGAGCGCGGGAGCGGCAGGGGCGAGCCCGGCGACCGGCGCGAACCACGAGCAGAGCAGCGCGACCAGCAGGGCGGCGACGCCCAGGGCGAGCCGCGATCGGGGCGAGCCTCGCGCCGGCACGACCGTCGCGGCCGCGGTCGGTCGGCCCGTCACGCGAGTACCTCCGCGGTGGACTCCACGAGCTCGTCGAGCTCCGTGGCATACCGCTCCAGCAGGCGCGCGCCAGGCCCGGCCGCATTCGGCGCGACGGCGTCGGCGTTCCAGCCGCCGGCCTTGAGCCACGGCGTCGACTCCTCGTGGAGGCGGTCGGCGACGGCGAGCTGGCGCGCGAGCGCGAGCCCCAGGGCCGTTCGATCGGCGGTCTGGATCGGCAGCTCCGCGACGAGCAGCGGGCGCTCGTCCTCACCGATCGAGAACTTGACGAACGGGAGCTCGTCGTTCCAGCGGAGGAGCGTGCGGTAGGACCGTCGGAAGCCGTCGTTGATGGGCGGTGCGAAGTGCGCCCAGCAGATCAGCGCAAGCGCAGGATCGAGGATGAGCGTGACGCGGAGGGCGGCGCGGCGGCGTCCGTCGAGGAGCAGGTCCCACGACGTGACGCCCTCTCGGTCGGCGCGCTCGAGTGGCTCGAGCCCAAGCTCGGACAGCCAGACCTCGACATCGGCAGGGGCACACGCCGACGCCCGGGGGGCGGAAGACATGGCGGGGAGTCTACCGGAGGACCCGGAAACGGCCCGTCGCGCGGCCCTGGGGTCGCACGAAGCCGGCCCTCCGCCGGCGGACCCGCGAGCCGGCCTCAGCCGCCGCCGGTGGCGCTTACGAGGGCAGGTGGCACGTCGTCGGCGTCGAGGGCGGCGGCGGCCTTGCGCGGTGCCTTCCGCTCGACGGTGCCGCCGGACCGGACGTTGCGTGCGGTCCAGTCCGCGGATCGCACCTTGTCGCCGACCTTGACGTTCCGCCCGATGCGGGCGCCCCGCGGAACGACGCTCTGCTTGCCCACGACGGTGATCCCGGTGTTGAGGCGCGACGGCTCCGCCTTGTTGGGCGTGTCGAAGTCGGGCCCGTCCCCGACGATCGCGCCCTGTCCGACCACGACCTCCTTGTCCAGGATCGCGCGGTCGACGACCGCGCCCGAGCGGATGACGGTGTCGAACATGACGATCGAGTCGCGGACGACCGCGCCCACGTCCACGCGCACGCCCGGCGACAGCACCGAGTTGACGACCGTGCCGTTGATGACGCAGCCGTGCGAGATGAGGCTCCGGTGGACCTGGGCGGTGGGCCCGATCTTGGCCGGCGCCCGCTCCTCGGACCGGGTGTGGATGAGCCACTCGCGGTCGTACAGGTCGAGCTCGGGTGTGTCCTCGAGGAGGGCCATGTTGGCCTCCCAGAACGACTGGATCGTGCCCACGTCCTGCCAGTAGCCGTCGAAGCGGTAGCCGAAGACCCGGGCATTCGCCTCGAGCATGGCCGGGACGACGTCCCCACCGAAGTCGCGCAGGCCCTCCTTGAGCCAGCGCACGAGGGCCCGCTTGCTGAACACGTAGACGCCCATCGACGCGAGGTCGCTCTTGGGCTGCTTCGGCTTCTCCTGCCAGTCGGTGACGCGGTCGGCGTCGTCGAGCGCGAGGACGCCCATTCGGGACGCTTCGGCGATCGGCACGCGGCGGACGGCGATGGTCACGTCCGCCCGCCTCCGCCGGTGTGCCGCGAGGAACGGCTGGTAATCCATCTTGTAGATGTGGTCGCCGGCGAGGATGAGCACGGTGTCCCCGCGCGAGTGCTCGAGGACGTTGATGTTCTGGAGCACCGCGTCCGCGGTTCCGCTGTACCACTCCGCGACCCGGCCGCGCTTGATGTACGGCTGCAGGAGCTTGACGCCGCCGGTGTTGCGGTCCAGGTCCCACGGACGGCCGAGGCCGATGTGGTCGTTGAGCGACCGGGGGTTGTACTGCGTGAGCACGACGACGTTGTCGATCTCGGAGTTGACGCAGTTCGAGAGCGTGAAGTCGATGATCCGGTACTTGCCGCCGAAGGGCACCGCGGGCTTCGCGCGCACCGACGACAGGATCGAGAGCCGCTCTCCCTCGCCGCCCGCGAGGATCACGGCGATCACCGGCTTGACCAACGGTCGTCCCTCCGGAGCATGCGGTCGACGTGGCTCGATGCTAGCACCCGGTCCGTGAACGTCGGACGCCCTGCGACCGGGATGCGCCTGGGTTGCGGGTTGATTGTCGTCCATCGGCGCCCATCGCGCAGGGCCCGGCGCCGCGCCGCGATCCGGCCGGCTATGTGAACAGCCGCGGGTTCACGAAGCTCCCGTTGTACTCGACCATCCAGTGGAGGTGGGCACCCGTGACCCGGCCGGTCGCGCCCTCGTACCCGACGACCTGGCCCTTCCGGACCGACTGGCCCGCTCGCACGGGGTAGCGCGGCTGCAGATGTGCGTACCACGTCGTCAGGTTCGAGGCGTGGGCCACGATGACGATCCACGCCGGATCCGCGCCGTCCGCGTAGTTCCATCCGACGTAGACCACCCGGCCTGCGGCCGCCGCCCGCACCGGCGTCCCGTATGGCGCGACGATGTCGATCCCGTTGTGGAAGTGCGCGCAGCCGTTGCCCGGGCCGTACCAGGCGAACGAGCTGCAGCCGAAGTCGCCGGAGATCGAGCCTGGCATCGGCCAGCGCATCGTCCCGTTGAACTTCGAGGGAATGTTGCCCATCGAGTACTGGCGGGCGACGAGCCTGTCGATCTTCTTCTGGAGCTTCTGCTTCGCCGCCGCCGCCGCCGCGACCGCCTTGCGCAGCTTGGCCTTGTCCGCGGCCAGCTTCGCGTACTGCGCCTTCTGCGCCCGGAGCGTCGCCTTCGCAGCCTTCTCGAGCTTCTTGAGCTTGGCCTGGGCCTTCTTGAGCTCGCCCAGGCGCTGGTCCAGCTTCTGCTTCTGGACGGCGGTCTCCTGGCGCAGCGTGTTCGTCTGGGCGCGCGTCGCTTCGACCGTCTGGTGGAGCTGGAGGAGCGTCTCGCGGTCCGCGGCGATCTGCTGGGCGAGGGCCCGATCCTGCTCGGCGGCATCGAGCTGGGTGCTCATCTCGGCGAGCATGTCCGTGAACGACGCACCCGACAGGAACGTCTCGAGCATCGAGGTCCGCTCGGCCTCGTAGGCCTCGCGGATCCGCTCGGCGAGCTCCGCCTTGCGGGCACCGAGCTCGGCCTTCTTCGTCGTCTCCTGCGCCTCGATCCGCTGGAGCTGGAGGTCGAAGTCGGACAGCTGGGTGACCAGGCCTTTGTAGGCCGCCTGGACGGACTCGATGCCGGCGACGAGCTTCTTGACTCGCCTGCGGGTGGCGGCGAGGTCGTCGGTGATGCCGTCGAGCTCGTCCCGCGTGGCCGCGATCGAGCCGGCCAGGTCGTCCTGGGACCGGTTGAGTCGGGCGATCAGCGTCTTCTGCTGCGCGATCTTGCGCTCGAGGGCCTTCTGCTGGGCCTGGGCCTTCGACAGCTCGTCGCCCTGGACAGGCCCGGGTGCAGCCGCGGGAGCCGCGATCACCCCGATCAGGAAGGGGACCGCGAGCAGCGCGACGAGGATGCGGTGGCGGCGGTCCGTCCGGGACCGCGGGAAGTGCTGCGCAACGGTGTGGCGGGTCAACGAGAAGGCGTCCTCATCTCGTGCGAGCGTTGGTGTCGTGGGGCGCTGTGGGCTCGGGCTGGTTTCGAAGCGCTAGAACATCTGTACGCTCGCCGGATCATGGCGCCGCCGTGGTGGGCACACCCCAGACGACTCACCGGCTCAGGAATGGAGTGTAGCAGCGCCGGGCAACGATAACCGGACGCGCAGCTGCGCGGTATCCCCCGGGAGGGGTACGAACGTACCGGTCCGGAGGGTTCGGGTCCGGTCCGGAGCGGTCAGATGACGGCCGCCACGGCGGTCGTCGTGGCGGCGGAACCCGAGGGGTCCCGCCGCCGGATCGACGCGGTCAGTTGCCGCAGGGCGCGACGTTCCGCCAGTTCTCGGCCGTGTCGTTCACGGCCTGGACGCCGGTCGTGCCGTACGAGAGCGTCAGCTGGCGATTGGCGATCTCGCCACAGGCCGCGTCCTTCTCCACGTAGTCCCACGATCCGAGCGCGTACTTGTACTCGATCTGCGTGCCCTCGTCGCCGGTGAGCGTGATCGCCCAGTGCGTCGCATCCACACGGCTGAGCACGACGCCGCCCGGATCCCACTGCGGGAGGCTGCCGTCGAGCCGGTCGAGGAAGCCGGCGATGTAGACAGATCGACCCGTTGCGTCCGTCGTCGCCGGCACCGTCACCGTGAACTGGAGCGTCACGGTCCTGAGCTCGGCCGTGGCCTCCACGGCGGCCGACGGGCTCGACCGGTTGAACGATGAATCCAGCGCCAGCACGCGGTACCACCAGGTGTCGCCCTGCTCGACCTCCGTGTCCGTGTACGACGTCCCGGTCGTCCGGACGATCGTCTCGTACGGACCGCCCTCGGCGCCCGCGCGCTCGATCTCGTAGCCGAACAGCGTGGCGTCACCCGCGACGACGTCCCACGCCAGCTCGATCCCGGCGGGCGACGCACTGACGACGCGAAGGCCGGCCGGGACGTCCGGCGCCGTGGTGTCGCCGCTCGGGTTCACCGTGAGCACGCCCGGGTTCGGCGGCATGGCGCCGGTCGCAATCGGGCCGTTGAGGTCCGCGTACAGCCACTCGGTCCCGTCGGTCGTGGAGTACCGGTAGAGGTAGTTGAACGACCCGACGGCCTCGGGGAGGAGGCTGGCCACGAACTCGTCGTTGTTGCCCGCGTCCGTGTTGAACGACGCGTCCACCCACGTCCAGGCGGCATCCGTCGCCGGGTTGGTGCCCGCCGGCCCGAAGCCCAGCTGGGCGAGCAGGCTCGGCGTGGGGCCGGGCGCGCTCGTCTCGCCGTCGATCCAGACCTGGCCGTAGACGTTCCCGGTCCGGTTGGTCGTGCTGATCGTGTGGGTCAGCGTGGGCGGCCACTGGGTGTTCGCCCAGCCGATCGTGAGCCGCGGCCGGCCCACGACCTCGTTCGAGTACGCCGAGACGTTGCCGGCGGCGTCCGTCGCGGTGACCACCACGAACACGTCCTTCCCGTTCGGCAGGCCGTCGATCGTCGCCGAGGTGCCGGTCACGGGGGTGGGGTTGTGCCTGGTGTAGCCGCCGCCGGTGAGCGGGCTGGACCAGACGTCGTACGCCACGGCGCCCGGGACCGCCACCCAGGACACGGACACCTGTCCGTTGCCCTCGCTGTCGAGGGACAGCGAGGGCGCGTCGGTCGGCTGGAGGTCGACGTTGCCCGTGGCGAGCACGAGGGCGCCGTTCGCCGGCACGGTCACCTCCACGGCGCCCGCGTCCGCGGATGCCGCGCCGGAGCCGCCGGTGCCCAGCGCGAACCGCGCGGTGAACGCGAGGCCGTCTCGCAGGTAGCCGCCCACCGGGATCTCGACGGTCTGCGGCGCCGACCCGCGGTTGAGGACGACGATCGCCGCCTGCGAGGTCGTGCGCCGCCCGTACGCCGCGACGTCGCCGTCGGCGAGGAGCGCCCGGAAGTCGCCGTCGGTGAGGACCGGCAGGTCCCTGCGAAGCGCCGCCAGCTGCGTGTAGTGCGCGTGCAGCGCGGTGTCCGGCGACCCGCCCCGGTCCGCCCACGGGTACGTCCGGCGGTCGTCCGGATCGTCGTCGCCGGTGACCCCGACCTCGTCGCCGTAGTAGACGGTGGGGGCGCCCGGCACGGTGAACTGGATCAGCGACGCGAGCCTGACGCGCGCCTTGCCGGCGGCGACGTTGGCGGTGTCGAGCTCCTTGTCCGCGGTCGTCTCGGCACCCGGCGTGAGCGTCCACAGGAGGCGCTCCGTGTCGTGGCTGTCGAGGAGGTTCATCAGCGAGTAGTAGGCGGCGTCCGGGTAGTCCTCCCGGATCGACGACAGCCGGTTGAGGAACTCGGACGGGGTGATGATGCGGCCGCTGTCAGCGAACCCCTTGGAGTCGAAGCTGCCGGGGGCGAGGAGGCCGAGCACCGCGTCCCGCAGCCGGTAGTTCATCGTCGTGTCGAGCCGGTCGCCACGGATCATCCGCAGCAACGTCGAGTCCTTCTGCCACGTCTCGCTGATGGTCAGCGCGTCGGGCTTCGTGGCCTTGACCTCCGCCCGGAAGGTCTCCCAGTAGCCGGCCGGGAAGGACGCATCGCCCGACACGTCCAGCCGCCAGCCGCCGGCGCCCGCATCGAGCCACCGGTTGGCGATGGAGTCATCGTCCGTCAGGAAGTACGCCTGCACGCTGTCGAGCGACTTGGTGATGACGGGGATCGAGTCGAACCCGAACCAGCCGTCGTAGTAGGTGTCCGTGCCGCCCGGGGTGGACGGCGCGCACGGCGACGGCTCGTTGCCGGTCGGGGCCCGGAAGGTGAACCAGGACCGGTACGGAGACGCGGCGGACTCGCACGCGCCCAGGGTCGGGTAGTGGCCGTAGCGGTCGAAGAACGGGCTGTCGGAGGACATGTGGTTGAACACGCCGTCGAGAACGATCCGCATCCCCCGGTCGTTCGCCTGCTTGACGAGGTTCTCCCAGTCCTTCTGCGTCCCGAAGTACGGATCGATGCGGGTGAAGTCCTGGGTGTCGTAGCTGTGGTTGGAGCCCGCATCGAAGATCGGGTTGAAGTAGATGGTGTTGACGCCGAGTGCCTTGAGGTAGTCCAGCTGCTGGCGCACGCCCATCAGGTCGCCGCCGAAGTAGTCGCGGCCGCGCGGCTGCTCCTTCGTCGGGCTCGTGTCGGGCGGGGTGAGGTCGAAGCGCCACGGGCAGTTGGTGTTGCCGTCCGCGTAGTTGCGGCAGTAGCCCTCGGGGAGGATCCCCCAGCCCAGACGCAGCACCGGGTCGTCGTAGCGCACGTCTCCGGTCTGCGCGTCGTTGTTGGAGCGGCCGTTGCGGAAGCGATCCGGGAAGATCTGGTAGATGACCGCGTCCTGCGCCCAGGACGGCGCCTCGAAGCCCGCCTCGGCGACCATGAGCGCGAAGCTGTTGTCCACCACCTCGTCGCTCGCCGCGCCGACGCCGCCGTCGAGCGCCGCCGTGTCGTCCGCGTAGTAGTCGGTGTCCGTGCCGTCGGTGACGATGAAGCGGTACCAGAGGTTGTCCGGCCCGTGGCTCGCCGGGAGCGTGAGCTGCCAGAAGTCGCACGTCTCGGTCTCGAGCAACGCCTCGTAGCAGGAGACGCCTGCCGCCGCCTTCGACATCTTGACGACCTGCTGACCGCCGAGGTCGACGCTGTAGAACCGCACGCTGGCACCGCTCACGTCGTTGGCGAAGGTGCGCAGCCGCAGCGTGACCGCCGTCCCGTCCTCGACGGCGCCACCGGGCGTCCGGTACAGGGTGCTGCGGGAGTCGTGGCGGAGGCCGTCCCACTCGACGTTGTTGTCGAGCGCATGGCCGGCGAGGATCGTCAGCGTGTTCGTGGCGGACACGAAGCTGAACCGGACGCGGGCGCCGTCGACCGCGACGGTGAACGGGATGTTGTCGCCGCCGGGGGCCCCGTTGGCGCCGTAGTTCTCGTCCCATGCCTCGCCGATGGCGACCTTGCCCTCGTACGCGCCGGCCGGCAGCGCCTGTGTCTCGAAGGTGTAGGTGCCATCGCCGTCCGGGTCCTGAAGCCAGGAACGAAGGCAGTCGGGCTGCCAGTCGCCCGGGCATCCGAGCTCGCTCTGGAAGCTCCCCGGCGCGACGGCGATGCGGCTCGTGGCGTTCGACGTGATCCAGTGCGACTTGTGGTCGTAGTAGAACTTGACGGTCGCATCGGTGCCGAGGTTGAGCGCGATGTTGGCCCCGCCGGACTGGCCGCCGGCGCCGTAGTTCTCGTCCCACGAGTCGTTCAGCGCGACCTTGAACTCGTAGCTGCCAGCGGGGAGTTCGAACGAGCCCTGCCAGACGTCGTCGGCGCCGTCGTACCCGAGGTGCGTGTCGGCGCACGCTGGATCCCAGTCGCCGGCGCAGCCCGCCTCGCTCTGGAGGCTGCCGACGAGCGTCACGCTCGCCGGATCCGCGGTGTGCGCGGCGAGCGCCCGCCCGGCTCCAAGGGGCGACGCGGCCGCCACTGGAAGGAGCGATGCGATGAGCAGCACGAGCGCGGTGATGAGCACCAGGCGCGAGCGCACGGGGTGGGCGGACAGGATCCGCATCGACGATACGACCACCGGGACCTCCTCCGGACGGGCGACGACCAACCGATGTGGGGCATGGCCGGGGGTCCGGGGACAGGACCCGGGCTCGGGGCGCGGCCTGACGGGCAACCGGCGAGCCGGGTCCGCCGGGCTCAGGGCAGGCATTGCTGCCGGAGGGCCGCGCGCAGGGCTAAACCGGTTTAGGTGTCCGTCGAAGGGAAAGGATGCGACTCGGTGACCACGGTGTCAACCCGGTTGTCCACAACCCGCGATGGATGCCCGTCGGTCAGCGGACGACGAGGATCGCCCACAGGGCGCCGATGATCAGGAACGGCCCGAACGGGATGTAGGTCTTGAGGGTGATGCGGCGCAGCGCGAGCAGGACGACGATCACGAGACCCGCCAGGAGCGCCCCGTAGACGACACCGGTGAACATCCGGAGCGGGCCCGCGAGCAGGCCGACGGAGACGAGCAGCTTCAGGTCCCCCATGCCGATCGCGCCGGCGCCGAACGGCCGGGCCAGGAGCGCCAGACCCGCGGGCACCGCGATGGCGACGACGACCGCGATCGGCAGGACGCCGGGCGGCACGAGCGGATTGAGGCCGGCGAGGGTCACCAGGAACGCGAGCGGAATCGCGGGCAGGGTGATGACGTCGGGGAGCAGGCGCTGGTCGAGGTCCGTCGCGAGCAGGAGGACGAGGGCGATGACGTACGCGCCGAAGATGGCGGCGGTGGCTGGGTCGTTCTCGAACCGGACCGGCACGGCCGCCAGCGCCAGTGCGCCGACGATGACCGAGACCGGGGTCCGCCAGTCGATCGGCCGCACGGTGCCGTCCTCGTGGGCGGGCCAGCGGGCCGCGATGCGGTCGGCGGCGAACCCCCATGCGGCGCCGATCACGGCGAGGGCGAGAACGAGCGGCGTCAGCACGCCCGGAGTCTAGCGGGGCGGCCGGACGCCGAGGCCCCCCGGGCGTCCGCGGAGCGGCGACACCGCGACGCGGCGCACATGGCAGCGCCGCCGTCCGGCCAAGCCGGGCGACGGCGCACGCCGGACCAGGATCAGGCCTTCGAGGCCCCCGCGAGGGCCAGCTCCACGAGCGTCGCGTGCGTGACGCCGTTGGCGCCCCGGGCAGCGAACGGGTAGGGCTTGCGGTAGTAGGCCGTGCCGCCGATGTCGAGGTGGGCCCACGGCACGGTCCGGAACTGCTCCAGGAACAGGCCGCTCTTGACGAGCGAGCCGTCGGAGGTGCCGGTGTTCTGGAAGTCCCCGTACCAGCTGTCCATCTCGGGCATGAGGTCCCCGAGCAGCGGGAACCGGTGGTAGCGCTCGCCCGCCTTGTCGGCGGCGGCCGAGACGTCTGCCCAGAACGGATCAGGCGTCGCGAAGGCTCCAGTCACCAGGTTGCCGATCGCCCGGCCGACGGCCCCCGTGAGCGTCGCGACGTCCACCATGTGGGTTGCGCCGAGCTGCTCGGCGTAGGTCATCGCATCGCCGAGGATCAGGCGGCCCTCGGCGTCGGTGTTGATGATGTCGACCCACTTGCCGTTGAGCGCCTGGACGATGTCGCCCGGACGGGCGGCGCGGCCACTGGGCATGTTCTCGACAGCCGGCGCCACGGCGAGCAGCGGCATGCCGGGCGCGAGGCGGGCGGCGGTGGTGATGGCCGCGATCACGGTGCACGCACCGGTCTTGTCCATCTTCATCTCCTCCATCCGCTCGGAGGGCTTGATGCTGATGCCACCGGAGTCGAAGCAGACACCCTTGCCGATGAGCGCGAGATGGCGGCCCGCGTCGTCGAGGTCGCCCTGGCCGCCGGACCGCATCACGATCATCCGCGGCGGGCTGTCGCTCCCCTGCCCCACGGCGAGGAACATGCCCATACCCAGTTCCGCGGCGCGCTTCTCATCGACGACGTCGATCCACAGGCCGTGCGCGGAGGCGAGCGCGGATGCCTCGTCGGCGAGGACCTGGGGCGAGATGTCGTTCGCCGACCGGTTCGCGAGCCGGCGGGCGATGTTCGCCCCCTCGCCCATGATCCGGCCACGCTCGGCGGCCTTCTCCAGGGCGCCCGCGTCCGCGCCCGTCGCGACGAGCAGCAGCTCATCGAGGGCGGGCGGCGCCGCGTCCGTGTCCTCGCGGTAGATCGCCTTGGGCTCGAACCCGCCCTCGACGACGCCGCGCGCGACGAGCTCGGCTGCGGCGGCCACGCCGCCATCGACGCCCGCGAGCGGGTCCAGCCACACGGCAAGCGTGTTCGCATGACGGCCGATCAGGCGCCGGAGCCCGGTCGCGCCAACCTTGCGGACGGTCTCTCGATCGAGCTCGTCGGCGGGGCCTGCCGAGACGGACACGACGCGCTTCGCCGGGAGGTCGCCCCCGGCGCCGAGCGAGGTGCTGAACCGCTTGCCGCGGAGCTCCCCGAACGCGTGGAGGGCCGAGAGCTCCCCGCCCGAGCGACGGTCGAGCTCGCCGAGCGGACCGGCGAAGTCGGGATCGCCGACGACGGGCACGACGAGGACGTCGGCCGGCGCCTCCCACGGCTGACCGGTCACGATGCGGATGTGCAAGGAAGAGTCCTCCCGGGGGTCTCGGCGGCGACGGCGCGCCCGGCCGCGACAGGGCTGGAACGGTGGGGCCAGTGTAGCGGTGCTCCCGGTCCCGGCGAGGCGCTCCGGCCGTCCTACTCCGGCGGCGTCAGGTCCTGCTGGAACGAGCGCTGCACGTCGAGCGCCGCCGCGATCTCGCCTCGGGTCTCCTCGATCGAGATGACGGCCTGGTTGAGGCCGCCTTGGGCGACGTCCGCCATGATCACGACGAGCGGGCGGAGGTCCACGGGCAACCGCTCCCGCGCCTTCTGCTCGTCCTGGTACGCATCCCTGACCGCGTCGTTGGGCTCCCCGCCCGACTCCTGGAGCGAGGTGTACAGCGCACGCAGCGCGGCGTCGTAGGCGGCGTTGCGGTCGATCCACGTGGTGAGGGTGGACACGTCGGTCGTGGCCGCGAGGCGATCGCGGATCGCGAGCGTCTCCGAGCGGGTCGCGTCCGAGACGTCGAGGAGGTCGAGCGCGGTGCGGTACTTCCCGACGGCGCCCTGCTGCGCCGCGGCCGCGGTCTCCTGGTCGTGGCGGGCAAGGAGGCCGAACAGGTTCGTCGCGTCGAGGGCCCTGCCCGAGAACAGCGCCCAGTCCGTCTCGAGGCCGGCCGTCAGGCCGCTCGTCCGGGCGAGCTGGGCGTGGCGGGCCTGGAGTTCGGGGGAGAGCCGGAGTCCCGCGTCGTCGCCGACGCTGGGCACAGCGGCGACCGTGGTCTCGAGGGTCGACGCCAGCTGCTCGATCGTCGCCAGCTGGAGCGTGCCGGCCGCGATCGTCCGGGTCACCAGCTCGGCGTCCCCCGAGACGACGGCGGCCAGCGCCTGACGCGCCGTCGATCCCAGGCTGTCGACCTCGTCCGAGAGGGCCTGGAGCTGCTCGGTTGCGGCGTCGAGCGCGGGGCCGGTCTCGCGGTCGCCCGCCCAGGTCAGCTCGGCGCGCGCGGCCGTGCCCGGGACGTGGTTCATGGCGGCCACGATGCCGGCGCCGCCGAGGGCGATCAGCACCGCCACCACGAGCCAGGCGAAGCCGGCGAGGAACGTGCGCAGGGCGTTCACGGCCCGGAGCGTAGCCGGTCGAGGGCCCCTCCGTCGAAGCACGCCTGATCTAGGCGAGCGTGGGCTCCTGGTCCTCGATCCTGCGCTGGAGGTGGGTCAGGCCGCCCTCCATCGGCTGCGGCTCGAAACCGAACCCGGTCCGGACGCTGTCGAGGGGGCCGATGTTGTCGTAGCGCAGCTGCCGTAGCTGGTCGGTGGCGACGGGGAACGGGATCCTGACCTTCTCGGCCGTGGCAGCCACGAGACGGATCATGGCCACCGGCATCGGGACGAGCGCCCGCCGCGCGCCCATGCCCCGGAGGACCTCCTCCACGATCTCGCGGTACGTCCAGTACCGGGGCCCGCCGAGGAGGAGCTCTCGCCCGGCGGTGGAGTCGTCGCCCAGAACCTGGACGGTGGCGCGGGCGAGGTCGGTGATCGCGAGGGGCTGAAAGCGAGCCTTGCCCGAGCCGGTGATCGGCACGACGCCCGGCGACATCCGCACGAGGTCCGCGAGGATGTTGAAGAAGCCGTCGCGCGGGCCGAACAGGAGGGACGGGCTGAGGATCGTCCAGGCGAGCCCGCTCTCGCGGACCAGGTTCATCGCCTTGACCTTGGAGCTGCCGTAGTGCAGGTCCGGCTCGTCGATGACGCCCAGGGCGCCGAGGTGGACGAAGCGGCCGATCCCCGCATCGGTCGCTGCCTTGAGGACGTTGCGGGTTCCTTCGGTGTTGACGAGGCGCAGGGTCGCTCCTCCGTCCCAGTCGCGCGGGATCGCCGCGAGGTGCACGACGGCGTCGGCGCCCTCCATCGCCGGGGGCAGGGTCGCGGCCTGGGTGATGTCGCCGCGGCGGATGGCGACCGCCCCGACCTGGGCGGGCGTGAGGCGGCGCTCGACCTCGGCCGCATCCGCGTCGCCGCGCACGAGCGCGATCACCTGGTGGCCCGCGTCGACGATCGCGGGGAGAAGGTGGCTGCCGACGAAGCCGTTGGCGCCGGTGATGAGGACGGTGGACATCGTGGTCTGGTGCTCCGGTCTGCTCGCGGGCTCGGGGGCCGCGGTCACCTCGTGGTTCGCGTCCGGGCCCCCAGCGGATGGGTGGACAAGGAAACCTGCTACTTCGTGTGAACATGATATGACGCCCGTCCAGCGGGGTAGCGACGTGGTCCGCCGTTCGCCGTCGTGGGCGATGCCACATACCATCGACCCATGAGCCAGCTCGATCCCCGGACTCTCCGGGCCCTCGTCCGAGCGATGCCCAAGGCGGAGCTCCACCTCCACCTTGACGGCTCGCTGCGCATCGATACGGCGCTCGACATCGCCCGCTCGCGTGACGTCGACGCCCCACGCACGTTCGCAGATATGCGCGGGGTGCTCGTCGCACCCGACCAGGTCACCGACCAGTCGGAGCTCCTCGACGCGTTCGATCTGCCGATCGCCCTCATGCAGGACGCGGACGCCCTCGAGCGGATCGCCGCGGACCTGGTCGAGGACAAGGCCCACGACAACGTCCGCTACGCGGAGGTGCGCTGGGCGCCGCTCCTGCACACGAACCAGGGCCTGACCGGGCGCCAGGTCGTGGACGCTGTCTGGCGCGGGTCGCACATGATGGCCCGGCGTCACGGCATCGAGGTCCGGCTGATCGCCACGCTCATGCGGAGCCACTCGCCGGACCGGAACCTCAACTTCATCCGGACGATCGAGAAGCACGGGGTGCCGGACGGTGTCGTCGCGATCGACCTCGCCGGACCCGAGGAGCGCTACCCGGATCCAGGGATCCATCGCGAGGCGATCGAGCTGGCACGCTCGCTCGGGCTCCACGTCACGGTCCATGCCGGGGAGTGGGGCGGCAGTGCCCAGGTCGCGCGGTCGCTCTCGGTCAATCCCGAGCGGATCGCCCACGGGGAGTGCGCCATCGACGATCCCGAGCTCGTGCGCGAGCTCATCGCCCGAGGGACCTGGCTGGACCTGTGCCCGACGTCGAACACGCAGGCCAACCTCACGCCGACGATCGCGGACCACTCGCTGCGGCGGCTGCTCCACGCGGGCGTGCGCGTCACCCTCAACACGGACGACCTCACCGTCTCGGACGTCTCGCTGTCCGACGAGTACGAGCGTGCGGTGCACCTGATCGGGGTGACCCTGCCGGAGCTGTGGGACCTGGACCTCGCCGCGATCGAGGCCGCGTTCTGCGACGAGGCGACCCGCGAGACGCTGCGCGAGTCGTTCATCGCGTGGGGCGCGGGCATCCCGGAGCTGTTCCGCGCCTGACGCCTACGACCCGGGCGCCACCTGGAGGATCGTGATCCCCAGCTCGTCGTCCACCGCCTGCAGGTCGCGGTCGAGGTCCAGCTCGCGCGGGAGCCCGTCCGGGGCCCACTCGGCGGTGACGGTGCCGCCGGCCTCGAGGGTCCGCACCGCCTCGTCGAACACGGCATCGATCGTGAGCGGGAACCCCTGGATCGTTGCGAGGTCCACCGGCCGACCGTTGTTGCGCGCCATGACCGGCGCACCGTCAACGACGGTGACCGTGGTCGGGCCGTTGAGCATGCACTCGCAGCCGAACGCGACATCCCACGTGTAGTCGTCGATCCCCTGGGCCTTCCAGGTGGCGCGCTGCGCCGCGAGATCACCCGGGCCGACGATGCCCGGCGCAGGCACCGGGAGCCCCATGACGGTCGGCAGCGGATCGTAGAGGACCGAGCAGCCCGCGAGCACGACGGCGGACGCGAGCGCCGGGAGGAGCGGCGTCCGACGGATGGCGGTCATGGGCACGTGACGCGAACCCGGCGATCGCGGTTCCGGGCGCCCCTTGTCACTCCGCCGCCAGCTCCGCGAGCACGAGCGCCAGCGCCTCGCCGTCCTCCGCGATCCGGGTGGGGCGCTCGGCCTCGGGCAGCTCGTCCGCCATGGCCCGGGTCGTGACCCCGGTGAGCATGAGCACCGTCCGCGCGCCGACGGCCTTGCCCGCCTGCACGTCCGTCAGCGCGTCGCCGATCATCACCGCCCGGCGCACGTCTCCGCCGACGAGCGACGCCGCGGCCTGGAGCAGGTATGGACCGGGCTTGCCGATCGTGACCAGGGCCGGCGTCCGCGCGGCGGTCTCGACGGCCGCGACGACCGCGCCCGCGCCCGGGCGGAAGCCGCGCTCGGTCGGATAGAGCGGATCGCGGTTCGTCGCGACGAGCGCCGAGCCCGCCCGCACGCAGTCCGCGGCGGCGGCGATCCGCAGGTACGTGAGCTGGGGATCGAGGCCGACGACGACCGCATCGGGGTGAGCGGCCGCGGTCCAGCCGTCGATCCCCTCCTGGCTCATGCGGGTGGCGGCGTGCGCCGCGGTCACGACCTCGAACCCGGCATCGTGAAGCTCGCGCTCCAGCCCGGCCGCGCCGACCGCCATCACCCGCCGGACCGCGGGCATGTGATCGCGCACGTAGATCGCGCTGGCCCGCGCGGACGTCACGACCCGGTCCGGGCCCACGGGCGCCCCGTGCGACGCCAGCCTCGGGATGTAGTCCGTGTGGTAGTGCATCGCGTTGTTGGTGACGTAGAGCACGTCGTCGCCGAGCGCGGCGCGTGCGGCCAACGCCGGACCGACACCCGGGACGGATTCGGTCGCCCGGTACACGACGCCATCGAGGTCGACGAGGAGAAGCACGGCCCGATGCTACCGTCTGCGCATGCCCGCAGGCCCCCGCTCCCCGTTCGAGGACACGACGCGCCTCATCGTCGACGGTACCAACCTCCTCTACCGGCTTGGTGGCGGCGGCAAGGCGGCTCCGCCCGCGGCGATCATCGGCAGGCTGCGCGCGGCGGTCCCGGCGGCGATCGCCATCGATCTCGTGTTCGACGGCGTCGGCCACGGCGTCTTCGGCCGGCTGGCCCAGGGGATGTTCGTCCGGTACTCGGGCCGTCGCTCGGCGGACGACGTCATCCTCGACCTCGCGTCCGAGGCGGCCATGGAGGCCGGCGGCCCGGCAGGAGCTGCGACGGTCCTCGTCGTCACCAACGACCGGGACCTCCAGCACCGGCTCACGATGAAGGGCAGCCGCACCGCGCCGCTCCAGTGGCTCATGAACCGGATGGACATCCCCGTCCTGGCCTCGCCCGCGGCGGGCAACAAGCGGCCCACGATCGGGGCCGGAAGACCGCCGGCCGGCGGTGGCGGTCCAAACCCGCCCGGACGCGACGAGGATTCGCGGCCCGGCTGGAAGCCCGGCCGGGGGGCGACCTCCAAGACCGGCACCCCCAGGAAGGTTGCGAGGCACAAGCGGCACCCGCGCATGGGCGCGTGATGACACGATCCACGGGTCCGTCCTGCTAGGATGCGCCCGTGATTCTCGACCAGATCAACCAGCTCTGGAACGACCTCATCGCGTTCACCGGGCAGTTCCTCGTCCCGGACTGGGAAGCCCTCGTCGACCTCCTGCCGGTGTTCCTGCTGATCGGGGTCGTCGGTCCGATCCTCACCCTGCTCGTGATCTTCTGGATGCGCTACGGCATCCTGAAGCCGCGCGTGAAGGCGGGCTACGCGGAGCCGCGGCGCCTGGCCGCGCTCGATGCCGACGGCACGCCGGTCTTCCCCACCGGCGAGCCGTACTCGCTCGTGGAGCGGATGATCTACGAGCCGGGGACTACCCGCTCCGACTCGGGCGACGCGCTCCTGGTCGCGTGCCCGAAGTGCGGCCTCGTGCGCACCGCCGAGATCGACGCCTGCGGCAACTGCGGGCTGTCGTTCACGATCACGCCTCCCACGCGGACGATCCGCCCGGCCGCGCCGCCGCCGGGCGGTCGCGCGGCCGTCTAGCTCCAGGCCTCGCCGGCAGACCCGCCCGCGCGGCACCCTCCCGGGCCCACCGGAACCACCGGGCAGGCCCCCAGCGTCCCGGGACACGACATGGAACAGGCATCCTCGCTGCTCTTCATCGTCGGCGTCATCGCCACCGCCCTCGCCTTCGCCGCCCACGTCGGCCATGCCGTCCTGCTCGCGAACGGGCGGCGGGTCGTCGCCTTCGCCCCCGTCCCGCAGCGGGCGTTCGCGGCAGGCGGCGTGACCGGGTCGTTCGTCACCTCGAGCCGTGCTGCGTCGGGCGCGCGCCTGGACCTCTCCGCCTCGCCCACGCCCCTGTCGCGCGCGGCGACCGTCATCACGCTGATCGCCTTCCTCGCGCTCGTCGCCTCGCTCACCCTGCGCGGGATCGCCGTCGGGCGCGGTCCGTACGGAAACCTGTACGAGTTCAGCGTGGCCTTCGGGACGTCGATCCTTGGCGGGTACCTGTTCCTCGCCCGGCGCTATCCGATCCGGCAGATCGGGTTCATCCCGGTCGGCGTGGCCCTGGCCCTCCTCCTGTACGCGAGCTCCCTGCCGTCCGAGATCGAGCCCCTCGTGCCCGCGCTGCAGAACGCTCCGCTGCTGACCATCCACGTCGGGATGGCGGTGATCTCGTACGGGGTCTTCGCCACGGCCTTCGCCGCGGGTGTCGGCTACCTCGCGCAGGGGACGGAGGACCGGTTCGCCTGGCTGCCGTCGCACAAGACGCTCGACGAGGTCGCGTACCGGGCGGTGATCATCGGGTTCCCGATCTTCGCGACGATGATCATCCTCGGGTCGTGGTGGGCCTCGATCGCCTGGTCCCGCTACTGGGGCTGGGACCCGAAGGAGACCGCCGCGCTCGTGACGTGGCTGACCTACGCGGTCTACCTGCATGCCCGCAACCAGCGCCGCTGGGCGGGTCGCCCCGCGGCGCTGCTGCTCGTGATCGGCTTCGGGATGGTCCTGGTGACGTATTCGGGGAGCCTGTGGTTCTCCGGTCTGCACGCCTACTCGGGGCTGTAGCGCCTCGCACGCCCGACGGCGCCGATCGCGCCCGAAACGCCCGAACGGCCCTTGTGGCCGATCCCGAGTGCTCCCAGACTTTTCAGCACGGCGTGGGAGGCTGTGACGGACCGCCCAAACTCCAGCCGCCGGGACGGTCCTGAGCCACTGGCGAGACGGGCCTGCGCAGCGCAAGGAGTTGACCGATGGCACTCCACACCCCCGTCCATCAGGCTGACGCCGTCCACCACCACTGGCTCCGGGACATCGCCGTCATCGGCATCGTCGCGATCCTCACGATCGGGGCCGTGTGGGCGCTCTCCGGCCTCCAGCCGTTCGCGACGACCGCCACCGTGACGGAGGCGCAGTCGCTGATCGAGTTCCGCGTCGGCGAGCGTGATGCTGCAGCCGGCCTGGCGGCCAGCGAGCAGGATTCGCTCATCGACTTCCGCGCCGGCGAGCGCGCGCTCCCGTAGCCTCGCTCGATCAGGCGCCCGTGGCGCGGAGACCCGGCACCAGGGGCGCAGGTCGGCCACCGCGAGCAGCGTCGTTGCGGGCTTGGCGTTCGTGCCCGATGCTTGATCGATGCTTGACTGGCTCGGCACCGACCCAACCACCGCGATCGTGCGGATCGCCATCGCGCTCGTCATCGTCGGGATCGCGATCAAGGTCTGGTTCGAGCTCAACATCCGCGTCCGGCGCTACGGCGGCGGGCCGATCGCCGGCGCCGTCGTCGGGGTGGGGCTCGCGCTGCTCATCGTGTCGCTGATCCCGGGGCTGTTCCCGCTCGAGTTCGGGCTCGGCGTGCTCGTGGTGGCGTTCGTGTTCCTGTACCGGCCGGACCTCGTGGTCAAGGTCACGGGTGGCCCGCGAAAGGAATGGTCGGCGCTGCAGGAGGGACGCGAGCTCGCCGTGCTCGTCGCCGAGCGGGGTGGGCCTCGGGAGGCGGCGGGTGACGCCGAGATCCAGGCGCGGCTGGCGGGTCTGTCCGCGCTGGAGACGCCGGCGACGTCCCGGTATCTCGGGCTCGTCCGGGAGACGCTGCTCGCGGACCCAGATGACCCGGCACTGGACGGAGCCCGGGCGGACCTCGCGGCAGCGGATGCGTCCCTGCGCGACGCGATCGGCGTGCGGCCGACCTGGGAGCGCGAGCTCGAACGTCGCGCTCGGGGCGAGGCGCCCGCCGACTGAGGTCGCCCGCGCCCTGCTGGTGGGGGGACAAGCCGCAGGTGAGCGGGGCGCGCAATGATCACGGCGTGGACGATCTTGCGCTCGGGAGGTCGGTTCGGGCGGTGCGGCTGCGGCGCGGGTGGCGCCAGGTCGACCTCGCCGACGCGGCGGGCGTATCGCGGGCGACCGTGTCGCGGATCGAGGCTGGCGACCTCGTGGCGATCCAGCTGGGGACGATCAGAGCCGTCTGCGCCGGCCTCGGGCTACGGCTGACGGTCGAGGCGAGAGGGGCAGGGGGAGACGTCGATCGGCTGCTCGGGGCGCGGCACTCTGCGATGCACGAGGCGGTCGCGAGGCTGTTCGCGGCGCTACCGGATTGGATCGCCGTGCCGGAGGTGACATTCGCGATCTACGGGGAGCGTGGCGCGGTCGACATCCTCGCGTGGCACGGTTCGACTCGGAGCCTGCTCGTCATCGAGTTGAAGACGGAGCTCGTGGACATCCAGGACACGGTCGGCACGCTGGACCGGAAGGTACGCCTGGCACCGAGGATCGCGGCAGAGCGGGGCTGGGCTCCGGTGTCGGTGTCGTCATGGCTCGTGATTGCAGAGGGAGCCACGAACCGGCGGCGCGTTGCGGCGCACGCGTCGATGCTGCGGGCGGCATACCCCGAGGACGGTCGCTCGATCGGGCGATGGCTTCGAGCCCCCCGCGGACGGGTCGCAGCGCTCTCGTTCCTGTCAGACGACCGCCCGGGGAGCGCGCCCACCGCCTTCGCGGCGGTTCACCGGGTGGCAACACGTCGCTGACGGGCTGCCTCGCCCAACCGTCGGGCAGACGCTCACCGTGCGGGCGTTGGATCGAGCCCAACGCCGACGACTCGATCGAGCGCCCTCCGGGCGAACGTCTGAGAGGCCGGATGGACCGCGGTGCTCACTGGGAGAGCGTCTGATCGGTGCCGCGACACCGGCAGGCTGGCGCGCGCGCCCCGAGGGCATCTGCGAATGCTGGTGCACAATCGAACGTCCGTTCTGTGGACAACCGCCCGTCCGGTCGTGGACAGGTTGCCCGTACGGCGTGGATGAGCGGGGCCCGAGCGTGGATGAGCGGGGCAGAGGGGTGGACGAGCGGAGCCCGAGCGTGGACCTGGACGTGCCGCGGACGGCAGGAGCAGAAATCAACATGTTGCGATGCGAACGACCCGCACACCACTACATCTTGTGGTTTCGGGCTTGACCCGGGTCCGGTGACGGCGTACTGTAGACGGGTCGCCCTTGAAGCCGGACGACCCCAAGAACCCGCCCCGGAGCACGATCGAGAGATCGCGGAGAGGACCAAGGACCAGACCGGCCCACAGACGATCCGACGGACGAGCCCGCAGCTACGCGTCACCCCCTTCGTGACCGCGGGATCGCCAACCGGACGGAGCCCGAGCACCCCGTCGATGCGCGTTCCGCATGGCACCCGGAACGGCAGCGGCATGCGCCATCGGGCTTCCATCCGGGCCGCCGGTACCCAGGCAAGGCCCCGTGAGAGCCGGGGCGATGTCCCGCGGACGCGGGACACGGAGGAGTAGGAACGAGATGGCCCAGGCTCGCGAGGTAGTCCCGGTGATGGATGCAAAGGCCGCGCCGAAGCGTGCAAAGGCTGCGAACGGCAGCACCACGAAGACGCGCAAGGGCCTCGGCGGCCCGTACGGTGCCAGCTTCACGGGTGTCGGTACCCGCGGTCTCACGTTCGAGCGCCGCTGGACCCGCCCCGGCGTCCACCCCTACGACGAGATCATCTGGGAGTACCGCACCGCCGGCATCAGCTCCGAGACCGGCAAGACCGTGTTCGAGCAGAAGGACGTGGAGGTCCCCAGCACCTGGAGCCAGCTCGCGACGAACGTCGTCGTCAGCAAGTACTTCCGCGGGCACGTCGGCACGCCGGAACGCGAGCACAGCGTCAAGCAGCTGATCGACCGCGTGGTCAACACGATCACCGCGTGGGCGGAGACCCAGCGCTACTTCGCCACGGACGAGGACCTCGCCGCGTTCAAGGCGGAGCTGACGTACCTGCTCGTCCACCAGAAGATGGCGTTCAACTCGCCGGTCTGGTTCAACGTCGGCATCGAGCAGAAGCCGCAGTGCTCCGCGTGCTTCATCAACTCGGTCCAGGACAACATGAGCTCGATCATGGACCTCGCCAAGACCGAGGCGATGCTGTTCAAGTACGGGTCGGGCGCGGGCGTGAACCTGTCCCCCATCCGCTCGAGCAAGGCGAAGATGTCGGGCGGCGGCATCGCTTCGGGCCCCGTCAGCTTCATGCGCGGCTACGACGCGTTCGCGGGCGTGATCAAGTCGGGCGGCAAGACCCGCCGCGCGGCGAAGATGGTGATCCTCGACGTCTCCCATCCCGACGTCGTCGAGTTCATCGACAGCAAGGCCCACGAGGAGAAGAAGGCGTGGGCCCTCATCGAGCAGGGCTACGACCCGAGCTTCACCGGTGAGGCCTACGGCTCGGTCTTCTTCCAGAACGCGAACCACAGCGTCCGCGTCACCGACGAGTTCATGAAGGCCGTCGAGCGCGATGCGGAGTGGCAGACGCACGAGGTCAGCGACGGCCAGCCGGCCGGGACGTACAAGGCCCGTGACATCTTCCGCAAGATGGCGGACGCTGCCCACCTGTGCGGCGACCCGGGCATCCAGTACGACACGACGATCAACGACTGGCACACGAGCGCGAACACGGACCGCATCTACGCGTCCAACCCGTGCTCGGAGTACATGTTCCTCAACGACACGGCGTGCAACCTCGCGAGCCTCAACCTGATGAAGTTCGTGCAGGACGACGGGGAGTTCGACGTGGACGCCTTCCGCTTCGCGGCGAAGGTGACGATCACGGCGCAGGAGATCCTGGTCGACAACGCCAGCTACCCGACGCAGAAGATCGAGGAGAACAGCCACCGCTTCCGGCCGCTCGGCCTGGGCTACGCGAACCTCGGCGCACTGCTGATGAACCGCGGCCTGGCCTACGACTCGGACGAGGGCCGCAACTACGCCGGGGCGATCACCGCGCTGATGCACGGCGAGGCCTACCGCCAGAGCTCGGTCATCGCCCGCGACCACGGCGGCGCCTTCGCGGACTACGACACCAACCGCAGCTCGTTCCTGCGCGTCATCGCGAAGCACCGCGACGCGGCGTACCGGCTGCCCGAGGACGGCGTCCCGCAGCCGATGCTCGAGAACGTCCGCCAGCTGTACGACGACGTCCTCGCGCTCGGCGAGCAGCACGGCTACCGCAACGCGCAGGTCACCGTGCTCGCCCCGACCGGCACGATCGCGTTCATGATGGACTGCGACACGACCGGCATCGAGCCCGACATCGCGCTGATCAAGTACAAGAAGCTCGTCGGCGAGGGCTACCTCAAGATCGTCAACCAGACGGTGCCGGCGGCGCTGCGCAAGCTCGGCTACGGCGCCTCGCAGGTCGAGGAGATCCTCGCCTACGTCAACGAGCACGAGACGATCGAGGGGGCGCCGGGCCTGAAGCCCGAGCACCTCCCGGTGTTCGACTGCGCGTTCAAGCCGGTCAACGGCGAGCGGTCCATCCACTACATGGGCCACGTCCGGATGATGGGCGCGGTGCAGCCGTTCCTCTCGGGCGCGATCAGCAAGACCGTGAACATGCCCGAGAACGCCACGGCCGAGGAGATCGAGACGGTCTACCTCGAGGGCTGGAAGCAGGGCCTCAAGGCCATCGCGATCTACCGCGACGGCAGCAAGCGCAGCCAGCCCCTCAGCACGGGCAAGAAGAAGGACGGCGAGGTCGAGCTCTCGCCCGACGCCGCCGAGACGATCGAGAGCCTGCGCCGGCAGCTCGCGGCCGCCCAGGTCGAGGCCACCCGTCCGCACCGCCGCCGGCTCCCCGCCGAGCGGACGGCCGTCACCCACAAGTTCGACATCGCGGGGCACGAGGGCTACATCACCGTCGGCCTCTACCCGGACGGCACTCCCGGCGAGATCTTCCTCAAGATGGCGAAGGAAGGCTCGACGATCAGCGGCCTGATGGACACCCTGGCGACCTCGGTCAGCCTGGCGCTCCAGTACGGCGTCCCGCTCAAGGACGTCGTGAACAAGTTCGCCCACGTGCGGTTCGAGCCCAGTGGCTTCACCGGCAACCCGGAGATCCCGATCGCGAAGTCGCTCGTGGACTACATCTTCCGGTGGCTGGGCAGCCGCTTCCTCCCAACGGAGGACAAGGGTGCCCTCGGCCTCATCGACCGGTCCGCGGTCGTGGCCGACGCGCCGGTCGCGTTTGGCGCGTCCGCGCTCCAGCCGCGCGCCGACGAGGGCATCACCGCCCAGTCCGAGGCAATCGTCCAGCCCGTCAAGGCCGTCACGCCGGCGCCCGCGCCGGAGCCCGAGACGCCAGACGACACGGCGAAGGCCTCGGCGGTCCCGGCCGCGGCGCCGGCCGCCCCGGTGTCGGTGGCGAAGGAGGAGCTGACGGTCGTCGCGACCAACGGCGCCGCCAACGGCCACGCGAACGGCAACGGGAAGCGGACGCTGGCGGACTTCACGGGATCGCTCGGCGGGTCGTCCACGGGTGGCGGCGCGAAGGTCGCCTTCGCCGCCCAAGCCGACGCTCCCAGCTGCGCCGAATGCGGCTCGATCATGATCCGCAACGGCAGCTGCTACAAGTGCCTCAACTGCGGGTCCACCAGCGGCTGCAGCTGAGCCTCGATCGCACCCAACTGCGAAGCCCCGGGCCGCGAGGTCCGGGGCTTCCTTGCATCTGCGATGGTGGGGGCTGGTCCGGTTCGGGCGCGTACGATGCAGCCTGTGCCGGAATGGGAGATCGCGCAGCTCAACGTGGGGCGGGCTCGGGCGCCGATGGACAGCGCGATGATGGCAGGGTTCGTCTCAGGCCGGTGAGGGTCCCCGCCGGCTGCGCGGGCCGCGCACGCCCACGACCAGGTCTGCGTACTCGGGGTGGCGTTTCACGTACTCGGCCACGAACGGGCAGGTCGGCGTCATGAACAGCCCTCGCGCACGGATGTCGTCGAGCGCCGCCTTCGCCATGCGCGCGGCAATGCCCCGTCCCTCGAACCCGGGCAGCACCGCGGTGTGATCAAGGACGATCCAGCCGTCGCGCGGCAGGTAGTCGATCAGGCCGGCCGGCTCGCCGGCGAGCCGCGCCTCGTACCGCTGGGCGGCGGCGTCGTCGACGATGTCGAGGTCGTCGCGATGGTCGACGGTTCGGGGGCTGGTCATCGGGACTCCGGGTGCAGGTGGCGCCAGAACGTGTGACTCACCCTACCGCGGGCTGCCACCCTCGGCCGGGTCAAGCGCCCGTGGCGGCCCGACGGAGCTCGGCCAGGTAGCGACCGTGGCGTCCCCAGTCCGGGGACGGCGTCTGGCCGTCCGCAGCCAGCGCCTCGCCGGTTCCTGGCTCCGGTCGGATGACGGCCCGTGCGCCCGCAGCCCGGGCGAGTCGCTCATCGAGCGTGAGCAGATCCGCCTCCGCGGCCTCGGCGAGCGCCAGGTGGGCGGCGTCGTAGGCGCTGATGCCGTGGGTCGACGCCAGGTCGAGGGCTGCCAGCAGCAGCGGGCGATCCTGCGCAACGGTCTCGGGACCGAGCTCGTCGAGCTCGCGCACGGCCCCGACGACGGCGTCGGGATCCCAACCGTGACGGCGGACGAGGACGTTGACGACCTCCAGCCAGAAGAGCTCAAGGACGAGCAGCTGGCCTGTCGCCGCGCGCTCGACCACCTCCCGCACGCGCCCGGCCCCGCGCTCCCCGAGAACCACGGCGAGCGCCGCCGAGGAGTCCAGGACGATGCGTTCAGCCATTGTCACGGTCCCGGTCCAGGCGAACGGCGTCCACGGCCGACGGGGCGCCGGGATGCCGTGCCCGCTGCGCTCGGCCGAGCGCCTCGAGCCGATCCAATGCCGCGATCGCGCGCCGGCGCCGTTCCTCCGGGTCGTCGTCGAGGCGGCGACCGTCCTCCACCGAGACGAGCATGGCGACGGGCCGATGATCTCGCTCGATGAGGAAGCGTCCGCCCGCCGAGGCCTCGTCCAGGATGGCGCCGAGCGAGCGGCGGAGATCGAGCGGGCTGATCGTTCTCATAGTCAGCCATGATAGTCGACCATGCAAGGCGTCCGACGCTGGGGCGACCCCATGCCGCTCGCTGACGGGATCCGGGCCAGGGCCTACCCTTCCCGCATGGATCGCGTCGACCATGCGCCGTGGCCCGCTCGCCTCGCGGTCGCGGTCGTCCTCGGGGCGCTTGGCGTTGGCCTGACGATCCCGGCGCCCGCCCGCGCCGAGACGGCGATCCCCGCGACGATCCTCCCGGCGTGGAACGGCGGCGTCCAGCTGTACCGCGACGGCACGTTCGCGACGCAGCGCACCTGGCAGTGGTGCACGGCCGCCGGCGTCCAGATCGTCAGGAACATCGTCGACGGCGAGTCGGACGAGGCCCGGGCGGCGCAGGCCCGCTACTACCGGTACATGCGCGCGCACAATCGGTACGACGTTCGCGCCCAGGACGGGGTCGATCCGGGCGGCTGGGCAGCGGGCCTGCGGCGGTTCGTCGACGATCGGTACCGGGTCGTCGCGAAGGACAGCTTCCGGGCCGCGCTGCGGTCGGCGGTCACGAGCCTGCGGCGGACGAACCTGCCGGTCGGGCTGACGGTGGCAAACGGGACCCACGCGTGGATCCTCACGGGCTTCACGGCGACGGCCGACCCGCTGGTGACGGATGACTTCCGCGTCACCAGCGTCCGCGTGACCGGCCCGCTGTGGGGTCTCCAGAGCCGCTCGAGGGGCTACGACATGCGCCCCGACACGAGGCTCACCCCGGCGCAGCTCGACGACTACTTCACGCCTTGGCACTACGCGCGGATCCGGATGGCGTGGGAGGGGCAGTGGGTCTCGATCCAGCCGGTGGGCACGGTGAGGCAGACCCTCGACGCCGGCGCAGCGGCTGCCCCGCAGGCGCCACGGCGGTTGCCGCCCGTCGGCCTGTGGCCCTCGTGACCGCGGCTGGCCGCCGGGGGTGCCCGATGCGCAGTCGGCGCTCGGCGTGCGAGCATCGTCGCCGAGGCCACCGTGGCGCGGCGCACGCAGGAAGGAGCGAGCGATGGAGCTGGGGGCGTTCTCGGTCAGCCTGACCGTTCGGGACCTGGAGACGTCCAGGGCGTTCTACGAGAAGCTGGGCTTCGCCGTGTTCCACGGGGAGGCGGCGCACGGCTGGCTCATCATGAACAACGGCGACTGCGTGATCGGGCTGTTCCAGGGGATGTTCGAGCGGAACATGCTCACGTTCAATCCCGGCTGGGACGGCAATGCCCAGCCGCTCGGCTCGTTCACCGACGTCCGCGAGCTCCAGCGCCGGCTCAAGGCACAGGGCGTCTCGCTCGCGTCGGAGGCCGACGAGACGACGTCCGGCCCAGCGAGCTTCATGGTCATCGACCCCGACGGCAACCCGATCCTGTTCGACCAGCACGTCTAGCGCGGGCGGCGCGGAACGGAGGAGGTCGGATGCGGTTCCTGCGGCGCGGCGGCGGCGAGCCCGAGCAGCCCATCGAACAGCGGCTCGAGGCGTTCTGGGCATGGTGGTTGGCGGCGAAGGACGGGATCGCCACGGACATCGAGCGGGGCACGGTGGGGGGCCGCGCGGGCGAGATCTCCGTGGCCGTGAAGCGGCTGCATGAGAAGCTGGCATGGGAGCTCTCGCCGGGGGCGGCAGCAACGCACGCGCTCGTCGTCTCGCCCGAAGGCAACCCCGAGCTCCGGCCGATCGCGCTCCGGTGGGCCGACTCGGCCCCGCGGGCGGATGCCACGTGGGAGTACCACCCGTCCCGGCAGCCCGGCCCGCCACAGGTCCTCGAGATCCGCGGCACGCGCGTGTCGTTCAGCGAGATCCGCTCCCTCACGAGCTGGGACGAGAGCCGGGAGCTGCTCACCGTGCGGATCTGGCACCCGGCGCTCGACGGGCTGCCGAGCGACGTGAAGGCCCAGATCGCGTTCCTGTTCCTCGACAACCTCGTGGGCGAGGACGACGTCGAGCGCTGGATCGGCGCGATCGAGGCCGATCCTGAGGCGCTGACCGGCCAGTCGCCCGGCGACCTGCGCGACGAGGTCCGGCGCAGGGCAGCCTCGTCAACCGGCGACCAGTGGGCGCTCATCGAGGCACGAGACGGCCGCGATGACCCGGTCCTGGTCAGGCTCAACTCGTCGCTCAAGCGCATCGACCACCCGTTCGCGAGCCACCATCTCGAGGTGGTGATCGAGCGTGGGCTCGATGCCGCCGCCGACACGGCCGAGCGGGAGGCGATCGACCGCGCAGAAGCGGAGCTCGTCCCGGAGCTCGCGGGTCTCGCGATCGAGGCTGCCCACGTCACCGACCGGCGTCGCCGCGTGACGCACTTCGTGTGCGAGGACGGCGAGCGGGCCCTCCAGGTCGCCCGCGATTGGACCGCCCTCCATGCGAGCTGGGGCACGACGGCCTCGGTCGAGTCCGATCCCGCCTGGACCTTCCGGAGAGCGTATGGGGGATAGCCGGGCGCGCGGCGCACGACCGATGACGTAGGGCCATGGACCACGTTCGCCCACTGTCGGCTCCGCGGACCCGGGCGAGGATCGGGGCATGGACCCGAAGACAGCATCCCGCACCACCGTCGGCACCGGCGACCTCCTCTCGCTCCTCTATCTCGGCGCGGTCTGGGGCGCGGCGTTCCTGTTCTTCCGCGTCGCGTCGCCCGAGGTCGGGCCGGTGTGGACCGCGGAGATCCGCATCGCGCTCGGCGGGCTGCTCATCGCCCTGTTCATCGGGCCGCGACGGGTGCTCGGGCTCCGGGCCCACGCGAGGGAGCTCGTGATCGTCGGGGCGACGTTCTCCGCGATCCCGTTCACGCTCCTGGCGTTCGCGACGCTCACCCTCCCGAGCTCGCTCGCCTCGCTCATCAACGCGACGACGCCGCTGTTCACCGCGATCGTCGGGGTCATCTGGCTGCGCAACCGCCTCTCGCCGCGGATGATCGTCGGCCTTGCCGTGGGGTTCGGCGCAGTGGCGATGCTGCTCGGCGGCGGGACGACCGCGATCGGCCCCGCGACCATCGTCGCCTTCGCCGCGGGCCTCGGCGCCGCGATCAGCTACGCCATCGCCGGCACGTACGTCCGCCGCTCGACGGGCCACATCCCCGCGATCGACCTGGCGGCGGGCCAGCTCCTCGCCGGCGCGATCGTGCTCCTCCCGGTCGCGATCCTCAGCGGCCCGCCCGGACAGCTGCAGCTCGACGGCGCCGTGTCGCTGGGCCTGCTCGCGCTCGTCTCGACGGCCCTCGCCTGGCCGATCTTCTTCCGGGTCTCGGCGCGCACGAACGCGACGACCGCGAGCACGGTGACGTTCATCGTCCCCCTGTTCGGCATGCTGTGGGGCGGCCTGATCCTCTCCGAGCCGATCGGCCCCGGTCTCGTGCTGGGCTTCGCGCTCGTGCTGGTCAGCCTCGTCCTGGTCCTGCCGGTCCCGCTGGGCCCGATCGGCCGCACGTTGGACGCGCTGTCCGTCAGGCTCAGCTCCGCCCGGACCGCGCTCGCCGTGCGGGTCGCGGGCGCGTCGTAGGCCGGCGCCAGGTCTGGTTCGTGTCGTCGCACCTCGTGGACATCCCGATCGTCGCGCCGGCCAGGGCGCGGTAGGCTCGCAGCGCCACATCGAAAGGAGCGTCCCATGAACTTCAACGGCATCCTCATCGGGTCCGAGGACCCGGCACGACTGGCCGAGTACTACACGCGCCTGTTCGGCGAGCCCGGCTGGAGCGACTTCGGCTACACGGGCTGGATGATCGGGTCGGGGTCGGTCACCGTCGGCCCGCACAGCGAGGTGCACGGGGCGAACGCGCAGCCCGGCCGGATCATGTGGAACATCGAGACGCCGGACGTGAAGGGCGAGTTCGCGCGGCTCGTCGCCGCAGGCGCCCGGGTCATCGCCGAGCCGTACACGATGGACGGCATGCCCGACGACTCGTTCATCGCCACGCTCGCCGATCCGGACGACAACTACTTCCAGCTCATGAGCCCGATGGACCTCAACGCGATGTAGTCGCTCGGTGTTGCTCTGCCGCCGGCGCCGCGTCGATCGGGCGGTCGGGGGTAGAGTCGGTCAGCACACCCCGGCACCCATCGAGGAGCACATTGGCGAAGCACGGACCAGCCAAGCACGGACCGGCGAGGAACGAATGGGCCGACCTGTCGGACGCGCAGATGGCGAAGCGCCTGGGCAAGGCGCTCGGCGTCGGGTTCGTTGCCAGCCCGGAGGTGGGGCTCGGCGGCGTCGCGGCGGGTCTCGCGGAGGTGCGCAAGGACTCGTGGGTGGCGCTCGAGATCGAGCTCAAGCACACGCACCCGACCGAGAACCTCGTCCAGTACTGGCCATGGCTGGAGCGCAACAGGCGGCGGCTCGTCCTGGTCCACGCGATCGCCCCCGACGCGCGCAAGCGACGCGGCCATCGGACGGACCTGACGAAGTGGCTCGGGGCGACGATGGAGCGCGTGCTCCCCGGGCGGTTCACGTACTGCCGCCTCGACCTCGGCACCGACGAGGAGCCTGCCCAGATCGAGGCCGCGGTCGCGGCGATCGCGACGCTCCGAACGTCCGCCCACAAGCGCAAGCTCGCCCCCGGGCTGTAGCAGCACGATCGCGGCGTCGTCCCTCGGCGCCTCCTACCCGGCGGCCGCGATCTCGCCCAACCAGCGGCGGTAGTCGATCGACACGCGGTCCACGCCCTTGATGTGGAGCTCCTCGGACAGGTCGATCGGGAGCTCCTCCGGGCGCTGTGACTCCACGACCACGCGATCCTGCTCGAGGATCAGCTGCTGGAACTCCACGAACCCCTGGTCCTTGGCCGGATCCAGGTCGTAGTTGCGCGCGTTCCAGGTGAAGTTGCGCGTCTCCTTCGCCGACAGCGGGCAGGAGGCGACGAACAGCACGAAGTGGCGACCGTCGTCGAGCGGCTGGTCGAGGCGCACGGTGAACGGCATCGTGATCGTGTAGTGGCTGGGCTCACGCTGGATCCGCTCGGCCTCGCCCGAATCGCCCTTGAGGTCGTTGGCCGGCTCCTCGATCCCGAGCCGGAACCACAGCGTCGAGTCCGTCCGGAACACGTCGTGGTCCGGGATCTCCGGCCGCGAGCGGTCGCCGAGGATCCCCTCGTGGACCCACGCGAAGTGGCTGAAGTCGACGAAGTTCTCGACCCGCCTCGCGGCACTGCAGTGCCAGTCGTACTGCGGAATCGTGATCTTGCGGTACGCCTCGTCGCCCCACTCCGGGAAGTCGGGGAGCGGCAGGACCGGCTCCTCGAGCGCGACCCAGATGAGCCCCGCGTGTTCTGCTGCGCGATACCCGGTGATCCGCGCCCGGCGCGGGATGTTCGTCCCGTGGCTGGCCGGGATCCGGGTGCAGACCCCGTCCGTGTCGTACGTCCAGCCGTGGTATGGACAGACGAGGCAGCCGTCCTCCACCCAGCCGAGCGACAGCGCGGTCCCGCGATGGACGCACAGGTCCTTGAACGCGCGGACCTCGCCGTCGAGGCGCACGAGGACGAGCGGCTCGTCGAGGAGGCGCGCGGCGACGGGGCGGTCGGCAAGCTCGTCGGCCCACATCACCGGGTGCCAGTACCCGCGCAGCGCACGGTACAGGCGCGCCTCGCCGGCCTGGTCGAGGGCGTTGTCGCTCATGCGCGGACGGTACCCGAACCGGACCGGCTAGCATCCGGTTGACACGGCAACGACGCGACGGAGGGCTGAGGGCGATGGCACGACGTGGTCTGCGCGCGGACGCCCCACAGACGGTGACGTTCGTCGAGCTGTTCTTCGACCTCGTGTTCGTGTTCGCGGTCACCCAGGTCACGGTGCTCGTCGCATACGACCTCACGCCCTCGGGCGTGCTCCGGGGCATCCTGATCTTCTGGCTGATCTGGTGGGCGTGGACGCAGTTCACGTGGACGCTCAACCCGGCCGACACGACGCATCCCATCGTCCGCGCGGTCACGCTCCTCGCGACTGCGATCGCGTTCGTGATGGCCACGGCCGTCCCGGACGCGTTTGACGGCGGCGCACTCTGGTTCGCCGTTCCATACGTGGCGGTCCGGGGCCTTGGCCTATGGCTGCAGGTGCGCGTGGATCTCGAACGGCAGGGGGTGGATCGGTCCGGGATCTACCGGTGGGTCGCGTGGTCGGTGCCCGGGCTGATCCTGGTCGTCGCCGGTGCCCTGGCAGCTCCCGACCTGCGGCCCTGGATCTGGACGGGCGCCGTCGTCATGGATCTCGTGGCCGCATCGATCGGCGGGCGGGGCGCAACGTGGGACCTCAACGCCGCGCACGTCTCGGAGCGCCACGGGCTGTTCGTGATCATCGCGATCGGCGAGTCCCTGATCGTCGCGGGTGCCGCGGCTTCGACCGAGGTGCGGTCGCCGGCTCTCGTCCTCGCGGCAGGCTCCGGCATCGCCGTGGCCTGCCTGCTCTGGTGGACCTACTTCGGCTGGCTCAAGGACGCGAGCGAGCACGCGCTCGCCCGATTCCCGTCGTCGGCGATCGGCCGGACCACACGGGACGCCTACAGCCTCGCCCACTTCCCGCTCCTGTGCGGGATCGTTGGCTTCGCGGTCGGGGTCAAGGAGATCACCGGGCACCCGGAGGATCCGCTGGCGGTGGAGTACACGGTGGCGCTCGCGGTCGGGGTGGCGCTGTTCGTCGGCTTCTCGGCCGTGTTCTGGCGGCGGCTTGGGGGATCCTGGCTCGGCCCGCGGCTCGGGCTCGTGGCGCTGATGGTGCCCGCGGTGTTCGCGGCGGCGGCGATCGGACCCGCGGTCCCGCTGCTCGTGGTCGCCGCCATCCTCGTGGCGATCGTCGTGGTCGAGGCCGTCAGGTCGCCGGTGCACGAGGCCGCCGGAGGTCACTGATGCCACGCTGGCGGCCTGGCGCGCTCCGGTCTCCGATCGGTGCCATCAGCGGCTCCGACCCGTCCCAACGGACCTATCCCGCGAAGTGTCCCTGGACCGATCCTTGTGCCACGCCACGCAGGAGGTGACGCGATGCAGGCCAGAATCGGCGACCGGATCATCCTCGAGTCGGAGAAGGTAGGACAGCCGGATCGCACCGGCGAGATCCTCGGGGTCGTGGAGTCGCCACTCGGCGTGAACTACCGGGTCCGCTGGGACGACGGCCACGAGACGGAGTTCCGCCCCAAGAGCGGCAGCGTCCGGGTCGTGCCCGCGGAGCACGCCAAGCGCTGAGGCCGCTGGCCGGTCGCGCGGCGACCGGGGGCCGGCTGCGGGCTACTCCCCGAGGAGCGCGTCGACCTCGGCGTCCAACTGCGTCTCCCACGACTGGCGGCGCACCTTGCCCTCGCCGCGCCACTCGCGCGCCCGGGTCTTGACGCCCTCGACGATGTCGGCGTTGGCCAGTGACGCGAGCGAGAGCGCCGCGCGGAGCGGCGGGAGCATCGCCTCGGTCGTGCCGCCGTCTGCGGGCGAGACGCGGTAGAGCAGCCGCATCACGGCGGGGAGGTCCGTCACGTCGGCCTGGCGCGCGAGTCCGAGCGCCGCCTGGCCGGCCTCGAACACGTCCTCGGACTCGAGCAGGGGTCGGAGCGCAACGGCGACCTCGGGATCCGGGTCCCAGCCGGACAGCCGGAGCAGCGCGTCGTGGCGGGTCCCCACGCGGCCCGCGGCCAGCTCCGCGAGGAACTGGGCCTTGCGCTCCGGGGTCTGGAGGCTGGTCGGCATCCGCGTGGGATCGGCGAGGTACTCGTCGCGCAGCTCGCGCGTGATCTCGAAGCCGAGCGCGCTCATCTGGTGAAACCCGGCGTCAACCAGGCGGTCCGTGGGCCGCCCGGGAACGGTTGCGTCGTCCTTGCCGCTGGTCATGGGTGCATGGCGTGCGGGGTCATCGGGCCAAGTATGCCGCGGTCCGGCAAAACGCGGCTGAACGGGCCTCGCTGCAACGCCTGGCCGTTCGCCGGGTGCCCGGCGGCTACTCGCCCGCGACCTTGGCGAGGTGGTCCTCCGCCTGGAAGAGGTTGATGCCGCTGTCGATCAGGTCGAGCAGGGCCGCCATCGTCCGCTCCTCCTCCACCTGCTCCTCGATGAACCACTGGACGAACTGGAGCGTGCGGTTGTCCTTCGCATCGCGGGCGGCGTTGGCGAGGGTCTCGAATTGCTGCGTCACGCGTGCCTCGCTCGCCTGGGCGACCTCGACGGCCTCGCGGGCGCTCCCGTACGTGGTGGGCGCGCCGCCGACCTGCGGCAGGGCGAACTCGACGTCGTTATCGACGAGGTAGCTGATGATCTTCCAGCCGTGGCCCGCCTCCTCGACGGCCTGCTCGTGGAAGAACTTCGCCCAGCCGTTGAGGCTCTCACGGGCGAAGTAGAGCGAGATGCCCATGTATGTCTGGTGCGCGGAGAGCTCGTGGGCGACCTGCGCGACGAGGAGCTTCTGGGGCTGGTCGGCGATCATCGGTGTCCTCACTGGGCTGGCGTGTCGCCGCTCATTGTGCAGGGCATCGACGCGAACGGACGAACGCGGCGCACAATCGCCCGGCGTCCGCGAGACTGGGGATGTGATGGATGCACGGCTCGGCGCACGCGGCGGGCTCCTGTCGGTGGTGCTCGCGATCGTCGCCGCGGCCTGCGGCCCGACGCCGCCAAGCGCATCGATCGAATCGCCGGGCGCGCAGGTCCCCGCCGGTGAGCCGGCCTCCGCCACGAACCAGGCGGACGGGGTCGTGGTCACGCTCGCCATCTCGTCCGACCGCGTGGCTGCGGGCGACCGCATCCGCCTGCGGGTGTCGGCGCTCAACGCCGGGCTCGGTCCGGTGACCTACATGGCGGGCGGCTGCGGCCCGATCGGGACGATCAGCATCGATGGCCCGCCGGTGGACGTCGCCGCCGCCGGGGAGCCTCCACCGGGAACGAGCGGCGCCGACGTGCTCGCCCTCGCGCGCTGGTCGGCGCTGTCCCAGGCCGGCGACGGCATCGACTGGATCCGCACGCCGGGCATCCCCGACGACGCCGCGATGGGCTGTGACGCCTCCCTGGCCTACGAGGACATCGATCCCGGGGCGACGTTCGCCGACGAGGCCGTCTGGATCGCCCGCACGGCCGACGGCCAACCGGCCCCCGGCGGCGATTACACCTTCCGGCTCGAGTTCCCGTTCGTGGGCCGGGTGGCCGCCAACGACGTGGGTCCCGACCCGGTCGTGACGCCGATCCCGGTCCTGCTGCCGCTCACGGTAGAGGGAGGGCCGGCAGCCGCCGTTGATGCTGCGACCGCGATCGAGGCCGCCATGGCCAACCCGGCGCTCCTCGAGTGGGCGGACCGCTCGCTGACGCGCGAGCGCCTCACCGGGGCCACGATCTCCTTCGTCGACGGCGCGTGGCGCTGGCAGATCCGCTACCAGGGCGGGCAGACCGAGGTCATCGTCGACGCCACGACCGGCGCGGTGATCGACACCCGGCTGGGACCCTAGGCGCGACGGCTCTGTCGCCTGGGCTCAGCGCTTCCCGGCGAACCGGTTGAGGTACGTGTCGAAGTCGGGCATCGCGCGGACGTAGCCGGTGGTCATCAGCGGCGACGAGATGAGGAAATCCGCCGTGGCCCGGTTGCAGGCGACCGGGATGTTCCACACCACCGCGAGGCGGATGAGCGCCTTGACGTCCGGGTCGTGAGGCTGGGCCTCGAGGGGGTCCCAGAAGAAGACGAGGAAGTCGATCTCGCCCTGCGCGATCATCGCGCCCAGCTGCTGGTCCCCGCCGAGCGGGCCGCTCTGGAGCTTCACGATGCCGACGCCGAGCTCCTCCTCGAGGAGGGTGCCGGTCGTGCCGGTCGCCACGAGGTCATGGAGGACGAGGAACAGGCGGTTGTAGCGGCACCAGTCGATGAGGTCCGCCTTCTTGTTGTCGTGGGCGACGAGGCCGATCGTCTTGCGCGGCTCGAGCACGGGATCCATGGAGCCTTCCTGGGTGCGACGGGTTCGCCCCAAGTCTGACGGCGTTCGATGAACCCGGTGGCCCCGCAGCGCTACCCGATGAGCCCACGCCGGCGGGCGATCGCGACCGCCTCGCCGCGGGTGTGGGCGCCGAGCTTCGCAAGCAGCCGCGAGACGTGGATGCCGACGGTCTTCGGGCTGAGGAACAGCCGTTCGGCGACCTGGGCGTTCGTCATGCCGTCGGCGAGGAGCATCAGCACCTCCAGCTCACGCGGGGTTGGCGCGTCCGGATCCGCCGGACCACCCGCGTGCGCGGCGCGCGCTTCGCCCACGCGGATCCGCGCCCGTCGACCCAGCGTCATCGCGTGGGTGCGCAACGGTTCCGCGTCCAGCATGTCCGCGATGTGCAGCGCCGCCTCGAGCGCCACGCGTCCAGCCGTGCTGTCGCGGTCGCCGAACCGCGCTTCGGCCTCGGCGAGCCGGGCCCATCCGGCCTCCCATGGGCGGCCGGCGGCGAGCCATGCGGCTGCGGCTCTCGACCACGCGTCCGCGCTGGCCGCGGGTCCGTCGGCCGCCGAGGACGTGGTGCCGCCCCGACCCGCGGCTTCGACCTCAAGCTCGAGGGGAGCGCGCAAGCGCGCGGCCGGCTGCCGGGCGGCGCGGTCGCACAGCACGCCGACCTCATCGATCCCGAGGCGCGCCGCCCACCGGGCCGCGCGGGAACTCACGTCATCGCCCCACGCTCCGGGCACGGGGGGCAGCGCCGCGAGCCAGCGTCGAGCCGCCTTCGCGTCACCCTGGAGCCAGGCGAGCTCGATGCGGGCCAGCTCCAGCCAGCCGCCGAGCGCGCCCGGACCGCCGATGGCCCCGCCGACCGCAGCCTCGTCGAGCACCGCCCCCGCCGTATCGAAAGCGCCACGGCGCATCTCGAGGAACCCGCGCGCGAGCGCCGGGAACGCCCGTGGGTCCGCGGGGTCGAGGATCGCGTCCGCCTCATCGAACCGCCCGTCCTCGAGGAGGAGCAGCGAGGCACGTCCGCGGAGGTCCGACCCGTGCGTCCGCCCGAGGCCGAGCCGGCTGCAGTGGTCGATGCCGGTGCGGGCCGTGGCCAGCGCGGCGTCCGACTCGCCCGCAAGCGCCCGCAGGTCCACGACGAACTGGAGCGCGTGCCCCACCGTGTGCGGCGCGCCGCTGCGGAGCGCGAGCTCGAGCGCCTCGTCCAGCCACCTGACGCCGTCCAGGCGCCCGGAGAACGCCCGCGACATCGCCGCGAGCGCGAGTCCCTCGGACTGCACGACGAGGTCGCCGGCCGCGGCGGCGATCCGGGCGGCCTCCAGCCCGTGCGCCACGGCGCGGTCCGGGTGACCCTGCGCGACCGCCGCCCGGCCGGTCCCCCACTCCGCCTCGGCCCTCAGGGAGGCATCGCTGTCCGGTCCGACGAGCGCGGCCGCCTGCGAGAACGCGACGGTGGCATCGTCACGCTGGCCGGCATCCCACGCATAGCTGCCGACCGCCACTGCCGCATCGAGGCGATCAGGCTCCAGCTCGCGTGCGGCCCGTGCTCGCTCGAGCGCGGCCACCGCGTCCCCCGTGTGCCACGCCGCCCGGGCCGCGTCGAGGATCGCGTCCGCCTTGCCGGGTTCCTCATCCGGCCAGGTCGCGAGAGCACGCTCGAGGTGGAGCCTGACCTCCGCGAACGCGAACGCCCGCGCTGCCGCGGCTGCGGCGGCACGCGCACCGTGCCAGGCACGGACGTTGTCGCCGGCCAGCCACCAGTGGCCTGCCGCCGCCGCGATGTCGCCACCCGGGCCGGCCTCGAGCGCGCCCGCGGCGGCGTGCAGGTCCCGGCGCAGGGGACCCGGCAGCTCGGCATCGAGCACCTCCCCGAACAGCGGGTGGCGCAGCCCATAGCCGGCGTCGTCGACGACGGCCACCCCGGCGTCCATCGCTGCGACGATGACGTGCTCCACCGCGTCGGGCATCAGCCCCGCGACCCGGGCGATCTGCGAGGTGGCCGCCGGCCGTCCGATGATCGCGAGGGCATCCAGCGCGCGCCGGGTCGCGGGCGTCAGGCCATCCACCCGCCGGAGCACCATCGAGCGCAGCGAGGCGGGCGCCACCCCGGCGGCCTGGCCGGGATCAGCGAGCACCTGCTCCACGAAGAAGGGGTTGCCCCCGGTCCGCCGGTGCAGGTCCGCGGCCCCGGCCGGAGCCACCGTCACGCCGAGCAATGCCGCCTGTGCGCGGACCTCGGCCCGCGACAGCCGCCCGAGCTCGAGCCGTGCGAACAGCCTGCCGTCCGCGATCGGCAGGCGGGCGAGCTGCGAGCGCTCCTCGTCGCGAGCCGTGGCGACGATCGCGAGCGGCACGTCGAACGCGCGGTGGGCGAGATAGTCCAGCACGGCGAGCGTCGAGTCGTCGGCCCAGTGGACGTCGTCCACCACGAGGAGCGTCGGTCGCCCGGCGAGGAGGTCGTACGTCGCCTCCATGAGGCGCGCCGTGTCCAGGGACTGCCCATGCGGGGCCGTCGCGGCTGGCCCGGGCCCCGCCACCCCGCCCGAGCGCTCGCCACCGAGCAGGGCGCGACGGATGACGGCGCGGGAGCTGTCGGGACCCTGGCGCCCGGCGGGAGCCCGGTTCCCCGCGTCGCCTGTGTCGCCGTCGACAGCGGCGCGAAGCGGGGCGAGCAGCGGCAGGTACGGGATGCCGCGTCCGGACTCGATCGCGGTACCCCACAGTACCCGCAGGCCCGCGTCAGCCGCGAGGATCGACGCGGTGCGGAGGAGCCGAGTCTTGCCGATCCCGGCCTCACCCGTGACCAGCACGAGCGCCGGGTGGCCCGCGGCCGCCGACCTGAACGCGCGCTCCAGCGACGTGAGCTGCGACTCGCGCCCGATAAGGCCACCTGCAGCGTGCATGTGCAGACGATAGGCGGCCCGATGCAACAACGAATAGGGCATCCGCCAGACGCGGCGCGATGGCGTGTGGCCGGACCGTGGGATCCGTCGTCAACCACGCCACGGAGGACCCCCTCGATGCGTCGTCTCATTCCCCTCGTCGCGCTCATCGCCCTGCTCGTGATGATCGGCGCTGCCGTCGTCCAGGCCGGCAACGGCCCGCTGCCCCCGGAGCTGCAGGCCGTCCGGGCCGCGACCGCGAAGTACAACGACGTCGATGCCGCCATCGCCGACGGGTACGTGCCCGTGAGCGCATGCGAGCAGATCGGCGCGGGTGCGATGGGCATCCACTACCTCAACCCCGCCCTCATGAGCCCCGGCGTCAGCCCCATGACCCCGGAGGTGCTCCTCTACCTCCCGAACGGCAAGGGCTCGCTCAAGCTCGTTGCCGTCGAGTACTTCCAGGCCGACGCCGACCAGGACAAGACGACGTCCGCCGATCGTCCGTCGCTCTTCGGACGGGGCTTCGACGGCCCGATGGACGGCCACAACGCCCAGATGCCCATCCACTACGACCTGCACGTCTGGGTCCATGAGCGCAATCCCGACGGCGTGTTCGCCCAGTGGAACCCCGCGCTCTCCTGCCCCTGACGCGGTAGGGGTCCTCCCCGTCGGGCTGCCCGGGCGTCGTCTTCGTGGCGGCGCCCGGGTCACGCTCCCAGGACAAGAGCCTTCAGATGGATCCGCCGCGCAGCATCGCCGCCTCGAACCGCTCCTCGCGCGGCAGCAGCGCCACCCGGCGTGCCTCGTGGAGGAGCGGCGCGATGTCCGCCGGGTCCGGCTCGTCCCCCGGACGGAAGGTCAGCCAGCGGACCTGGCGCGTGATCCCTGCACCCTCGAGCCGGCCGGCCAAATCCGCCATGAGCCAGCCGTGCTCGAAGCCCAGGTGGATGTGCTCGTGCTCGGGGGCGATGTACGCGAAGTACGCCGATCGCCGGCCACGAGCGCGTGGAGGCGCCGGGGCGTCGTAGCCGATGAGGTGCCAGCCCGGCCGCACGCGCTCCACCGCGTCCGGGATCGTCGCGATGACGAGCACTCGGAGCCGTTCGCCGATCGCCCGGATGGGCTCCGGGAAGGCCTCGAGGAACGCCTCGGGAGGGATCGGGTCCATGGGTGCATCGTGACGCGAGAACCGGTCAGGTGGTGTCTGGAATCGATATGCGGCTCGACCGTGGTCAGGGCGTCGGCGTCACTGGCCCCCAGAGGCCGGCACCAGCCTCGCGCGCCTCGCGCTGGGCATCCGCGAGGTCATCGCGCCACCGGACGTCGGGCGGGTATGTCGCCACCTGCGCGACGCCTCGCCGGACGAGCTCGAGGTTGACGAAGACCCACCCGTTCCCCTCGCGCAGCCAGATGTAGCGCAGCAGGCGGTCGAACGAGTCCCGATCCGAGACGTCCGTCTCGAGCACCACGTCACGCCCCTCGACAAGCGCAGCGTTCGCCGCCGTTGCCTCCCGGGCCATGAATTCGACCGGGGTGTCGGGCTTGACGCTCTCGGGGGTGTCGATGCCGATGTAGCGGAGGCGCTCGTTGCCACGGCCACGGTCGATGACGATGGTGTCGCCGTCGACGACCCGGACAACGCGGGCGACCTCCGTCGCGCCGATCGGCGTGAACCCGGGTGCCGGCGCCGCCGTATCGGGAGCGATCCCGGAGCCGCATCCCGCGAGCATTGCGGCGGCGACGAGCAGCGCCCCCGCCATCGCCCGCACCCTGTGCCGCCTCATGGCAGCACCGTATCGTGAGTCCGGGTTGCCCTATTCGATCGGCTCGAAGCCGCGGGGAGCGACCACCTCGACGACGTGGACCGCCGGCGCGCTCCCGATGGCCGCGTACGACCCGACGACGTCGTCCACGACGTCCACCACGAGCGCCCAGCGACCGATCTCGTCCGGGACCATGATCGACGTGCGGATGAGGACCAGGCGTCCGGGCGCCAGCGGCACGAGGCCCAGCACCGGCTCGTCCGGCTCGGTCGCATCCTCGTCGCGCGTCTCGTCGGCTGCGTCGTCGAGCCGGATCCAGCGGGCCTCGACCCGTGTCGTCCTGGTGATGGCCCCTCGGGCGCTTCCCTGGGCGACGCGCGTGTCGGCCCATGTCTCGGTGCCCGTGTTCGCCACGCTGACCGAGACCTTGAGCGCGTCGCCCGCCTCGACCCCGGCCGAGCGGGCATCGAGCCGCATCGTCGCCCGCCGGTCGCCCGGGATGAACACGGCGAGGTCGTCGGCGGTCACGAAGGACCGCCCGAACCGCCGATCCTTGACGGCGAGCCTCGCCACGTACGCGCCGGGTTTGGTCGGGAGCGGGGCGACCAGATGGAGGCTCTTGCCGCGAAGCGAGACCGTGCTGGCGTCGGGCGCCTCGGTGGCCACGGTCTTCACGGGCAGCGGCGGCGTGATCGCCGCGGCGAGGAGCGGGTCCTCGGCCGGCTCGAACGCGGTCTTCGCATCCGCACCGGGGAACTTCCAGCCCTTCGGCGTCTTGAGCGTCCAGGAGGCATCGACCGCCGTTGCCGACAGCACGACCTTGGGCCTTGTCGCCTTGACCCGTGAGAACGGGGCGGCCTTCGCCGTCGGGGTGGTCGCCGCGTACACGTAGCCGCCAAGGCTCCACGTGAACCGGCGCAGCGCCCAGACGCTGATCCACTCGCCGTCCCAGTCGCCGCGGGCGAGCGGGTCCATCAGCCACACGCGCCCGCGGGAGTACCGCTCGACGTAGACGGCGTGGTTGTCCTTCTTGCCCTTCTTCTTCCAGAACTTGTAGTCCCACCGGCCGTAGTAGCGCGGCAGCTTCCCGTAGTCCCCCAGGAGGATCGCTCCCGACCCCCTGCGCAGGCGCGAGAGCAACTGTCCCCACGTGATCCGGTCCCCGCCGTCCGGCGAGAACTTGAGCTTGAACCCGTACTTCGCGTAGGCGATCTTGAGCTCGTCGAACGAGGAGCCGCCCACGCGGTCACCGGACTTCGCGCGCAGCGCCTGGTGGCTGGGCGTGAGATCGCCGTTGGTCCACTTGTCGAGGAGCATCGCCGCGGACGCCCAGAGACAGTTGTTCATCGGCCGCTTGTCGGTCTGGGTGACGAAGTCGGCGCGGTAGCCCGGCAGCGGCCGCGGCGGTTCGAGGGCCGCGGCCGGCGTGGGAAGCGCCGTCAGCAGCGTCGCGACGACGAGGCAGGCAGTGGCGAAGGCTCGGGCGGTTCGAGTGGCGATGGGCATCCGGACGTCGCTGGGCGGTTCGACGATCGCCGGCGAGGCCGGGCCGCCCTGGACCGCGAGGATGAAGGAAGGGCTCCGTCAGCCTCGCGCGTGTGGTCGTCCGGGGCCATGGTCCGGCGGTCCCGTGGGGTGACGGCGATGGTCCCGGGCGGATGCCGTCAGGTCGCGGCTACGGCCAGGCGATGCTTGCCGTCATCAGCGTCACGCCGAACCCGGGCTCGATGTTCTGGAGCACGACCTTCCAGGGGTTCGGGGCAGTGACGGGCACCGCAGTATCGATGCCCGTGCTGCTCTCGTCGGGCTGGACCACGACCGAGCCCGGTCCGCCCTGTTCGAACAAATCCAGCTCGTAGAGAAATGGCTTCCCGCCCCACTCGGCGACGACGCGGACATCCCCGTCCGCACGCGGCTGGACGATCGCCTGGATCCCATTCGTCTCCGGCCACGTGGTGCCGTCGAAGCGGGCGTTCTCGATCGTCACCTTCGGCTTGCGCGCCGGGAAGGTCAGCGTCACGTTGACGATCGGCTGGGCGATCCCGTCACCACGCAGGACGAGGATGAACGTCTCCCTGGGCTTGGTCGTCTTCGCCGTGAGCCGACCCTGGCCCGTCGTCTTGCAGCCCAGCTCCTGTGTCGGCGTCTTGAGGCACATGACGGTCGCGCCGATCGGCGTGACCGACTCGATCGACGCCGTGATCCCGCCGGTCGCGCTCGCCCAGGTGATGATCCGGTCGGTGCCGTCCGGGTTCTCCTCCGCATCGAGGAACAGCTCCGTGAAGGTGAGCTCTGCCGTCGGTGCAGGTGCCGTGGTGGGCGAGGCAGAGGCCTCGGCGGACGGCTCGACCGACGGGCTCGGTTCGACCGGCGACGCGGTGGCGGGCGTGCCCGTAGGCTGCGAGTCCGGCGACGACAGCGACGGGGAGGCAAGTGCCTCCGGGGTCGGGGACGCGTCAGCCGGCCCGTCGTTGTTCAGCAGTGCCCCCACCGCGAACCCCCCGACGAGCGCGAGCGCGGCGACGAGGACGATGACGAGCAGGCGCGATCGATTCTCCATGCCTCAATGGTAGGCGCGCTCCGGGCACGCGTCGCCCGTCCCTTCGCGTCGAACTGCCTACGCGGGCGCTGCTGGGTCCTCTCGGGGCGGCGCCGGCTTCGCCAGTCCATCCACGACGACCGCGTTCGGCAGCGTCATGAGGATTGTGGCGGGCGCGATGACCTTCCAGCTCCGGCTCCCGCCGCCGAGGACGATCCGCTCGCGACCCATGACGGCGGCGTCGATCCAGACCGGGAGATCCGCCGGCAGCCCGAACACGGTGACGCCGCCGATCTCGTGCCCGGTCAGCGCCCGGGTCTCGTCCGGCGACGCGAACGAGCTCTTGCGCCCGAAGCGGGCCTTCACCGCGCGGTTGACGTCGAGGCGATGCGTCGCGAGGACGACGCACGCGGCGTAGACGGGCTCAGCACCCTTGCCGACGACCACGATGGTGTTCGCGGAGTCCTCGGGCGCAAACCCGTACGCGGCACAGAACGCGGCGGTGTCCGCGAGCGCGGGATCACACGGGAACAGCTCGTACTCGCCCGCGACCGGCGAGGGCGGCCTCCAGGGCGGCGCGATCGGGATCGTGAGCGAGGTCAGCGGTCATGGCCGGGAACGGTAGCGGATCAGGGCGCGGTTGCGCGGTGCGTGCTGACCTGGGCCGAGACAGTCCAGCGATCGCGAAACGGCCCGCCCTCCGGAGGGAGGACGGGCCGTCGCCGTGCGCCGGAGGGCTCAGTCGAAGCGCGGGTCCTCGCCGGCGAGCACGTCCTGCAGCCACTCGACGTCGTCCGGCTGGTCGATCCGGTAGGCGCCGTCGCCGCCGGTGCAGTTGGGCGGAACACCGTACGAGTTCACCGCCACCTGCAGGTTCGGGTTCGTGCCGTTGTCGAGGAAGAACGGGCCGCCCGAGTCGCCGGAGCAGGTTCCGCCCCGGTGCGGCTTCCCGTTGTTGTTCGAGAACACGATCGACGACTTGTCGTGGATCCCGTAGACACCTTTCGCGTTGATGATCACCTGCTGGCTCTTCATCCGGGTGTCGCCCCCGAGGGCACCGATCGGCAGGGACCGCTCCAGCCCGTAGCCCACGGCCTCGAACACGGTCTGGGCCTTGGACCTGCCCATGAACCGGTCGAGGAAGTTGACGGGCGGCAGCTCGGCCACCTCGTCCGTCTCGTACGGCTCGTCGAGGATGACCACGCCCGGCGTCGGCCAGGTAGAACGCGTCGTTGTCGTAGTCGGGATGCGGATAGGCGGTGCCCCGGTGCCACGTCGGGTTGGCGTCGAGCTTGCCGGAGTACGAGATGTACCTGCCCGCGTTGTCGTTGGGGATGAACGGGGCGGCGGCGAGGTCCATGTAGTCGGGGACCTCCTCGAAGCTCACCCAGACGTCGTTCCCGCCCCAGCCGTCAGGCAGGGTGGACGCACCGTCCGCGCCGGTGCCAAACGTGCAATGGCCCGCCGTGAGCACGACGGTCGCACTGATCAGCGTCCCCGAGCAGTTGAACCAGCCGCCGGGATCGTTGAACCGGGAATCGTCGTAGTCCGGGTCGAAGAAGAACAGCTGCCCCACGAATGGATGCTCACCGTCGTCGGGCTGGCCGTTGGTGATGGCGCCGACCGGCGCCGCAAGCGCCAGGGCCGCGATCACCCCGACGAGCAATGCGCTGCGCGCGATCCGTCCGTATCGCATGTGGTCCTCCCGATGGTGTCCCCGGTGGAGAAGGGCTGGTCATCGGCCGTCGCCTGCGGCCGCGGGCGACCCCGCGCGACGCCGCTCCTGGCGGCCGATGCAGCTCGATGCGCCCGACGCTACCCGTGTGGCCGGACACCGTCAACCGTCGATACGCCCCTGTAATGCAGAAGGTTCGCTCCCTGGCGGCGGGACGGGCGCCGATGACTTCCCCCGGCCGATAGCATTGGAGGGCACACGTCGCCGTCGAACACCCGCGCGTCGCGCAGGCGTCCCGTCCATCCGGAGAGCATCCATGACCGCAACCCGCGACCTCCACCAGCTCGGCCAGAGCCTCTGGCTCGACAACATCACCCGCCCGATGCTCGACTCGGGCACGCTCGCCCGCTACATCGCGGACCTCGACGTCACCGGCCTCACGTCGAACCCGACGATCTACGACAAGGCGATCGGCGGCTCGGACGCCTACGACGACGCGGTCCGGACGTCCGCCGACGCGGGCCTGTCCGCCGAGGAGACGTTCTTCGAGCTCGCGCTCGCGGACCTGACCCGGGCCACCGACCTGTTCCGACCCGTGTACGACGCGACGGGCGGCGTGGACGGGTTCGTGTCGCTGGAGGTCTCGCCGCTCCTCGCGTACGACACGGCGCAGACCCTGGCCGACGCGAAGCGCCTGCACGCGATGGGCGGCCGCGACAACCTGTTCATCAAGATCCCGGGTACCCCTGAGGGTCTGGTCGCGATCGAGGAGGCGATCTTCGCCGGCGTCCCGATCAACGTCACCCTGCTGTTCTCGCCGACGCAGTACCTCGCGTGCGCGGAGGCGTACACGCGTGGCATCGAGCGCCGGGTCGAAGCCGGCCTGTCTGCCCATGTCGCCTCGGTGGCGTCGTTGTTCATCAGCCGCTGGGACGGGATCGTGGCGGACCGCGTGCCCGCCGAGCTCCAGCTCAAGCTCGGCTTGGCGGTCGGCCAGGCCGCGTATGCGGACTACATCGCCTTCTACGCGACCCCGCGCTGGGAGACGCTCGCGGCGAAGGGCGCGAAGCCGCAGCGCCTCCTGTTCGCGAGCACGGGAACGAAGGACCCGACGGCCTCGAAGACCCTCTACGTGGACGGCCTCGCGGCACCCGACACCGTCAACACGATGCCCGAGGAGACGCTCCTCGCCCTCGCGCAGGCGGACGTCGAGATCCGCCCGCTGCCGACCGATGGCGCCGCGGCGCAGGGGATGCTCGCCCGCTTCGAAGCCGCCGGCGTGAGCATCGACGGCGTCGGCCTCGAGCTCCAGCAGAAGGGCGCCGCCTCGTTCGTGCAGTCCTGGGAGTCGCTGATCGCCCGCGTCACGGAGAAGGCCGCGGCGGTGACCAGCGGCGCATAGACCCACGGTCGTCGCGCGGGACCGAACGGGGTCGGCTGGCAGCCTCCGCTCCCCTACCCTTGCGGGCAACGTTGCGCGACGCGCGACGGATTCACCCGGAGGCCCTCCGATGACCGACATGCTCATCCCCGACAAGGCCGAGTCGACCGCGGCGATCGGGTCGCTCGACCTGCGCACGCAGCTGTTCATCGACGGCCGCTTCCGGGACGCACAGGGCGGCAACCGGTTCGTCACGGAGAACCCGGCGACCGGGCAGCCGATCGCCGAGGTCGCCCGGGGCGGCGCGGCCGACGTGGACGAGGCCGTGGCCGTCGCGCGCCGGGCCGCCGACGACGGACGGTGGAGCCGGGTGAGCCCCGGCGACCGGAAGCGGATCCTCCAGCGCTGGGCCGACCTCATCGAGGCCAACGGGCGCGAGCTCGGGATCATCGAGACGATCGACGCCGGCAAGCCGATCACCGACACCGTCGGCCTGGACATGCCGGAGACGGCCGCGTGCATCCGCTGGCACGCCGAAGCAACGGACAAGCTCTACGGCCAGGTCGCGCCATCCCCCGAGGGAACCATCGCGACGATCACCCGCGAGCCGGTCGGGGTGGTCGCGGCGGTGATCCCCTGGAACTATCCCGCGCAGATGGCCGCGTGGAAGCTCGGGCCGGCGCTCGCGACCGGCAACACGATGGTCATCAAGCCGGCGTCCACGACCTCGCTCAGCCTGCTGCGGATCGCGGAGCTCGCGTCGGAGGCCGGCCTCCCGGACGGCGTGCTCAACGTCGTCACGGGTCCGGGCAGCATCGTCGGCGAGGCATTGGGCCGTCATCCCGACGTCGACTGCCTCGCGTTCACGGGCTCCACGGAGGTGGGTCGCCAATTCCTGTCCTGGAGCGCCGAGTCGAACCTCAAGCGGGTCCTGCTGGAGCTCGGCGGGAAGAGCCCGCAGCTCGTGTTCCCGGACGTGACCGATGTCGATGGTCTGGCCGCCAACGTCGCGACCGCGATCTTCTGGAACATGGGCGAGAACTGCTCGGCCGGCTCGCGCATGATCGTCCACCGCTCGGTGAAGGACCGCGTGATCGAGGCGGTTCGCGCGGAGCTCGCGGCCAACTGGCCCGTCGGCGACCCGCTCGACCCGGACACGCGCATCGGCGCGCTGATCAACCGCGACCACATGGAGAAGGTGCTCGGGTACGTCGAGAGCGGCAGGCGCGAGGGTGCGCGCGTCGTGCTCGGCGGGGAGCGGATCCTCGAGGAGACCGGCGGCTGGTTCGTCCCCCCGACGATCTTCGACAACGTCCGCAACGACATGACGATCGCGCGCGAGGAGATCTTCGGCCCGGTGCTCTCGGTGATCGAGTTCGAGACGGAGGCCGAGGCGGTGGCGCTCGCCAACGACACGCCGTACGGGCTTGCCGCATCGCTCTACACCGACGACCTCAACGTCGCGCACCGGGTGGCGCGGGACCTCAAGGCCGGCGTCGTCGGCGTCAACGCGTACGCCGAGGGCGACATGACGACGCCCTTCGGGGGCTACAAGCTCTCTGGCTTCGGCGGCCACGACAAGTCCGTGCACGCGCACGACCAGTACACCGAGACGAAGACGATCTGGATCCAGCTGCGGCCCTCCGGCTGAGCCGCAGGGCCAGCGTTGCCCGCGAGGGGTATCACCCGGGCCCATTTCGGTCCGGATGCCCCGATCCTCGGCAATCTTGGGTAGACCCGATCTGTACGATGAGCGTGGTCTCTCCCCGAGACCCCCGGGCGCCCGGCCTTCCCCCCCAGGCCGGGCGCCCCTCGCGTTCCGCGCCACCCGCCTGTGCGTGCGTGCCTGGGCGGAGTGCGACGACGCCCGGCTCCGTGAAACGAAGCCGGGCGCGGGAACCATCCAGCCCGGTCGATCGGCCTAGAGGGCGCCGCGACCGGATCGGGCGCCGCCGCGGATCATGCCCACGACGACGACGGTGACGATGGCCCCGATCGTCGCGACGACGATCGTCCCGATGTTGATGCCCGTCGTGTAGTCCTCGCCGGTCGCCAGGCCGAAGACGAACCCGCCGACGAGCGCCCCGACGATGCCGAGCACGATGTGCCCGATGATGCCCAGGCCCTCGTCACCCTTGACGATGAGGCCGGCCAGCCAGCCGGCGATCGCACCCACGACCAGCCACGCGATGATGCTCATGGTTTGTTGTCTCCTCTCCCCCGTGTGCCAGGGCGCAGCGCGCCTCGGGAGAAGGGTGGCCGAGATCACCTTGCAGACAGGCTGCACGCGAGGGGTCCGGACATATCCGTTGGTGCGCCAATCCGCCGGGCGCCGTGCGGGGAAGCGCGGCCCCGGACCGCCCGGAGCTACTGGTAGTCGGGTCGGCTCAGGATCCCGAAGGTGGACGCGGGCCAGTACCGCAGGAACGCGCGACCGACGATCGACTCCTGCTTGATCGCGCCGAAGGAGCGCGAGTCGGCGGACGCCTCGCGGTGGTCGCCCATCACGAACACCTCGTCGTCGGCGATGGTCCACGACGTGTCCTCGCCCTGCGGTGTCGTGGGCTCCACGTCGCCGTCGTCGTCGCGGTAGGCGTACGCGGTCTCGTCGAGCAGCCCGCCGTTCACGTACACGTGGCTGTCGTCCCGGATCTCCACGGTGTCCCCCGGCAGCCCGATGACCCGCTTGATGAACGGGGTCCCGTTCTCGTCCTCCCAGCCGGGCGGCGGGTGGAGGACGACGATGTCCCCACGCTTGAAGGCGTCGATCCGCGGCGTGAGCTTGTCCACGAGGACGTACTGCTCCGGCTCGAGCGTCCGCTCCATCGACGTCTGGCGCACCTGGAACGGCTGCGCGACGAAGTTCTGGATGACGAAGAAGGTGAGGAGGGTGAGCGCGAGGGTCTCGACGACCTCGATGATCCAGCGGGGGGGACGGCGACTCACGGATCCAGTATGCCGGGACTCGCCGAAGCGGGCCGGGCTGCCGCCTCACCGGCGCGCCCGGGCGTCTCGCCGGCGCCCCGGGCGTCCGTCGCGGTGCTAGCCTCGCGCCATGTCCGACCTCGACTTCGACGGCTTCGACGCCCTCACCTTCGACTGCTACGGCACGCTCATCGACTGGGAGGCCGGGCTGCTCGCCGCGATGCGCCCGATCCTCGCCGCGCACGGCGTCGTCGCCACGGACGAGGAGCTGCTCGAGCGCTACGCGCGCCACGAGGCGGCGCTCGAGGCCGGTCCGTACCTCCGTTACCGGGACGTCCTCGCGCGCGGGCTCGCGGGTGTCGCCGCGGAGCTCGGGGCAACCCCGACGGAGGAGGAGCTGGCGGCGTTCGGCGGCTCGGTCGCGGCGTGGCCCGCGTTCGCCGACTCGGCGGACGCGCTGGGACGCCTCAAGGGCCGCTTCCGGCTCGCCGTCATCACCAACTGCGACGACGACCTGTTCGCGGCCTCGAACCGGCGCCTCGGCGTCACGTTCGACGAGGTGCTCACGGCCCAGCAGCTCGGCTCCTACAAACCCGACCCGCGCAACTTCCACGCCGCGTTCGACAGGCTCGGCCTGCCGCGGGAGCGGATCCTCCACGTCGCGCAGAGCCTGTTCCACGACCACGTGCCGGCCAAGGCCCTGGGCATGACCACCGTGTGGGTCAACCGCCGTCACGACCGACCGGGCCCGGGGGCGACACCGCCCGCCGAGGCCCGCCCGGATCTCGTGGTCCCCGACATGGCGACGCTGGCCGAGCTCGCCGGGGTGTAGACCGCCCGGTGGCGTAGGTCAGGCGGCGGCCATCGCGGGCCGGCCGTCGGGCCGCTCCGGCGGGCCGAGGTGCAGCCGTCGGAGGAGCTGGGCGTTGGCCGCGACGATGATCGTCGACAGGCTCATCGCGACCGCCCCGGCGGCCATCGGCAGGTCGATCCCCCACGGGACGAACAGGCCCATGGCGACCGGGATGGCGACGAGGTTGTAAGCCGTCGCCCAGACGAGGTTCTGGACCATCTTCCGGTAGGTCGCCCGCGACAGCTCGATCGCGCCCACGACGTCGCGCGGATCGCTGCGCACGAGCACGATCCCGGCCGACTCGACCGCGACGTCCGTCCCGGCCCCGATCGCGATGCCCGACGTCGGCGGTCGCGAGGGCGGGCGCGTCGTTGACGCCGTCGCCGACCATGGCGACCTTCCGGCCGCCGGCCTGGAAGCGGCGAACGGCGTCGGCCTTGTCGGCTGGCAGCACCTGGGCCGCGACCTCGTCGATGCCGAGCCGCCGGGCGACCGCAGTCGGCGACCGCCTGGGCGTCCCCGGTGATCATCGCGACACGCACGCCCATGGCGTGGAGGCGCTCGACCGCCGCGGCCGACTCCGGCCGGATCTCGTCCTCGAGCGCGAGCGCCCCGACCAGGCGGTCATCCGCGATGACGTGGAGGACCGTGCGGCCCTGGGCGGCCCAGTCCTCGGTCGTTGCAGCGAACGTCGGCAGGGGCGTCACGTCCAGCTCCCCGAGCAGGCGGGGTCCACCGACGTGGACGACCCGGCCGTCGACGATCGCGCGGGCGCCGCGTCCGGCCAGGGCCTCGAAGGCGTCTGCCGGCGCGGGGTCGATCCCCCGCTCCGCCGCGGCTCGCACGATGGCCCGCGCGAGCGGGTGCTCCGAGTCGGCCTCGACCGATGCCGCGAGACGGAGCAGCTGCGCCTCATCGACGCCGCTCGGCGACGGCGGTCCCGGCGACGGCGGGCTCGCCCCGGGTCAGCGTCCCGGTCTTGTCGAAGATGACCATGTCCAGCTCGCGAGCACGCTCGAGGGCGATCCGATCCTTCACGAGCAGCCCGTTGCGGGCGCCGAGCGAGGTCGAGATCGCGATCACCAGCGGGATGGCGAGACCCAGTGCGTGGGGGCAGGCGATGACGAGGACGGTCGCCGTCCGCACCAGCGCATCCTCGGGATAGCCCAGCAGCCACCAGCCGGCGAGCGTCACCGCACCCGCGCCGAGCGCGACGTAGAACAGCAGCGCCGCCGCCCGGTCCGCGAGGGCCTGTGCCTTCGACGCCGACGCCTGGGCCGCGGCGACCATGCGCATGATCCCCGACAGCGCGGTGCCCTCGCCGGTCGCGGTGACGCTGATCCGGAGCGACCCACCGGCGGCGACCGTTCCCGCGATGACCGCGTCTCCGGGCGTCTTCGAGGACCGCCCGCGACTCGCCGGTGATCAGCGACTCGTCGACGTCGGCCGAGCCCTCCGTCGACCGTGCCGTCGACGGGCACGCGGCCGCCCGGCCGCACGAGGACGACATCGCCCTCGGCGAGCGCGGCCAGCGCCACGGTCTCGGTTCCCGTCGGCGGTCACCCGCTCGGCGGTGTCGGGGAGCAGGTCCGCGAGCGCGGCGAGCGCGCCGCGCGCCTGGGCGATCGAGCGCATCTCGAGCCAGTGGCCGAGCAGCATGATCGTGATCAGGGTCGCGAGCTCCCACCAGATCTCGACCTCGAACAGGCCGAGGGTGCCGGCCCACGAGCGTGACGAACGCCACGAGGATCGCGAGCGAGATGAGGGTCATCATCCCGGGCTGCCGGTCGCGGAGCTCTCCGGCGGCGCCGCGAATGAACACCATCCCGCCATAGAAGAAGACGATCGTGCCGAGGATGGCCGGGAGGTACTCGAGCCCCGGGATGGCCGGGATCTCGTAGCCCAGCCACATCGCAACATCGTGGCTGAGCAGCACGACGGGAATCGTGAGCAGGAGGCTCAGCCAGAACTTGTCGCGGAACATCGCGACGGAGTGGCCCGCGTGCTTGTCATGGCCGCCTGCGTGCGCGTCGTGGCCGGCGGCGGCGTGACCGGCGGCAGCGTGCTCGGGCAAGTGGGCGGCCGGTGTCGTCGGCGTGGCCCCGTGCGCCATGCCGGCGTGCGGGTCGGGATCGTGGTGGCTCATACTCCCCCCCAGTATCACCGACGGGGTCAAGTCCCGGCCTCAGCCCGCAGACGGTCCATCGACCTGCTGTCGGGTCGGGGTCAGGATCCGGTCAGCGAGCCAGCCAAGGGCGGGAACCGAGGCGACGCCCCCGGCGTCTGCAGCGCGATGGCAGAGACGGACGGCCAGGCAGCCGCGCGATTGGGCGCTGTGTTCGAGGCGCATCATCGGCGCGTGCTTGCGTACGCGATGCGTCGGACCGACTCCATCGCCGATGCTGAGGACGTCGTCGGCGAGACGTTCGCCGTCGCGTGGCGACGGGTTGATCGGATGCCGCCCGCGGAGTCGGCCTTGCCGTGGCTGCTCGCCATCGCGAGGCGCGTCGCGTCCAATCGGCGGCGAGGCGGCCAGCGATCCCGCAATCTGCTCGACCGGCTCCGTCAGGTGCCGACGCGAAGTCCCGTTCCGGCGCCGGCCTCGCCAGCCTCTGAGGCCCTCATGGCCATCCCGGCCGGCGATCGGGAGCTCCTCACGCTTCTGGCCTGGGACGGGCTGAGCCAGGCGGAGGCCGGAGCGGTACTCGGGATCAGCGCGAACGCCGTCGCGATCCGCCTCCATCGAGCACGGAAGCGGTTCGCGAGTGAGCTCGACATCATCGCGAAAGGAATCGACGGCCTCCGGACACCGAACCAGTCGAAGGGCATGGTGCCTGGTCGGTCAGCAGGGGATCGTTCCACATGAACCAGTCTCACGGGCCTGATCCCCTGGAAGAGCTTCGAGCCGTCAATCCGGTCTCCGACGACGACCTGCCCTCCGCGAGCCTCGCCCGCGTTCGAGCGAGGATGCAGGAGACCGTCATGAACGACGACAGGACCAGAACCCCTCAGCGAAGCCGGCTTCTCGGCCTCGGCGTGCTCGGCGCGGCCGGCGCGCTTGCCCTCGTGCTGGTCGCGGGGCAATTCTCCCCCGCGCCCCTCGCGCCCACGCCGTCGCAGGACACGGGCTCGGCAGCGTGCGTCGAGCTGTACAGCCTGGACACGCTCGCCAACCGGGCGTTTGCCTTCGACGGAACCGTCAAGGCAATCGACGGCGACACGGTGACGTTCAACGTGAACGAGGCGTATCGAGGCGGCGGGGATGGCACCCTCTCGCTCCAGGCGCCGGGCATGACGGGCACCGCGATCACGTCCGCCGGGGGCCCGAACCTGGAGGTTGGCGAGCGATACCTTGTCGCCGGCGACGCGCAGTTCGCCTGGGGCTGCGGGTACACGCAGCCGTGGAGCGCCGCCGTGGCGGCCGACTGGGCGGTGGCCCTCGGAGGCTGATCTCGACCGGCGCAGGGCTCGTGGCGATCGCGGGCCCTGCGCTTCGACGCCCCGGGGCGTCAGCCCGCGAGCGCCTCGATGGACAGGTAGCGCTCACCCGTGTCGTAGGTGAAGGTCAGGATCCGCGAGCCGTCCGCCATGTCCGGGAGCAGCTGGGCCACGGCCGCCAGGGAGGCGCCCGACGAGATTCCGATCAGGAGGCCCTCCTCGCGCGCGGCCCGCTTCGCGTACGCGAACGCGTCCTCGGGTGCGACCTGGAGAATCCCGTCGAGGAGGTCCGTGCGCATGACCCCCGGCACGAACCCCGCGCCGATGCCCTGGATCGGGTGCGGCGTGTGCGTCCCGCCCGAGAGAACCGGCGAGAGCGTCGGCTCGACTGCGTACACCTTCAGCGCCGGCCAGCGCGGCTTGAGGACCTCCGCGACACCCGTGATGTGACCGCCGGTGCCGACGCCGGTGACGATGTAGTCGAGGCCGTCGGGGAAGTCGCGCGCGATCTCCTCGGCCGTCGTGCGGCGATGGACCTCGACGTTCGCCGGGTTGTCGAACTGCATCGGGATCCAGGCGTTCGGGGTCTGCTCGGCGATCTCGCGGGCCCGGGCGATGGACCCCTTCATCCCGAGCTCCCGCGGTGTCAGGTCGAGCTCCGCCCCGTACATCGTCATCACCTTGCGGCGCTCGACGGACATCGACTCCGGCATCACGAGGATCAGCCGGTAGCCCTTGACCGCGGCCACGAGCGCGAGCCCGATGCCGGTGTTGCCCGAGGTCGGCTCGATGATCACCGAGCCGGGACCGATCACGCCGCGCGTCTCGGCGTCCTCGATCATCGAGAGTGCGATGCGGTCCTTGATCGAGCCGCCGGGGTTCTGCCGCTCGGCCTTCGCCCACACGCTGACGCGCGGGTCGTACAGCTTGTTGATCCGGATGTGGGGCGTGTCGCCGATGGTGTCGAGGACGGACGAGAAGATCACTGGAGCCTCCGGGACGCTAGATGACGAAGTCGGTCGGCTCGGCCATCTCGGCCACGGTCCGGACGCGGACCTGGCTCTGGTGGTACACGAGCGAGTTGGGCGGGACCGAGTGGGTGAGCCAGACGTTGCCGCCGATGATGCTGTCGTGGCCGACCACGGTGTCGCCGCCGAGGACCGTGGCCCCCGCGTAGATGACGACCCGGTCCCCGATCGTCGGGTGGCGCTTGATGCCGGACGCGGCCTTGCTCACGGACAGGGCACCGAGGGTGACGCCCTGGTAGAGCTTGACCTCGTCGCCGATGACGGCCGTCTCCCCGATCACGACGCCGGTCCCGTGGTCGATGCAGCACGAACGGCCGATGGTCGCGGCGGGATGGATGTCGACGCCGGTCCGCGAGTGCGCGATCTCCGAGATCATCCGCGGGACGAGGGGAATCCGCTCGCGGTGGAGCGCGTGCGCGATGCGGTGGAAGGCGAGCGCCTGGAACCCCGGGTACGCGAGGACCACCTCCGAGATGCCGTGCGCGGCCGGGTCGCCGGCCTCGATCGCGGCCGCATCGAGGGTGAGCTGCTCGTGGATGTGGGGAAGCTGCGAGACGAACCGGCCGGCGAGGGCCTCGGGTGCGTCGGGAAGCACGTCGCCCAGCGGCAGGAGGACCGGGCGCAGCGCCGCGCACCGTGGCCTCGAGCTCCGCGCGGATGCCGGCCGCGGATCGCGGCTCGTCCCGGCCGTCGGGGAACAGGAGCGAGACCACGCCGTCGGCGAACGCTGCGACCGCCGGCGATCGGGGAGCCGCCCGTGGACACGCGCCTCCTCGTCCGCGACGTGCGCGGCGAGCGCACCCAGGGCGTCGGGCGGCACGTCGATCGAGGGACGCCATGTGCTCAGACCGCCGGGGGCGACGGGCTCGGTGGCGGGACGACCTCGCCCGCCTCGGCGACCTCGCAGATGCCCGGGTCGACGGGCGCCTGGGCGGCGGCCGCCCGCTCCGCATCGAGCTGCGCCTTGATCTCCGGGTAGGCGTCGGACAGGCAGCACGAGCAGCTCTCGTACCAGCGCCGCATTCCCTCGTCGATGACGGGGTGCGCATCGGCGCCGCCGTGCGAGTGCGACTCGGGCGGTCGGCGCTGCGGCGTCGGCCTCCGCGACGTACGTCTCGGGCTCCTCGACGAACGCGCGGCGGCAGCCGGACCGGCAGAACGCATACGTGCGGCCGTCGTGCTCGAGCAGGAGGCCGGCCGTCTCGGCCTTCGCGACGTCGACGGTCATCCCGCAGACCGGGTCGATGAGATGGGTGGGGCGCTCGGCTTGCATCTGGTCCTCGTGCTGTTGTGTTGCAGGCAGGGTACGCTCCCCCACCGCTCGAGCACCACCCCGGAGTCTGAGCTTTACAGGCAAGCAATTACTTGCCTATTGTCGCGCCGTGGGAGACGTGTTCAAGGCGTTGGCCGACCCCACCCGCCGGGCCATCGTCGATGCGCTCGCCGAGCGGGACGGACAGACCCTGTTCGAGCTCTGCTCTCGCCTCTCGATGCGCGGCGGGCGCGTCCCGACGCGCCAGGCCGTCAGCCAGCACCTCGCCGTCCTCGAGGACGCCGGCCTCGTCCGGGTTCGGCGGGTGGGCCGCTACAAGTTCCACGATCTCGACCTCGGGCCGCTCGCGTCCGGCGTCGCTCGCTGGCTCGACCGGCCGGCCACCTGAAGGAGCACCCATGCGCATGCGACTGATGAGCGTCTTCGTCGACGACCAGGCCTCGGCGCTCAGGTTCTACACGGACACCCTGGGCTTCGTCGTGAAGCACGACGTCCCGCTCGGCGAGCACCGCTGGCTCACCGTCGTGTCGCCCGAGGACCCGGACGGGATGGAGCTCCTGCTGGAGCCGTCCGTGCATCCTGCTGTCGGTCCGTTCAAGTCGTCGCTGGTTGAGGACGGCATCCCGTTCCTGCAGCTCGCCGTCGACGAGATGGAGGCCGAGGTCGCGCGGCTCCGGGACCTGGGCGTCACGTTCACGCAGGACCCGCTCGACGTGGGGCCCGTGATCACGGCAGTCCTCGACGACACGAGCGGCAACCTGGTGCAGCTTGCACAGGCGAAGATGATGCCTGCATGACACCGATCGCCACCTTCCCCACCCTCGACGACGCGGAGTCGGCGCTCGACTGGATCGGCCTCGACTTCATCGACGGCGAGGGCACCTTCGCGGGCGAGCTCTCGGGCGACGACTGGGAGCTCCTGAGCACGGCCGCCGCCGATGCCGACGCGCCCGGTCCGGTCCGCGACCTGGCACGAGCGATGCTCGCCCGCTGGGAGGCGGACGGCGGCGACTCGCTCCCGTTCGCGGTCGGCTACGGGACGTGACGGGCCGATGATCGTCTGCATTCCGGTGACGCCCGAGGGCACGATCGACCCGCGCTGGGGGCGGGCTGCATGGGTGGCCGTGTTCACGGTTGTCGACGGCTCGATCGTCCAAGTCGAGAACCACGAGGTGGGCTGGGACGTCCTGCACGACGAAGGAACAGAGGGCGGCCACCATGCCCGCATCGCCCGGTTCCTGCTCGACCACCGGGTGGATGTCGTCGTGGCCGGCCACATGGGTCCGCCGATGGTCCACATGCTAGGCGAGATGGCGATCAGGACGGTCCTCGATGCCGACGGTGACGCGCGGGCTGCGGCGGTCACCGCCGCGGGATAGGAACCGCTCGCCGGGACAGGTGCTCGCGCCTTGCACCGATGCGCCAGACTGGTACGACGAGGTCGCCGGAATCGTGGTTGGCGGCGGCCGGCATGTTCGAGACCAGCGTCCGGGTCCAGCTCGCGCCGGTGGTGCGTCGGCGGACCGAGGGCACATCGGAGGAGACGCTCGTGATCTCGCCCCTTGGCCGCCGCCTGCGCGCCCTCGCTGCCGCGACTCTCATGACGGCGGCGCTGCTGCCCGTCACGGCGGCCCCGGTCGGGGCAGCCGATCCCACGGAGCTGTTCATCTCCGAGTACATCGAGGGCAGCAGCAACAACAAGGCGCTCGAGATCTACAACGGCACGGGTGCGTCGGTTGACCTGCGGCACGGGTGTCTACAACGTGTTCATGTCGTTCAACGGTGGCACCGCGACGCTGACGATCCCCCTGTCGGGCACGGTCGCCAGCGGCGATGTCTTCGTCGTCGCGCAGCTCGGCCGCGACCGCCGCGATCCTCGCCCAGGCCGACCAGACCAACGGGTCGGGCTGGTTCAACGGCGACGACGCGGTCCAGCTGCGCAAGGGCACGACCGTCGTCGATTCTCATCGGGCCAGGAGGGTTTCGATCCCGGGACGCGAGTGGGGCACGGGCCTCACCAGCACCGCGGACAACACGCTCCGTCGCCTCGCGACGGTCTGCGCAGGCGACGCCAACGGAACCGACGCCTTCGATCCCGCCGTCGAGTGGACGGGCTTCGCCACCGACACGTTCGACGGGCTCGGAGCCCACACGGCGAGCTGCGGCACCGCCGGAGGACACGGCCCCCGGCGTCGCCTCGACCGTTCCCGCAGATGGCGCCGCGAGCGTCGCGCCCGGCGCCGACCTGAGCGTCACCTTCTCCGAGCCGGTCAACGTCGACCGGGTCCGTGGTTCACGCTCACCTGCTCGACGAGCGGCACGGTGAGCGTGGAGCGTCGGCGGCGGGCCGACCACCTTCACCGCTCGATCCCGGCCGTCGACCTCGTGGACGGCGAGACGTGCACGCTGACGGTCGTTGCTGCGCACGTGACCGACCAGGACACCGACGATCCGCCGGACCTCATGGTCGACGACGTCGTGGTCGGCTTCACGGTCCGTCGACGTCTGCACCCAGCCGTACACGGCCATCCCAGCGATCCAGGGTTCGGGGGCGACGGTCGCACTCGACAGGCACGCGCACGACCCAGGGCGTCGTGGTGGGTGACTACGAGGGCGCCAGCCCGGCCCTGCGTGGCTTCTTCCTCCAGGATCCCGTCGGTGACGGCGACCCGGCGACGTCCGACGGCATCTTCGTGTTCGAGGGCAGCAACGCCAACACGGTGGACCTCGGCGATGTCGTCCGGGTGACGGGCACGGCGGGCGAGAACCAGGGCCAGTCGCAGGTCTCCGTTGGCACGATCGTCAAGTGCGGAACGGGGACGGTCACCCCGACCGACGTGACGTTCCCGGTCGCCGCCCCCGACGCGCTCGAGGCGTACGAGGGCATGCTCGTCCGCCTGCCGCAGGAGATGTCGGTCACGGAGCACTTCCAGCTCGGCCGGTTCGGACAGGTCGTGCTCTCTCAGGGTGGCCGGCTCCAGCAGCCGACGAACGTCGTGGCCCCCGGCGGCGATGCCCTCGATCTCCAGGCCGCGAACAACCTCCGCAAGATCATCCTCGACGACGCGTCGCAGGCGCAGAACCCGGACCCGATCCTGTTCGCCCGAGGTGGCGCGCCGCTCTCGGCGTCCAACACCCTGCGTGGCGGCGACACCGCCACCGGCATCGTCGGCGTCCTGAACTACACGTGGGCCGGCAACAGCGCGAGCGGGAACGCCTATCGAATCCGGCCGGTCGGCGCGCTGAGCGGCGTCGTGAACTTCGAGGCGGCAAACCCTCGCCCAGCCGGTGCCCCCGCCAAGGTCGGCCAGGTCCGCGCCGTGGCGATGAACCTCCTGAACTACTTCAACACCTTCGACGGCCTCCCCGACTCCGTCAACAACTGCCGCTTCGGCGTCGGTGGGGCGCCCGCAGACTGCCGCGGGGCGGACACCCAGGCCGAGTTCGACCGCCAGTCGCCCAAGACGATCGCGGCCATCCTCGCGATGAACCCGGACGTCATCGGCCTCAACGAGATCGAGAACGATGGGTACGGACCCGACAGCGCCCTCCAGACGCTCGTCGACCAGCTCAACGCGGCGACCGCGCCCGGCACCTTCGCCTTCATCGACGCGGACTCCGGCACGGGCGAGGTGAACGCGCTCGGCACTGACGCGATCAAGGTCGGGATGCTGTACAAGCCCGCCGTGGTCACGCCCATCGGGCAGACCGCCGTCCTCAACAGCGTCGAGTTCGTGAATGGCGGCGACTCGGCGCCCAGGAGCCGGCCCTCGCTCGCCCAGGCCTTCGAGGTCAACGCGACCGGCGCCGACTTCATCGTCGACACCAACCACCTCAAGTCCAAGGGATCCGCCTGCGACGTCCCCGACGCAGGTGACGGGCAGGGCAACTGCAACGCCGTCCGGACGGCGGCCGCGATGGCGCTCGACGCGTGGCTCGACACGGATCCGACGGGCACAGGCGACCCCGACGTCCTGATCCTCGGCGATCTCAACAGCTACGCGATGGAGGATCCGGTCAGCCTGCTCAAAGCCGAGGGCTATACGAACCTCGTCGACCAGTTCCTCGGCTCCGACGCGTACTCGTACGTCTTCGACGGCCAGTGGGGCTACCTGGACCACGCGCTGGGCTCGCCCAGCCTCGTCGCGCAGGTCCGCGCCGTCGCCGAATACCACATCAACGCCGACGAGCCGTCGGTGCTGGACTACAACATGGACTTCAAGACGGCGAATCTCATCAGCACGCTCTATGCGCCGGACGAGTTCCGGGTGTCCGACCACGACCCCGTGATCGTCGATCTCACCCCGACCTACGACTTCTCGGGCTTCCGTGGTCCCGTGAGCAACGTGGACGTCAACGTCGTGAAGGCGGGGCAGGCCGTGCCGATCAGATTCGCTCTGGGCGAGGACTTCGGGCTCGACGTCATCGCGGCAGGTTCGCCCACCTCGCGGCCGGTGGCCTGCGACGGGTTCGCGCCGATCGGCCCGGCCGAGGAGGCGGCAACGGCCGGGCAGTCGGCGCTCGCCTACGACCCCGAGACCGGTGAGTACACGTACACCTGGAAGACCAGCAAGTCCTGGGCCGGCACCTGTCGGGAGCTGACGCTGACCCTCATCGACGACTCGGTGCACACGGCGCTGCTCTCGTTCACGAGGTAGCCGTGGAGGGGCGCAACGCGCCTGTCATGCGACTGTAGCGAATACTCCCCTTGGGTATCGACTTGGGGGGTTGTCAAGCGTGCGCCAATGGCCTAGACTGATAGGCCAATGGCGTGTCGATTTGACACGCCACTACGTGTGTCAGGCGGGCGTGGCCTGGCTCGCGGCCCGGACCGAGCACCGGGCGAGTGGTCGAGAGTTTTGAGGCGCCGTACGGCTGGGTCCGGCGCAGCCAGTTGGAGCACCGTGATTTCCATCGAGTCATCTACCCCTGCAAAAGACACCGAGGCAGAGCTCGCGGCGGCGTCCATCGAGCTGGATCCGGAAGCCGCGGAGCTGGAGGCGCAGGAAGCGCTGACCGTCGAGCCGGAGTCCGTCGTCGCGCCGCCCGCGCCCAAGGCCAAGGCCAAGGAGGAGAGGCAGAGCCGGAACCGGTCGCGGCCGAGGTCCTGGACACGGACGACTCCGTGCGCCTCTACCTCCGCGAGATCGGCCGCGTGCCGCTGCTCACCGCCGAGGAGGAGGTCATCCTCGCCAAGGGCATGGAGCTCGGCGCCCAGATCGACGAGGAGCCATGGAAGGTGCTCCTCAGCATCCACGAGTGGACGCTCCATACCACCGAGCCCACCGCCCGCGCCAAGGACAAGCGCTACGTCGTGCCGTTCGCGGCCGAGGCCCACCGCATCGTCGAGAGCGCCCTCCGCTCGGACGACGCGATGGACCTGTTCGTGACCGCTCCCGCCCTCGGGCTCGCGGATGCGCTCAAGGTGGCCGAGACGGACGCCCTCAAGGAGCGCCTCGTGCGCGCCCAGGATCTCCGGTCGCTCTACAACGAGCGTCTCGACGCGGACTCGTTCCTGGACGTCATGAACTGGATCGAGGGCGAGCTCGGCCGGCCGAACGCGGAGCTCCGCGCGAACGCCGCCCTGAAGGACCTCCGTGACTGGGCCCGCGGCGAGGTGGCCTTCCCGGCGATCCGCCGCTGGCTGGAGTCCGGCCGCGACGCGGACGTCATCGACGAGATGGTCCCGGCGCTCAAGGATCTCGCGAAGCAGTCCCGCGACCACCTGACCTCCGCGAACCTGCGCCTGGTCGTGTCGATCGCGCGCAAGTACATCAACCAGGCCGGCATGGGCCTGCTCGACCTCGTCCAGGAGGGCAACGCGGGCCTGATCCGCGCCGTCGACAAGTTCGAGTACGAGCGCGGCTTCAAGTTCAGCACCTACGCCACCTGGTGGATCCGCCAGGCGATCCAGCGCGGCCTCGCGGACCAGAGCCGGACCATCCGGATCCCGGTCCACATGGTCGAGACGATGGGCCGCGTGGCGCGCGTCGTGCGCGAGCTGTCGACGCAACTCGGCCGCGAGCCCACCAACACCGAGATCGCGGCGGCTCTCCCCGACGAGACGCCGGCGATGACGCCCCAGCGCGTCGAGGAGATCCGAAAGCTCGGCCGCGAGCCCGTGTCCCTCCAGTCGCCGGTCGGCGACGAGGGCGACGCGGAGCTCGGCGAGCTGATCCCGGACGAGGACGCCGTGTCGCCGCTCGACGTGGTCGCGGACCGCATGCGACGCGAGCAGATCGAGCACGTGCTGGCGAGCCTCGACGGCCGCGAGCAGCGGGTCCTGCGTCTCCGTTTCGGCCTCGACGACGGGCACGCCCGGACGCTCGAGGAGGTCGGCCGCGAGTTCGGCCTGACGCGCGAGCGGATCCGCCAGATCGAGGTCCAGGCGCTGCGCAAGCTGCGCCACCCGTCCCGCAGCCGCAAGCTCCGGGAGTTCGCCGCCTAGGCGTTCACGAGAAGTCACGCACGAGGCCCCCGTCACCGACGGGGGCTTCTTCGTGTCCGGCTTCAGCCCGCGCGGGCCTCCAGCCACGGGACCACGAGCGCCACCTGGGCCTGGACCGCCTGCGTCGGGGAGAGCCCACCGGCACGCAGCCCGTAATGGAACGGCGGGCCGACGATCGTCGCGAGGAAGGCGATCGCGACGGCCCGCCGGTCGAATCGGTCAGGGAGCCGGCGCGAAGGACATCGACTCGAGGACGGGCAGGAAGGCCTGGACGTCCGCGTCGTTGATGTTGGTCGATGGGCCGCTGTCGAGGTGGATCGCGACCGTGGCGCCGTCGACGTCGAGGAGCCAGACGGTGACCCGGTGGTCATCGAACCAGACCGCGCGCTGCGGCGGCGTGTTGCTGTCAGTGAAGACCACGACCGCAGGCCCGATGCTGTCCGGGCAGCGCTCGGTCCAGTCGGCGGCAACATGGAACTGGATCTGTTGGCCCTCGTGGCCGGCGATCGCCACCGGCGTCGACTTCGCGACCGTGAGGCCCGGGTGCGTCGTGATGAACTCGACCCAATCGGCGACCGTGTTCCCGGCGCCGGTCCTGGCAGACGGCGAGCACTCGGCGTTCTGCTCCGGGATCGCGAGCTGGCTCAGGACCTGGACGTCGAAGCTGCGGGGCACCGGGCGAAGGTTGTATGTGCGAGCGATGTCGAACGTGTTCGTCCACGGCGTGTCCGCGGTGAACGTCAGGCCGGGCTGGAATGCGACCGAGCTGTGCTCCCCCGGCGCAAGGGTGCCGGCGCAGCTCGTGGTCGTCCCGTCGTCGCAGGTGACGGCGACGGGTGACTGACTCGCGGACGGCGAGGGGCTCGGGGACGGGCTGGCGGTCGGGGCGACCGTCGGGCTCGGCGTCGGGGCCGGGGCTGCGACGCCACCGGGCTCGCGGACGAGGTACAGGCCGACGACGGCGATGGCGATCACCGCGGCGATCGCGGCGAGTGGTTTGAGGTAGGCGTTCACGGGACTCTCCCTCAGGGCGAGACGCCACGCAGGCCGCTGCGGCTGCCGGTGGATGCGCGCTGTCACGTCGTCGAGGACGCGGTCGGGCGTCTCGACGGGTCCATCGGCGAACCAGGTGTCGAGGAGGCGGTCGAGATTGCGTTCGTGCGTCATGCCGAGCGCTCCCCTTCGACGGTGCGGGCGTCCGCGTCGAGCGCGGCACGCATGGCGCGGTGGGCGTGATGGAGGCGCGATCGGGCGGTGCCGGGCGGGATGCCGAGGGTCTCGGCGATCTCGGACGGTGCATACCCGAGGAAGTGATGCAGGACGAGGATCGCCCGCTGCTCCGGCGGGATTCGCCGGAACCCGCGGTCGAGCAGGTCGCGGTCACCGACCGTGAGCAGCTCGTCGGGTGCGGCCGGTCCGTCGATCGGCAGCAGCCGCAGGTTTGCGGTTCGGCGGCGCTCACGCGTCGCCTGGGCGATGCAGACGTTGACGAGGAGCCGGGTCAGCCACGCGTCGAACCGGTCCGGATCGCGGAGCGCCCGCAGGTCACGCCAGGCGATCACCAGCGCGTCCTGGAGGGCGTCCTCGGCCCGGTCGACATCACGGAGGATCCGGTGGGCAGTGGCGAACAGCCGGTTGCTGCGCACGCGGATGAGGTCGACGAATGCCGCCTCATCGCCGCGCTGTGCCGCAGCCAGCAGTTCGAGCTCCACCTTGGCCCTCGGTTGGCGCCCATCGGGGGCGTCGTCCGACTCTACTGGTCGCGCCACGTGACCCAGCGTTCAATCTTCGGGCGCCCGGCCGGTGGCCGGAGTGCACGGGGTCGCCCGCGAGCCCGGCACCAGGGCGTCGGGGAGCGGCCGAGACCGGGTAGCCCCCGCTACGACCCGCATGATGCCCGGCTGCGACGAGTCTGGGTGCGCGTGCCTTTCGGCCGGGTTACGGACCGACCGCGAGCGCTCAACGGTCCGAGAGGATCGCCTCAAGCTGGGCCACGTGCTCCTCCAGGTGGATCACAACGTAGCGGTCCCGGATCCACGTCGCGCCGACGTCGCCGTCGCGCGGGTGCAGGCCACGGGCGCTCCCCTCCTCCGGCGCGACCGTGGGGATCCGGGCGACCCAGCGATCGATGCCCGCTTCCACCCGGTCGAACAGCTCGCGCAGCGGGAGCGTGCGATCGCGCTCGAGGATGCCCAGGCGCAGCGCGTCGCCGGACACGCGGCCGAACGGCTCGGCATCCCCCGGCGGTCGGCGCGCATCGGCGACACGCTCGAACTCGCCGAGCCAGAAGGGGAGCATCTCCGCGACGTGCGCGAGCACCTCCCGCGGTCCCCACGACGCTTCCGGGCCGATGCCGAAGTCAGTGGCCAGGGGCCACGGCCCACGTGCGACGACCCGGGGGCGGAGGGCGGCGAGGGCATCGCGCGCGGCCGTCAGGCGGGCGACGGCATCGGCGGCGTCGGGGGGTTCGGACGGTTGATCGCTCATGCGTGCCAGTGTGCGCCACGTCTGCCGTCCGCGAAACCGCGGGCGCCACCCTCACGTACGCGTCCGTGTCCACCGCGTTCCCGGACAGGAGTACAACCCGATGCGCATGATCCGCCTCTTCGCACCGATCCTCGGCGCGACGCTCGTCCTCGCCGCGTGCGGCAGCAGCGGCACATCGACGCCCGCGCCCACGGTCGCCCCGACGACCGAGCCGACGGAGGCGACGGCTGCCTCCGAACCCGCCGCGGGCGGAGCGACCATCAACCTCGCCGAGACGTCGCTGGGCACCGTCCTCGTCGACGGCGCCGGCATGACCCTGTACATCTTCACGGCGGACACCGGCGGAACCTCCACCTGCACCGGTGACTGCCTCGTCAACTGGCCCGCGCTCGCGGGCACGACGGCGCCGACGCTCGGGGCCGGCCTCGATGCCGCGGACTTCGGAACGATCACCCGGCCCGACGACGGGTCAGCCCAGGTCACCTTCAATGGCATGCCGCTCTACTACTTCGCGGGCGACGCCGCCGCCGGTGACGTGAGCGGCCAGGGCCTGGCCGAGAAGTGGTACGTCGTCGGCGCCGACGGTACGCCGATCAAGTAGGTGGTCAGCGGCACGGCGATCCACCGTGCCGCGCCGCCTCCGTAGACTGCGGGCATGCGCCTCGCCCATGTCCGTGACAAGTACGACCAGGATTCCCCTTGGCGGCTCGCGGCCGCGATCGACGGCGACGGCGTGTACTGGGTGGACCTTGAGATCGCCAGGCAGCGGGCCGTCGAGGCCCGTCCCGTGCTGCGGGACCGCGTCCTCACGAAGGTTCCTGTCACGACGCTCGACGACCTGCTCGCGCGCGGGCTCCGAGTCGCCGCGCTCGCCGAGCTGGTCGACGGGTTCGTCCCACGGGGCGGGGCGGACGACGACGAGGCGATCCTGCGCGACGACCAGGTCCGGTTCGGGCCGCCGATCCTGCAGCCGTCGTCGTTCCGGGACTTCTACGCCTTCGAGCGGCATGCAGCGTCGACCTGGGCGCGCGGCGGCCGCGAGCTCCCGGAGGCCTGGCACCGCCTGCCGATCTTCTACTTCTCGAACGCGTCCGAGATCCGCGGCGACGGCGATCCGGTCTGGGCGCCGTCGGGCTCCGTGGAGCTGGACTACGAGGCCGAGGTCGGCGCGCTGGTCGACACGTCGGTTGCGAACGTGCCCGAGGAGCAGGGTGAGGACGCGATCGGCGGGTACCTGGTGCTCAACGACTGGTCCGCACGGGACCTCCAGCGAGAGGAGTCGGTGGTCAGGATGGGGTTCGCGAAGGGCAAGGACTTCGCGCTCTCGATCGGGCCCTGGCTGGTGACGCCGGACGAGCTGGCCGACCGGCGGCCGCCTGGCTCCACCGCGCCCGACCTCGCGATCACCGCGACCATCCGGACGCCGGACGCCACGGGAATGCGCGTCGTCGAGGCCACCCGCGGCACGTGGGCGTCGATCCACCACTCCATGGGCGCCATGGTCGCGCGCGCGTCGGCCGATGTGCACCTGCGGCCGGGCGAGCTGCTTGGCACCGGGACGGTCGGCGGCGGATGCCTGCTCGAGGTGCGGGACGCGACGCTGGGGAGGTGGCTGGAGCCGGGCGACGAGGTGACGCTCGAGGTGGAGCGACTGGGCAGGCTCACGACGCCGATCGTCGCGAGGCCTACGTGAGCCTCGTGATCGTCCCTGCGTCGGCGAACCGCTGGGACGACATCGAGCTGCTCCTGGGTGGCGACGGGGAGCGCGGCTGCTGGTGCCAGGCGTGGCGCGGACCCGCGTCCGCGTACGGCCTGCCGAAGGGTGGCTCGAACCGCGAGACGCTGCGCGCCCAGCTCGCCTTCGACGTCCCACCCGGGTTCATCGCCTACCTCGACGGGGAGCCAGCCGGCTGGTGCGGCGTGAGCGTCCGGACCGAGACGCCGCGGCTGCAACGCTCGAGGACGATCCCCGCCATCGACGACCGGCCGGTGTGGTCCATCGGCTGCTTCCGGATCCGGGTCGGGTATCGGCGCAAGGGCGTCGCGCGGGCGCTCCTCGCCCACGTCGTCGAGGCCGCGCGCGAGGCGGGCGCACCCGGCGTGGAGGCCTACCCGATCGACCCCGGCGGCCGTCGGGTGGACGTCTCCTTCGCGTTCGTCGGCATCGCCACGATGTTCGACGCCGCCGGGTTCCGCCGGGTGCTCGAGACGGGCGCCCACTCGGCGGGCCTGCCGCGCCTGCTCGTCCGCCTCGACTTCTGAGCGCGTCTGAACGAATCGCCGGGTCGCGGCTCCATAGTGAGTGACGCGGCCTTGCTGGCCGCGCGCAGCCGAGGAGTCCGATGCGCGACGAGCTCGTGGCACGCGCGATGCGCGGCGACCGGGAGGCCTTCACCTCCCTCGCCTGTGACAGCGCGGACCGGTGCTACGCGCTTGCGTACCGGGTTCTGCGCGATCCCCATCGCGCCCAGGATGCCGCCCAGCAGGCGCTGATCGGCGCGTGGCGCGACCTCCCGACGCTCCGCGACCCGGCGAGATTCGACGCCTGGCTCGCGAAGCTCGTCGTCAACGCCGGCTATACGGAGGCCCGCAGCGAGCGCCGATGGACGGCGCGGGTGCGGGTCATCCCCTTCGAGCCACCCATCGAGGCCGACATCGCCCGCTCCGTGGCGAGCCGTGACGAGCTCGAGCACGCCTTCCGGAAGCTCACGCCGGAGCAGCGCTCCGTCGTCGTGCTGCACCACCACCTGGGGTACCCGCTCACGGAGATCGCGGCGACCCTGGGCATTCCCGAAGGGACCGCGCGGTCCCGCCTCCACTACGCGGTCCGTCAGCTGCGGACCGCGCTCGACGAACCCAGCGCGTCCCTCGTGACGTCCGAGGAGCGACCGGCATGAGCCGAACCCCCGATCCCGGCTTCGACCCCCGCATCGCGGACTGGCTCGAGGCCGATCCGTCCGTCGCGCCCCGCGAGCTGTTGAGCATCGTTGAGAGCGCCCTTCCCTCGATCCCACAGCGGCGGGCCTGGCGCCTGCCGTGGAGGTCCCAACCCATGAATCGCTTCGCCATTCTGGCGGCGACCGTCGCGCTCGCGGCGGTCGCCGGCCTGGGCGTGCATCGCCGTCGGGTCCCGAGGACCGGAGACACCGGCCCCAACACCGCTGCCCGCACCGACCGCCGCCCCCTCCCCCACACCGGTGCCGTCCACCTCGGACGTCGAGGACTACTCGGACGTCCCGCGGCCGCCTCCTCGTGCAGCACCTGGGCAACGCACTCGACGGCTCCGAGAGGTCGAGCGAACGCGAGGGCAACTACGACAGAACGCCGGCTGTACATCATGGATCCGCCGCGGGACGCACGATCACGGAGCTCCTGCCCGGCGAGCCGGCGGGCGGCAAGAACCACGCTGACGTCTCCCCCGACCACCTGAAGGTCATGTTCAACGACGAGCCCGCCGATGGTCCGTCCCGGATCTACGAGGTCGGACTCGACGGCACCGGCCTGCGGACGATCTCGACGACTGCTGCGACTGCTCGGAGATGGAGCCCGCGTACTCCCCCGACGGCACGAGGATCGCCTTCACCCGACGTCGACGGGAGACACCGGGCGAGATCGGCGTCCGCGACCTGGAGACGGGCGAGGTCACGATCGTTTCCGGAGACGCGAGGGCAGCTGGCCCGCCGAAGGCCGCAGCGGCGAGTGGCCGGAGCATCCGTCCGTGGTCGCCGGACGGGTCGACGATCGTGTACGCGATGATCCAGCGCGATCTCGCCGGCACCCTGATGAGCTCGCGGCTCATGCAGCTCGAGGTCGCGGCGCGGCACCGTGACGGACCTGGGCGTGCCGCAGGATCTCGGCGCCGGGCGAGCCCCGCTATCGGCCGGACGGGTCGCTGATTCTGTTCGCCTCACGATCGGCGGAGACGACCCTCGGGGCGGCCTCGGGGATGTCTACACGGTCCGTCCGGACGGCAGCGACCTCCGGACGGCTGACGTCGAACGGGGATGGTGACCCGGACTGCAGGCGAGGGAACCGGGGCGTCCTGGACCCCCGACGGGCGGTACATCGTCTACATGTGCAACTGGATCTTCCTCATGGAGCCCGACGGGTCGAACAAGGCGCGCTGGTCGTCCATCGGACCCGACATGGCGGAGGACAGGGTCGGCTACGGCTACACCACGTACTGGATCCCGCCGGCTCCCTGACCACCGTCCCCCACGAGCATCCCGACGACCTCCGGCCTCTCGCCGGGGGTCGTTCTTTCGGTCTGCGTGGGCCCGGCTGAACGTTTCGCGCCGATCCGCCCGTCATAGTGGGTGCTCGCGTCGCAGACGCCGACGCGGCGACCGGAGGGTCGAGTGGATCGAGACCTGGTCGAGCTGGCCCGGAAGGGCGATCGCGAGGCGTTCGCGTACCTGGTTCGCCGGGTCAGCGATCAGCTGTATGCGGTCGCGTTCCGGATCCTGCGGGACCCGGGGCTCGCGGAGGACGCGCTGCAGAACGCCCTCGTCCTGGCCTGGCGCCGCCTCCCGCACCTGCGGGACGTCGACCGCTTCGAGGCCTGGATCCACCGGATCCTCGTCCATGCCTGCTACGACGAGTCCGCGCGGGGTCGTGAGTGGCGGGCCAATGTGCGGGTGCTGCCGGTCGACGGGCCGGCGGCTTCCGATGACACCTGGCTCGTCGCCGACCGCGACGAGATCGAGCGGGCGTTCCGCAAGGTCCCCATGGACCAGCGGGCCGTCTTCGTCCTGCACCACTACGTCGGGCTGCCGCTCGTGGAGATCGCCCAGCTGCTGGAGATCCCCGCGGGCACGGCCCGATCCCGATTGCACTACGCCACGCGGGCGCTGCGCTCGGTCATGACCGAGCCGGTGCCCGTCATCGAGGAGGGCCGGCTCGCATGAGCGAGGACAAGCGGTTCGAGCGGGGCGCTCGGACATGGCTCGAGGATGGCCCGACCCGCGCCCCCGAACGCGCCATCGAAGAAGCGCTCTCCCAGATCGAATCCACCCCCCAGGAGCGGGACCTGCGCGTCCCGTGGAGGATGCCCGTCATGAGCGTTCCCATCCGCCTTGCGGCGGTTGCCCTGCTGGTCGCGCTGGCGGCCGGCGGCACGTATCTCGTCGCCGGCGCGCTGCCGGACACGTCGCCCAGCGTGACGCCCGTCCCGGCACTGGCGTCGCCGTCGCCCAACGCCACGGCCGACTCGATGGCGGCGTACCGTGCCGCCCGTAATGACATCTGCAACGCAGCCATGATCGCGAAGAAGCCAATCGCCGACCGGTACGCCCAGGTGACAGACCCAGCCGCTTCGGAGACGGAGCGGGCCGCTGCACTCGTGGCGCTCAAGGAGTTTGTCGTCCTGGCCGATCGCACGGCCGGACAGCTCGCCTCCATCGACGTGCCGCCCGAGTTCGTGGCCGAGCATGCCACCAACCTGGCGCAGTTCCAGGACGTGATCACGCTCATCCGGGAGGTCGTGGCCCTGCTCGAAGCCGGCAACCTGGCGGACGCCGGGGCCGTGGACCGGGCGACCGATTCGATCGGCGGCCAGATCAGCGAGTGGGAGTCCCGGAACCGCCTGTTCCCCTGCCCCTGACACGACGGCGGCGGATCGGTTCAGTCAGCCACCAACGGCCATGGTGATACGCGGCGTCCTGACACCCGTGTGAGGAATGAGGGGGGCTGACAGGCCGCCGTGCGTGCGTGCGGCGGCCCGCTGCTCCCCGGCCGGACCCGTCGCGGGCCGTCGCATCGGTCTACCACCACTCCCGTTGGTGACTGTCCGGACTCGTGGCCCCTCGGGCCCGTATCACCAACGAGCGTGGTGCGTGACAGGATCCGGCCCGCCCGGGGAACGCGAGCGGACCGTCGTCCGAACGGGATGCACCCGGACGCCGGCTAGTCCTCCGGGGCGTGGATGTCGTCGCCGCGGGGCTTTCCGCAACCGGGGACGCCGCAGTTCTCGGTCCGCACGAAGCGGCTCGTCATGATCACCTGGTCGACGTTGCCGCCGCCCTTGTCGCGACCTCCGCCGCCGGAGGCCCACGCCGCGAGACCGGCGTCACGCGCATCCTGGAACGGATGCGGCGCGCGCGGGTTGTAGGTGAGCACGTGGCGCTTGCGCGCAAACGGGTTGCGCATCCGCGGCCCGACCTACCCGACGAGCTCGTCCCGCAGCTGGGTGATCGCCCACTCGAGGTCGGCGCGCTCGATCACGATCGGCGGCGCGAGGCGGATCGACGACCCGTGGGTGTCCTTCGCCAGCACGCCTCGGCGCATGAGCCCTTCGCAGACGTCCCGGCCCGTGCGGCCCACGACATCGATACCGGCCCACAGGCCGCGCGAGCGGACGGCAGACACCTTGTCGGCCGGAAGCGCATCGAGCAAGCCGCGCAAGACGGCGCCGAGCTCACGCGCCCGAGCCTGATACTCCCCGGTCGCGAGCATCCGGACGACCTCGATGCCGACGGCACAGGCGAGCGGGTTGCCGCCGAAGGTCGAGCCGTGGATGCCCGGCGTGAAGACGTCCATGACCTCCTTGCGGGCGACGACGGCCGACACCGGCATGATCCCGCCCCCGAGCGCCTTGCCCAGGATGTACACGTCCGGGACGACGCCCTCGTGGTCGCACGCGAACGTCTCGCCGGTCCGGCCGAGGCCCGACTGGATCTCGTCCGCGAGCATCAGGACGCCGCGCTCCGTGCACAGGCGGCGTACCTCTGCGAGGAACCCGTCGGGCGGCAGGATGACGCCGCCTTCGCCCTGGATCGGCTCGAGGAGGACGGCGACGGTGTCGTCGTCAATGGCGGCGTCGAGCAGCGCCAGGTCACCGAACGGCACGGTAACGAAGCCCGGGGCGAACGGCCCGAAGCCCGCCCGGGCGGACGGATCGCTCGAGAAGCCGACGATCATCGTCGTGCGTCCGTGGAAGTTCCCGTCCATGGTCACGATCCGCGCGCGGCCCTCGGGAACGCCCTTCACGTCGTAGCCCCACTTGCGGGCCATCTTGATCGCGGTCTCCACCGCCTCCGCGCCGGTGTTCATGGGCAGGACCATGTCCATGCCGCACAGCTCGGCGAGCTCCCGCGTGAACGTGCCCAGCAGATCGTTGTGGAACGCACGGCTCGTCAGCGTGATCCGGCTCGAGCTGGCGCTCCGCGGCCGCGACCAGGCGCGGGTTGCGGTGTCCGAAGTTGAGCGCGCTGTACCCCGCGAGCATGTCCAGGTACCGTCGGCCCTCGACGTCCTCGACCCATGCCCCCTCACCTCGGGCGAGCACGACGGGCAGGGGGAGGTAGTTGTGGGCGGTGTACGCGTCGGCCTCGGCGATCGCGGCGTCGGTGCCGCCGGACGGGGCCTCGGGATCGCCCGCCGGGCGGGTCATGGTGGTCATTGGGTCGGTCGCTCCTGCGCGCGGAATGCGTCACCTCCGAGAATCGGTCCGGCCGGACGGCGCGCCATGGGCCGGGCGACCCGAAAACTACCCGGACGACGGCCCGGCTCCGGACCCGAGAATACGCGCGGCTACGGCGCCGTGACGAACGAGACGGATGCCGCCGGCATCGGGACGTTCGTGGTCAGCTGGAGCAGGTGCGGGACGGCCATCATCACGCACACGTCGCCGCTGGTCTGGATCTTGATCGTGCCCGCGAGGCCCGTACCCGCGGCGGTGAACTCGATGTCGGTCGTGGTGTCGCAGGCGCCGCCGGTCCACGGCACGAGAACGACGTTCGGCTGGCCGTCGGGGTTCGTGATCTCGCCGGGGTCCTGGACGCCGGGGGGATCGATCTCGACCTGGGTGATGCGGCCGCTCGTGTCGCGGACGCTGATGGTCTGCTTGGACCCGTCCTGGAGCTCGACCTCCTGCGTCCACTCGGTGGGTCCGCTGACCCTGCTGACGATGTCGCACGCCGCGACGGATGCGACGATCGCGATGACAGCGGCAGTGGCCGCGAGGCGGGAGGCGACGGTTCGGGTGGCAGGCATGCGGCTGGATCCTTCAGGTGTTGGGTGACGCCCGCCTGACGCGCCGTGCCGTCGGGCGGTTCCGGCAGGCGCAGGATGCCACGTCCCGTTACCCTTCCTCCACTCACCGCGGGCCTTCCCCGCAACCTGCAGCACGCGCAGAGGTGACGATCTTGGCCGTCGAAGTCCGCAAGTGGGTCACGTTCACGGAGGAGATCCGAGAGGAGGGCGGCCGCGCTCTCGACCGGCCGCTGCGCAAGGTCGCGGTCGCCGCGGTCCTGCGGAACCCGTATGCGGGCGACTGGTCCGAGGACATCAGCGAGCTCATCGACGCGGGCGAGTGGCTCGCGACCGAGCTGATGGACCGCGCCAAGGCCGCCCTCGGCGATCCGGTCGAGGCCTACGGCAAGGGCGGCATCGTCGGCGAGCGGGGCGAGACGGAGCACGTCGCCGCGCTCCTCCACCCCAAGTTCGGTGCCCCGGTGCGGGCCGCGGCGGGCGGGGTCTCGATCCTGCCGTCGGTCAAGAAGCGGGGCGGCATGGGCGCCCACCTCGACATCCCCGTCCACCACGTCAAGGCGATGCTCGTGCGCAGCCACTTCGACGCGATGGAGATCTGCGTGCCCGATGCCCCGGCGACCGACGAGATCGTCGTCGCCGTCGCCGTCACGAACGGTGGCCGGCCGCACGCGCGCGTGGGCGGGCTGCGGGCCGAGGACGCCGTGGGCGAGGACGGGCTCCGCTAGCGGGCCGCCGGATGCGCACGCTGGTCATCGGCCTGTCGCAGGTCGTCACGGGGGACATCGACCGGCCGCTCGTCGACGCCGACACGATCCTCATCGAGGATGGCCGGTTCACGGCGATCGGGCGCGGCCTCGTCGACGACGCGGATGTCGTCATCGACGCGCGGGGCGCGACGGCGTTTCCCGGGCTGATCGACTCGCACGTCCACCCCGTGTTCGGCGACTGGACCCCGCGCCAGCGAACGACGGACTTCATCGAGTCCGGCCTGCATGGCGGCGTGACGACCATGATCTCCGCGGGCGAGGTCCACCTTCCCGGCCGACCGAAGGACATCGTCGGCCTCAAGGCGCTCGCGATCGTCGCGCAGCGCGCCTACGCGAACGTCCGCCCCGCAGGCGTCAAGGTCCGCGCCGGCGCCCCGATCCTGGAGCTGGGCCTCGAGGAGCACGACTTCGCGGAGCTCGCCGAGGCGGGCGTGACGCTCGTCGGTGAGGTAGGCCTGGGCTCCGTCAGGACCGGCGCCGACGCGGCGCCGATGCTCGCGTGGGCCCGCGAGCACGGCATGGTGTCGACGTTCCACACGGGCGGGCCATCGATCGCCGGCTCCAGCGCCATCCGCGCGGAGGTTGTCCTCGAGGCGCGGCCCGACATCGTGGGCCACGTCAACGGCGGCACGACCGCGCTGCCGGACGCGGACATCGAGGCGCTCGTCGAGTCCGGCATGGCGATCGAGATCGTCCATTGCGGGAACGGGCGAGCCGCGCTGTACGCGGCGGGTCTCGCCCGCGAGGCCGGCGCCCTGGATCGCGTGATCCTGGGCAACGACGCGCCGTCGGGCACGGGTGTGGTGCCGCTCGGCATCCTGCGGACGATGGCCCACCTCGCATCGCTCGGCGGGATCGCGCCGGAGGTCGTCGTCGCGCTCGCGACCGGCAACACCGCCCGGGTGCACCGGCTCGAGACCGGCACCATCGCCGCGGGTCGCGAGGCGGACGTCACGTTCGTCGACGCGCCGCAGGGTTCGGCGGCGTCGACGGCGCTCGAGGCCCTCGCGATCGGCGATCTGCCCGGCGTTGGGATGGTCCTCATCGACGGCCGCCCCGTCATCGGCCGCAGCCGGAACACCCCGCCCGCCGCCCGCGTGCCCGAGGTCGTCAAGGGCCCGGGTGTCGGCGGCGGCTCGCACTAGCAGCAGGAGGCTCGGCGTCCCATGCACTTCGGACTGCGGCTGCCGAGCTTCGCGCTCGGCGCGCAGACGGCCTCGCTCGCGGACATGGGGGCGTATCTCCGGCGCGCGGAGGACCTGGGCTTCGACACGGCGATGCTCATCGACCACCTGCTCGTCGCGCCGCCCGCCTACCGCACGACGTGGCTCGAGCCGATCACGCTCCTGTCGGCGCTCTCGGGCGTGACCCGGACGATCCAGCTGGGCACGCTGGTGCTCGTCCTCCCGTTCCGGGAGCCGGTCCAGTTCGCGAAGCAGTGGGCGACGCTCGACGTGCTCTCGGGCGGACGGTCGATCCTCGGCGTCGGCGTCGGCTGGATGGAGGCAGAGTTCGAGGCCGTCGGGATCCCTCATCGCGAGCGCGGCGCCCGCATGAACGAGCTGCTCGAGCTGATCACCGCGCTGTGGACCGAGGATGCCGTGACGTACCAGGGGAAGTACTACCGCGTCCGGGATGTCGCCCTCGAGCCGAAGCCTGTGCAACGACCGCACCCGCCGATCTGGATCGGCGGTGGGACGCAGCCCTCCGAGCGGATCTACGGCCAGCGCGTCCCCTCGGTCGAGCCCGTGCTGCGGCGGATCGCGAAGTACGCGAAGACATGGGTCCCGCACTCGTCCGCGACGGCCGCGATGGTGGACCAGGACTGGAACGATCTCGTCCGGTACATGGCCGAGTACGGCCGCCCGGCCGGCGACATGGCGAAGGTCTACTCCAACTTCGTGTTCGTCCTCAAGCCCGGCCAGCGACCCGAGGAGGCGGCGCCCTTCTTCCGAACCTACTCCGGCATGGACCTCGAGTACTGGCAGGAGTTCTACCTGCTGGGCGAGGCGGAGCAGGTGGCCGAGCGGATCCGCGGCAAGATCGAGGCGCTGGGTGGCGTGGACCACCTGATCCTCAACCCGCTCAACTGGGATCCGGCGCACCTCGAGACGCTCGCGCAGGACGTGCTCCCGCTGGTGACGGCGTAGGTGGCGGTCTCGGCACCGCCGTACCTGCGGCCCACCGCGCTTCACGAGGCGCTCGCGGCGGCTGGCGACGGCACGAGGCTGGTCGTGGCGGGTGGGACCGACGTGTACCCGGCCCACGCGACCCGGCCGATCGAGCGACCCGTCCTCGACATCTCGCGGGTCGCGGGGCTGCGCGGGATCGAACGCGACGAGCCGGGCGGCGGCTGGCGGCTCGGCGCCTTGACGACGTGGACGGACGTGGCGGAGGCGTCATCCCTGCCCGCGGCCTTTGACGGGCTTCGGGCGGCGGCGCGGCAGGTCGGCGGGCGGCAGATCCAGAACGCCGGCACGGTCGCCGGGAACCTCGTGACGGCGTCGCCCGCGGCCGACGGGGTGCCGAACCTCCTCGCGCTCGATGCCGTGGTCGAGGTCGCGTCGGCGGCGCGCGGGGTCCGGCGGCTGGCGCTCGCCGACTTCGTGACCGGCTACCGGGCGACGGCGCTGGCACCGGACGAGCTGGTGACCGCCATCCTCGTGCCGGACCAGCCGACAGCCGCGAGATCCGCGTTCCGCAAGCTGGGGTCGCGGGCGTACCTGGTGATCTCGATCGTGTCCGTGGCCGTGGTGCTCGCGGCCGAGGACGGTGTCGTCAGCGACGCGCGGGTGGCGGTCGGGGCGTGCTCGCCCGTGCCCGTGCGGCTCCGTGCGCTCGAGGCGGCGCTCCTGGGGCGCCCGGCGGACGCCGGCCTTGCGGCGGTCGTCGAGCCGGACCACCTCGCCGGTCTGTCGCCGATCGACGACGTCCGTGCCCCGGCTGACTACCGGCGCGAGGCGGCGATCACGCTCGTCCGTCGCGCGGTCGCGGAGGTCGTCGCGTGACGGGGACGCCGATCCGGTTCACGGTCAACGACGTCGCCTGGGAGGTGGTCGCCGACGGCCGCCGACGGCTCGTGGACGTCCTCCGCGAGGACCTCGGGCTCACCGGGACGAAGGTCGGCTGCAACGCGGGCGACTGCGGCGCATGCACGGTGCGCCTCGACGACGAGCAGGTCTGCTCGTGCCTCGTGCCGGTGGGCCAGGTCGACGGGCGGCGGGTCACGACGGTCGAGGGCCTCGCCGCTGCCGACGGCACGCTCGCGCCGCTCCAGGCGGCCTTCCTCGCCGCCGGCGGGGCGCAATGCGGCGCGTGCACGCCCGGGATGCTGATGGCGACGGACGACCTTCTCGCCCGGTCGCCGTCGCCGTCCGCGCCCGAGGTGCTCGACGGCCTGGGCGGGGTCCTGTGCCGCTGCACCGGGTACACGAAGATCGTCGAGGCGGTGACGGTGGTTGCGGGCGGGACACGCCTCGAACCCGATCCTGGGTCCGCGTCGCCCGATGCCGAGAGGGCCGTCGGGGCGCGCATCGCCCGCCTCGACGGTCCGGCCAAGGTCACCGGTGCCGAGGCGTTCGCCGACGACCTGCTGGACACGTCCGCCCTCACCCTGCGCGTGGTCCGCTCGCCGCATGCCCATGCCCGGTTCACCGTCGGCGACCTGCCGGCGTTCACGGCGGCCCATCCCGGCCTGGTGCGGGTGCTCACCGCCGCGGACGTGCCGGGCGAGAACCGCTACGGCATCTACGACACCGGCAAGGACCAGCCCGTCCTCGCCGACGGGTACGTGCGCTTCGCGGGCGAGGCGGTGCTCGCGCTCGTGGGGGACGCCGGGGTCGTCGCGCGGATCCGCGACGAGGATGTGCCCATCGCCTGGACGCCGCTGCCGGCGGTCTTCGGCATCGCGGCCGGGCTGGCCGATGGCGCACCGCGCCTCCACGAGGACCGGCCGGGGAACGTCCTCGTCGAGGGGATCGTCCGGAGCGGCGACGTGGACCGGGCGCTCGCGGGCTCGGCGGTGACGGCGTCGGGCACGTTCGAGACCTCGTTCGTGGAGCACGCGTACATCGAGCCAGAGGCCGGGACTGCCCGCGTCGTCGACGGCCGCGTGGAGGTCTGGGCAACGACCCAGACCCCGTACATGGATCGCGACGAGCTGGCCCTGATCCTCGGCCTTCCCGCGCGATCGCGTGCGGGTGATCCCGAGCGCCTGCGGCGGCGGCTTCGGCGGCAAGCTCGACCTCTCGATCCAGCCGCTGCTCGCGGTCGCGGCGCTGGCGACCGGGCGGCCCGTCCGGGGCGTCTGGTCGCGGCCCGAGTCGATGCAGGCGACCACGAAACGGCATCCGGCCCGGATCGAGGCCACCGTCGGGGCGAATCTCGACGGACGGCTGACGGGCGTCCGGTTCCATGGCGACTTCGACACCGGCGCGTACGCATCGTGGGGTCCGACGGTCGCGTACCGGGTGCCCGTCCACGCCACCGGGCCGTACGCGGTCGATGCTGTGCGGTGCACCTCGCGCGCCGTCCACACGAACGGGCCGCCGTCCGGGGCCTTCCGCGGGTTTGGCGTGCCGCAGGCGGCGATCGCCCACGAGGCGCTGGTGGACGACCTCGCGGTCGCGCTCGGCATCGACCGGCTCGAGATCCGGCGCCGGAACGCCCTGCGCGCCGGGTCCGTGACGGCGACGGGGCACCGGCTCGCAGCCAGCGCCGGGCTTCCGGCGTGTCTCGATGCCCTGGCCCCCCACTGGGCGGCGCTGCACGAAGAGGCGCGCAGCCACAACGAGGCCGCCGGTGGCTCGCCGGTCCGGCGCGGGGTCGGGATCGGGGCGATGTGGTACGGCATCGGCAACACGTCGCTGCCCAACCCGTCGACGGTCGAGATGGGTGTGCTCCCCGACGGGACCGTCCAGCTCTTCTCCGGGGCGGCCGACATCGGCCAGGGATCGGCGACGGTCGTGGCCCAGATCGCGGCCGACACGCTGGGGGTCCCCGTCGGCGCGCTCGCGCTGACCGCACCCGACACGGATCTCACGCCCGACGCCGGCAAGACGTCGGCCTCGCGGCAGACGTTCGTGTCCGGGAACGCGGCCCGGCTCGCCGCGGAGTCGCTCCGCCGCCAGGTCCTCGCGCTCGCGGAAGCCGGCGAGGGGGCCCAGATCGATGCCGTGGCGCCCGGCGCGGGCGACGGGCGACTCGTCGTCCGGGACGGCTCGTCGGTCTCGGTCATCGAGCTCGGGGAGCTGCCGGCGGGCCCGCGCGGGTGCGTCCTGTTCGCGAGCGGCACCTACGACCCGAAGACGACGCTCCTCGACGATGCCGGCCAGGGCATCCCCTACGAGACGTACGGCTTCGGTGCCCAGCTCGCGCTCGTGGACGTGGATGTCGAGCTGGGGACGGTCGCCGTGCGCCGGATCGTCGCCGCGCACGACGTCGGCCGCGCGATCAACCCGACGCTGGCCGAGGGGCAGGTCCAGGGCGGCATCGCCCAGGGGCTCGGCATGGCGCTGATGGAGGCGTACGTCCCCGGGCGGACGGACAACCTCCACGACTACCTCATCCCGACGGTCGGCGACATGCCCGGGATCGAGGTCATCCTCGTGGAGGATGAGGAGCCCGGCGGCCCGTTCGGGGCGAAGGGCGTCGGCGAGCCCGCGCTGGTGCCGACGGCACCCGCGATCCTCGGCGCGATCCGGGACGCGACGGGCGCGCGAGTGACGTCCGTCCCGGCCACGCCGGACCGGGTGCTGGCCGCGATCCGCGCCGCCGGACGGTGATGCAACCGGCTTCGACCGAACCGGGTTCTGCCGACGTGACAGCCATGCCGCCCCGCCTCGACGACGAACGGCTGCTGGCCGGGGTGCGGGAGCTCTCGTCGCGCGATGCGGCGCTGGGCGCGGTCGTCGCGCGGTACGGCCCGCCACCCATGTGGGCGCGCGACCCAGGGTTCGCCACGCTCGTCCACCTCATCCTCGAGCAGCAGGTGTCGCTCGCGTCGGCGCTCGCCGCGTTCGACCGCCTCAAGGCCGCGACCGGCGAGCCGCTCACCCCGGCGGGGCTGCTCGGGCTGACAGACGCGGAGCTGCTGGCGATCGGGTTCAGCCGCCAGAAGACCCGGTACGCGCGGGCGCTCGCGACGGCGGTCGCCGGCGGCGAGCTGGATCTCGACAAGCTGGCGACGCTCGATGATGCCGGCGTGGACGCGGCCCTGACCGCGCTCCCCGGGATCGGGCCATGGACGGCAACCATCTACCGGCTCATGGTCCTGCTGCGCCCGGATGCCTGGCCGATCCACGACATCGCCCTCGCCCAGGCATACGCCGAGATCAGCGGCCTCACGGTCCGGCCTCGCGCCGGGGAGATGGACGCGCTCGCGGAGGATTGGCGGCCATGGCGGGCCGTCGCCGCCCGGATCCTGTGGCACCACTACCTGTCGGTTCGCGCCGAGCGCAAGAGCGCCCGGGAGCGCGCTCGATCGCGCCCTGCCTGAACGCAGGGCGTGCCCTGAGCGTGCGGCCTACTTCGTCGGGGTCCGGCCCGTCTCCCGGTCGCTCACGATCCGTTGCGCCGCGAGCTTGCCCGGGGCGCCCATCACGCACCCGCCGGGATGCGTGCCGGAGCCGCACTGGTAGTAGCCGGTGATCGGCGTCCGGTAGTCGGCGTAGCCCGGCGCGGGCCGGAACGAGTACATCTGCGGCGCGAGGAACTCGCCGGCGAAGATGTTCCCCTCGGACAGCCCGACCGTGCGCTCGATGTGGAGCGGCGTGACCTCCTCGCGGTGCAGGACGAGATCGCCGAACCCGGGGAAGAACGACTCCAGCGTCCGCTGGACCGTGTCGCCGAGGTTCGTCTTCTCCGTATCCCAGTCACTCTCGCGCAGGTGGTACGGCGCGTAGTGGACGAAGCACGACATGACGTGCTTGCCGGGAGGCGCCATGTCCGGGTCGATCGTGGACTGGATCGCGCAGTCGAGGTACGGACGGCTCGAGTACCAGCCGTACTTGCCCTCGTCGAAGGCCCGCTCGAGATACTCGATCGACGGCCCGATGTTGGTGAAGCCGCGGTAGTGATCCTCGCGTCCGGCGAGCGCGGGGTACACGGGCAGCCCGTCCAGCGCGAAGTTGACCTTCGCCGACGTCCCCTGGAACCGGAACCGCCGGATGGCGTCGACGAGGTCCGTGGGCAGCTCCCGGGGATCCACCAGCTCCGTGAACGTCCGGCGCGGGTCGAGCGCCGACACGACGACCGGTGCCTGGAACTCCGTCCCGTCCTCGAGCGCGACGCCGACGGACCCGGCCGCCGTCGGTGATGACCGACGCCACGGGCGCCTCGAGGCGGATGTCCGCGCCGAATGCCTTCGCGGCCCGCGAGAGCACCTGCGTGAACCCGCCGTTGCCGCCCTTGTGGAACGACCACGCGCCGAACTCGCCGTCGTGCTCGCCGAGCAGGTGGTAGAGCAGCACCAGGCCGCTCCCCTGCGACATCGGGCCGACCCTCGTCCCGATGATCGACGAGGACGCGAGGTAGCCCTTGAGGATGTCGCTCTCGAAGTAGTCGTCGAGGAAGTCCGCGGCGGAGCCGGTGAGCAGCCGGACCGTGTTGTGGAGCACGTCCTTGGGCAGCGCCTTGAACCGTGCGCCCAGCCCTGCAAGGGCGAGCAGCTCCTCGGGGTCGTCGCTGAACAGGTTGGGCGGCGGCGCGTCGAGCAGCGGCTTGACCGCCTGGAGGACCTTGTTGAGATCGTGGTTGAAGCGGTCGTAGGCGTCCGCGTCGTGCTTGCTGTGCCGGGCGATCTCACGCTGGTTGACGCCGTGGTCCTGCCCGATGAGCAGGTAGTCGCCGTTCTCCATCGGCGCGAACGTGGACGACATGAGCAGGGGCATGAAGCCGTGCTTCACGAGGTCCAGGTCCTGGACGATGTCCGGCCGCAGGAGGCTCAGCGCATACGAGAACGTCGTGAACGAGAAGCCCGGCCACAGCTCCTCGGTGATCGCGGCGCCCCCAACCAGGTGCCGGCGCTCGAGGATCAGGACCTTGAGCCCCGACTTCGCGAGATAGGCGCCGTTGACGAGGCCGTTGTGGCCGCCGCCCACGACGATCGCGTCGTATGCGTGGGTGGCCTTGGTGTCGCGGGTTGCCCCCGTGTCCTTCTTGCTCATCGCTCAGGCCGTCTTTCGCGAGGGGTTGTAGAGCGGCATGCGCGCCGTGTGCGCGGCCACATGGACGTACCGGTGGCTCACCGGGATCTCGAAGTTGAGCTTGGTGCCGGGTGACGCCGCCGCCGCGACGGGCACGCGCGCGATCGCGATGTGGCGCTGCAGGACGGGCGAGTACATGAAGCTCGTCGCGTACCCGACCTGCGCCCCGTCGTCGTCGTACACGTACATCTCCTCCTGGATCGGCGTGTGGTCCTTCGGCGGGATGAGACCGGCCTCGTCATGAACGCGATCCCAGTCGCGCCAGTCGACGACGAGCCCCGTCGTGCGGAACCGCGATGTGCCGTCGGCCACCTCGCGCCGGATCGCGTCGCGGCCGATGAACCGGCGCTCGTCCTCCGCGACGCCCCTGAGCATCCAGCCCAGGCCCATCTCGTGGGGCGTCGCGCGATCCGCGTCGGTCCACGCAAACCGGCTGTTCCGGAAGTCGACGTCAAGGAGGAGCAGCCCGGCCTCGATCCGGGTCATGTACAGCGCCTGCAGCCCGAACGGGAGGACGCCGTGGCCACGCGTGGCGTCCCACACGGCATCCCAGACGGGGAGGGCGTCGTCGGCTCGAGCCCATACCTCGTAGCCGAGGTCGCCGGTGAACCCGGTCCGAGACACCGTCACCTTGCGCCCGGCGATCTTGGCCTTGGTGATCCCGAAGTAGTCGAGCCGGTCGACGCCCTTGTCCAGCCCGGCGAGCAGGCCCCGCGACCGCGGGCCCTGCAGCGCGAGGACGGCCCACTCCTCGGACTCGTCGTCGATGACCACCTCGTCGCCCCTGCCCACGAGGTCGGCGAAGTACCCGAGGTTCGGCTCGGCGGAGGTCAGCACGAAGTCGTCGGCGCCATGGCGGAGGAGCACGCCGTCCTCGACGAGGAAGCCGCGGTCGTCGCACCAGATCGTGTACTGGGCGTGGCCGGGCGCGAGCGTCCGCGGGTCGCGCGCAAGGACGCCGGCGAGGAACCGCTCCGCACCCGCGCCGGTGAACCGGTACTTGAACAGGGGCGAGGAGTCGAGGACCCCGGCGGCGTTGCGCACCGCGAAGTACTCGAACTTCTCGGACAGGCTGTACTTCTCCGCGGCCAGGTATCCGGACCAGTGACTCCACAGGCCGGACTCATTGAGCGTCCCGGTACGCTCGTGGAACGGGGTCGTGCGGATCATGGGCCCTCGCTCGTGCCTCCTCGACGGTGGCGCCACGGTACTCGCCCGCGGCCGGACTGCGGAGCGGGTGTTGCCGCCCGCGCATCAACCTGCCCGGCGCGGACCGCCGAGTGACGTGTCGAGACCTGACACGCGGGCAGCGAGACGCATCCGGCGGGGCCCGGCGTGCGTCCACCGGGCCGCGCGGTCGCTCAGACCGGGCTGGCCACCTCATCGCCGCGCTCGTTCGGGGCTTCCGAGGTGATGCCCCAGCCGCCGAAGATCGTGAGGCCCTCGAGACGCAGTGTGGGAGCGTCAGGCTCCCGCTCGAACTTCGGGCGGCCATCCCCCACCCCGCCGACGCCGGTGATCGAGGTCTCGACCTTCCAGTCCTCGGGGACGACGAGGTTGCCACCACCGAACAACGCGTTCACCTCGAGCGTGGCGCCTGCCGGGTCGAGCTGCGCATCGCGGAGATCCACCACGCCGCCACCGAACCACGTCTGCACGCGACCGCCGCGGAACGCGCGAGCGGTGCTCTTGTACTCGAGCGGCCCGAACGACGCGACCAGGTCGACCTCGTCCGCGTCCGGCGCGGGCGCCACCACGTCCCGCCGCTTCACCACCGCAAGCACCATCGCAGCAACCATGAACACGAACCAGCTCAGGAGCAGGAACGAGACGATCCGACCAATCTTGCCAAGCATCCGGAACCCCAGTCGACTGTGCGCGGACCTGCATCCGCGAGAGGTCACAGCATCGCGCTTCGCGCCCGTGCGGTCCAGTCCGAAGCGACCGGAAGGGTCCCGGGATTCGCCCCGAATCGCCCGGTCGGGTATCGTGGCGCTCTCTTCGTGCTCGTTGGGCGCGCCGGTCAGCGCCCCGGTCCTTCGACCGCCCGATCCCGATTTCACCCTCAGCGCCCTGACCGGGCCCCGCACCAAGCGGGAAGGGCCCCCTGTCAGGAGCGTCTCTCCTCATGTCCTTCGATGGTCTCGGGCTGTCGCCCGAGCTGCTCCGTGCCGTGTCCGACGAGGGCTACACGGAACCCACGCCCGTCCAGGCCGCCGCGATCCCCGTGATCCTCGGCGGCCGTGACGTGCTCGCCGGCGCCCAGACCGGCACCGGCAAGACGGCCGCCTTCGTGCTGCCGATCATCCAGACCCTGCACCAGACCCGCCGTGACGCAGGCACCGCCCGCCACCCCGTCCGCGTCCTCGTGGTCGTGCCGACGCGCGAGCTCGCGATCCAGGTCGAGGAGAGCGTCCGGACCTACGGCAAGCACCGCCCCATCCGCTCCGCCACGGTCTACGGCGGTGTCGGCATCGGAGGCCAGCTGTCCAAGCTCCGCGCAGGCCCCGAGATCGTCGTCGCCACGCCCGGCCGACTGCTCGACCACGTCGGCCAGCGCACGATCAACCTCTCGACGGTCGAGGTCCTCGTGCTCGACGAGGCGGATCGCCTGCTCGACATGGGCTTCATCCGTGACATCCGGAAGATCCTCGAGCTGCTGCCGAAGCAGCGCCAGAACCTGCTGTTCTCGGCCACCTTCAACGACGACGTCCGCCAGCTCGCGGACGGCATCCTCCATGACCCCGCGCGGATCCAGGTCACGCCCCGCAACACGACGACCGAGCTCATCGACCAGCTCGTGATCCCGGTGGACCGCGAACGCAAGCGCGACCTCGTGCGCGAGCTCGTCGCCCTCGGTCGCGTGGAGCAGGCGCTCGTCTTCACCCGGACGAAGCACGGCGCGAACCGCCTTGCCGAGCAGCTCGGCAAGGATGGCCTGCGGGCCGCCGCGATCCACGGCAACAAGAGCCAGAACCAGCGGGTGAAGGCGCTCGACGACTTCAAGGCGGGGCGGGTCGACATCCTCGTCGCCACGGACGTCGCCGCCCGCGGCATCGACATCGAGCAGCTCCCGCACGTCATCAACTACGAGCTGCCGATGGTCCCCGAGGACTACGTCCACCGCATCGGCCGGACGGGCCGGGCGGGCACGGGCGGTCAGGCCATCTCGCTGGTGTGCGTGGATGAGCGGCCGCTGCTCCAGGACATCCAGCAGCTGCTCCGTCGGGCGATCCCGACCGAGACCATCGCAGGCTTCGAGCCCGACCGATCGATCCGCCCCGAGCCGATCCGGCTCCGCTCGACGCCCGCAGAGCGCGCCGAGATCGCCGCTCGCCGAGGGGCAGGCGGCAGTGGTCGTGGGCCGGGACGCGGCCGCCAGGCAGCCGGTCGTCCGGGCGCTGGGCGCCCGAGCGCTGCCGGCGCCTACGGCTCCAACGCCCCGAGGCACAGCGGTCCGGAGCGTCGCGGTGACGACGCCTACGTCGCGGGCCCGGCGCGCTCAGACGGCGGATACGCCGGAACACCATCACGCGGCGGCTCAGCGTCCCGTGGCGGTCCCGGCCCTCGCCACGGATCCGGCCCTCGCCGCTCGGGCCGTGGCCGACCCCCCGGCACGCCCGGAACCGGCTTCGGCAACGGAGCGCCCCAGGTCTGGGGTGCGGCCGGAGCCGAGCGCACGGGTGGCGACGCGCGTCCTGCGCACAGCCGACCGGCCCACGACGGCCGGACCGGAGGCCAGGGTCAAGGGCGCCCGTCCGGCAGCCACGGGTCGGGTCCGAACCACGGCCGTCCGGCCGGCGTCCATGCCGGCGGTGGACACGGCCAGCCGCGGTCCCTGCCCGGCGAGCGGCTCAGCCGCCACGGCTGACCGCGGCGCCTCGGGTCCCAGGGCGAGGATCGCGCTGCTGAGACCGACGCAGCCGGGACGTGATTGCCAGGCCCGTTTTCCGGTCTCGCGAGTCACGAACGTCAGACCGCCGGCCGGCGCCCCAAAGGAACTGAGCGCAGCTAGATCGTCGGCTGGATCCGCGGGACCTTCGAGCCGGCAAGGCGCTCCTCGAAGCGCTTCGCGGCGATCTCGAGCTTGTCGAGGTGCTCCGCGAGGCGGCTCCGCGCCTCCTCGGCCGCGGCATCGAGGCCCTGCAGCTCGAAGATGCCCCAGTACCTGATGATCGGCATCAGGACCTCGTCGCGGTGGCAGCGGATGTCGTAGATGCCGGCCCTGGCGATGTCGGCCGCCTTGCGCAGGAACCCCGGGATGCCGGCGCCCGGCATCTGGAACGCGAGGACCTCGTCCACGATCGCGCGCACCGCCGCCGACGGCTCGATGGCGAGCGCGGCCTTGAGGATGTCGCGGTAGAACACCATGTGCAGGTTCTCGTCGGCCGCGATCCGGACCATGATCCGGTCGGCGACCGGGTCGTCCGAGTAGCGCCCGGTGTTGCGATGCGCGATGCGCGTCGCGAGCTCCTGGAACGCGACGTACGCGAGGCCGTGGAGCGTGTCCGGCGAGTCGTGGTCGTAGCCCTGCTGGAGCTGCGCCATGCGGCCGCGCTCGAGGAGCGTCGGGTCGATGTTGCGCGTGACGGTCAGGTAGTCCCGCAGCACGATGGCGTGGCGGCCCTCCTCCGCGGTCCAGCGCCCAACCCAGGTGAGCCAGGCCCCGTCGCCCTTGCCGAACATCCCGTGGATGAGCCGGTGGTAGCTCGGCAGGTTGTCCTCCGTCAGGAGCCCGACCTCGAACGACGTCTGCGCGACGCCGGTGAGACGCGGCTGGTCCGGCGTCCAGGGCTCCTTGTCGAAGTCACGCCCCAGGCGGTACGGGATGTACTCGTGGGGGAACCACTCCTGCGCGACCTTGAGGTGCCGGTCGAGGAGGCGCCCGGCCTCGTCCTCGAGCTCGACCAGCAGTCGGCGATCGAGGGCGGGGACGTCGGCGGGGGGCAGGGTCGGCTCTTCGGACATGGTGCTCCAGGCGCTCGGAGGGGGTGGATGGCTGGGACCATGTCGGATGGCGCCGACCGGGACAGGCTACTCCACCCGACCTGATCGCGCGCTCGCGCGTCCGTGCAGACCTGCAGCAACGGCCTGCCGGGAGTCGTCGTGAAACGCGAAAGCGCCGGACCCGCAGGTCCGGCGCTTTGTCGTAGGGCGGCGCAGACGGTCAGTCGTCGTCGTCCTCGTCGTCGTCGTCCGAGTCGTCGTCGTCCGAGTCGTCGTCGTCCTCGTCGTCGTCGTCCTCGTCGTCGTCGTCCTCGTCCTCATCATCGTCGTCGTCGGAGTCGCGATCGTCGTCGTCGGAGTCGCGATCGTCGTCGTCGGAGTCGCGATCGTCGTCGTCGTCACCTTGCTCGTCGACGGCCTTGTGCTGCCGGACGGTGGTGGTGCCCTCGTCATCGTCGGACGTCTCCGAGTCCTCGGCCTCGTCGGCCTCGTCGGCCTCGTCGGCGTCCATGCCGTCCAGATCGTCCAGCTCGTCCTCGTCAGCGCCGAAGCTCTCCGCCTGGAGGAGCACCATGCGCAGCGACGCGGCCGAAGACTGGGTCCCGACGTGCGCGAGCGCCGGTGCAGCCCCGAGTGCGAGGAGCGCCCCCGCCGCAAGCAGCGCAGCGAGCCTGCGCCGGATCGATCCCTTCCCAACCAGTGCCATGTGCCTCTCTCCCGATGAGTGCCCCCTGCATGCCGCAGAGATGTCACGTCTCCGAGGCACATCGTGGCGGGGCTGGTTTCGGGCCTCAGGCATTCGATCGTCCCATCGGCACACGGCAGTGGGGTCAGTGCGGGTACGCACCGGCGGCGCGGCCGTATCCTGTGCGCCATGCCGCTGTACCGCCTGCCTGGCCCGCTCCCGACCCTGGACGCTCCGATCGTCCTTGCCGCCTTCGACGGCTGGGTGGATGCCGGGTCGGCCGCAACGAGCGCCCTCGCGGCCATCGCGGACGGGTCGCCCGTCATCGCGGACTACGATCCCGACGAGCTGTTCGACTACCGGTCACGCCGGCCGACGCTCGAGATCCGCGACGGACGCCTGACGTCACTGGCGTGGCCGGAGATCACGATGCGTCACGCTCGCTTCGGCGGACGCGATCTGCTCGTCATGGCCGGGGCGGAGCCCGACGACCGCTGGCAGCGGTTCGGGAAGGACACGATGGAGCTCCTCGCGCAGCTCGATGTCCGCGGCTGGGTCTCCCTCGGGGCGATCCCCGCGGCCGTGCCCCACACGCGGCCCGTCCCGATCCTGGGCACGGAGGCGAAGCCGGGCCTGCTCAAGGGCGGGGTGGCGCCCGGCCCGACCGGGCTGCTGCGCGTCCCGTCCGCGGCACTCTCGATGCTCGAGATGGCGGCCGCCGACGCCGGGATCGCCGCGGTCGGGTACTTCGCCCAGATCCCGCACTACGTGACCGGTCCGTACTCGCTCGCGTCCGTCGAGCTGCTCCGCGCGGTCGAGCGCCATCTCGACGTCGAGCTGCCGCGCGGCGACCTCACCGAGGACGCGCGTCTCCTGCGGCTTCGGCTCGATGCCGCGGCGGCCGCCGACGAGGCCACCCGCGCGTACGTGGAGCGGCTCGAATCGATGGTGGACGAATCACGCCGCCCCGAGGGCGACGACCTCATCACCGAGATCGAGCAGTTCCTCCGCGATCAGGGCAGCGGCGCCGGCTCGTAGCGAGCTAGTAGCGCTCCCGCCGGACGGTGACCTTCTGGCCCCGGATCGTCGCAGCGCGCAGGGTGCGGATCACGTGCTCCGCGGCAGCCTCCGGGACCTCGACCAGCGAGAAGCCGTCCGCGATCTGGATCGCCCCGATCTCCCCGCCCCGGAGCCCCGCCTCGTTGGTGATGGCGCCCACGAGGTCGCCCGGGCGCATGCCCGCCGCCCGGCCAGCCCCGACGAACACGCGTGTGACGCCCCCGGGCCCGCCCGAGCCGGCTCGCGGCGGCTTCATGATCGGACGCCCCTCTTCGTCCTTCCAGCCGCTGGCTCGGTACCCGCGTCGCGGACCTGCGGGCGCGGGCTCGTGGCGCGTGCCGGCCGGGGGTCGGGGTGCGGGATGGCGGAACGCGGGCGGGGCACCGTCGCCCGGAGCGCCCGGGACCATGTCAGGTGGCGGTGCACCGCGAGGAGCGGGCCGGCGCATGGGCCGCTGGCCGGTGAACGGGGAGCCGAGCGGGGCCGAGGCGGCTCCCCCGCCGCGCGGCGGCCGGCCGCGACCCGGCGCCCAGCGCTCGCGCGGATCGGGCAGCGTCGCCGGTGCGAGCTCGGCCGAGTCCTCTGCGCCACGCGCCTCGGCATCGGCGAGGCTGATCGCGGCCAGCGCGATGTCGACGAGGTCGAACTCGGCGCCCAGCGACTCGATGACGCTCCGGTAGCGGTCCTGCTCGCCGGCGACAAGCGTCTCCCGCAGCGTCGCGCTGAGCATGTCCAGGCGGTGCTCGCGGACGTCGGCCACCGTCGGCAGCCCGGCGATCTCGAGCGGCTTGCCGATCGTCCGCTCGATGTCCCGAAGCAGCCGGTGCTCCCGCGGTTCGACGAGGGTGATCGCAACGCCCTCGCGTCCCGCCCGGCCAGTGCGGCCGATCCGGTGCACGTAGGTGTCCGGGTTTGACGGCACGTCGTAGTTGACGACGTGCGTGATGTGCTCGATGTCCAGTCCACGCGCGGCGACGTCCGTCGCGACGAGCACGTCCAGCGCGCCATCACGGAACCGGGTCATGATCCGGTCGCGCTGCTCCTGGGAGTGGCCGCCGTGGAGGGCCGCCGCGTCCCGTCCCCGGCCGGAGAGCGCCTCGGCGAGGTCGTCCACCTCGCCCCGTGTCCGGGCGAAGACGAGGGTTGCGGCGCCGTCCTCGAGGTCCAGGATCCGGCCGAGGGCCGCGAGCTTGTCGGCCCGCCGGACGACGTAGGCCACCTGGCGCACGCGGGCGTCCTCGCCCTCGGGCGTCCGCTCCTGCTGGACGTTGACCCTCGCCGGGTGGCGCAGGTGGCGCTCGGCGAGGCGGGCGATCGGCCCAGCGATGGTCGCGGAGAACAGCGCGGTCTGCCGCATCTCGCGGAGCGAGCCGAGGATCTTCTCGAGGTCGTCCGCGAAGCCCATGTCGAGCATCTCGTCGGCCTCGTCCAGGACGACCGTGTCCACCTCGTCGAAGCGGAGCGTGCCGCGATCCAGGTGGTCCACCGCTCGGCCGGGGGTTGCGACGACCACGTCGACGCCGCGCGCGAGACGGTGGAGCTGGGTGGTGATCGGCTGGCCGCCGTACACGGGGACCACGCGCACGCCGATCTCGCGGCCGTACTTGTGCATCGCCTCCGCCACCTGCATCGCGAGCTCGCGGGTGGGCGTGAGGACGAGCGCGCTCGGGCGGCTGCCGCGGCCGTCCCTCGGCACGCCGCGACCGTCGACGGGCTTGCCGGCGGACCGATCCGCGTCGATCCGCGCGGCGAGGCGCTGGAGGATCGGGAGCGCGAACGCGGCGGTCTTGCCCGTGCCCGTCGGAGCCTCGGCCAGGAGGTCCTTGCCGACGAGCAGCGGCGGGATCGCCGCCCGCTGCACGGGCGTGGGCTCCTCGTAGCCCAGCGCGGCGAGCGTCCGCAGGAGGCGCTCGTCGAGACCCAGCACGGCAAACCCGGACGGATCCGGCGCGTCGGCCTCGGGCGTGTGGGACTCGGGCGCGTCGTCCGCGGCAGCTGCGGTGGGCTCGTCGGACATGGGGTCGGTCACGTGCGAATGCTAGCCCCGATCGGCTGCGACGTCCGATACCTGTCAGATCATGTCCGCTTTCGATACGATGTGCCGATGCGAGCGTCCCGGCTGGTCTCTCTCCTGCTCCTGCTCCAGACCCGCGGCGGTCAGACCGCGGCCCAGCTCGCGCGTGAGCTCGAGGTGTCGGTCCGCACGATCCACCGGGACGTGGAGGCCCTGGGCGCGGCCGGCATTCCGATCTATGCGGAACGCGGGCCCCACGGCGGGATCCGCCTCATCGACGGCTACCGCACCCGGCTGACCGGGATGACCTCCGATGAAGCCGACGCGCTGTTCCTCTCGGGGATCCCGGGGCCGGCCGCGGAGCTGGGCCTCGGGACGGTCGTCGCATCGTCGCGCCTCAAGGTGCTCGCAGCGCTGCCGTCCGAGCTGCGCGGGCGCGCGACGCGCCTGCTCGAGCGGTTCCACCTCGACGCGGCTGGCTGGTTCCGGCCGGGCGACGCGGTCCCGCTCCTTGCCCCCATCGCCGAGTGCGTCTGGGATGGCGTGACGCTCGAGCTCACGTACGACCGGGGGGACCGGGTCGTCGCGCGCCTGGTCGATCCCCTGGGGATCGTGCTCAAGGCGGGAACCTGGTACCTCGTCGCGGCGCACGAGGGCCAGCTGCGAACCTACCGAGTCTCGCGCGTCCGGGAGGTGCGCCCCACCGACGTGCGGTTCGAGCGGCCGCTGGGCTTCGACCTGTCCACCTACTGGTCGGAATCGATCGCCGCGTACGAACGCGAGGCCCCACGGATCGAGGTCACGCTGCGCGCGCAGCGCGGGGCAGCCCGCTGGCTGGAGGACGTCATCGACGGCGCGACGCTCGCCGCCGGCATCGAGCTTCCCGACCCCGAGCCCGACACGTGGCGGACCGTGCGCCTGACGCTGGATTGGCCTCGCGAGGTGCCGGGGCGTCTCCTTGCCCTCGGCGGCACCGTCGAGGTGCTCGAGCCCCCGGAGCTCCGCGCCGAGATCGCCGCGCTCGCGTCGGATGCAGCGGCGCGCTATGCGCAGTCCGCATCCAGCGCTGCTTCTTGACGCTCGTTGTCATGAAGTCTCGGGCCTCTCGGCGCGAGGCGACCGCCGGCGACGCGTCTCAGCGTCGTTGAGGGATACGCAGGGTGCGCCCCGGGCGGCGATACTGGGGCCGATGCGGCGAGTCGAAGCCGAGGCCCTGGTGGGCGCGCGGCGTGAAGAGGTCTGGCAGCTCTACGACGACATCGAGGGCACCCCGAGGTGGGTCCCGTTCGTCGACCAGATCCTCTATGTCTCGGGGCCGGCCCGCGTGGGGACGGTCTACCGGGAACGGACGCGCCTCGGCGGGTTGCCCAGCACCGAGCAGTGGGAGATCGTCGAGCACAAGCGCCCATCGCGCCAGGTCCACGTCTCATACGCCTTCAACATGGAGAGCGCGCTGATCATCTCGTTCGAGGCGCGCGGCACGGGGACGTGGGTCCACCAGGCGGCGGAGCTCCGGTCGCGGCTCTGGGGTCCGCTCGGCTGGCTGCACGAGCTTCTGCTCTCGGTGCCGGCCGGGTGGGGAGTCAGGGCGGCGGTCACCGGGGCGAAGCGTGCCTTCGAGGAAGGGCTCCGCTAGCCGCCGGTCGGCTCGACCTCGCGCACGACCGCCAGGTGACGCTCGGGACCGGCGCCGTCCTTCGTCACGTGGTACTCGATCTCGCGCCGTGTGCCGTCCATCCGCCGGAAGCGCAGCGTGGCGTGGAGCTCGCCCCGCTCGAGGAACTCCGTCCACAGCGCCTGCACGTCCTCGGGCGCGGTGACGTCCGCCGGGTTCGAGAACGCCTCGACGCTCCTCCCGAGCAGCGCGTCGCGCGGTGCCTCGACGATCGCGGTCAAGGAGGTCGAGACCTCCACGAACTGGCGCTGGTCGTCGAGGATCGCCCACGCGTGGCCAGGCTCCTCCCACCAGCGCAGCCCGGGCGAGACCGAGCCGAAGCGGTAGACGTACCAGAGGAGGAGGCCGTCACCGGGGTCCGCCAGCGGGTCGCGTTCGCGCACCACGGCGGCTGGATACCGCTCACGGAGGCGGACCTGCAACTCCTCCGGCTCGAGGGGCAGGTCCGGGCGCGCGTCCACGTCTGCGATCAGGTTCGCGAACACCTCGGCGACAAGACGCCGGAACGCGAGGTCCTCGGACGGGAAGGCCTGGAGTCTTGGTTGCAGGCGAGCGGGCACGGTGAATCCTGCCCCGGGGCGGCGTGGGCCGCAATGGTGCCTGCACCGCCGTCAGCACGTCACTGCGGACAACGGCGTATTGCGCGCGGGTCGGGTGCGGGCCGCGCGAGCGGCCCCCGGGCGGCCGGCGTCGCGGTCCTCAGGAGAATTGAGAACGGACCGCCCGTTCGACAGAATTTCCGACTCCGCCGCCGCCCGACATCCCGCCGGAGGAACGACGCGCCGCCGGATTGGTCCGAATGTTGGCGGTCCGTTCGATGACCGTACCGTACGCCGCGACCGCCCGGCTGCGAATCGGCCAAGGGTCATGGTCGGACATGGACAAAGGTCGGTGAATCCGCCGGACCCGGAGCTCGGCGAGGCCGCGGATGCGGGACCCTGGGCAGGCTGCGAGCCGGCCAGGACGTTTACGGTCCGTTTAGGCAGGTGGGACAGACTGTCGGCCATCGACCTCCATGGACAAAGCCGACGGAAGGAGCGGATCGTGCGCAGCAAGGCCATCGCTCTCCTGGGAGTCCTGCTCCTGGCCGCTGCATGCGGCGGGGAAACCGGTGGTCAGCCACCGACCGTGCAACCTGCCCCGACCACCGCCGGGGACAGCGGGCCCGGTCCTGCCACCGAGGCACCGGGAGGAAGCCAGGACGCGGAGCTCCCATTCGAGTCCGGGGACGGCTACTTCGAGGTGGATGGGCGACGGCTGGAGGCAGCCTGGGTGGTCAGCTGTCTCGTGGATGAGAACCTCTATGGAGAACCGGCGCATCCTCGGGACCTCGACGTGCGGGCCTTCGCCGTCGACGGCTCGACCTACTTCAGCGTCTCCGTCACGGTCGATGACGTCGAATCAGGCGCCCCGGGCAGTGAGGGCTATCAGGCCCTCACGGTCTCGCCGTTTCTCTCGTGGCCGGGCGACTCCGCCCCCGACCAGTTCGACGGGTCTGTTACCAGCGGACCGGACGGTTCGTGGTATCTCTCGGGCGACATTGTGCCCCAGCTGGTGGTGCAGTCCGGCGGGCAGGCTGGGCTCACCGGTGAGCCCGCCGGCGACGCCGAGGTGAGCGTGGATGCGACCCGGATCGGCGGTGCGTTGACGCTCAGCCAGACCTGGCCGGAGGGCGAGAGCGGGACCGTCCGGGCGACCTGGGACTTCAGTGTCCCTGCCGAGCGCTTCGATTGCGACGAGCTCTGAGACACCGATGAGAACGTGTCCCCTACCTGCCGGCTCGCTGGTACTCGCCGGCAGGGATCTTCCCCCAGCCTGACAGCCGGACACGTCCCGCGGCCCGGAGCCGGCTCGCCGGGCCCAGCGCCGGGCGGGACACGAGCCCGCGGATCCGGCCTCGGACGCCCGCCGGTGTCGCGATCTCCCGGACGTCGATATCAGTGCGAGCGACGCGGAGAAGCTCGAGGTCGGCGATGGCGACCACGGACCGTGGGGCAAGGTGGGGGACGACGTCGGTCATGGGAGACCTCCAGGACAAGGCGGTGCGGCGCGTCGCCGGCTGATGCAGGTGCCGGAGGCCCCACCCTAGCCCTGCCGCGGCCGGCTGCCGCATCCCCCGGATGGGCTACCCGGGTCCTGCAGCACGAGGGTGCCGGACGGCCCACGCCCCGATCGGCCAGCAGGGCTACCCTTTAGCCGTGATCCAGAACCCCGCGCGCCACCTCCCCCTCGACGGCACACGCAACGTCCGCGACGTCGGGGGCTATGCGACGACATCGGGCCGGATGACCCGCTGGCGCACGCTCCTCCGCTCCGACGAGCTGACCCGGATCCCTGTGCACGCCCGACAGGAGCTGCTCGATCTGGGGCTTCGCCAGGTCATCGACCTCCGGTGGCCCGAGGAGCTCGAGCGGTCCCCGAACGTGTTCGTCGAGTCGTCGGACGTGCGCTACACGTCGGTGCCGCTGCTCGCGGACGACCCGACGCCGCATGACGGCCTGGCGGGCATGTACCTGCACGTCTTCGACGCCCGCGCGCCGCAGCTTGCGGACGTCGCCCGGGCGCTCCTCGCCGTGGACGGCGTGCCGGCGATCATCGGGTGCGCGGCGGGCAAGGACCGGACCGGCGTGTCCATCGCGCTGCTGCTCGACCTCGTGGGCGTGCCGACCGAGGTCATCGTCGAGGACTACGCCATGTCCGCCTGCCTATTTCGCCGAGCCCCGCACCGTCATCGACGAGGACGACTGGCGCCACCCGCCGCTCGTGGTCGACTCGCCGCCTGAGTTCATGGCGGCCGCGCTCCGCCACCTTGACCTCGAGCACGGCGGTGCGCGGGCACTGTTGCGTCGCCAGGGGCTGACGGATGCCGACCTCGACCAGCTGGTCGACCTGCTGACCGAGCCCGTCAGCGGGGCCCGCTGATGGGCCGCGTCGGCGCCTCACTCCAGGTCCCCTACCCCGCCGACGTCGTGTTCGACGTCGCGACCCGGGTGGACCTCCTGTCCACCTGGCTGCCCGAGGTCGCGGATGCCGAGCTCCTCGACCCCACCCTCACGGTCGGCAGCCGGATCCGGCTCCGGATGGGCGCAGCCGCAGCGGGCGCCGAGCTGATCGGGACCGTCCGTCAGCTGCGCGCGCCGTCGATCCTCGCGATCAACGGGTCCGCCGGGCCGCTGACGATCGACGTCCGGACCCGGCTCGATCCGGTCGGCGCCGAGGCCACCCGGATCGTGCTCGAGATCGAGGTCACCGCATCGCCGCTGCTCGGGTTCATCGCGCGCGAGGCGGAGCGGCGGATCAACGCGGAGCTCATGGCCTCACTCGAGCGGCTGCGTGAGCTGATCGCTGCCGAGCTGACCGCGGACACAGAGATGGGAGATCCGTCCGCCCCGGCCTGATCGGGCGGGCTGACGCTCAGGACGCCCGCCCCTCCTCCGGGTAGCCCGGGACCGTCACCTCGATCAGCGGACTGTGCTCGACCATCGCGTCGAGGTCGCTCCGGTTCCAGTTCCGCGCCACGCCCGAGAGCAGCGTTCGCCGTTCTGCCGGGTCGGTGATGACGCGCGCCGTGCCCTCGACGTCGCCGTGTGCGTGCGGTCCCTTGAAGTGAAGCGTGATCGATGGATCCGCCTCGAGGTTGTGGATCCATGCCCGCGTGCGTCCCGCGATGGGCATCCCGCTGATGACCACGCGGCCGTCGAGGCTGTGGAAGAAGATCTCGATCCGGCGAGGCTCCCCGGTCCTGCGCCCGATCGTGGTGATGTCGATGACATGGCTGTTGGCAAGGGCGGCGCGGATGGTGTCGTCCATGGGCTGATCTCCGGGTGTCGTCACAGCGACGAGCAACTAGTTGCGCACGCAACCATACCACGTCCGGTGCCGCCGCCGGCGCGGATCGGGGCCCTACACTCGGCGCATGCTCCGGACCGTCACGGCGACCCGCTACGTCACGCCCCTGCGGGAGGGTGGGTCGGTGCCCGCGCTCGTGGAGGCCGACGACGATGGCCTGTACGTCGTCAAGCTGCTCGGTGCCGGGCACGGCCGGAAGGCGCTCGTGGCCGAGCTGCTCGCGGGCGAGATCGCCCGGCACCTCGGGCTCCCCGTCCCTGATCTCGTCCTCGTGGAGCTCGATGGCGCGCTCGCGAAGGCGGAGCCCGACCAGGAGATCCAGGACCTGCTCGCCCGCTCCGCCGGGACGAACTTCGGGCTGGACTTCCTGCCGGGGGCGCTCGCGTTCGCCCCGACTCTCGGCCCGGTGCCCGACGCCGATCTCGCGGCCGCCGTCGTGTGGCTCGACGCGTACACGACCAACGTCGACCGGACGGCGCGCAACCCGAATCTCATCGTGTGGCACCGCCGGCCGTACCTCATCGACCATGGCTCGGCGCTCTACGTCCACCACACGTGGGCAGACCCCGACACGCACGCGAGGCGACCCTTCACCCAGGTCCGCGATCACGTCCTGCTCCCGTTCGCGGGATCGATCCCCGACGCGGACGCCCGCCTCGCCCCGCAGCTCGACCGCACCGTCCTCGACGGCTTCGCCGCGGCGATCCCCGACGACTGGCTCCAGGCCGAGGCGGGGCTCCCCGATCCGGCCGCCCATCGCCGCGCCTACGTCGACTATCTCGTCACCCGCCTGGAGTCGCCCCGGGCGTTCGTCGAGGAGGCAGAGCGTGCCCGAGCCGCGTGAGCCGGCGGGCGCGGACGCCCGCAGCCCGTTCGAGTACGCGATCGTGCGCGTCGTCCCGCGCGTGGAGCGTGGCGAGGCCCTCAACGCCGGGATCGTCCTCATGTCCCGGCCACTCCGGTATCTCGGCGCGCGGACCGAGCTCGACGCGGCGGTGCTCGCCGCGCTCGCCCCCGACTGCGACCCGGAGATCGTCCGGGATCACCTGGCACTCGTCGTGCGGATCGCGGAAGGCGACCACACGGCAGGGCCGATCGCCGTGCTCTCCGCGCCCGAGCGGTTCCACTGGCTCGTGTCGCCGTCCTCGACGATCATCCAGCCGTCGCCCGTCCACACTGGCCTCACCGCCGACCCCGCCGCCACCCTCGATCACCTGTTCCGGACGCTCGTCCGGCGCTGAGCACCCCGCCAGGAGGAGCCATGGACTCGCCGCGCCCTCTCGCCGCGGTCATCGCCGTCGTCCTGCTCGAGGTCATCGCCATCGGAACGTTCGGCTTCGGCCTGCTGCTGCTCGTCAGCGGCGCACAGCTGCAGCTCGGATCCGCCGGCATCTTCCTCGGGGCGACCGCTGTGGCGAGCCTCGTGATGGGGGTGTTCGCGGTGGTCGCGGGCGTCGGCGTCTGGCGCAGACGGGCGTGGGGATGGGCGGTCGCGCTCGCGATCGCGGTCGTCGGCCTACTTGGCGTTGCGGCGGCTGCGCTGTCCGGTGCGTTCCAGTCGCCGCTGCTGCTCGCGATCGTCCTGTACGGCGGCGTGCTCGCGTGCCTGTTCGTGCCATCGGTCCGCGCACGGAGCGGCATCGGCTGACCGCCAGGCGGCTCCGTTACCGGTTGCCGCCCTTGCCGTTCTTCCGGGTGCGCTCGAGCCGGCGCAGGACCTCGGGGTCGATCCCCATCGGCCGCCTGCCGTCGATGTCCGGCGGGGGCGCCTCGGTCGAGGGTGGTGCCGGCAGCAGGCTGCCGACGGCGCCGGCCACCCGGCGGAGCGCGTCCATCACTGGCGCAAGCGCGGACATCCGGATCGTCCTTTCGCCGGCGACGTGCCTCCGCGTCGCCCCTGCGAATGCTCCGAAGCCGCACGAGCGTGGTCAAGGTGCGGATGTCACCTCGGACCACGGCATTCGAGCCCGCCGCGCGGAGGTCGTCGCGTCGGGGCGAGACCTCCCTGTTGACATGTGACTACTTGGTCACGTATTGTTCGGGCATGGACGACGAGGTGTTCCGGGCGCTGGCCGATTCGAGCCGGCGCAGGCTGCTCGATCGGCTCTTCGAGCGTGATGGCCAGACGCTGGGAGAGCTCGAGACGGCGCTACCGGAGATGACGCGGTTCGGGGTCATGAAGCACCTGCGGGTCCTCGAGGCAGCGGGACTCGTGACCAGCCGGAAGGTTGGCCGGGAGCGACACCACTACCTCAACCCGGTCCCGATCCGCCGTGTCCACGACCGGTGGCTGGACCGCTACCGGATCCGCGCCGCCGACCTGCTCGACGACTTTCGACACACGATGGAGGCCACCGACATGACGTCCCCCGAACTTGCCGACGCTCCGTCCGAGGCACCGCCCGATCACGTCTTCGTCACGTACATCAGGGCGACGCCCGAGGCCATCTGGCGCGGGCTCACCGAGAGCGAGTTCACGAGCCACTACTACTACAACAGCACGATCGAGTCGGACTTCCGGCCCGGCTCCCTGTATGCGTACAACGCATGGGGCAAGGTCGTGCTCGAGGGCGAGATCCTCGAGGCCGATCCACCGAAGCGCCTCGTCATGACGTTCCACCCTGTCTGGGACGAGGCCGTCGTGGCCGACCCGCCCTCCCGCCTCACGTGGGAGATCGAGCCTGCTGGCGACGGCGTGTGCAAGCTCAGCGCGATCCACGGCGGGTTCGAACGGCGGACCCTGGTCTATGAGAACGTCGCCGGTGGCTGGCCGCTGATCCTCGCCGGCCTCAAGACGCTGCTCGAGACGGGCAAGCCGCTCAGCGCCGCGTAGCCTGCGAGCCGCTCTCGCCGCATCGGCCGCGGCAGCGGCCGCTCGGCGATTGCACGCCCGGCGTTCAAGACAGCGGCTGCCTCGGGTCGGAGCCGCCGGATTGAACGCCGGGCGTTCGCGTGAGCGGACGCGGGGCCGTTCCGCTCGGCGGGCGTTCGGGCTGGCGGACGCCTGGTCCTGGCAGGCGCCGGAACCGTCGCCTTGCACGCCTGGCGTGCGGCCCCACGAGCGGAACCGGCGTGCAGGCCCCGCGGAGCGTCCTGCTACCGCTCCTCGGCCGGTCCCGGTTCGCCGGCCAGGGCCTGCGGTTCGGCGACCATGGGCTGGGACTGCGCGGGTGCGAGCGCTGCCGCGCCGGCGGCCGCTCGCTTCGCGCCCGCTCGACGGAACCGCAGGGCGACGGAGATCGTGAACAGCATGAACACGAGCGATGCCGTGTTCGCGATGATCATCGCGGCGTTGCCCAGGGCCCAGCCATACGCGAGCCAGGCGATGAACCCGCTGCACAGCATCGACAGGTACAGCAGCGACACGTCGTTGCTCGAGCGGGTCCGAAACATGCGCCGGACCTGGAGGATCGGCGAGACCGCCATCAGGAGCCCGGCAACGGTCGCGGTGACGGCGAGGATCCCGACGGTGTTCACCTGGTCATCACTCGGACTGGGCCTTCATCGCCGCCTTGCGGGCACGCTTCCCGGCCTGGTACTCGGCGAGCGCCTCGGCCGAGTCCACGTCGCCGAGGGTCGGGGTCGTCGGCACGACCTCGTCCCATCCGGCCGGCTTGATGCCGTACCGCTTGCCGAGCAGCGACACGATCGTCCCTGCCTTCATCTCCCCGATCCCGGGGAGCGCGATCAACCTGCGATGGAGATCGCGGGCATCGGCGGCGCCCGACCAGACAAGGGACGCGTCGCCGTCGTAGTCCGCAGCGATGGCGGCGCACAGGTCGCGAACGCGCTTCGCCATGTTGCCCGGGAAGCGGTGGAGCGCCGGCGGGGTCCTGAACGCGGCGTCGAGCGCCTCGGGATCCATCCCGGCGATGGTCCGTGCGTCGAGCGATCCAATCCGTGACCGGAGCTCGAGCGGCCCGGAGAATGCCTTCTGGACCGTGACCTGCTGGTCGAGCGCGAAGCCGATCAGGAGCGCCAGCGGGTCGGTGGCGATCAGTGCGTCGGCATCGGGGTTGCCGGTGAACGGGAGGTGGTCGGGCGGAACGGGCAGGCTCATGGGCCCATGGTATGCGCCAATGGCGCACTCGCGAATTGCCGGGCATACGATCAGCCGATGACGAGCCCCGCCCCCTTCTCCGATGCCATCGATGCCCTGGCGATCCGCGTCGGCCGCCTGCTGGACGTCGAGTCCGGCGAGCTCCTCGGCCCGCGGACCCTCCTCGTGCGCGACGGGCGGGTCGAGGCCGTCGCGATGCCCGGCGACGGCGTGCCCGATGACGTCCGCGTCCTCGACCTGGGTGGCCTCACCGTGCTGCCGGGGTTCATCGACACGCACAGCCACCTCGTCGGGGAGGTCCAGACCGCGGGGGTCCCCGCGACGACGACGTCGGCCGCGCAGGAGGCGCTGCTCAGCGTGCGCAACGCGCGCGTCACGCTCGAGGCGGGCTTCACGACCGTCCGCGACCTCGGCACGTTCCGCGCGTTCGTCGACTGCGCCCTGCGCGACACGATCGACGCGGGCGAGCTCCAGGGCCCGCGGATGCAGTGCGCCGGCGCGTTCATCACGGCGCCATGGGGCGGCGGCGACGTGGTCGGCCTCGCCCACGACATCGTGGTCCCGCCCGACCTGCGGTTCGGCGTCGTGACCACGCCCGCCGAGGTCCGCGAGCGGGTCCGCCGGCTGCTCATCGGCGGTGCCGACCTCATCAAGTGCATCGGCACGGGGGCGGTCCTCACGCGCGGCGGCGTGCCCGGCGCGCCCGAGCTGTCCGAGGACGAGATGCGGGCCGCGGTCGAGGAGGCCGCCCACTACGGGGCGTTCGTCGCGGTGCATGCGCACTCGGACGAGGGCGCCCGCCGGGCGATCCGCGCGGGCGCGCGGTCGGTCGAGCACGGGTCCATGCTCGGCGCCGAGACGATCGCGATGCTCGCCGACTCGGACACCTTCCTGTCCGTGGACCTGTTCGACGGCGAGTGGGCGCTGGAGCATGGCGAGGGCGAGCACTGGCCGGCCGACACGATGCGCAAGCTGCGCGAGACGATGGATACCGGCGTTGCCGCGTTCCGGATGGCGCTCGAACGAGGCGTGCGGGTCACGTACGGCACCGACAGCGGCGTGTACCCGCATGCGCTGGTGGCGATGCAGTTCGCCTCGTTCGTGCGCTACGGGATGACGCCGCTCGCGGCGATCCGATCGGCGACGACCACAGCCGCGGCGTGCCTGGGCTGGGACGACACGGTCGGGACGCTGACGCCGGGCCGGTTCGCGGATCTCGTCGCCGTGGACGGCGACCCGCTCGAGGACATCGGGGTTCTGGAGCGGCCGGTCGTGGTCGTGAAGGGCGGGCGCGTGGCCGTGGACCGCCGGCCGTCGCGCTGACCGCTCGGGGGGACCCGGCTACTCCAGCAGGATCCGGACCCCGCTGTCACCTTCGTCGACGATGAGGACGGGGCCCCGGAACCCGGACCGCATCGCCTCGCGGACTCGGTCCACCTGATCGCCCGAGAGACCGGGCACGCGGTCGAGCGCGAACCGGCCGACGGCGATCGGCAGCCGCACGTTCACGACCTGGCGGCCGGCGTCGCGGACCTCGATCCGGAGCGTCGTCGGCGCGGGCGTGGACCCATCCGCGGGGCCGGTGTCGTCGCCGAACCCCGGCGGGGCGTTCTCGCCGAAGCCACCGGGCGGCTCCTCGCCGGGCGACCGGCCACGCCGGCCGGCTCCGGCCTCGGTCGGCCGCGACGGCGTGTCGAGCGCGGCGAGGATGGGCGCCGCCTCCTCCGCGGAAAGACGGCCTTCGGCGACGAGCCGGAGCACCTGGTCGAGCGGATCGGCGGCCATCAGCAGAACCCCCTGAACGAGCGCGGACCCGCCTCCTCGAGGACCTCGAGCCTGTACGAGGCGGCCTCGACGTCGAGCTCGCCGCGCTCGAGGGCGCGGAGGATGTCGAGTCGCGCTGCCTCGCGCCGGTCGGTCGCGCTCTCGGTTCCCTGCCACGGGCCGGCAGACGATCCGGATGTGGCGGCCGCGCCCCCGGACTCGGGCTCGTGCGTCACGGCCGCCGGGCGCACGAGGTTCGGCGCAGCCTCGGCCTCCGCGACCACGTAGGACGGATCGACCGCGGGCAGGTCCGGGACCGCCGGTGGCGCTGGGGCAACGGGGGGCTCGGGCGCGTCGGGCGGCTCGGGCGGGGCCACGCGCTCGGGCATGGCCGGCGGGGCGGGGATTCTGGCGGCGCCGTCGCCGCGCAGCCGGATGTCGCCGGAGGTCGTCCGGACCGACACTCGCACGGACCCGTCGCCCACGACGATCGTCCGGCGGCCACGGCCGCCCTCGGCCGTGTGCGCACCCGAGGCGCGCACATCGCCCGCGATGGTCTGGGTCTCTGCCCGAACCGGGCTGGGGGTGACGACCTCGACATCGCCGCTCACGGAGCTGACCTGGTGCTCGCCGCCGGCGGCGAGCGCGCCCTCGATCCGGATGTCGCCACTCGTCGTCGCGACCCCGAGGGCCTCGATCCGCGGGGCGTGGATGCGGAGATCGCCCGACACGGTCCGGGCCCTGATCCCGATCGCGCCCGTCGCCTCGACGATCACGTCGCCGGACATCGAGTCAACGGTGTGCGCGCCCCCGGAGACCGCGAGGCGAAGGTCGCCCGAGGCGCTCGCCCAGCGGCTCTCGGCCCCGATGTCGACCGCCTCGACATCGCCCGACAGGGTCCTGAACGACAGCCTTGCCGCCCGGGGGACCTCGATCTCGAGGTCCGAGCCGCCATGCATGCGCATCCGGACCGGACCAAGCCGGAAGCCGCGGTCGGCGTCCCGGATGTCCACCCGGCCCGGGCTCGCATCCATGACGATCTCGTCGCCGATATCGGAGCCGTTGCGGGCCCGGACCGTGACGCGGTCGCCGTCGACCCCGCGGACGCGGACGCCGCTCGAGGTCAGGTTGACCTGGACCTCGCCGCCCGGCTCCAGGTGGAGCTCGTGCGAGGACGTGGCAGGGCGCGTGGTGTCCGTCATCGGACGCTCCTTCCCAGCGCGCGGATGGCCTCGGCGGCCTCCTCGGCGCTCAGCTCGTGGTTGGACAGGCGCTCGAGGATCTCGCGGCGGCCTGCGGCAAGCTCCTCGGCGTCGGCTGCTGCGGTCGCGGCGGCTGCGGCGGCCGGGCTTCCCGGCGAGGACGCGTCGGCCTCATCACGCGGGCCGAACCCGAGCGACCGGACCAGCGCCTCGACCCGGGTACGGACGGTCGGGTAGCTGATCCCCAGCTCCCGCTCCATGTCGCGCAGGTTGCCGCGGCTCCGCAGGAAGCTCTCGAGCACCTGCATCTGCTCCCGGGTCAGCCGGCCGAAGCGCCCGACCGCGAACTCGCCCTCGATCGTCGTGCCGCACTCGCCGCAGCGGAGCCGCGTGACACTCAGCTCGTTGGTGCACACCGGGCAGGTGGCGATGACGTCATGCGGCACAGGGGCAACCTCTCAAGTGGCAATTGGTCTTTCGCTTTTCTAATGCGTCGTTTCCTCTTTGTCAAGTTCCATGCTTCGTTGGCACCCATCTGCGTCGAAACCGGGCTGTCCGGTACCTGTCCCCGGGCACCCCGATCACCTGCTGCCAGGCCCTTACACGGCGTGCGAGAATCACCGACGTGACCCAACGCTTCACGGGTGCCCATGCGCGGGTGACACGTGGAGGCCGGAGGCCAGCGATGGCTCCTGCAACGAGATCGTCACCCTCGTGGCGGGGCCGCGGCCCGCGATGGCATGCGCGGTCGGGCAAGGTGGACGTCCACATTGACGGAGGATCTGATGACACTCGCCGAGCGCCTGGCCCCCGTGGCCCGCACCATCGCCGACGCACGGCTCGGCCGGACGATTCGCCGTGAGCAGCGGGCGGTCAGCAGCAATGCCGCAGGGGCTGTCGACCAGGTGGTCGATGCCATCGCGAAGGTCGCGGAGAACCTCGCCCAGGGTGCCGAGCGGGTAGGCGACGAGACACGGAGGGAGGCACGCCAGACGAGCCGTGACATCGGTGAGGCCGTGAGCGACGCGTTCGATGCGGTCGCCGCTGCGGCGGGCGATGCTGCAGCCAGGGCAGGCGACGCCGCTCGCGATCTCCACCTCGACAGCCGCGTCGAGGACGTCGTCAAGCGCATCAGGAGCGAGATCCCCACCGAACGGATCACGCACCTGGTGACGAACCTCGAGCGCGAGCTTCCGACCACGGACAAGGACCGCTACGATCGCGCCTACACGCGTGGCTGGACGCGGGCCCGGACGTCGTTTGTCGCGGTCGGGCTCGCGACCGGAGTGGCTGCGGGCATCGCCGGCGCCTTCCTGCTCGATCCGCATCGGGGGGCACAGCGTCGGGCTGCACTCAAGGAGAAGGCGCGGACGGCGGGGACGACCGTCTCGAGCCGGGTGCGCGACACGTCGGCCATGGCCGTGGACCGGGCACGCGGCCTGGCGGTCGATCGCGGCCTGCTCAAGCCGGCGACCGGCGCGGACACCCCGCCTGAGGACGCACTCCCGGAGTCGCCGCCGACGCTCGTGGCCGTCATGGATGCCCCGGTCGCCGAGGCGCCCCAGGACGAAGGCACCCCCATGCCGGCGGAACCTGCCTCCTAGGCTCGAACGACGAGCGACTTGGGGCTTCCGGAGGGGCGGAGGCGGCACACTGGGCACATGATCGATCCTGCCGCCATGCCGCCCACTCGCCGCCTCTACCGCGACGGCGCGCTCGCCGACGGGCGCTCCGACCGGCTGCGAATCGGCGTCTCGATCCTCACCGATGGCGGGCGCATCTCCTGGATCCGGCCGTCCGACGACGAGGGCCCGCTCGTCGATCACGCCACGATCGAGATCGTCGATGCGTCCGGCTCCACGATCGTCCCGGGGCTCGTCGACGCCCACAGCCACGTCACGCTTCCGGGCGGCGCGCACTGGATCGACCGCGTCGCCGATCCCTCCGATGATCAGCGCCGGTACGCGGAATCGAATGCCCGGCTGCTCACGCAGTCAGGCGTGCGCTGGGCACGGGACGTCGGCGCGGCACCGGAAGTGGGTCCCGGCGGCGCCCGGGGACCGGCACTGAGCCTCGAGATCCGTGACCGCTGGCGCGGTCGTGTCGGAGCGCCGTACGTCCGCGCCGCCGGCACCTGGATCAACCAGGGCGGCTCCCTCCCCGCGTGGTCCATCGCGGTCGAGGACGGCGATGCACTCCTGGCAGCGGCCGAGCGCCAGCTCGATGACGGCGCCGACTTCGTGAAGCTGTACCTCGACGGCCCGGATCTCGGGGCCAGCCCCTGGACCGTGGATGACCTGCGGCGGGTCGTGGCTGCCGTCCACGCGCGGGGCGCGAAGGTGACGGCCCACAGCGGCTACGCGGCAGGGGCCCGTGCGGGTGCGGAGGCCGGCGTGGATTCGCTCGAGCACGGCTTCGAGCTCGACGACGAGACGGTGCGGATCATGGCCGCGAACGGCGTCGTCCTCGTGTCGACACTCTCGGTCATCGCCTCGTGGCAGACGTTCGGCAGGACCACCTCGCTCGCCCGCTTCACCTCCGACGAGGGCCGCGCGAGGATCGAAGCGCGCCGGGAGCGGGCGATCGCGTCGGTCGCCGCCGCGCATCGCGCCGGCGTCGCGATCGCGGCCGGGTCTGACTTCGGCGGCGGCTCGACCCGCGCGAACCAGCTCGCCTGGGAGGTGGAGCAGCTCGTCCACGCGGGGCTCCAGCCGTGGGAGGCGCTGGGATCGGCGACCTGGCGTGGCGGCGAGCTGCTCGGTGAACCGGACGCCGGCGTCATCCGGGAGGGCGGACCTGCCGATCTCGTCCTCGTCCATGGAGACCCGGTCTCCGATCCCGCCGCGCTGTGGCGCGCGTGGCACGTCTCCTGGGCAGGGTAGGCGCCCGGCGTCGTCATTCGTCCAACGCGGATGCAGTCGTTCGTGGCCGCCGTCTGGTGACGCGCGTCGGTGGGGATCGGCGGGTCCCGGGGCCATGATTTGGGCATCGGCCGGTGCCCGCCGGTCGGCCAAGCTGGACCCCGAAAGGAGACGCGTGATGTCCGCGCAGACCCCGTACCTCGAGGTTGACGCCGTCGGCGCCCTCCCCACCCTGATGCTGCTGCTCGTGCTCGTCCTGACGGCGCTCGGGGTCGTGGCACACGCCGCCTTCATCTGAGACGGCCCCTCCCCTGCTCCCTCGCGAGACCCCGCCGGCGACGGCGGGGTTCGTGCGTCAGCGTCCGGGGATCGCGACCGTCTCGCCCGGCGCGAGGATCCGCACCGGAATGTCCGGCGCGACCCGGGCGAGCTCGTCCGCGAACAGCCGGCCCGGCTCGTCGAACGGCCTCGGGGCGACGCGTCGCAGACCCGCCGGGTAGAAGGTGCCCCAGTGGATCGGGATCGCGAGCCGCGGCCGGAGGACGGCGGCAGCCTCGGCGGCGCGGCCAGGATCCATGTGCCCCTCGCCGATCGTCGGGCCCCAGCCCCAGACGGGCAGGAGCGCGACGTCGAGCGTGCCCGCGAGAGCCTCCAACCCGGGAAAGAGGTCGGTGTCGCCGGGGAAGTAGACCCGTCGCGATCCTGCCACGACGCAGCCGAGCGCCGGTCCGTCGGGCCCGAACGGCACGCGCTTCCCGGAGTGCTCGGCGTAGGTGACCTCGAGCTCCACGCGATCGATCCGAAGGAAATCGCCGGGCTCCACCTCCTCGACCGGCCCGAGGTCCCAGGTCTTCGCCAGGCGGGCAAACCCACGCGGAACGATGACGGTGGGGCGGCCCGGGATCTTCCGCAGCGACGGCTGGTCGAGATGGTCGTGGTGGCCGTGGCTGATGAACACGGCATCGAGGTCCGCGAACAGCTCCGGTAGCACGGCCTGGACCTGGCGGCGCACTGGGCCGAGGCCCTTGCGCAGGACCGGGTCCGTGAGGATCCGAAGGTCGTCGACCTCGATCAGCACGGTCGAGTGACCGAGGAACGTGAGCCGGGCGTGCTTCGGGCCGGCCGTCTGCGCGGGTGACGCCGCACGCACCGCGCGCCATGCGTGGTCGACGGCGACGTGACGGGCAGGGGCCATGTGCCCATGGTGCCCCGAATCGCATCTTCCTGCGCCGCCGGAAGACGGGGGTTGACATTCGCCATTCATCGTGCATCCTATCGTTCAACAGTGGCTGAATGATCTGTGGAGTCTAAACGTTGAGCCCTTCCGGACCGACACCCCCCGACCAGGATCTGCACCCCGCCGACTTCGAGCCCGAGGACGTGCGGTACATCCGTGATGTCGACACGCTGCGTGCGATCTCGGACCCGACGCGGATGCGGATCCTCGAGGCGATGGTCCAGCGCCGGTCCCCGGCGTGGTCCGTCAAGGAGCTGGCAGCGGCGCTCGAGATGCCCCAGACGCGCCTCTACCACCACGTGGACCTGTTGCTCGCCCAGGACCTCATCCGCGCGGTCGAGCGGCGCGTCGTGTCGGGGATCATCGAGACCCGCTACAACGTCGCGGCACGGTCGTTCCAGCTCGACCGCGCGCTCTTCGCGGGCGGCTCGGCGGAGGGTTTCGCGGTCCTCAGCGAGACCCTCGCCGCCGTGTTCGACACCGCCCGCGCCGAGGTGGAGCTCGCGATCCGCCTGGGCGTCATCAATCCCGGCGCCGAGACACCGGCCGAACGCGGCCTGATGCTCACCCGCGGCCTCGCGCGCCTCACGCCGGCCCGTGCCGCTCGAGCTCCGCCAGCGCCTCCAGGCGCTGTCCGGAGGAGTTCGACGACGACCCCGATGGCACCGGATCCGGCGACGGAGCCCGGGCCTACGGCATCGTCCTCGCCGTCTACCCGATGCCACCCACCCAGGAGCCTTCCGATGACTGACGTCCCCGTCGCGCCCCGTGTCGGCGTGCGCGACCTGCTCCGCATCCCCGACTTCCGCCGGCTGTTCCTCGCCCAGGCGATCTCGGACCTCGGTGACGGGATGACCTACCTGGCGCTGTTCCTGCTCGTCCTCGATCTCACCGGATCCACGGCGGCGATCGCGCTGATGGCGATCCTCCTCGCGGTCCCCCCGGTGACGATCGGGCTGTTCGCCGGCGCCTACGCCGACCGCCACGACCGCCGCCGGATCATGATCGTCTCCGACACCCTCCGCGCCGGGGTCGTCGTCGCGATGGTCTCGTGGCCGCAGCGCCGGGCACTCCCTGCGCTGTTCGTCCTCGCGTACCGTCCAGGCCGTGATCGGCACGTTCTTCGCGCCGGCGCGGACCGCCATGGTCCCGCGGGTCGTGCCGGCGCAGGGACTGCTCGCCGCCAACTCGCTGGGCCAGGCGACACGGATGGTGATGGGCGTGGTCGGCGCCGGCGTCACCGGGCGTCGTCGCAGCCGTCGCGGGCGTCGCGTGGCCGGTGTTCCTGATCGACGCCGCGACGTTCCTCGTCTCGGTCGGGCTCGTGCTGCGGGTGAGCCGGTCGGTCGGCCTCCCCGAGGCGCGCGGCGGCCGCGAGCCGCGAAGGCCCAGGGCATCGGCGGTGCCGTCCTGCGAGGGCCTGCGGATCATCGCCCGGTCGAGGCCGCTGGTGGCGGCACTGGGCGGGCGTCTCGGTGACGATGCTGGGCGTCGGGGCGATCAACGTCCTGTTCATCCCGTTCCTCGTCGACGAGCTCGGTGCCAGCCCGGCCTGGGCGGGGCCGCTCGAGGCGGCGCAGACGGTCTCCATGATCCTCGCCGGGGGCCTCGTCGCCGGGCGCGGCGGCGCGGCTCAGCGTCCCGCGCCTGTTCGTCGGCGGGATCGCGGGCATCGCCGTCTGCGTCGGCCTGCTCGTCGCTCGCGCCGGGTCCGTGGGCGCTGCTGCTGATCATGTTCGCGGTCGGCTGGTTCGTGATGCCGGTCCAGGCCACGACGATGACGATCGTCCAGCAGGCGACCTCGGACGGGACCCGCGGCCGGGTCGCGGGGGCGCTCAACGCGGCGATCCAGACCGCGTCGATCGGCTCGATGGCGGCGGCCGGGATCCTCGCCGACGTCATCGGGATGCGCGCCGTGTTCGCGCTCGGCGGGGCGGTCGCGTTCAGCGCCGCGTCCTCGCGGCGATCCTGTTCCGGGGTGCGCCGGTCGCGCTTGCGGGGCGGTCGACGCCGGCCGTCGCTGCGGCGAGGAATCGCCCGTGGCCGCCTGAGCGAGCCGGACACCGAAGGGCGCCGGCCACGAGGCCGGCGCCCTTCGCGTGTGCTCGTGCGGTCGGGCCGCCGGCAGACGGCCGGCCGGTGCGCCTGCTACCAGCCGGCGCGCCAGTCCCCCACCGTCGTCGACAGCTTCCCGATCACCGACCGGTAGTACCGGCCCGGCTTGTACGGGTCCATGATCGCGCGGTGACGCCGTCGATCCTGGACGACGTGAAGCTGAACTTGTACGAGCCGGTCTTGTCGGAGTCCGTCCAGAACAGCGACGCCATGTTCATCGACGACGAGCCCTTGAACAGGCCTCGCACGACGTACCCGACGCTCGTGATGCCGCTCGCGAAGACCGCCTTGGCGCCGGCCTTGATGAAGCCGTACCCGTAGTTGTCGACGCGCTTGATGGCGGTCGACTTGGTGGGGTTGCGCGGCGCCCCACTCCGAGTTCCCGGACGCGTAGCAGAGGCGGTTGAGCACCACGACGGCGTTGGGCGCCAGGTCAAGCCGGCGCCATGTAGTACTCGCCGTAGTACTTCGTGTTGTAGTTCCCGTTCCCGTACGACGAGTTGAGGCCCATCCCGTTCTTGGTCGAGGTGGAGTACGGGTAGTGGGTGCTCGGCCAGCCGTTCCCGTGGCCGAGGTAGATCAGCAGGTTCGCGTCGACGGACGCGTCACGGACGCGGCTCCACGTGGCGTAGGGGCTGAAGATCTTCTTGACCGATGCGCCGTAGCTGCGAGCCAGGTCGGCGAGCCTGCGGGCACTGTCCTTGTAGGCACCGGTCGCGGAGCCGACGGGGCCGACCACGATGACGACCTTGGCGGTCGCTGCCCTGGCCTCCGGGGCCGACGGCGGTCGTGGCGGTCACCACGATGAGAGCGGCGAAGACCGAGATCAACAGCGATCTGGTCTTCCTGAACGACGCCCGCTGGGCGCCTCGTGCGTGATCGGGCAACGGTCGTGCCTCCTGGCTGCCGGACGCCCCGTGGGGTACGGGACGACGGTGGATACGGGAGCCGTCACCGGCCGGAAAGGGGGGCGGGCACATGCCTGCGCTCGGAAGCGCGTCCGGTTGCGATCGCTGGGGCGATCGGCGTGCCAGGTGGCGGCCCACCCGGGAGAGGGGCGACAAGGCGCCTGCCGTGGTGACGGCTGTTCGGTTGTCGGCCTGTCTGCGGTCGGGTCGCGACCAGATGGTCCGTCGGAGTATGCCCGAGGTCCGGACGGCGGTCCACCCGCCGGACGGCACATTCCCGGTGGCGTATCGTTGCGGCTGGGGCAGGGCGCGCGACTCGGCGGGTCGTTCCAGGATCTGCGGGAGTGCCGGGGAGATGACGTGACGAGCGGTTCGGGGGTGGCCCTTGCGACGCAGGGCCTGAGGAAGACATACGGCCCACGGGTGGCCCTCGACGGCCTCGACCTGCGGGTGCCCGAAGGCGTCGTCTACGGCTTTCTTGGTCCCAACGGCGCCGGCAAGACGACGACGATGCGGATCCTCACCGGGCTCGTCCACGCCGACAGCGGGTCCGTCGAGCTGCTCGGCCGGCCGTTCGGGCGGGGAGACCGTCGGCGGCTGTTCGAGGTCGGCGCGCTGATCGAGTCGCCTGCCTTCTACCCGTTCCTGTCGGGCCGCGAGAACCTCCGTTCGCTCGCGGCCACGGGGGCCGCGGTCCCGGACTCGCGGATCGAGGAGCTGCTTGCGCTGGTCAACCTGCACGATCGCGCCGGCGATCGCGTGTCGGGCTACTCGCTGGGCATGAAGCAGCGACTCGGCATCGCCGCAGCCCTGCTCTCGGATCCGCGGCTGCTCCTGCTCGATGAGCCGGCGAACGGCCTCGACCCCGCCGGCATCGTGGGGATGCGGGACACGCTGCGTGCCCTGGCGGCAGCCGGGAAGACCGTGTTCGTGTCCTCGCACATCCTGTCGGAGGTCCAGCAGCTGGTCGACGTGGTCGGGATCATCGCCCGCGGCAGGCTCGTTCGCGAGGGTTCGGTCGAGACGCTGCTGCGCGAGGAAGGGTCGATCCGGATCAGGGTGGAGGCCGCGGAGGTCGCGGGTGCGGCCGCGGTGCTCGAGGCCGCGTCCGGTCCCGGGTCCGTGCTGCCGGATCCTGCCGCGATCGACCCCGGCTGGCTGTCGGTGCGCTTCGATCCCGCGCGCGCGGCGGAGCTGAACCGGGCCCTTGCCGGGGCCGGCATCTACGCGTCGCGGGTGGAGGCCGGCACGAACCTCGAGGCCCTGTTCCTCGAGCTCACGGGCTCCCGGCCCGACGTCGGCGGCGCGCCGGCCGTCGACGCCGGTGGCCCGCCCGCCCCGACGGGGTGGAAGGCATGAGGCTCCTGCGGGCGAACCTGCGCAAGCTTGTGCGCCGTCCGGCGTCGTGGGTGACGCTCGTGCTCATGATCGCCCTGCTCGCGCTGATCTACCTGGCCCTGCTCGCCGCATCCCGGACATCGGCGGACCCACAGGCCGCGCTCGGCGCGCGGCTGTTCGTGACCTTCCCGGGTGCGTACGAGCTCGTGCTGACGCTGATCCTCGGGATCGGCGGGCTGCTCGCGGTGACGTACGGGGCGGCGATCGCCGGCTCTGAGTGGACGTGGGGCACGCTCAAGGCGGCGGTCGCGCGCGGCGAGAGCCGCTCGCGCTACACCCTGCTCAACTACGCGGCAGTGACGCTGTTCACGATCCTCGGGCTCACGCTCGCCTTCGTGGTGGGGGTGCTGGCATCGATGCTGGGGGCCACCCTCCTCAACGTCTCGCTCGACGGCATGACGGACCCCGACGGCCTCGCTCGCCTGCCGGAGCTGTTCGGACGGGCGTCGCTCGCCCTGTCCATGAACGCGGCGTTCGGCTACGCGGTCGCGACCGTCGCGCGCAGCCAGCTCGCCGGGATCGGCGTGGGCATCGGTCTCTACTTCGCCGAGGGGATTGCCGGGATCTTCCTGTCCGACGTGTTCAAGTGGTTCCCGTTCTCCGCCTCGGGCGCGGTGACGTCGTCGGGCGGAGGCGGTGGTATCAACACCGGCGGCGGGGAGCAGATCGGCGTCTCGCAGCTCGACCCGAACACCGCGATCGTCGTGGTCGGCGTGTGGCTGGTCGTGGCGCTCGCCGTGTCGGCGCTGTTCACCGAGCGCGCGGAGATCGGCGGCTAGGCGGGCCGGCTGCCGCGGCGCCTGTCCTGCCAGCTCCCGGGTGAGGCCGGGCTGCTCAGCGGCGGCGGGCCACCGGCGCCGGCACACCGCGGGTCAGCGCCAGGAGGTCGGGCGCCGCAAGCTCGAGCTCGAGGCCGCGCCTGCCGCCGGAGACGTGGATCGTCGGCCACTCGAGGGCGCTCGCGTCGACCACCGTGGGCAGCCCCCGGCGCGTCCCGAGCGGCGAGATCCCGCCAAGCACGTAGCCTGTCGCCTTCTCGGCGTCGGCAGGCGGGGCGATCGACGCCTTGCGGGCCCCGAGCGCCTCGGCGACGGCCTTGAGATCGACCTCGGCGTCGGCGGGGACCACGACCACGCCGAGGGCCGCGTCCGCGGCGACGACGATCGTCTTGAACACGCGGGCCGCGTCGATGCCGAGGGCTTCGACCGCCTCGAGTGCATACCCTCTGCCACCCTCCCGCAGCGACGACCGCGCGTCGTGCGCATACTCATGCACTGAATATGCAATCCCCGCGCGCCTCGCGGCCTCGACCGCGCGCGTTCCCCGTGCGCCCATGGGCCCATTGTCGGGTATGCTCCGCCCCGTCCGGCGGTTGCCGCCGCCCGCGTCGATCCGCGTGGGCGCCGCGCCGGGCCACCACATCCGACAACGCGCCGCCTGCCCGCCGCCCAACGCGGGTTCGACACCCGGAGAACCAGAACAAGTTGACCTTCGAAGAGCTGGGGCTCTCGCCCGTCCTCCTCAAGACCGTGACGGAGGAGGGCTACACCGAACCGACGCCCGTCCAGGCGCGAGCCATCCCCCTGATCCTCCAGGGCCGGGACGTCCTCGCCGCCGCCCAGACCGGGACCGGCAAGACGGCCGCCTTCACCCTGCCGATCCTCGACCGCCTGGCGCCCTACGCGAACACGTCCTTCTCGCCGGCGCGGCACCCGGTGCGGTGCCTCGTGCTGACGCCGACTCGCGAGCTCGCGGTCCAGGTCGCCGACGCGATGAAGACGTACGGGCGGAACGTGCCCCTCCGGGCATCAGTGGTGTACGGCGGCGTCCCGCTCGATCCGCAGATCAAGGAGCTCCGCGCCGGCATCGAGCTCCTCGTCGCGACGCCCGGACGCCTCCTCGACCTCGTCGGTCAGAATGCCGCGAACCTGGGACAGGTGGAGATCCTCGTCCTCGACGAGGCGGACCGGATGCTCGACATGGGGTTCATGCCCGACATCCGGCGGATCCTCGACCTCCTGGGCAACCGCAAGCAGACGCTGCTGTTCTCGGCCACCTTCTCGGACGACATCAAGCGGCTCGCGGGGTCCATCCTCAACCGGCCCGAGACGATCGAGGTCGCCCGTCACGGCACCGCGGCCGAGACCGTCCGCCAGCTCGTCTACCCGGTCGACCGGGATCGCAAGGAGGAGCTGCTCGCCCACCTGATCATCGAGGGCGACTGGCACCAGGTCCTCGTGTTCACCCGGACCAAGCTCGCCGCATCACGGCTCGCGTCGTGGCTGGACCGGCACGGCGTGGCCGCGACCGCGATCCACTCGGACCGGGCGCAGTCGGACCGGACGAAGGCGCTCGAGGCGTTCAAGAACGGCGAGATCCGGTGTCTGGTCGCGACGGACGTGGCCGCCCGCGGTCTCGACATCGACGCGCTCCCGCACGTCGTGAACTACGAGCTCCCGTGGAACCCGGAGGACTACGTCCACCGCATCGGGCGGACGGGTCGCGCGGGGGCCTCGGGTGATGCGGTCAGCCTGGTCACGATCGACGAGGCGGACCTCCTCCGCGGCGTCCAGCGACTGCTCCAGCAGTCGATCCCGTGGGAGGTCGCCGAGGGGTTCACCCCGCGGCAGCGCGATGCCCAGCCGTTGCGGGCCCCGCGGGGTGCGAGCGGCGGGTCGTCGGGTGGCGGGCGCAGCCGGTCCGCGTCGGGCGGCAGTCGTCGCCGCTCGGGCGTCGCCTAACACCGCTCGACCGTCGGGTCAGTCCTTCGGGGCGACGATCCGGATCAGCGTGCGCATCAGGGCGGCCGGGTCGTACTGGTTCTGGTTGGTCATGATGGCGATCGAGATCCCGGGGCCGCGCAGGTACCGCACGGTGTTCTGGAACCCGAGGTAGCGGCCCGAGTGGCCAAGCGTCTTCTGGCCCTGGATCGTGATCACCTGGACCCCGAGGCCATAGGTGACGATCGCGCGCATCGCCTTCGTGTACTTCGAGTCGGCGACCATCTCGTGGAACATCTTCGGGCCCAGGATCTCTCCCGACCCGAAGGCCTGCATCCAGCGCGCGGCGTCCGTCGCGGTCCCGGCGATCGAGCCCGCGCCGGCGGACGCCGTCACGACGGACCGGAACGGCATCACGTCCGACACCTTGGCGACGGGCTTGGCCACCGCGTACGCGCCGGCTCCCGAGACGCGGTAGCCGCGCGTCATCTTCGCCTGCGGCTCCTCGACACCCTGGTACCACGCCGTCGTGAGCTGCAGGGGATCCAGGATGCGCCGCCGGATCTCGACCGCGAGCGGCCTGCCGGTGACGTGCTCGACCAGCTCGCCCAGGAGCAGGTAGTTCGTGTTGGAGTAGTCGTAGATCGTCCCTGGCTTCGGCCGGTGCGGCGGCACGTAGGACCAGGTCTGCTCGGGCGTCCAGCTGGCGTTCTTGTCCTTCGTGAGCGCGCGGTCGATCTTCGCGTTCGCGAAGTAGTCGGGCAGGCTGCTCCGGTGGTCGAGGAGCATCCGGACGGTGATGCGCTTGTCGAGGGCGTACTCGGGAAGCAGCGACGCGGCCGACTGGTCGAGCTTGAACGCCCCCTCGTCGATGAGCTGCATCACGACCGCCGCGGTCAGGGTCTTGGACACCGAGGCGAAGGCGAAGGCGGTCCCGGTCGTCATCGGCTCACGCTTCGCCACGTCTGACCGGCCGGCGGCCCCGGCCCAGGCGCGGCCGTCGTCCCAGAGGATCGCCACCGACACGCCCGGGACCCCGGTCTTGCTGCGCCAGGCATTCACGACCTTCTGGAGGCGCTTGCTCGGGACGCCCGCGAGCGGGTCGACGGGCGCCGGCGTCGGCGACGGCGTGGCGGTGGCCACGGGTGGCGTGCCGGCCGGGGCCGGCGGCGGCGGGGCGACGGAGGCCGCCGTCGGCGAAGGCGTGGGCGACGGGCTCGGCGCGAGCGTCGCGCCGGCGATCGCGACGCTGTCGGGGCTGCGGTTCGCCGACCCGAACACGCCGGCCAGGGCAAGGGCGAGCGCGACCACGGCGATGGCGGCGAGCCCGATGCCCGCTCTCGTCCGCAGGGCCCCGGCCGCCCCGGACCGCGGCCCGTCCGACCCACCACGGCCCGGGCGCGCGTGGGGCTCACGCGTGCTTCGGATGCGCTCGGTGGGCTCGTTCGGCATGATGGTGAGACGATAACCTGCACCGGCCCTTGGCGGTGTCCGGTGCGTGCCGGCCGGCCGGTGCCCCCTCCCGCCCCAGCCCCGAACGGACGTGTGACCCCCTGATGCCCGACGATCGAAGCGCCGCGACCCTGCTCCGGGAGGTCGGCCTGATGGCCGACGGACCCGTCCAGTGGGGCCGCCAGGTCCGCCACGCCGCGCCGGGCGTGTTCCTGTTCGAGCTGCCGGCACCGGCGCCGTCCGCGTCGATGGATCTCTCGCTCGTCGGCAAATGGCTCGAGCGCGTGCCGGACCTGCGGCTCGATGGGGCGCGTCCGGTCTCCAGGGAGCTCCAGGCGCGGCTCAACACGTTCTGGCTGCCGTCACAGCCCGTCCTGTTCATCGGCTCCACGCCCGGATCCGTGGCCGGCCGCGTCGGTGCGATCCAGAAGACCGTCCCGGGCGACCGCAAGCCGGCCGCGTCCGCGTTCTGGCTCCAGTTCCTGCGCGCGTTGCCCGACCTGCGGGTCTGGTGGGCGGCCACCGACGCCCCCGAGGAGTACGAGGACGCGCTGCTGTCGGCGTTCGCGGATGGCGTCCCCGCCGCGGAGAAGGCGGCCCTGCCCGATCCCGCCGTCGTGCTCCCATGGGCGGTGCTCCGGAGCCCGGATGGCACCCGCAAGGCAACCGGGATCACGAGCCCGCTGCTGCCGGAGGTCAAGGCACCCGAACCGAAGCCGGTGTCGCGGATCGTGGATCTCCCGCCGGCCGAGGCGGATGGCGCCAGGGACGAGGCGAAACGCGCCCGCAGGCCGGCCCCCGGTCGCGGGGCGGGCCGGATCTCCTCGGCCGCGGCCTACGCCGCGCAGGGCAGCCCGCGCAAGGTCCACGAGCCGGTCTACCTCTCGCCCGAAGGCCTCGAGCGGCTCGAGGCCGAGCTCGCGGCGCTGGTCGTCCAGCGGCCCGAGGTCATCAAGCGCATCGCGACCGCCCGCGAGCACGGCGACCTCAAGGAGAACGCGGAGTACCACGCCGCCCGCGAGGAGCAGGGGTTCCTCGAGGGCCGCATCAAGCAGCTCGAGGCGAAGCTCAAGATCGCCGTGGTCGTGGCGCCGACCGAGCGCGGCGCGGTCGTCGAGCTGGGCTCGCGCGTCCGGGTCGAGGTCGACGGCGACGAGTCCGTGATGCAGGTCGTCTCGTCCGCGGAGGCGAACTCCAGGGAGGGCCGGATCTCATCCGTGTCCCCGGTGGGGGCCGCCCTGATGGGCCGCAAGGTCGGCGACGCCGTCACGATCGTGACCCCGGGCGGCGAGATCCGCTACGCGGTCCTGGAGATCGAGTAGGCCGGGCGCCGGCCCCGACGGGCAAGCGCCGGCGCGTCGGATCGCCCGCCGCTCAGGGCGCGCGCTGCTGGCGGCGTCGCCCCCCACCGACGAACGACAGCACGACGAACACGATGCCGATGCCGATCAGGCCGTACGGCAGGACCTCGTCCAGGTTCTCGATCGGCTCGCCCGACAGGCCGAGGACACCCTCGAAGAACAGGGCGAACCCGCCGAACAGCGCGAGGCCGACGAGCGTCGTCCGCAGCCCGTCGCCGGCCAGCTCGCGATCGCCCTTCACGAGGCCGTAGAGCATCGTGCCCACCCCTGCGGCGGTCGGGGCGACGAGCGCCCAGGCGTATGCCCAGGTGACGTAGGCGTCGTACGTGTCCTGGACCCAGAGCACGAGCCCGACGGTGGCGATGATCGCCCCGGGCACGGCGAGGCCGAGGCCGCCGCGAGGGGGCACCGCGAACGACGCCAGCAGCATCGCGACGCCCGGCACGATGATCCACAGCGGCCACGCGTCCGCGCCGAGCGCGACGTCGGTGACCCGCGTCGCCAGCACGACCGCGCCGATGATGACGAGGATGAGGCCGATGACCAGCGCGGGCTGGCTGCTGGGCTGCGGCGCCTGGCGCGTGGACGACGGCGTGCCGCCCGGCGGTGTGGCCGGGCCGGAGGGTCGCGGCGACGATCCCCAGGCGCCGCTCGAAGGCGGCGTTCCCATAGCCGGCGCGGCGTCGACCAGCGGCGCGGGCGGGATGGAGCCCGGCCACGGGGCCGCCGGCGGCGAGACGGGCGACGAACCCCCGGCCGGGGCCGCCGGCGGTGGGGCGTCCGGCTGGGCGTCCGTCGTGAACGGCGGCAGGTCGAGGGGCGAGGTCGGCGAATCGTCGGACGACGAGGGATCGCTGCCCACGGGCTCGGGATCGGACATGGTCACGGGTATGCCTCCCCTTCGTGGACGCTCATGCTACGGGGTCTGCGCCAGTCGCCTCACGGGCCGATGGATGTTCATCGGCGGGGCAGACGGCCGTCTCGTGGGTGGCACCGGACGGTGCCGGACAACGCGAAACCGGCGGCCCTGGTGGGGCCGCCGGTCGGGCGTCAGGCGAGGGAGTGGCGGAGGCCGAAGACGCGACGCGCCTGGCCCTGCGGCTTCTCCTGCTTGTTGACTCGGGCTGCCAGGCGGTGCTGCGCCGCATCGCGGCGGAGCTCGGCCTGCATCCGGTGGACCAGCTGCAGGTCCTGTGCGGCGAACATCTCGGTGGTCTCCTTTCCCCGGCCCGACTGGTGCGTTCCGGTAGAGAGATCATGCCCCGCCGCCCCCGCCGTGGAGACGGACGCAGATGTCCAACGCGACTCGATGAACGTCGATGCCCGCGCTACGTCGGATGACGCGCCTGTCCGAGCCGTTCGACCCACGCCCGCCCGGAGCGCGTGCTCGACACTCAGGCGCGCGGCGGCTCCGAGAGCCGGTGCTCGACGGCCCACAGCGCGGCCTGGGTACGCGAGGCGAGGCCCAGCTTGCCAAGGATGTTCGAGACGTACGTCCGGGCCGTCCGCTCCGTGATGAACAGCTCGGCGCCGATCTCCTTGTTCGACATCCCCTGGCCAAGGAGGCGCAGCACGTCCTTCTCGCGATCGGTGAGGGGCTCGACGGGCCCGGGCTCCCGCTTCGCGCGCATGCGCTGGGCGAGCAGGCGGGCGACCTGCGGGTCGAGGTGGACCTCGCCCGCGAACGCGGCACGGATCGCCTGGGCGACTTCCTCGGCCTCGGCGTCCTTGAGCACGTACCCCGACGCGCCGGCCTCGAGGGCCGCGGTGACCTTCTCCTCCTCGATGAAGCTCGTCATCGTGACGATCTCGGTCTCGGGGAGCTCGGCCTTGATCCGGCCGATGGCGGTCACGCCATCCATGTTCGGCATGAGGAGGTCCATCAGCACGACGTCCGGGACCAGGCGGCGGCACATGGCCACGCCCTCCGATCCATCGGACGCCTCGCCCACGACCTCGATGTCGGGCTGGAGATCGAAGAAGGCGCGCAGTCCCATGCGCACCACGGCGTGATCGTCGACAAGGAGCACGCGGATACGCTGAACGTCGTCCGTCATGAGGTCTCCTGGGAGCGCGGCGACCGGGGTCGCGGAGTCAGCAGGCATCGGCAGTCTACTACAGGATCAGGCCCGTTCCGCGGGTGGAAACGGGCCTGGGGGAGGAGTCCGGGGACTGGGTGGCGGGCCCGCCGGCAATGGGGTGTCCGGCAGCCTCGCTGCGGGCCGCGGCAATGGCGGCGTTGTGCTCCATGGCGGGGCCGGTCGCACCGGCGGTGCGGCGATCCATGCACCGGGCGACCCCGGCAGCGAGGTCGCCTGGCTTGAACGTCTTGCGGACGAAGCCGTCCGCTCCGGCCGTGAGGGCCTGGTGCTCGAGGTCCGGTGACCAGCCGACGGCGAGGATGCGGATCTCGGGGTCGAGGGCGCGGATCCGCCGGATGAGCGCGACGCCGCCCGAGACGTCGGGCAGGCGTGGGTCGAGGATGACCACGTCGGGTCGGGCCGAGCAGGCGATGGCAATCGCGTCGGCGACGGAGGCGGCGGACCCCACGACCTCGAACCGGTGGCGGATGCCGAGGATCCCCACGACGCTCTCACGGGTCCGGTCGTCGGCGTCGACGACGAGGACGCGGGGCGCAGCGAGGCCTTCTCGATCCTCGGCAGCGTCGGCGCGATCGGGAACTGCAGGTGTCATGCCAATGATCGTGCCGGAGCACCGACCACGCGGTGAGGGACGACCGCCGGGGGTCGTCGTCCGGCAGGTGACGCAAGCAGGCTACGTCGATTGTCGCGTGCCGCGCTCAGCCGTCGTCGTCGGCGAGCGTGCCGTCGACGGCCGACGTCTCCGGGACGATCACCTCGACGGTCGTACCGTGCCCGATCTCGGACGTCACGGTCAGTCGGCCGCCCAGGCGCTCGGCGCGGGACCGCATCCCGGTGAGGCCGAGGTGGCCGTCCGGCACCGCAGACGGGTCGAAGCCACGACCGTCGTCCACGACCCGCAGGCTGACGCCCTCGGCGACGCGACCGACCTCGAGGCGGACCTGGCGGGCCCCGGCATGCTTGACGACGTTGTGGAGCGCCTCCTGCGCGATCCGGTACAGGCTCTCCTCGACGTCCAGCGGCGGGCGGTCCGGGAGATCGGCCTCCACCACGACCGGCAGACCGATGCGTCCCGCGAGCGACGCCGAGTGGGTACGCAGGGCCTGGATCAGGCCGTGCTCCTCGATGTTGCCCGGACGCAGCTCGAAGATGAGGGCGCGCATCTCGGCCAGCGCGTCGCGCTGCAGCTCGCGAAGCGAGGCCAGCTTCTCGGGGACCTGCGCCGGGTCCTTGTCCAGCAACAGCTCGATCGAGCGTGACAGGAGCGTCATCGAGAACAGCGCCTGGGTCACCGAATCGTGGAGCTCGCGCGCGAGGTGCGCTCGCTCCTCCGACGACGCGAGCTCCGCCGCCTGGCGGCGCATCCCCTTCTCGAGCCGGTCCCGCTCGGACACGTCGCGGGCGGCGCCATGCGCGCCGAGGAACCGCCCGTCCTGGACCATCCCGATCCCGGTGATCTCCATCGCGAGCTCACGGCCGTCCCGCGCGAGGACGTTCAGCCTCGAGCGGTGCACCTGCGTCGGGCGACGCTGGAGCCACCGGAAGCGGGCGAGCGCGCCGCGTCGGCCGCTGGCCGGGGTCAGGTCGGCGAACGCCCGACCCAGCAGCTCCAGCGGCTCCCAGCCGAGGATCTGCTCGGCCTGGTCGGAGACGAACGTGAAGCGGCCCTCGTCGTCGGTCATCCAGACGAGGTCGGGCGAGGACTGCACGAGATAGCGGTAGCGCTCCTCCGAGTCACGCAGCTCGCGCTCCAGGCGCTCCCGCTCCCGGACGTCGCGGGCGGACCCGTGGACGCCCGTGAACTCGCCGTCGACCTGCATCGCCGACGCGGTGACCTCGAACGGCCGGAACACGCCCGACTTGTCGAGGAGCTCCATCCGCGTCGTGATGTCCGGCCTCCCCGCCGCAAGCTCGCGGAAGCGCGTACCCGGCTCCCCGGGGGTGGCCGTCCGGACGATGTCCCGGAAGTGGCGGCCCACCACTTCCTGGGGCGTCCAGCCCAATGAGCGCTCCACGGACTCCGAGAAGTACGTGATCCACCCGTCCGCATCGGTCGCGTAGATCACGTCGGGCGAGTTCTCGACGAGGAACCGGTAGCGCTCCTCGCTCTCGCGCAGCTCCCGCTCGAGACGATCACGCTCGGCGACGTCGCGGGCGATGCCGTAGACGTTCTCGACCTCTCCGTCACGGACGACGGCGACCGACGACACCTCGAACGGGCGCAGCGACCCGTCGCGGTGCCGGATGTCCAGCCGCTGCGTCTGCGTCCGGCCCGGCTCCTGGGCGAGGCGCGCCCACTCCTCGTTCGCTGCCGCGACCGACGTCTCGGCGATGAACTCGCGGAACGGCCGTCCCAGGACCTCGTCCGGCTCCCAGCCGAGGAGATCCCGGACGCGGTCCGACACGAACACGTACTTGCCGGACTTGTTCGTCGCCCAGATCAGGTCCGGCGACGACTGGATGACCGACCGGTAGCGTTCCTCGCTCTCCCGGAGGCTCAGCTCCAGTCGCTCGCGCTCGCTGATGTCGCGGAGCGTGCCCTGCGCACCCCGGAACGCACCGCCCTCGAAGCTCGTGACCGCCGAGACCTCGGCAGGGAACGTCGACCCGTCCTTGCGCACCAGGACGAATCGCAGCCGCCAGACCGCGTCCGGCGTGGCCATCAGGCTCCTCCACGCCTCGGCGGCGTGGGCATGCGACTCGGGGGCGACGATCATCCAGAAGTCGCGCCCGACGAGCTCGTCCGGGGTCCAGCCGAACAGCTGCTCGGCACCCTCTGCCATGAACGTGAAGCGACCGTCGGGATCGTTGCGCCAGATGACGTCAGGGGTCGCCTGGACGAGGCTCCGGAAGTTCGCCTCGGACGCCTCGAGGCGGGCGAGCAGGTCCGAGTTCGAGAGCGCGATGGCGGCGTGGTCGGCGAGCGCCTGGAGCATCGCGAGCCGGTCCGCCGAGATCGTGCCCGGCTGGCGGTAGCTGATCGCGAGCGTCCCGATCACCTCGCCGCCGGGCGAGTGGAGCGGGGCGGCCGCCATCGCCCCGAGGCCCATCCGCGCCGCGACGTCGAGGTCGTCCTCGTCGCGCGGGATGCGTGGGTCGGTGGCGTAGTTCGGCGTCCAGACGACACGGCCCTGGCCGGCCGCGAGGCCGTTGATGCCGCCATCCAGCGGGAACTCCTGTTCGCGCAGCCAGTCGCGGGTCTCCTCGTCCATGCCGCCCGCGGTGACCACGGGTCGCACGAACGTCCGGTTCTCGGACATCCGGGTCAGGTGCGCCCCGTCCGAGCCGAGCACGCGCCGCGTCTCGTCCACGATGAGCCCGAGGATCGTGTCCGGGTCCCGGATCGCGGTGACCCGCGCCGCGATCTCCCGCAAGGTCCGCTCGGTCTCGGCACGACGCGCTGTCTCCTCGCGCGACCGGCCGAGCTCGCGGATCAGCTCCGCGTTGTGGATCGCGATCGTGGCCAGGTCCGCGAGCGCGCCGATGAGCACGGCCTCGTCCTCACCGAACCGCGCGGTCTCGCCCGAGAACACGGCAAGCGTGCCCAGGACCGTCGCGTCGCCGATGAGCGGCGCAAAGGCGATCGAGCGGATCCCGGCCGAGTCGAAGAAGCCCGCGTTCGCCTCGCCGTCCGCGAACCGCGGGTCGCGCGCGTAATCGTCGGTGACGATGACGCGTCGTTCGCGGATCGCGCGGAACACGCCGTCCGTCCCGGCCGCGCGGCGCGTCCACTCGTCGCGTGTCGCGTCGTCGATGCCCGCGTCGTGGGCCCACCTGACGTCGCCGGTCGCCGGGTCGAGCAGGTCGATCACCGCGCCGCTCGAGCCGAGCAACCTCGCCGCCTCGTCGACGACGTCCTGGAGGAGCTCGGCGGGGTCCTGGATCGTCATCAGGCGGCGCGCGATCTCGCGCAGCGCCCGTTCCGCGTCGGCCGTACGGCTGAGCGCCGCCTGCGACGAGGCCAGCCGGTCCACGAGGCGAGCGTTCGTGATCGCGATCGACGCCTGCGACGCAAGCGCGTCGATGAGCCGGATCGCGTCGTCCCCGAAGGCGTCCCGGTCGCGGTGCCCGGTCTGCAGGACGCCCAGCAGGCCCTCGTCGCCCATCACGGGGGCGGCGACGATGGAGTGGAGCCCGACATCGCGGACGCCCTTGTCGCCCTCCGGGTAGTGCCGGAACCTGGTATCCGCCAGGTAGTCGCCGGAGACGACGGCGCGCCCCTCACGGATCGCGAGCCCGGCGAGGCCGGTCGCCTGGCCGTCCTCCCCGCCACCCAGCAGCTCCTCGGGGACGATGCGGTCGTTGAACGGCGTCCCCGGCGGGTACGTCCACAGCCATGACCCGGAGAGCGGCTCCAGCAGATCCAGCCTGGCCCGCTCCCCGCCCAGCAGGCGCGCCGTCTCGCGGACGATCCGAAGGAGGACGTCGGCGGGGTCGTCGCCCATCGCGCCGAGGCGCGAGGCGATCTCGCGCAGGGCCTGCTCCTCCTCCGCCCGTCGGGCGAGCGTCTCCCGCGACCGGCCCAGCTCCTCGATCAGGCGTGCCCGGCCGAGGGCGACGGCGGCCTGGCCGGCGATCGTCTCGAGCAGCACCGCGTCCTCCGGCCCGAACGCGTCCACGCGAAGCGACCAGACGGTGATCGCGCCGAACGGGCCCTGGTCCCCGAACAGCGGGGTGGCGATGACCGCGTGAATGCCCTTGTTCCGGACGTAGGTGTCCGGACCCATGGAGTGGACCAGGTTCGGGTCGGTGAGGTAGTCGCGGCTGATGTAGGTCTCGCCCGTGATCACGGCCCGGCCCGATGCCCCGACCTCGAGGCGGTCGTTCGGGTCGCGCGGCCATTCGGTGGCGAGGATCTCCTCGTCGCCGGCCGAGTACACGCCGCGGAGCTGCCGGACCTCCGGGTCCACGATGTCGATGCGGGCCCCGTCGCCGTCGAGGAGCCGGAGCGCCTCGTCGATGGTGTGCTGGACGACGTCGCCCGACTCTCGCGCGCCCGAGATCCGCGTGCCCAGCTCACGGAGCGAGCGCTCGATGGTCGCCTGCCGCTCGATCGCCTCGCGGGAGCGGGCGAGCTCCGCGATGAGGCGGGCGTTGGCGATCGCGAGCGCCGCATGGTCGGACAGGGCGCGTACCAGGGCGACCTGGGGGGCCGTGAACGCGTCCTCCGCGTGCGAGAAGGTGCCGAGGGCACCGAAGACCTCGTCGCCGTCGGTCAGGGGTGCGACGACCATCGAGCGGATCCCGACCTCGTCGACGAACGAGTCGGTCGTGGACGCGTGGACGAACCGGTCGTCCGCCCGGTAGTCGCCCGTGACGACCACCCGCCGGTCCGCGACGGCCTTCCCGAACATCCCGACGCCGATCGGCAGCTGGAGATCGCGCATCTCGGGCGGCAGCTGCGCGAGCCCCGCGGAGTGCGTGAAGCGGAGGAGCCCCGTCTCGCGATCCAGGAGGTACAGGAAGGCGCCGTCGGCGCCGAGCAGCCTGGCGGCCTCCTCCGCCGAGCCGTTGAGCAGCGCGTCGACGTCGCCCCCCGCCCGCACGGGAGCGGCAGGGGCGAGCGGAGCCTGCCTGGGGCGAGGACGACCGGAAGCCACGACCCGACGAGTCTAAACGCGGTTTCCCGTTCGGGCCTGCGTCATCCGTCCCGGCCGTTCGTCGACTGTTGACCGATCGGCATGGGCGTTCCGGCGACCGACCGACGGAGACCATCGTGGAGCCGCGGCGGCAATCCGTGTCAGGCGCGGCAGGGGGTCGGCCACCCTACGGTTTGATCCGTCACCGGCGCCACCGCCGGACCCGAACCCCGAACTCCCAAGCACGTCATCCACGTCCGTCTCCCGGAGGTCCCACCGTGTACGACAGGAACGAAGGCGATGTCACCGTCGCCGGCGTCGCGCTCCGCTTCGGCATCGTCGCCCTCGCGCTGGGCACCGCGTACATCCACAGCACCCTCGGCGGCCTGCTGTTCACCCTCAATGCCACCGGCTATGCCGTCGCCGCGATCGCGATGATCGTCCCGATCGCGCTCGCCGTCCGCTTCCGGTGGGTCGTCCGCCTCGGCCTCATCGGCTTCGCGCTGGCCACGATCGTGGGCTGGGCGATCCAGGGCCCCTACTACTCCACCGCGTACGTCGCGAAGGCGATCGAGGTCGCGCTCATCGTCCTCCTGGCGATCGACTTCCTCCGCGCCGACGGCAACCCCGTCGCGCTCGTCCGTCGCGAGGTCGCCACCGGTCTCTTGAAGCTCGGCATCCGCCCGGCCGACGGCGCCGCGTCCGCCTGAACGTCCGGCTCATCCCACACCCGAGGTACCCGATCCGTGAAGCGTCTGATTGCCATCCTCGCCCTCGCGACCGTCGCCCTGGCGGCAGCGGCCTGCAGCAGCACCAACGCGGGGACGCCCCCGTCCGCACCCGCGGGGCCCGCCGACCCGAACGCCCCGGTCATCACCGCCAAGGACCTTCGGTTCGACCAGGCCGAGGTCGTCGTCCCGGCCGGCACGCCGTTCCAGCTGACCTTCACCAACCTCGAGAGCGCGCCGCACAACGTCGCGATCTACACGGACGCCTCCGCGTCGACGCCGGTCTCCGTCGGCGAGATCTTCAGCAACGGCACGAAGGTCCAGGACGTTCCTGCACTCGACGCCGGCACGTACTTCTTCCGGTGCGACGTGCACCCGGACATGACCGGCACGATCGTCGCGAAGTAGGCGACCCGCCCCCAGTTCCGGTTCCCTCCGGCCCCGGTCCGCTTCGACGGGCCGGGGCATCCGCATGCTCGCGCCAGGGCAGGCTCGTGGCTGGGCCGACCCGCTGCGTCGGCTAGGATGGGGTGCACATCGGAACGGGGGTCCCAGTGCTCGAGATCCGCAACCTCACCAAGCGCTACGGACCGGTCACGGCCCTCGACGGCGCGACCTTCGAGGCTCGCCCGGGCCGCCTCGTCGGCTTCCTCGGGCCCAACGGCGCGGGCAAGACGACGACGATGCGCTGCATCTTCGGGCTGGCCACCCCCGACAGCGGCGACGTCCGGTGGGCCGGCCGTGCGATCGACGCCCGGACCCGGCTCCGGTTCGGGTATATGCCCGAGCAGCGCGGCCTCTACCCGCGGATGCGAGTGCAGGAGCAGCTCGCCTACTTCGCGCAGCACCACGGGCTGTCGTCGCGCGTCGCGACCACGAAGGCCGGCGAATGGCTCGAGCGATTCGGGCTCGCGGATCGCGCGAAGTCGAAGCTCGAGGACCTGTCCCACGGCAACCAGCAGCGCGTGCAGCTCGCGAGCGCGCTCGTCCACGATCCCGAGCTCCTCGTCCTCGACGAGCCCTTCTCCGGCCTGGACCCGCTGGGGATCGCGACCATGGCCGACGTCCTGCGGGAGCGGGCCCGGGCGGGTGTCGGCGTGGTGTTCTCGTCGCACCAGCTGGACCTCGTGGAGGAGGTCTGCGAGGACGTGGTCATCATCAGCCGCGGTTCGGTCGCGGCCGAGGGCGGCATCGAGGAGCTCAAGGCGCGCTCGGGACGCCGCCACCTGGAGGTCGAGGTGGCGGGCAACGGCGGCGCGTGGCTCACCGGGCACGACCACCACACCGTCATCGAGCGCGAGGGCGACCGGGTGAAGCTGCTCGTCGACGACACGGTTGACCTCGACGCGCTCCTCGCATCTGCGAGGCGGGCGGGCGAGGTGCGCCGCTTCAGCTACGAGCCGCCCAGGCTCTCCGAGCTGTTCATGGAGGTCGTCACGACACCGCAGCCGGTCCGCGAGGACGTCGTCCGATGAGCCGCCTGCGCGCCGTCCGCCTGGTCGCCATGCGCGAGATCCTCGAGCGCGGCCGCAGCCGGGGCTACCTGCTCTCGCTCGTGTTCACCGTGTTCCTGCTCGGCGCGGGCTTCATCCTCCCGTCGATCCTGCTCGGCGAGGACGAGCCGACGCGACTCGCGCTCGTGGGCGACACGCCCGCGGGGCTCGCCGCGACGCTCGAGGCGGTCGCAGCACCGTACGAGCTCGAGCTCGCGATCTCGACGATCCCGGACCGTGCCGCGGCCGAAGCGGGGCTTGGCGACGCGTCGATCGACGCCGCGCTCATCGTCCCGGCGGACCTCTCGGTACCGGGCGAGCTCCTCGTCGCCGAGGAGGCGAGCGGCCCGCTGCAGGCGGTGGTCACCCAGACGGTGATCGGCCTGCGGGCCGGGGCCGACGCGCTGCAGCCCCCGGTGATCACGGCGCTCAACCCGCCGACCGAGGAGGACACGACCGCGATCCTGTTCGCCAACGCCGGGATCATCCTGATGTTCATCGGGATCTTCTCGTACGGCACCTGGGTCCTCACGGGCGTCGTCGAGGAGAAGCAGAGCCGGGTCGTCGAGGTCGTCCTGTCCACGGTCCGGCCGCGTGACCTGCTGATGGGCAAGGTCCTCGGGATCGGCGCCCTCGCGCTCGCCCAGATGGTGGTCCTCGTCTCCGCCGGTATCGCCGCGTCGGTGCTCAGCGGCCGCCTCACGCTGCCCGAGACGACATCCGGCGCGGTCGTCCAGTTGTTCGCGTGGTTCATCCTCGGCTTCGCGTTCTACTCGACCGCGATGGGCGTCCTCGGCGCGCTCGCGTCGCGGATGGAGGAGGCCTCGAACGCGTCGATGCCGGTGACCGTCACGGCGACTACCGCCTACATCCTGTCGATCGTGGTGGTCACGGGCGATCCGTCCGGCGTCGTGGCCCGGGTGATGACGTTCCTGCCGCCCGCGGCGCCGATGGTCGTGCCGCTGCGGGCCGCGCTCGGTGCCATCGAGCCGTGGGAGATCGTGCTGAGCATGACGCTGATGGTGGTCTCGATCTGGGTGCTGTTCGTGATCGGCGCCCGCGTCTACTCGGGCGCGGTGCTCCAGACCGGGAGCCGGATGAAGCTCCGCGACGCCTGGCGAGCCTCGCGCTAGGCGAGCGGGCCACCGACCTCGCGGTAGCGGAAGCACCCGGTCTCGTGGTCGTTGACGAGGCCCGCGGACTGCATCAGCGCGTAGCAGATGGTCGGACCGACGAAGCGGAACCCGCGGGCGCGCAGGTCCTTGCTCATCGCGCGCGAGGCGTCCGTCTCGGCGGGGATCTCGCCGATGGAGGACCAGGCGTTGACGACCGGCTGGCCGCCGACGAACGACCACAGGTGCTCCACGAGCGACGATCCATCGTCGTACAGGCGCAGCGTGGCGCGGGCGTTGTCGATCGTGGACGAGACCTTGAGCCGGTTGCGCACGATGCCGGCGTCGCCGAGGAGCCGTGCCTGGTCCGCCTCGTCGAAGGCGGCCACGACGGCGACGTCGAAGCCCGCGAACGCCCGCCGGTAGCCCTCGCGCTTGTGCAGGATCGTGGACCACGACAGCCCTGCCTGCGCGCCCTCGAGGATCAGCAGCTCGAACAGGTGGCGCTCGTCACGCACCGGGACGCCCCACTCCTCGTCGTGGTAGGCGCGGTACATCGGGTCGGGGCCGTCGCCCCAGGCGCAGCGTGGCAGGTCCGCGGCGGACACGGGATCGGTCTGCGGTACGTTCATCTCTCGGATGGTAGACGGCGCCACTCACCTGCCGCGTATCATCGCGGCGTGCTGCGTCCCGGGGGATGGCTCCCGCTCCCCACAGGGTCGGGTCGATGACCGACGACCGCGATCCCTACCACGTGCTGGGCGTCCCCGCGGGCGCGACCGCGGAGCAGATCGCGTCCGCCTACCGCCGGCTCGCCCGCCGCCACCATCCCGACGTGTCGACGATGACCGGCGCCGAGCAGCGGATGGCCGAGATCAACGCCGCGTGGACGCTCCTCCGCGATCCCCACAAGCGTGCTGCGTGGGATCGGGAGCACGGGATCGCCGGCCACCATGCGGCAGCCGGCGCGACCGGTCCGGGACCGAACGGTGCGACCACCGGTACCCCGTGGCCCGCACCCGGCACGTACCGCCGATCCACCGCGTGGCGCCGGGGTCCCGGCGGCGAGGGAGCCGCAGGCCCGCCACCGGGCAACCCGCGCGGGTCGGTCCTCCCGTTCGGGCGGCACATCGGCTGGTCGCTGGGCGAGATCGTGCGCGTGGACCCGGGCTACCTCGTCTGGCTCGAGAACCGGCACGAGGGCGTCCCCTACCGAGCCGAGATCCGGGAGCTGCTCGCCGCGATCAGGCCGAAGACCGGCGACACCACGCCCGAGCCGAAGCGGCGGCGGATCTTCGGGTAGTCAGGCGCCGGTGGTCGCGCCGGCCACCGTCACGCCCGCTTGCGCCCGCTCACGCCCGGTCACGCCCCATCGAGCGCGTGGAGGAATGCCGCGAGGCGGTCGAGCGCGTCGGCCATCACCGGCTTGAGGGTGTGCCCGAGCCGCGGGTACGTGACCAGGCTTCCGCGCGAGAGAGCGGCCATCGACGCCTCGAGCAGGTCGACCCTCGCGAACGGATCCGACGCCCCCGACAGGAGCAGCGCAGGCACCGCGATCGCCGGCCAGTGCGCCGTGCGTGCGGCGGCTGTCTCCGGCGCTCCCGGGCGGTGGAGCGGATACGAGAGACAGATGAGCCCGGCGTACGGATGCACCCGTTCGGCGGCTCCCGCGGCCCGCACGCCTGCCACCGCGAGCGACGCGACCCTGCCGCCGTACGAGTGGCCACCGATGACGATGCCCGGCTCGTCGGGGACCTGCGCCTCGTAGGCGGCAACCGCGTCCTCGGCCTTGCGCCGCGGAATGTCCAGCGCAGTGGCCTCGATGCCGCGCGCGGCGAGGCCGTCGACCCACGGCGTCATCGACGCCGCGGTGCCCGAGGCGCCGTGGGCAAGGTAGATCCGCGTCATCCGCTGACAGTACCTCTCGGTCCGCCTCTGGTACCACGGTCCGCGACGGCTGGTCCCTGCGGGCCATGGTCGGGTGACCGGCGTGCCCGTACCGTCGTCGCATGCCCTCCTCTGCCCGTCCGCGCGGCGCGCCCGGACCGGACCGCCCCGCACGGTGGCTGCTCGCCATCGCGCTGGCCGCCCTGACCCTCACGTCGGTCGCGGTTCCGGCGCGCGCGGTGGATCCCGAGCCCAGCGCGTCTCCGGCTGCATCGGCGACCGCCTCGGCGTCGCCCAACGCGTCTGAATCGCCCACCGCGTCGCCATCGGCCGACCCGTCGGCGTCGCCGTCCGCCACGCCCTCGGCCACCCCCACCGCCTCGCCGACCACGTCGCCCACGCCGTCCCCGTCCCCCACCCCGACCCCGACGGCCACGTGGCCGGCGATCGCCTGGCCGACGACAGCGACGACGCTCGGCTCCACGGTCCGGTTCTATGGCCGGGGCTACGGTCACGGCGTGGGGCTCAACCAGCACGGTGCACGCGGGCGGGCGCTCGCCGGCCAGACGTCTGCCGAGATCCTGGCCGCGTACTACCGGGGCTCGACACCCGCGACCGTGAGCCCTTCGACGAACGTCCGCGTCCTGCTGCTCGCCGGCTATCGGGCGGTCTCGAGCGCGCCGCTCGTGATCCGGGCGAAGATCACGACCTGGACGATCAAGGGGCTCGCCAAGACCTTCCCGGTCGACGGCGTCGCGAAGCTGTGGCGGTCCACGTCGACCGTGGACGGGGTTGCGACGAGCACCTGGCGCGTCCGCGTCTATGCCGCCGACGCGAAGACCCTGCTCCACTCTGGCACGGTCTCGGGGTCGGTCGTCATCCAGGGCACGTCGAGCAGCTCGCGCCTCCAGCTCGTGTCGAAGCCATCCTCGTACGACACCTATCGAGGCCTGCTGAAGGTGATCCTCGGCGGGAGCACCGCGACGGTCATCAACCACATCAGGCTCGACACGTACCTCAAGGGCGTGGTGCCCGTCGAGATGCCGTCGACCTGGCCGACCGAGGCGCTCAAGGCGCAGGCGGTCGCCGCCCGGAGCTACACGGTCCGCCGCCTCCATCCCGGCAGCGGCAGCTTCGACGTCTACGACGACACCCGCTCGCAGGTGTACCGCGGCCAGGAGGCTGAGCGCGCTGTCACGAACAGCCTCATCAAGGCGTTTCCCGGCCAGATCCTCAAGTACGGCTCGAGCGTCGTGAACGCGTTCTTCCACTCCACGGGCGGGGGCGGGACCGAGAACAACGAGTACGTGTTCGTGTCCTCGTCGGGGTCGGTGGGCACGGCCGTCTCCTACCTCAAGGGGATCCCGGACCGGAGCCCGGACGGGACCCCGTACGACGCCGCCGCGCCGTACTACTCGTGGTCGACGTCATCGCTCACGAGGGCCCAGCTCACCGCCATGTTCAAGGCCGACTCGCGCACGAACGTGGGCGACCTCACGAAGCTCGGTTTGACGAAGCGAGGCGTATCGGGCCGGCTCTACCGCGTGACGCTGTACGGGAGCGCCGGGACGAAGACCGTGTCCGCGGACGTGTTCCGGAGCGTGTACAACGCGAAGCGCCCGTCGGGGACGCTGCCGCTCCGGGCAAACCTGTTCGACACGAAGCCGCTGCCGGCACCGTAGGCATCCCGGCGCGGTTCCAGGCAGCGGGATGCGCTGCCCAGGGCCCCGAGCCCGCCCGGGCGCCCGTCGTGGCCGCCCGTCCCGAGCCGCCCGCGGAGCTCGTCGACGCCGCCCGCGGATCACCCACCGTGCTATCCGGCCGTGCTCTTGGGCGACGCCGACGGATGCGGCCCGAATGAGGGTCCATCGATCACCGGTGCTGATATCCGGCCGGATTGCGACCCCGTGGCGCCACCTGCGTGGTGATCCCGGCCGCAGACAGCACCAGCCGTAATGCGGAGGGGCCGGGCGGGGGGCCGGCGCAACCTGGCGCGAGCGCGGGACCGGAGTCTCCGCCTCAGAGCTCGCGACGGCGGAACAGCGCGATCCCAGCGCCGAGGATCAGCCCGACCCACGCCGCGCTCCAGAGGACGAACGCCATCGGTGGCGGCGCGGCGGCGAAGAACGGGTTCGCGGCCATCATGTCCGCGTCGCGGCCGGCGGCCATGAGCAGCACGATCGGCGGCTCGAGCCCGTAGATGACGCCCCGCCACAGCCCGTCCGTCGGCAGGAGCACGCGCAGGGCGTCGCTCGCCCCGGCGAGGGCCGTCGCGTCGAAGGCGATCGCGATGCTGCCGAGCACGCCCGCGAACCAGCCGAGGCCGAAGAGTACGACCGTGACGGCGCCGGCGGCGATCGACGGGAGGCGCGTGCCCAGGCTGAGCGCGAGCGTCAGGACGGCGATCGCCTGGAACGCGAGGAACCCAACCGCGACGAGTGGTTCCGGCGGGACGTGGTCCGACACGAGGCCGACGACGCCGATCGCGAGCAGCCCGGCACCCGCCGCATACCCCGCGACGATGATCGACAGCCCCAGCCACCGTCCCACGACAAGCTCGGCCCGGCGCATCGGCCGCGCGAGCATCGCGTGGACCGTCCCGGTCTCCACGTCCGAGGCGATCGCCGGTGCGGCGAGGAACGCGGCCGACATCGCGAGCACGAAGCTGAACATGAACGCGATGAGGATCAGCACCTGCGAGACGCCGATGCGGACCTGGAGCTCCTCGACGCCCTCCTCGCGGGCGATCGTCACGAGCCGCTCCGTCCCCCAGCCGACCAGGGCCACGCTCGCGACCGCCAGCACGACGAGGACCCACACGATCCGGCGGCGCGCGATCTCGCGCAGGGTCAGGCCCGCGATGACGACAACGATGCGGGCGTTCACGCCGCGGCCTCCGGGCCCGCGGACGAGCTCCAGGAACAGGTCCTCGAGCGACTGCCGGCCGGGATCGACGGCGTGCACCCGTCCGCCCAGCGCGACGACGGCGGCGACGAGATCCGGGATCCGGTCGGGGGCCACGCCGCGAACGATGAGCCAGCCGCCTTCCTCGACGACCACGCCGAAGACCGCGAGCGGGGCCTTGTCCGTCGGGCAGGTCGGTCACGCGCAGCCGGACCGCGGATTGCCCGAGCAGGTCGCTCAGCGCACCCGCGGCGACCACGCGTCCCTTGTTCACGATCGCGACCCGGTCGCACAGCCGCTCCACCTCGCCCAGGAGGTGGGAGTTGAGGAGGACCGCCGAGCCGCGCTCGCGGGCATGACGGATGATCGCCCGGACGTCGTCGCGGCCCACGGGGTCGAGGGCTGAGGTCGGCTCGTCGAGGATCACGAGCTCCGGGTCGCCGATCAGCGCGGCTGCGAGCCCGAGGCGCTGCTGCATGCCCTTCGAGAAGCCGCCCGTCCGATCGTCTGCGCGCGCGGCGAGACCCACGAGCGCGAGGACCCGCTCGATCTCCGTGCCGCGCCGGGAACCGTCGAGACCGGCCAGGCGAGCGTGGAGCGCGAGCACCTCGTGCGCGGTCAGCCACGCCTGGTAGCGGAACAGCTCGGGGAGGTAGCCGATCCGCGCCCGCGCCCGCAGGTCGCCGAGCGGCCGCCCGAGCACCGTGCCCGTCCCCGGACGTCGGCCGCGTGAGCCCCAGGAGGAGCTTCACCGACGTGGTCTTGCCGGCGCCGTTGGGGCCGAGGAAGCCGAACACCTCGCCCGGCTCGACCCGGAGGTCGAGCGCCTCGAGGGCGACGGTACGGCCGTATACCTTGCGCAGGCCGTGGGTCTCGATGGCGGGCGTGGTCACGGCTGCATTCTCGACCCGGTCGCCGATTCGCGCCGCGGCAGTGACAGCCTAGGTGGCACGGGCCACGGGCGAGGATCGGGGCGTGATCGACACCCGGCCCGCAACCACTGACTCGAGGAGCACGATGTTCATCGTTGAATGCCCGCTGTGCGACGCTCCTGCGCCGTACGACGCGGACGCCGACACGCTCGACTGCCCCGCCTGTTCCATCCGGCTCGCCCTCGCGGCCGACCTGCCGCACCGGGAGCTCGCCGCCGCAGCCTGACCGGCCAGCTACCTACGGCTCTGCGACGGCGCGCGCGGCGTCGACGACCGGGAGGTCGCGCGGCCCCGCTTCGGCCAGCCAGCACGCGGCGAGCTGCCCCTCGCCCACGTCGAACAGCGGCGGCTCCTCCTCCTTGCACCTGTCGAACACGAGCGGGCAGCGTGGATGGAAGCGGCAGCCGGCCGGGATGTGCGCAGCGTCCGGTGCCTCGCCCACGAGGATCGTCCGCGAGGCCTGCTCGCCCTCGCCAGGCGGATCGGGCGACGGGCTGACCGAGACGAGCGCCTGCGTGTACGGGTTGCGCGGCGACCTGATGACGCGCTCCGCCGTGCCGATCTCCATGATCCGGCCGAGGTACATCACGGCGATCCGGTCGGCGATGACCCAGGCGATCGACAGGTCGTGGGTGATGAACAGATACGTCAGGCCCCGCTCACTCCGGAGGTCCAGCATCAGGCGCAGGAGCTCCGTCCGGATCGACACGTCGAGCATCGAGACGGGCTCGTCCGCGACCACGAGCTCCGGGTCCATGACGAGGGCGCCGGCGATGACGACGCGCTGGCGCTGGCCGCCCGAGAGCTCGTGCGGATAGCGGGCCGCGAAGTCCGCCGCCGGTCGCAGCCCTGCCGCCTCGAGCGCGGCGTAGACCCGGTCCTGGCGCTCCTGCCGGGACTTGACCCCGGAGACCACCAGCGGCTCGCCCACGAACTCGGCGATGGTGTGCTTCGGGTTCAGCGTCTCGTAGGGGTCCTGGAAGATCAGCTGCACGCGGCGGCGGTAGTCGCGCAGGGCACCGGTTCCCCACAGCGCGGATACGTCCTCACCGGCGAAGGCGACCTGCCCGCCGGTCTGCCGGGTCAGCTTCACGACGACCCGACCCGTCGTGGTCTTGCCCGACCCTGACTCGCCGACGAGCGCGAGGATCTCGCCCTTGCGGATCGTGAGATCGATCCCGTCGACCGCCCGCACGACTCCCTTCGAGCGAGCCCAGGATGGTGTCGAGGAAGCCGCCCCGGATCGGGAAGTGGACCTCGAGACCGTCGAGTCGCAGCAGCTCCTCGCCCAGCGGCGCGGGCGGCGGCATCGGGTGCGGCGGCTGCTCCCGGTTCACCTCGTCGGCAATGTCGGCGACGCGGTCGATCGTGTCGTCGAACGCCTCGCCGACGGCCTTCACGGGGTCGGTCATGCCGATGTCCCCGGCGCCGGCGGGGCGATCGCAGGACTCGCCGCCGCTGTTCCGGATGCCGCAGGCGCGGCCGCAGCGGCTCCAATGGCCGTGTCCGCCGTCGGGAACAGGTGGCACGCGACGCGGACGCCGTCGGCGAAGCGGACCTCGGGCGGGACCACCTCGCGGCACACGTCCATCGCGAACGAGCAGCGGGGCGCGAAGCGGCAGCCGGGCGGCGGGGTGCGGAGATCGGGCGGCGAGCCCGGGATGACCTCGAGCGTCCGGCGGTCGGCGTGGATGTTCGGGTAGGCGGACAGGAGCTTCTGCGTGTACGGGTGGCGCGGCGCGGTGAACACGCGCGACACGGGACCCTCCTCGGCGACCTTGCCCGCGTACATCACCATCACCCGCTCGCATGTCTCGGCGATGACCGAGAGGTCGTGGGTGATGAGGATGAGCGACAGCCCGAGGTCCCGCCGCAGCTGCTCGAGCAGCTGGAGGATCTGGGCCTGGACCATGACGTCGAGGGCCGTCGTCGGCTCGTCGCCGATGACGATCGCCGGGTCGCAGGCGAGGGCCATCGCGATCATCGCGCGCTGGCGCATGCCGCCGGAGAGCTCGTGGGGGTAGGAGGACGCGCGCTTCTTCGGGATCCCGACGAGCTCAAGCAGCTCCCCGGCCCGCTTGCTGGCCGTGTCGCGTGACAGGCCGAGCCGCTTCTCGATCGGCTCGCCGATCTGGTCCCCCATCCGCTGGACCGGGTTGAGCGCGTTCATCGCACCCTGGAACACGATCGAGATCTCCCGCCACCGGTAGCGCGCGAGCTGCCGCTCGGTCTTCGGCACGAGATCGATCCCGAACAGCTCGACCGACCCGGACTTGATCCAGCCGTTCGCCGGGAGCAACCGGACGAGCGACAACGCGGTCGTCGTCTTGCCGCACCCGGATTCGCCCGCGATCCCCAGCGCCTCGCCGTCGTCGAGGCGGAAGCTCACGCCGTCGACGGCCTTGACCGAGGTCGTCGGCATGCGGAACCGGATGGAGAGGTCCTCGACGACGAGCAGGGGCGCGTTCGGGTCGGCCTGCTTCGGGAGCGGCCACTGGCGCCGGCCGCGGATGGCGGCCGCGCCCGGATCGCGGGGGTCGACGACGTCCGTCATCGGCGCTGCTGGAGCTTCGGGTTGAGGACGGCGTCCAACGCGCTGCCGAGCAGCGTGAACGCGAACACGACGAGGACGATGCAGGTGCCGGCCGGCACGAAGTACCACCAGGCCCCGAGGCTCGGCGCGCCAACCGACCGGGCGGAGTCGAGGATCTGGCCCCAAGACGGCTGGAACGGGTCTCCGAGGCCCACGAACGAGAGGGTGGTCTCGGTGAGGATCGCCCCGGCGAAGGTCAGCACCGCGTTGGCGACGATGAGGTTCGTGACGTTGGGCAGGATGTGGCGGCGCATGATGTGACCCCCGCCCGCCCCGACCACGCGCGAGCGGTCGACGAACGCGCGCTCCTTGAGCGAGAGGGTCTGGCTGCGGATGATCCGGGCCGTCGCGGACCAGCTCGTGATGCCGATGACGATCACGATCGTGATCAGGCTGAGGCGGATGCCGAGGACCTCCTTCGAGCCCGTGCCGAGGACGTCGCGGATGATCGCCGTGAGGATGATCGCGAGGACGAACGTCGGGATGACGAGGAAGAAGTCCGCCACGCGCATCGTGAGCGCGTCGAACTTGCCACCGGCGTACCCGCTTACGACGCCGAGCGCCGCGCCGATGAACACCGTGATCACCGTCGCCAGGAAGCCGATGACCATCGAGACGCGGGTCGCGTGGACGGTCAGGTTGACCATGGACCGGCCGAGCTCGTCGGTGCCCAGCGGGTACTCGAGCGACGGCGGCGCAAGCCGCGGACCGGTCGCCGTGACCGCGGTCTCGAGCGGTCCGACCAGCACCGTGGGAAACAGCGCGAGAAACGTGAAGACCGCCAGGATGACGAGCCCGGCGAGGCCGTCCGGGCGGGCAGCGATCTTCCGCAGCAGCCCCAGTGTTCCCTGGGACGTGGCGCCGGCGGCCGGTCCGGCGACCGGGGCCGGGACGGCGGGCGCGGTCACGTTCGCACCCGTGGGTCGAGGACGCCGTAGAGCAGGTCGGCGCCGAAGTTCGCGAACACCACTGCGACCGAGAGCAGGAGGAACACGCCCTGGAGGACCGGGTAGTCGCGCGCGGCGAGCGCGTCCACGGTCAGCGTCCCGAGGCCGGGCCAGTTGAACACGACCTCGACCGTGATCGCCCCCGCGACGACATACCCGAGGTTGATCGCGACCAGCGTGACCGTCGGCAGCATCGCGTTGGGCAGCGCGTGGTGCCGGAGCACGCGCGAGTCACGCAGGCCCATCGCCCGCGCGGTGGTGACGTAGTCCTCGGACAGCGTCTCGACGACCGAGGAGCGCATGAGGATCGCGTACTGGCCGATGAGCCCGAGGGCGACCGTTGCGAGCGGCAGGACGAGGTGCGAGCCGAGGTCCTGGAGGAGGGCCACGGGTGAGTCGTACGTCATGCCGGGCGTGAGCATCCCGTAGGTCGGGAACCAGCCGAGCGCCGTTGCGAAGATCAGCAGCAGGCCCATGCCTAACAGGAAGTACGGCATGGAGTACAGGATCAGCGAGATCCCGTTGCCCACGTAGTCCACGGCGCTGCCCCGTTTCCACCCGCTGTACGCCCCCAGCGAGAGGCCGACCACGATGGCCACGATCTCACCCAAGCCGAACAGGAGGAGGGTCGGCGGCAGGCGCTGGGCGAGGACCTCAGTGACCGGCCGGCCACGCGAGGCATACGAGAACCCCAGGTCGCCGCGGAGGGTGGACGAGACGTACGCCACGAACTGGTCCGGGAACAGCGGCTTGTCCAGCCCCCAGCGGATCTTCGTCTTCTCGATGATCTCCGGGGTCACGTTCGGGATCCGGCCGAGGAGCACCCGTTCCGGTGAGCCCGGCATCGCGCGGAACAGCACGAAGTTGAGCAGCACGATGAGGGCGATCGTGAAGATCGCCGTCGCCAGCCGGCTGAGGATGTAGCGCGTGCCCATCCGGGTTCGACGCTACCCAGCCGGAGCCGCCGGGGGGGGCGTCACCGCCCTCCCCGGGCTCGCGTCGTGCACGATGCGGGGCCGCCGGGCCTACTCGTCGTCCTGGGGCGCCGAGCTGCGCCGGCTGCGGGCGAGCACGAGGCCGCCCACCACGATGACCACGCCCGCCACGGCAGCGAGGATGAGCAGCGTGTTGTCGCCGCCGCCCGATGCGGGCTCGCCGTCGCCGCTCGGCGTCGGGGCCGCGGTGGCAGCACCTTCCGAGGGAGCGACCGTCGGTTCCGGCGTCGCGTCGCTGACCGCCGTCAGCACGGTGTAGCCGATCGGCCCGTAGCCGAACAGCGGCGTGCCGGTCTCGGGCGGCTGGTTCGTCCAGTTGGCGAACTTGTCCGTCCGGTAGGCATGGAGCTCGCTGTCGTAGTACGGGATGTGGTACGGCGCCTCGTCGTACACGATCTGCTGCATCTCGGCGATGTAGCCGGCCCGAGTCGCCTCGTCCGTCGCCCGCTGCTGGAGCTCGAACAGCTCGTCGTAGCGCGCGTTGCTGAAGAAGCTGTCGTTGAGGCCGCCGAGCTGGCCGCTCGTGAAGAACGAGAGCAGCGACATCGGGTCGGGATCACCGACCCAGCCCCACATGTAGAAGTCCCAGTTGGCGGTGCCCCCGGCGTCGGGACCGAGGAGGTCGTCGAGGAGCTTCGTCTCCTCGGTGACGAACGCGTCGACCCCGATGCCCAGCTCCCGGAACCACTCCTGGATGAACTGCGCGTTGGTCGACATCTCGGCCTCGGAGTCGGGCCAGGTGAGCCGAAGCTCGATCTTCTTGCCGTCCTTGTCGAGGCGGTTGCCGTCGGCGTCGAGCGCGTACCCGGCCGCGTCGAGTCGGCGCTTCGCCTCCTCGATGTCGAACGTGCGCGGGCGGTCAGGCGCCACGTGCCACGTCTTGTGGTACGGCGGAACGTTCGTGGTCCCGACCTCGCCATGCCCGTTCAGCGTGGCGTCGACGAGGCGGGCGTTGTCGATCGCGTAGCCCAGGGCATCGCGGAACGCGACGTCGGCGAGCGCGGAGGTCGAGCCGTTGTAGCCCTCCTGGTTGCCACGCGTGTTGAACGAGATGTAGGTGTAGCCGTTGGCAAACCCCTCGACCGGGACGATGTTCGCCTCGCTTGCGAGCGCGTCGAACTGGTCGGCGCCGACGCCGCGGACGTAATCGATCTCGCCCGACTTGAGGGCCTGGATCATCGTGTCGGCGGCGGAGAAGGTCTGGAGGATGACCTCATCCGCGGCGCCCTGGTTGCCCCAGTAGTTCTCGTTGCGCGCGAAGCGGATGAACTCGCCCGGCGACCACTCGACGGCGACGTAGGGTCCTGTACCGACGACGGGCGGGTTGTTGACGAAGAAGCCCTCTGCCTCCGCGTTGCCGATCTGATCGAGGGTGTACCCCTCCCAGATGTGCTTCGGCAGGATCGGGATGTAGGCCTGGGTGAGCAGCGTCGTCGGGAACTCGGTGGTGGCGACCAGGGTCAGGTCGTCGGTGCACTCCACGGCCTGCAGGCCCGCGTTGGTCAGGTACGGCTCGAGGTAGCCGGAGCCGATGTAGCCGGCCTCGGACGCCACGGCGTCCAGCACCAGCTGGTACGTCCAGCGCGCGTCCTCGCAGGTCGCGGGCTGACCGTCGGACCACTTCATGTCCGGGCGGATCTTGAACGTGTGGGTCATGGAGTCGGCGCTGGACGACCAGCTCTCCGCGAAGCCCGGGACCGGCTCGAGGTTCTGGCCGAACCCGACGAGCAGGTCGTAGTTGAGCGTGAACACCTCGTAGTCCACGACCGTGATCGAGTGCCACGGGTTGAGCGTCTCGACCTTCTGGTCCGTTCCGGCGCGCAGGATCAGGGGCCCGTCCCCTTCCGCGGCCTGGATTGCGGTTGGTGCAAGCAGGGCCGCGACGACTGCGGCAAGCGCCGCAAGCCGGGCGAACCGCAGGCGCGAAGTCTGGGGCATCAGGGGATCTCCTCCTCGATCACCGGCCGTCCCTCCTCCAGGACAGCCGCACACGTCGTTTTCCGGCGGCGAGTGTGGCGGAGCGTGGCACAGGTGGGGCGCGCTCGCAACCTGCGTCCTGCCCGGGCGCGAGGGGCGGGACGGCCCCTAGACGACGAAGCTCCGAGCGGTCCCCGGATCACGCAGGATGGGCCGGTCGATCCGGAACCCGGTGAGCTCCGGCTCGGACGGCGACCGCCCGTCCACGACGCGCTCCGCCATGATCCGTCCGAGCACGCTGGCGAACTTGTAGGCGTGCGCCGATCCCAGGACGACATGGATGTCCGGGTGCTCGGGGAGCGTGTCGACGACGAAGTCCCGGTCAGGGGTGAGCGTGTACAGGCAGGTCTTGCGTCAGGAATGGATCCACGGCCATGCCGGGGAGGTGCGCCTCGAGGAAGGCGCATGACGCGGGCGTGGGCGTCCTCGTCGCGGTCGAACGTCCGGGTCGCGTTGCGTGACCTCCCGCCCGCCGACGTCCTGCCCGATCTTCGGGCCCGGGTGGCCGTGGACCGGGAACCCGTAGAACGACGGCTCGTGCATCCAGATCCAGACCGGGAAGCGGTCCGGCGCGAACAGCGCCGGGATCGACACGCGGCGTGAACCAGCTGACCTGCTCCTGGGTGATCGTCAGCGGCAGGCGGCTGCCGAGGGGCTCGAGCAGGTCGTTGGACCAGGAATCGGTCGCCAGGACGACCGCTGCCGGCGCGTGATCCGCTCCCCGTCCTCCAGGACGAGCGTGACCTCACCGGCCGCGTCCTCGATCCGCGCGACGGGCGCATGCTCGCGGAGCGTCGCGCCATGGGCCGCGGCAAGGTCCCGGTGCGCGACGTTGCCGCGCGAGGGATCCGCCAGACCCGCGTCCGCCTGGAACAGGCCGACGTGCTCGTCGCCGAGGCGCCACGCGGGGAAGCGGCGCATGATCTCGGCCGCGTCGAGGGTCTCGAACGGGACGCCCTCGGCCGTCATCGCGTCGACGTACGCGTCGAGGTCGATCTCGACGCCGTGGTCCTTTTCCCGCGGGCCGACGTCGAGGCCGCCCGTCCGGAACACGACCTGCGTCCCGCTGTCGCGCTCGACCTCGGCCCAGGTCTCGTACGCCCGCTTCGCCAGGCGGACGTAGTCCGGCCGGTGATAGGAGAGGCGGATGATCCGGCTCACGTCCTGCGACGCGCCGTACGAGTGGCCGATCTCGAAGCGCTCGAGGGCGAGGACGCGCAGCCCAGGGCGCCGGCTCAGCCAGTACGCTGCCGCGGAGCCCAGCGCCCCGAGCCCGACGACGACGACGTCCCAGTCCCGCCTCACGGAGAGCCCTCGATCCGGATGGCGTCCTCGCCGACGGTGTCCGCGAGGTAGCGCCGGATGTCCAGGCTCATGTCCTCCATCGGGGCATACCAGCCGAACCGGAAGCGGCGCGACGTCATCCCGTCCTGGACCCCCTCGCACACCGACCAGTCCTGGCGGTTGACGAGGTCCCAGAAGTCCACCGCGTCGGACGGGTCGAACGACGGCTTCGCCATCTCGTCCGGGTGGAACAGCCAGTCCACGACGACGAGCGTCCGGTCCGGCGCCTTCGGCACGAGCGTGAACGCGGCGACGTGGTCCGCGGACAGGCTGATCATCAGGTTCGGGTAGGCGAGCTCGCCCTTGTGGCGGGTCCGCTCGTGCTCGTCGAGGCCCGGGAACGGGGCGCGGTCGGTGACCCCGGTCATCGTGAACGTGAACGTGCCCTCGGCCTGGGGGACGCCGTTGTCCCAGTCCAGGTTCGAGCCGCCCCGCTCCTTGAACGCCGGCACGATCCGGCACAGCTCGGGGTGGACGCCGGCACAGTGGTAGCACTCGTTGTAGTTCTCGACGATGACCTTCCAGTTCGCGCGGACGTCGTACACGATCCGGCGGGCGGCGCGCAGGTCGGCGAGCGGGTAGCGGGCGATGCGCGCCGGGGATCTCGCCGAGCTGGCGGGCGAGGGTCCAACCCTCGGCCACGCGCTCAGGCGAGGCGTTGAGGAAGATCCACCCGCCCCACGTGTCGAGGGCGACGGGGTACAAGCCAAACTCGGCGGCGTCGAAGTCCTCCGCCTCGCCGAGGTAGGGCGCGTTGCGAACGGCGCCGTCGAGCTCGTAGCACCAGGAGTGGTACACGCAGCGAATGACGCCCTTGAAGCGGCCGTCGGCCCCGGGGGCGTCCGTCGTCGCCGGGTCCGGACGCTGGTCTGCCGTCGTCAGGCGATTGCCGCGGTGGCGGCAGACGTCGTAGTGCGCGCTGAGGCCGCCGGCCCGGTTGCGCACGACGATGGCCCGCTCACCCGCGAGGTCGACGCTGAGGAAGTCGCCGGGCTCGGCCAGCTGCTCCTCGCGACCAACGGCGACCCACTCGCGCCACCAGAGCCGTTCCCGCTCACGGTCGAGGAACGCCTGATCCACGTAGGCGCCACGAGGAAGCGACGCCTCGAACGCGCTGCGCGCCATGCGGTTGGGGAACTCGTGGTCGAGCGCGCGCTCATGCGCGGGATCCTGCTCGAGGTCGGGTGAGGTCACGTCAGTGTGGCCAAGGAAGGACGACCCTCTGTCGCGGCGGAGATGGCGGTCACACATCCTATCCGCAGCGTGGCTGGAGCTGTGCGGCCGCGCTCGGCGGGAGCCACCGACCCGTGCGCGCTCAGCCGTCGAGATCGCGAGTCTCGACGTGCTCCACGCGCCCGCCCACCTCGACCGTCCCGTCAGCCCCGGGGTCGGCGTGGAGCACGGAGCCGACGCCCTGGCGGATCTCGAGTGGCCGCCGGAACAGGCCGCCCATCATCACGGCCGCCGCCCCCGTCGCCTCGTCCTCGGCAATCCCGAGCGCGGCCACGAAGTAGCGCGCCCGCACGATGCCCGCCGCCTCGTCGATCCAGGCCCAGGCGTACGTGGATCCGCCGCCGCCAGGTGCTCCGTCGAGCGCCTCGACCTCGGCTGCCGTGTCGTACTCGATCCGCTCGATCGGGTGGACCCAGGCCGGCATGGCGCGGATCCACGAGAGCTCACCGTCCTGCCACGTCTGGACCTCGCCCGCCGGTGGCCGGAGCGTGGCGCCGCCCAGCCCAAGTCGGCGCAGCAGCCAGCCCGTTCCGACGGTCGGGTGGCCAGCGAACGGCAGCTCTGCCGCCGGGGTGTAGATGCGGATCTCGCCTGACGCCGGGTCGTCCACGAACACGGTCTCGGAGAATCCGAGTGACGCCGCCACCGCCTGCCGCCGCACCTCGGGTACGGCGCGCCCGTCGACAACCACCCCGAGGGGGTTGCCGCCGCGCCCATCGGGCCCCACGAACACCTTGAGCACCTGCAGCCGGGTCACGCTTCTGCCCTCCGCGGGAGCGTCGCGGCATACGCCCCCACCCCCGCGATCGTCATCACGTCGTGGATCGCGCCGGCGGCGATCTCCGCCAGCACCTCGTCCAGCGTCGCCCAGCGCAGGGCGAGATCCTCGGTCGCCTCGGGGGCGGCATCCCCGGCGATGAGCCCCTCCGCCAGGAACAGCGCCCCGCGTTCGTCGGTCACGGAATTCGAGATCGTGATCCGGCACAGCTGCCGCCACGCGGCCGCCTCGAAGCCCGTCTCCTCGCGCAGCTCGCGGCGAGCGCCGGCCTCGAGTGTCTCGCCGTCATCCACGCCGCCCTCGGGGATCTCCCAGCTGTACTCGTCGAGCGTGTACCGGTGCTGCCCCACGAGAAGGAGCCGCCCGTCATCGCCCACCGCGACCACGCCGACCGCCTGCGTCCTGAAGCTGACGACGCCGTAGATGCCGGGGCTCCCGTCCGGGCGGTCGACCTCGTCGTGGAAGACCTGCAGCCACGGGTTCTCGTACGCGGTCCGGCGCGTGCGCCGGCGCCATGGCCCGACGTGCACAGGCTCCTCGGCATCGCGTTCAGCGGGCTCGGGCTCGTGCGCGGGGCCAGTCATCGCGCAACGGTAGCGCGGGCGGCGCGTCCGCACGAGGCGGGAGGTGTGGCACTTGCCGCCGCCATGGGCGGTGCCAGCATGGACGCTCGGCGGACACCGCGACGGAGGCGATCGATGGCCAGGGGTGGCGCGTCCCAGACGTATCGGAGCTCGGGCAGGCGGGGCTGGCGGCGATGGCTGTTGCTGGTGGTCCTGGTCGCGCTCGTCGCGGCGGCGGCCGCCTACCTGTACGCGAGCCTCCAGGTCTACGACGAGCTGAGCCGGGTCTCGGGCGTCTGCCACCCACAGGACGAGGCGGACACCGCGGGATCGTTCACCGTCAAGGGCATGGACGCCGACGAGCTCGCGACGTACGCGATGCCCGATCCACAGGACGTCTCGTTCGGCTCGCGTGACGAGCGCCTCCCTGATCTCGTCCTCCGAGCGTGGTGGATCCCCGGGGAGGACCCGGAAGGGCCGGCGGTGATCCTTGTCCACGGCCGCGACAGCTGCCGGCGCGACGAGAACGTCCTGCTGTCCGCCGGGATGCTCCATCGCAACGGGTTCGGCGTCCTGCTCGTGGACCAGCGCGATCACGGCGACTCGGATGACGAGGATCTCCGGTTCGCGGCCGGAACGGAGGAGTATCTCGACATCCTCGGCGCCTGGGACTGGCTCGTCGGCCAGGGCGTGCCGGAGGAGCGGATCGGGATCCTGGGGATGTCGTTCGGGGCCGCGACAGCGGTGATCGCCGGCGGCGAGGAGCCGAGAGTGCAGGCGGTCTGGTCCGACTCCGCCTTTGGCGACATCTCGGTGGCAATGCGCGAGTACCTCGAGTTCTACGACCACCCGTCGTTCCTCGCGCCCGGTGGCGTGCTGGTGGCCCGCCTCGTGAGCGGGGACGACCTCACGTCGAAGAGCCCCCTGGCCGAGATGCCGGCGTACGAGGGGCGGGCGCTCGGGATCGTCCACGGCGTCGAGGACGAGACGATCCTCGTCAGCCATGCCGAAGCGCTCCAGGGCGCGGCCGAGGCGAACGGCGTGGCGATCGGCGAGTACTGGCTCGTCCCCGGGATGGGACACACGCGCGCTGTCATCGACGAGCGTGTCGCCTACGAACCGCGACTTGTCGCGTTCTTCGAGGACGCGCTCGGCAGGCCCTGACGGCGGAACGGCGACGCAATCGCGGGCGCGCGGTGCCTAGACTCGCCCCAATGACACGGACCGCGAGCCAGCCGCGCTACGCGCACGACGTGCGCTGGGATGTACGGGTCCCGGTCCGGGACGGGCTCGAGCTGTCCGCCAACCTGTGGCTGCCCGTCCCCTCCCCGACGACCCGGACGAGCGGTTCCCGGTCATCCTCGAGATGATCCCGTACGGCAAGGACAGCTGGCGCCGCAACTCGGACACGGCCCGCGGCGAGTGGCTCGCGGCGCGCGGCTTCGCGCTGTGCCGGCTCGACGTCCGCGGCACGGGCTCCTCGCCCGGCGTCGCCCTCGACGAGTACACCGAGGCCGAGACGCTCGACGGGTACGACGCCGTCGAGTGGCTCGCCGCGCAGCCGTGGTGCACGGGCGCCGTCGGGATGTGGGGCATCAGCTACGGCGGCTTCACGTCGATCCAGGTCGCGAAGCTTCGTCCGCCGCACCTGCGAGCCATCCTGCCGATGTACGCGACCGACGACCGGTACCGCGACGACGTCCACATCCGGGGCGGCTGCGTCACGGCGAGCGAGAAGAGCCAGTACGCGGTCAGCCAGCTCGGCATGAACGCGATGCCGCCACGCCCCGGCCTCCGCGGCGACGGCTGGCAGCACGAGTGGCGCGCGCGGCTCGAGGCAGACCCCGCCATGGCTCATGTCGCTGGATCCGCGAGCAGACGGACGGGCCGTACTGGCGGCGCGGCTCGCTCGCGCCCGACTACGACGCGCTCGACTGCGCGGTGTTCCAGGTCGCGGGCTGGACCGACTCGTACGTGGACGCGGCGTTCCGGATCCAGGAGCGGTGCCGGAACGCGCCCGTCCGGACGCTCGTGGGCAACTGGGTGCACTCCTTCCCCGACGACGCCTTCCCAGGCCCGAACCTCGACTGGCTCCACGAGCTCGTCCGGTTCTTCGACCGCTACCTCAAGGGCGATCGACAACGGCTGGGAGCACGAGCCGGCCCTCGTGTGGTTCGAGCACGAGTACGCGGACCCGGAGCCGTTCCCGGCCGCGTGGCCGGGCCGGTGGCGCGCGGCCGGCAGCCTTCCCGGTGCCCGGGACGACGCCGCTCGCGCTTGCGCTGGACATGGATGCGCCGACCGGCAAGGGAACGCTCCGTGCGGGCGGCATCGGTGGCGCCGGGGACTCGGCGACCAGTGGCGCCGCGGGCGTCGACGTCATCGCCCACCGGGCGACCGAGCGGTACGTCGGGCCCGCTCTCCTGGGGCGCCGGCGGCGCCCCCAACGGCCTCGCCCGCGACCTGCGGCCGGACGAGCTGCACGGCCTGACGTACACGACGCCGCCCCTCGAGGGGTCGTTCTCCATCATCGGCGTGCCGGAGGTCGTCCTCCACGCTGACGGCGTCGATGCCGGTCGCGACGTGCGTGGTCCGCCTCTCGGAGGTGGACGAGTCGGGTGTGTCGTCGCTCGTCGCGTTCGGCGCCCTCAACCTCACGCACCGCCTGTCCGATGTCGATCCGGCCCCGATGCCCACCCGGCCGCGGGCGACCGAGGAGGTCCGCATCCCGCTCCGGACGACCGGCTACCGCTTCACCGAGGGGCGGCGGATCCGCCTCACCGTCCTCACGAGCTGGTGGCCCGTGCTCTGGCCGTCGCCGCTGCCGGGCGAGCTCCGCGTCCACCGCGGGCCGCTCGCCCCGTCGCGCTTGCTGCTGCCGGTCCTGCCGGCGAGCGCGGAGACCATGCCCGTGCCGGCCTTCCGGACCGACGCCGCCGGCGTCCGCGAAGCCGGTATCTACGAGGAGGACGCGCCGGAGTGGCGGATCGAGCAGGACGTCCTCCGGGGGACGGTGGCGGTGACGATCTTCGACGGTGGCGCGAGCCTCCAGGAGGACGGCTCACGCCTGTACAGCTCGGAGCGGCTGGTGCTGACGGCCTCGGACGCCGACCCCGCCCACGCCCGGCTCGACAGCGACGTCGTCTACCGCTGGACGGTCGACGGCTTCGACATCGACATCGGCGCGCAGGGCGAGATCGCGTCGGACGAGGGAGCCTTCGACGTCCGCGTGCGTCTCGACGTCCGGCTCGACGGGGAGCCGTTCTTCGAGCGCGAGTGGCGCGAGGCGATCCCCCGCAACCTCGTCTGAGCGCGCCCTACGGCAGTGAGCTGAGGGCCGCGAGCCCCAGGTAGCCCGCTGCGATCGCCACGGACACGCTCGCGAGCGTGCCCAGCAGGTAGTACTCCGCGAAGCCGCGGTCGTCGAGCTGCTTGAACCGGGCGATCGTCTTGACCGCGATGACGAAGCCGACCGCGACCGCCGAGCCGACGAGGATGAACGTCGACGATCAGCAGGCGCTCGAGCGCGCCGATCGTCGCGCCGATGCGGGCCGGCGCGCCGCTGGGCACCGATGGCGCTGGTCCGACGCGAGGCGGCCGGGGCACCGGGCGCCGTGGCGGGCTCAGCGTCCCGGCACCGCGACCGCGGTTGCGATCGGCACCTCGCGCGGGCGGCTCGTCACGGGCCGGAGCTCGCGCGGCGACACGAGGGCCAGGACGAAGTAGTAGGCGCCCCGCGTGTTGACGACGAACAGCGACACGAGCACGACGGAGGTGAGGATGACGGCGTGGACGGTCGCCCGGTCCCAGTCCGCGGAGCACGAGGTTCACGAAGTCGACCCACGGCGCGATCAGCGGCGCGCCCTCGAGGATGACCAGCCAGCCGACGATCGCGAACGTCATGTGGAGCGCCTGGTCGGCGAGGAACAGCATCCCGGGCCACGGCGTCCACGCGCCGCCCAGCCCGGACGCCGGCACCTCGCCGGTCCGCTCCATCCGGGCACGCGCCTGGGCTTGGGCGGCCTCGTCCGCGCGCCGGGTGGCCATGACCTTCCAGCGGTCGATCAGCCATGTGCGAGACGGCGACGACCACGAGGTACACGAGCCCCGGGAGCCCGAAGGCGAACACGACCGGGAGCAGGCACAGCGCCACGTGGAACCCGTGGGTCAGGAGCGCCTTCCGGCCCTCCTCTGTTCCCTGGCCCTTGTTGATCGCGATCCAGTCGTTCTGCAGCACGAAGTCCGCGACGAGGTGCGCGAAGCATGAGCCACACGAGGACGAGCACGGTGTCGGTCACGCCGCGCTCCCGGTGCCGGCGCGGACGGCGGGCCCCTGGGCGCGCTTCACGCCCCGGGCGAACAGCGTCGCCAGCGCCCGGGCGAGCCCCTCGAGGTGGCGGACCCGGGCGCGGTCGGCGATGACCGAGACGGTCGCTCGCGAGACGTGCAGGCGCTCGGCCGCCTCGGCGCGGCGCAGCTCGTCGACGAGGATGAGCCGGCCGATCTCCCGCTGGCGCGGCGTGAGGTCCGCGAGCAGCGCCGGCAGGAGCGGCCCGAGGTCGCCGAGCAGGGCGTCCGATTCCGGGTCGCCGGTGACGACGACCATGCCGGTCCTGCCCGACTTCGCCTGGGCGAGCGCGTCGCGTGCCGCGTGGAACGCCGGCCCCGTCCGCTCCGTCGCCGGACCCGTGCCCGGCTCGACGGTGCCGGCGACGATCGCCCAGCGAAGGTCGCGTGCGTCCGGCTGGAGGGCGGCCCGCAGCACCGCGCGGAACGGATCCGCCCCCGGATCGAGGAGCCCCTGGATCTCGTCGCCCTGCGTGAAGCCGAAGGCGGCGAGCCGCTCGCCGCGCGGGTAGGCGGCGTCGAGGTCGGCCCGGAGCGCACGGAGCCATGCCGAAGACCCGAGGTCGCTTCGCGAGTCGACCACGTCGCCGAACAGGACCGTCCCCGAGGATGCTGGAGTCATCCGCGGGAGCCTACCCGATGCTGGATTAGCCAGCAAGGGCTAATTGGTAGGTAGATAGCCCTATCCGACTAACGCTTGGGCTGTCATTCCGCCGACAGGCCGTCGTCGGCGGTCGTTCAGGCCGCGGACGCCTCGTGGAGGACGCCGGCCAGGGCCGCCCGCAGGGCGTCCTCGTGGGCCGGGGTCTGGAAGTCGAGCAGCGGGTGTCCAGGGAGTGCCTGCTCGCTGAGGCGGCCGTCGTGGCGGATGTAGACGACAGGGAAGATGGCGCCCGTCCCGTCGGCCTCGACGGTCATCGCGATGACGTCCTCGGTCATGCCGTCGAGGGCATGGACGAGGGGCAGGATCCCCTCGTCGCGGAACCCCCCCTCCGCTGCCAGCGAGAGGACCCGCGCGAGATACGCCTTCTGGTGCCACAGCTCGGGGGCGTGGGTCGCCTCGCGGAGCAGGAACGGGACGATCTCCTCGGCGGGCAGCTCCGGCCGCTCGGTCACGACGCCGAAGTGCGTCTCGGCGATGTGGCGCGCGAGGATGAGGCTGTTGTACCGGTGCCCGTGGACCGCGCCCGAGTACGCCGGGATGCCGTGCTTGCGCAGGCCCGGCGACGCCTGGCTGATCGTGCCGGCGAAGTAGATCCCCGGGACGGACGCGCTCTCCCACAGGGGCGTCACCGTGGGCAGCTTCGCCTGGCCGAAGACCTGGACGCCGATGTCGGGCAGATCCTGGAGGGGGCACGTGAACCCCGTCGCCGCGATGACCTCGTCCGCCTCGATGCTGATCGGCTCGCCGTTGTCCGTGCGCTTCACGTCCACGCGGTACCCCTCGCCCTGATGGTGGATCGCGTCGATCGAGGCGTCGAGGATCTTCACGCCGAGGCCCAGGTAGCTGTCCTCGAAGGGCTGCACGTAGCGGGCGCGAACGCCTGCGAGGGAGCGCTTCTCGATGGACGTCTTCGCGGGCGACGGCGAGCACACCGTGATCGACGATGCCCAGGCGGCAAGGCCGGATGCCAGCTCGAACCCGGAGTTCTGCTTGCCGATGATGAAGATCCGCTTGCCCGCGTACGTGGAGGCGTCGCGCGTATCGGCGTAGTGGCGCACGTGCTCGATGCCGGGCGGCTTGGGGCTCCACGGCTCGGCGACGCCAACGGCCAGCACCAGGTACTTCGTGCGGTAGTCGCCGTCGGTGGTGTGGAGGACGAACGTCGTCCCGTCGGGACCGTCCTCCTTGCTCGTGGACTGCCAGCTGCAGCCGTACCGGATCTCGACGCCTGCCCGCTCGGCGAACGCCTCCATGCTTGCCTGCATCTCCGGGCGCGACGGGAAGTACGAGGTGCCGTCCATGAACTCGGCCTGCATCGAGCGGAGCTCGGGCTCGAAGGTCACCAGGCTGTTCCAGTCGTAGCGCTGGTACTCGCGGGCTGTTCGCGCCGCCGGGGCGTACGGCTTCGTCCACGAGAGCAGGCGCTGGAAGAAGGGCCACTTGCGGAACATGCCGCCCGCAGCCGGGTCCGCGGAGAGGACGGCGTGCGGGACGCCGTAATGGCTGAGCCCGTAGCTCAGCTGCAGGCCGCCCGGCCCCGAGCCGATGACAACGAGGGGGTACTCCCCGGGCGGGAAGGGGCGCGCGTCGCTGGCCGCCATCTCGCTAGCTCCGCCAGCGGTTGGCGTTCCGCAGCCGACGGGCCTGGGCCTGGAGCATCCGGTACATGATCCGCGGGTACGCGAGCAGGAACGGCTCCACGGCCGGTCCGGACATGGCCAGGCAGCGCATCGGCGTGACCGCCACGATGTCCGCCGTGGGCGGCTCCCCGAGCAGGATCGACACCTCGCCGAAGAAGTCACCGCGGTGGAGGGTGCTGCGCTTGGTCCCGTCGATGGTGACGTCCGCCGTGCCCTCGAGGATCACGTAGAAGCCCGTCGACGAGAGGCCCTGGCGGAGGATCCGCTCACCCTCGGCGAAGAACACCTCCTCGAGCGCGCCGGCGACCCCCAGCAGCTGGGGGGTCTGGAGGTCGCCGAACATGGCAAACCCCGCGAGGATGTCCGCAATCTCCTCTCGCGTGGCCACGCCGCTGCCTCCTGTCTCCCCGGGGAACGCAGCCGTCACGGCTGCAGGGCCGCATCCTTGCACAATGAGGCGAGCCTCGCACTGCGCACCTGCACCGGATGCGCGTTGACGGGGCAGCGGCAGCGCGGCGCACGATGGCGACTCCATCGGCCCAGGGGAGATTGCATGACGCTGACGGCGGACCGGCGCGCGGAGCTCATCGGCGGGTGCCGGCTGTTCCAGGGCCTCGACCGGGGCGACCTCGCGGCCGTCGCGGCGGCCGCGATCGAGGTGGACTTCCCGGCGGAGCGGGTGATCGCCCGCCAGGGCGAGATCGGCACGGGCTTCTTCATCGTGGTGGACGGACGCGTGCGGGTCGTCCGCGACGGCATCGCGGTTGCCCACCTGGGGCCCGGGGAGTTCTTCGGCGAGCTGTCGGTGCTGGACGGCGGACCGCGCGTGGCCCAGGTGGCCGCAGAGGTGCCGACGACCTGCCTCGCGATCCCCACCTGGGACTTCGAGAAGGTGCTGCGGGAGGAGCCGGGCGTGGCGCTCGCGGTGCTCAAGGTCGTCGCGGCCCGCCTCCGCGAGGTCACGACCGACCATCGGACCTGAGGGCGCGGAGCATTGCCGTGACACCTCCCGAGCGCCCCACCGGGGAGGTCGCGTTCCTGTTCACCGACATCGAGGGATCGACGCGCCTCGTCCAGGAGCTGGGCACGGCGGCGTGGCGCCCGCTCCTCGAACGGCATCGGGTGCTCGTCCGCGAGGCCGTCCAGCGTCACGGTGGCGCCGAGCAGGGCACCGAGGGCGACTCGTTCTTCGTCGTCTTCCGCGACCCGCGAGCAGCCGTCGGGACGGCAGCCGACGCACAGCGCGCCCTGGCGGCCGAGCCCTGGCCGGACGGGGTGGCCATCCGCGTCCGCGCCGGCATCCACGTGGGCACGGGCGAGCTCGACGGTGATGGGTCGTACGTGGGGCACGACGTCCATCGCGCCGCGCGGGTCGCCGGCGCGGCGCACGGCGGCCAGGTGCTCCTCTCCGAGGCGGCGGCGGACCTCGTGGCCGCGGCCCTGCCGGACGGCGTGGGACTCCGTTCGCTCGGCGCCCACCGGCTCAAGGACCTGCGGCCAGAGCGGATCGACCAGCTCGTGATCGACGGGCTCGACGCCGACTTCCCGCCGATCCGGTCGCTCGACGCCCGGCCGAACAACCTCCCCGTACAGCTGACCGCCTTCGTGGGCCGCGAGCGCGAGCTCGAGGAGCTCCGGGCGATCGTCGACCGGGCGCGGCTCGTCACCCTGACCGGGCCGGGCGGAACCGGCAAGTCCCGGCTGGCGCTCCATCTCGCCGCGTCAGTCGCCGACCGCTTCCCGGACGGCATCTGGTTCGTGCCCCTCGCGGCGGTCGTCGATCCGGAGCTGGTGCCCGCGTCAATCGCAGGCACCATCGGGATCCGCGAGAACCCGAACCGCCCCCGCATGGATGTCATCGCGGAGGAGCTCGACGGCAAGCGGACCCTGCTCGTGCTGGACAACCTCGAGCAGCTGGGTCGGTCCGGGCCGTCGCTCGCCGACCTGCTCCGCCGACTGCCGCAGCTCGCCATCCTCGCGACCAGCCGCTCGCCGCTGCACGTCGCCGGTGAGCAGGAGTACCCGGTTCCCGGTCTTCCCTCGCCGCTCGACCTCGAGCTGCTCTCGCCCTACGAGCGCGAGCGCCTGGCCCCCTCGCTGCGGGCCCGCACGGCCGAGGCGATCGCGGGGTACGAGGCAGTCCAGCTGTTCGTGGCCCGGGCGGCGTCCGTGCGCCCGGGATTCGCGCTGACCGACGCCAACGCGCCCGACATCGCCCTGATCACCACGCATCTCGGGGGTGTGCCACTGGCCATCGAGCTCGCGGCCGCGCGAATCCGATTCCTCACCCCCGCCGCGATCCACGAGCGGCTGGAGGGCCGGCTCGACCAGGCGGGCGGCGGTGCGGCCGACGCCCCCGAGCGGCAGCAGTCGCTGCGCGCCGCGATCACGTGGAGCTACGACCTGCTGGAGCCGCCGGTGCGACGGCTGTTCGAGCGCCTCGCGGTATTCATGGGCGGCTTCGACGTCACCTGCGCCGAGGCCGTCGCGGGATCCCGGGATGACCTCGGAATGGACGCGCTCGACGGGCTCGCCGCGCTCGTCGATCAGAGCCTCCTCTCGAGCAACGAGGTCTCGGGCGAGCCGCGGTTCTCCTTCCTCGAGCCGATCCGGGAGTTCGCCGCCGAGCGGCTGGCCGCGTCGGGCGAGGGCGAGGATGTCGGGCGGCGCCACGCAGTCGCCTTCCACCACCTGGCGCTCGATCTCCAGCGCCTCCTCACGGGCGAGTCGCAGCGCGTCGTGCTCGATCGCCTCGAGCTCGAGCACGCCAACCTGCGATCCGCGATCGACTGGGCAGACGAGCACGCCGAGGCCGCGCTGGCTCTCGAGACGGCGAGTGCGATCTGGCGGTTCTGGCAGAAGCGCGGGCACCTCGTCGAGGCACGACGGCGACTGGACACCCTCATCGGACGTGGCTGGTTCACGGGTGCAGACCCGACCCTGCGCGCACGCGCCCACGAGGCACGGGGTGGGGTCGCCTACTGGCACGGTGACTTCGCGGGAGCGAGACCGGACTACGAGGCAGCACTCGCGATCTGGCGCGAGATCGCGAACCCGGCCGAGATCGCCAACGCGCTGTACAACCTGTCGTTCTGCTTCACGCTGGGCGGTCGCGGACTGGATGTCGACCACGACACGGCGCTCGGGCTCCTGACCGAAGCGCTCACGCTCTTCCGGTCCGTCGGCGATGACCGCGGGATCGCCAACGCCCAATGGGGCATCGGCGTCATGCGCTACTTCAGCGGGAGCAACGAGCCCGCTGCCGACGCGCTCGAGGAGGCGCTGATGCTCTATCGCCGCGTCGGCGATCGGACGCAGGAGGGCTGGGCCCTGCACCAGCTTGGCGCGACGCGGCTCAAGCTGGGACAGGTCGCGGAAGCGAAGACGCTCATCCGCGACAGCCTTCGGATGTTCGGCGATGCCGGCGACGTCTCCGCCATGACCCTGGTCGTCGACGACCTGGCATCGGTGGCGACGGCCGAGGGCGACGTCGCGACCGCCGCGCGTCTCCAGGGCCTGTCGCTGCGGCTCCAGGCGACCACCGGGGCGAGGCTCGCAGAGACCGTGGAGGGGCGTTTCGAAGCCATGACGCGGCCCAATGTCGCCGTGCTCCTGAGCGAGTCCGAGCTCGAGCGCTACCACCGCGAGGGTGCATCGCTGCCCCTCGAGATCGCCGTGGCGTTCGCGCTCGGGGACCTGGACTGGGAGCACGCGTGCGCCGCGGCCGGCCTCGACGTCGAGGGCCGGCTCCAGGCGGCCGGGATCGCCGACGAGCGCGGTCCTGGGCCCGGGGCGGCGCCTCGATGACCGTGTCGCTGCCGTCGGGCACCGTCACGTTCCTGTTCACGGACATCGAGGGCTCGACCAGGCGCGTCGCCGCGGTCGGCGACCAGGCCTACGGCGAGCTGCTCGCGGCCGAGACCGGGCTGGTGCTCGGCGCCGTCCGGGCCGAGGGCGGCGTCCCGTTCGGGTCCGAGGGCGATGCCCACTTCGCCGCGTTCGCGTCGGCGGCAGCGGGCGTCCGGGCCGCGGTCGCGGCCCAGCGGGCCATCGCCGCGCACCCGTGGCCTGACGAGCCGCTGCGGGTACGCATGGGCCTCCACTCGGGCGAGGCACAGGTCGTCGGCGACGATTACCTCGGCTTCGAGGTGCATCGAGCCGCCAGGGTCGCCTCGACTGCTCACGGCGGGCAGGTCGTGGTCTCGGAGGCGACCCGCCTCCTCGCCGGGGAGCCCGGCGAGGGCATCGCGTTCCGGGACCTCGGCGAGCACCGTCTCAAGGACCTCGCCCGGCCCGAGCGCGTCTACCAGGTGGAGGCGCCGGACCTCGGCCGGGACTTCCCGGCGCTCCGCTCGCTCGATGCCGTGCCCAACAACCTGCCCCCGCAGCTGACCTCGTTCGTGGGGCGGGCGGAGCTGGCCGCCGCGGGGTCGCTGCTGGACCAGACGCGCCTGCTGACCCTCACGGGCCCCGGCGGGACCGGCAAGACCCGCCTGTCGCTGGCGCTGGCTGCGGACTGCACCGAGCGCTACCCGGGTGGGGCCTGGTTCGTGCCCCTCGCGGCCGTGCGTGATCCGGACCTCGTCGCCTCGGCGATCGCCGGCTCGCTGGGCGTCCTGGCCCCGACGGGCACGCCGCTCAACCGCGTCATCGACCACCTCCGCGACCGCATCGCGCTCCTCGTGCTCGACAACTTCGAGCAGGTCGTGGCCGGGGCACCGGTCGTGGGCGAGATCCTCCGCGCGGCGCCCAAGGTGACCGTCCTCGCCTCGAGCCGCGCCCCGCTGCGGGTCGCCGGCGAGCAGGAGTTCCCGGTGCCGCCGCTGGCACTGGCGCCCGACGGAGCGACGGACCTCGAGACGATCGGGGCGTCCGAGGCCGTCCAGCTCTTCGTGGAGCGCGCGCAGGCGGTGCGCCCGGACTTCCGTCTGACGGCTGACAACGCGCCGCACGTCGCGGAGATCGTGCGCCGGCTGGACGGCCTGCCGCTCGCGATCGAGCTCGCGGCGGCGAGGGTGCGGCTCCTCTCCCCCGCCGCGATGGCGCAGCGGCTGGAGGACCGCCTCGGGCTGCTCGCGGGCGGCGGGCGGGACCTCCCCGAGCGTCAGCGGACCCTCCGCGGCGCGATCGACTGGAGCTACGACCTCCTGGGCGACGAGGACCGCCGGCTGTTCGCCCGGCTCGGCGTGTTCGCGGGCGGCGGCGAGTTGGACACGGTCGAGTCCGTGTGCATGCTCCCCGGCGACGCGCCGCCGCTCGACGTCGTGAGCGGCCTCGAGCACCTCGCCGAGCAGAGCCTCGTCCGGATCGAGGTGGACGACCATGGCGACGTGCGGTTCGCGATGCTCGAGACGATCCGGGAATACGCGCTGGACCGACTGGACGAGGCCGGCGAGCTGACCGGGCTGCGAGCACGCCATGCCGGGGCGTACCTCGCGATCGTCCAGTCGTCGAGCGGCGAGGGGCAGGGCACGCGCGACCGCGCCACGTGGCTCGACACCGTGAGCGACGACCACGACAACGTGCGGGCGGCGCTCGACTGGTACGTCGAGACGGGCGACCACGGCGGCGCCGCCGACCTCCTCCACGCGGTGTGGCGGTTCTGGCAGATGCGGAGTCACCTGGCCGAGGGTCGCTCCAGGGCCGACACGGTGCTCGCCATGCCCGGCTGGGATGCGGCCCCGCCTGGTGCGCGGCTCCACGCCCTCGAGGCGGCGGGTGGCCTCGCGTATTGGGCCGGCGACATGAACCGGGCGAATCTCCACTACGCGGCCGCGGTCGGGGAGGCCCGGCGGCTCGGCGACGACCGCGAGATTGCCAACGCGCTCTACAACAACTTCTTCGCGACCCGTCCCGGTGTTGGCATGGACGGCTGGATCGCGTCGCTCGCCTACGAGGGCAAGCCGCTGATCGACGAGGCGCTCGAGATCTGGACCCGCCTGGGGGACGAGGAGGGCATCGCGAAGGGCTACTGGGGCCTCGCCGAGCATCACGCCTACCGGCAGGAGTACGCCGAGACCGAGTCCTATACCACGCAGGCGCTCGAGATCTTCGAGCGCGAGGGCAACCCGTTCTGGATCGCGTGGACTCATTTCACGCGCGGCTTCGGGCGGGCGGCGAGCGGCCGCCTCCCCGAGGCCTGCGAGGACATGGGGGCCGCGCTGCGGGACTTCCAGGCGACCCGCGACGTGTCCGGGGTCGCCCTCCTGCTCGCGGCGATGTCGAGCATCCTGCTCCTCGCCGGGCGGCGCGCGGACGGCCACGCGATCGGCGGCGCGGCGCGCCTCGCGATCGCCCAGACCGGCCTCCACCTGGCGGCGCTCTGGCCGGGTGAGACCTTTCCCATGCCCGACTATCAGTCCGCGGACCCGGCCGCCGCGGAGGCCCTCGCCGAAGGCGAGACGTGGTCACGGGAGGAGGCCGTGGCCCGCGCGCTCGCCGCCGCCGACGCGATCGCGGCGGGGACGCTTCCGCCCGATGGACCGGCGTAGGATGAGGGCGTGCAGTCCATTGACGCAGGCCTCGACCTCGCGCCCGGATCGCCGATCCGGCTGATGCCCGCCCGCTCCGCCGACGCCGGTGGTGGGGTCGAGCCGGACGACCCGGCCGATCTCATGCTCACGTGCGCCAACTGCGGGGCACGAATGGACGAGCGCAAGTGCAAGCTCATCTGCCGCTGCGGGTACTTCCTGTCCTGCTCGGACTACTACTGATCTGGAGGCGGTCGTGACCGAGGGGGCGCATATCGCACCCATCGATCTCGTCCTCGTGACGGGCGCGGACCCCGAGCTCGTGTGGCGCACGCTCACCGAGCCGGCCCGCGTGGTGCTGTGGTTCACGGACGCCTCGCGTCCTGGCCGCGTCGGCGACCCCTACCGGCTGGACTTCGGGGACGGCACGGTCGTCAGCGGCGAGGTGCTGGACCTGCAGCCCGGGCGTGCGTTCTCGTACTCCTGGGCGTGGGTGGACGCCGGGCCGGGCGAGGTGACCCGAGTGACGTGGACCCTCGAGCCGCACCTCGGGGGCACGCAGGTCCGGCTGCGCCACGAGGGCTGGGACGAGGCGGGTCTCGACGAGACCGCCCGCAACGACCATGAAGGCTACTGGACGGGCTACCTGGACGATCTGCGCGACGTCCTCGAGGAGGCGTGACCGCCGGCAGTCGTCGCGGTGGGTCGCTCATCCGCGCATTCGGCCGCTTCAATCGCGACGCCCGGCTGATCCTGCGTCACGACGCTGCTGTTCGGCGCGGCGCTGAGCCTGTACTGGATCGACTTCAACCTCTACCTCGCGGCGCTCGGCTACGAGCCCGCGACGATCGGCCTGGTGTCCACGATCGCGTCGGTCGCCGGGGCGCTCGTGGCGTTTCCCGCGTCGTCGGCCTCGGACCGCTTCGGGCGGCGGACGATCTTCGCCGCCGGGGCGGCCGCCGCGCTGGTGGCGATCGCGGGGCTCATCGCGAGCGAGGCGCTGCTCCTGATCGTCGTCTCCGCCGCGCTGTGGTCCGCGGCCAACTCGGCGGTGCAGGTGGTGGTGGCGCCGTTCATGACCGAGCACAGCGAGCCGGACCACCGGAACGAGCTGTTCGCGATGCAGTTCGCGATCCAGAACGTGACGAACATCGTCGCGGCCGTCCTGGGCGGCGTGGTCGCGGGGCTGATCGCGACCGCGGTCGGGCTGGACCCGGCGGGGCCGGGCACCTACCGCGTGATCCTCGTGATCATGTTCCTGCTGACGGCGGCGGGCCTGGCATCGGTCGCGCTGCTCACCGACGACCGGCCGCGGACGACGGTCGCCGGGCGGCTCCGGCGCATCGGCGAGCCCGCGGCCTTCCCGGCGGACCCGAGGCGGTCGCGCACGCTGCTGGGGATCACCATCCGCGACCGGGGACGGTTCGCGAAGCTCGTCGTCCCGGGACTGCTGATCTCGATCGGGGCGGGCCAGGTGATCCCGTTCCTCAACCTGTTCGTCCAGGGGAAGTTCGGGCTCGACCTGACCGAGCTCAACGCGGTCTTCGCCCTGACGTCGCTGGGGACGGTGGTCGCGATCCTCCTCCAGCCCCGGCTCGCCCGGCGGTTCGGCCAGATCACGTCGGTCGTCATCGTCCAGGGCGCGTCGATCCCGTTCCTCGTCGTGCTCGGGTTCTCGCCGGTGCTGTGGACGGTGATCGTCGCCATGGCCGTGCGGAACTCGCTGATGAACGCCGGCAACCCGATCTTCAACGCGTTCGCCATGGAGCAGGTCACGCCGGCGGAGCGGGCGACCCTGTCGGCGGCGATGAGCGTCCTGTGGCAGATCGGCTGGGTCATCGGCGGCATGTGGTACGCATTGCTCCAGGCAACGCTCGGCTTCGAGGCCGGCTACACCGTCAACTTCATCACGATCATCACGCTGTACACGATCGCGACCTGCCTCTACTGGATCTGGTTCCGGGACGTGGACCGGCGGCGGATGGAGGTGCTCGCGCCCGCCTGAGCGCCGGCTCCGGGCGACTGCCGCGCCCCCGGCGGGGTATCGCCCTCGACCCGGCGCCGGTAGACTTCCGGGATGGCAGAGGCCCCCGCACCCGGTCGCGCGAAGACGGCGATCCCGAGGAACCCCGGCCGGCACGAGCTGGGCATGAAGGCCACGCTCCTGTTCCCCGACCAAGGAGATCGTGGAGCGGTACTACGTGCCGCTCGTGTACACCGCGTGCCGGACCTGCTACTCGGAGCTGGAGCCCCAGGAGATCTTCCGGCGCGCGGTCGAGGGCGAGGTCGCGCCGGCGTCGATGCAGCGCCTGATCTCGAACGTGATCGAGTCCGGGCACGGCTCCACCATCGAGCACATCGTCTTCACGTTCGGCGCTCTCGGGCGTGTCCCGGACGCTGTCCCACCAGCTCGTCCGCCATCGCGCGGGCGTCGCCTTCGACCAGCAGAGCCAGCGCTACGTCAAGTTCAAGGGCGCGGCCACGATGCTGCCGGCGACGATCGCGGAGGGCGACCCGGACCTCCGCGCACCGCTACGAGGACGCAGGTCGACGGCGCGCTGTGCCTGTACGGCGAGCTGGTCGAGGCCGGGGTGCCGGGCGAGGATGCGCGCTTCGTGTTCCCCAACGCGACCCGGACCAACCTCGTCATGACCACGAACCTCCGTGCGCTGATCCACATGTCGGGCCTGCGCCTGTGCACGATGGCCCAGTGGGAGATCCGGCGGCTGTTCCAGCTGATCCGCCACGAGATCTTCGGCGTGTCGCCGTTCCTGGGCTCGTTCCTCGCCCCGAAGTGCGTGCCCGCTCGGGCTACTGCGACGAGTTCAACAACCGCGACGAGCACTGCCCCATCCGCCCGCACAAGGACAACGTCCTCGCGGCGTGGGCCCAGAAGCGCGAGGCCGCGAAGGCGGCGGGTCGCGAGCTGCCGGTCACGTGACGGCCGGGACCCGAACGGCGCGCCCGGCCTCCCGTGACGATCCGCCTGGAGCTCAACCGGATCGCCCCCGGCGTCGAGATCGGGCCGCACCGCCACGGCGTCGAGACCATCGTCTACCTCGCCGGCGGAGAGCTCGTGTTCGAGCACGGTGAGGACATGACCCGCATCGCCCGGGTGCGCCCGGGTGACGTCCTGTACGAGGCGCCGTCCGAGCTGCACGTCGTGCGCAACGAGGGATCGGCCGACGCTCTTGCGCTCCTCGCGGTCGTCGACTCGGACTCGAGTCACCGCCTGGGCGAGATGCTCCGCCGCTGGCGCGAGGCGGCCGAGCCCGTCCGTCGACGGGGCGAGGCCCGGATGACCGACGCCTCGGGCATCCGGCGCCGGTTCCTCGTCGAGCCCGGTGACTTCGGCTCGGTCACGTTCACCGTGACCGAGGTCGAGATGGATCCCGGCGCGTCGGACAGCTGGCACACCCACCCGGGGTCGGAGCACGCGCTCGTGGTGCTCGAGGGGCGCGGTACCATCCACGTGGGCGATGTCGAGGAGACCCTCGAACCGCTCAAGGGGATCCGCGTCCTGCCCGGTCGCCCGCACCAGGTTGTCAACGATTCGCGGCTCGTGCTGCGCTACTTCGTGTGTGCCTCGCCGGGCACGGATCCGACCATCGACCGCGCACCCGCCGACGCGCCCAGGCGCCGGCTGGACGCCTGACCCGCAGCGTGCGAGCGCAGGCGCACCGCAACCCGAGGGAGAACGAGTGAACAAGCCCAGCAAGACCGTCACGTCCATCGGCGTCGTCGCCTTCATCATCGCCGCGACCATCACCGGCCTCGCCGGCATCTCGGGCACCGCCTGGTCGGGCTACGACCACATGATCGTGCTGTTCTGCGCCGTCTTCTTCGGGATCATCGTCCTGGGCATGATCCTGGACCACGCCGCACGCAACGCCGCCGGCGGTGGCGGCCGCTGACCGCACGCATCCCGGGGCCACTGCGGACGCGCGTCGACAGCTCCTACGCCGGCGGCAGGTCGGCGATGAAGCGGCGCAGGACGCGGGCGAGGTTCGGACCAGCGACGGCCCCCGCCTCGAGCACCTCCTCGTGGGTCAGCGGCTGCCCGCTGTAGCCGGCCCCGGCGTTCGTCACGAGCGAGACCCCGCACACCTCCAGGCCGATCCAGCGCGCAGCAACGGCCTCGAGGACGGTCGACATGCCGACCGCATCCGCGCCAAGGGCGTGGAGCATGCGGACCTCGGCCGGGGTCTCGTACGAGGGCCCCGTGAGACCCACGTAGATCCCCTCCTCGAGCTCGACGTCCTCTGCCCTGGCCGCCGCGTGCAATCGCGCGCGGAGGTGCGGTCCCCAGACGTCCGTCAGATCGGGGAACCGCGGACCGAGCTCGTCGGCGTTCTCGCCCAGGAGCGGCGTCCGGCCGGTCAGGTTCAGGTGATCGCTGATGACCATCAGCGTCCCGGGACCGTAGCCCGGGTTCACGCCGCCGGCGGCGTTGGTCAGGATCACGAGCTCCGCACCGAGCTGCCGGAACAGGAGCACCGGCTGGACGACGAGGCCAGGGTCGTTGCCCTCGTACAGGTGGAAGCGGCCCTGGAGCGCGGCGACCGGGACCCCGGCGATCGTGCCGAGGAGGAGCCGGCCGGCGTGACCCGGCGCGGTCGCGACAGGCCAGCCCGGCAGGTCCTCGAACGGGATCGGGAGCCGGGTCCTCGATGTCGTCCGCGAGGCTGCCCAGGCCGGAGCCGAGGACGATGCCGACCCGCGGCACGAGGTCGGTGCGGGCGCGGACGGCTTCGACCAGCGCGGCAGGCGAGGGCTGCTCGGCGGGGGGATCGGACGGGCGGTCGACGTCGGTCATGAGCCGCGGATAGGCCGCGGCGGACGTGCCGGACCTGGCGTCACGCGCGGCAGCCAGTACGCGCGGCCGGATCGGCGCGTTAAACTTCGACGCCCGGCGGGAGTACCGACACCGGGATGCCAGTCACGTCCTTCCGGGCGCCCAGGCGGGCGACGCCCTCGCGGGGCGACCACCGCTGGTCACGAAGCGTCCAAGCGACCGCGGAGCGCGGACCCTTGATGCGATCGCGGTCCTGCGCGGCTGGCGTTGAGGTGATCTCAGCCGACCAGGCGAAGCGGGCTTGAGGCGATCGCCTCCGCTCTGGTCTTCCGTCGGCCCCTCGGGCAAGGACTACGTTACGGACCGGGTCCGCATCGTCCAACGGGGTTGTCCACGAAGTTCGTCGCCGGCAGCCGGCCGCATCCACGACTTTTCCCACGCTGTGGACAAGGTGTGGACGGGCGCCCGGGCGGCCGGAGCCGCTCAGCCGCCGAGGGCGAACATCTCCACCTTCGGGAGGTTGCCGGTCGCCGCGCTGCGCAGCTCGGAGTAGCGGTCCGCCGCGGAGCGGCCCAGACGGCCCGGATGCGGGCGGCCAGCTCCGCGTCCGACTCGCCCGCGCGGAGGGGCGTCTTGAGGTCGACGCCCGCGACGGCGAAGAGGCACGTGTAGAGGTGGCCCTCGGCCGACAGCCGCGCCCGCGTGCAGTCGCCACAGAACGGCCGGGTGACCGACGCGATGACGCCGATCTCGCCCGAGCCGTCGCGGTACGCGGTAGCGGCCCGGCGACCTCGCCACGGTAGTTCGCAGCGACCGGCTCGAGCGGCATCTCGGCATCGATGAGCGCGAGGATCTCCTCCGCCGGCACGACGTCGTCCAGGCGCCAGCCGTTCGAGTGGCCCACGTCCATGTACTCGATGAAGCGAAGGATCAGCCCCTACTCGCGTGCCCAACGGGCCAGCGGCAGGATCGGACTCCTCGTTCATGCCGCGCCGCACGACCGTGTTGACCTTGATCGGCGCCAGGCCGGCCGAGCGCGCCGCCGCGATCCCGTCGAGGACCCGGGAGATCGGGAAGTCCACGCCGTTCATCGCCCCGAACACCGCGTCGTCGAGCGAGTCCAGCGACACGGTGATCCGCTGGAGGCCGGCCTCGGCGAGCGGGCCGGCCAGCGACCGCAGGGCGGTCCCATTGGTCGTGAGCGTCAGGTCCACGGGTTCGCCGTCGGGCGTCCGCAGCGCCGACAGGCTTGCGATCAGCACCGGCAGGTCCCGCCGGACGAGCGGCTCTCCGCCCGTGATCCGGAGCTTGCCCACGCCCGCCGCCACGAAGATCGCCGCCAGCCGGGTGATCTCCTCGAAGGTCAGGACGAGGGCCTTGGGCAGGAAGGCGAAGTCACGCCCGAACATCTCCGCCGGCATGCAGTACGGGCAGCGGAAGTTGCACCGGTCGGTGACCGAGATCCGGAGGTCGCGCAGGGCGCGGCCGAACCGGTCGGGCAGGCCGGGCCGCCCGTCGAAGGCGCCGGTCGGCGCGACGAGTCCGGCGGCCGGGAGCGACCCGGTCATCACGGGAGCCGACTCGTGCGGGGTGGCGGGGGTGGGACGCGGATTCATCGGGCCATGGTAGACGGAGCGCCCGATGCGCACGCGCAACGGCTCCACCCAGCGGTACCACCGGAAGGCCCCGCTGGTACCTCTAGCGACTCCACCGCAGCCCACCTCGCCGCCTATGGTGCCCCTGTAACCCGGCAGCACGCACACCCTGCACGAGGACTCTTTCGCCGATGGCGTCCACCGACACCCGTTCCGGCTTCCGGCTCCCGTGGAGCTCAGACCGCTCCCATGATGAAGCCGCCCCTGCCACCGAGACCGCGGAGACGCCCGCCGAAGAGGCCGCGCCCGCAACCGGCGCCGCGTGGCCCGAGACCGACACCGCTGCAGCGCTTGGCCCCTCGCAGACCGAGCAGCACCCCGCCGACGAGAACGAGTCCCCCCTGCCCGCCCCCGAGGAGCCCGAGCCGATGGTCTACATGGACACTGCCGTCGCGACGGCACCCGCCGCTGCGCCGAAGAAGCCGAGCAAGCTGATGGCCGACCTCACGGCCGCCATCCGCGCCACCGCCGAGGCCGCCCGCGAGCAGTCCCTCGCGCAGGTCGTCGACGAGGTGAAGACCGTCGTCGAGCAGATCCGCGAGCGATCGACGGAGGGCGCGGCCGCGCTGAAGAGCCAGTCGGAAGCAGGACATCGCCGCGATCCGCGAGTGGTCCAAGGCCGAGATCGCCCGGATCCGCGAGGAGACCGAGAGCCGCATCACGACCCGCAAGACGACCCTCGACGACGAGCTCGCCGGCCACGCGGCGGCGGTCGAGCGCCGCGTCGACGAGGTCCAGGCGGAGGCCACCCGCTTCGAAGCGGCGATGGCGGCATACCTCGAGCGCCTCGGTGGCGAGGACGATCCCGCCCGCCTGGCCACGATGGCCGAGGAGATGCCCGAGCCGCCGTCCCTCGAGGCCTGGGCCGACCTGGGCACGCTGGACATCACGCTCGAGCCTGCGCCCGCCATGGAGACGATCAGCGATCCCTGGGCTGCCCCCGCGGCCGAGCCCGTCGCCGAGCTCGTTGAGGGCGCGGATGCCACCGAGACAGCTCCCGACCCCGAGGCATTCGACGGGTCGGCCGAGGCCGGCGACGAGCCGATCGACGCCGAAGCCGTCGCGGGGCACGTCGAGGCGGTGTTCGCGGACTTCGCGGCAGCCGAGACCGGGGCCGTCGAGACCGAGGCCATCGCCGACGTCGCAGACGAGCCCGTCGCCGAGCCTGCGATCGAGGCCGTCGCCGACGATCCGAGCGCCACCGACACCGCCGGGGCACCCACCCCGGGCGGCGATCCCTGGACGTCCGAGACCAACGCCTGGGGCACCCAGGCCTCGAGCCACGACGGCACCGGCGGCGAGGACGACAACGTCGCTCGCTGGGCCGATGGCGACACGCCCGACGGCTTCCCCTCCGAGGGCGGCGATCCCGTCGACCGCGGCGCGATCATGGCGGCGCTCGAGGCCGCGGCGGAAGCCGTCGTCGCAGCCGAATCCGCCGCGGAGTCCGCGGACCAGGCCGAAGCCGCAGCCGACGTTGCCGAGACGGCCGCCGGCCTGCTCACCGGTCGCCCAAGTGCCGACGGCGAGTCCGACCCCGAGGCCGAGGCTGCGATGAACGCGCGCATGGACGCCGGCGGGTTCGAGACCGAGACCTTCGCCGATCGCCTCGCGAGCCTCCTCCCGAACCAGGGCGAGGGCTCCGCCGACGACGAGCCGCGCACGACGCAGGTGATCGTGTCGGGCCTCGTGTCCGTCGCCAGCATCGCGAGCTTCAAGCGTCACCTCGGCCGCCTGGCGGGCGTGCAGAACGTCGCCGTCGCGTCCGGGCCCGAGGGCGAGTTCGTGTTCAACGTCACCCACCGCGCGGACGTCTCGTTCCGCGACGCCATCCCGACCATGCCCGGCTTCGCGGCTCGCGTGACCAGCGCCGGCGACGGCGTGGTGCACGTCACCGCGCGCGATCCCGAGACGGACGGCTGAGCGCCGATGTCCTCCGCCACCCGTCCGGCGATCGCCGTCCTGCTGCCTGACGCCGAGCGCGACCACGTCGCGCTCGAGCTCCACAACGGCGGGTTCGATCCGATCTTCGTGCGCAATGCCCGGGAGCTGAGCGACGTGCTCGTGGCCCGGCGCGACGTCGCCCTCGCGATCATCGACGTCGAGAGCGACGCCGAGATGGCGAACGACGCCTGGGCCGCCCTGCACGCCGGAGGCCGGAACATCCCGGCGCTGCTCATCGTCGACGACCGCTCGCTTGACCAGCTCGACATGACCGCACCCGGCCACGAGGACGACGAGTACCTCACCCGGCCCTACTCCGCGGAGTCGATCCGCTGGCGCGTCGAGGCCATGTGCATCCGGTCCGCCGCCGTCGACGACGGCTCGGGCCCGGTGCTCCAGGGCGACGTCGACCAGGCCGACTGGGGCCGCCGGGGCCAGGTGATCGCGGTGTTCAACCCCAAGGGCGGCGTCGGCAAGACGATGATCGCCACCAACCTCGCGCGCCTCGCTGGTCAACCGGCAGCAGCGGGTCCTGCTGATCGATGCCGACACCGTGACCGGGCACGTGCCCGTGTCCCTCGGCATGGACGGCGTTCCGACGGTCGTCGACGCACTGGCGGGACGAGCTGGAGGGCGGACCGGTCATGACCTTCGACGAGATGGCCTCGGTCCACTCGTCCGGGATGAAGGTCCTGCCGCTCACGTCGAGCCCGATCGACGACGGAGCTGCTCGAGCCGCAGCGCGTGGCAGGCGCCATCGCCGTCGCGCGACGCGGCGTCGACTTCGTCGTCATCGACGCGCACCCGTCGTACAGCCCGCTCAACCGCGCCATGCTCGAGCGGGCGGACCGGATCCTCGTCCCGGTCACCCCGGACCTGCCGGCGATGCGCGCCGTCATCCAGCTGCGTGACGTCGCCCGCGATCTCGGGCATGCTCGAGCGGCTGCGCTGATCGTCAACCGCGCGGCATCGGGGTCTCGGTCGCGGACCTCGAGACGTCCGTCGGCCTGCCCTGCTACGCGCAGATCCGGTCGGCGGGGATGCTCCTCGTGAAGGCGAACAACGAGGGCCGCACTCCTGGTCGAGATCGGCGCCCAAGGAGCGGATCACGCAGGACTTCGAGGGCCTCGCCGACCGCTCCTCGGCGTGCCGAGGCGGAGCCCGCGAAGGCGTCGCACCGGTTCTTCGGCCGTCCGGTCGGCGCCCGCGCCTGACCTCCGTCCGCGCGGGGATCGCCCGCAACGCCTGCCCACCGCGTCGCGCCCGGCCCAGGCGGGCGTGACGCGTTCAGCGCTCGCAGGCTGCCCAGGGCCGGGTTCAGCGGGAGCGGTCCTGCCACGAGACCCCGCCCATCGGCGAGCCGGGGAGCTTCTGGTGGGGAGCGCCGGTGCGCTTGTCCACCTGCTGGACGCCACGCAGGTAGAAGCGGTTGATGAGGATGACCTCGACCTCGGGGTCGCTGACCTCGACGTCGCCGAGGCGGGCGACCGCGTCGGTCACCGGCACGAACATCTCCGACGAGCGGTCCAGGAGCCGGTCCGGCTCGGAGCCCGGGTGGAGGTAGATCGTCCCGATCACGCGGAACGGCGGCAGCTCGAGGGCCACGTCGTAGGCGACCTTGTGGACCTTGAGCGCGGTCCGCTCGGTGTCGGTGAGCGGCGGCAGCGAGTCCTCGCCCGCCGTGACCATGATCAGGTCGTACGGGTCGACGCTCTTGAGGCCGGGCGCCGGCTCGAGGGGCGCGGACCCGTCCGGCGGACCCCAGGTCACGTCGTCGATCGGGATGGCCTCGCGCTTGTTGAGGGCGTCCGACAGGCGGCCGGCGATCTGCATCCCGCCGCGGAGGCGCCAGTCCTCGGTCAGCGCGGTGAACGCGACACCGCGAACCGTCCCCGAGTGGAGCCTCGAGGTGTCCACCGCGCCCGCGTGCGGGTTGACGCCGCCGCTCTTCGTGACACCCCCGCTCCCGGAGCCGGTGGCGCCCCCCGGCGCGTCGTCGGGCTTGCGTGCGCTTCAGGAAGCCGAACGGCACGCGGTCACTCCTCCTCGGCCTTGCCGGTGTTGGAACGGATCGTGTCGACCACGTTCGCGTCGGCAAGGGTTGTCGTGTCGCCGAGGGTCCGGCCCTCGGCGATGTCCCGCAGCAGCCGGCGCATGATCTTGCCCGAGCGGGTCTTGGGCAGGTCCGGGACGAACATCAGGAACTTGGGCCTGGCGATCGGGCCGATGACGTAGGCGACGTGCTCGCGCAGCTGGATCGCCAGCGTGTCGCTCGGCTCCTGCCCGGCCTTGAGGATGACGAACGCGAAGATCGCCTGCCCGGTGATCGCGTCGCGTCTTGCCGACGACGGCGGCCTCGGCGACGGAGCGGTGGTCGACCAGCGCCGACTCCACCTCGGTGGTGGAGATCCGGTGGCCGGCCACGTTCATCACGTCGTCGACGCGGCCCAGGAGCCAGAGGTAGCCCTCCTCGTCGCGCTTGGCGCCGTCGCCGGCGAAGTACATCCCCGGGAAGCGGCTCCAGTACGTCTGCGCGGAACCGCTCGGGGTCGCCGTAGATCCCGCGCAGCATGCCCGGCCACGGCCGCTTGAGCACGAGGTACCCGCCGCCGCCGAGCGGCACGGACCGGCCGTCGGCGTCGACGACGTCGGCGTCGACGCCGGGCAGCGCGAACGTCGCCGAGCCGGGCTTCGTGGTGGTCACGCCCGGAAGCGGGCTGATCATGATCTGGCCGGTCTCGGTCTGCCACCAGGTGTCCACGACCGGGGTCGTGTCGCCGCCGATCACGTCCTTGTACCAGCGCCACGCCTCGGGATTGATCGGCTCGCCGACGGAGCCGAGGACGCGCAGCGAGGACAGGTCGTGGGCCTTCGGGATCTCCTCGCCCTGCTTCATGAACGCGCGGATCGCGGTCGGGGCGCAGTAGAGGATGGTGACCTTGTAGTCCTCGATGATCTCCCACCAGCGGTCCCACGTCGGCGCGTCGGGCGCACCCTCGTAGAGGATCCCGGTGGTGGCGTTGGCGAGCGGCCCGTACACGATGTAGCTGTGGCCGGTGACCCAGCCGATGTCGGCGGCGCACCAGTAGACGTCGTCGGGCTTGATGTCGAACACGGCCCAGTGGGTGAACGCCGCACCCAGGAGGTAGCCCGCCGTGGTGTGGAGGATGCCCTTGGGCTTGCGCGGTCGTGCCCGACGTGTAGAGCAGGTAGAGCATGTGCTCGCAGTCCACCGGGACCGGCCGGCAGACCTCGTCCTGGCGGTCGACGATCTCGTGCCACCAGTGGTCGCGGCCGCGGGACCATGTGCGCGCCGTCGCCGAAGCGGTCCACGACGATCACGTGCTCGATCGTCGGGGTGCTCGGCGACCGCCTCGTCCGCGTGGTGCTTGAGGCCGACCCTCTTGCCGCGCCGCCAGCCGCCGTCCGCGGTGATGAGGACCTTCGCGCCGCAGTCGTTGATCCGGCCGGACAGCGCCTCCGCGGAGAAGCCGCCGAAGACGACCGTGTGCGGCGCGCCGATGCGGGCGCAGGCGAGCATCGCGATCGGGAGCTCCGGGATCATCGGCATGTAGATCGCGACCCGGTCGCCCTTCCGGACGCCGAGCTCGAGGAGCGCGTTGGCCGCCTTGCTGCTCTCGACGCATCAGGTCCCGTACGTGAGCGTCCGGGTGTCGCCGGGCTCGCCGATCCAGTGGTACGCGACCTTGTCGCCGAGGCCCCGCTCGACGTGGCGGTCGACGCAGTTGTAGGCGACGTTGAGCTCGCCGCCGGTGAACCACTTCGCGAACGGGAGGTCCCACTCGAGCGTCTCGCCGAACGGGGTGAACCAGGAGAGTCGCTCCTCGGCCTGCCGCTTCCAGAACCCGACGTAGTCCGCGTTCGCCTCGTCGTACAGGGCGGCGGTCGGCGTTCGCCTGGGCCACGAACGCGGGATCGGGCGCGAACGTCCGGGTCTCGGCGAGCAGGTTCTCGATCTCCGGCCCGCCCTGGGCCTCGGGCTCGACGCTCACGGATCCCTCCGACATCTCCCTGGGTCGGGTCATTCTACGCGGGCGGCACGCGGCCCACCGACACCCGTTCGGATCGCGGGTCGCCGCCGTCAGTCCGTGCCTGCAAGGAGATCGTCCTGGGTGGGCCCCTCGAGGGAGGCGCCGCCCTGCTGGAACGGGTCCAGGCCCGGGTCCCTGGCGAGGACGACGCGTTGCGGCCTGGGGATCTCGATCCCGTGCGTCGCGAACGCCGCGAGCAGGCGCTTGCGGAGCTCGCCGCCCGCCGCCCACTGCTCGGTTGCCCGGACGAGGCCGAGGATCTTGATCGTCACCCCGTACTCGCCCATGGCCTCGACGCGCTCGACGTGCGGCGCCTCCATGAGGCGCCGGCGCCACTCGGGGTCGGCGGCCATCTCGAGGCCGACGTCGTTGACCACCGCGTCGCCCTGTCGATGTCCGTGCCGTAGGCGACCGTGACGTCCTGGTTGATCCGCGCCCAGACGCGCGTCCTGTTGGACGCGACCTTGATCTCGCCGTTGGGCACGGTGTGGACGACGCCGTCGAGGTCGCGCAGCGTCGTCCGCCGGAGCGAGAAGTCCTCGACGGTGCCGCTGACGCCGGCGATCGACACGACGTCGCCCTTGCCAAACTGGTTCTCGACCAGGATCAGCGCCCCGGTGAAGTAGTCCCGGACGATGCTCTGGGTACCGAAGCCGACGGCGATGCCGACGACGCCCAGCCCAGCGATCGCCGGCCCGATGTTGAGGTTGAGTTCGCCCAGGATCATGACCAGCGCGATCAGCAGGATGAATACGCGGATGACGTTCGTCCCGAGCGCCTCAAGCGTGTCCATCCGCTTCCTGACCTCGACCGCAGACAGCTCCTGGGCCGTGCCCTCGCTCGTCTCCCGGTCGAGGAGCGCCTTGACGACCCCGTGGACGAACAGGCGGGCGAGCCGGATCACGACCCCCGCGATCACGAGGATCAGGATGATCGGGCCGATGGGATCGGCGAGGAGCGCGAGCAGGCGCTCCTGGAGGTCGTCGGGCATGGTGCAAGCCTAGTCCACGGACGGATGATCGGGGTCACCCGGCCGGGCGAGCGATGACCGGCGGTCGCGCGGCTCGGGTCCCGGGCGAGATCCCGCGCGAGACGCTACGCGGCCGTGCCGCCGAGGCGGACGGAGATCGCGCCGGCAGCCTCACGAACCTGCTGGACGAGCTCGGGCACGCGACGTGGGGTGACCCGGAACGCGGGGCCCCAGACGTCCACGGCGGCGATGACCTGGCCCCGGGCGTCGTGGACCGGGGCAGCGATCGCGTTGAGCCCGGTGTCGTACTCGCCGAACGCCGTGGCGTACCCGCGGCGCCGGACCCGGGCCAGCTCCTCGAGCAGCGGCTCGAGCTGGGTGATCGTGCGATCCGTGAACGAGTCGAGCCCGCGCCGGACGAGGCGCAGGATCTCGCGCTCCGGCAGGCTCGCGAGGAGCACCTTGCCGCCGGCCACGGAGTGGAGCGGCACCAGTCGCCCGGTCCAGTCCCCCATCGCGACCAGGTTCGGCCCGTCGGCCTGGGCGACGGTGAGCAACTGGTCCCCGTCGAGGACACCGAGGCCGGTCGTCTCGCGCGTGGCGCGGGCGAGGCGGTCCAGCTCCGGCATCGCGATGGAGCGCAGGTCGAGCGTCCGCTCGGCGCCGTTCGGCGAGGCGGATGACGACCAGGCCGAGCCGGTACTTGCCGGTCTCGTCGTCCTGCTCCACGAGGCCGCGCTTCTCGAGCGTGGCGAGGAGGCGGGACGCCGTTGACTTGTGCAGACCGAGGCGCCGGGCGAGCTCGGTCACGCCGGCCTCGCCGTGGCTCTCCCCGAGGGCGAGCAGCAGGGCGGCGGCCCGGTCGACGGACCGGACGGCATTCCCGTCGAGCGTCATGCGATCGACCTCTCCTGGCAGGCGTGGGTCACTGGAGCTCGCTCTCGGCGGCGGCGTAGGCCGCGGACGTCTCGTGCGGGCAGCGGCTCCCCGTGGGCTCGGGCGTCGAGGGCCGCGTCGAGCGAGTCGCTGAAGATCGAGCAGGACGCGGTCCACGGTGTCGCCCTGGCTGTGCGCCTCGCACATGAACCACGGCTCGCGGCTGTCGGGCTCGGGCATCGCGCCACGCGCGTGCATGCCGACCGCGATCGCGTCGTAGAGCTCGTGGTCGGTGTTGGCCCAGTCGCGGTACTCGCTCGCGACCGTGCTCGGTGAACATCACGCCGAACATCGACGGGATGGCCGGTGATGTGGTACGCGAGGCCCTTGGCGTCGAGCAGCTGCCGGATCCCGGCCTGCATCCGCTCGCCGATCGCCTTGATCGTGGCCAGGGCGTCCGTGTCCCGCAGGATCTCGAGCGTCTTCGACCGCCGCGGCGGCCGCGACGCGGTTGCCGGCGTACGTGCCGCCGTGGCTCACCTTGTCGGGAAGGACGGACATGACCTCCTCCCGGCCGCCGAAGGCCGCGGCCGGGTAGCCGTTGCCCATCGCCTTGGCGTAGGTCGCGAGGTCCGGCGTGATGCCGAAGAACTCGGCGGCGCCACCCTTCGCGAAGCGGAAGCCCGTCTTGACCTCGTCGAAGATCAGCAGGATCCCGAACTCCTCGGTCAGGGCCCGCATCGCCTGGTGGAAGCCCGGCTTGGGCATGATGCCCTGCGCGTTGCCCAGGACCGGCTCGACGATGATCGCGGCGATCTCGTCGCCCTGGCGCTCGAACAGCCGGCGCAGGGCGTCGATGTTGTTGTAGCGGGCGGGGATGATCGTCTTCGCCACCTCGCCGGGGATGCCGCGGCCCCAGGCGAGGCCGACCGGGTTGTCCTCGTCGCCCAGGTCGGCCATGTCGTTGGGCGCGACGCTGATCAGCGCGTAGTCGTGGACGCCGTGGTACTGGCCCTCGAACTTCACGATCTTGTCGCGGCCGGTGTAGGCGCGCGCGACGCGCATCGCGTGCATCGTGGCCTCGGTGCCCGAGACCGTCATGCGGGCCTTGCTCGACCCACGGGTTGAGCTCCTTGAGGAGCTCCATCGCGCGGACCTCGTCCTCGCTGGTGAGCGAGAAGCTGACGCCCAGGCGCATCCGCTCGTTGACGTAGTCGTCCACGCGGTCGTCGCCATGGCCGAGGATGACCGGGCCGTAGCCCATGCGCAGGTCGATGTACTCGTTGCCGTCGATGGTCCCAGACGAGGCCGCCCTTGCCCCGGTCGACGTAGACCGTGTCCTCGCCCCAGGCCCGGAAGTTGGAGTCGGTGCCGCCCGGCAGCGTCTCGCAGCGCCCGCCGGTACATGGCGAGCTGCTGCTCGCGGGCGAGACGGTGGGGCGGGGCGGCGGGCTCGGCCGTCATGGTGCCTCCAGGCTTCGACCCCGCGGGCCGTCGGTCGGGCAGGCACCGTCCGGATCGGGACGGCGTGCGGGATGCCCGCGACGTGACCCGTGCATGGCCGGGACACGCGTTGCGGGCAGTGCAACAGGTGGCCGCCGATCGTGCCACAGCGCTCGACGGCCCGTCAACACGGATTTCGTGACTCCGGACGGCGATCCGATGCGAATATCGAACAACGGTTCGCCAGCACTGGCCATATCCGCGTACATTTGGCACATGGTCACACCCCTCGGACGACTCTCGGATCCTGGCGCGGCCGTGGCGGCCGACCGTCCCGCGGGCGGCTCGTTCTGGTTCGCGACCGGCGACCCGGGACCACCTCGGGCCGCGCTCCGGGGCCGGGCGTGGTCGACGTCGCGATGTCGGCGGCGGGTTCACCGGACTGTGGACGGCGATCGCGGCTGCTGGACGCCGATCCGTCGCTGCGGGTCGTCGTCCTCGAGGCGGAGCGGGTCGGCCACGGCGCGAGCGGGCGCAACGGCGGGTTCTGTGCCGCATCGCTGACCCACGGCCTGCACAACGGGCTGCTGCACTTCCCCGACGAGATCGACATCCTGGAGGCGGAGGGCGTGCGGAACCTGCGCCGAGCTCGTCTCGTTCGTGCGCGACGACGGGATCGACGCGGAGCTCGAGGAGACCGGGACGCTCGACGTCGCGACCGAGCCGTACCAGGTCGACGGCCTGCGAGGAGTACGTGGAGCTCGCCAACGCGCCACGGCAACCCCCTGCGAGCTGCTCGACCGGGACGAGATCCAGGCGGAGGTCCACTCGCCGCGGTTCCTCGGCGGCGTCCGGCGCAGGTCCCGAGCGATGCGTCATGGTCAACCCGGCGAAGCTCGCCTGGGGTCTCGCGCGGTCGGCCGAGCGCCGTGGCGCGCGGATCGCCGAGGGAAGTCGCGTGACCCGGCTGCGCCGGCGGGCCGGACGCATGGAGGTCCGGGTCGACGGCGGCGGCGTGGTCGAGGCGGCGCACGTCCTCGTCGGCACGTCCGCCTACAGCGGCTGGCTGCGGCGGCTGGCGCCGGCGTTCGTGCCGGTCTACGACTACGTGCTGATGACGGAGCCGCTCACGGAGGGCCAGCGGACGGCGGTCGGCTGGCGCGGACGCGAGGGCCTGTCCGACGCCGGCAACCAGTTCCACTACTTCCGCCAGTCCGCCGACCACCGGATCCTGTGGGGCGGCTACGACGCCGTGTACCACCCGGGCAACGCGCGTCCGGGCCGCGTACGACCGGCGCCCGGCGACGTTCGACACGCTCGCGCGCCACTTCACCGACGACCTTCCCGCAGCTGGACGGGATCCGGTTCACGCACCGCTGGGGCGGGCGCGATCGACACGACGACCCGGTTCGCCGTGACGTTCGGCGAGACGATGGGCGGCCGCGTCCATTACGCGCTCGGGTACACGGGCCTGGGCGTCGGCGCCACGCGCTGGGCGGCGGGGATCCTGCGCGACCGCGTCCTGCGCCCGGACTCCGAGCTGCTCCGCCTCCGGTTCGTCAACTCTGCGCCGTTCCCGATCCCGCCGGAGCCGATCCGGACGCCCGCGGTCGAGGTGATGCGGCGCGCGGTGATCGCCGCCGACGCCAACGAGGGACGTCGCGGGCTGTTCCTCCGCGCGATGGACGCGCTCGGGATCGGCTTCGACTCCTGAGGCTGCCGGCGCCACCCAGCGCGGCAGCTCCGCGGCGAGCGTCACGAGCGGCAGCGAGCCGTGCCCGATGAGCTCGTCGTGGAAACGCCTTGAGGTCGAACCGCTCGCCGTCGCGTGCCTCCAGCTCGCCGCGCAGACGGCGGATCTCGCGCATCCCGATCATGTACGAGAGCGCCTGGCCCGGCCAGGAGATGTAGCGGTCGGTCTCGATGACCGCGTCCGTGGCGGAGAGGCCCGTCTGGAGCAGCCAGTCGATCGAATCGCTGGCGCGACCAGCCCAGGCCGTGCATGCCCGAGTCAACGATGAGCCGCGAGGCCCGCCAGGCCTGGGCGTCGAGCATGCCGAGCCGCTCGGGGTCGTTCCGGTACAGGCCGAGCTCGTCCGCGAGCCGCTCCGAGTACAGGCCCCACCCCTCCACGTACGCGCCCCCGACCATCCGGGAGCCCAGCCGCCGGAACACGTTGAGGCTCGGATGCTCCATCTCCAGGCTGATCTGGAAGTGGTGCCCGGGGATCGCCTCGTGGTAGGTCGTGGACGCGAGCTTCGAGAAGGTCCGGCTCGGCAGGTCGTACGTGTTCACGTAGTAGATGCCCGGACGCGACCCGTCGGGCGTCGGCGGGAAGTAGTAGGCGAACGGCGCGTCCTTCTCCTTGAACGGCTCGACCGGGCGGACCTCGCAGCCGGCACGGGGGAGGCGGCCGAAGACCGTCGGCGCGACCGCGGCCGCGCGGGCGATGTCCTCGTTCGCCCGGGCGACGAGGTCCTCCTTCGTCGCCGCCTGGTTCGCCGGGTCCGCGTCGACCGAGCGGCGGTAGCCGTCGACATCGTCGCCGAATCCGGCCGCGCGGGCGATCGCCCGTCGCTCCTCGTCGATCTGCTCGAGCTCCTCGAGGCCCACCTGGTGGACGTCCCGGGGGTCCATGTCGAGCGTCGTCCAGCGCCGGATGAAGTGCCGGTAGAGCTCGGCGCCGCCGGGTGCGGAGACGAGGCCGGGCTGCGCCCGGGTGGCCGCGAGGTAGCCGCCCTCCAGCGTCTCCAGGAGGCGGCGGTCCGCGGGATAGACGACGTCGCGGACGACGTCGCGGATCCGCTCGCGATCCGCCTCCGACGCGACCGTCGACATCGCGGGGACGATCGCCTGCTCGATGGGCACGGCCAGGAGTCGGTTGAGCTGCTCGATCGTCCGCTCCGCGACGATCCGGGCCGCCGTCCGGCCCGACGCACGTCCCTCGTGGAGGATCTCGATCGTGGCGTCGATGTACGGACCGTACCCGCGGAGCCGCTCCAGCCATGCCTCGAGGCGCTCCGGCGTGTCCGCCGGCTGGAATTGCGAGAGCTGGGCGAGCATCGTCTGCGGGCCGCTGATCTGGTCCACGGCGCGGATCTCGTGGGTCGCCAGGTCGTCCCCCTCGACGGCCAGCTCGGCCACGATCCGAAGCATGTCGCGCGTGATCCGGTCCTCCGTGGACAGCCCGTCCTCGGGGACGGCCATCGCCTCCCGTGCGGTCCGCTCCGCGAGGGCGCGCCCGGCCGCCCGCCCGGCCGCGGACGGGTCGTCGAGGCGATCGTCATAGCGGTTGTCGCCGTAGACGGTGGCGGTCGTCGGCGAAAGCTGGAGGTAGTCCTCCCAGAAGGCGATGGCGATCTCGTCCATCTGCGTGGGCTGGTCGGCGCTCTCGGTCACGGTGCAGGAAACCCCCGTCTGGGTGGTCGGGCCGCTCCAGCCGGCGCGCGGGCGCGGGGCGGCGGACGTGGTCTCTCGACAGCGTAGCGCGATGCCCGGACCCGGCGCCCGGCTGGGCCGGCGCCACGTGGCGGGTCGGCGAGCGGCCCGGCGGCATGCGCCGAGCGGCGCCGCGGTCAGCCGGTGAACAGCGGGAGCTGGTCGCCCGTGCGCTCGACCGCCGGGTCCAGCCCGAGCAGCGCCTCGAGATCGGCCAGCTCGACGGCGTCGTGACGGGCCCAGTCACGGAGGTGGTTCGCCTTGAGCAGGTGCCAGCCGCCCGCCTCGAGCTCCTCGCGCAGGAGCGGCGAGCGCTCCAGCTTGTGCTGGACGAGCGCCGCGCGCTCCGGGAGCACGACGAGGAACCGCACCAGCCGGTCGTCCTGGGGAATCCGCGCGTGGCGTCGGAGCACGGGCTCGCCGAGCATCGCCGTCCACTCGATCTCCCACAGGAAGGCGGCACGGCCACGGACGTACCAGATGACGTCGACCTCCTCGAGGTCCTCGGCGCGGATCCGGCCGAGGTACGGCGGACCGGCCAGCTCGCGATCGTCGAGGCGATCCGCGAGGGGGACCCCGTCGAGGCGGCGCGGCTGCTGCCGCGCCCCGATCCAGCACGAGAAGCCCAGGCGGTGCCCGAGGTCCACGAGGTCCCCGATCAGCTCCCCGTGCTCGTGGCTGCGGCCGACGACGTCGTCCGTGGTCACCAGCCGGTCGGGCGTGCTCGATCGGCTCCGGTAGCTCTCGAGGCAGGCGCGGACCAGCGCCTCGTCCGGCAGGTCCGGGCCCGTGAACAGGCCCGCGATGCGCTCCATGAACTGGGCCTCGGAGAGCGGGCCGGCGGTGGACAGCAGGCTGTAGACGGCCCACTCCACGCGGTCCGCGAGGGGTACGGCCGCGCCGTCGCGGTCCGTCCGGTCGCCCAGCCACCAGCGATCGTCCCCGACCTTGACGAGGCGCCGGTCCTCGGCGCCGGCGAGCGCATCGCGGACGAGAGCGAGGAGGCGTTCGACCAGGTCGAGAGCCTGCTCGTGCGGCGGGACGTACGTCGCGATGGGCAGCTGCTCCGGCACCCCGTCGGTCGCGTCCTGCCCGGCGGGAGCCGGGGCCCGGACGAGGCGCCGGAGGTGACCGGCCCGATCCAGGCCGGCGAGGATCTCGCCGAGCAGCCCGTCGAACGGCACCGGCTCGCCGCGGAGCTTGAGCAGGTCGACCGCGGCCTCCACGACGGCACGGGACGCGTCCTGCGTCGAGAACGGCGCGTTCACCAGCCGCTCCGGCGGCGCGAACAGTCGCTCGGCCTGGGCGAGGTCGGGATCCCCGGCCCCGCCCGGGAGCGGCGAGAGCGCGACGTTCGCTCGCGTCCGCGGCCCGCCGGGGATCGCGCCCGAGCCAGGCGGCACGAGCTCCACCACCCCGCCCGAGTCGCGTCCCTGCTCGGGCAGCCGGGCGGCCACGAGGCGGTAGCCCGCGGTGACGGCACCGATCACGGTCGCGGCGAGGCCCTCCGGACCGTCGCCCTCGAGCAGGAACACGATCCGCGCATCCGTTGCGAGCGCACCCTCGACGCCGCGGAGGCTGCGCGTGACGGCCGAGGCCTGCCAGCCCCACGTCGCCCGGAGCTGCGGCCCGAACAGCGGCTCCAGCGGCAGGGTTGCGGCGGCCTCCCGGCCCAGCACCCATGCCGTCGAGTGGTACGCCCAGGCGATCCGGTCCGCGACTGGGCGCAGTGGCGACAGCCCGACCGCCAGCCGGATCCGGGGCCTGGTGCCGCTCGCGGCGAGGTGCTCGGTCTCGATCTCCAGTGCGCCGATCGTGGCCGGCGTCGATTGCCGCAGCACGACGGTGGCGGATCCCTCGACCAGGCTGCGGAGGTCTTCTCCAAGCCGGGCCGGGACGGGGCCCCAGGCACCGCTCTCGAGCCGCTGGACGAAGCCCCGGACGAGGCGCACGCCGTCCTCGAACGCGAGCCACGGGTTGCGCTCCCGCCAGCGGGCGGCACCCGGCAGCTTGACGTGGCCGCCGCCGATCCGCAGGGGCGCGAGCCGGCCGGGCGACGTCGCGAGGCGGCTCGCGGGGGCCAGCGCGTGCAGGAAGGCGAGGCGGAGGGCGGCCTCGATTGGTGCAGCACGGAGATCGGCCTCGATGCGCTCGAGGATCGCCCCCAGCGACACCAGCTGGCGCGGCGTGTGGAGATCGAGCAGCTCGTCCGGGAGACCCGCCCCGCCGTCGAGGACCGGGAACCGGTCGACAAGGGCCGCGCGGACCGCCGGGCTGGCCGTCTCCGACGCCCGCGCGAGGTCCTCGGCGTCGAGCGGAGCCTGGCGCTGCTCGCCACCGCCGAGCTGGTCCCGGCACACGGTGCACCGGTAGTGCTTGCGGATCGGGGACGGCCGCCGGGCTTGTCCCTCCCCGTCCGCGGCCTCGGCGGCCCACGTGACCTCGTCGAGCACGACCGTGCGGTCGCAGGTGGCGCAGCGGCTGGCGAAGCGGTCGGTGATCGATGCCTTGAGGCTGGTCTCGCCGCGCGCGGACGCCGCGAGCGCCTGTACGGCGGCGTCCAGGTGGCGAAGGTCGGGCGGCCTGAGGACGATCTCGGCCAGCAGCCGGTCGAGCGGCGTGGACTCCAGGCTGACCGCCTTCCGCTGGGCGTCGATGGCCGCGCGCGCCACCCACCCGCCCCGCCCGAACAGGTCGAGCACGATCTCGCCGGGCTGTGACGCGCTCTCGAGGCGCGCCGCGACGAGGGCCGGCGGTGGGGGTGGGGCGAACCGCTCGAACGCGGGGAGGCTGAACCCAGGTTCGGCTCGAAGGAGCAGCGCACGGCCCGCCATATGCGCTCGATTGTCGCAGACCTCGGGCGCCGGGGGCGGTGCGGCGCCCGGGGCTCGGGGGCGCCCACCCGCGCCGAAACGACAACGCGCCGGCCCCTCGCGGGCGCCGGCGCTGATCGTCTGTCGGTGGTGGAACCGGTTTACGGCTCCTCGAGGTCGTCGGTCTCCTCGACGAACGCCTCGTCGGTGGTCTCGTCGGGCGGCAGGACACGGTCGAGGTTCTCGATCTCCTCGTCCTCCACGTCGTCCTCGAGCTCCTCTTCGAGCTCCTCGTCCTCGCGGACGAGCGTGCCCTTCGTGTACGGGCGCAGGTCGGTCGACTTGGCGGCGGTCGGGAACGACACCTTCCCGTAGTTGCGCGGGTCCTGGAACATCTCGCGGATGATCAGGCGGACGTCGCGGTCGCCGAGCGAGGTCACGCCGGCGAAGTACTTGTTGCCGTCGGCCATGAGCTTGAGCAGCCGGGCGGCCACGCGCGGCTCGACCACGCCGATCCGGATCGCCGTTGCTGATCGCGATCAGACGGTTGCCCTCCGGGATCAGCTCGACCGCGTCGCCCGGGTTCACCTGGGCGAGCTCGGCCGAGCGAGCGAGGTTGGTCAGGTGAGCGAAGCCCGTCTTGCCGGTCTCCTCGACGAAGATGCTGACGGGGGCCTTGGAGCCCTGGATCGCCGGGACGGTCTTCTCGCCCGCGTCCACGAGCAGCACCTTCAGACGGTCGATGTTGCGCTCGGCGATGCGGTTCGTCGGATCGAGCGCGAGGGCCTTCTGGTAGTGCTCGCGGCGCCGCACCGAGCTCGCCCTGCTCCCACAGCGCCTTGGCGAGGCGGTTCTCGGCCTCGGAGTCGGCGCCGAGCTCCAGCAGGCGCCGGTTCGTCTCCGCGGCGTCCTCCCAGTTCGCCGCCGTGGCGTGCGCGATCGCCTGTTCGGCGAGCTGACGCTTGAGGCGAGTCTGCCCCGCGGGCGTCTGGGCTGCGGCGTCAATCTCAGGGAAGGTCACGGAGGAGTCGTCCTTTCGGTCCATCAGAACGCGTCTGCGCCGGTCGCGTGTCGAGGCGGGGACACGCCGAATCAGCGTCGGTCGCGGGCACGTGTTTCTAGCACCCGTCGCGCACGGCGTCAAACCGGGGGCCCTTCGACGGGCGGTCCGACAGGGACGCCGGGCGAGCGGTCAGACGCGGAGCTGGAGGTTCCACACGACGACGACGGCCCCGAGGATCGCGAGCAGCGCCGCCTCCCACAGGAAGCGGGGCTCGCGGCGCCGCGCGGGGGCCGCGGCGTGGAGCGCGTCCCACAGGTAGAACACGAGCGTCAGCACGGCGGGGCCCAGGAGCCGCGGGATGTCGATGGCCCGGATGGCGCCCGCAGCGACGGCGACGACGAACGCGTAGGTGAGCGCGGATCGGGCTGCGTCGGCCGCCGTTCCATACCGGAACAGCGCGAGGCGGTAGCCGAGGAGCAGCGCGATGAGCGCGTCGTCCACCGCGAACACGATCAGCCAGCCCTCGGTGAGCGCCTGCCCGCCGGCCGCGGCCCCGCCGGGCTCGGCGAGCCCGCCCGGCACGAGCGTGGCGACACCCGTGAAGGCGACGAACGCCGTCGTCACCGCGGCAAGGAGCACCCGGGACCGATCCGCCTCGCTGGGCCCCGTCGGCTGGCCGATGAGCCGGATCTCGAGCGCCAGGACGCGATCGAGGAGGATCGCGAACGCCACGAGGGCGGGGACGATCCACAGCCCCGGTGGGACGAGGTGGATCGCGGCGGCGAACCCCCCGGTGAGCACCGACGGGATGAGGAGCGCCTCGTACGGGCGGCCCGTCTCCTCTGAGCCGAGCACGCCGATCCCGGCGAGCAGCATCACGACGGGCAGCAGCCCCGCGATGAGGAACGCATCCGGGCGTTCGACGAGCCGGGTCAGGCCGACAAGCACCACGGCCACGAGCACGAGCTCGCGGCGCGCGAGGACCGGCGTCACGTCACGAGGGGCCATCGCCGGGGATGGTACGTCGCCCGGGCGGGCCGGGTTCCGCCGGCTCGGCGCGATCACACCCGCGAGGGCTTGGCCGCCACCCACGCGAGCAGCTCGGCGCGCGGGCGCGTGTTGAGGACGTGCCGGGGCTCGACCCACGCCCGGCGGGCCTGGTCCACGCCCCAGCGGACGTACCCCAGCTCCTCCGTCCGGTGGGCATCGGAGTCGATCGAGAGGAGACAGCCCTCCTCGACCGCCCGGCGAGCGCGTTCGGGTGCCAGGTCCAGGCGATGGGGCGATCCGTTCATCTCCAGCGCGGTGCCGGTTGCGGCGGCCGCCGCGAACACGGCGTCCCAGTCGAGATCGAGATCGTCCCGGGTCTGGATCATCCGGCCGGACGGATGGGCGATGACGTCCACGTGGGGCGACCGGATCGCGTTCAGGGTCCGCCTCGTGAGCTCGGCGCGCGGCTGGCGGCGTGCGACGTGGACCGACGCCACGACAAGGTCGAAGCGCGCGAGGAGATCGTCCTCGTAGTCGAGTCGGCCGTCCGCCCGCACCTCCAGCTCGCAGCCGTGCAGGAGCCGGAAGCCGTTCGGGTCCGCGCCATCCGGCAGCGCTCCGCGGGCCTCCTCCGCCGCGAAACGGGCATTGAGCGCGGCGATGATCTCGCGCTGCTGCGCCACGCGGTCGGGGTCCAGGCCACGGGCGATGCCGAGGCTCTGGGAGTGGTCCGTGAGCACCTGGTAGGCGTAGCCGAGTCGCCGGCACGTCTCCGCCATCTCCTCGATCTCGTGGACGCCGTCGCTCCAGTTGGAATGGGTGTGGAGATCACCGCGCAGGTCCGCCCTGGTGACGAGCGCCGGGAGCCGCCCCTCGTAACCGGCTTCCACCTCGCCCCGATCCTCGCGCAGCTCGGGTTCGATGAACGGCAGGCCGAGGAAGGCATACGCCTCCGCTTCGGTCGCGAACGTGCGGAGCTCGGCGGCGTCGCCGGTGCGCGGCCGGCCCTCGTCGTCGATCCGCAGGAAGCCCTTCTCGCTCAGGCTCCAGCCGCGATCGCGCGCGATGCCGCGGAGCCGGATGTTGTGGTCGGCCGAGCCCGTGAAGTGGATGAGATAGGTGCCGGCCTCCCCCGGCGGCATCACCATGAGGTCCACCTGCGGGCCGCGCTGCAGGGTCACGGCGGCCTTCGCGTGACCCGCGCCGAGCACGGCGTCCACGGCGCCGAGGCTCGTGAAGCGCTCGACGACGGCATCGGGCTCGTCGGTCTCGACGAGGAGGTCCAGGTCGCCGATGGTCTCGCGCCGGCGGCGGAGCGAGCCCGCCTGGACGATCCGGCTGACGCCGGTGACGCCGGCCAGCTGTCCGACGAGATCGTCGCTCAACGTCTGCGCACGGTGGAGGAGCAGGCGCCGCGGGCGCGACTCGAGCTGCCGCGATCCCGTCGAGGATCCGCTGCTCGGTGCCCGCCGAGATGCCCTTGATCGTGCGCAGCGTGCCCGTCTGCGCCGCGAGACGGAGCCCCTCGAGGTCCGCGATCCCCGCCGACTCCCAGACGACGCGCACCGTCTTCGGACCGACACCCGGGATGCGCAGCAGGTCCACGAGCGTCGGCGGGATCTCGGCGCGCAGCCGCTCGTGGTAGGCCATCCGCCCGGTCGTCGCGAGCTCCGCGATCTTGTCGGCGATGGCCGCGCCGACGCCCGGGATCGGCCGCCGCTCCCCCGTCGCGTACGTCGCGGCGACGTCGAACGGCGCCCGGGCGATCGCGTCCGCCGCCCGGTGGTAGGCGACGGTCTTGAACACGAGCTCGCCCTTGACCTCGAGGATGTCCCCGATCTCGTGGAAGATCCGAGCGAGGTCGCCGTTCGTGAGCGCGCGTGGCGCGTCCGGCTCGTCCGCGTCCTCGTCGTCGCGCGGCGGGGCGTCGTCAAGGGGATCCATGGACGCAGGGTAGCGCTCGGGGCGCGCCGGCCGAGTCGCTCGTGCCGCGCCACGCCCCGCCTGGCTCGCCTGGCCCGGCCCGCCACCGCTGGCCCGGCCCGCCCTGCCTTGTCCCGCCCCGCCATGCCCTGCCGTCCGTGAGTCAGCTCAGACTCAACGGAGGCGCGGGCACGCCTGGCACGCGGGTCGGACGTCGGGTTCGCGGACCGAGCGCTGCGTGGAGCGACGCCACTCGAGTCGTACGCGACTCGAGCTGCGGGCGGCGCGAGGCGGAGGCGGGAGCCGTCGGCCAGGGTTCTACGTACGAGGCGACCCGTGACCGGTGGCATGCGGCCAGGGTTCGACCTAGGCTGCGACCACCCGGTCGCGTCCGCCCCGCTTGGCCCGGTAGAGCGCCCGGTCGGCCTCGTCGATCACCGCCTCGAGCGCCTGCTCCGGCGAGGTGGCCACCGAGACCCCCACCGAGACCGAGACGCCGGGGACTCCCAGCTTCCGCAGGTCGAGCGAGCTCACGGCGCGCCGGACGCGCTCGCCGACCTCGATCGCGATCTCCGTACCCGGGTTCCGGAGCAGGACGGCGAACTCCTCGCCGCCAAACCGGGCGGGCACGTCGCCCTCGCGGACCGCACCGGCGATCGCCTGGGCAACCTCGCGCAGGACGTGATCCCCCACCGCGTGGCCGAACGTGTCGTTGAGCTTCTTGAAGCGGTCGATGTCGATCATCAGCACGCCGACCTGGTCCTCCGCGCGACGGCGTTTCGCGAGGAGCGAGACGTACTCGTCGAAGTAGCGGCGGTTCGGCAGGCCGGTGAGGGCGTCGGTCGTCGCGCGGGCCTCCGCCTCGCGGAGCGAGTAGACGCGCGCGAGCGCGGCCGACGACTCGACCGCGGCGGCCTCCAGGATCCGGTGCGCGGAGGCCGGCCACGGGACGCTCGTCCGGCGTGACAGCACGATCGCGCCCTCGACGCGCCCGTCCACGCGCAGGGGCGCGGCCACCACGTTGGACAGCCCGTACGCGGCCCGGAGGCGGTCGGCGATGCGGTCGGCGATGCGCTGCTCCGCGCCCTCGCGGGCGGGTGTCGCCTGGCGCGTCCGCGCGCGGGCCGGCATCGTGGCCACGGCCGCACCCCCGGCTCCCTCGAGCGCAAGACCGTCACGCACCGCGTACGACCCGCGACGCAGCCGGTCCGCGGCGATGCCGAGCGGGACCAGCTGCGGGTCGCCCTCAGGGTCGGGCTCGATCGGCACGGCCGTCAGGCGGCGGCCCCGCGAGGCGGCCACCGCAAGCGACGCCGAGCGCGTCGTCCTCGGCGGGGTCCTCGAGCTCGGTCAGCGGCAGCGACGTGCGCGAGGTCGGAGCCCCGGCACGCGTCGGCGACAGCAGGACCTCGAGGGAGCGGCTCTCCGGCCGGCGCCGGACGACGGCCACGTGGTCCGCGCCCGTCGCGACGCCCAGCTCCTCGACGATCGCGGCGACGATCGCGTCCGGGGAGACGGACCGGGCGAGACCGCGAAGGATCCGGGCGAACGACTCGGCCTCGCTGCGACGGCTGATCTCGATGCCGGTGGCCTCGTCCCGGCGACCGAGCGCCACGAGCCCCAGCAGCCCGACGAGCACGAGCACGACGAGGTCGAGCGGGTGCGGTGCGACGAGCAGGCGGACGAGCTCGACCGCGGCCAGTGCCAGCAGCAGGAGGAGCAGGGGGCGCCGGGCCAGGGCCCGCAGGTCGATGCGTTCCCTGAGGTCACGGAAGGACGGCAGTCGGTTGTTCACCCTGGAACGGAAGCATGGGGCCGCGACACGCGTCCGGCAAGGGAGGGCACCAGTACTCCTGGCGGTCCGGGTCCTGGTACTTCCGTACGGGGTCAGGCCTCCCCGGACCGCACCCCAGCCACCCCGATCGGCTCGCCCACATCGCGCTCGTCGCGGCGGCGGGCAGCAGCCCGTCCGACCCGGGCGTCCGGGTGCGCCGCACCCGCGCCGCTCCGCTCGAGCGCGGCGACCGCGACCCGGTTGCCGCCGTCGTCCTTGGCGTCGTACATGCCGATGTCGGCGATCGCGATCAGCGATGTCGCCGAGTAGCCGTCGTCCGGGTGCGTGGCGATCCCGATCGATGCCGAGACCGCGAACGGCGGTCGCCCATCGGCGACGAACGGCGATGCGCCGAAGGCCGCGAGGATCCGCGACGCAACGGCTTCGGCGTCCTCGCGGGACGTCTCCGGCAGGATGACCGCGAACTCGTCGCCACCGTAGCGGGCCGCCACGTCCGAGGCACGGAGCGTGCCGCGGATCCGCTCGGCCACGTGGACCAGCACGCGGTCGCCGTAGACATGGCCGAACGTGTCGTTGACCACCTTGAAGTCGTCGATGTCGAGCATCAGGACGCTCAGCGCTCGTCGGGTCCGCACCGCGCGAACGACCTCCTCGGACAGCCGCTCGTGGAGGTACCGGTGGTTGAAGAAGCCGGTCAGCGGGTCGCGGTCGGCGAGGTTGCGCGCCGTCTCGTACAGGCGGGCATTGTCGAGCGCCATGGCCGCCTCGTGGGCCATCGTCCGCGCGATCGTGATCTGGCCGGCGTCGCTCGTGGGGCGCCCGTGCAACGCGAGCTCCACGAGCCCGATCGCCTCCCCTTTCGCGATCAGCGGCAGCATGACGAGACCGCGCATGCCCTCGGCGCGCAGCAGCTCGACCTCGGCCGGCGTCGGCGTCGGGGTCGTCTGCGTCGACGACGGCGATCGCCAGGTCGCTGAGCACGCGGCGCGTGACCGGATACCGCTCCAGGCCATAGAAGTCGTCGATCGACTCGCGCAGCGATGCCGGATAGCAGCCCAGCGTGCGGAGACGGTCGCCCGCGCGATCCCAGTCGCTGATCTGCGCCTCGTCCGCGCCCACGGCGTGGGCCAGGTGCTCGGCCATGAGGTTGGCGACCTCCACCGGGTTGAGCGACCGGGACAGCGCGCTGCTCATGTCGAGGAGCTGGCGGAGCTCGGTGGCGAGATGCCGGGTCTCCGCGACGTGCACCGCACCGGCGAACGCGGTCGCCGCCTGGTCCGCGAGGATCAACAGCAGCCGGAGATCGTCGTCGTCGAACTGGCGCAGGCCGAGCTTGGACAGGGTGATGACGCCGATCAGATGGTCATCGTGCTGCATCGGCACGATCAGCATCGACTCGTCCACGTCGTCGGTGCCCGGGATCGTCCGGCCCCGCGGATCGCTCGAGGCGTCGTCGACGCGGAGTGCCGTCCCGCGGTTCGCGACCCAGCCGGTGAATCCCTCGCCGACCTTGGTGCGCAGGATCTCGAGGTCCACCTTCTCGTACGCCCCGACGCGGCCCTCGAAGGCGACGGGCACCAGGTCGTCGGACGGATCGAGCAGGTAGACGCGCGCGTTGTGGTAGTCGATGACGCGCTGGGTCTCCTCGACGACCGCCCTGCCGACGTCCGCCGGCGTGAGGTTGGCGCTCATCCGGCGGGCCGCGTGCCGCAGCACCTCGAGCTGCGCGTTGCGCCTGGCCTCGGACGATCGCGCTCGACCGACGAGCCCGCCCGTGACGAGCAGCGTGCCGCCGATCGTCAGGTCGAGGACGAGGACGACGTCGTCGAGGGAGGCCGGGCCGCCACCGAGGGCCCAGCCCAGGATCCCGAGCGTGAGGATGAGCAACCCGCCGACCACGGCGATCGCGTGCAGGCTCGCCTGCGTGGGGAAGGCACGACGAGTCGTCCGGCGAAGATCGGCGAAGAGGCGCTGCACGATCCGGATGCTGCCATCGACAGGCGCCGGCGGGCACCGGTCTAAGGTACCGGCGCCGCCCGGACCCTGCCCTGCGTCAGCCGGCCGGGTGATGCCGGAAGGCGTTCGATTCGGGCCGTGCCAGCCACTCCGCGAGGCTCCCCGCGGCCGCGTCCTTGGGCGACAGGCGCGGCTCGTCCACGGGCCACTCGATGCCGATCGCGGGGTCGTCCCAGCGGATCCCGGACTCGGCCTCCGGCCGGTAGGCGGCCGTGCAGAAGTACTCGATCTCGGCCGTGTCGCTCAGCGCCGCAAAGCCGCGCGCGAACGAGGCGGGCGCCCAGAACAGCACGGGCTCGTCGGCGGATGCCTCGAGCGTCACCGCCCGGCCAAGCGTGGGCGAACCAGGCCGGATGTCCACCGCGACCATGAACGCGCGCCCCGCGACGACCCGCATCAGCTTGCCCTGCGGGGGATCCCACTGGAAGTGGAGCCCGCGAACCACACCGCGTGCCGACCGCGACTGGTTGACCTGGGCGAACGTCGTCGGCAGGCCGAGGCCGATCGCCGCGAACGCATCGACCTGGGCAACCTCGGTGAACCAGCCTCGCTCGTCGGCGAACAGCCGCGGCCGGACGATGAGGACCTCGGGCAGCGGGGTGCGCTCGACGGTGAACGGCACCGCTACATCATCACCAGGCCGCCGTCCACCGCCAGGACTTGCCCGGTGATGAACGCGGCCTCGTCCGAGGCGAGGAACGCGACCGCATCCGCGATCTCCTCCGGCGTTCCGAACCGGCCCAGCGGCGTGCGCTCGGTGAGCTGCGCCTGGAGCGCCTCGGGCAGGTCCTGGGTCAGCTCCGTCAGGACGAAGCCGGGCGCCACGGCGTTGACCGTGATCCCCCGCGAGGCGAGCTCGCGGGCGGCCGCCTTGGTCAGGCCGATGAGACCTGCCTTGGCGGAGCTGTAGTTCGCCTGGCCCATCTGGCCGGCCTGGCCGGACACGCTGGTGATGTTGATGACCCGGCCGCTGCGGGCCTTGAGCATGGGGCGGGTGCACGCCTTGAGCGTCCAGAACGCGCCGAACAGATTCGTCTCGAGCACGTCCGTCCAGTCCTCGGCCTTCATGCGCATGATCAGGTCGTCGCGCGTGATCCCGGCGTTGTTGACCAGGATGTCGATCCGCCCGAACGCCTCGAGCACGGCCTTGACGAGCGTCTCCGCGCCGTCCTGCATCTTGGCGTCGGCCTGCACGGCGAGGGCGCGCCGGCCCAGCGCCTCGACCTCGGCGACCGTCGCCTCCGCGGCCGCCTGGTTGCCGCGGTAGCTGAACGCGACGTCCGCCCCCTGGCGCGCGAGGCGCAGCACGATCGCCTTGCCGATGCCGCGCGAACCGCCGGTCACGAGCGCGGTCTTGCCGGTCAGGTCGATCATTCGGTGCTCCTCCTGGCGCCCGGGCTGACGGGCTCGTTGGCGTGGCGGCTCGCGCCTGCGACGTTGGTGGCTGCCGGCGTCCTCAGCTGACGGGCTGATGGACCCGCTCCGGCTCGCCCGGGACGACGTCCGAAAGGTCCAGCTCCACGGGAAGCGGCCGGGCGAGGACCTCCACGAGCGCGGGCGGGATCGGGTCCACGGAGTCCCAGTCGACGGGCAGCCGGACCGAGACGTCCTCCGGTCGGACGGCGTCGTCGGCGGTGCGACCTCGGGCCGGGTCGGCGGTCCACTCCATCGCCACGGCACCAGACGTGAAGCCTGCCCCGAACGCCACGAACACGATCCGGTCGCCGACCTTGACCCGGCCCTCGTTGACCGCCTCGGCGAGGGCGATGGGCACGGAGGCGGCGGACGTGTTGCCGTACCGGTCGAGGTTGACGTAGATCCGGTCCAGCGGAAGGTCCAGACCCTTTGCCACTGCCTCGATGATCCGGATGTTCGCCTGGTGCGGGACGATGAGATCCACGTCGTCCTGCGTCCAGCCGGCCTTCGCGACGGCGGCGAGCGCAGTGGAGGCGAGCGTCCGCGTCGCGAAGCGGTACGTCTCGCGGCCCTCCATCCGGATCTTGTGCTCGCCGCGAGCGATCGTCTCCGGGGAGGACGGGCTCTTGGAACCTCCGGCCGGGAGCCAGATCATGTACGCACCCTGGGGCTCGGTGGTGAGCTCGATCCCGGCGGCCGCGGTCGGCTCCTCGGCTGGCGCTCAGGACGACGGCGCCTGCGCCGTCGCCGAACAGGATGCAGGTGCTGCGGTCGGTGTAGTCGAGGAACCGCGTGAGGAGCTCGGCGCCGATGACGAGCACGTGCTTCGCGATGCCGGATGCGATGTACGCGCTCGCCGTCGCATAGGCGTAGACGAAACCCGAGCAGGCCGCGGACACGTCGAACGCCGCCGCCCGGGTGTTCCCGATCGCCTCCTTGACGAGCGCCGCCGTCGAGGGCATCCAGTAGTCCGGCGTGAGCGTGCCGAGGATGATCACGTCGATGTCGTCGGGCTGCAGGCCGGCGGTGTGGATCGCGCGGAGGGAGGCCACGGCCGCCATCGACGCGGTCGTCTCGTGGGCGGCGGCGACGCGGCGCTCGCGGATGCCCGTGCGCGTGACGATCCACTCGTCGGACGTGTCCACCATGCGCTCGAGATCGGCGTTGGTGAGAACCTGGGCCGGGGCGTAGCGGCCCCAGCCGGTGAGACGGACGGAGTGCGGCACGGAACTGCTCATGCTGGCTCGACCTCGATGAGCGGCTGCTTCGCCTTGACGAGCGCGCCGTTGTCGACACAGATGCGGGTGACGCGACCGGCAAGGTCGCTCTTGATCTCGTTGAACAGCTTCATCGCCTCGATGAGGCCGATGATCTGGCCCACGGCCACGTGGTCGCCGACGGCGACATACGCCGTGGCGCCGGGCGACGGGGCGCCGTAGTAGATGCCGGTCAGCGGCGCCTTCACGGACGGCTTCTGGGCGACCGGAGCGCTGGGTGCCGCCTCGATCGGCGCGACCTCGGCATGCCCCGGCGCACCCGCGACGGAGCCCGCCTCGGCCGCGGGCACGGCCGCGAACGCGACCGGACGCTCGATCGCGGACGGGGCCCGGAGGATGATGGTCGTCGCGCCGGACGCCACCTCGAGCTCACCGAGCTCGCCCTTGTCAAGGACCGCCGTGAGGCGATCGATCAGCGCAAGCAGCGACGCGTCCGACCCTGACACCGCGAGCGAGCCGGCCGAGATCGGCCGGGCGTCCGCGGCCGCGCCGTCGGACGGGCCCTCCGAGGGGGCTGCCTCTCCGGCGGCGCCGTTGCCGCCCGCAGCTGCCACCTCCGGCTCACCAGGACCGACCGCGACCGGCTCCACGAGCCCCTGTCCCTCGACCACGCCGGCGTCGGACATCGGCTCCTCCTCCTCGGGCGTCTGGTGCTCGGTCATCCGTCCCACCGCCTGAACGCGAGGGCCGTGTTCTGGCCGCCGAACCCGAACGAGTTTGACAGCGCCACGCGGACCGGGCGGCGGGATGCCATCCGGGGCGTGAGATCGAGGCCCGCACCGTGCTCGTCGGGCGTCTCGAGGTTGATCGTGGGCGGCACGCACCCGTCGCGGATCGCCATGATCGTCGCGACCGACTCGATCGCGCCCGCGGCGCCGAGCGTGTGGCCGATCATCGACTTGTTCGCGCTCACGGCCACGTTCGGCGCATGGTCGCCGAAGATCGTCCGGATCGCCATCAGCTCAGACTTGTCGCCCTCGGGCGTCGAGGTGGCGTGGGCGTTGACGTGGTCGACCTCCGCCGGGTCCAGGCCCGCCTTCTCGAGCGCACGTCGGGCCGCCCGCACCGCGCCGATCCCGCCGGGCGCCGGCAGCGTGATGTGCGACGCGTCCGCCGTGGCGCCATAGCCGACGAGCTCGGCGAGCGGCGTCGCCCCCCTGGCCTCGGCCACCTCCAGCGCCTCGAGGATCAGCACGCCGCAGCCCTCGCCGATGACGAAGCCGTCGCGACCCGGAATCGAACGGGCGCGACGCGAGCTCCGGCTCGTCGTTGCGGGTGGAGAGGGCCTTCATCGAGGCGAACCCGCCGACGGTGGCCTCATGGACCCCAGCCTCGACGCCGCCCGCGATCATCATGTCCGCGTCGCCGCGGCGGATCGTCTCCCACGCCTCGCCCAGCGCGTGGCCGCCCGTCGCGCACGCGGAGACCGTCGCGAAGTTGGGCCCGATCGCCCCCGTCATGATCGCGATCTGGCCGGCGCCGACGTTCGCGATGCCCATCGGGATGAAGAACGGCGAGATCCTGTCGGGTCCGCGCTCCCCCATCAGCAGCACGTTGTCGAACAGCGTGTTCACGCCGCCGAGCCCGGACCCGACGATCACGCCCGTGCGGGCCGCGAGGTCGTCGTCAAGGCGGCCCGGGAGCCCGGCCTGGTCGAGGGCCTGGCGGGTGCAGACGAGCGCGAACTGGATGTAGCGGTCCGTCCGGCGGATGTCCTTGCGATCGAGCACGTCGGACGGGTCGAAGCCCTTCACCTCGCCGGCGATCTTCGCGGTCGTGCGGGACGCGTCGAACAGGGTGATCGGCGCGATCCCCGACTGCCCGGCGACCATGGCGCTCCACGTCGCGGCGACGTCGTTGCCGAGGGCGTTGACGGTCCCCATCCCGGTGACGACGACGCGACGGGGCCGCTCCGGCCAGCTCCAGGTCATCGGACGAGCTTGCCCGTGCGGACGGTGGCGGCGCGATAGACGTCGCCGGGCAGGCCGCGGGCCGAGATGTCGTTCGCGACGGTGAGCACGTCGTACTCGGTGCGCTTGATCTCGGCCGTGACCTCGCCCTCGTGGATGTCGATCATCGCCCACGACGCGGTGGGGTCGCCGTCGAACACGTAGCCCGCGGATCCGTCGTTGACGATGACCTTGAAGCCGAGGTCCCGGACTTCGGGGACGTGCGTGTGGCCGACGCAGATCACCCGGGCATCGGTCGCGGCGGCCCGCTCGAAGATGATGTTCGCGTCCAGCGCCTGGTCGAAGCCGCGCGTCTGCGAGCCCGGCGAGGCATGGACGACGAGCACGAGCGTGTCGTCCGCGGCGCGGATCCGGCGCTCGGCGGGGAGGCGGCGGAGCCAGTCCAGGTTGTCGTCCGACAGCTGGTCGTGGGCCCACTCGGCGGCGGCGGTGATCGTGTCGGGCACGCCATCCTGGAGGTGCGGAAACGCGGCGCCGTAGTCGAAGTCGCACACCGCGATGTCGGTGTTGCCCGAGACGATGAGCGCGCCCTCCGACTCGAGGACGCGGACGGCGTCGATCGAGCCGTTCGGGTCCGGGCCGTTGAGGACGAGGTCGCCGGCGACGAGCACGGCGTCGGGCTTCGCGCGCCGGATCTCCTTCGCGACCGCCTCGAACGCGATCCGGTTGCCGTGGATGTCCGAGAGGACGGCGATGCGCGTCACCCGAGCACCCCCGCGGGCGGAATGACGAAGCTCAGCAGGCCCTCGCAGGCGACCTCGCCGTCGACGCTCGCGACGCCGCGGCCCTTGCCAAACCGCGAGCCGAGCTTCTCCATCGTGATCTCGAGGCGGAGCGTGTCGCCGGGCACGACGACGCGCTTGAAGCGCACCTCGTCGATGCCCGCGAACAGGCCGATCCGGTCCCCGAAGCCCGGCTGCATCGCCACGTAGCAGGCCATCGTCTGGGCGAGCGCCTCGACCTGGATGACGCCCGGCATCACGGGCAGGCCCGGGAAGTGGCCCTGGAAGAACCACTCGGTCGCGGTGACGGCCTTGATGCCGACGATGCGCTTTGCGGCGGGCTCGTACTCGACGATCCGGTCGACGAGCAGGAACGGCCAGCGGTGCGGGATCAGGCCCTCGATCGCCTTCACCGAGAGCGGCGCAGCCATGGAGGGCTCGGCGTCCGGCGTTTCGGCGGCGGCGTCGGCGGCGGGGTTGGCGTCGGTCACAGGCGGCTCCATGCGGGGTCGGGGTGAGTGTGCCGCACCGCGGTGGCGTGCGGCGGTTGGGTCGTTGCAGGGCTGCACGGCGCGGCCGGGCGGATGCCGTCCGGGCGGGCGGCGGTGCGGGCCGGGCGGCGCGATCCGGCGGTCATGCGCGCTCGGCACCGGCGAGGAACGCGGCGCTGCCGACGCGGTCCAGCAGGTTGGTCGTGAACTTGCCCTCGAGGAACGGCTCCGACGTGAGCAGGGCGCGGTGGATCTGGGCGTTCGTGACGACGCCCTCGATCACCAGCTCGTTGAGCGCCGCCCGGCCGCGGGCGATCGCCGCCTCCCGGGTGGGACCCCACACGATGAGCTTGCCCAGCAGCGAGTCGTAGAACGGCGGCACCTCGTAGCCCGAGTAGGCGTGGGTGTCGAACCGCACGCCGGGCCCGCCCGGTGCGTTGAACCGCTCGATCGTGCCGGCCCCGGGCCGGAAGTCGTGCTCCGGGTCCTCGGCGTTGATCCGGAACTCGATCGCGTGGCCACGCTGTGGGATGTCCGCCTGGGTGAACCCGAGCGGCTCGCCCGAGGCGATCCGGATCTGCGTCGCCACAAGGTCGATGCCCGTGAGCATCTCCGTGATCGGGTGCTCCACCTGGATCCGGCAGTTGATCTCGATGAAGTAGGCGTTGCCCTCGCCGTCGACGAGGAACTCGAGGGTCCCCACGTTCTCGTAGCCCGCCGCGACCACGGCCTTGATCGCCCGCTCGGACAGCTCCCGGCGGCCCGCTGCCGTCATCGCGGGCGAAGGCGACTCCTCGAGGATCTTCTGGTGGCGTCGCTGGACCGAGCAGTCGCGTTCCCACATGTGGACGCCGTGCCCGAAGCGGTCCACCGCGACCTGGACCTCGACATGGCGGTTGTCCTGGAGCCAGCGCTCGAGGTAGAGCGCGTCGTCGCCGAACGCGGCGCGGGCCTCGGAGCGGCAGATCGGGAGCACCGCCGCGAGCTCGCGCGCCGAACGGACCATCCGCATGCCCTTGCCCCCGCCGCCGGCCGACGGCTTGACGAGCACCGGGTACCCGACGCGCTCCGCCTCCTCCAGCGCCATCGCGTCGTCGAGGAGCAGGCCGGAGCCCGGGATCGTGGGCAGGCCGTGCGCCGCGAGGAGCCGGCGGGTCTCCTCCTTCGAGGCGAACCGCTCGAGGACGTGCGACGGGGGTCCGATGAACGTGAGGTCGTGGGCGCGGACCGCGTCAGCGAACGCGTCGTCCTCCGACAGGAAGCCGTACCCGGGATGGATCGCGTCGCAGCCGGTGACGATCGCCGCCGAGATGATCGACGGCGCCGAGAGGTACGAGCGCCTCGCGTCCGAGGGCCCGATGCAGATCGCCTCGTCCGCGAGCATGGGTGCGAGCGACTCGCGGTCCGCCTCGGAGTAGGCGACGACGGCCTCGATCCCGAGGGTCCGGCAGGCCCGGAGGATGCGCAGGGCGATCTCGCCGCGGTTCGCGATGAGGATCCGGTTGACCACGGTCAGCCCTCCCCGCCGGCGGCGCCACCGTCGTCCGCTGCGGGCGGCCGCTCGAGGGCGGCCTCGATCACGCCGATCGCCTCGCCGTACTCGACGACCTCGCCCCCCTCGACGAAGACGTCGACGAGCGTGCCGTCGATCGGCGCCGTGACGTCCTGCGGGATCCCCAGGAGGTCCACGACCGCGATCCGGTCCCCGGCGCTCACGAGCGTCCCGATCGCAAGACCGGGCCGGAACACGCCGACGGCAGGCGACGTGGCGACGGCCCGGTGCGGATCGGGTGCCTCATCGGGAACCGGGTGCGCAGGCCGGGCGGCTCCCTTGTGCGCGTCACCGGCGTGCGGGTGGGTGCCCAGGCGCGGACGATCGCCACGACGAGCGCCGGCGGCGGTTGAAGGAGCGCTGCCCGGTGGGCGGCGGACCCGGATCCGCCACTCGCCCTCGCGAACCTCCAGCTCGCCGAGTCCGCTGCCCGTCAGCTTGGCGACGAGCGCCGGGACGAGCGCGTCGGACAGCCTGGCGAGGCTGGCGTGGTCCGCCTGCCGCTGGGCGGGCGTTCGATCGCCGGGAACGGGCTGCTCGGGCATGGGCTAGACGTCCTCGCGGGCGGGTGGTTCGTCGCGCCGCCCGACGGGGAGCGGAGCGGGCATGGCCCGCTGTCCGGCTTCCAGCAGGCCGCGCAGGCGGTCCGCCAGGCCCTGACGGGGCGGAGTGACAGGCGTGGGCGCCGGCCCCGCGATCTCGGCGTACGCGCCGAGTGAACGGTACCGGCGATAGCGCTGCTCGACCAGCACGTCGACCGGCAGGGCGGTGAGGCGGTCCAGCTCGCGCACGATGACGGCCTTGAGGCGCCGGCCCGTCTCCTCGGGTTCGGCGTGGGCGCCCTCGCCCGGTTCGGGGATCACCTCGTCGATGACGCCCAGCGCCTGCTGGTCCTGCGCGCTCATCCGCATGGCGAGCGCGGCCGTGGCGGCCTCGTCGGTCGTCCGCCACAGGATGCTCGCGCAGCCCTCAGGGCTGATCACGGCGTAGACGGCGTTCTCGAGCGCGAGGACGACGTCGCCCACGGCGATCGCCAGCGCGCCGCCCGACCCGCCCTCACCCGTGATGACGGTCACGATCGGCGTGCGAAGCCGGGTCATCAGGCCGACCGACCGGGCGATGGCCTCGGCAATGCCGCGCTCCTCGGACTCGGGACCCGGGTGGGCGCCCGGCACATCGACGAACGTGACGACCGGGAGGCCGCTGCGCTCCGCGAGCTCCATGACCCGCATCGCTTTGCGATACCCCTCGGGGTGCGGCATGCCGAAGCTCCGCCGCACGTTCTCCTCGGTGTCGGCGCCCTTCTGCTGGCCGACGACGGCCACCCGGTGATCGCCGATCCGCGCGAACCCGGCCACGACGGCTTCGTCGTCGCCGAACAGCCGGTCCCCGTGGAGCTCGATGAACTCGTCGGCGATGACCGCGAGGAACTCCAGCGTCCGCGGCCGGCGCAGGTTCCGGGCGAGCTGGACGCGGGCCCAGTTCGCCGCCTTGAGGTCGACCGGCGGGGCGTCGTCGGCGTCGGAGGCGGGCGTGGCGCCATCGCCGTCCCTGCCGTCGCGGCCGCGGTTGAGGATGCGGTCAACCATGGGCGGCCTCCCGGTTCGGGATGAGGAAGCGCAGGAGCTGGGCAAGCTCGCGCCGCAGATCCGAGCGCTCGACGACGCGATCGACGAACCCGTGGCGGAACAGGAACTCGGCCCGCTGGAACCCCGGTGGGAGCTCCTGGCCGATCGTGCCCGCGCCGACGCGGGCCCCGGCGAAGCCGATCAGCGCGTTTGGCTCGGCGAGATTGATGTCCCCCATCGCGGCGTAGCTCGCGAACGTGCCGCCGGTCGTCGGGTCCGTCATGACCGAGACATACGGGACGCCCGCCTCGCGCAGCCGCTCGAGCGCACCCATCGTCTTCGCAAGCTGCATGAGCGCGAACGTGCCTTCCTGCATCCGGGCGCCGCCCGACGCCGACACGATGACCAGCGGGATCCGCTCCGCGAGCGCGCCCTCGGCCGCCCGCGCGACCTTCTCGCCCACGACCGCGCCCATCGACCCGCCCATGAACCCGAAGTCCATGACGACGATCGCGACCGGCTCGCCCTCGATCTGACCCGTTCCCCAGATGGCGGCGTCGCGAAGGCCGGTCGCGAGCTGCGCGGCGGCAACCCGGTCCGGGTACGCCTTCTGGTCCACGAAGCCGAGCGGATCGACGGACTCGAGACCGGCGTCGCGCTCCTCCCAGGTTCCCTCGTCGAGGAGCTGGGCGAGGCGGACGGGTGCAGGGAGGCGGAAGTGGTGCCCGCAGGACGGGCAGACGTGCATCGCCTTCTCGAGCTGCTTGTTGAACAGCTGCTCCTCGCACGAGGGGCACCGGGTCCACATCTTCTCGGCGGCTCCACCCTCGCGCCGGGACCGGAACTGCGGGAACTTCATCGGCATCAGGCGGGCCCTCCCAGGGTCCCGATCCCGGCGCCCAGGCCGGCCCCGGCGGCACGGCGCGCTCTCGCGACCCGCGCGGCGCGCGCCATCGCCCGGTTCGAGCGGCCGCCGCTCGCCGGCCGCGACGCGCGCCAGGCGACGTACGCGACCCCGACGAGCGAGATCGCCGCCGACGTCAGGGCTCCGCCGACGAGGAGCGGGCGGCGCTGGGCGGGGGCGTGCGACGCCCGATCGACCGCGTCGGCGTCGGTCGGATCCAGCTCGCCGCGAAGGATCGCGTCGAGCAGCGGGTCGGCGTCGAGGGGGGCGCCGGCGCCCGGGAACGGGATCAGGACCCCGCCACCGGCGGCGGCGACGGCCGGCCTCGCCTGGGCGGCCGCGAGGCCGGCGAGCCGGGACGCGAGGCGCTCCTCGAAGCGGAACGACGGGTGGACGCGGACGAGCGAGCCGCGCAGGACGCGGGCGGCCTCGCGCAGGTCCGGGTCGAGGACGCCGGGGCTGGGGCCGTCCGAAGCGTGGCGCTCGACAGCGGCGAGCAGCTCGTCGAGATACCGGTCTGCGACGAGCGCGTCGACCTCGGGATCGCCGGTCACGAGGGACTGCCCGGCCGCGCCCGGCCACCCGCGCCGCCGGCCATGGTGGCGTCCGGCTCGACGCCGTCCTGCTCGGTGTCGTCCCCCGCATTCACGGCCGCGCGCCGGCTCCCACGATCGCGGCCCAGCTCCTTCGCGACCGCGCCGAGCGCCCGGTGGATCAGGACCCGCACCGCCCCCTCGCTGCGGTCCATGATCCCGGCGATCTCCGCGGTGCTCATCTCGTCGACGAAGCGCAGCACGATCGCGCGACGGCGGTCGTCGGGAAGGGCTCGGAGTGCAGCCAGTGCACGTGATGCCTCGTCGCGGGTGACGGCGTCGGCCTCGAGATCGGTCGAGTCGGCGATCGCGAGACCGGCGCCCATCGCGGCCTCGAGGCTGGACGTCGGACGGCGGCGTCGGGAGCGGCGCTCGTTGGCGACCACGTTGCGGGCGATCCGGAACAGCCATACGCGGAACGTGGAGGCCTCAGGGCCGTCCTCCGGTCGGGCCAGCTCGCGGAACCGGGGGAGCGCGGCGAGGGCGCGCAGGAAGATCCGCTCGGTCGCGTCCTCGGCGGCATGGTGGTCGGCGAGCTCGTAGAGGGCGTAGGCGTACACCTGGGCGAGATACTTCCGATACAGGGCGTCGAACTGGGCGGGGTCGCGACGCGCATCCTCGACGAGGGCGCGATCGCGGTCGAGCACGACGACCGACGCCTCCTCCGGTCGCGCACGTCTACCAAACACCGGTCGGGCCATCGCGTTACACCCCAGTCGCGAGGCGGACGCGGGTCACCTCGCCCGCGTGCACGAGGCGCTCGCCGCCGGACGCCGCCGGATCCTCGACCACGAGGGCACCGGTCGCCGCATCAACGCCCAGCGCCTTCACGGGCGCTGGGTCGGGGGCGCCGGCGTCGGGTCGCCCGCCGTCGCCCTCGAGGGCAACCTGACGACCCGTCGTCGCCTGGCGCTCGGTCCAGCCGGCGACGTCGAAGTAGCCGGCGCGCAGGGCCGCAATGCGCGCCTCAACGCGGTCCATGAACTCGGCGAGGAGGGCATCGCCGTCAATCGGACGGCCGGCCGACGCCTCGCGCAGGCTGGTCATCGTGTCCGCGAGCTCGGCCGGGAACCCGGCGGCCGGCCAGTCCGCGTTGATCCCGATCCCGACGACGACGCGCGGGTCGTCCGTCCCGAGTCCCTCCGTCTCGCCCAGGATGCCGGCCAGCTTGCGCAGCTCGAGCGGGGCGGCCATGCGCGCCGCGGCAACCTCGGCCGAGAGCTCGCCGACGAGCAGCGCCCGGGGGCCCGTGATCTCGATCACGAGGTCATTCGGCCACTTGAGCCGGACGGCGCCGACGGGCAGGCCCGCGGCGTCCTCGGCGGCGTCGCACATCGCCAGGGCGACGGTCGCGGGGATCCGCCATACCCGATCGGCCGGGAGCCAGGCCGGGCGGAACCCGAGCGAGCACAGGAGCGCGCCGCCGGGTGGCGCGGTCCACGTCCGGCCGTGCCTGCCGCGACCCGCCGTCTGCTCGCCCGCGACCGCGATGCAGATCTCGCGCTCACCTGCCGCCAGCCACGCGCGCACCGTGTCGTTCGTCGAGCCGATCGACGGGAAGCGCTCGACGCGGCCAAAGGTGGTGCTCGTGGCGGGTGCCTCGGTCACGCGGGTCAGCCCGCGGCGGCGCCGGCCGCCTTGACGGTCTCGGGCTGCTCGAGCTCGAAGGCCGCGTGGAGGGCGCGCACGGCCTCCTCCACCCGGTCCTCGGCGATGATCGTGGTGATCCGGATCTCGGACGTCGAGATCATCTCGATGTTGATCCCGGCGTCCGCAAGGGTCCCGAACATCCGGGCCGCGTAGCCGGGTGCGTTCTGGATCCCCGCGCCGACGATCGAGATCTTCGCGACCGAGCTGTCCGTGGCGATGTCCCGGAAGCCGAGCTCGCGGATGAGCGGCTCCAGGATCCGCTTCGCCCTCGCGAGCTCGACACGCGGGATCGTGAACGAGAGGTCCGTCGCGCCGCCGTGGCCCACGTTCTGGACGATCATGTCCACGTTGATCCCGGCCTCCGCGAGCGGGCCGAACACGCTCCGCGCGACGCCCGGCTTGTCGGGCACCTCCACGAGCGTGATCTTGGCGACGTTCCGGTCGTGGGCGAGGCCCCGGACCTTGTTCCGCTGCTCCACGAGCGGGTCCTCCCTGATCTGCGTGCCGGGGGCGTCCTCGAACGAGCTGAGGACCTCGATGACGACGTCGTTGACCCAGCCGAGCTCGACGGCCCGGACCTGCATCACCTGGGCACCCTGGTTGGCGAGCTCCATCATCTCCTCGTAGCCGATGACGGGGAGCTGGCGGGCATCGGGCTCGATCCGGGGGTCCGCGGTGTAGATGCCCTTGACGTCCGTGTAGATCTGGCAGCGATCCGCCTTGAGCTGCGCGGCGAGCGCCACGGCCGTCGTGTCCGACCCGCCGCGGCCGAGCGTCGTGATCTCCGCCGCGTGGACGTCGCTCGCGGTCGGCGTGGTGTCCATGCCCTCGAGGGGCGTGACGCTCATGCCCTGGAACCCCGCGACGATCACGACCTTGCCCGAGGCGATCTCGGCCCGCACCCTCCGTGGATCGATGCCGGCGATGCGCGCCTTGCCGTAACGGCCGTCGGTGGTGATGCCGGCCTGGGGGCCGGTGAGGCTGATCGCCGCAACGCCCATCGCGTGGAGCGCCATCGACACGAGCGTCGCGCTCTGGTGCTCGCCCGTCGCGAGCAGGACGTCGAGCTCGCGGGGATCGGGCTCGTCCGTGATGGCCGCGGCCAGGGCGAGGAGCTCGTCCGTGGTGTCGCCCATCGCGGACACGATGACGACGAGATCGCTGCCGCTCGTCCGCTCTCGAGCGATCCGGCGCGCGACGCGCTTGATGCGCTCGGCGCCGGCCACCGACGAGCCGCCGAACTTCATCACGACGAGGGGGCTGGGCATGGGCCGCATTCTAGCGGAGCCCCCGACGGCCCCCTGGTTGCGGCTCGGTGGCGAGCGGCCCGGGCCCGCTGCGGTGGCAGGCTGCCGGCTCCCCGTTCCTGGCGCGCCGGCGCCCATTCCCCGTTGCCGGCCTGCCGCCGGCGCCCGCCGGCGCCCACCACTGGCCGCTGCTGCCAGATGTCCAGCCTGTGGACCGTACGCGCGATGGTCACCGGCTCAGTGCCCTCGACGAGGCTTGCTGTCTACCAGGCGAGCATTAGTCAGGAAGTTGGTGACTACGGTCCGGCTGGTGAGCGCAGGGCCGGGCGGGATGCACCGGTCATGCTCGCGGGACGCGCACCCGGTGCCGGCGGCGCCGCCTACCGTCCACGAGCTGGCCATCTGACAGGATCCAGACCCCCGACACCGCCTCGCCTGCAGGATCGCGGAGCCACCTGATCACGTCGCGGGTTCGCGCCGGGAGCGCGGCGCCCAGCATCGGGCGATGCTCGTCGAGGCGGCGCCGGTTCGTCCTCGAGTCGCCGATCACCAGCACGCGTGCGACGACCGCCGCATCCCAGCCCCGATCGAGGGCGAGCGCCGGGGCGAGCCGTGCCTTGCGATCGATGCCGCCGAGCATCGCCTGCATGTCTGGCGTCACCGACTTCACCTCGATGACGACGAGCGCTCGCCGTTCGGGATGAAACGCCAACACGTCGATCGATCCTCGCTCCCCGTAGCGCGAGAAGGTGACCTCGACGGCGACGTCCCAGCCCAACGCCCGCAGCCGGCGGACGACCTCGTCCACGAGGCTGGCGTGTGCCTCGTCGAGCAGGCGGTCCATGCCCTCCCCCTGCCACGACAGGCGCAGGTCCGCCGTTGCGCCGAGCGCCTCGGCCACCCGGTCGATATCGTCGATCGACAGGCCCGTGCGCTCCCCGCGCTCCACCCGACCGACGATCGCCCGCGAGACATCCGCCCGAACCGCCACGTCGGCCTGCCGCCAGCCCCGCCGGAACCGGAGGGCACGAACGGCGCGTCCGAACTTGGCGAGGTCCATGCCGCAGCATGCGCGGAGCCGCTCACCAGTCGCTCACCAGCCGCTCACCGGGCGATGACCGGGCGATCACCTGGCCGATCACAGGGGCGCCTGACGACGCCCGCGGCAGCGGTCGTCCGGGCGCATGGGCGGGCGTGATCGGCCACAATCCGCGCATGTGCTTCGACCACGACTCCCGCCCGCCCATCGCGCCCATCGCCGGCGGGTCGCTCGACGCGCGCGAGGTCGAGCTCGAGGCGGCGGACGGCAACCGGTTCGCTGCCTACCTCGCACGCGCGGCCGTACCGACCGGGACGGGGATCGTCATCCTCCCCGACGTCCGCGGCCTCCACGCCTACTACCGGGACCTCGCGCTGCGGTTCGCGGAGCACGGCGTCGACGCCATCGCGATCGACTACTTCGGGCGAACCGCGGGCATCGGCGAACGCGGTCCCGACTTCGACTATCAGCCCCACGTCCCGCAGACGACGTACGACGGGCTGCGCGCCGACACGACGGCCGCCGCCGCGCACCTGCGCAGCGAGACGGGCGTTCGCGGCCTGTTCGCCATCGGCTTCTGCATGGGCGGACGGCTCGCGTTCCTGAGCGCCGGCTTCGGCCTGGGTCTCGCCGGGGTGATCGGGTTCTATGGCTGGCCGACCGGCCCCTCGCGGAACGGGACGCCCGCGCCTGCCGAGGTGGCGGCGACCTTCGACGGCAGGATCCTCTCGATCTTCGGCGGGGCCGACACGGCGATCGGGCCGGACGCCCGCGACGCGTGGGAGTCCGCGCTCGAGGCCGCCGGGGTGCGGCACGAGGTCGTGACGTACGCGGATGCGCCGCACTCGTTCTTCGACCGCAAGGCGGAGGCGTTCGCGACGGAGTCGGCGGATGCCTGGACGCGGACGCTGGGCTTCATTCGTGACGGGACGGAGGGCTAGGATGGGCTTCCTCAGGCGGCTCCTCGGCGGCGACCCGGCACCAGCGCCCGACGACGGCCCCGCCCCCACGCCCGCGGAGCTCGTCGAGGCCGAGCAGGCGCGCGAGCGCGAGCTGCTCCGGGCCGATGCCGAGCGGCTGGACGACGACCTGATCCAGCGCCAGATGCGCTACGCGGAGCGAAGCTGGACGCCGCCCGCGCAGGGTGGGACCCGGCGGGCCGACGACGAGGACGCCGAGGAGCGCTGATCCCGGCGACGGAGCTCCCGGTGTCAGCGCCGGACCAGGGCGACCCCGATGAGCACGACCGCGACGACGCCGATCACCGGGAGCGCACCGGCTGGCACGGCGCTCGACAGCGCCGCCATGATCCCGCCCAATGCGGCCCCGATCGCGTCGACCGCCCCTGCGACGAGTCCGGTGATCCCGTCGCCCACCGACTGCACGAGTCCGTCCATCGCCGCCAGTGTGGATGCCCGCGCCGCCTCGTGCACGCGCGTCGGCCACGATTCAGGGGTCCGCCGGTGCGTCGCGGCGCGTACGCTTTGACCCGAACATCCAACCCAAGGAGGGGTCATGAAGGAACGGCTCATCGGTGACGACCAGCTGCTGGTCACCGCCGACACCACGATGGGCGACGCGCTCTGGGACTGGGTCGCCGCAGACGCGGCCAGGCGTGCCCCCGACGGCTGGCGGATCTCCAACATCGGCGCCGTGCCGACGACGGTCCCCGCACCCGCCGCGCCCGGCTACGGCTATCCGCAGGGCGCGGCCGGCGTCGTGTTCTGGATCCTCTACCGCCGGTGAGCAACTCGGGCGAGTACCCCGAGGACGCGAGCGAGCCAGGCCCCGCCACGCGGCCGCCCAGTGACCGGACGAGGGTCCGCCGGCTGCCCAGGCGCGGCCGCTACGACCGCGCCTCGGTTGACGCGATCCTCGACGCCGGCGTCATCGCCCACGTCGGCTGGACGGGCGATGACGGGCAGCCGTACGCGACCCCGACCATCGCGTGGCGGGTCGGGGACCGGCTGTACTGGCACGGCTCGTCCGCGAGCAGGATGCTGCGCGCGACGGACGGCATGCCCGTGTGCGTCACCGTCACGCACCTCGACGGGTATGTGCTCGCCCGCTCGGGCTTCAACCACTCCGTCAACTACCGCTCCGCGATGGTCCTTGGCACGGCGTACCTGGTGACCGACCCGGCCGAGGTCGACGCGACCCTCGAGGCGTTCGTGGACGGGCTGTACCCCGGGCGGTGGGCGACGCTCCGCCCGATGACGGCGAAGGAGCGCAAGGCGACGGCCGTGCTGTGGCTGGATCTCCGCGAGGCGTCGGCGAAGGTGCGGGCCGAGGGGAACCACGAGGACCCCGGCGACGAGACCTGGCCGGCCTGGGGCGGGATCATCCCGCTCCGGGTCGTCGCGGGCGAGCCGCAGCCGGACGAGTTCGTGCCGGCGACGATTGGCGCTCCGGCGGCCCGCCTGCCGGGCGCGTAGCAGCGGGAGCGGCACCCGCCCGCAGCCCTGTCGTCCGCGGCCGCGTCAGGCCTCGACGATCTCCGGGCCGTGGTTCCGTGGATCGACGATCATCGAACGACCCGGCAGGTCGCAAGCCGCGGCCTCGGCGCTGAGCGCTGCCTCGACGGGCGCAGGATCCTCGCCGGGCGCCACGAAGGCGAGGATCGTCGACCCGGCGCCGGACAGGAACGACCCCAGCGCCCCGGCCTCGCGCGCGGCCATCGTGAGGCGCGGCAGCTCCGGGTACGGGATCGAGCGGTAGGGCTCGTGGAGCCGGTCGATCGTGAGGTCGGCGAGCAGCTCGAACCTGCCGGACGCGATGCCCGCGACCCCGATCGCGACGCGGCCGAGGTTCTCCACGGCGTGCCGCAGGGGAACCGAGGACGGCAGCACCCCGCGCATGTCCTCGGTGGCGAGCCGCCGGTCCGGGATCCAGAGCACGCACCGGAGGCCGGCCGGCGCGTCGAAGCGCACCGCCTCCACCCGGTCGGCGAGTTGGGCCGAGACCACGAACCCGCCGAGCAGCACCGCGGCGGCGTTGTCCGGGTGCGACTCGATCGTCGTCGCGATCTGGAGCAGCAGCGCCTCGGTCACGGCCGGTGCGCCGACCGCACACGCGAGCGCGTCGCCGAGCACGACGCCGCCGACCGTCGCCGCAGCGGACGATCCGAGCCCTCGCGACAGCGGGATCCGGTTCGCCATCTCGATCCGCCAGCCCAGCGATGCCGGCCGCGGACCAAGCTCGACCTCGAGCGCCGCCTCGAGTCCCGCGACAAAGCGGTTCGACCGCGATGCCTCGAGGTCCCCTGCCCCCTCCCCGGTGACGATGAGCTCGATCGACCCGTCACCCTCGACCGCCTCGACCGTCACCCGGTTCGTGAGGTCGAGCGCGAGACCCAGGCAGTCGTAGCCGGCGCCGAGGTTCGCCGACGAGGCCGGGACCTCCACGGCCAGCCGGCGGCCGATCAGCGCGGCGTAGCCAGCGCTGCCGGGCAGCGCGCTCATCCGAGCTCCCAGCCGAGCGCCCTGCTGACAGAGAGCACCGTCGCCTCCGCTTCGAGCATCGGGACGTCGAGGCCGGCCTCCGCGGTCGTCGGATCCTTGAGGCCGTTGCCCGTGAGGACGCACACGACGAGCGCGTCGGGATCGACGTCGCCGGCCTGCGCCGCCTTCGTGACGCCGGCGACGGATGCCGCGGACGACGGCTCGCAGAACACCCCCTCGAGGCGTGCGATCGTCCGGTACGCGGCGAGGATCTCGTCGTCCGTGACGGCCTCGATCCGTCCGCCGGAGTCGTCGCGGGCATCGGTGGCGAGCGTCCAGGACGCCGGGTTGCCGATCCGGATCGCGGTCGCGATCGTCTCCGGATGCTCGATCGGATGCCCCGCGACGATCGGCGCGGCCCCGGCCGCCTGGAAGCCCCACATCTGCGGGAGCGTGCTCGCCCGGCCCGCATCGCGGTACTCGCGGAAGCCGCGCCAGTACGCGCTGATGTTGCCGGCATTGCCGACCGGGATCGCGAGCACGTCGGGCGCACGGCCCAGGTCGTCCACGACCTCGAACGCCGCGGTCTTCTGGCCCTCGAGCCGGAACGGGTTGACGGAGTTGACGAGCGTGATCGGGTGGGCGTCCTGCTCCGACAGCGCACGCACGACGCGCAGGGCCTCGTCGAAGTTGCCGCTGACCGACACGACCCGCGCCCCGAACACGAGCGCCTGGAGGAGCTTGCCGATCGCGATCTTGCCCGCCGGCAGGACCACGACGCACTCGATGCCCGCCGCCGCCGCGTACGCCGCGGCCGAGGCCGAGGTGTTCCCGGTCGAGGCGCAGATGACGCTCCGGGCGCCGTCCTCCAGCGCCTTCGCGACGGCCATGACCATGCCCCGGTCCTTGAACGAGCCGGACGGGTTCGCGCCCTCGATCTTGAGGTGCAGGTTGCGCAGGCCCAGCGACGCGCCGAGGCGGCGCGCGTGGACGAGGGGCGTTGCACCCTCGCCGAGTGACACGACCGGCGTCGCGTCGGACACCGGCAGGAACTCCCGGTAGCGCTCGACGAGGCGCGGTCGAGGGGTAGCGGGCCGGGTCGGCATGCGGGCGAGGGCCTCAGTCGCCGACGGGGTAGCAGGCACCCGACGGCGCCGCGAGGCACTCGGCCGCGACGGGGCGGACCTCGATTGCGGAGACCTCGGTCGCGGCAGGTGACCCGGCCCAGGTGGAACCCAGGCCTCGGGCGATCGACACGATGTCGCTGAGGACGGCCGCGGCGGCGGCGGGACCGCCGGCCCCCGGGCCCTCGAACGCGACGCTGCCCACCGGGACGGCGTCGACCTCGACCCGGTTGAGCACCCCGTCACACCGCCCGAACGGCGATTCGGCGGGTACCGCGGTAGGCACGACGGATGCCTCGATGGCCCCGTCCTCCGCGAGCCGGGTTGTCGCGATCAGGCGCAGGACGCGGCCCTCGGCGCCGAGCGCGGCGACGTCGTCCGCGGTGACGCCCGTGATCCCCGGGAGACCCGGCGCGCCGGTGATCGACCCCGGCCGGTTGTCGACCGAGGCCGGATCGATCCAGGCGCCGAACGCGAGCCTGGCGAGGATGACGAGCTTGTTCAGGGCGTCGAGGCCCTCGACATCGGCCGTCGGGTCCGCCTCCGCGTAGCCCAACGCCTGCGCCTCGGCGAGCACCTCGGCGTAGTCACGGCCCTCGCGGGTCATCGCCGTGAGCATGTAGTTCGTCGTGCCGTTGACGATGCCGCGGACACGGGCGATCCGGTTCGCGGCCAGATCCTGGGCGATCGGCCCGAGCAGCGGGATACCGCCGCCGACGGCGGCCTCGAACCGGAACGGCGCGCCGCTCTCGCGGGCGAGGCGCTCGAGCTCCGGACCAAAGTTCGCGACGATGTGCTTGTTCGCCGTAACGACGCTCTTGCCCGACGCGAGCGCGGCCGCGACGAGCGTCCGAGCCGGTTCCGCGCCGCCCATCGTCTCGACGATGACGTCCACGTCGGCGCTCGCCACGAGGTGCGCAGGCGCATCCGTCAGCAGCGACTCCGGGATCCCCGACGCGATCGCGCGCTCGGTGAACTTCTCCGCGACCGCCGTGAGCACGAGGGGGGCGCCGTCGGCGGTTGTCAGGCGCGGCGAGCGCTCGAGGAACGCGCGGACGACCTCTCGGCCGACGGTGCCGGCGCCGATGACGCCGACGCGCAGGGGCTGGATGCTCACAGGGCAGGGCTCTCGCAACGGGGAGGTGTGGGGCGATGGTAGCGAACGTTGGGCCCACTCGAGCCTACGCCCGCCAGTTCCGACCCTGTCCGGCGTGGCCCGCCCCGGATCACCCACGGTGCTACCTGCGCGCTTCGCGCCCAGGATGCCGGGCGGTGATGCGGCTGCACCCGGACGTCTCGCTGGAGGAGTGGCGGGCACGCACGATCCCTCGGAACGCCGAACCGCTCCGCTACACTCGCCGCCAATGACCACCGAGCTCGCGCCCGCCCCGGCCCCGCTGGCCGGCCCGCCCGCCCGCCCGCGCATCTTCTCCGGCATCCAGCCGTCCGGCATCGTCCACCTCGGCAACGACCTGGGGGCGATCCGGAACTACGTGATGCTCCAGTACGAGTACGAGGCGATCTACTGCATCGTCGACTACCACGCGCTCACGAGCACCCACGAGCCGGAGCTCATGCGCTCGCGGACCCGCGAGATGGCGGCAAGCCTGCTCGCGCTGGGCCTGGACCCGGATCGCTGCACGCTGTTCGTCCAGAGCCACCGCCCGGAGCACACCGAGCTGATGTGGCTGCTGGCGACGGTCACGCCGGTGAGCTGGCTGGAGCGGACGCCGACCTACAAGGAGAAGAAGCAGAACCAGCCCGACGACATCAACCACGGGCTGCTCACGTACCCGGTCCTCCAGGCCGCGGACATCGTGATCTACAAGGCGTCGCTCGTCCCGGTCGGCAAGGACCAGGCCGCCCACCTCGAGCTCTCCCGCGAGATCGTCCGGGCGTTCAACAACCGCTACGGCGACACCTTCCCGGAGCCCGAGGCCGTGTACACCGAGGCACCGGTCGTCCTGGGTACCGACGGCGTGAAGAAGATGTCGAAGTCGGTCGGCAACACGATCGAGATCCTCGGCTCACCGGAGGAGATCCGGCGCCAGGTCATGTCGATGGTCACCGACACGAAGCGGATCATGCGCACCGACCCCGGCCGGCCCGAGGTCTGCAACGTCTGCCAGCTCCACCGCTTCTTCGGCGACGACTACGAGGAGATCTGGGACGGCGAGCGCAACGCCCGCACCGGCTGCGTGGACACGAAGAAGCTCCTCGCCGAGCGGATCACCACCGCCTACGCCGGTGCGCGCGAGCGCTACGCGGAGCTGATGGCCAACCCCGCCGAGGTCGACGGCATCCTCGAGGCCGGTGCGGACCGCCTGCGCCCGATGGCCGAGGCGACGATGGCCGAAGTGCGCGAGAAGATGGGGCTCCGCTGACATGAGCACGGGATGATGCCCGTCGAGCTGACCGAGCGGCAGCGCCGCCTCGTCGACGCGGTGCTCATCCTCGCGGTCATCGCGCTGACGTTCATCGTCATCGCGGACCTCGCGAACGTGTTCTACGCGTTCGGCGACATCCTGCTGCTGTTCTTTCTCGCGTGGCTGCTGTCGTTCGCGCTGCTGCCGCTGATCAACCTCGTGGCGAAGATCCCGCGCGTCCCGCAGGCGGGGGCCGTGATCATCGTCTACCTCACGATCGTCGTCGTGCTGCTCGGGCCATCCTCGTCCAGGCGTCGGCGACGCTCGCGACCTCGATCGGCGACTTCATCCAGGACGCGCCACGGTTCGAGGACCAGCTCACTCAGCCTCGTGGCGGAGATCCAGGCGCGGCTCACGGACATCGGGTTCCAGGTGGACCTCGTCGAGCCAGGTGCCGCAGGTCGTCGCGAACCTCCAGGAGTGGGCGCTGCAGCTCGTCGGGCCGCTCCAGTCGCTGGCGTTCGCAAGCATCGGCGTGCTGGGCAACATCCTGATCCTCATGATCCTCTCGATCTACATCGCCGTCGACCGCAAGGCAATCACCGCGTTCCTGTACCGCCTCGTCCCGCCCGGCTTCGTCACCGAGGCCCGCCTCCTCCAGACGAGCGTCTCGAGGTCGTTCGGCGGCTTCATCCGCGGCCAGCTGATCATGGGTCTCTCGTTCGGCGCGATCACAGCGCTGGTCAACATCGTGTTCGGCCTCGAGTACGCCGCGGTCACGACGGTCGCGGCCGGCCTCCTGCATGCCGTCCCGTTCTTCGGCCCGTTCGTCTCGTGGATCCCGCCCGTCGCGGTGGCGCTCCTGTTCTCACCGGAGGTCGTGCTGCCCGTCCTGATCGCCATGGGCATCGGGTGGTTCCTGACGATGAACGTCCTCCAGCCGCGCCTGATGGCGGGGGCCGTCGGCATCCACCCGATCGTGGTCCTGGCGTCCGTGATCATCGGTCTTCGCATCGCGGGCATCCCGGGCGCGATCTTCGGGATCCCGATCGCGGCCGTCATCTCCGCGTTCTTCTTCCACTGGTACGGGCGGTCCCGGGAGGGAGGGACCGTTGCCGACCGCGCGGCGAGACGGCTGGCCGCCAGGGAAGGCCGCGACGTGCGGCGCCCGCGGGAACCTGTCCCGGGCGTGGACGAGGACGTCACCGAGCAGCCGGGGACGTCAGGACCCGGTGGCGACCCCGCCGTCCTCCCCGCCATGGGTGCTCCAGCCACGCTGGGCGGTGAGGGCGAGCGATGAGCGAGGACGCCGAGGCCGCACCCGCCCAGCAGCCCGAGATGACCCGCGAGCGGGCGCGGACCGAGCGGCGCGACCTCGACAAGGAGCGCGGCGAGCCCGTCGCCGGCTCGCGCGGCGCCCGCCGCTCGCTCAAGCGCCTGGGGCGGCCGCTCGGCGACTGGACCTCCAGGCCCCGGATCCTCGTCACCAATGACGACGGCATCGAGAGCCGCGGGCTGCTCGCGCTCAAGCGGGCGCTCGAGCCGATCGGGGACGTCACGGTGGTCGCGCCGGACACGAACCAGTCCGCGGTCGGGCACCAGAAGACGCTCATGCGCCCGCTCCGGGTTCGGGAGCGGACCCTCGGCGACGGGTCGATGGGCTACTCGATCGACGGCTCCCCCACCGACTGCGTGAGCCTCGCGTTCCTCGGCTTCTTCGAGGAACGCTTCGATCTCGTCGCGTCGGGCATCAACTACGGCGCGAACCTCGGGGACGACATCACGTACTCGGGGACCGTGTCGGCGGCGATGGAGGCGGTGATCAACAACGCCCCCGCCTTCGCGATCAGCCAGGAGTACATCGAGGAGGTGGACTTCTCGCTGGCAGCCGTCGCTGCGGCCATCGTCGCGCGCAACATCCTCGAGCACGGGCTCAAGCGCGGGGAGCTCCTCTCCGTCAACGTCCCGGGCGTGCCGATCGAGGAGTGCGAGGGCATCGAGGTGACCCGCGTCGGGCGCCGGATCTACTCGGACGAGCTCGTCGAGCGGCGGGACCCGCGCGGCATCCCCTACTACTGGATCGGGGGTCCGCCCCCGTCCGGGATCAGCATCCCGGGCACGGACTTCCATGCGGTGGTGAACCGCCGCATCTCCGTGACGCCGATCCACCTCGACCTGACCGGCCGGCGGTTGCTGCGCCAGCTCCAGACGTGGGACTGGGCGCTCGACCATGCCCCGGTCGGCGCGTCCACGGCGGTCGAGGCCATGGACACGGGCGGCGGCGCGCCGAGCGTGGTCGAACAGGCACGGATCGCGGAGGAGGCGGAGCTCGATCGCCGCTAGTCGAGGCCCGCATCGTCACTTGTCCATCAACCGCACCTGACCGGCGCCGGATGGCCCCCGCGGGGCATCGCGGCATCGTTGGGGCATGAGCGACGTCCCCGCCCTCCACGCCACCTGGTCCGCGCCCCGCCGGGCCGGCTATGACGCGTCCCCGTCCGACACGGCCGCACGCGTCCTGCCGCTGCTGAAGGAGGAGCGCGTCGTCTGGCTGTCGACCGTCCGCCCCGACGGGACGCCGCATATCGTCCCGACGTGGTTCTGGTGGGACGGCGAGGCACTTGTCGTGTACTCGAAGCCGGGTGCGGTGAAGGTCAGGAACGTGCTCGCGAACCCGCACCTCATGGTCGCGGTGGGCGATCCCGAGGACGACTTCGCGGTCGGGCTGATCGAGGCCTCGGCGAGCATCGAGCGCGGGGGCGCCCGCGTCCCGGAGGCGTTCTTCGCGAAGTACGCGGACGAGCTGGGCCGGGGCCCGGTGGACCACGACGCATATCGCAGGGAGTTCACCCGGGCGATCCGGATCACGCCGACCCGCTTCCTCGCCTGGGGCGGCCACGCGAGCACGACGCGGCACGCCGCCTGACGCTGGCTGGAGTCGAGCGGGTGGCGCGGCGGCGCCAGTCGGGGGGCCGCCGCGACGCTGCGGCCGGCTACTCGAACTGGATCGAGTCGATGACCTGCCCGACGGCCTCCTCCACGTCGGGAGGAGCGCCCCTGAATGTCTCGGAATCGATCCACACGAGCGTCCCGTCGACGTCGATGATCCACACCTGGTGGGTGGAGCCGAGCGCCGAGGCCCAGTGCCAGCCGCCCCTCGCCCCGCCGCTGCTCACGTCGTACCACAGGTAGGCGTCGTGGGGATCGCAGCCGAGATCGTCCCGGATCGTGAACGCGACATGCTGCGCCGGATACCCGCCGACGGTGACGCTCGACGGCCCGCTGACGAGGTCCGTCCCGGGGATCGCCGCGGCGGCGGCCGCGAGGCCCTCGGCCGTGGCGGCGGGCGGCGGGTCCAGCGCCGTGTGGGCGCACGGATCCGAGTAGACGTTCTCCGGGGAACTCTTCCAGAAGGCGAACGCGAGGCTGTCAGGCTGCTCCGGCTCGACGGTGCCGATGAACTGACCGGGGAAGGCCTCCCATCCCTGATCCGGAACGCTGAAGGTGAGGGGAACCCCCTCGAGGACGGCGCGGTGCGTGCCGGCGGCAAGTGGGCCCACGGGCGGGAAGGCGGCGGCTGCCGCGGCCGTCGACGAGGGCGAGGGCGAGGGCGAGGGCGAGGCAGTCGGCGAGGGGGCCGGGGTGGGACCGCCCACCCCACCGCCCGCCGGCATCAGGTTGAAACCGACGACCGCGAGGACCACCACCGCGGCGGCGGCGATCGCGACCTTGGCATAGAGATTCACGTCGGCGATCCTCCGCGCCGGCCACCAGGCACGGCGCTGTGGGGTCGCGTCCAGCAGCGCGAACACGTTGTCGAGGACCCGGTCCGCGGACTCGTGCTCGTCGGTGCGCAGCCACGACCGCACGATGCGCGTGGCGTCCCGCTCGGTGCTCATCAGATGACCTCCCGGGACGACGAGCGCAGGTCGGCATCCATTGCCGCCCGCAGTGAGCGCATCGCGTGATGAAGTCGGGAGTGGGCCGTCCCGGTCGGGATGCCGACGATCTCGGCCACCCGCTCGAGCGGCAGGTCGAGGTAGTGGTGCAGCACCACCACCGTTCGGTGATCGATGGACAGGCGGCGGAAGCCGCGCTCGAGCTGGTCGCGATCGACGATCGAGCTCAGGTCGTCGATCGCATCGAGCTCATCCCCCGGGAGCATCCGGAGGTTCGGCGCCCAGCGGCGTTCCTTCCGGCCCTCGGTGTAGCAGGCGCGCACGAGGATCCGGTACGACCAGGCCTCGAAGCGGACCGGGTCGCGAAGCTGCGGAAGGTCCTGCCAGATGGCGAGCAGCGCCTGCTGCGTCGCGTCCTCGGCGAGGTCCATGTCGCGCAGGATCCTGCGCGCCACGGCGAGGAGCCGGTCGGCGATGTCGGTGGCAAGGAGGCCGAAGGCCACCTTGTCACCCCGCTGGGCACGGATCACGAGACCGGCATCCACCACGCTTCCGCCTGATGGCACCGGGTGCTCCCGGTGCCTGTCACACGGTATGGGTGGACGCAGCGACTGCCTTTGTCAATCCTCGAATCGAGAAACTTCCGGTGTCGAGATCGCCGATCGCGAGCGGACCGCCCCCTGGACCCGCGACGGCCCGGCCTCGACGCGGGCGAAGAGATCCCCGGTCTCGCCGCGATACCCGTGGAGCATCTCGAGCCACCACGTCGCGCCGGCCTCGGCCCAGGGCCGGACGATCGCCTCACCCTCCTCGCCCGATCCCGGCGTCTCGCCGTGGATGCCGTAGTCGAACGGGTCGTCGGGAGCGATCCCCGATGCCGCCCGCAAGGCCGCGATCTCCGTGACGGCGATCCGGAGGTCGTCCGGCGTGAGGAGCGGCTGCCCCTGCTCGTCGGTCACGACCGGGATCCAGCCGTCGTACCGCGCGGCTCGCCGGCGGGCCGCACGACTTCCGCCGCCGACCCAGACGGGCACCCGGTCCTGGACCGGGAGTGGCGAGAGCGTCACGTCACGCACGATCACGCGCGGGCCCTCGTGCACGACCGTCTCGCCGGCGAGCAGCCGGCGGACGACCCCGAGCGTCTCGTCCATGAGCGCGGCCCGTTCGCGCAGGTCCTCGGGTTCCCCGGCCGCCCGGTACTCGGCCTCGGCCCCACCGAGGCCCACGCCGAGCACGACCCGCCCACCCGACAGCCGGTCAACGGTGGCCACACGGTTGGCGAACTGGAGCGGCCGCTCCCGAGCGATGACCGAGACGTCGGTCCCGACGAGGATTCGGTCCGTCGCGAGCGCCGACGCCGTCACGAGCGTCCACGGGTCTCCCGCGGGCGGTCCCCACACGAAGCCGAGGTGATCCCAGGCGAGGATCGCGTCCCACCCGGCGTCCTCGGCCGCACGCGCGAGATCGGCGAACGTCCGCGCGTCGGCGAAGTCGCCGAGGTTCATGACAGAGAGCCCGTAGCGCATCGTCATGCCCTCCGAGCGGCGGTGCAGGCGCTAGCGCCGCTTCTTGCGATCCGCGATGACCTCGGCCGCCGCGTTGCGGCCCGGTGCCCCGGTGACGCCGCCGCCCGGGTGCGCCCCGGACCCCGCGAGGTACAGGCCCGGGACCGGCATCCGGTAGCGGGCCCAGCCGAGGAGCGGCCGCCACAGGAAGAACGAGTCGAGGGCCGGCTCCGCGTGGAGCGGGTGCCCGCCGGTCAGCCCGTACTCGGTCTCGAGGTCGGCCGGTGTGAGGACCTGCCGCGCGGTGACTCGCGAGCCGAGACCCGGTGCGACGGACTCCAGTGTCCGGATCGCGAGGTCGCCGATGGCGTCCCGCTGCGTCGCCCAGTCGCCGTCCGCATGTGCCTTCGGCATCCACTGCATGAGGACGCTCATGACCTGCGTACCCTCGGGCGCGCCGGCGACGAGCGACGGGTCGACGAGCGACGGGATCGTCGCCTCGAGCACCGGCTCGTCGGCGATCCGGCCGTACTTCGACGCGTCGAACGCGTGCTCCATGGCGTCGATCGAGGTCGTGTTGACCTGGATCCGGCCCCGGAGGAGACGGGGATCGCCGCCGGCGGCCGGGAACTCCGGCAGCCCGTCGAGGACCAGGTTGATCTTCGCCACCGACCCCGGGGTCCGGATGTTGCCCGCGCGCCAGCGCATCGACGGCCCGACGGTCACCGGGTCGACGAGCGACGTGAGCAGCCGCTTCGGGTCCAGCCCGGAGACGACGCGCGGGCTCGCGATCTCGTCGCCGCCCTCGAGGACGACGCCGGTGACGGTGCCGTCGAGCGTGGACACCTGCGCCACGCGGGCGCCGGTCCGGATCTCGGCACCCGCCTCGAGCGCGGCAGCGGCGAGCGCGTCGGCAAGCGCGGACGGACCGCCCCTCGCGAACACGGTCTCGCCCGCGGCCCCGCCATCGTTGCCGGCGGCGTCGGCGAGCAGCACCTGCGTCGTGCCCGCGGACCAGGGTCCCATCGCGGTGTACCGGACGCCGCGCCACGCGAGCGTGCCGCGGATCGCCTCGTGCTCGAACGACTCGGCGACGTAGTCCGCGGCCGCCATCGCGAGCACGCGCAGGATCGTCCGGCCGTCGAGCCTGCCCAGGCCGCGGAACGCGCGGCCCAGCCTGAGCCCGAGGAGCGCGTCCCCGAACCCGGGCGCCTTGATCTCGGGCGGGGCCTCGTCGCCGAGATCCGCGAGGAACCGCGACAGGACCCGCACGCTGCGGTCGAACTCGACGAACGACGTGGCGTCGTCCTCGGACCACGCGCGCAGCGAGTCCACGGTCTTCGCGAGCTCCGCCCATAGCGTCACGGCCCGCCCGTCGGGCTGCGGGGCGAACACCCGGACCTCGGGGGCCACGAGCGCGAGGCCGTGGCGGCTCAGCTCGAGCTCGCGGGCGATGGACGGTCGAAGCCGCCCGACGGTGTGCGCGAGCGAGGGGACGCGGACGCCCGGGGCGATCTCCTCGGTGACCGTCGCGCCACCGACGACATCGCGTGCCTCGAGGACGAGCACCCGGAGGCCGGCGCGGGCCATGTACGTCGCGGCGACGAGCCCGTTGTGGCCCGCCCCGACGACGATCGCGTCGTAGGTGGAGGCGGTGATGGCGGTCGTGGGTGTCATCGTCAGGCCACCTTCCGCCCGGCCGCCTTGAGGACCTCGATGGCCGCGAGGCGCCCGTTGGCCCCCATCAGGCCGCCACCGGGATGGGTCGACGAGCCCGAGAGCCACAGGTTCGAGATGGGCGTCCGGAACCGCGCGTACCCGGGCACCGGGCGGTTGAAGAACAGCTGCTCGAGGGAGAGCTCGCCCTGGAAGATGTTCCCCTCGGTGAGCCCCATCGTCCGCTCGATGTCGAGCGGGGTGAGGACCTGACGGCCGATGATGATGTCGCGGATGTTGGGCGCGAACTCGGCGATCCGGTCGATGACCGCGTCGCCGAAGGCCTCACGGTTGTCGTCCCAGGTGCCGAGCTCCGGCGCCAGCTTGTACGGCGCGTACTGGACGAAGCAGCTGATGACGTGCTTGCCGGGAGGCGCCATCTGCGGGTCGACGAGGGTCGGGATGATCATGTCGATGTACGGGCGGTTGCTCCAGTGGCCGTACTTCGCGTCGTCGTAGGCCTGCTCCATCTCTCGCATGGTCGGGCTGAACGAGATCGCGCCGCGGAGGTGCTCACCCTCGCCCGGCATGCAGGTGAAGTCGGGCAGCCGGTCCACGGCGAGATTGACCTTGCCGGAGCTGCCGCGGAACTTGAACCGGCGAACTTCGTGCTCGAACTCGGCGTCGAGCGATCCGGGCTCGAGGAGGTCGAGGAAGGTGACCTTGGCGTCGGCCGAGGAGAGCACGTGGCTCGCCTCGATCTCCTCGCCGCTCTCGAGGACGACGCCCGTCGCCTTGCCATTCCTGACGACGATCTGCGCGACGGGGGCCTCGGTGCGGATCTCGGCGCCCAGGGCCTGCGCGGCACGGGCGATGGAGTAGCTGACGCCGCCCGTCCCGCCCTTCGGGATACCCCACGCGCGGAACGCGCCGTCGATCTCGCCCATGTAGTGGTGGAGGAGAACGTACGCGGTGCCGGGGCTGCGGATGCCCTGGTAGGTGCCGATGATCCCGGACGCGGACATCGTCGCCTTGAGCGGGTCCGTCTCGAACCACTGGTCGAGGAAGTCCGCCGCGGACATCGTCATGAGCTGGACGAAGACGGCCTGCTGGCGCTCCGGGAGCTGCCCGAACCGGCGGGCGAGGCTCGCGAGCGGCATGAGCGGCCGCGGGTCGTTGTCGGTGGGGTCCGCCGGCACGATGCCGAGGATCGGCTTGATGAAGCGGGCCATCTCCACCATGAGCTGGCCGTACTCCTCGTATGCCTCGGCGTCGTTCTTCGACCAGCGGCGGAGCTCGCGGACCGTCCGGCCGTGGTCGTTGACGCGCCACAGGTAGTCGCCGCCAGGGGCGCCCTCGCCGGGGCGAAGGGGGGTGAACGTGCCGTCGAGCGGAAGGATGTCGAGGCCGTACTTCGGGAGGTTGAGGTCCCGGATGACCTCCGGCCGGAGGAGGCTGACGACGTAGCTCGCGACGGAGAACCGGAAGCCGGGGACGATCTCCTCGGTGACCGCCGCGCCGCCGAGGACGTGGCGTCGCTCGAGGACGAGCGCCTTGAGGCCGGCGCGTGCCAGGTACGCGGCGGAGATGAGGCCGTTGTGCCCTCCACCGATGATCACCGCGTCGTAGCGCTGCGGCACGCGAGCCTCCAGTCGGAACGGGAGCGGCGTCGCGTCACCCGGGGACGGGGCGGGCTGGGCGCCGCTATTCAGCCTGCATAGTGCGCATGCAGTCTAGCCGACGGTTGGTCCCCGGGCGGGACTACCAGCCGCGGAGCGCCACCTCGAGCGCCCGCACGACGACGTCGGCGCTCTGGCGCGTGATACACAGCGGCGGCTTGACCTTGAGCACGTTGTTCCCATCGCCCGTCGGCTGGCAGATGACACCCAGCTCCAGCAGCCGCTCGCAGATGGCCAAGGCCTCCTCGGCCGCGGGCTCCAGCGTGATCGGGTCCCGGACGAGCTCGACCCCGAGGTACAGGCCCATCCCGTGGACCGCCCCGACGAGCGGGGATCCTGCCATGACGCGCTCGAGTCCTGCCCGCAGGTGCGCACCGACATCGCGCGCATTCGCCTGGAGCCCCTCCTCGTCGATCGTGCGCAGCACCGCGAGACCCGCCGCGCAGGCCACGGGCGACCCGCCCACCGACGAGAAGAACGACCCCTCCGTGCCGAACGCGTCCGCGATCGCCCTCGAGGTGATCACGGCGCCCACGGCCATCCCGTTCCCGGCGGCCTTCGCGACGGTGACGACGTCGGGAACGACGGCCTGTTGCTCGAACGCCCACCGGTAGGCGCCCAGGCGCCCGTAGCCGACCTGGACCTCGTCGGCGATGGCGAGTCCACCCGCGCCACGGACCGCGGCGTAGGCCTCGGCCAGGTAGCCGTCCGGCAGGGCGACGCCGCCCGCGTTGCCGAACACCGCCTCCGCGATGAACGCGGAAGGCCCGCGACCGCCCGCCGCCAGATGCGAGAGGACGGCCCTGACGTCGTCCGCGTACCGGGCGCCGGCGTCCGGCCCGCGGTGGAGCCCGCGGTACGTGTTCGGCGCCTCCACCGGGTGGACCCACGCGGGGCGCGTCCCGAGCGCGCGCGGGTTGTCGAGGACAGATGTCGTGATCGCGTCGGTCGCGCTCGTCCAGCCGTGGTAGGCGCCGCGGACCGCGAGGACATCCTCGTTGCCGGTCGCCGTCCGGGCGAGCCGGAGCGCGAGCTCGTTCGCCTCCGAGCCCGTGTTGACGAGGAAGACCGTGTCGAGCGGCGGAGGGAAGCGGGCGACCAGGGCCTCGGCGAACTCGACCATCGCCGCGTACAGGAACCGGGAGTTCGTGTTGAGACGGCGGAGCTGGTTGGCGACGGCCTCCGCGACCGCGGGGTGGCTGTGCCCGAGGACCGCGACGTTGTTGACGACGTCGATGTACGCCCGGCCCCGCGCGTCGACGAGGTGGTGGCGCCAGCCGCGCTCGATCCTGGGCGGGTCTTCGAAGTAGTGGACCTGGGTCGTGGCGAGGACCGCATCACGGCGGCGGAGGAGGCCGGGCGCGTCATCCGCAGGCGCGGCGGCGAGACCCGGCGCCAGCCCGAGCAGCGGCGAGGGATCCGGGCAGAGCCGCAGCCAGGCGTCGGCGAGCGACGGGATCACCCGGCGGGGTGCGGCGAGCCCCGGCTCGTCCACGCGCTGGACGTGGACGTGCGGCGGCAGCCCGTCCGGTCCGTCGCCCGCCACCGAGCCGATCACCGCACCCGCGGCAATCTCGCTCCCCTCCTCCGCCGTGGGCTCGATACCGTCGACGATGAGATCGAACATGCCGCCGATGACCAGGCCGCCCGACCCGCCGGTGGACCCGGCCCGCGATTGGAGCGTGGACTGTCGTCCCGGCAGCGGCGAACAGGTCGATGCCGAGATGGACGGTCGCCGGCTCGCCGGGGGCGTCCAGCAGCGCGTCGGTGAGCCGGGCCTCGGCCCAGCGACCGATCGCCACGCCGTCGTGCGGCAGCAGCGGCACCACGGCACGTGGGTCGCCGATCGACTCGCCCCCGAGGGCGTCGCTCGTTGTGGACAGGTCGACGACCGGTGTCGAGTCGCAGAGTCCGGCGAGGAGCGGCGCGGTCTCGAGCTTCACCTGCGGGCGCTCGATCGGCGGGAGTCCGGCGACCTCACGCAGTGCCTCGGTCGCGAGCGCGAACGGCACCGCTGCCACGACTTCGAGCGCGGCCCACTCCTCGTCGCGCGACGCCTGGACGTACTCGTTGTCCGGCTCCAGCGCCCCCTGCTGGTCCCCGCTGATCGCCACGGACGCCGCCCGCGCGACGACGAGCGGCCACACCGCGGCGAGCTCCGGGTCCGTCAGCGGGAGCCGCTGCACGAACCCGCGGGCGATCTCGCGAGCGGCCTGCAGCGGGCGGTCGAGGTCGTGGACGACGTCCGCTGCGATCGTCACCGCGAGGTCCGCCGCGAGCCACGTCCGGGACAGGTCGCCGAAGTCGATGAGCCCCACGGGCATCGGTCGGGCGGCGCGGTCCGGGCGCGTGACCGTGTTGAGATCGGTCACGTCCTGGTGGACGACCCCGACGCGGAGGCCCGGGGCGAGCGCCTCCACGGATGCCCACGCCCGCGCCATGGACTCACCGAGCAGCGCCCGCCGCACCGGCGTAGAGGCAAACGGGCCAAGCGCCTCGCACACCGCGGCCGCGTGACGGAGGTCCCACTGGAGCACCCGGTCGAGCGCCGGGTGGTCGAACCCCTCGAGCGCGACGGCGATCTCCGCCGCCATCGACCCGTGCGCGCGCAGAACGGGTGGCGCGAGGTAGCCGGCCATGTCCAGCGGGTCGCCGTCGATGAAGGTGACGAGGCGCAGGTCGTGCGAGACGCCGGCGCTCGTCGTCCCGGTGACGATCAGCGTCCCGTCGAGCGCCGGCTGCGGGACCGGCACCTCGAACGTGAGGTCCGCCGCCGCTGCCCATGCCATCGCCGCGTTCTCCGCGTCGAGCTCCGCTCGGGACAGCCCGTGCCGCGCGATCTTGAACACGAACCTTCGTCCGGCCTCCCCCTCGACAAGGTAGTTGCGGTCCTGGTGGCTGCCGAGCTCGCGCATGATCCGGCCGGCGCCGAACGCGGCGCGGAGGAGGATGGCTGCCTCGGCGGCATCGACATCGGGCCGCCGATGCTCGTGACCAAGGAAGGGGTTGGCATCCGGCATTGCGCAGGCCATCCTCTCAGGTACACGCCCGCCGTTGCACGTGCTCGTGCGGGCCCGACAACGGGTGAGGTGACGGTTGGGGGTGGTCGTGGCCACGGACCGGCCCGACGCGATCGGCAGGGAGGCCGACCTGCTGCGTCTCGTCGCCCGCTTCGCGCGGGCTCGACTCGTCACCGTCGTGGGGCCGGGTGGGATGGGCAAGTCAACGCTCGTCCGTGCGTTCGTCGATGAGCATCGGGCCGCCGGCGGCGAGGCGTGGTGCGTCGACCTGGTGGGTGTGGGCGATGACGCCGCGATCGGTCCGGCCGTCGCCCGCGGCCTGGGCCTCGAGGTGGCGGGCGAGGATGCGACCGTCGCGATCCACGACTACCTGTCCACCCGCGGTGGCCTGCTGCTCCTCGACACGCTCGAGGACGTGCACGGCGCCGGCCGCTGGATCGAGGGCCTCCTGCAGGCGGCGCCAGGCATCCGCATCCTGGCGGCGAGCCGACGACCGCTCGGCTCGCCGTCCGAGCACGAGCTCGCCCTGGGCGGGCTCGGCCTCCCGCCGGACGACACGCAGGACGCCGTCGAGGCGTCGCCGGCTGGCGCCATGTTCCTCCGTCGTGCCCGGCGGATCGCCCCGCTCGAGCTCGACGTGGGCGAAGCCGCGGCGGTGGCGGAGCTCGTGCGCCGCCTCGACGGACTGCCGCTGGCGATCGAGCTCGCGGCGGGCCGGACGCGGCTCCTGCCGCCCTCGGAGATCCTCGCGCGGCTCGACGACCCTGCACTCCTCGAGCGAACGACGCCAACCTGGGACGACGACCGTCACGCGTCCCTGGCAGCCGTTCTCGACTGGAGCCTGTCGCTGCTCGACGGACACCAGGAATCGATGCTGGCCGCGCTGTGCGCGTGCCCGACATCCGTCGACGTCGGCCTCGCGGAGGCGCTCGCACCCGGAACGGCCACAGTGGCCGCCCTCGACGGCCTGCTCGCCGCCGGCCTCGTCGCCCGGCTGCCTGGGGGCCCGGCCCGCTTCCGGCCGTTCGACACGGTTCGCTCGCGGGTCCGGCATGGCATGACCACCGCGGCCGTCGATGCCGTGATGGTGCGCCTGACGGGGTACGCGGCAGAGCTGGCGGTCACCCAGGGTGCGGCCCTGTGGGAGGCGGGTCGCCAGCAGGGGGCCGTCGCGACCCTCGACAGCCAGCGCGAGACCATCGAGGCGGGGGTCGCCTGGTCCGTGGCCAACGATCCCGACCGTGCCCTCAGCAGCATCACGGCGCTTGCCAGGTGGTGGATCGTCGGCTCGGACCTCGCGACGCCCATCGGGTGGCTGAGGCAGGCGCTCAACGACGCGACGCCCGGCCATCCGTCCCGGCCGATGGCCCTCGCGTTGCTCGCGAGGCTGCTCGCGCGCCACGAAGGCGGCGATGCCGTGATCGCGATCAGCGACGAGGTGCTCGCGGCCGCCGAGCGCGACGGGTCGGCCATGGTTCGCCGACTCGCCTACGGCGCCATCGCGCACGCCGAGAATGCACGGGGCAACCTCGAGGCGTCGGGGCCTGGTCGATCCGGGCGGCCACCGTGGTCGATCATCCAGACGTCGCGATCGGCTTCGAGGAGACCGGGCACGCATCGATTGCGCGGGCACGAGGCGAGCATGCGACCGCGTTACGCCACCAGCGCGGGAGCGTCGATGCGTATCGCCGCTGCAACGATCCCCTGAATGCCGCGATCAGCCTGATCTACGTCAGCCTCCTCGAGCTGCGGCTCGGGCGGCCGGCCTCGGCCGCCGCATCAGCGTCCGAGAGCGTGCGGCTGAACCCGCGCGGCTACCTCGCGGCCGGTGCGCTGTGCATGCTCGCGATGGCACAGGCGGAGACCGAAGGGGCGCGGGAGGCGCTCGCCACGATCTCGCGCGCGTGGCGGCTCGTCGAGCGAGGGCCGCTCGTGGACCGCGTCGACGTGCTCGAGGCGAGTGTCCCGGCGCTCGTCGAGGGCGGTGAGGCCGCGCTCGCGATCACGGTCCTCGCTGCGGCCGACGCCATCCGTCCCGCGACCGGCTGGTCCCGCGCTCCGGAGCTCGACTGGATCCTCGGGCGTGCCGCCCGACGCGCCCGGCGTCGGGCGGGCGCGGTGCAGGCGAAGATCGCGACCACCGACGCCGCGGGCCAGCGCGTCGAGCCGCTGATCGCCCGGATCCTCGCGCTGCCGCCAGTGTCTGTCACGAAGCGCACCGCGCCTGCCGTGATCGACGACCTCACCCGGCGCGAGACAGACGTCCTTGCGCTGGTCGCGATGGGCCACTCGGACGGCGCGATCGCCAACGCTCTCGCCATGAGCCCCAAGACCGTGTCGGTCCACGTCGGGCGGGTCAAGGAGAAGCTCGGTGCGACCTCGCGGGTCGATCTTGCGCTGCGGGCACACGCCCTCGGGCTCGCTGAAGACTGAGGAGCCGAGTAAGGGAATTGCCGATGCGCCGCGCCATGTGCAGGCGCGATCCTCGCCGCCATCGACCCACGGCACGCTGGAGGCTTGGACCATGCACGACACACCCCGGCTACGGCGAGGCGCTGCGCTGACCGTCGCGACGCTCCTCGTGGGGGCCATCGCGGCACCGGTGCTGGCGGCCGCACCGGAGCGGACCTGGATCGGCGAGGAGACGATCCTGTACGACGGCTACTGCGAGTTCCCGGTGCTGCTCCAGGACAGCCACTCGAGCGTCAAGGAGCTCGCCTTCCCGGAGGACGGCGGCGGCTCGCTCCGCTACCAGTATCCGGGCGTGTTCCAGTCGACGCTCACGAATCTCGACGCGGAGGTCAGCACGGAGGTTGTCCTCGGCAGCCAGGTCCGGTTCGACGAGCGCCCCGACGGAACGGCGGGGGCGTCGGCGTGGGGCTCCTTCCTTCTCTACTACACCGCGGAGGAGGCGGCGGTATCCGAGGTCGGGCAGGGGCTCTTCCTCGGACACGGTCGTGCCCACGAGGAGTACGACGAGACCGGCCTCGTCAGCGCCAGCTTCGACGGCCGCCTCATCGACCTCTGCGCGGTGCTCGGCGACTGAAACCCCGAGGCTCCCGTCGGTCGAGGCCGGCAAGGGGGGCGCCTCTCACCCGCCGGCCGGACCGCATCCGGCGATCCGGCCGGCGTCGTCTCCTCAGTCGCTCCAGGACCAGCCCGCGAGCAGCTCTATCGCACGCCGCTGCACCGCGAGCAGCACCAGCGTCGCGCGATGGACGGAGTGATGCACCGGAGGCAGCAAGCGGGTGCTCGAGGGCGCGACGAGCGGCCCGGGCGCGTCACATCGCTGCGCCGGAAGCCGCAGGGCGACCGACGGGCACCGATGGCGCTGCTCCGGGCGCAGCGGAGCGGCCGGCGAGGGCGCCGGGAGCGCTGCTCCGGGTGCAGCACCAGACGGCGGACGAACGCGTGAACGCCGCCGGAGCACTTGCCCGGCTGCATCCAGCCTGCATAGGTCTCATGCATACTCACGGGGTCACCATCTGGAGGAACTTCGTGAGCGTCGGCACCGCGTTTCATCCCCGCACTGCGCCCCTCAACCGGAAGATGCAGTGGCGCGAGTGGGCCGGCTTCTACGCGTCCTCCGTGTACGCCGACTTCCACGACATCGAGTACAACGCGATCCGCGAGGCGGCCGCCGTCATCGACGTCAGCCCGCTGTACAAGTACCGGCTCACCGGTCCGGACGTGATCGCGCTGGCGGACCGCGTCATCACCCGCGATGCAACGAAGCTCAAGGTGGGCCAGGTCTACTACACGCCGTGGTGCGACGAGCACGGCAAGGTCATCGACGACGGCACCGTCCACCGCGTCGCCGAGCACGAGCTCCGCTGGACCGCCGCCGATCCGCAGTACCGCTGGCTCACGCAGAATGCCGCCGGGCTCGACGTGACCGTCGAGGACGTGACCGAGGAGCTCGCCGCGCTCGCGCTCCAGGGCCCGTTCAGCAGGGCGGTCCTCGAAGCGGCGACGGGCGAGGACTTCGCGGACCTCCGCTACTTCCGCCGCCGCGAGGCGACGATCGCCGGCACCCGGGTCGATGTCAGCCGGACCGGCTACACGGGCGATCTCGGCTACGAGCTGTGGATCCCGGCCGACGCCGCGCCGGCAGTCTGGGACGTGCTGTTCGACGCGGGCAAGGCGTACGCGATCCGGCCGGCCGGGATGATCGCCCTCGACGTCACCCGTCTCGAGGCCGGGCTCATCCTGCTCGAGGTGGACTACACCTCCGCGCGGCACGCGATGAACCCGGAACAGAACTACAGCCCGTTCGAGATCGGGCTGGGCAGGCTCGTCTCGTTCGACAAGGCGGACTACGTCGGCAAGCGGGCCCTTCAGGCCGAGCAGGCCGCGGGCGGACCGGCGCGCCGGCTCGTGGGGCTCCAGCTCGACTGGTACGACATCGAGCGGCTGTACGACGACCAGGGCCTCCCGCCCGCGATCTCGCCGTCCGTCGACCGCTCCCCGGTCCCCGTCTTCGACGGCTCGAAGCAGGTCGGCAAGGCGACGTCCCACGGCTGGAGCCCGATCCTCAAGCAGGCCATCGCGCTTGCGTCCGTGCCGCCGCGGTACGAGCGCGTCGGGACAAAGCTGACCGTCGAGTGGACGGTCGAGGGCCGCCGCGGGCGGGTCGCGGCGACGGTCGTCGAGCTGCCGTTCCTGGATCTCGATCGCAAGCGCGGATGACGGCCGTCGACCGTCCCGAGGGCGCGCCCGGACTTCGCGGCGCTCGACGCCCTGGTTGCGTCCCGGCTTGCCGCAATGGACCGAGGAGCTCCTCGAGTACCTGCGCATCCCGTCCGAGGGTGGCGACGACGCGGGCCTCCGGGCGGCCGCCGAGTGGACCGCGGAGCGCCTGCGTCGCTGCCGGGGCGACGGTCGAGATGCTCGAGATCGACGATGCGCCACCACTGGTGGTGGGGGAGCTGGGCGACGGGCCGCGCACCCTGACCGGCGTCCAGCACTACGACGTCCAGCCCGCGGCACCGCTGGAGCTGTGGACCGACCCGCCGTACGAGCCGGTCGTCCGCGACGGCCGCGTCTGGGCCCGCGGCGCCACGGACAACAAGGGCGAGTTCCTGCCCCGTCTGTGGGCGCTGGAGGCGTACCGCGACGCGATCGGCCCGCTTCCCTGCCGGGTCCGCTTCCTCGTGGAGGGGCAGGAGGAGACGGGGTCGTCCGCGCTCGACGCGCTGCTCGACCTGCGGCCGCACCTGCGGGTGGCGGACGTGGCCCTCATCGAGGGCGGCGGGATCGACATGAACGGGCGCGCCGGGATCGTCGGCGGTGGCAAGGGCATGGTGGTGTTCGAGCTGCGGCTGCGGACGATGGCCCACGACGCGCACTCCAGCCTGTCGGTGCTGCTGCCGAACGCGGGGCATCGCCTGGTCGCGGCGCTGGCGACGTTCTGGGACGCGGAGGGCAGGCCGGCGATCCGCGACCTCGACGTCGGGGCGCTCCGACCCACCGAAGCACAGCTGCGGACGATCGCCGCGGTCGACCTCCAGGAGCTCGAGGACATCAAGGCCGACTGGGAGGTGGACCACTTCCTCGCCGGCCTCGACGGGTTCGATGCGGAGGTGGCGTCCACCTTCCAGACGACGCTCAACCTCCAGGGCCTCCACGCCGGGCACACCGACGTCACGCCCAAGACCGTCACGCCGGCCGAGGCGTGGGCCCGCCTCGACGTGCGGCTGATCCCGGACCAGGTGCCGGAGGAGGTGCTCTCGTCGGTCCGACGCCACCTGGACGAGCACGGCTTCGCGGACATCGAGATCGTGGACCGCGAGGGCGAGCGCGCGTGGTGGACCCCACCGGATCACCCCGTGGTGCTGGCCGCGGCCGCCGTCAGCACGGACGTCACCGGCCTGGAGTCCACCATCGGCGTGTCGATGGCAGGCACCGTGCCGATGTTCCAGGTCTGCGCCGCCCACCGAGTCCCGTGCGTGAGCCTGGGCGCAGGGCGGGCCGACTGCCGGGCGCACGCGCCCGACGAGAACATCCGCATCGACGACCTCGCGGCGGCAGCACGGATGATGGCCCGCTTCGTCGACGCCTTCGCCCGCCTTCCCGAGGTGCCCAGGGTCCCCTGACCCCGGCAACGGCCGCTCGCTACGGCGCCGGCGACGCGCCGCCCTGGACGGATCCGCCGGAGGTCACCGTCACGTCCACGACCGCGGGCTGCGACACGAGCGTGACCGTCGCGCCCTCCGATGCCTCTCCCGTGAGCGAGCCCTCGACAGCGAGCTCCGCCGCCGAGCCGCCCGACAAGGCCACGACGGCACTCTCGAGGGCGAGCTCGGCAAACGACGCCCGCGCATCGCTCGACATCGTGAGCGTGAGCGAACGCACACGCCCAAGCCCGTCCATCCTGGCAACCCCGGACAGGTCCACCTGGAGCGTGTCGCCGACGACCTCGAGGAGGCCGGTCGCCCCGCCCGAGATGGTGACGCTCGAGATGGCCGGTGCAACAACCGTGAGCGTGACGGGCTCCATCGTCTCGTAGCCGGGCGAGGGCACGTTGACGATCAGTTGGCCGTCACGCTCCTCGGTGACGACGAGCGGCTGGATGTTCGCCTGCGCCGTCACGGTGACGGAGCCCGGCTCACCCGTCCTGACGATGACCGTGATCGGCGCGGCGATGCTGATGCGCTCGATCGTGCCGACGTCACGCGTCTCGGTGACGACCTCGCCGGCGCCCGGCACCGGCGTCGGCTCGGGTGCGATCGCGACATCGCCGCAGGCGGCGAGGGCCGCAGCGAGCACCGTTGCGAGGATCGCGATCGGGAGGCCCCTGGTGCGGGACGCGCGAGAGCGCATGCACATCTCCGTGTGGTGGTACGGCCTTTCGAGGATGCGTCCTGGGAAGCCGGTGCCGGAGGGCCGGACGGCGGGCGGAAGGGGGCCGGTGGTCGCGCGGTCGCATGCCGGTCGGTCCCACGAGGCGGTCGGGCCAGCACGCCGACAGCGCCCGCCGCCCGGCATCACGCGTCGGCCGCGAGGGCGTCGCGAGTGCGGTCCTCGTCCCGTCCGCGGAGCAGCGAGACACGCATCGGACGCAGCTCGCCACGCGCGAACCCCTCCGCGATGACCGGGTCGCCGTCCATGATGGCGCGTGCCGATGCCTCGTCCGGGGCTTCGAAGATGCAGATCCCGGTGTTCTCCGGCCCGAGCGTGGGTCCGACGAGGATGTACCGACCTTCGAGGAACAGCCGCTGGATTCGCGCCCAGTGGCGTCCCCAGACCTCCTCCTCGGCCTCGGTCATCGTCGCCGCGAAGTCCTCGCGCGGCGGATGGATGAAGTAGACCCAGGTCTCCATCGACAGCTCCTAGCCAAGGGTGCGTCGCGTGAACGACTCCAGTCGCTCGAGGCCCTCGGCGAACCCGGCCCGCCCGAAGCCGATGCGGAAGTGGTTCCCCGGGTGCCCGAAGACGGAACCCGGCGCCAGGAGCACGCCCTCCGCCTCGAGCAGGTGCTCCGCGAACGCGCCGATCGGCATTGCCGCCGTGAGTGCCGGGAAGCCGATGGACCCGCCGCGTGGCCGCACCCAGCTGAAGTCGGCGGCCCGTCGCTCGAGGAACGCGTCGAAGAGCGCGAGGTTCGGGTCAGTGATGGCCCGTGAGCGGGCGAGCACCCGGTCGCGGGCCCGCAGGGCGACGAGGGCAAGGATCTCCGCGGGCCCCGAGTTCGTGATCGTGGTGTAGTCCTTGAAGCGCGCGGCCGCGTCGAGGAGCCGCGCATCGTGCGTCGCGAGCCATCCGATCCTGAGCCCCGCCAGCGCGAACGACTTCGACATCACGCCCACGCTGACCCCGTGCCGGCCGATGTCCGCCCCGGCAGGCAGCCGGTCCGCGGGATCCTGCTCGAGGAAGCGGTAGACCTCGTCCGAGAGCAGGGTCGCCCCGGCCTCGGCGGCGATCTCCGCGACGGCGTCGAAGGTGGCCGCGGACGGGATCATGCCCGTGGGGTTGTGCGGGACGTTGACGACGATGAGCCTCGTCTCCGGTCGGACCTGGGCCCGCAGCCGGTCCGGGTCCAGGGCCCAGCCCTCGCTCGCGTGGAGCTCGTGGAGCGTCACGTCCGCCCCGGTCGCGCGGGCGACCTCGTGCAGGCTCTGGTAGGCGGGCCAGGTCACGATGGCGTGGTCGCCGGGGCCCAACAGGACGTTCGCGGCGCAGAAGATCGCCTCCTCGGCGCCGCTGAACACGAGCACCTCGTCGGGCTCGATGCCCGCGTACAGGCCCGCGATCTCGCGGCGCAGGAGCGGGTGGCCGGACGACTCGGTGTAGCCGAGCGTCAGGCGGTCCCACAGGCCGCGCGACTCGTCGTCCGCCAGCGCGAGGAGCTCGGCCATCGGCCAGCCCTCGACATCCGACGCGCACAGGAGGTGGCGCACGGCGAACTCATGCCGCGCGAAGAACCGCTCGAGCTCGAAGTCATCGATCCGCATGGGCCGATTGTGGCGTGGACGCGGCGGCGTCGCTCAGCCGCGCTCCACCGATGCCGCGAGTCGGACGAGGGCCGGCTCGACCCCGAACACGTCGCGGATCCGCGCGTCGGTGAGGACCTCGGACGCCGGCCCGTCCGCGATCACCCGGCCGTGCTCGATCAGCACCAGGCGCGGAAAGAAGTGCGCGGCGAGGCCGAGATCGTGGAGGACGGCGACCATCGCCGTGCCGTCACGCTCGTTGAGGTCGACCAGGAGCTCCATCGCCTCGACCTGGTGCCGCAGGTCGAGGTGGACGGTCGGCTCGTCGAGGAGCAGGACGGGCGCGGCCTGCGCGACGGCCAGGGCGAGCAGCACCAGCTGGCGCTCGCCGAGGGAGAGCTCCCGCGCGTCGCGGCCCATCAGGTGCCCGAGGCCCACCCGCTCGATGGCGGCCGCCGTCGCCGCCCGGTCCGCCGGCCGGGTGCCGCGCAGCGGGGCTTCGTGCGGGAGCCGGCCCAGCGCCACCACCTCCTCGACCCGCATCGCGAACGGCAGCGAGGTCTGCTGGGGGACGACGGCGAGGCGGCGCGCGACCTCGGACCGCTCGAGCGACGCGATCGGCGCCTCGCCCAGCAGCACCTGGCCCGCGGACGGCCGCAGGATCCCGGCAAGCGCGCGCAGGAGCGTGGACTTGCCCGCCCCGTTCGGCCCCACCAGCGCGATCCGCTCCCCCGCCTCGAGGGCCAGCGACACGTCGCGCAGGATCGCCCGGCCCCGGACCTCGACGGTGACCCCGTCGGCGCGGAGCAGCGGACCGGTCACAGCTCGTACCCCGTCCGGGCGCGTCGCAGGAGCGCGAGAAAGAACGGCGCGCCGATGACGGCCGTGACCACCCCCACGGGAACGCCGCCCAGCATCCGCGCCACGACGTCGGCCGCGGCGAGGAGCGCCGCCCCGAACAGCGCGGAGATCGGCAGCACCAGCCGGGCGTTCGGCCCGACGAGCAGCCGCACGAGGTGCGGGACGACGAGCCCCACGAACCCGATCAGGCCAGCCACCGCGACTCCTGCGGCCGTGACGAGCGAGGCCAGCGCGAGCAGGATGACCCGCTCCCGCTTGACGTCCACCCCGAGGTGGGCGGCGGCCTCCTCGCCCAGCAGGAACCCGTTGAGGGCCCGCGCGCGCAGCAGGATCGCGATGCTGCCGCCGATGATCAGCGGCGCCGCGATGGCGAGCCGGATCCACGACGACCCGTCGAACCCGCCGAGCAGATACGAGAAGATCTGCCGCAGCCCCGTCCCCGAGAGGTACATCGCCATCGCCAGCCCCGCCGCGAGCAGCGAGCCGACCGCGTACCCGGTGAGCAGCAGCGACGTCAGCGGCGACAGCGCGCTCGTGCGCGACAGCCGATAGACGACGGTCACCGACAGCAGCGCGCCGATGAACGCGAGGCCGTGCAGCAGCCCGAACTCGAGCCACAGGACGCGCACCGGGATGATGACCGCGATCGCCGCCCCGAGCGCCGCCCCGGACGCCGTGCCCAGCACGTACGGGTCGGCGAGCGGGTTGCGGAGCAGCCCCTGGAAGGTGGCCCCGGCGACGGCCAGCCCCGTGCCCACGACCATCGCGGTCAGGACGCGCGGCAGGCGGAGGTCCATGACGATGGTCTCCGCGGTCGCGGCCCACGTGATGCCGAGGTCGATGCCCAGCAGCCGCCGGGCGAGGATCGCGACGGTCGTCGGCGGTGCCAGGTCCACGGATCCCAGCACGATCCCGCCCACGAGCACGATCGCGAGCGAGACGACGCCCGCGATCGCCAGCCATCCGGCGCGGCCGATCCGGCGTGCGCCGAAGCCGACGGCGAGCCGTCCGGGGGAGCCGGCCGGGACTGGCGTCGTGGTCATTGCTCGGGGACGGCTCCTAGGGCGCCGGTGAGGACAGGACGAGGTCCGGGTGGATCGCGAGGGCGAGCGCCCGGATGCCCTCGGCGAGCCGGGGTCCCGGCCGGGTGACGATGACGTCGTCGATCGGCCGCACGGCACCGTTCTTCACCGCGGCAAGGACGTCCCAGCCTGGTCGGGCGGCGACCTGATCAGCGGTGACGCCGTAGGCGGCATCGCCGAGGAGGATCACCTCCGGGTCGAAGTCGACGATCCGCTCGGCCTCGATCTGGTAGACGCCGTCGGTGCCGCTCGTGAGCGGTTCGCCGCCGGCCAGCTCGATCATCTCGGTGCCGAAGTAGTCGGGTGCCGGGCCGAAGAACCCGCTCGACGCGTCCAGCTCGTAGAACACGCGCGGCTTGGGCAGGTCGGCGGTCGCCGCCCTCACATCGTCGAATGCGGTCACGATGCCGTTGGCGATCGCCGCGGCCTCGTCCGGACGGCCCGTGGCGCGGCCGATGAGCGCGATGTCGGACAGGGCGGTCTCCAGGTCCGGGGCGAAGATCACGAGCATCGGCACGCCCAGCTGGCGCAGCTTCTCGATCGCCTCGGGCGGGTTGAAGTTCGATGCCGCCGGCGATGACGAGGTCCGTGCCCAGGCCGACGATCTGCTCGACGTCGACGGAGCCGAACTTCGCGACGTCCGGGACGCTCGCGGCCTCCGGCGGATGGAGCGCGAAGTCCTCGACCTTGCCCACGACGCGGTCACCGAGCCCCAGCGCGAACAGCGTCTCGGTCGCGGCCGGGGTCAGCGAGACGATCCGCTGGGGCTCGGCCGGGATCTCGACCACGGTGCCTTCGTCGTCGGTGAGGTCGACCGGGAACGGCGGCCACGTGGCGACGCGCTCGGCGCCGCGCTGGGGGCGGAGGTGGGCACCGGGGTGGGCGCCGGGGTGGGCGCCGGGGTGGAAGCCGACCCGGCGCAGGCGGCCAGGGTGACGGCGAGGAGGAGCGTCAGCAGTGCGGGAATGGTGTGGCCACGCAGGCGCGTGACGTGGAGACGTGCGTCCACGGGTACTCCGGCTCGGGGAGGGAGGAAACAGAAGACCCCTGGCTTCGGGTCGAAGCAGGGGTCAGGCGGTGGATCGCACGGTACGCCTGACCTTTCTCTCGAAGGCTCGAGCGGCGACGGCAGGTCGGCGACCGGACTTCCGCCCCATGGGGCGGTCACCGTAGCGGGACTGTGCCGGAATCACACCGGCTTCGCGACCAAACCGCGTCGGTTCTGGAGGGGCGCTGAGGCCCCGGGTTGCGCGGATCAGCGTACCACCGGCGGCGGCCTCCCACCGGCGCTCCGGGATAAGCGGGCGGTAGTCGGCGTCGTCACCATGGCGCTCTCGCCCTCCTCCCGCCAGCATCGATCCCCGCCGGAGGAGGTACTCTCTCGTGGAGCCCCTGCGATGGATTCGAGGCCTCGTCCCACTCGCGGCGATCGCGCTCGTGAGCACCGGCCCGGTCGCGCGGCCGCCGATCCTGCCGCCTCGGACCCGCCGTGGGAACCACCGCCCTGTGCCCGCGCCGGGAGTCGCGCGAGCGGCAGCGCCGGGCGCGTGGTACCGGCTCGACGGCGTCCAGGACGCCTCGGGGACGCTCGCCGGGATGCGCCTGGCCATCGGCGAGCTCGGTGGCACGGCACGGACGATGGAGCTGGCGCCGGAGTCCTTCGCGTCCGGACCCGCCGGCGGTCTCGTGCTCGTCGGGCGAGGACGACGGGACGCGCTCGCGCCTGTCGCTCGTCGATCCGGCGCGCGGCTGCGTCGACCGGACGTGGCCGATGAGGCGGACGTGATGCGCACCGCGCTCCTGAGCCCGGACGGGCCACGGTGTGACGAGCACCGCGTCGACCGGGCGACCCGCGCCGACCTCGGCGTCTGGCGGCGGAGCTCGGTCGACGGCGGGCAGTGCCGACGCAGCAGCTGCCCGCGCCGACGATGGACGCAGCGTACGGCCGGACGTTCGCGACGGAGCTGCGCTGGACGCCGGCCGGTGGACTTGCGGTGACGTCGTGCGGCGAGGCCGCGTGCCGGACGCGCATCCTCGAGCGGACGGCGCGACGGTCACCACGGTCGGCGCCGACCGGTCCCGTCGTCGGCGTATCGGAGGACGGGAGTGTCATCGCCCACGAGGCGTGCGGCGGGCTCCCGTGCCCGCTGCGGCGGCATGCCGCCGATGGGTCCTCGCAGCGCGTCGCGGCTGCCGCGGGCCGGGCCGCACTGGCGGGCGACCAGCTCGTGTTCGAGGCGGACCGCGGCGTCCTCCATGCGGCTCGACGTTGCGAGCGGCCGGCTGAGCGCCCTGCCGGGGGCAAGCGGGCTGGTGCCGCTGGGCGGCGGCTCACGCGCGACGCGCGGGGCGGAGTCACCGTGCGTCGAGCGTCCTCCTGGTGCCGGACGGACACGTCGACGGCAGGCGGGTCTTCCTCCTCGATCGCGGTGAGCAAGCCCCGCATCCGGCTCCGGGTACCGAGCGATGAGCCGCGTCGCACGGATCCTGTTCGCCGTCGCCGCGTCCGTCAGCGTCGCGGCGCCGGTCGATCGGCCACAGCCCGGACCCGACCTTCGGGGGCGGCCTGTTCGCTCAGAACCGGTGCTCCAGTACCGCTGGACATCGGCCGGCACGCCGCCCCTGGACATGAAGCTCGCGATCCACGACGCCGCGGCGACGACTCGAACGCGACCCGGCAGGTCCAAGGCACCCGTCTTCGACTATGACACCGGCGCCACCAACGTCGTCTACTACGGCCCGGACGTCCCCTGCGGCGTCAACGGCATCGCCTGCTTCCGGCGCGACGCCCCCGACGACTGGTTCGGCGTCTGGCTCCGTGCGAACGGCCATCGGTTCGACTGGGGCGTGCTCACGTGGTGTGAGATCTCGGGCGATCCAAACGGCTGCTACGACGTCGAGAACATGATGCTGGACGAGCTCGGCCACGTCCTCGTGCTGGACCATCACGTCAACTACTCGGACGACTCGGACTACGGCGACTCGGTCGTCCAGACCTACTCGCGCACAAAGCCGAAGGCGTTCTACAACGCCCATGTCTACGGCCGGTGCGACGTCGCCACGCTCCAGCAGGAGTACGACGTTGCGTCGTCGACGACGCCCTACAGCACCTGCCTGGACGTGCCGACCTCGTTGACGCTCACCGCCTCGAAGACCTCCGTTGCGTCGGGCTCGATGGTCACGTTCACGGCGTCGCTCACGAGCGCCGGGTCCGGAAAGCTGTCGAACAACCCCATGAGCGGCCGGGTCGTCGTCCTCCAGCGGCGCACGTCGTCCGGCTGGTCGGACGTGGTCACGATGGGCGCCGGGTCCTCGGTCGGGCACGTACAAGGCGAGCGTCACGATCCGGGCGTCCCGGAGCTCCGGGCGCTGTTCCGCAAGCCGTCGGGCGAGGGTGTTCGTGCGGATCGTCGTCCGCCACGATCGCGATCACGCGTCGCGAGCTCCTGCACTCCGGTCCGTGCCCGCAGTCCGCACCGGCGTCCACCAGGTGAGCACCGAGGAGGTCTCGTCCATGCGCACGCAATCGCGGTGCGGCCACGACATCCCGACCGCGGGGCCGTCCGCGCGTCCCCCGCGCGCTGGCTGCGGCGCTGCGTCGTCGCCGACGCTCACGGCCGCGTGCGGGACCGGAGTCCGGCGCCGCCGACGCCGGCAGCCGACGTGCCCCGCCAGCCGAGCCCCCGTCCACGGCCGCACCCGTCGTCGCGCCGACGGCCGTGCCGACGGCGCCCGCGATCCAGGAGCCCGCTGGGTACCGACGCACTGGCTGGTCCGCCCGCTGCCGTCGCCGCCGGCATCGTCGATGACCGCGGCAGGGCCGTGGTCGGGCAGCTCGGGAGGTACACCTGGGACGATGCCGGCACCGATGCGCCGTGGATCGTGCCCCGCGACGGGCGGTCGGGTCGCGCCGGCGCCCCTTCACCGTCGCGCTCGATCCCGCTCGGGCTCCGGCCGAGCCTGGACCGCCCGCTGGGCACCCGTCGTGGACGGCTGCCGGGCCGGCCTGCCGCTGGAGGCCGCGGAAGGCGGCGGCGCGATCGTGTTCGCGGCGCCGTCGGCGGCCGGGACCTGGAGCCTCCAGGTGGACGCCCAGTTCGCGCGGCCGTAGCGCGACGTGGTACTGGCGAGTGGAGGTGGTGCCCTGACCAACCCTGATCGACGGACATCCTGCCGGACATGGAACCGCCGCCGTCCGCGGCGCCGGTGTCCTGGTGCAGGTTCGTGCCGGGCCCCATCGGGCCCGGCGGTCTCAGACGAGGGCGCCGGCCGTCGGCGCGTTGAAGATCGAGACCTGTGCCTCCTCTGGAAGCATCACGCCGAAGATCTTCTGCAGCGTGAGGAGGTGCACGCAGGAACCCCAACTCTCGAAGTAGTGGCAGGTGCAGTGCCACTGGCCGGCATCGAGGCTGACGTGATGGGTGTCGTTGTCACCACGGAACGTCAGGGCGACCCGCTCGATCGAGATGCGGTCCAGCTCGCGAGCGTAGCGATTCGCCTTCTCGACCTTGCCGATGAGAGAGGAGTGCATCGCCGATCTACCTCCAGTCGCCCGACGGCGGGCGTCCACGAGGGCCGCCGTCCGGTCGGACCCACGGACCGGTGATGGCGGTCGCTGGACCAAGCCTACACCCCCGGGGGCCGGCGGTCAGCCCCCGGAATCACGCGCGTCGGGACTGCCCTGCGACCTGTGCCAGGGCATCGCCCGGGCCGTCCTGCATGCCCCCTCAGGGAGCCGTGGTCCCCTCGCGCCCGAAGTCGTCCTCGAGGCGCTCCACGTCGTCGATCTCGGCCGTCGAGACCTCGATCAGCTCCACGTTGTCCACGGCCTCGAACCGGTGGATCCGCCCCGTGGGGATGTGGTGGGAATCGCCCGCGCCCAGCTCCAGGATGCGGACCGTGCCCTCGTCGTCCTCGAGGTGCAGCCGAAGGCGGCCACGCAGGACGTACACGCTCTCATCCTTGCGATGATGTCGCTGGAGGGAGAGCCGGCGCCCGGCGTCGATCGCGATGACCTTGCCGCAGTAACGGTCGGTGAGGGCCCAGATGAGCTCGTGACCCCACGGCTTCGGGACGCGGCGCTGGTCCCCGGTGGCCTCCGTCATCCGCCGCGCACCAGGCGCTCGCCGGTCACGACGAGCTCGTCACGGAGCTCCGGGCGGGTGGCCTCGGTGTACACGCGGACGAGGGGCTCTGTGCCGCTGGCCCGAACCAGCAGCCACGAGCCGTCTGCGAGGAACCACTTGAACCCGTCGTTGGTGGACAACACCTGGGTCCGGACGATCGGCTCACCGGCGAGGGTCGTCGGTGGATCCGCGGCGAGACCGACCAGCACGCGCTCCTTCACCCCGTCGTACGTCGGCACGCTCCACGTGGACGTCGATCCGGCGGTAGAACGAGGGACCCGCGATCTCGTGGAACAGCTCCACGGCGCGGGAGACCGGCCAGTGACCGCGCTCGCGCTCGCGCCGGAACAGGTCGAGCAGCAGCAGGTCCGCGTAGATCCCGTCGCGCTCGGGCAGGTGCATCCCGAACCCGAAACCGCCGGACTCCTCCGCGCCCATCATTGCGCCCGTCTCGATCATCCGCGGGCCGATGAACTTGAAGCCCACCGGGACCTCGTGGGTCTCGATGCCGAAGTGCCGGCCGAGGTGCTCGGCGGTCGACGTGTTGTTGACGCTGATCACGACCGGCTCGCGCAGGCCGCGATGCTCGGCGAGGTAGTACATGAGCAGCCCGGTGACCTGGAGCTGGTGGAGGAAGATGCCGCGCTCGTCGGCCGCGCCCGCGCGGTCCGCGTCGCCGTCGAGGAGCAGGCCGAGGTCGAACCCGCCGGCGGCGATCATGGCGAGCGCCTGGTCGACGTGGGGGCGGATGGGTTCCGGATTGACGCCGCCGAAGTACGGGTTCCGCTCGTTGTGGATCTCCGTCACCCGGATCCGCCCGCCGTCCAACAGACGCGGGATCCACCCGGACCCGGAGCCGTAGAGCGGCTCCACCAGCACGGACATGTCCGCGGCCTTGAGCGCATCGAGATCGAGGGTCCCGCGGATGAACCGCTCGTAGCCGTCGAACGGATCGAACCACTCGACCAGGCCCGCCGCCTCCGCCTCCTCGAACGGCCGGCGCTCGATAGCCATCCCTGCGTGGGCGTCGATGACGGCCTCGATCGCCGGCAGCATGTCCGCCCCGGCGGCAGCACCCGTGGGCGACTTCACCTTGAACCCGTTGTCGGTCCAGGGGTTGTGCGATGCGGTGATGACGATGCCGGCCGCCGCGCCGCGCTGCACCACCTCGAACGAGCTCATCTGCGTCGGGACGGCCGTGACGCTGAACGCGACCGGGATGTCCCGCGCCAGCAGCACCTCGGCCGCCGCGCGGGCGAAGTGCTCGGAGGCGAACCGGCGGTCGTACGCGACGATCACGCCCTTGGCCAGCTCGCCGCGGTCCTCGATATACGTGGCAACCCCGTCCGCGATGCGCCGGACGTTGTCGAACGTGAAGTCCTCGGCGATGCGGGCGCGCCAGCCGTCGGTGCCGAACACGATCCGGGTCGGGGTGGACGCGTCCGCCTGGTTGGTCACGCACGGGCCTCCGCTGCGGTGCACCGATCGAGCAGGGCCTGCACGATCATTCGTGCGTCCCGGGCCCCACGCAGGAGGGCGATCGGCTGGTCGGGGCTGATCGTACCCTCCCCCGCCTCACGCACGGCGAGCCCCGCGCCGTCGCGCTCGACCACGAGATCGGCTGCCGTCGTCTCCACGGCATCCCCGGCCTCGACGACCGATCCGTCGATCCCCGGTGCTCCGAGGACGTCCAGCAGCACGGACCACGTGCCGACGTCGGTCCAGCCCACCTCCATCGCCGCCATCACGACGGATCCGGCGGCCGCCGCGGGCTCCATCACGGCGTAGTCGATCGAGCGCGGCGCGATCTCGGCGTACGCGGCCGCCAGGTCGCGGTTCGACATGCCGCGGCGCACGGCCCCGACGATCTCCGGCGCGTGGAGCTCGAGGGCCGCGAGGATGGCGCGCCGCTGCCACAGGAACATGCCGGCGTTCCACGCGACGCCGGCAGATCGCAGCAGCCGGCCGGCCTCCTCGGCCGACGGCTTCTCGCGGAACGACTCGAGTGGGTAGGCATCCAGACCGTGGCGGTGCTCGCCGGCCTGGGCGCGCGGGACGAGGTAGCCGTACTGGGTGGACGGGAACGTCGGCAGGACGCCGAGCGTCACCAGCGGCGCGTCGATCCCGAAGGCGCCGCCGGCCAGACCCGCCGCCGCGGCGGCCAGCACGCCCCGGAACAGGCCCTCGCGTTCGGGGTCGATCCGGTGGTCGGCGGGCAGCACGACCATGACGTCGTCCGCGTCCCGCTCGATGGCGACTGCGGCGAGCGCGATCGCCGCCGCCGTGTTGCGGCCCTCCGGCTCGACGATGACTCGCCCAGCAGGCACCTGCGCCTCGACGAGCGGGGCATACGCCGCAGACGCCACGACGAACACGTCCACCGGGCCGAGCTCCGGCCCCTCGAGCCGCCGGACCGTCCGCTGGAGCAGGGTCTCACCCGTCGGCAGGAGTGGCAGGAACGGCTTCGGGCGCTCGGCGGTGCTCATGGGCCGGAGCCGCGTCCCGCCCCCGCCCGCCATGATCACGACGTACATCACGCCATTCTAGGGACCGCCGGCGGCCGGCCCGGGCATCGCGCGCGACGACCCCGCGTCGGCGAATCGCGCTCCATCGACCGACCTCGATTGCGAGATTCGCACCCACCGAAACCGAAACCCGCGTTGACGCGCAGCCGCGGGGTTCGTACGATCCGCGAACCGCGGGGCCGGAGCACGTCCCGCCGCCAGGAGCCGAGGATGCCCGCTTGACCACGTCGGCGACGCCAGACACTGCCGCGGGGAAGCACCACCACGATCACGACGTCGCCGGTCCGGCGATCACGGCTGAGGGGCTGCGCGAGCACGCGGCAACCCACGCCGCCGGCGCCGACGTCCCAGACGTGCACATCAGCAGGGTGACCAAGCGGTTTGGCGACGTCACGGCCGTCGACAACATGGATCTCGAGGTCGCACGCGGCTCCTTCTACTCGTTCCTCGGCCCGTCAGGCTGCGGCAAGACGACCACCCTGCGCATGATCGCGGGCTTCGAGCAACCGACATCGGGCGAGATCTACCTCGCCGGCGAGGCGGTCGCAGGCGTGCCCCCGTACCGCCGCCACGTCAACACGGTGTTCCAGCACTACGCGCTGTTCCCGCACATGAACGTCGCCCAGAACGTCGGCTACGGGCTGCGGCAGAAGGGAGTCAGCAAGCACGACGAGGCGCATCGCGTCGGCGAGGCGCTGGAGCTGGTCCGGCTGGGCGGCTACGGGACGCGCAAGACGTGGGAGCTCTCGGGCGGGCAGCAGCAGCGGGTCGCCCTCGCCCGGGCCCTGGTCAACCATCCGACCGTCCTCCTCCTCGACGAGCCGCTCGGGGCGCTCGATCTCAAGCTGCGCAAGGAGATGCAGCTCGAGCTCAAGGCGCTCCAGCAGGAGGTCGGGATCACGTTCGTGTACGTGACCCACGACCAGGAGGAGGCGCTGACGATGTCCGACGTCATCGTCGTCATGAACCACGGTCTCATCCAGCAGCAGGGGAACCCGACCGAGCTCTACGAGCGCCCGGTCAACCGCTTCGTGGCCAACTTCATCGGCGTGTCCAACCCGATCACCGGCCGCCTGCTCGAGCATGAGCCGGCCTCGGGAAGGGGCGTCGTGGAGACCGCGACGGGACTCCGCCTGACGGGGATGGTGACGGATCCCAAGGCCCGGCCGGCGACCGGTACGGAGGTGATCGTGGCGGTGCGCCCCGAGCGCCTCCGGGTCCACCCCGCCGCGCACGCGGATCCAGCGGGGGACGGCTGGACCACCATTGAAGGTCGCGTCAGCCAAGGCACGTACCTCGGGGACCAGACCGAGTTCCGGATCACCACCGATGTCGCCGGCGAGATCGTCGCGCGACGCCAGAACGCCACCGGTGCCGCGGCTGTCGTGGGCATCGGCCCGGGAGACCCCGTGGTCATCCGATGGGAGGACTCGGCAAACCTGATCCTCGTCGCCTGACACATCACCCCACGGCGGCCGGGTTCCGGCCGTCCCGCGTTCACCTGGAGGAGGAGACATGGCGGAGAACCTGGACGACATCCTGCGGCGCGCTGCCCAGACCCGGGTCCCGAGGCGAAGCTTCCTCGCCGCGGCAGGCCTGCTCGGCGGCGGCGCGGCCCTCGCGGCGTGCACCGGCGGCGGTAGCGCGACCGCGGCACCGAGCGCTGGCGGCAGCTCGGCGGCCCCGGGGGGCGACATCGAAGGCCAGCTGTTCATGTACAACTGGTCGGACTACGTCAACCCCGACAACATGGAGAAGTTCAAGCAGGAGTTCGGGGTCAACCAGTTCCAGTACGACACCTTCGCGAACAACGAGGAGCTCCTGGCGAAGCTCCAGGCCGGGGCGTCGGGCTACGACATCGCGTGTCCGACGGCCGAGTATGTGCCCGCCATGGTCGAGGGTGGGTATCTCGCGAAGCTGGACTGGAGCCGCATCCCGAACCAGCAGTACATCAACGGGGCGTTCAAGGGCCTGTGGTGGGACCCGAACGACGAGTACCAGCTGCCGAAGGACTTCGGCACGACGGGCGTCCTCTACCGGAGCAAGCTCGTCACGGAGCCGTTGACGTCCTGGCAGGAGTTCTATGACCTCGCCACCGGCAAGTACTCGGGCAAGGTCGTGCTCGTCGACTCGATGGGCGACGTCATGGTGATGCCGCTCAAGATGATCGGCAAGTCGCTCAACTCCCAGGAGAAGGAAGACCTCGACCAGGCCCGCGAGATCCTGATGGGCCTCGCGCCGCACGTCCTGGCGCTGGACTCCGACACGTACCAGGACAAGCTGGCCAGCGAGGAGGCCGTGCTGTGCCTCGGCTGGACCGGCCCCCTCGTGGAGCTGCGCGAGAGCCCCGACACCGCGGATACGGCGTACGTCGTGCCGAGCGAGGGCTCGCTGTACTGGCTCGACACGTGGGTCATGATGGCCGACGCCCCCAACCCGAACACGGCGACCGCCTGGCTCAACTTCATCCATGACCCCGAGAACCAGGCCAACGAGACGATCTTCACGGGATACGGCAGCCCGAACGACGCTGCCCGCGACTTCATCCCCGAGGAGATCCTGAACGATCCGTCGATCTTCCCGCCCCCGGAGGTCATGGCAAACCTCGAGGGCGCCGAGGACACCTCGGGCAACGAGCAGCGCATCGACATCTGGCAGGAGTTCAAGTCCGCCATCGGCGGCTGATCCCCTCCGCCGACGGTACGAAGCAGCGAGCGGCGTCGACATGGCGGCGACGAGTCCCGAGATCCGCACGGACAGCGGCAGGCAGGGGCGCGGCAGGTCCGCGCTCCTGACCACCCTGCTCGTGTTCCCGGCAGGGCTCTGGTACATCGTCCTGCTCGTCGCGCCGCTCGTCATCGTGTTCGTGTTCTCGTTCGGCACCCGCGCCCGCAACGGTGGCTGGGAGCCGGGCTTCGTGTTCGACAACTACGTCCGCCTGCTGACCCAGCCGGAACGGCTGCAGCCGTTCATCACGTCGCTGTCGATGGCGATCGCGGGCACGATCGGCTGCCTGCTGGTCGGGCTGCCGCTCGCCTACTTCATCGCCACCCGGGCGCGGCGGCGCAAGGGCCTCCTGATCCTGCTGCTCGTCATCCCGTTCTGGACGAGCTTCCTCATCCGCACGTACTCGTGGCTGATCATCCTCGGCCGCGAGAACCTGGGTGGGTTCATCGGCGGGGTCGTCGGCGATCCGGACTTCCGGATCCTCGGCACGCCGGTCGCCGTGCTCCTCGGCCTCATCTACGGCTACCTGCCGCTGATGGTGTTCCCGCTCTACGTCACGCTGGAACGAATGGACCGCACGCTCGTCGAAGCGTCCAAGGACCTCGGCGCCGCCCGCTGGGCGACGTTCCGCCAGATCACGCTGCCGATCGCGCTGCCCGGGCTGATCACCGGCAGCATCCTCGTGTTCATCCCGATGATGGGCGAGTACGTCATCCCGGCGATCCTCGGCTACGGACGGATCTTCCTGACGGGCAACGCCCTCGTCGACGCGTTCATCCAGACACGCAACTGGCCGTTCGGCTCGGCGATGGCGGTCGGCCTCATCTTCGTGATGCTGATCACGATCACGTTCTACCTGTGGTTCGTGAACCGCGGCCGGGCGAGCCGCGACGTGAGCGTCCTGTGAGGGCCGGCCGATGAGCGCGCCCGCCGTCCCCGCGACGACCGCCGCCGTCCGCAGCAGCCGGCCGAAGGCCGGCGTCGACCGCTGGAACGGCGTCGTCGAGGTCTGGCTCCGCGCGCATGCCTCGATCGTCTACGCGTTCCTGTACCTGCCGATCATCGTCGTCATCATCTACAGCTTCAACGCGAACCGGCTCGCGACGATCTGGACCGGCTTCTCGCTTGACTGGTACTCGAAGGCGCTCGGCGATGCGGTGGTCCAGTCGGCGCTGCGGAACAGCTTCTCGGTCGCGCTCCCGAATGCGATCTTCGCGACGCTGTTCGGGACGATGGCGGCGCTCGGTCTGCAGCGGGTGCCGAAGGGCCTCCGGATCTTCTTCGACGCGCTGACCTACGTGTCGATCATCGTCCCGGAGATCGTGATCGCGCTCGCGACGCTCGTGCTGTTCGCGTCGTCGTTCGGGTTCATCAACGACGCGACGGGGATGCGGCTCCAGCTGGGCATCCCCACGATCGTGGCCGCGCACATGCTGTTCAACATCAGCATCGTGCTGCTGCTCGTGCGGGCGCGGCTCACCGGCATGGACCGGACGCTGGTCGAGGCGTCGTATGACCTGTACGCGTCGCCGTGGCGGACGTTCCGCCAGATCACGTTCCCGCAGCTGCTGCCGGCGATCGTGGCGGGCTTCCTGCTCGCGTTCACGTTCTCGTTCGACGACTACGTGATCACGTCGTTCGTCTCCGGGCCGGGCTCCTCCACCCTGCCGATCTACATCTTCGGCCAGGTGAAGACGGGCGTGACCCCGGCCACGAACGCGGTCGCGACGATGATGCTGATCCTGACGCTGCTGATGCTTGCGGCGGGTCAGTTCGCGCTGTCCCGCAACGCCCGCAAGAGCGGCGGGCAGGGCGGCGGCATGGCCGGGATGATCGCGGAGCGCTGACCTCGGACGCGGCGTCCGTCGGCCGGCAGCTCGTCCGGCGTCCTTCGTGCGGACCGTATCCCGGCTCGCCTGGTCGCCACCCGGCCGGTGTTCGTGCCCGGACCGTTGCGCCACGGTCCACGATTCCGAGCTGGATCCTGCGAATCGGGCGGTCAAGCTCGGCGATGATGCCCCGCACGCATCGTAGGCGAGCTGCGCACGGTCAGGAGGCGCTCCGGGCTCGTCCTGGCTCGGTTTCGTGGACTGAGTGGCAACACGCGACCGAACGACCGAACCGCGCAGAGCCCGAGTCCGCAAGCCGCAGTGAAGCGCGGCGTGTTTGACTCCACGCATGGGCCGCACCTTGCTCCAGCAAACCATCGTGGATCGCCAGGAGGCCCTGCGCGATGCGATCGGCTCCGAGCTCACGCGCGTTCGCACCGGGGAGGGCCTCAGCATGCGGGCCATGGCCCTGGCCGCGGGTGTTGATGCCAGCCATCTGTCAAGGATCGAGGCCGGGAATGGCGCGCCGAGCCTCGATTCGCTCGTGGCACTCGCGACTGCCGCCGGCCACCGCGTGTCGGTGCGCCTCTACCCCACCGACGGCCCGCGGATCCGCGACCACCTCCAGACACTGATGATCGAGGCGTTGCTCCGTGACCGCCATGCCCGGTGGGGCGCGCGCCTCGAGGTCGGCGTCTACCGCCCGGTGCGCGGCGTGATCGATGTCGTGCTCCGTGATCGGGAGGCGCCCGTTGTCGTGGCAGGCGAGGGTCACAGCCGGCTGGACGCGGTCGAGCAGCAGCTCCGCTGGGCCGGCGAGAAGGCGGACAGCCTCCCGTCGGCAGACGGCTGGCCATGGCGCGCGGGATCGGAGCGGGTCACGACAAGCCGGCTCCTGCTCGTTCGCTCATGTCGTGCGATGCACGACGTCGTCCGAACCCTGCCTGAGACGTTCGCGACGGCATACCCAGCGGACCCGCGGGAAGCCTTCGCCGCACTGCGCGAGTCGGGTGTCCCGTGGCCCGGTGCGGCGATGCTGTGGGTGACGATCGATGGCCGCGACAGTCGCCTGGTGGACGGCCTGCCGCGGAACCTCCAATGATCGAATGGCTCGAACCACTGGTGGCACCGGCGCCACTCGTTGCGCCCAAGGCATCGAAGCCGAGCTGAATGGCGAGAACCGCCACTTGGAGCTCGATTTGTGGTGCCCCACGGGCATCACGAGGAAGCTACGCGTCGCTTCGGGCTCTCGGCGTGCTCTCGTAGCTCGGTTTCGTGGACCGAGGGGCAACACGCCCAGCCGGTGATGCCAGGTGACGGGACACGGCGAGGCGGGACCGCCCGGGTGACGCCGAGCGTCGGGACGAGCCGGGCTGTCGCGCGCGGCGGGATCGCGCGGGTGACGCCGGGCATCGGCGGGATACGGGACTACGCCTGCTCGACGAGCTCCGGCTCCGGGAGGCCGGCGTCGGCGGCCAGCGCCGCGGCCTTGTCGGTGCGCTCCCAGGGCAGGTCCAGGTCCACGCGCCCGAAGTGCCCGTAGGCCGCGGTCTGGCGGTAGATCGGGCGGCGGAGGTCCAGCGCGTCGATGATCGAGGCCGGCCGGAGGTCGAAGTGCCGCTCGACGAGGGCCTGGATCCTGGCGTCGTCGAGCTTCCCGGTCCCGAACGTCTCGATCGAGAGCGAGATCGGACGCGCGATCCCGATGCCGTACGCGACCTCGAGCTCGAAGCGGTCCGCGAGCCCGGCAGCCACGACGTTCTTGGCCACCCAGCGGGCGGCGTATGCCGCGGACCGGTCCACCTTCGTCGGGTCCTTGCCCGAGAACGCGCCGCCACCGTGGCGCGCCATCCCGCCGTACGAGTCGACGATGATCTTGCGGCCCGTCAGGCCCGCGTCGCCCATCGGCCCGCCGGTGACGAAGCGCCCGGTCGGGTTGACGTGCATGACCGGGTCGACCGGGCGGAGCTCGTCGGGGATCGTCGGCAGGATCACGTACTCGTCGATGTCGGAGCGGATCCGCTCTGCGCGGACGTCCGGGTCGTGCTGCGCGGAGACGACGACCGTGCGCACCCGCTTCGGCACGCCGCGCTCGTACTCCACGGTGACCTGGGTCTTGCCGTCGGGGCGCAGGTACGGGAGCTGGCCGGACTTGCGGACCTCGGCGAGGCGGCGCGCCATCCGGTGCGCGAGGGCGATCGGCAGCGGCATCAGCTCGGGCGTCTCGCGGCACGCGTACCCGAACATCATCCCCTGGTCGCCCGCACCCAGCTCGTGGGCCGGGGCGGCATCGGAGCGCACCTCGAGCGCCGCGTCGACGCCGACGCGCGATGTCGCCCGACTGCTCCTTGATGCTGACGAGCGTCCCGCAGGTGAGGTAGTCGAAGCCGTACTCGGCCTTCGTGTAGCCGATGTCGCGGACCGTGTCGCGCACGACCGTCTGGAAGTCCACGTACGTGGACGTGGTGATCTCGCCGAGCACCAGCACGAGGCCCGTCGTCGTCGCGGCCTCGCAGGCGACGCGCGCGTCCGGGTCCTCGCGCAGGATCGCGTCCAGGATGGCGTCCGAGATCTGGTCGCACATCTTGTCCGGGTGGCCTTCGGTGACCGACTCGGATGTGAACAGGTAGTGATCGGCGTCGACGATGCTCATCCGTGCTCCAGGGGCGGGCTGGTCCGGCGACGATACCACCAGCCCACCGCCGGCCCGATCGCCCGGCCGACGCGCCGGCGGGTCAGGCTCCGGCTCGGAACTCGTCCAGCCCGGGCACGTCCAGCGGCGCGATGCCGCCCGCGGGCGTGAACCCGAACACGCGGCCCAGGAACGCGATCTCCGCCGCGTAGACCGCACGGCGTGTCTCGGCGCGGCGGAAGCCGTGGCCCTCGCCCTCGAAGCGCATCACGACGTGGGGGATGCCGCGCGCGTGGAACGCCGTCTCCATCGCGTCCGCCTGCGACGGCGGCACGACCTTGTCGTCGAGCCCCTGGAAGATGAGCATCGGTGCCCGCACGCGATCGAGGAAGTGGATCGGCGAGCGGTCGCGGAAGACCTGGCGACCCTCCGGCCACGGGGCGATCAGGCCCTCGTCATAGCGGCTCTCGAACTTGTGGCCATCGAGGTGGATGAGCTCCAGGTCCGCGATCCCGAAGTGGCTGATCCCCGCGGCGAACACCTCGGGCCGGAACGTGAGCGCCGCGAGCGTGGTATAGCCGCCCGCGCTGCCGCCCCGGATGACGAGGCGGGCGGGGTCGACCTCGCCGCGCGCGACGAGGTACTCGGCCGCCGCGACGCAGTCCTCGACGTCCGCGACTCCCCAGGCACCGCGGAGCGCGTCCCGATACGGGCGGCCGTACCCGGACGAGCCGCGGTAGTCCACGTCTACCACCGCGATCCCCCGCGAGGTGAAGAACGCCCGGTCGAGCGACAGCGCCGAAGAGGCCGAGGATGTCGGCCCGCCGTGCGACAGGACGACAAGCGGCGGCAGGTCGCCGTCGGGGCCCCGGTATGCGCCGTTGGCGGGCGGGAAGTAGAGCGCGCGGGCCGTGGCGCCGCCCGCCGTCGGGAACGAGATCGGCTCCGCGATCGGGAGCACGGCGGGGTCCAGCTCCACGCGCTGCGAGCGAGCGAGGACGCCGCGGACGGCGGCGGTCCAAGGGTCGAGGCGCACGACGATCGAGTCGGTCACGGGTCCCGCGGCGATCGCCACGGCCATGTCATCCCGGACCTGGAGGCCATCGACCTCGCTGAACGGGCTGTCGAGCGCGGTGACGGTCCCGTCCGTCCCGATCCGGATGAAGCCGTCGCGCCCGTCCGCCCGCGCGACCGCGAGCACGGACCCGTCGGCGAGGAACGCGTACGAGGAGCGGCCGAAGACCCACGCCGGATCGCCCAGCTCGGCCTCCATCGGGGCGAGGTTCCGGGCCGCGTCGTCCAGCCCGCCCGGGCCGTCGAGCGCGTACAGGTTCCACCACTCCGTCTCGTCCGAGACGAAGGTGAGCACGCCCGACGCCGTCCATGCGGGCTGGACGATGGAAATTCCCGGACCGCCGGCAACGGTCCGGGCCGGGCCCGGGGACCCGTCGGCGGCGATTGCCGCGACCCGTAGCCGCACCGAATCCCACGGCATCTCCGGGTGGTCCCACTCCAGCCACGCGAGCGTGGTTCCGTCCGGCGACGGCCGGGGGGCGGCGACGAAGTCCGGCCCCGTGACGATGACCCGCCCGGGGCCGTCGGACCCGTCAAGCGCGATCACGACGAGCTCGTTCACGACCAGGCTGGCATCGTCCTCGCGGGCCGCGTCGTGCGTCTCGCGGACCGCGTACAGGCGCGGGTGCAGCGGGTCGAACCGGAGGTCCGCGTACCGGTACGGCCCGGCAGGCGTGATCGCCTCGGGAGCCGCGAGGCCGTCCGGGTCCAGGAGCCACAGCCGGCCGTCCGCGAACGACGACGCGATGACGCCTCCCGCCGTCGACGACGTACGAGCCGCCGCCGTACTCGTGGACCCGGTTGCGGACGTTGAACGGAGCAGGCGTGATCTCGTGGGTCGCGCCATCGGGGGTGTGGCGGATGAGCGTCCGGCGGCCCCGCTCGGCGGCACGGCTCTCGAGCCAGTACACGTCGTCGCGGTCGAGCATCGGCTCGCTGAGGCCCACCGACGAGCCCGCGAGGTCCTCGCTCTCGATCGGCGACGCCCAGCTGCCGTACGGCGCGACGGTCGTCGTGATCGGTGCCCCCGCCATGTCGGCGTCGACCGACGCCACGTCGCTTGTCACGCCGTCCTCCCCGCTCCTCACCCTACGTGCCGTGCTGCCAGGAGGAGACGTACTCCAGCTGCTCGGGCGTCATCGCGTCGAGCGTGATGCCCATCGCGGCGAGCTTGAGGCGCGCGACCTCGGCGTCGATCGCCTCGGGCACGACGTACACGCGCGGCTCGAGCTCCGCGTGGTGCTTCGCCACGTACTCGGCGGACAGCGCCTGGTTCGCGAAGCTCATGTCCATGACCGCGGCCGGATGGCCCTCGGCCGCGCCGAGGTTGACGAGCCGGCCCTCGGCCACGAGGTTCAGCTTCTTGCCGCCGATGTCGAACTCCTGGACGTTGGGGCGCACCTCGCGGACGTGGCCCTCGGCCATCTCGCGCAGCGCCGGCAGGTCCAGCTCCGCGTCGAAGTGGCCGGAGTTCGCCATGACCGCGCCGTCCTTCATCGAGGCGAAGTGCTCGCGGCGGAAGACGTTGACGTTGCCCGTCGCGGTGACGAACAGGTCGCCCCAGCCCGCCGCCTCGCCGACGGTCATCACCCGGAACCCGTCCATCAGCGCCTCGAGCGCGCGGACCGGGTTGACCTCGACGATCGCGACGTGGGCGCCGTGCCCGGCCATGCGGGACGAGATCCCCTTGCCCACCCAGCCGTAGCCGGCGATGACCACGTTCCGGCCGGCGATCAGGATGTTCGTCGCGCGCAGGATGCCGTCGATCGTGGACTGGCCGGTGCCGTAGCGGTTGTCGAACAGGTGCTTCGTCTCGGCCTCGTTGACGGCGACGACCGGGAACGTCAGCGCGCCGTCGGCGGCCATCGCCCGGAGGCGGATGACACCCGTGGTCGTCTCCTCCGTCCCCGCGAGGATCTCGGCCAGCTGGTCACGGCGCTCCTTGTGGAGCAGCGAGACGAGGTCGCAGCCGTCGTCCATCGTGATCTGGGGATGGATGTCGGCAACGGTCCGGAGATGGCTGTAGTACGTGTCGTTGTCCTCGCCGCGCCGGGCGTAGGTGGCGATCCCGTACTCGGCGACGAGCGCGGCGGCCGTGACGTCCTGGGTGGACAGCGGGTTCGACGCCGCGAGGTGGACCTCCGCCCCGCCGGCCTTGAGCGTCCGCATCAGGTTCGCCGTCTCGGTGGTGACGTGCAGGCAGGCCCCGATCCGGAGCCCGCGCAGCGGCTGCTCGCGCTCGAAGCGCTCGCGGATGAGGCGCAGGACGGGCATCTCGCGCTCGGCCCACTCGATGCGGCGGACGCCCTCGTCGGCGAGGGCGAGGTCCGTCACGTCGTGCGGGACCTGGGTGGCGGCGTCGGTCATCTGGGTTCCTCTGCGGGGCCGTCGTCGGACGGCGGGGCGATCGGGTGGGCCTGGTCGATGGTGGGTGGCTCGGCTGCAGCGGCCGAGCCGCCGCGGGCGAAGAAGCGGCGGATCGGCGCGGTGAGGTCGCTCCACGGCGAGGCGACCCGGCGGACGAGGCGCTCCTCGAACCGCGTGTGCTCGACGTAGCCGAGACGCGTGTACGCCTGGATCGCGGGCGGGTTGTCGGAACGGACGTTGAGCACCACGTCGTCACAGTACCGGAGCAGCTCCGCGGTGACCGCGGACGTCACGGCCTTCGCGTACCCGCGCCCGCGGTGGTCGGTATGCGTGAGGACGTTGCCGACGACCGCGAGGCGCGCCTGGCGGGAGATCACGTGCGTGCCCGCCGCCGCGACGAGCTTGCCGTTGACGCGGATGCCGAAGTACACGCCCTCGGCGATGGCGCTCGACGGGAGCCAGGCGGCGAAGCCGAGCTGGTAGAGGCGGTTGAGCTCGCCGATCTCGACGGGCAGGAGGCGCTCCGTGTGGGCCGGCGCGGGCTGGAAGCTCGCCCTGTCGACCCACATCCGGACCATCGGCGGACCCGGGTCCACGCGGTAGTGCTGGGCGACCGCCGGCAGCGACGCGGTCCTGGCCGCGAGGTACGCCGCACGGGGCCGCACGACGTCTCGGAGGATCGCGGAAATCCCGTCGTTGGCGCCCATCACGAACATGGGCTGGGGCGTCAGCCCGCCGTATTCCATCCCGACCGCGACGATCTCGCCGGCCTGGCTCGCGACACCCCAGCGAGTTCGGCCGAACTCCCGGTCCTCGAGATCGCAGATCGCGTACGCAGCGAACAGGCGGTCACGCTCGAGAAACGTGCGCAGGAGGGCACGGTCGGTGGTGCTCCGGGCGACGATCCCGGTCCGCTGGCCGACCGCCACGGTCGCCATCAGGATGCCGTCCCGGCAGGCTCGTCGGCCGTGGCGGGCTTGTCGGCTGTGGCTGCCTCGGCGTCTTCGGCTGCCTCGGGGTTTGCGGTTGATCCGTCGCCTGCGGTCGGGGCGTTCCGCTTCGCGAGGAGCGCGGCGTACCCGGCGGCGCTCGCCCTGCGCGCGTCGGCTGCCGCCAGGTGCGCCGCAAGCGTCGGGCCGAACGGGGCGCGTGCCTCGCCCGCCTCCGTGACGATCATCGTGACGAGGCTCCCGGGCGTGAGATCCAGCCGAGGGTTGCGCACCTGCGTCCCCTCGGGCGCGATCCGCGTTCCGCCCGCGCGCAGCACCGGGCCCGGGCGTCCCAGCTCGGCCACGGCGTCCGCTCCGGCGGCCGTCGCGAGATCGACCGCGGTCGTCGAGGCCAGCACCAGGAACGGCACGCCCGCCGCGGACGCGGCGAGCGCCAGTGGGTACGTTCCCGCGACGGCGATGACATCCCCGTTCGCGGCGATCCGCTCCGCGGTCACGAGCACAGCGGAGATCTCGCCGTCCGCGAGGCATCCGGCCGCGGCGGCGTCCGTCACGAGCGAGTGGGGCACGCCGGCCTGGGCGAGCTCCCAGGAGGCGACGCGGGCGCCCTCGAGCCCCGGCCGCGTCTCCGCCACCAGCGCGTGGATCCGGCGCCCTTCGTGGTGGGCGGTGATGATCGCGGCGAGGGCGGTCCCGAACTGGCCGCTCCCCATCGCCCCGGTGCTCGAGGTGGTCAGGACCTCGAACGGCTCGTCCGCGCCGCCCGGGAGCAGGCCCAGCGCGTGCGTGACGAGTGCCTCGTGGTCCGCGGACGCCTCGCCGATGATCGCCTCCGCCTCGGCTCGCAGCGCCGCCTCGACCGCGTCGCCCGACGCCTCGTGGTCGAACGTGTCCAGGAGCGCGAGCATCCGGTCCAGGGCCAGGCCCATCGCGGCCGACCCCGGACGAGCCTGGCGGAGCGCGCTCGCCGCCCCGCGGATCGTGGCCCGGCGTGCGAAGGCCCTGGACGACCTGGCGCGCCCTGCAACGAGCGCGAGCGTGACCGCGGCGAGCTGTGCCTGGACGGCGCCGCCTGTGATGGCCCCTTCGCCGATCGCCGTCACCGCGTCCGCCGCGCCCCGGACCTCGAGGTCCACGAGGATGTCGGGCAGCCGACGCTGGTCGACGACCAGGCACACGTCCCCATCCCAGCGGAACGGGGCACGCCAGCCGGCCGTCGAGGCGTCGATCTCGATCCGCGCGGTCGTCGAGCGGGTGCCGCCGGCCGCTCCCGCCTGGACGGCCTCGTCGCCGGCGAGCAGGTCCCGGGCCGCGTCCGAGGACTGCTGCTGGAGCACCTGGGCCGCACCGACGACCGATCCCACGGACGAGAGGACATCGCCGGCGAACTGCCGGAAGAACCGGCGGCGGGTCGGGTCGGGGGGCTCGACCGGGCGGTCGCTCATGGGAGGTCCGTACGACCGGGTGTGCGCGGATCCTCGCGCGCCACCGTCAGTACTGGATGACGCTCGTGACCTTGCGACCCTCGAGGCGGTCGCGGCCCTTGAGGAAGTCGAGCTCGACGAGGAACGCCAGGCCGACGACCTCGCCCTTGAGCCGCTCCACGAGCTCGATCGTGCCGCGGACCGTCCCGCCCGTCGCGAGGAGGTCGTCCACGATCAGCACCCGGTTGCCGGGCGCGATCGCGTCGCGGTGGATCTCGAGGGTGTTCGAGCCGTACTCCAGCGCGTACTCGACCGTCAGGGTCTCGGCCGGGCAGCTTGCCCAGCTTGCGCACCGGGACGAGGCCGGTGTTGAGCTGGTACGCCATCGGTGCCGAGAAGATGAAGCCCCGGGATTCCATGCCCACGACGATGTCGATCTGCTCGTCCCTGTAGGGCTCGAGCATGAGGTCGATCGCCTCCTTGTAGGACGCAGGGTCCTTCAGAAGCGTCGTGATGTCGTAGAACAGGATGCCGGGCTTCGGGAAGTCGGGGATCTCGCGGATCTTCGCGCGAAGCGTCTCGGCGGACATGGAGTTCGAGAACCTCCGGTGTGTGCGTCCGGTTCGCGGCGCCGAGGGGCAGTCGGGCGGTGCCGGGGCGCTAGTCTACCGCAGCCGATCGCGCGTTCTGCGCGGGCAGAACGGCCCCGATCCGGCCCGTTGCCAGCAGGCCGAACAGCGCACTCAGGAGCGAGACGCCGAACACGAGCGCGAGCGCGATCCCGAGGCCGTCTCCGCCGGCCCGCTCCCCTGCCGCGGCGATCGCCCCAGCGATCCCCGTCCCGAGGGCCGTGCCCAGGATGTCCGAGCAGCTGGAGCGACGAGCTGGCCGATCCCTGCTCCGCCAGGCGTGACCCGCGCAGCACGACGAGCGTGACCGCCGAGTACATGAACCCCATGCCCAGCCCGGGCAGGATCCAGGTGACGATCGTGATCTCCGGCGGGATCCAGGGCAGCACGACGGGCAGCGTCAGCAGCACGCCCGCGATGATGAACGCGAAGCCGAGAGCGACGAACCGGCGCGCGCCCCAACGGTCGATGTGGCGAGCCTGGTACCAGGTGCCCACCGTCCAGGCGATCGTGGTCGCGGTGAACACGATGCCGGTGAGCGTCGCCGGGGTGCCGCGCCAGGTCTGGAGCAGCAGCGGCAGGAAGGCGTCCGCGGAGAAGAACGAGAAGGTCATGACGCCGCGCAGGAGCACGGCGGCCGGCACGCCGAGCGCCAGGAGGAGCGTGCCCCGCGGGGTGAGTCGCGCGAAGGCCGGGACGAGCATCAGCACGCCGATCACCGACCCGCCGATGATGATCGGGAGGTCCTGGGCGGTCGAGCGCCGCGACGAGGATGCCGGCGCCGGCCGCCGCGAGGAGCGCGTCGGGCAGACGACGGAACGTGGACGCGGCGGCCTCGTGCTCCCCGGGCGGGGCAGGCCCCTCGACCCGGCGCAGGGAGACGTAGGCGAACGACCCCGCGATCGCGAGCAGCGGCACGAGGCCCAGGAACACCCAGCGCCAGCTCGCGAACTCGCCGACGACCGCGGCGATCGACGGCCCGATGATGCCCGGGACCACCCACGCGGTCGAGAGCATCGCGAACATCTTCGGCTGCAGGTTCTGGGGCAGGCAGCGCCCGATCGCGACGTAGGCCGTCGGGCCCACCGCCCCGCCGCCGAGCCCCTGGATGAACCGGGCGAGCACGAGGATCGGCATCGACGGCGCGAACCCGCCGATCACGAGGCCGGCGCCGAACAGGACGAGGCCCGCCGGCGAACGGCCGGTGGAGCGGCATCCGGTCCAGGGCGCCACCGGCGAGAACGATCCCCAGCAGGCTGCCGAGGAAGAAGGCCGTGTACACCCAGCCGTAGAGGGCGCGGTCGCCAAGCTCGTCGGTCACGATCGGCATCACCGTGCCGATGGCGAGGCTCTCGAGCGCGACGAGGGTGATCGTCGAGACGAGGCCCAGGGTCAGCCCGCGCCGCCCGGGCACGAACAGGTCTGCCGTGCGCGCGGGCGCCTGGGTCGCGGCTACGGTGGCGGTCACGCGCTCATCATGCCGGACCGCCATGGGCCGGCCCTCGGACAAACGTCTCGCCATCGGTCCCGCGTCCGGCTCCGCCGGCGTCCTCGCCCGCGCCCTCGCCCTTGACTCGTGACTCCGCTCTGAGTCGGTACGGCCGCACACGTGCACCATCCGACGCCCCGCGGCCGTATCGCGAGGTGGATTGACGCTCGCCCGTGCCGCGGACGACTCACAGCGGAGTCGGCGGGGGCCCCCGCTTCAGGGTCAGCGAAGTCGCCCATCGGCGGGCCAGTCCGTGCGAAATCGGGCCTGCCACGCACCGAATGCGCGAGTTCCCCGACGAATGTCGCGAAACGGTGACTGTGAGGCCCATCCCGATCGGCTTTCCGCTGGGATGGGCGGTTTCGGTGACTGTGGCGCGGACCGGCGGGGAGTGACGTGCAGGCGCGGGCTACGTCCCCGCGAGCCGCTCCACGACCGGGGCGAGCGTGTCCACGTCTCCCACCATGAACGACGAGATCCCCAGCCGCTCCCGCAGCTCCAGAAGCTTCGCCACGAGCCCGTCCACCGACCCGATGAACACGTGCGGCGACTCGAGGAACTCGTCGATCGTCAGCTCGACGCCGGTCCGGGCGCGGATCCCGTCGAGGATGTCCGCCGCGACCGAACGCGCATCGTCCGTGACGACCGGCGCGGTCCCCGTCGGGTAGACGTTGAGCTCGAGCCGATCGAAGCGATCGCCCGCGGCCTCCCGGACCCAGGCGATCTTCTCTTCCGTCGCCGCGATCGTGATCGAGCGCGGGTCGGAGCGGACGACCGTCGCACCCGTCGTCGCCAGCGTCCGCGGGGCCAGCCCGACGATGTCCGCCTCACGGCCGGCGAGCGTGAGCAGCCGCCGCCCGCCGCCGCCGATGAACAGGGGCGGGTGCGGCCGCTGCACCGGCTTCGGCAGCCCGTCGTGATCGCGCACCGTGTAGTGCTCGCCCTCGAAGGTGAACGACCCGTCGCCGAAGCAGCCCTTGAGCACCCGCACGGCCTCGGCCAGCCGGCCCACGCGGACGCCGACAGGGTCGAAGCCGATCCCGAGCGCGTCGTACTCGGGCCGGTTCCAGCCGGCCCCGATGGCGACGTCCAGACGCCCGCCGCTGAGCACGTCGAGCGTCGCGAGATCCTGGGCGAGGAGCGCCGGGTGACGCAGGTCGTTGTTGGCCACGAACGGGGCGACCCGCAGGCGATCGGTCACGGCGGCGATGGTCGACAGGACCGGCACGAACCCGAACGGCACCACGATGTGGTCCGGATACACGAGCGCGTGGTAGCCGATAGCCTCCGCGCGTTGGGCGGCATCGCGCAGGGATCGCCCGTCGACAATGTCGCCGGGATGGGCGAGGAACCGGAAGGGCTTCACCGTCACTGGACACCTCCTCGTGCGTGGCAGCGCCTGTTCGCTGAGCGCTCCTCCGGCCGCGCGCGCCCGATCGACCACCCGGGCCGTCGTCCCGGTCCGGCCGTACGCGGCGAGGAGCACGCTCAACCGCCGCGCCTAGCGGACCAGCGCGAGCAGCTCCCCGACGAGGGCGATCTGCTCCGGGCGGCCGTAGAACACGTTGTTGAACGTGAACCCGGTGAAGCCCGCGTCGAGATAGGGGCGCAGCCCATCGGCGACCTGTGCCGGCGTGCCGGCCGGCGTGTACTCGCGGCGCTCGGGCGCGATCCGGTCGAGCAGGGCTCGGGCCTCGGCGTCCGTCGCGGCGACGAAGACCGGCGCACCCATCGTCCGCTCGATCGTGTCAGGGTCCCGGCCGATCTCGTCGCAGTAGCGGCGCAGGAGATCCGTCTTGCGCGCGAGCGCCTCGAGGCCCAGGGGGAACCAGTGCGTGATGTCCGCGTGCCGGGCCGCGATCCGGAGCGTCCGCTGCTCACCACCGCCGCCGACGATGATCCGCGGCCCGCCCGGCTGCACCGGCCGAGGGACGTTGATGACGTCGCGGACCGCGTAGTGGCGGCCCTCGAAGGTGGACCGCTCCTGCATGAACATCAGCCGCGCGATCGCGAGCGCCTCGTCGAGCCGGTCCATCCGCTCCCGGATCGCCGGGAACGCGAAGTCGAACGACTCGTGCTCCGCCTCGAACCAGGCCGCCCCGAGCCCGAACACGCTCCGGCCGCCCGACAGCACGTCGAGCGTCGTCGCGGTCTTCGCGAGGAGCGCCGGGTTGCGGTACGTCACGCCGCTCACGAGCGGCCCGAGACCGATCGTGGTCGTCTCGCGCGCGAGGGCCGCGAGCGTCGACCAGGCCTCGAGCATCGGCTCCTCCTGGGGGCCGACGACCGGGACCTGGTTGAGGTGGTCCATGACGGTGACCAGGCCGAACCCGGCCGTCTCGGCGGCGCGAGCCTGCTCGACGACTCGGTCGAACAGCCGCTCCGGCGGCGTGTCCGGGAAGGTGAAGTTCGGCAGGTGGAGCCCGAACCAGGGCCGACGCGTCATTCGATCTCGCCGGGCTCGAGCAGCTGGACGATCCGGAACCGCTCCAGCACCACCGGCGTGTCGTCGGTCACGGCGAAGCCCGGGTCGCCGATGCCCAGGCGGATCCGGTCGATGTAGCCGTTCCAGAACGCCTCGTGCGTGACGCGGAACTCGGCGGCGTTCGCGTAGCCCTCGCCCTCGTCGATCGCGTGTCGGTCGTCGACGTCCGCGAGGCGGACGATCCTGATCGACTCGGTCTCGACCACCGCGACCGGCCGCTCGTCAGAGTCGATGAGCAGCTGCAGGTCGCCGGGATCCGGGATTGCCTCGCCGTCAAGCTCGAACTCGACGAGCAGGCTCGTCGTCGCCGTCTTCGTCCCGGCGAGGGCGAGCGCGGTGAGCTGGTCCCGAACGCGACCGGGGTCCCCGAAGCCCCAGCGAGGGAGGGCGGCGAGATCGGCATCCATCGCCCCCATCGTACGGGGTTCGTCAGCGGGCGCCGCGCTCGTCCCACTCCCGGCGCCACGTGTGCGCCCGGTACTCCTCCGTGAACCCGAGCGACACGTAGAACGCGTTCGCCGCCTCTGCATCGCCGGTCTCGACGTGGGCGGTGACGGCCCCGAGATCGGTCAGGCGACGCAGGCCCTCGAACATGAGCGTCCGCGCAAGCCCCCGGCGAAGGTGCGCCGGATCGGTGCACACGGGCTCGAACACGCCGTGTCGGTTGTGCTCGTCGTAGGTCACGCCGACGTGGGCGGCGAACGACCCATCGCGAGCCTCGGCGACGAGGTTGAGGTCGCTGCGAAACGACGGCGAGTGCGCCATGAACGTCGCGTACTCGGCCGCCGTGTGGATCGAGCGGTTGAAGGCCGCGTTGAGGAGCCGGGCCATCCGGGCGGCGTCGTCGAGGGTGCGTTCGGTCGTCCGGACCCGGTAGCCGTCCGCGACCGGCGACTCGGGGATCGGCGCCTGGCCCGGCCGGACCCGACGCAGCCAGATCCCGCTCGGGAGCTGCCGGTACCCACGCGCGGCGAGGTGTCCCCGCCGCGGCAGGTCGTAGTCCCAGGCGGTGATGTCGAGCGTGCGCACACCGTCCACGTCACCGGCGAGCGTCTCCTCCGCGCGCTCGAGCATCTCCGGCTCCAGGTGGCGGAACGCCGGATCGAGCGAGAGGTACGCCTCGTGACCGCCCTCACCCTCGCCCTCGGGGTGGACCGCCGCGACGATCCGCCCGTCGCCCGTCGCCCACACGGTCGTGCGCGACGCGAACCCGTCCCCGAGTCGTGGAACCTCGTTGTGGAACCGCGACCCGTCCCAGTGCCGGATGTCCCAGTTCCACAGCGGCGGCGAGGCGGCGTGGCTCTCGACGAGCAGCCGGCGGACGGCCCACCAGTCGGCGTCGTCGTTGCGGTAGGGCCGCGGCTGGGCGACCGTGCTCGGCGTCGGCATCGCCACATGGTCACCGGAGCGCGCCGCCCGGTGCAGGGCCGAGTGTCGCCAGGCACGCGTGCCGCCTCGACCGCCGCGACCATGCAGGCTCGACCGTCGGGCGCGATTTGCCAACCCGGGCGGATGCGCCACACTGGCTCCATGCACATCGACACTGCCCTCGACGCCTCCGAGGAGACCACCGGCCGCGCCCCGGACCGCAACCGCGAGTTCGAGGGCTCGCTCGAGTCGGTCCTCGCCTCCCCCCGCGACACCGGCACGGTCGAGATGCTCGTGGTCCGGCCCGCGAGGGACCGGCGGCTCGTCGTGGACGAGGTCGTGCTCGACCTGCGCGAGGGCATCGTCGGCGACGACTGGCTGGCTCGCGGCAGCAGCTCCACGCCGGACGGCGCCGCGAACCCCGAGTCGCAGCTCATGCTCATGAGCACCCGCGTCCTCGCCGCGATCGAGCAGGACCGGACCCGGTGGGCGTTCGCGGGTGACCAGCTCCTCGTCGACTTCGACCTCTCGATCGATCACCTGCCGCCCGGCACCCGGATCGTCGTCGGCGAGGCCGAGCTGGAGATCAGCGTCAAGCCGCACACGGGCTGCGCGAAGTTCAGCGCCAGGTTCGGCTCCGATGCCCTGCGCTGGATCAACTCCCCCGAGGGCCGCGAGGCGCGGCTGCGCGGCGTCGGTGCCCGGGTCGTCCGGGGTGGCAGGGTCCGCGTCGGCGACGTGATCCGCCGGGCCTGACCCGGCGGGCTTGATCCGTCCTACCAGGAGTCGCCCGGGCGCCAGTCGCAGGCGATCGGCGAGGCCAGGTCGATCGGCGGCGTGGCGGGCGTCCGCAGGATCATGATCCCGTCGTCGTCGTCGGGCGACCGCTGCAGGACGCCGCTCCCGAGGCGCACGTACGAGGGGCCCCGCCAGCGCTCCCAGCCGAGGCGCTCGTAGAACGCCCACTCGCCGGTACCCAGGCAGCCGAGCTCGAAGCGCTCGCGGACGTAGCTCGTCGCGGGTTCCATCACCCGTGTGCCGTGCCCCTGCCGCTGGAGGTCCGGGGCCGTCCCGACCGCCTCCACGTAGCCGGTGCGCAGCCGCTCCCCGTCGACCGCGATCGACCGCTCCACGACCGAGGCGTGGGCGACGAGCCGGCCCTCGAGCGTGAGCAGCCAGTGCCGCCCGCCGAGCGCGTGCTCGAGGTCCTCGTCGTCGAAGTCGCCCGCGAAGGCGTCGTCCATGAGCTGCCGGATCGCGCGCAGATCCGCCGCGGAGAGGTCTCCGGTCCCGGCCTCGACCAGCCGCATCAGCGCCTGGCGGCCGCGGTGGCGTTCTCCCGAACACGGATCTCGACGATCCGCCGGATGAGGTCCAGCGGCAGCGGACGGCTCGCGGTGAAGCGCAACGTGCCCCGGCCGGCGACGTACGGGGTGACCTCGTCCCCCAACTCCTCGATGACCGCCTGGCTGGCCGGGAACAGGCTGTAGTGCGCCTTGAACGCGTCGTACGAGACGAGGAACGTCCCGTTCGAGGTGAACCCGGGCATCTTGTACGTGATCACCTCGTCGGCGTCCGGCGCGGCGGCACGGATCGTCTCGCGCAGCCCGGACATCGGCTCGCGGCGATCTTCGGCGAGCCCGGCGATGTACTCGTCGACGGCGGGGTTCGGGACGCTCATGCGGGGCCCTCCTGGGCAGGCGCGACGGTCACGCGGTGGGTTCGGTCTCCGTGAGGCGCCCGTCCTTCCAGGCGTACGACCAGACGTCGATCTCCGGCGGCTCGATGCCGAGGCTCGTGAGCGCGGTGCAGACCTGGCTGCGGTGGTCCGTCCCGTGGTGGATCGCCTGCGCGAGCCGAACCCCCAGCGGCGCACCGCTCGTGCTCCCGTCGTCGCGATCGCGGACGACCATCGCCTCCGGATCCAGGTCGAGCGCCAGCAGCGCCGACCATGCCGGCCCGGTCGCCTCCATCGCCGCCCGGAGTCCCGGAAGATCGAGCGACGCCTCGTCGATCTCGGCCACGCTGCCGCCCGAGAGCAGCGACAGGTACGAGACGTCCGCACCGACGGTGTGCCGCAGGGTCTCGAGAATGGACCCGTAGGTGCCCGGCACCGTGGCCTGGAGCTGCTCCTCCGTGAGCGATGAGCAGGTGTCGATCAGCGTGACCGTCGCCCACACGTGGTGGCCAAAGGCATCAGACAGCAGTGATCCGTTCATGGACGAAACCGTAACGCACCCCGGCGCAGGATCACGGCATGAATTCGCGCCGGGCCCAGCCCCGGCGGACCCAGGAGGCGCAGTGCCATGGATCGCGACGACCCGGCCTGGAAGGGCCAGTCCGAGTACACGCCGCGCCTGCTCCATCTCTACGACCCGCTCGTCCTCGGGCCGATCGCCCGCTTCGTGTGGCGGTGTCCCGCCCACCATCTCGTCGACCACTACCGGCGCCACATCCGGCCACGCCACCTTGACGTCGGGCCGGGCACCGGCGCCTTCATCCGCCGGTCCGGCCTGCCGGCAGGCAGCGAGGTCACGATCCTCGATCCGAACCCGAACGTCCTCCGGCACTGCGTGCCACGCCTCGCGCACCTCGAGCTCACCGCGGTCGAGGCCGACGTCCTCAAGCCGCTGCCGCTCGAGGATCGCTACGCGTCCGCCGCCCTCAATCTCGTCATCCACTGCCTGCCTGGACCCGCCGAGCGGAAGGCGAAGGCGATCCAACACGTGGCAGCGGTCCTTGAGCCCGACGGGGTCCTGTTCGGCACGACCGTGCTCGGCCGGACCGGCCGCCACACGCCCCAGGCCCGGGCATTCCTCAAGGCGTTCAACTGGAACGGCGGGTTCGACAACCTCGACGACAGCGAGGCGATGCTCGCGGGGATCCTGGGTGCGTCGTTCGAGGACGTTGAGCTGACGACGATCGGTTCGGCGGCCGTCTTCGCCGCCCGGGGGCCGCGCCGGTCCACCAGCCCGGCCTGACGACCCGGACGAGCCGGCGTGCTGCGGCCTGTGGCCGTCCCGTCCACGGGCCCGCCGGCATTGCGTGCCCGTTACGGCTCGTGCGGCGCGGATGGGCGCCGGGTACCGCTTACCCCCAGGGCGACGGCAGGTGCGTCAGCGGCTCGCGGTCCGGGAGGACGTCGGTCTGGAGCGCCGGGTCCGCACCCGGGACGTAGCGCGGCTCGAGGCCCAGCTCCTTGAGCACGATGTTCCGGCCCTGGGCGATGGCCGCAGCCTTGTAGTAGGCGACGGTCCGGTTGCAGCCCTGGCGCCCGAACCCGCAGTCCGACGAGAGCACGAGCTTCTCCGCGGGGATGGCCTTCATGGCGCGCCGCACGCGACCGGCGACGACCTGGGGCAGATCCGCCTGCAGCTGGCGGTGGTTGACGACGCCCACCGCCACCTTCTTCGCAAGGCTGCCGGCGTAGGGCTTGAACAGGTCGATCTCGGCGAAGTCCCGCTCGGTCATCTCGACCGTCCACACGTCGCCCTTCAGGCGGTTGAGGTACGTGTCGATCGAGTTCGCGTACGACTCGCCGCTGTACACCTTCTGCATCATCGGGTTGCCCCAGCAGGTGTGGATCCACACCTCGACATCGTCCAGCCCATCCACCTCGTGGTTGAACGCCTCGACCATGAAGTCGAGCAGCTCCGTCTCCTCAGGGTGGAAGGCGGCCGTGAAGTGGATCGTCGGCTCCTCGACCTGGATGACCTTCGCCCCGGCCGCCGCCAGCTGTCGCAGCTCGATGTTCATCGCCGTGGCCATGTCCCAGATGAGCTGCTTCTTGTCGTCGAGGTCGTACTCGGACGTGTGGCTGTCGAGGAAGATCGAGAGCACCTGCGACGAGCACGTCCCGAACTTCACGGGCTTGCCGGCGCGCGCCTGGGCGATGCGCCACAGCTTCGCGTACTCGAGCGGGTTCCTGGGGTCGTGCTCCACTTTGCCCACGACCCGCGGCCAGCGCCAGGTCGTCTCGATCTCGTTCATCAGGGTGCCCGCGGGGAACGCCAGGAGCGAGTCGCGCGAGCGCTCGTACTGGAGCTCCTCGTGCTCGAGGCCGGTCCAGCGCTGGAGCGGGTAGTGGTGCCACGAGCGGCCGGCGAAGTCCTCGTCGAGGTGGTAGTCGCCGTTGGTCAGGATGTCGAGCCCGGCCCGCGTCTGGTCCGCGATGACGGTGGCGTGCGCGTCGAGGAACTGCTCCCGGAAACGGACGTCGAGGAGCGCCGTGTCGAGGGGCCGGCCCCACAACCCCTGGTCGTACCAGCGCGGCCGCGGCCACGATCCGGTGACGGTCGCCGGGAGCATGAGGTCCTTGGTGGCCGTGAGCATCGCGCGCGCCTCCTCGCCTGGATCGGGTGTGCGTCGATGCTAACGGTCTCGACCGTCCGCAGGGGAGGTCAGGGAGCCCAGAACGCCTGGCGCGCCTCGGCGATCGGCCGGGGTTCGGCGCCGTCGGCGTCGAGGACGGTCGCCTGCGTTCGTCCCGCTGCGTCCTCGAGCGGGAGCACGATCGCCGTGCCATCCGGAGACCACACCCGGTGGCTCAGCGCGTACTGGTCGAAGTACGGGAGCACCGCGTTCACGAAGTCGCCACCTGGCCGGATCGCACGATCGGACCGGACGTCCCCCGTCGCGACATCCACGAAGTTGAGACGGAACCCGGGCGCCGGTTCCGGGCTGGCCGCGGCCGGCACCCCATTGGCCGCGGCCGGCACCCCATTGGCCGCGGCGAGGGCGACACCGGGCACGGCCGCGGTCGACGGGTCGCCGCCGGTGGCCAGCCGCAGGGCGGCGATCGTGCGTCCGTCCGGTGACCACCAGAAGGCGACGACTGGCTCGTCGATGAGCGTCCGCACCTCGCCCGTGCCGGAATCGAGGAGGCGCAATGGACCGATCGGGAAGCCAGCGGGGTCGGCGCCGCGAGCGCCGGCCGCGATCGTCGCGAGCGTGGTGCCGGCGGGATTGAAGGCAAGAGCCGCGGGCCCGAACACGGGCATGCGGCCAACCCTCGCGCCGTCACGCGACTCGAGCACGACCTCCGGAGCGGCGCCGCCCGTGACATAGGCCACGATCGTGCCGCCACTGCGCGCAGCGGCAGCCCGGAACGCACCCGTCCCCGGGACGACCGGGCCGGCCTCGACCCCGTCGAGATCGATCTCGCCCGTGAAGGCGTCCGCGCCGGCTCCGACGTGCAGGAGCATGCGATCGGCGTCCGTCCACGTGAAGTAGAGCGGCGCGCCGCGGCGCAGGACGCCGTCGCGCTGCGGACCGTCCACGGCCTCGCCGCCGTCCGCCAGGGCCGTCCGGAGCGAGATCCCGTCGTCGTCGCCGGCGAGGAACCCGACCCGCTCCCCGTCCGGCGCCCAGTGCGCGTAGAAGGGACGCTGGGCGCCGCTGCTGTAGACGACAACCGCCTCGGGATCGCCTCCCGCCCCCTCCGCGGGCATCTCAACGACGTAGAGCCGGGTGGCCTCCGGGTCCGTGACGATCACGGCGAGTCGCGTCCCATCCGGGCTCCAGGCCGGCGGCCCGGTGACGATGCCCGGGATCGGAATGGCCACGGTCTCGCCCGTCCTGTCGTCGACGACGGCCAGCCGGCCGGTCGGCCCGACGTACGCGATGCGTCCGGGAGGTCCCGGAACCCACGGTGCCGCGGGGACAGCCGGGACCTGAGACGCCCCGCCGGGCGCGCTCGATCCCGCTGCCGCTCGGGGCGCCGGGGTTTCGGGGACCGGCACGCCTGCGGGCGCCATGAGGCCGATCGCCACCGCCGCGACGAGGCCGATCACCGGGAGCACGCCGAGGGCGAGGGCCCGCCGCTTGCCACCGTGGTGGACGGGCTCCGGGGCCCAGGCCTTGGGCGGCTCCTGTCCATCATGCGGCTCGCCAATTGCCATCGTGCCCAACAGTACGGTTGACAAGGCCTCGCGGATCGCCGGCCGGTTCGGCAGTGGTCCGTCGCATAGCGTGGCGGTGACCTCGACGTCGGTCCATCATCCCGCGCCTACACCGCACGTCGACCATCACGCGTGTAGCCGTTGCCGATCCGCCAGCGTGATCTCCGTCTGGATGTCGTGTTGCCTGGGAGTGAACGAATTGCGAGCTGCCACCGGCCGCGGGAGCCTCGAAACTCTGGAGTGTTGCTCCTGAGGCACCGATCGCGGGCTGCGACCCCGTCGGCGCGTCGGATTGCGGGGTTCCAGCCGCGAATTCGTTGGCTGTGGGACAACGGCCGGGGCGGAGGTGGCGCAGGGCGGGTCCAGCCCTCGTGCAGCCGTGAGGCTGCTCGCGTCGCCGAGCGTCAGGTCACCCGGGGAGGTCTCCCGGGAGGATGAGCTCCAGCTCGAGCTCGTCGCGGATGGGGATGCCGTGGAGGCCGAGCTCGGGGATCGTCGGCTTGAGCGTGGCACGGGAGCGTTCGACAGCGCCGCGGTGCAGGCGGGCGAGGCGGAACCCGCGGTGCTGGTAGAACCGGAGCGCGTCGGTGTTGTCGTTCGTGGTGATGAGCCACACGCGGTTGAAGGCGAGCGACGCGGCCAGGCGCAGCGCCCCGTCGAGCAGGGCGGTTCCGGTGCCGCGCCACTGGTCGGTCACGTGGAGCGTGAGCACCTCGAACGACGCCTCGTGGGCGATCCACGTCAGCACGCCGACGACGCGGTCGCCGTCCTGCGCGACCAGCGCCGGCGGGAGGCGGGCGTCGATGAGCTCGCCCAGCCGGGCGACGAGGGCGGTCCCATGGACCTCGAGAAACGCGTCGACGGCCGGCTGATCCTCCGGCAGCGCCTCGCGCACGACGATCGTCGAGATCATCCGTTCCCCATCCAGCGCCATCCCTCCGACCCCGATCGTACGCGTTCGCGCCAGCCGGTGCGTGGGTGCAACGCGCACGGGCCGCAACGCCACGCACGACCGGCGGGGCCTGCGCCTACGATCCGCGAATGACCGACGATGTCGTCCTGTACGAGCGGCGCGGGCCCGCCGCCTGGATCACCCTCAACCGACCGGACAAGCTCAACGCGATCAGCCGCGAGATGGTCGCGGGGCTCCACGAGGCGCTCGGGCGGGCCGAGGCCGACGACGAGGTCAAGGTCGTCGTGCTCACCGGTGCCGGGCGCGCGTTCTCCGCCGGCTTCGACATCTCGCCCGAGAACGAGTCGGGCATCGACGGCGCCCTCGGCTGGCGCGAGGAGCTGGCGCACGACATCGACGTGACGATGCGCGTCTGGAGCCTCCCGAAGCCGGTGATCGCGGCGGTCCGCGGCTGGTGCCTCGGCGGGGCGTGCGAGCTCGCGATGGCCTGCGATCTCATCGTCGCGACCGAGGACGCGAAGTTCGGCGAGCCCGAGATCCGGTTCGGCTCCGGGCCGGTCACGCTGCTGATGCCGTTCGTGCTCGGCCAGAAGAAGACGAACGAGCTGCTGTTCACGGGCGACTCCATCGACGCCGCCGAGGCGGAGCGTGTCGGCCTGGTCAACCGGGTGGTACCCGGCGGAGGAGCTCGAGGCTGCCGTCGGCGAGCTCGTCCGCCGCATCGCCCCCACGCCGCTCCCGGTCCTGCGCCTCACGAAGATCGCGCTCAACCGGGCCTACGAGGCGATGGGCCTCCGCCAGGCCGTGGCCGAGAACCTCGAGCTCTCGGCGATGCTCAATGCCGCCGACACCCCCGAGCAGCGCGAGTTCAACGCGATCGCGAAGGAGCGCGGTGTGAAGGCCGCCCTCGCCTGGCGCGACGCCCGCTACGCCGACTGATCCGCCACGTCATTCAGCTCGCCGGTGCCCGGAGCCGACCCGGCTGACGGGTCGAACCGCGCGACAGGGCGCTCCAGCGGCAGTGACCGCCCCGGCACCATCGACGAGCAGGGCCGCGCTGGCCGCCGGTGCCCTGAGGCAACGAATCCGGGCTGGACGGGTTCGAGTCGCGCGACAGGGCGCCTCCAGCCCGGCAGTGATGCCCCACCGGCAACATCGGCGAGCTACGGCGCCGCCGAGGGCGAGATCAGCTTCGAATCGTTGCTTGACAGGAAGCGCGATCGCGGGCCGCTACACGGACGCGTGGCCACCCGGGGTGAACAGCCGCCACTGCCCCTCGGAGATCACCTCGGCGACCCCATCGACCACCTTGATCGCCGTCGCGTCGTCGATCGCGTACCCGGCGGTGGCGAGTCGCGTCGCCCATCGCTCGGCGTCGGCGGTCGTGTTCTCGGGCAGGTCCGGGTGGTCGAGGTGGGGGAAGATCGCGAAGTCGACGAAGCCGAGCCCCTCGCCGCCGGCGGGCGACGTCCATGCCGCGAAGACTTCGTCGACCGACGGGCACATCACGAGGCTCCCGGCGCTGAGCCCCACGTAGACAGCATCCAGCGAGGGCAGGAGCTCCGCCAGCCCGGACTCCCGCATCCAGCGGTCGAGGTAGATCGTGTCGCCGCCGTTCACGAGGAAGACGTCGGCCGCCTCGTCCGCGAGGGTGCCTACGCGACTGGCGATGTTGGTCATACCCCCGTGCGGCGGGTGGTGGCCGGCCGGGCGGGAGGTCGAAGCGCCGAGAATCTGTGTAAATCTTGCATCGCGGCCCTCATACACCTACCGGGCGGGCGGGATGGGGCGGGTGGCTGTCCAGTACCTGCCGGGCGGGTAGATGACGAAGGACGCCCGAGACGCCAGTGCCCCTCTGCAGGCGCAGAGCCTCCGTTGTCCGCTACCCACCGGTGGGCAGATGACGCGGCGCGAGGCGGCTATGCCTCCGCGGCGCCGGCGGTGGTCGTCGCGGCGACCAGCCGTGACACCACCGCCTGCGTGAGGATCCAGCCCTTGAGCGGGTCCTTCGGCAGCCGGAGGCGGACCTGGTTGGAGGCGAAGGTCATGTCGCCGGGGCGGATGCCCGGCAGCGGGCCGCCGATCCCCGACGGGGCCAGCAGCTGCATCGCCGTCGCGCGCGAGAGGCCCGCCCCGAACCGCACGACGAGCCAGCCTTCCTCGCGTGCGAGCGAGGCGACCCCCGCGGACTCCGCCGCGAGCCGCAGCTCCGCGACCTCGACGAGTCGCTGCACCGGGGCGGGCATGGGGCCGTAGCGGTCCGTGACCTCCTGGCGGAACGCGGCGAGGTCGCCCGCCGTGCGGGAACGGGCGAGCCGCCGGTAGAGCTCCAGCTTCTGCGCCTCGTCGGGGACGTACGAGTCGGGCAGGTGCGCGTCCACCGGCAGATCCACGACGGCCTGGGGCACCTCGCGCACGGGCTCGCGGAACTCGCGCCGGGCCTTCGCCTCCTCGACCGCCTCGGCGAGGAGCCGGCTGTACAGGTCGAACCCCACCGCGGCCATGAACCCCGACTGCTCGCCGCCGAGGATGTTCCCCGCCCCGCGGATCTCGAGGTCCGCGAGCGCGATCTGGAACCCGGCGCCAAGCTCCGACGCGTTGAAGATCGCCTGGAGCCGCTTGCGCGCCTCCTCGCTCATCCGCTCCCGCCGCCGGTAGAGGAGGTACGCGTAGGCCCGCCGCGAGGACCGCCCGACCCGCCCCCGCAGCTGGTAGAGCTGCGCGAGCCCGAGCGTGTCCGCCCGGTCGATCACGATCGTGTTCGCGTTCGGGATGTCGAGCCCCGACTCGATGATCGTCGTGCACACGAGGACGTCGGCCGCGCCGTCGGCGAACGTGAGCATGACCTTCTCGAGCGCGCCCTCCCCCATCTGGCCGTGCCCGACGACGATCCGGGCGCCGGGGAGCAGCCGCCGGAGCTGCTCGGCCTGCGCCTCGATCGTCTCGACCCGGTTGTGGACGTAGAACACCTGGCCGCCGCGGTCGAGCTCGCGCAGGATCGCGTCGCGGACGAGCCCCGCCGACGCCTCCGCGACCCGTGTCTGGATCGGCAGCCGGTCCTCGGGCGGGGTCTCGATGACGGAGAGGTCCCGGATCCCCGCGAGCGCAAGGTTGAGCGTGCGCGGGATCGGCGTGGCGGAGAGCGTCAGGACGTCCACGGCGCTCCGCAGCTGCTTGAGCCGCTCCTTCGCCGCGACGCCGAACCGCTGCTCCTCGTCCACGACGACGAGCCCCAGGTCCTTGAACGCGACGTCCTTCGACAGCAGCCGGTGCGTGCCGATGACGATGTCCACCGTCCCGGCCGCGAGCCCCGCGACCGTCGCCTCCTGCTCCTTCGCCGAGACGAACCGGGACAGCAGCCGGACGTTGATCGGGAACGCCGCGAACCGCTGCGAGAACGTGGTGAAGTGCTGCCCTGCCAGCACGGTCGTGGGGACGAGCACGGCGACCTGCTTCCCGTCCTGCGTCGCCTTGAACGCGGCTCGCAGCGCCACCTCGGTCTTGCCGTACCCCACGTCGCCGACGACCAGGCGGTCCATCGGCCGGCGCGTCTCCATGTCGACCTTGACCTCGACCGCGGCGCGGAGCTGGTCGGGCGTCTCCTCGTACGGGAACGACGCCTCCATCTCGCCCTGCCAGGGCGTATCGGGCTGGTACGCGAAGCCCTCGGCCGCCTCGCGCTTCGCGTACAGGCGCAGGAGCTCGTCGGCGAGATCGGTGACCGCCTTGCGCACCCGCTGCTTCGTGCGCAGCCAGTCCGTGCCCCCGAGACGCGACAGCGTCGGGTGCTCGCCACCCGAGTAGCGCGAGACGCGGTTGATCTGCTCGACGGGGACGAAGATCCGGTCGCCGCCGTTGAACGAGAGCTCGAGGTAGTCGCGCTCCTGGCCCGCCTCGCCGCGGCGGAGCATCTGCTCGTAGCGCGCGAGGCCGTGGTCGATGTGGACGACGATGTCGCCGGGCGTGAGGCGCTCGAGGATGTCGCGCGGGACGACGCGGCGCATCGCCTTCGGGCGGCGGACGCGGACGGTGCCGAACAGCTCGCGATCCGTGACCACGGCGAGGCCGTCCGGGCCGCCCTCGAACCCGCCGTTGAGGCTCCGGTCGACGAGGGCGATCGCGCCCGGCGGCGGGGCCTCCGCGACGCGCGAGACGATGCCGACGGGATGGCCGGCCTCGCCCAGGAGCTCCGCGAGCCGCGGCGCCTGGTCGCTCACGAGGACGACCCGCGCCTTCTCGCCCAGCCAGTGCTCGACGCCGTCGACGAGCCGCTCGGTGCGCCCCGGCGGCAGGACGGGCTCGCGCCAGCCGAAGAGGTCGCCCGACGTCAGGCTCTTCGAGGCGTGCGCCATGCCCTCGGCGTCGACGGCCTCGCTCTGCCAGGTGAGCTCCAGCGTCCGCGCGCCGTGCAGCCGGCTCTTCCAGTCGCGTGGCGGGAGGTAGGCGGTCGGCCAGTCGCGGGGCAGGTCGCCCTGGTCCACGAGCTCGGCGTGGCGCTCGTCGGCCTGGCGCCACAGGAAGTCGGCGGCGTCGGCGAGGTCGCCCGGCTCGTCGAGGACGAGGAGCGTGCCCGGGTCGAGGTGGTCGAGCCCGATCGACGGAGCGATGAGCCGCGCCCAGACCTCCGCGGCATCGCCCGCGGCGAGCGCGCGGCCGGTGGTGACGGCGGCTGGCCGGTCCGGGTCGGTGACATCGCCGGCGAACCGCGCAAGGTCGAGCGCGAGGCGCTCCGGGAGCCTCGTGGCGAGCCTGCCGAGCCGCTCGCGGACGACCGCGGGCCCGCCCTCAGGGAGGAGGAACTCGGTCGCGGGGAGGAGCGCCAGCTCGCGGACGGCCTCAACGGAGCGCTGGTCGGTCGGGTCGAAGGCGCGCAGGGAGTCGATCTCGTCGCCGAAGAACTCGATCCGGACGGGGAGCGGCGCGCTCGGCGGGAACACGTCGACGATGCCGCCACGCCTGGCGAACTCGCCGCGGCCCGCGACCTCGAGGACCGGCGCGTACCCGCGCTCCAGCAGCTCGCCGAGAAGCGCGTCCATCCCGATCCGCGTCCCGGCCTTCAGCGTCCGGAGCGTGGCCGGGAGGTCGTCCGGGCCGAGCGTCGCCTGGAGGAGCGCCTGGACGCTCGCGACGAGGACCTTCGCCGTCCCACCACGCCATGCGGCGAGCGCCGCGACGCGCGCTGCCGTCTCGTCCGGGACGAGCTCGCTCCGCTCGTATGCCAGGGACGTCCGCGGCTCGAGCACCGCGACGAGGGCTGGATCCCCCAGCCACGCGCCGAGCTCTTCCGCGACCCGGTCCCCGATCTCCGCGTCCCGCGCGACCCAGCAGATCCGCTCGCCGTCCGCCGCGAGGGCGAGGGCCGCCGCGAGGTACGACTTCGCCCCGTGGGGGACGGACGTCAGCCCCACGTGCCGGCCGTGCATCCCGGGCGCGGTCCCGGCCGCGCCGAGCCGCTCCCGCAGCGAGGCGAAAGATCCGGTCTCGTGGAGGAGGCGGGGCAGCGCCGCGAGGTCGGGGACGCGGCGGCCGGCGCGCCCGGCAGGGGTGTCGGCGGAGCGCGTGGCGGCGACCGGTCGGGCCGGCTTCCGGACGGGCGCGGTGCCCGCGTCGGGCCGTGCCGCCGGATCGAGCAGCTCAACCTCCGCCTCGGCGGACGCCCGGTCGAGGTCCACCGTCTGCTCGGCCTGTTCCGCGGCGGCGCGACGCTCCGCCCACTCGCGGGCGACCTTGTCGGCGACGTTCCGCTGGCGGGTGGTCCTTCCGCGATACCGGTCGCTCATGGACGCCCGCCGAGCAGGAACGGCCCGAGGCGCTCCGCGAGGACGCGCAGGTCCGCCGGGCCGGGAAGGTGGGCACCGGGGAGCTCCACGGTGTCCGCGAGGTTCGGGAACAGCTCGCGGGCCCGCGGCAGGACGAGCCGTGCGGGGAACAGCGGGTCGTGCGCGCCGGCGAGCACGAGCACGGGCGCCTCGAGCCCGGCCATCCGCTCCGGCGTCGCGAGCGGGGGCATCGACGTTTCGAGCTTCGTGCCCCCGAACGAGAGCGACGTCGCGCGGACCATGAGCGGGTCCGCCTCGGGGCCGCCGGTGAGCACCCGGAGCGCGGACCGGCTGCGGGCATCGCCCGGCCGGAGCCGGTAGCCGAAGTACCCCGCGGTGAGCTTGAGCATCCCCCCGATCGGCGTCCCGACGATCCCCGACGGCACGACGAGCGCCGCCCGCGCGATCCGCGTGGGCGCGAGCGCGGCGAGCTCGAGGAACGGCCCGACGCCCTGCGACGCGGCGACGAAGGCCGGCCGGTCGAGCCCCAGCCCGTCGAGCAGGTCGACGAGCCACGGCCCGAACGCCTCGTTGCGCACCGGCCGGACGCCCTCGCTGCGACCCGGCTGCCCGAGGGTGTCCGGCGCCCAGATCCGGGCGCGATCCACGATCGACGCGAGCCACGCCAGGGTCAGCGGGCTCACGACGTTGCCGCCCTGGAGCATCACGACGTCCGGCGCACCCTCGGGCCCTGCCACCAGGAGGTGCGTCCGGCCGAGGCGGGTCTCGACCGTCCGCTCCGTGGTCGCGAACGGGAGCGCGGCCCGTGCCTCGTCGTAGAGGGCGTGGACGGCCGCCTCGTCCGCCGCCGAGCGGTAGAACGGCTGCGTCGCGAGGGCGGGGTCCTGGGCGGGCGGGACGTCGCTCATCGGCGGTCGCCGTTCCCCGGGTCGTCCTCGCCCCTGCCCGGGAGGATTCGACGCCAGCCCGTCTTCGTCCGTCGCACGCCGGCGTCGTCAGCCGGCCCGCCGACCTCGCCGGGTTTCGGCGCAGCCCCATCCTCGCCGGTGGCCGCAGGTGCCTGGAGCTCGAACGGGTTGAACCGGTTCGCCGCCTTCGACGTCCCCTCTCGGGCCCACGCCTCCACCGCATCCGCCGCCGCGTCGAGGAGGATCGGGAGGCGCGCCCGCTCGTCTGCCGCGAACTTCGAGAGCACGTGGTCCACGGCGCCTCGTCCCGGCTCACCGATCCCCACCCGGAGGCGGCTGTACTTCTCGGTGCCGAGCTCCTCGATGATCGAGCGCAGGCCGTTGTGGCCGCCGTGCGAACCCGCCTCCCGGAACCGGAGCTTGCCGAACGGCAGCGCGAAGTCGTCGGCGACGACGAGGAGCTCCACGAGCGGGACCCGCTCGCGGGCGAGCAGCTTGCGCACCGCGATCCCGGACTCGTTCATGTAGGTCAGCGGCTTCGCGAGGACGATGTCCATCCCCTTGTACCGGAGCTGGACGCTCTCCGACGCGTCGCGCTGGCGGCCGCGACCAGACCGCCCGGCCCGGTCCGCGAGGCGGTCCAGGACCATCCAGCCGATGTTGTGCCGCGTCTCCGCGTACTGGTTGCCCGGATTTCCGAGGCCGACGACGAGCTTCACGATGCTGGCAATTCCTCGATGCGGTCCGGGCGGGTCGTCGCCCGGACACGGCGAACGGCCCCGGGACGAGGTCCGACGGGGCTCGTGCCATGGTAGCGCGGGAGGTGCGCGCGGCACTTGCGATCGACGCGCCGGTGCGGTGGACTGGGCGAGCGCGACGGTGTCACGGTTCGGGTGGGCAAACCGTCTCACGCGCGGCCGGGCGAGCGGGGTCCACTCCCAGCGCCGGCCGGGAGCGAGAAGATGGGCGGCGTCGGAGTGCGTCCCGACGGGTCGAGGCTCCAGCGAGATCGGAGCATCGGGCTCGGGCTCATCCTCATCCTGATCGTGGCCCTGGCGGTCACGGTCAGCGCACCCGCAGGCTCCGCGCCACCGGCATCGGGCCCGGCCGCGGCAGCGAGCAGCGGACCGGGGACGACCATCGCGCCCGGATCCACCACCGCGCCGACCCCCACCATCCCCGCCTCGGCCTGGGAGCCCATCGACGTCCCTGGAGCAGGCTCCGGCACGGGTTCCGGCATGGCCGCCCTGCTCGAGCCGACCCGGTCCGGCACCGGCGCGGTTGCCGTCGATACCGAGTTCCGCCTCACGAGCCTCGACGACCGATCGCCCGAGGCGCTGGCCTCAGGCCTCGTCGCCGACCCGCCGATCTCGTTCACGGTCGTCTCGACGGACGGCGCGACCGCGCTCCTTCGAACGGAGGCCCCGCTTCGACCACGGACGGGCTACCGCATCGCCCTCGTGCGACCGGACGGGACCACCGAGGCGATGTGGGCCGCGGTCGCGGCCGGGCCGCTGACGGTGACCGGGACGGTCCCCGAGGACAGGGCCGTCCGTGTGCCGCGCGACACCGGCATCGAGTTCACCTTCGACCAGTACGGCGTGAAGGCGTCGGACGTGGCGAAGTTCTTCTCGATCAAGCCCGGGGTCACGGGCACGTTCAAGGAGGGCGGGCGCACCGTCGCCTTCGCGCCGGACGCGCCGCTGGCCAAGGGCCGCCTGTACACCGTCACGCTCCAGCACGGGCTGCCGCTCGCCGGGACGGGCCAGGTGCTGGCGGACGACGTCGTCCTTCGCTTCGAGACCCGGTCCACGGACACGCCGGGTGCCACCGTGGCGTTCCGCCACTCGCTCGCCGACGGCAATCCACGGGAGGCCACGGCGATCACCGTCCATGTCGACGCCATCCGCGACGGGGCGAAGCGACCGACCACGATCCCGCTGACCATCCACCGTCTCGCCGGCCTCGCCGAGGCCGAGCGCGCCTTCGAGGCGATCCGCGACGCCCCCGAATGGACCCTCGTGACATCGACCGCGGCCGTGAGCACGAAGGGCCTCACACGCGTGTTCAAGGGGAACGTGCAGGTGCGCAAGGGCCAGGAGGGCCTGCGCTGGATCGAGGTTCCGCGGCTCAAGGCCGGCTGGTACCTGCTGACCGAGCGATACCCCGGCACGCCGGACCAGCTGGTCCTCCAGGTGACGGACGTCGCCACGTTCGCGCTCCTCGCCCAGGGCTCGTCCGCGTTCTGGGTCAACGACCTCGCGACCGGTGGCGCGGCCGAGGGAGCGACGCTGGCCATGGACGGCAAGCGGCTCGGCTCGACCGACGGGCGCGGACTCCTCCAAGCGAAGACGCCGGTCCTGCTCGAGGGAGACGAGGAGTCGATGAGCCGGTCGATCGTGGTTGTCCGCCACGGTGGGCGTGCGGCATTCCTGCCACTTGCCCAGGCGTGGTGCGGGTGGAGCTGCGGGACGGAGGTGGCCGACGACTGGTGGCACATCTTCACGACGGACCGGTACGACTACCGGAGCACCGACACGATCAACGCCTGGGGCATCGTCCGCGACCGTGACGACGGCTCGGTACCGGCATCGGTCACGCTGACGCTGGCAACGTCGGACGACTCGGCCGAGGGTGAGGTCAGTCCGACGATCGCCACCGTGACCGCCCGTCCCGACGCGAACGGCGCCTTCATCGCCGCGGTGCCGATCGCGGACCTGCCGGTCGGCGACTACACCCTCGGCCTCACGTCCGGGGAGACCGTGCTCGGCGAGGCGTGGCTCACGGTCCGCACGATCGTGAAGCCGGCCTGGCAGCTGGCCGTCTCGACGGATCGCCATGCCGTGATCCTCGGGCAACCCGTGCAGGCCTCCGTTGCGGCGACGTTCTTCGAGGGCACCCCGGTCGCGGGCACGGAGGTCCGCATGTGGGTCTCCTCCGAGGACGAGGACGACGAGTCCGAGTCGGCGACGGCGACGGTCACGACCGGTGCGGCCGGGACCGCGACCGGGCGCCTCACGGTGAGCGGGATGTACGAGGAGGACCAGTGGGCGACGGCGCGAGTCAGTGCCCGGCCGACGCTTCCCGAGGAGGGAGAGATCGCCGGCGGAGCGGACGTGATGGCGTTCCGCGCCGCAGCCATCGTCGACGCCCACGCGAAGGTCGACGGGACGCGCCTCACGATCAGCGGCCTGGTCTCGGACGTCGCGCTCGACCGGTACGAGGTACCCGACGTGGACCTGTGGGACGTCGAGCCCCGTGGCGATCCGCGGGCGAACCCGTCAGTGACGGTCAAGGTCGTCCAGGAGACGGACGTCCGTCGCCAGACGGGCACCCGCTACGACTTCATCCTCAAGCGGGTGGTCCCTGAGTACGACTACTCGACGAAGCGATCGACGATCCTCAAGGACAGCATCACCGGCGGCAGCGACGGTCGGTTCCGCCTCGCGACCACCGTGAAGGGCGGCGACCGCAGCTACGTGGTGACGGTCTCGTACACGGACGACGCCGGTCGCCGAACCACGGAGACGACGTGGGCAACCAGCGCTCGCAACGACCGGCCGTGGGAGCAGGGCTCCTGGCTCGAGTACGCCGACGATGACGGTTCGGACGGGGCGTACTCGATCGGCGACACCGTTCGGGTCCGGTTCCGTGGCGGCGGGGGCGACACTGCCGACAGCCGGTATCTCTACGCGGTCGCCCAGCGCGGCTTGCGCTACGTCACGGTTGGCGGTTCGCCGACCTTCCGCACCACGTTCGACGCGTCGTGGGTCCCCGGGGTCCGGATCGTGGGCGCCCGGTTCAATGGATCGGGCTACGAGCAGGTCATGGACGGTCCCGAGGTCGCCCTCCGGCTCGAGGATCGCCAGATTGCCGTGGCGATGACGCCTGACCGGGAGCGCTACGCCCCCGGCGAGACGGCACGGGTCGGCATCGAGACGCGGGACGCAGCGGGGAGGCCCGTTTCAGCGACCGTCGTCGTCCGCGTGATCGACGAGAAGCTGTTCGCGATGGGCGCCGCCGAGCAGATGGACACGCTCTCGGCGCTGTACGCGAGCGTCGGGAGCGGGATCGAGGCCTGGGCATCGTCCCACCGCACTCCGTTCGACGACATCCCGTGGGGCAAGGGCGACACCACCGGTGGCGGCGGTGACGGTCGGAGCGAGTTCCGCGACTGGCTGGTCGCCCGGCTCGTCCAGACCGGCACCGACGGCCGCGGCTCGGTACAGGTACCGCTGTCGGATGACCTGACCTCGTGGCGTGTGGTCGGCTCCGCGATCGATGGCGACCTCGAGTCCGGGGATGCCACGGTCGCGCTCCCCGTCGGCCTCCCGTTCTTCGTGGAGGCGACGATCGCGCCGGAGTACCTCGCCGCCGATCGGCCGATGATCCGCGTTCGCGGCTTCGGAAGCGGTCTCGGACCGGACGACACGGTCACGTTCGCGGTGACCTCGGATTCGCTCCCGATGCGTCGGTCTGAGGCCAGCGCGACGGCCTACACGGCCGCGGAGATCGAGCTGCCGCCCCTGTCACTCGGCACGCACAGGATTCGGATCGAGGGCACCGTCGGGAGCGGCAGTACGCGCCGCACGGACGTCCTGACCCGGTCGTTCACGGTGGTCTCGACGCGGACGTCCCAGACCCGCACGACGTGGGATGCCCTCGACGCTCGGATGCCTGTCGAGGCCGGACCCGGGTTCACCGAGATCGTCCTCGCGGACGCCGGACGCGGGCGCGTGGTCCCCCTCCTCGAGTCCCTGCTGTGGACCGACGGTCCGCGCTCGGACGACCTCGTTGCCGCCCGGCTCGCGGGCCAGGTCCTGCGGGGCACGTTCGGGCTCGCCGACACGCCGGTGCTCGACAGCGAGCTGCTCGACCCGTACGCGCGATACGGGCTTGCGCTGCTTCCCTGGTCGTCCTCCGAGCTCGACGTGACCGCGCTCGCGGCGATGACCGGGGACCGCCTCCTCCCGGGCCGCCTGGAGGAACGCCTCCGGTCGGTCGTGTATGGCGACGAAGAGGAGGGTGAGGAGGGCGGCGAGCGTCGTGACCGCCGGCTCCTCGCGCTTGCCGGACTCGCGGCCCTCGATCCAGCCGTCCTGCCGGAGGTTCGCGAGGCCGCGAAGCTGACCGACCTCACGGGCGCCGAACGGATCAGCGTGGCCCTCGCGGCGCTGAACGCCGGCGACGAGGCCCTCGCCCGCGAGCTCCTCGCCACGATCCTCGCGGCCCACGGCCAACGGTACGGCGACATGGTCCGGATCGACGTTGAGCGTGTCGAGGACGCGACCGTCCAGACCGCCCGGCTCGCGATCGTCGCCGCGTCGCTGGGTGACCCGGCGGCGGTCGAGATGGACCGCTGGGTGCAGGCCAACCCGTCCACGCTCACCAGCACCAGCCTCGAGCGAGCGCTCGCCGCGCGTGGCTGGGCGACGCGCGTGCCCGGTGATCCCGCCACGGCGGCCCTGACCGTCGACGGCACGCGCTCGGAGCTGCGCGTGGAGTCGGGCCAGCTCGCCCGCGTGGTCCTGACCCCCGCGCAGGCTGCACGGGGCATCCTCGAGCCGGTGTCCGGCTCCGTGCTCGTCGTGCAGACGCGGGAGACCGCCCTCGATCCGTCGACGCTCACGGCACCGACCGGCCTGCGGATCACGCGGCGGGTGGACCCGGTGGGCGGGATCGCCTCGGACGACACGGTGGTGGTGACGCTCGCCGTGACGCTCCCGGCGGGTCCGTCGGGCGAGAGCTGGCACGTCGTCGACCTCGTGCCGTCGGGCCTGGCGCCGATCGCACCGTACCGCGGGTACGACGACGAGGGCGAGTACGAGGATGGCGGCCCCGGGACGCAGGGCCCGGATCGCGTCGACGGCCAGCGGGTCGAGTTCACCGTCTGGCGGGACCCGGAGCGCCCGACCAGCCCCGTGCTGCGGTACGTGGCCCGGGTGGTGACGCCGGGAACGTACGCCTGGGAACCAGCCGTGATCCAGTCGAGCGTGGCGCCCGACCAGGGGCTCGCGCTCCCGGCCGGGACAGTGACCATCGCCGGGCTGGAGGACTGACCGAGCAGGAGCGGGCGCTTCAGCGAGCGAGGAGCGCCCGCTCGAGGGCGCGCATCGCCGCCTCCTCCTCGGGTTCGGCGTGGTCCCAGCCGCAGACGTGGAGCGTCCCGTGCGTCACGAGCAGGCACAGCTCGTCGGTCGCGTGCAAGCGGACGTCCCCCGTCTGACCGCCACGACCGTCGGCGGCCTGGGCCACCGCCCGCTCGACGGATACGACGATGTCCCCGAGATGGGGGCGCGAGCCGGGCGGCAGGGTGAAGGCGGCCGGCAGGGCCGGCGGCGAGGGCCTCGGTGCGGCCGGGGTGCGGCGGGTAGGCCTCGGGCGGGAGGAGCGGGAACGAGAGCACGTCGGTCGGGCCCGACTTGCCCATGTGCGCCTCGTTGAGCGCGGCGAGCTCCTCGTCGTCGGACAGGATGAGGCCGATCGATCCGGGAGCCGGCGCCCCGGCCGCGTCCAGGGCCGCCGCGACCGTCCGCCCAAGCCGCGCTCCCGGGACGAGCCGGGCGACGCCGTCCCGCCACTCGACATCGATACGCCACGGACCCAGGTAGAGGCTGCCCACGCGCTGATCCTACCGGGACCCGACGCGGAAGGGCCGATCGTGCGCGGGAAGCACAAATCCTGGTCGATGTCGTCGTGAACGTGCGTGGTACGCACGCGGCCCCGGGCAGGGCGAGCGGGTCCGGGCAGGACGATACGTGTCGCGGGTGGCGCCGACCGTTTGGGGTCTGGAACCGGGCCTACTCGTCGCCGACGGCCCGCCGGGATTCCAGCTCCACGACCTTGTTCTGCGGGTAGGCCACGCGCTGGTGGTACATCCCGAGGAGCTGCTCCACGAACGCCTCGCGGATGAGCTCCACGTCGCGCAGCGTGAGGTCGCACTCGTCGAACTGGTCGTCGCTGATCCGCTCCTCGATGATCTTGCTCACCATCGCGCGGATCGCCGGCTCGTCGCGCGAGGCGAGCGACCGGACGGACGCCTCCACGGAGTCGGCGAGCATGATGATCGCCGCCTCGCGGACCTGGGGCTTGGGGCCGCCATGGCGGAACTTGCGGATGTCGACGGCATCGGCCGCCTTCTTCCCCTCGACCGTCTCGAGCCCGCCGAACGGGGCGGCCGCCTGGTCCCGTGCCCGGGCAAGGAAGTAGGACATCACCGCGGTCCCGTGGTGCTGCGGGATGAACGCGATGAGCGCCTTCGGCAGCCCCGACTTGTAGGCGATGTCGATGCCCGCCGACACGTGGCTCTTGAGGAGCTGGGCCGACGTCTCGGGATCGAGCTCGTCGTGGATGTTGTCGCCGCCGGCCTGGTTCTCGATGAATGCCGCGGGGTTGGAGAGCTTGCCGATGTCGTGGTAGTACGCCGCGACACGGGCCAGCAGCGGGTCGGCGCCGATCGCCTCGGCCGCACGCTCGGCGAGGTTCCCGACCATCAGCGAGTGGTGGTACGTCCCGGGCGTCTCGACGAGCAGCCGGCGCAGGAGCGGCTGCGACGGGTTCGCGAGCTCCAGGAGCTGGAACACCGTGAGGATCCCGAACAGGGAGCCCAGGACGGCGAAGCTGCCGACCGCCGCGACCGCCGAACCGCCCGCCGAGACGGCAGACGCACCCCACAGCTCCAGCACGCCGCGGACGTCCTGCTCCCCGAGCAGCGCGAAGGTCGCCACCACGAGGGCGTTGACGATGAACACCGCGAACCCGGCCTGGACGAACACGCGCAAGCCGATCGCCACGCCGGACGGCGACGATCCCGGCGAGGCCGCCGAGGAGGATGTACGCCGCGAGCTCCACGCCGTTGTTGCCGGTGGCGCCCGTCCCGTTGACCGCGGCGGCAAGGAGCGCGATCAGCGCGGTCAGCACCAGCGCGGCACCCGCGTCGAGGAGCACGGCGACGATCATGCCGATCGCCGCGAGCGGGAGCGCGTACGGCAGCCACGGCCGTTCCGCGGTGAGCTTGAGGGCGAACACCGCAAACAGGAGCAACAGGCTGAGCAGGAGCAGCACGTTGTTGCGGTGCCAGAACTCGCGGCGGAAGCGCCACGTCCACGTGAGCAGGAGCCCGATCACCAGCACGGACAACACGACGAAGCCCGCGAGTCGCGCGACATCGAGGCCGCCGGTGTTGAGCTGGAAGAAGTCGATCGCCTCCCAGGCGACGGCGTCCACCCGATCGCCGCTGCGGACGATCGTCTCGCCCCGCTCCCAGGACTTGACGACGTCCTCGACGCCCTCGGCGGCCCGGCTCTGCGCCTGGTCCGTCAGCTCGGCGGAGAACGAGGAGTTGGGAACGACGAGCGGCTGGATCAGCGCCGCGCCGAGCGACGTCTCGGTCGCGCTGAGATCCCCCGCGAAGCGCATCTCGATCCCGTCCCGGATCGACGCGACCTCGGTGTCCCGGAGCTCCGCGCGCGCCACGGTGTCGAGCACCCTGATCGACTCCGCCCGGACCGCCTCCCAGCGTTCCGGCTCGAGGGCGAGGAGGGTCTCCCGGTCGTCGGTACCGATCGTGTTCGTGAGCACCCCGGCGAGGATCACGGCCCGATCCTCGGGTGTGACGGCGGTGGCGAACGCGGCGTCGATCGGGGCGGTCAGCCGGTCGAACTCCCGGACCTGCTGCGCGGCGACGGACGCGCCACGGGCGATCGTGAAGTCGTACTGCGGCTCGACCGCGTCCCGCGCGGCCTGGCGCGCGCGCTCGGTCAGGATCTCGCTCGTGTACTCGGCTGCGCGTGGTGCCTGGACGCTGGTCGGTGCCGGCTTGCCCTGCTCCAGCAGCGCCTGGGCAGGGAGGAAGTCCAGGCCCAGGACGATCGACATGGCGGCGACCAGCAGCGCGGACGCCGCGATCAGCCGGCCGGCGTCCCGGCGGGTGAACTGGCTGCTGGCGGATTCGGTGGAGTTGGCAAGCATCGTCAGGCGTCTGGTCTCCCGGGAGGGGACGACTCAGTGCTCCGTGTCGTGACCCGCGAGGTCCGCGGCGGCGAGCGCCTGGGCGACGAGCCCGGACGTGACCTTGCCGTCGGCGCGGCCGCGCGTCTTCGGGGACAGCCAGCCCATCACCTTGCCGAGGTCCCGGGCGCTCGTGGCGCCGGTGGCCGCGACGGCCTCGTCGACGAGGGCCCGCAGCTCGGCCTCGGTCAGGGCGTCGGGCAGGTAGTCCTGGAGGATGGCGATCTCGGCCTCCTCCTTCGACGCGAGGTCCTCGCGGCCGCCCGCACGGAACGCCTCGACGCTCTCGCGACGCGTCTTGACCTCGCGCGTCAGCACGGCGAGCACCTCGTCCTCGGACAGCGTCGTGCGCTTGGCCTTCTCGACGTTGTAGATGGCGCTCTCGGCCATGCGCAGGACGTCGCGGCGCAGCGAATCACCGGACCGCATGGCAGCGATCACGTCTGCGTGGAGTCGTTCGCGAAGGGTCACCGGATGGCTCCTCGGGCATTCCGGCCTCGTCCACGTGTGCCCGGACGATCTGCCGTACCCGCAAGCTGCGCCGATGGTGGGCTCCGGGACGGGATCCCGGGTCGACGCGTCGGGCGGTCACTCGGGCCGCGGGTCCGTCGTGGACGGCCGCGGCCCCGGGTGGCTCAGCCCTGGCTCGCTCGTGCGTTCTTCTTGCGCTTCGCTTCCTTGCGCTTCCGCTTCACTGACGGCTTCTCGTAGTGCTCGCGACGGCGTGCCTCGGCGAGAATCCCGCTCTGCTGGATCTTCTTGTTGAAGCGACGGAGGGCGCTTTCGAACGTCTCGTTCTCACCCACTCGGACTTCGGCCAAACCCGGTTCACCTCCTCGGGCAGGAGTCTCGTACCCGCCTCCCGCGCGCGATGCCCAACGGCGCAGGTGGCGTCCCGGCAACCCGCGCGCGCATGGCACCACGAGCCTGCCGGCAGGCCGCCGGAGTGTAAGCCGGGGTCCGGGAACGGTCAAACGTGGGGGCTGCACGCCGACGGCGCCCTCGACGAACGCCGCGGCCGCTACCATCCGCCCCGTGGAGCCCCTGCTGCGAACGGCGTCACCCGGCGACGTTCCCGCCATCACCGCGCTCGTCGAGGCGGCCTACGGGCCGTATGCGCCGCTGATCGGCCGGACGCCGATGCCGATGCTGGCGGACTACCGGGACGCCGTGCGCGACCACGACACCTGGGTGCTGGAAGCGGACGGCGGGATCGTCGGCGTCATCGAGCTCGTCGATCGGGGCGATCACCTGTGGATCGAGAACGTGGCCATCCAGCCGGGCTGGCAGGGGCGCGGACTGGGCCGCCGCCTGCTGGGGCACGCGGAGGACGAGGCCCGACGGCTCGGCCGGGGCGAGGTGGGGCTCCTCACCAACGAGCGCTACGTGGACAACATCGCGATGTACACGCGGTACGGGTACCGCGAGACGCACCGGATGCCGCACCTGGGCACCGACCTCGTCTACTTCCGCAAGCCGCTCGACGCCTGACGTCGATCACCTGGAGGGCACGCGAGCCACGGCCCGGCGCGTCACGTCCCGGCCCCGTCCGCGTCGTCCTCCTCGAGAGCCGGGCGGCTGGGGGGCATCCCGGCTCTTCCACCGCACACCACCACCAACTAGGATCACCGGACCATGGAGACCCTGCTCGATCTGCTCGAGGGCAGCGCAGCGCGGTACGGGGACCGCAACGCGCTGGGCCTCCGCCGCGACGACGGCACGACGTTCCACTGGAGCTATCGCGAGGTCGAGCGGCGCGCCCGTCTCGCCGCCTGGCGGCTGCGCGCGCTCGGCCTGCAGCCGGGCGACCGAGTCCTGACCTGGTCACCGTCCACGCCGGCGCTGCCCGGCCGCGTACTACGGCGCGATGTACGCGCGGCTCATCTACGTGCCGCTGGACTCGCGGATGTCCGCCGGACGCGATCACGAACATCGTCGCGGCCTCGGGCGCCGTGCGTCTGCTGCTGGGCACGCGGTCGCGATGCACCCGACCCGCGGGAGGTCGGGCTCGAGACCTTCCCGACGACCCTCGTAGACAGCCTGTCCGAGGAGCCGGACGACACGTTCCCGCCGGACTGGGAGGCCCAGGTGCCAGGCATGGGAGCGCCCGCGCCCGGCAGACGTCTACCAGCTCGTGTTCACGTCGGGCACCACGGGCAGCCCCAAGGGCGTGATGCTCGCCCACGAGAACTCGCTCGCCGGCGTGCAGTCGTTCCACGGCATCATCAGGCCGATGGAGCACCGGCTCGTGTCGCTGCTCCCGCTCTCGCACAGCCTGGAGCAGCAGGTGTCGCTGTTCTACGCGATGGACGTGGGCGCGGACATCCTCTACGTCCGGAGCCGGAACCCGCGCGTCATCTTCGACAGCCTCCGGGAGCACCGGGTCACGACGATGCTCCTCGTGCCCCAGCTGCTGGACGTGTTCTGGAGCGCGATCGAGCGCGAGGTGGAGAAGCAGGGCCGGACGGCGACCTTCGAGCGCCTCCGGACGATCGCGCGCCGGCTCCCGTACTCGGCGCGGCGCGTCCTGTTCCGGAACGTGCACGCGCAGCTCGGCGGCGGCCTTCGCCTGTTCGCCACCGCCGGTGCCTTCCTGCCGCCCGCGCTCCAGCAGGCCTGGGAGGACATGGGCGTCATCGTCCTCCAGGGCTACGGCGCCACCGAGACGGCCGCCGGCTCGCGCCACGACGATGGCGGACCATCCCGCTCGGCTGCGTCGGCTGGCCGCCGAAGCCCGTGGAGATGCGCATCGCCGAGGATGGCGAGATCCAGTTCCGGGGCCCCACGCTGTTCAAGGGCTACTGGAACAACCCGGAGGCGACGGTGGCAGCGCACACCGCGGACGGCTGGTACAAGTCCGGCGACCTCGGCCAGCTCGACGAGAAGGGCAGGCTCCACCTCCACGGCCGCAAGAAGGACATCATCGTCCTGCCCAACGGGTTCAACGTGTACCCCGAGGACATCGAGAACGCGCTGCGGGTGGCGGGCATCCGTGACTCCGTCGTCCTGGAGACCCAGCCGGGGCGGATCGAGGCGGTCGTGCTCGCGCCCGGATCTCACGGGGCGCCGGGCGACCAGGGGGCGGCGTCCGCGCTGGAGGGCGCGATGTCGGACGAGGTCCGCCGCGCGCTCGACGCGGCCGTCAAGGCGGCCAATGCGACCCTCGGCCCGAACCAGCGGATCGCCGGGTGGCGGCTGTGGCCCGAGGCGGACTTCCCGCGCACGCACACGTTCAAGGTCAAGCGGGACCGCGTGCGCAGCTGGGTCGCCGCCGACACGCCCCTGCCGGTCTCGGAGGGAGCGGGGACCTAGCGGACTCGACCCTCGCGCATGAGGGCGATCGAATTCTCGGTGGAGCGGTACGTGTAGCCGTCGAGCGTCACGAGGACCGCCGGGCGCTTCGACCCGCCGAGCCCACAGCTCATGGCGTGACCGGCGTCCCGACCGTCTCGAGCGCGGCCGCGAGGTCCGGCAGCCGCGGATCGGGGTTCGCCTCCGCCGACCATGGGTAGAACACCAGCGTCTGGCCGGCGCGCTGGAGCACGAACCGGCTGTCGCGCGGGTATTGGATGGCGCCTGGGCCGGTGGCGAGGTACGCGGCGAACTCCTGCCCCACTCGCTCCGCCTCGCCGTTCGTGGGCAGCTCGTAGATCACGACGTAGCCACCCGCCGGATCCGAGGGGAGGATCACCTGGAGCAGCCGCCGAGGCACGTCCTGGAGCGCAGGGCTCTCGCCGGGCCGGAACTGGGTGACGGGATCCTGCACCTGGAACGAGGCCTCGCCGAGCGCGGCTGCCACCTGGTCCCATGTGCGCTGGGCCGCTTGGCCGGGGGGCACGATCGTCGGCTCCGGGCGCGGACCGACCATCGTGATGCCGAGCGCGGAGAGCAGCACGAGCACGGCGCCGACGGCGAGGCTGCCGATCGCGATCAGGATGAACCAGCCGGGCGGCCCGCCTCGAGGGGCCGGGGTGTCGCCGGGGGACGCGGACCCGGGTGCGGACGCGGCCGTCATCCCGGGGGCCACGCCATCGGCCGGCCGCCGAGGAGGTGCAGGTGGAGATGGTCGACGGACTGGCCCCCATCCCGCCCGACGTTGGTGACCAGGCGCCAGCCGCCGTCGAGGCCCTCCTGCCGGGCAAGGTCCGCGACAACGGCGAACAGGCGGCCAAGGAGGGGGCCGTCGGCGTCGGTGAGATCGGCGGCCGAGGCGACGTGCGCGACCGGCATGACGAGCACGTGGGTCGGTGCCTGCGGGTTGATGTCCCGGATCGCGAGCACGAGGTCGTCCTCGTGGACCTTCGTGGCCGGGATCTCGCCCGCAGCGATCCGGCAGAACAGGCAGTCAGCGGGCATGGATGCCTCCGTGAGTGGCGGCCGCCGGTTCACCCAGGACCGGCAGGCGTGAGCGCAGCGCACGGGGCGGGAGGTCGAATCCGAGGATCTCCCCCTCGACCCGCTCCGCGACCTCGCGGTCGACGCCCGTCCGGCGCACGTGCAGGATCGCATTCTCGAGGTCAGGCGCGTCGCCGTCCCGTGGCATGACGGCGGTGAGGACATGATCCTCCGCGTGGCCGACCCACCGGCCGTCGGGCAGGCGGCTCTCGACGAGCACGCTCGCCATCGTCCCGACCGAGCGGCGGGCAAACGCGGCCTTCGCCTCGGCACCCAGGGCGAGGAGCCCGGCGGCACGGGCCTTCTTCGTCCGCTCGTCCACCGGGTGCGTCATGCGGGTGGCCGGCGTCCCGGGGCGCGCCGAGTAGCGGAAGACGTGGAGGCCCGCGAGGTCGAGCTCGTGAAGGAACGCGGTCGTGCGGGCGTAGGCGGCGTCGTCCTCGGTCGGGAAGCCGGCGATGACGTCCGCGTGGACGGCGACGCCCGGGATCGCGGCGCGGGCGCGCGCGACGACGCCGGCGTAGTCCTCGGACAGGTAGCGCCGCCCCATGCGCCGGAGCACGCCGTCATCGCCGGACTGGAGGGGCAGGTGGACGTGGGGGAGCGTGCGCGGCGCACCGTCGACCCACGCCTGCAGGAGCTCGTCGTCGACGTGCTGGGGCTCGATCGAGCTCAGGCGGATCCGCTCCACGTCGGTCTCGTCGAGGAGCCGTCGCACGAGGCCGGCGAGGGTCAGCGCGCTCCGGACGTGGCTGCCGCGCGCGCCCCGCTCCGACCAGCCGCCGTCGTACGTCCCGATGTTGATGCCGGTGAGCACGACCTCGCGGTGCCCGGCCGCGAGCGCCCGCCGCACGTCCGCGAGCACGAGCTCGGGCTCGAGGCTCCGTTCCGCTCCCCGGGCGCGGGGAATGATGCAGTAGGTGCAGTAGAAGGAGCAGCCGTCCTGGACCTTGACGAACGCGCGGGTCCGCTCGACCGACGCCCGGTCGTCCGCGGCACCGTCGAGGGCCGCCGCGGCAGCGGCCTCGACACCCGAGAGCGTGGGCAGGGCCGCGTCGAGGGGGCCCGGCGGCGCGCCGTCGTGCTGGCTGCCGGCCGGGATCCGCAGGAGGGCCTCGAGCTCCGCGAGGAAGGCGGCCTTGTCCTCGTTGCCCACCAGGCGCGCGTCGCGGTCGGTGGCGGTGAATGCCTCGGGGCCCACCTGGACGGAGCAGCCCGTGACGACGATCTCGGCGTCCGGGTTCGCGCGGCGGGCCCGGCGGACAGCCGCCCGCGACTTCTCGTCCGCGGTCGCCGTCACGGTGCAGGTGTTCACGAGGTACAGGTCCGCGGCACGGTCGGGATCCACGAGTGGCACCGCGGCCTCGCGCAGGAGGCGGGCCGCGGCCTCCATCTCGGACTGGTTGACCTTGCAGCCGAGGTTCACGATCGCCGCGGTGCGCGGTCGGGCGGCGCTGCGCGGCTGGGCGCCGCTCGCGGCCGGCACCCGTGCGCGGGCCGAGGACGTCACCACAGGACAGGCTTCGTGGACATCATGAACGCGATGAACCCGACGGCGGACGTGATCGCGTAGGCGATGTAGCGCTGGCGCCGGGCCTTCGCGCGCCAGGCGTCCCGGTCCGCGTCCGACTCGATCCCGTCACGGCGGGCGAGGCGACGGAGCGTCGGTCGCTGGAACCCGAACGCGATCACCGCGGTGACCGCGTACGTCGCGAGGCTGACGAGGAGCCACGGCTGCTCGAGCATCCGCGGACCGAGCACCACGAGCATCGCGATGCCCGTCAGCGCGAGACCGGCGCCGATGGCGACCGTCCCGTGCGCCTGGGTCCACAGGAGCATCCCCACGACGCGCCCGGGCTCGGGTGCCTCGGCGCCCGCGCTGACGCTCCGGTTGCGGAGCGTGAAGGGCAGCAGGAGGCTGGGCACGAACAGCAGGATCGCGAGCGTGATGTGCGTCCCGAGGATGAGCGGGAAGTACGAGGACAGGTCGGGCATCTGATCCAGATTCGTTCGCCGGCGCCGCGGGGATTGCGGCACCGCCGCGGCGAGATCGTAGCGCAGGGGCGCCGGATGGCCCCGACGGCGCGCCCGACGCCGGCGGAACTGGACCCTCAGCCCGGGCGCGTGACCTCCAGCGCGACCCAGTCGCCTTCGGCCCGGCGGCCGGCGATCCGCAGCCCGCGCGCCTCGAGCGCCGCCGCGACCTCGGCCTCCCGGTTCTCGAAGATGCCGCTCGCGATCAGCGTCCCGCCCGGTCGCAGGTCCGCCGCGAGACCGTCCGCCAGGCGGACGAGGAGGGACGCGATGAGGTTTGCGAGCACGACGTCGAACGGCCCCTCGCCGCTCGGCGAGCTGCCCTCGCGGGCGGTGATCACCCGGCCAAGCCGGTTCCGGCGCGCGTTCGCCCCGGTGGCCTCGACCGCGATCGGGTCCACGTCCACCGCGAGCACGGAGCGCGCGCCCAGCAGGCCCGCGGCGATCGAGAGGATCCCGGACCCGGAGCCCACGTCGAGTACCCGCGCCGCGCTCCCGTCGGGCGCGCCGGTCCGCAGCACGCCGCGGTCGGCGAGGGACTCGAGCGTCGCGAGGCACAGCCGCGTCGTGGGGTGCAGCCCCGTTCCGAACGCCATCCCGGGGTCGAGCGCGAGCACCACGTCCCCCTGCCGGCGGCGGTGGCGCCGCCAGGTGGGCCGGATGACGATGCGCTCGCCGACGCGGAGGACCGGGAAGTGTGCCTTCCACGCGTTCGCCCAGTCCTCCTCGTGGACGACCGTCGCCGTGAGGTCGCCGATCGGCCGCAGCCCGAACGCCTGGAGGTGTCCCAGCTCCCGCTCGGCCCGGGTCACCGCGCCCCGGACGGCGGGCACGTCCAACAGCGGGAGGTGCGCCCGCACCTGGGCCGGCCGCTCGACGTCGACGCGCGCCGCGAGCCCCTCCTCGACGAGCTCGAAGGCCGGCTCCACGGACGTGCCGCCCGGCGCCGCCCGCGAGAGGATCTCGGAGACGGCCTCGACCGCCTCGTGGTCGACCGATACAGCGAGCTCGAGCCAGGCACCGGGGGTCGCGGCGGCGGCCGCGAGGTCGATCCCCTCGAGCGGCCCGCCAGCACCCCCGGGCACGTCCCTCGTGCCGGAGGTGCCGCTCACCCGAGACCCAGCTTCTCGCGCAGCCCGCCGTGTGGCGTGATGGAGTCGCCGGACTCCTGCGCGAACGCCTCGAGCAGCTCCCGCTGCTTCTTGCTCAGCTTGGCCGGGACGACGACGGTCGCGATCACGTGAAGATCGCCCCGAACCGACTGGCGCCGGAGATGGGGCACGCCCTTGCCGCGCAGCCGGATCTCCGTCCCTGGCTGGGTCCCGGCCTTGATGTCGACCTCGGCGTCCTCGCCATCCACGGTCGGCACGCGGATCTTCGTCCCCAGCGCCGCCTGCGCGATCGAGAGCTCCGCCTCGTAGTACAGCTCCGTCCCTTCGCGCGTGAGCGACGGGTGATCCGCGACGTGGACGGCGACGTACAGGCTGCCCGGCGCCCCGCCGCGGGGACCCACCTCGCCCTCGTTGCTCAGGCGGATCTGGTGGCCCTCGTCGATGCCGGCGGGGATCGACACGCGGAGGCTCCGCCGCCGTTCCGTCCGGCCCTCGCCGCGGCACGTCTCGCACGGGCTCTCGACGATCCGGCCCTCGCCGCGGCACCTCGGGCAGGGCGAGGCGCTGACCATCTGCCCGAGCATCGTCTGGCGGATGCTCCGCACCTCGCCGCGGCCCTTGCACTGCGGGCACTCCACCGGACTCGTGCCGGCCTTGGCGCCCGTGCCCTGGCACGTGTCGCAGCGGCCCAGGACGGGGAACTCGAGCTCCTTCTCGGTCCCGAGCACCGCCTCCTCGAACGAGATCCGGAGGTCGTAGCGGAGGTCGCTGCCCGTCTGGGGTCTCGCCCGTCTCGCGGCCCCGCCCGCCGAGCCGCCGAAGAACGCGTCGAAGATGTCGCTGAACCCGCCGAAGCTGGATGGGTCGAACCCGGCACCGGCGCCGCCACCGACGCCCGCCCGGCCGAACATGTCGTACTGCTGCCGGCGCTGGGGGTCGCTGAGGACCTGGTACGCCTCGTTGATCTCCTTGAACCGCTCCTGCGCCTCGGCATCGGCGTTGACGTCCGGGTGCCACTGCTGCGCGAGCTTGCGGAACGCGCGCTTGATCTCGGCGTCGCCTGCGCCGCGCTCGACCCCGAGCACCTCGTAGAAGTCGCGTTCCGCTGCCATGGGTCCCGAGAGTTTACGGGACGACGGGCGCGAGACCCGCGAGCTCGCGGGCACGGGCGAGCACCGCCTGGAGCATCGGCTGCGTGAGGCGGCCGGTGAAGGTGTTCTGCTGGCTCGGGTGGTACGAGCCCAGGAGCACGTACGGGCCGATCGTCGCCTCCGCCGCGTGGGCGAACCTGGGCTTCGGGCGCGGCGCCGGGTGCCCGGCCGCGGCGAGGCTCCGGAGCGCCGCGTCCCAGCCGATCGCGCCCAGCGGGAGGATCACGCGCAGCTCGCTGAGCAGCTCGATCTCGCGGACGAGGTACGGGCGGCAGGTCGCCTGCTCCGCGGGCGTCGGCCGGTTCGCGGGCGGGGCGCAGCGGACGGCTGCCGCGACGCGGGTGTCACGAAGACGGAGGCCGTCGTCGGCGCGACGGCTGACCGCCCGGTCGCTGAGACCCTGTGCGTGGAGCGCCCGCCACAGGAACTCGCCCGACTCGTCGCCGGTGAACACGCGCCCGGTGCGATTGGCCCCGTGGGCGGCCGGGGCGAGACCCACGAGCAGGATGCGTGCCCGCTCGTCGCCGTAGCCGGGCACGGGCCGGGCCCAGTAGGTCTCGTCGCGGTAGCGGGCGACCTTCACCAGGGCCTGCTCCTCCCGCCACGCCACGAGGCGAGGGCACGCCCGACAGTCCGCGATCGACGCGTCGAGCGCGTGAAGGCCGCGAGTGCCACGCGCGGCGGCGGCAGGGTCGGTGACGGAAGGTGCGGGCATCGTCAGGATCGTATCGGGCGCGCCCGCGCGTTGGTCCGGCATCCAGTGCACGGAGGGGGCACGTCGGCCGTTGTCCGTCGACTACCTGCCCGGATCGGGCGCGGGATCGGCAGGGGCCGTCGCTGCCCGCGACATCTCGTGGGCGGCGGCCACCGCGCGGCGGCCGGCCGGCAGCCACAGCGCGAGCCCGACCACCACGAACGTCACGAACCCCGTGACGATCATGATCGTCTCGACCGGGACCGCGTCCGCGAGCGGGCCGAAGATCAGCATCCCGAACGGCATCGCGACCGCCATCACGATCCCCAGGAACCCGAACACGCGGCCCTGCCGCTCCGGCTCCACCGTCTCCTGGAGGAGCGTCATCGACGGCGTCGAGAAGAACGGGACGACGATCCCGACCAGCAGCATCACCGCGAACAGCACCAGCAGGCTCGGCGCGAGGCCGACCGCGATCGCGAGGCCACCGAACGTGAACGACGAGGCGACGATCAGCCGGATCCGGTCGAAGCGCGCGCCGAGCGTCGCGACGACGATGCCGCCCGCCACCATGCCCACGCTGAACGCCATCTCGACGATCGCGAGGTTGACCACGTTGCCCTGCTCCCCGGACGGGAATGACCGCACGAGCAGCAGCGGCGTGAGGTTCGACGGCGCCACCGTCAGGACGAACACGATCGCGAACAGCGCGAGCAGCCAGCGCACGAACGCGTGCTCCGCGACGTAGCGCACGCCGTCCACGAGGTCGGTGAAGTAGCCGGTCGTCACCGCCGCCGCTGACCGCACGGTGCGCACCGGGATCGAGGCAAGCAGCCCGATCCCGATCACCGCGGTGACGACATCGATCAGCAGCAACGGGACGATCGCGCTCGCCGACCCGTCCGACCCGGCGGCGGACCAGGCGTAGATCGCCCCCGCGGCGGCGGGCGCGATGAGGGCCATCGCGGACTGGATCGAGCCCAGGAACCCGTTCACGCGCATGAGCTGGGTCGGCGGGGCGATCTGCGGGATGATCGATGAGACCGCCGGCATCTGGATCCCGGCGCCCGCCGATCGGATCGCGAGGGCGACAAAGATCAGCCACGGCTCGGTGAAGCCGGCGAACATCACCGCCGCCAGCGTGAGCGTGGCCAAGGCGATCGCCGTGTCCGCAGCGATGATCAGCAGCTTCCGGTTGTGGCGGTCCGCCCACACGCCGCCGAACAGCGACACGACCGCCTGGGGCAGGAAGCCGAACACCGCGGCGAGGGTCATCACCACGCCCGACTGGAACTCGATCGTGAGATACCAGAACACGGCGTACTGGACGAGCATCGAGCCGAACAGGGTGACCGTCTGACCCCCGAGGAACGCCGCGACGTCCCGCTTCCAGGCCGCGCGTGGTCCGGGCCCGCTCGGCGCCTCCACCATCTCGCTCACTTCAGGAGCAGCTTGTCGAGGCGTCGCGAGACGACCACGAGCCCGAAGACGCCCATCGCTGCCAGGTAGAGGACATTCCACAGGATCCCGATGTCGACCACGCCGAGGGTGAGCGAGCGGATCAGGTCCACGCCCTGGTAGAGCGGCGTGAGCTGGACGAACAGCTGCAGCGCGGGCGGGTACGACGTGATCGGGTAGAACGTGCCGCTGAACAGGAACATCGGCAGCACCACGAGCTGGATCAGGTCGAAGTCGTGCCACGTGCGCATGAACGTCGTCGCGGCCATGCCGGCGGCGGCGAACGCGAACGAGAGCAGCATCGCCGCGGGCACCGCGAGCAGCGCCCACGGCGAGGCGACGAGCCCGAGCCCGAGGATCACCACCATGAACCCGACCGCGTACAGCGTCGACCGGATCACGGCCCACCCGATCTCGCCCAGCGCGACGTCGCCCGGGCCGAGCGGCGTCGCGAGCACCGCGTCGTATGTCTTCTGGTAGTTGAGCTTGAAGAACACGTTGAACGTCGCCTCGGTCACCGCCCCGTTCATGGACGCGGTTGCGAGCAGCGCCGGCGCGACGAACATCGCGTACGAGATCGATTCGCCGTTGGGACCCGTGAGCTCGCCGACCATGCTGCCGATCCCGAGCCCGATCGAGAGCAGGTAGAACAGCGGCTCGAAGAACCCGCTCAACAGGACGAGCCAGGTGCGGCGGTAGAGATAGATGTTGCGCTCGATGAGGTGGACCGCCCGCCTCGTGCCGAGGCCGAACGGGAGCACGCGCTGGATCGCGACGAGGCCGCTCACCGCTCGAGCTGCCGGCGGAACATGACGAACATCGCGATGACGCCGGCGACCGCCATCACCGACAGGATCACGACGTGCGCGACCTGGACGAGCGGGTCCTCCATCACGGTCCCGAGGCTCAGCGAGCGGGCGAGATCGACGCCGTGCCACAGCGGCAGGAGCCACGCGATCCACTGGATCTGCTCGGGCAGCTGCTCGATCGGGAAGAACGTGCCGCTGAACAGGAACAGGGGCGTGATCCCGAACCGCCAGATCGCGTTGAACGCGGACACGTCGCGCTGGGTCGACATGTAGGCGGCGATCGGACCGGCGAAGGCGAGCGCCGTGAGCACGCCCACGGGCACGGCGAGCACGATCTGCCATGACTGGGCGGCCTGGAACAGGATGATCACGACGCAGAACGCCGACCCGACGATCGTCGCCCTGGTGGCCACCCACGCGATCTGGCCGAAGGCGATCGCGTACGGCGTGAGCGGCGTCGCGTACATCGCGTGGTAGCGCCTGTTCCAGCGGAAGCCGCCGAGCACCGGGAAGGTCGCCTCGAACGCCGAGCCTTGCATGATCGTGGACACCAGCAGCGCCGGCGCGAGGAACTGCAGGTACGGCACGCCACCCAGCGACGCGCTCCCTGCCTGGTCGATGTAGGAGCCGAGCCCGATCCCCATCGCGACGAGAAACAGCATCGGCTGCGCGAAGTTGCCGAAGATCGAGGCGCGCCACGTACGCCGGTAGAGCAGCCACATGTGCTCGTAGGCGGCGAGCGCCGCACGGACTGCGTTCTGCGGGGGAACGGCGGGGCCGGTCTGCGGGGCCGGCCGAAGGGGCGCCTCGGCGATGGCCATCAGTCGACGAGGCTCCGGCCGGTGAGCCGGAGGAACACGTCCTCCAGCGACGATCGCCTGACGAGCACGGTCTCCGGCTGCAGCCCGCGCTGGTGGGCCGCGACGGCCGCGGCCTCGCCGTCGTCGGAGTAGATGAGGATGCGGTCCGGCAGGTGCTCGATCCGCTCCCCCAGCCCGTCGAGCTGCCCGTCGAGCGTCTCCTGGACGCCGACCGGGAAGCGCATCTCGGTGACCTCGCGCGTGGAGTACTGCTCGATGAGCTGGCGCGGCGAGCCACTGGCCACGATCCGGGCCTTGTCCATGACGACCAGCCTGTCGCACAGCTGCTCCGCCTCGTCCATGTAGTGCGTGGTGAGGACGAGCGTCACGCCCTGCTGCTTGAGGCGGTACAGACGCTCCCAGAGCAGGTGGCGCGCCTGCGGATCGAGGCCGGTCGTGGGCTCGTCGAGGAGCAGGATGGAGGGCTCGTTGATGAGCGCCCGGGCGATGGTCAGGCGCCGCTTCATGCCGCCCGACAGGGGCTCGACCCGGTCGTTCGCGCGCTCGGTGAGCTGGGCGAACTCGAGCAGCTCGTCGCCCCGGCGCGCGGCCTCCCTGCGCGACAGGCCGAAGTACCGCCCGTAGATCACGAGGTTGTCCTTGACCGACAGCTCGGTGTCCAGCGTGTCCTGCTGGGGCACGACGCCAAGCCTGCCCCGGATCCGCGCGCCGTCCGCGCCCGGGTCCAGCCCGAGGATCTGGAGCGAGCCGGCCGTGACCGGCGACACGCAGGCGACCATCCGCATCGTGGACGTCTTGCCCGCGCCGTTGGGGCCCAGGAAGCCGAAGCTCTCGCCGGGCGCGACGTCGAAGTCGATGGCGTCCACGGCCGTGAACTCGCCGAAGCGCTTGGTCAGACCCCGTGCGTGGATGAGCGGCGTCGTGATCGTGGGGTCCGTCATGGGCGCCGCATGGTACCGCAGGCTCCCGGTCAGGGCATGTCAGGAATCGGCGTGGGTGGTCGTCGCCGAACCCCGTTGTCCCCGCTGGCCCCCGCTGCCCCTCGCCGCTCCCGCGAGTCGCCTGCAACTCGATCACGGCAGCATCACGCATGACTCGGATGCCGGACCCGCGGTTCGGGCGAGCAGCCGTACACGCCTCCAGTGGATCCGAGTCTGTGGCGACTCAGCGGCTGCGGGTGGCCGAGGCGAACGCTAGATCGCCATCGTGGGATCGCTTGCGGGGTGCACGTCACCGGCGTGCGCGATGTTGGGGAACTGCCGCCACAGGACGACCACGAGGAGCGCCGACCCGATGAACCCGAACCAGAACGGCGCGGTGATCCCGAACTCGCGCGCGAGCAGGCCCCCGATCGGCGTCCCGACGACGATCCCGCCGACGACACCGACCGTGTACACGCCGGTGACCCGGCCGAGCAACGCGTCCGGCACGGCTCGCTGGCGGACGACCGTCGCCGTCGTCCCCCACACGAACGCGTGGGCGCCAAACACGACCATCATCCCGAGCGCCACGGCAGCCGACGACGTGAGCGCCAGCACGAGGTGGGTGACCGTCTCGATGACCAGGCCGACCCGCATGATGTCGCCGAGGGCGAACCGGCGCTCGAGGCGGCCGTAGGACGAGGTCCCGATGACGCCGCCGACCGCGATCGCCGTCGTGAGCAGGCCGAAGCCAACCGCCGTCATCCCGAGCCGCTCCTGGGCATAGAGGACGAGCACCGACCACGCCGCCCCGTACGTCACGTTGAACGCGACGATCGTCAGTGCCAGGGTCCGCATCGGCGGGTGGGCGAGCAGCCATCGCACGCCCTCGACCATGTCCGCGCGGATCGTGGTCCGCGCGGGCTTCGTCCCCGCATCGACCGCGGCGGGCGTGGGGACGACCCGCAGGATGAGCACTGCACCGAGCGCGAAGCACACCGCGTCCGTCGCGAACGGCAGCGCCATCCCGACGACGAACAGGAACGCGCCGATCGGCGGGGCGATGAGCTGGTTCGCGAGCAGGTAGGCGCTCCCGAGCCTGGCGTTGCCGATGCCCAGGTCCTCGCGCCGGACGAGGCGCGGCAGGAGGCTCTGGCCGCCGACGTCCGCAAACATCTCGGCCGTGCCGAGCACGAACAGCGTGACGAGCACGACCGCGATGCTGATGACCTCGCCCGCGATCGTGGCGGCGAGCCCGCCGAGCACGACGGCCCGCACGACGTTCACCACGGCGACGATCAGCCGTCGGTCGACGCGATCCGCGATCGCCCCCGCATAGACGCCGAACAGCGAGCGTCGGCAGCATCTGGCTGAGGAACGCCATCGACACGATCAGGGGGTCACGCGTCAGCGACGCGACGAGCAGTGGCCCGGCGGCGAGCGCGATCCCGTCGCCGACGTTGGTGACGACGGACGACGCGAGCAGCCAGCGGAAGCTCCGCCCGAGCCTCGCGGGGGCGACGGTCTCCGCGGCGAGCGCAATCGGGTTGGGCACGCGGCGGAGGATAGCGCCGCAGGCGCCTGGCGGGGACCCTACGCGCCCGGGACGGTGCCCTCGTGGAGCGTCACGATGCCGCCCGTGAGCCCCTGCCAGCGGCACGTCGACGAGCCCCGCCTCGCCCATGATCTCGGCGATCCGCTCGGGCGACGGGTACGCCTGGACGCTCCGGACGAGGTAGCTGTACGCGTCGCCCTGGCCCGCAAGCCGCCCGATGATCGGGACGATCCGGTCGAACCACCAGCGCATGAACCGGGCGAGCCTGGACCTGGGGCGGGCGATCTCCAGGCACAGGACGCGGCCGCCGGGTCGCACCGAGCGGCGCCATCTCGGCGAAGCCCTGGCGGTAGTCGGGCAGGTTGCGCATGCCGAAGGCGATCGTCGCGGCGTCGAAGGTCGCCGTCCTCGGTCGGCAGCGCGAGGGCGTCGCCGACGACGTACTCGAGCCCCGGGCGTCCCCGCGTACCGCTCCTGCGCGACCGCGGTCATGCCGGGCGAGAGGTCCACGCCCAGCACGCGGCCGAACGGCTGGACACGCTCGTGGAGGTCAGCCGCGACCTTGCCCGTCCCGCACGCGACGTCGAGCGCCGCGCCGCCGGGCTCGAGGCCCGCTCGCGAGACGAGCCGCCTGCGCCAGCGCGGCTCCTGGAACGCCGAGATGAGGAGGTTCATGAGGTCGTAGCGGCGGGCGATCCGGTCGAACATGACCCGGACCTCGGGCGGCTCGGCGGCATTGCCGGCCCCCGTCGAGGCGCCGGACGGGGTGTGGTCGGGCGGCGGGGCGGACGCTGTCATGCGGGCGACTCCAGGAACGGTCGGATGGCGGTGGCGACGGCCGGGGCGCCGGTGATGGGCGACGTGTGGGTGGCGCCGTCGACCGTGACCCGCCGGGCGGACGGGATGCAGGCGCGCGAGCGCGTCGGCGATCGGCGCGTAGAACGGCTCACTGGCGCCCCCCGTGAGGATCGCGACCGGGGCGACGATCCGGGCGAGGCCGTCGGGATCGAGTCCGGTGAGGCCCGCGTCCGCGAGCGCGCCGTCGCCTTCACGCCCGAGGAAGACCCGGGCGCGATCGGGGAGACGATCCCACGCCGCATCGCCTGCCACGGCGCGCAGGAACGTCTCGGCGGCGGCCGCAGGCCCGGCGTCCGCGTGGGCACGCGCCGTGTCCGCGGCGAGTCGCCGGAACCACGCGAGCGTCTCGGCGTCCGCGACGGCGCCGTACGGTGGCTCGTAGGCGACGACGGCGGCGACCCGGTCCGGCGTCCGGGCAGCGGCTTCGAGGGCGAGGACGCCGCCGAAGCTCACCCCGACGAGCGTGGCGCGCTCAATGCCGCGGGCGTCGAGGTACGCGACGAGGTCGTCGACGTGGACCTGCACGTCGAGCGGGCGGGGCTGCGCAAGACGGCTCGAGCCGGACCCGCGGCGGTCGATCGCGTGCACGGTGAGGCCGCCCGGGCCGACGAGTGCCGCCGCGAGCCGGTCGAGCTGGGCCGCGGTGGACAGCGTCCCGTGCAGGAGGAGGACGTGGCGCGGTCCGCCGCCGGTCACGCGCCAGCCGATGGCGTCGCCGCCCGGCCGTGCGAGCTCGCCCGCGCGGTCGCCGGCGAGGAACGCACGGACGACGTCGCGCCGGAGCTTGCCGCCGGTGGTCCGCGGGAGGGCGTCGAACCGCGCGAACGAGGCCGGCACCTTGAAGCCCGCGAGCGCGGTGCGGGCGTGCGCAGCAAGCGCACCGTCGCCCGGGTCGCCGGCGCCGGCCTGCAGCACGACCGCCGCCACCGGGACATGGCCCCACGTCTCGTCCGGCCGGGCGACGACCGCGGCCTCGGCGACCGCGGGGTGGGCCTCGAGCACCGCCTCGACCTCCGCGGGCGCGACGTTCTCCCCGCCCCGGACGATGCGGTCGGTGCGGCGGTCCACGACGACGAGCCGACCCGCGTCGTCGAGGCGTCCGAGATCGCCCGTCTCGACTGGCACGCGTGCGTCGCGGACGGGCTGATCGAGGTACCCGGAGCACCGTGACGGGGCCCGCGACGACGATCTCGCCGACGCCGTCGGGATCCGGGTCGAGGATGGTGATGGTCAACCCGGGGAGCGGCCGACCCGCAGTCCGCGGGGCCTCCGCCGCCTCGGCGGCCGGGAGCGCCGTCACGCCGGAGCCCATCTCGGTCAGGCCGTACGTCGGGACCACCGGCCAGCCGGCGCGGCGCCGCCCGATCGACGAGCGCCGGCGGGATCGCCCCGCCCCCGAGGAGGATCGCACGAACGCCGGGAGGCGGCGCGGCACCGGCCGACGCGTCGAGGAGTCGCACGAGCTGCGCCGGCACGAGGGACACGTGGCTCGGCGCCGCCGATCCGTCGCGCAGGGCGGCGAGCAGCGCGGCCGGGTCGGCGGGCGGCAGCACCGGTGCACGGGCACGCGCTGCCGGATCGCGCGCCACACGATCCCCAGGCCTGCCACGTGCGTGATCCCGAGCGGCATCGCCCAGCCGGTCGCGCGGGGCAGCGCGGCGAGCCAGGCGTCGGCGGACGCGGCCATCGCCCGCGATGAGAGCACGACACCCTTGGGCCGGCCGGTCGTCCCCGAGGTGAGCACGACGAGTGCCGCGTCCTCCGGGTCACGCTCGACATCGATGCCGGACGGTGCGGCGGGGACCGCCGGGGACGCCGCGTCGTGGTCGACGGGCGCCACGCCCGGACCACGAGTCGCCGGCTCGATCACCTCGAGCGCGGCCGCCTCCTCGCGCGCGGTCAGGCCGGCGGGCAGCGGCGCCGCGACGCCACCCGCGCGGAGGATCCCGAGCAGCGTCGCCACCCCGCCGGTGCCCTCCGGCGCGATGAGCGCCACGCGGTCGCCGGGGCGGAGCCCACCGGCCGCCAGCGATCGCGCGACGGCTGCGGCGTGTCCGTCGAGCCCGGCCCACGTCAGCGCCCCGTCCCCGTCGATGAGCGCGGCGGCGTCGGGCGTCGTCGCGGCGTTGCGCGGTGACGAGCGCCGGGGCTGACCAGCTCACCGGTCCTGCACCACGTACCGCTCGAGCGAGTCGTCGTCCGGCGTCACGCCGAGCGCGCCGCAGCGCGCGGTGAACGGCGCGCGGATCCGTCCGCCCTCGACGATCAGCGACTCCACGATCAGGTCGTCCACGAGGACGTCCGCCGTTGCGAGCCCGTGGTCGCGGCTCGCGGCCGGCCACCCGGGGGCATCGGGCAGCGACGCCGCACACGCGATCCCGGCGGCGAGGCCGAACCCGGTCTCGAACAGCGAGCTGATGACCACCGGGATCCCGTGCGCCGCCGCGCGCTCGGCGATCATCGCGACGGCCGACGGCCCACCGACGCGCGCCGGCTTCACGACGCAGCACGTCGGCTGCGCCCCCCGTGACGAGCGCCTCCGCCGCCTCGGGAGAGGTCACCGCCTCGTCGGCAGCGATCGCGATTCCGGTCCGCATGCGGAGGGCGGCAGTCGCGCCGCGCGCGCCGACGGGGAGCGGCTGCTCCACGTACTGGAGCCCGAGCGGCTCGAGCGCCCGGAGGCGCGCCTCGGCGTCCGACGGATCCCAGGTGCCGTTGACGTCGAGGCGGAGTGCGACCCCGTCGCCCACGACGGCGCGCACGGCGCGCAGCCGATCGACGAGCGCGGCGGTCCCCTCGCGGGCTCCTGCCTTGAGCTTGATTGTCCGGTACCCGGCGAGGACCGCGGCCGCGGCCGCCTCGAGCGCCTCGTCCACGCCGGTCGCGGCGACGGTCGTGTTGACGCCCACCCCGGCGCGGATCGCGGCGACGATCGCCGGCGGCCCCGGTGCCAGGTCGAGCAGCGCACCGCCGAGCCCGGCGGCGAACGCGTGCCGCAGCGGCTCCGCGACGTCGTCGCCCGGTCCGTCGAGCAGCCGCTGCATCTGTGCCGCGAGCTCGTCCGTCGGCAGCGCGTCGTCGATCGGCGCCTCGCCGATGCCACGCGCGCCGTCGTCCGTGCGCAGCTCGAGGAGCACGGACGATCGCGCGCGGCCCACGTTCCGGCCGCCGTCTCGAACGGGACGCGGAACGGGACGCGGACCCGGCGCACCGCGAGCACGGTCGCCATCAGCCCGCTCCCCCGCCGAGCGCCAGGCCCACCGCGAACAGGAGGCCGAACGCGAGCGAGAGCCGCGCGGTCCCCTTGAGCACGAGGTTGAGCTCGCGCCGTTCGCCGAACGCCGCCGACCGGTCCGAAGCAGCGGGCCGCGTCAGCGGCAGCGTGAGCAGCGGCAGCACGACGACGAACCCGAGCAGCCACGGCTCGCCGGCGGGCCGGGCGCCCACGACCCAGGCGAACGCCAACAGGACCGGGACCACGTACGCGATCCCGAGCAGCGCCCCGAACTCGCCCGCGCGTCCGCCGCTCCCCGATCACGACCGCCAGCGTCCGCTTGCCGGCGGCCGCGTCGGTCGGGATGTCGCGCAGGTTGTTGACGACGAGGATCGCGGTGATCAGCGCACCCGGCGGGACGCGACGCCGCGAAGAACAGCGGCGTCGAGCGCGAGCGCCTGGAGGTACGCCGTCCCGACGACGGCGACGAGCCCGAAGAAGATGAACACGAACACCTCGCCCAGCGCCCGGTAGCCGTACGGGAACGGCCCGCCGGTGTACGCGAGCGCGGCGACGATCGCCAGCGCCCCGAGCGCGAGGAGCACCGGGCCGCCGACGTCGACGAGCCACAGTCCCACGACGCCGGCGAGGCCGATCGACGATCGCCGATCGCGACCTCCAGCTGGCGCTCGGTCACGAGGCCGGAGGCCGCGACCCGCATCGGGCCCTGGCGCGTCTCGCGTGTCGGCGCCGCGCCGGAAGTCGGACAGGTCGTTCGCGAAGTTCGCCACGACCTGGAGCAGGAGCGCCACCAGGACGCAGCCGATCGCGGTGTCGAGGCGGAACGGCGTCCCGACGGCGAGCGCGGCCCCAAGCCCGACCGCGACGCCGGCGACGGCCGCGGGCAGCGTGGCCGGGCGGGACGCGAGCAGCCAGATCCGGAAGCGTCGACGGGCGCGCCGGCGCAGCGGCAGGGACGGGCATGCTCACGGGCGGCGCGGGTACTTGCGGTAGTCGGGCCGGCGCTTCTCGAGGAACGCGGTCGAGCCCTCGTGGGCCTCGTCGGTCGTGTAGTACAGGCCGGTCGCGTTGCCGGCGAACTCCTGGAGCCCGGCCAGCCCGTCGGTGGCGACGAGGAACGCGGACTTGAGGAACCGGATCGCGGTCGGGCTCATGTCGAGGATCTCGTTCGCCCACTGCACGCCCTCGGCCTCGAGGTCCGCGAGCGGGACGACCTGGTTCACGAGGTTCATCGCCAGCGCCTCGTCGGCGGAGTACTGGCGGCACAGGAACCAGATCTCCTTGGCCTTCTTGTCCCCGACGAGCCGCGCGAGCAGTCCCACCCCGAAGCCGGCGTCGAAGCTCCCGACCCGCGGTCCCACCTGGCCGAAGATCGCGTTGTCGCTCGCGATGCTCATGTCGCACACGACGTGGAGCACGTGGCCACCGCCGATCGCGTACCCGTTGACGAGCGCGATCACCGGCACCGGCAGCGAGCGGATCTGGCGCTGGAGGTCGAGCACGTTGAGACGGGCGATCCCGTCGTCGTCGAGGTAGCCGCCGCCGTGGCTCTTGTACGACTGGTCACCGCCCGAGCAGAACGCCTTGTCGCCCTCGCCGGTGAGCAGGACGCAGCCGATCGAGGCGTCGTCGCGGATGCGGGCGAACGCGTCGATGAGCTCGCGGACGGTCTTCGGGCGGAACGCGTTGCGGACCTGCGGGCGGTTGATCGTGACCTTCGCGATGCCGGTGCCCGAGTGCTCGTAGCGGATGTCCTCGTAGTCGCGGACGGGCGTCCAGGTGACGGGTTCGGTCATGCGGCGCGGTCCTCCAGCAGGAAGTCGAGGGTGAGGCGTCGGAAGGCGTCGGGCTGCTCGTCGTGGGGAGTGTGACCGGCGCCGTCGACGACGGCGAGGCGGGCGCCGGGGATCCCCGCGGCGACTCGCTCGGCCCGGGGTCGGCCCCGTTCGTCGAGGGCACCCGCGATGACGAGCGTCGGGCGTGGATGCCGGCGAGGCGGTCGAGCAGCGGCTCCATCGAGCCCTGGCCGGCGCCGCGCAGGCTCGCGGCGAGGCCGGCCGCCGAGTTGCGCAGCCGGATCGCGCGCATGCGGCCGGCGCGGGCCGGCGGCAGGGCGGCGTGGCTCGCGAAGACCGGCTGGCGCTCCCACTCGGTGACGAAGGGCTCGACCCCGTCGTCCTCGATCCGGCGCGCGAGCTCCTCGTCGGCCTCGCGCCGGGCGGCCCGCTCGGCGGCCGTCTCCAGGCCCGCCGAGGGGCTCTCGAGCACGAGCCGCTCGACGACATCCGGGTGAGCGACGGCGAGCCGGAGCGCGATCCGCGCCCCGAGCGAGTAGCCGACGACGTCCGCCGGGGCCGCGTCGAGGCGACGCAGGATCCGCGCGAGGTCGTCCGCGGTCCGCTCGACGCTCATGCGACCGGGGCTCGCCGTCCCGCTTCGGCCGTGGCCGGGCAGGTCCACGGTGATGACCCGGGCCGCGCGCGCGAACGCCCGCGCGTGCGAACCCCAGGACGTTCCCCGACCGCTGAACCCGTGGAGCAGGAGCAGCGGCCGGCCGGCGCCGCGGACGCGGACCTCCCACCGCAGTCCGTCGACGGTCATCGCGCTCATCTGCGCCGCCCGGCGGTCGCGAGCGCCCGGGCGACGGCCGCCGCGACGCCGCGGTGGAGCAGGACGTTCCGCTCCCGGTCGGTCCGGAGCTCCAGCACCCGGACGCCGGGGCGCCCGATCGAGTCCTCGACGGCCTCGCGCAGCCCGGCGTGCGTCACGAGGCGGTGCTCGCCGCCGAGCGCGTCGACGATCGGGGCGACGTCGATCCCGTGCGGCGTCCCGAACAGCTCCTCGTAATGCTCCGGGAGCCCCGAACCCGCCGGCGCTGCGTCCGCCTGTGCCTGGGGCAGGAACGAGAAGATCCCCCCGCCGTCGTTGTTCACGAGGACGATCGTCGCGGACAGGTCGTGGAGCTTGGCCGCCACGAGCGCGTTGAGGTCGTGGAGGAACGAGACGTCCCCGACGACGAGCGCCACCGGCCCGTCCGCGACGGCGGCGGACCCGAGCGCCGTGGACACGACGCCGTCGATCCCGTTCGCACCGCGGTTGGAGCGGATCGTGATCGAGCGCTCCGTAGAGGGCAGCCAGGAGTCGAGGTCGCGAACCGGCATCGAGTTGCCGGCCCAGAGCACGCCGCCGTCCGGGAGTGCCGCGGCGAGCACCGGGAACGGGAGCCCCTCGAACGGCTCGTCGAGCGCGGCGAGCCAGCTGTCCATCGCCCGGGTGACGGTCCGCTCGGCCTCGATCCAGCCTCGCGTCCAGGTGCCGTACCGCACGTTCGACCCGAGCCGCTCGGTGAGCGCCCTGGCCGTCGCGGCGGTGTCCGCGTGGACGAACGTCGCGGGCAGGAGCGCGGGCTCGCGCCAGCCGCCGTCCGGGTCGATGACGATGAGTCCCGGCCGCGCGCGGGCGAGCAGCTCGAGGATCGGCTTCGAGGTCGGCATCGCGCCGGTGCGGATGACGAGGTCCGGCCGGTGCGCGTCGATCCAGCGGCCGGGCCGGACGAGCTGGTCCGCGCGCGAGACCACGAGCCGGCGGTCGTGGGGGCCGGTCCGGAGGCCCGAGAGCGGGTCGGCGAGGATCGGGAAGCCGGTCGCCGCTGGCGAGACCGGCGAGCGCCGCCGGCGCCTCGAGGTCGTCGTCCGGCCCGGCGACGATGAGGCCCCGCGCGGTGCGGCCGAGCAGGCCTGCGAGCTCGTCGAGGATCTCGTCGTCGAGCACCGGCCGGCCCGCGATGACCCCGGTGAAGGGAGCGGCGAGCGGGGTGGCGTCGTCGCCGTCGCCCGCCGTGAGCGGCCCGTCCGGCAGGAGCGGCTCCCGGAACGGGACGTTGACCTGGACGGGACCCGCGGGACCGGCCGCGGCCGTCGCGACCGCGCGGCCCGCCACGGACCGCACGTGCGCCTCGGTCGCCGGGTCCCCGTCGAACAGCGGCAGCTCCGTGTACCACTTGGCGGCGCGGCCGTAGAGATACGCCTGGTCGATGGTCTGGGGCGCGCCGCGGTCGCGAAGCTCGGGTGGGCGGTCGGCGGTCAGCAGGACGAGCGGCACCCGCGACAGGTGCGCCTCGACGACGGCCGGGGAGAGCTCGACCGTTGCCGTCCCCGACGTGACGAGGAGGACGACCGGTCGCCCGCTCGTGCGGGCCATGCCCAGCGCGAAGAACCCTGCCGCACGCTCGTCGAGCAGCACCCGGACGCGCAGGCCTGGTGTGGCACGGAGGGCGAGCGCGAGCGGCGTGGACCGCGACCCCGGGCAGACCACCGCCTCGCGGACCCCGGCGGCGACGAGCTCCGCCGCGAACGCCCGGAGCAGGCGGGCATCGCTCACGCCTCGTCTCCCGGGATGCCCAGCGCCGACACGACGGCGCGAAGCTTGATCCGCGACTCCTCCCACTCCAGGTCCGGGTCCGAGTCCGCCACGATCCCGCAGCCCGCGAACAGCGTGGCCCGCGTCCGGTCCACGATCCCGCATCGCAGCGCCACGCACAGCTCCCCGTCGCCGTCCGCGCCGAGCCAGCCGACCGGGCCCGCGTACCAGCCGCGGTCGAAGCCCTCGTGCTCGTCGATCATCGCGAGCGCCGTGTCGCGCGGGTCGCCGCCGACGGCCGGGGTCGGGTGCAGCCGCTCACCGAGGGCCAGGAGGCCGTGCCCGTCCGGCACGGTCCCGCTGATCTCGGTGACGAGGTGCTGGACGAAGCGCAGGGTCATGATGTCCGGGTGCGGGGCGATCTCGAGCGTGTCCGCGACGGGCGTCAGCCACTCCCGGATCGCCGAGACCACGATCGCGTGCTCCTCGCGGTCCTTCTCCGACGCGAGCAGCTGGCGCGCGAGCTCCGCGTCCTCGGCCGCGTCCGCGCCCCGGCCCACGGTCCCGGCGACGGCGACCGTGCGGAACCGCCTGCCCTCGGTGCGCACGAGCCGCTCGGGCGTCGCCCCGATGAACGTCCGGCCGTCGCGCCGGAAGGCGTAGGTCGTGCTCTCGGGCGCGCTCGCGGCGAGCCGTCGCAGGGCGTTCGGCACGTCGAGCTCCACGGGCGAGCGCAGGGTCACGCGCCGGGCCAGGACCACCTTGTCGATCCGGCCGCGACCGACGGCGCCTGCGAACTGCCCCACGTGGCGCCGGAATGCCTCCTTGGCCGGCTGCTCCTCGACGATCGTGAGCGGGGCGAAGACCGGCATCGCGACCATCCCCGTCGGGCTCGGCGCCAGCTCCCTGGCGCGGTCGACGAGCGCTGACCACCGGCGCTCGAGGGCGCGGATCCGTGGCGCACCGACCTGGTCGCCGGCGAGCGAGGCCGTCACCGTCACACCGTCGGGCGAGATCGCGAGCAGGAGCTCCGGGAGGACCATCGAGCTGGCGCCGAAGGGGTGCCACGGGTCATCCGCCGCCGGCAAGCGACCGGTGAAGCCCATCGCGCCGAGGAGGATCGGGCCCGAGCCACGACCCGACCCGTCGGGCACGTCGATCGTTGCCTCTCGGAGGAGCTCGCGCCAGGCCGCCTCGGCGGCCCGGAACCGCCCCTCGCCCGCGCCCTCGGCGGCCCATGCCCGCCCGACCCCGACGAACGCCGTCCCCTCCGACGGCCGGAGCCAGAGGGCGGTCTCGAGGTCGGCCTCGAGGGCCGCCGCATACAGGGAGATCGGGTCGATCGTCCCGACGGGGACCGTCGCGGCGACGAGAGCCGCGCCCGGGCCCTCGTCGACGAGCGCGTGCAGCCGCTCGGCGAGGCCGGCGGCGGTCTCGGCGCGGGGGTCGCGTGTCGCTGTCACTCGGCGACCTCGGGAAAGCGCCACCCCGCGGGCGGCACGGCAACGTCGCCGATCAGCGCCTCGGGGACGCCCGCGGAGCGGAGGAGCGCCGCCCGGAGCGCCGGGTATGCCTCCTCGAGCCCGGCGGCCTCGTCCGCGAGCAGCCAGCGTGCGACGACCTCGTTGATCGCCCCGAACCAGGCGATGGCCGTGACCCGCGTGTCGAGCGGCGGGATCGCCCCGGCGGCGACCGCATCGTCGAGGTAGCCCTGGATCAGCGTCGCGAACCGGGCGTGGAGGGCGTTCGTCTCGGTCTGGAAGACGCGCCCCGCGCCCATCGTGTCGAGGAACAGCAGCCGGGCCATCGTCCGGTGGCCGGCGAAGGTCGCGAGCACGGTCCGGATCGCCGCGTCCGCCCGCGCGACGGGCTCCGTCTCGAGCGCGACGGCCCGCTCCACACGCCCGACGAGCTTGTCCGCCGTCGTGTCCATGAGCTCGCGGAAGATCGCCTCCTTCGTCGGGAAGTGGAAGTAGATGCCGCCCTTGGACGTCTCGGCGGCACCGGCGATGTCGTCCACCGCGGTGTCGCGGTAGCCGCGCGTCGCGAACGCGTGGAACGCGGCGTCGAGGATCCGCTCGCGGCGGCTCCGGCTCTGTTCGGCGGGGTCGGTGCGGGGCATCCCTGCGCGTCCTGACATCGTCGGCGTGGCGACCGACCGACCGGTCGGTCGGTCTGATGCGCCATCCTACCGCACGTTCGCCACAACGTGCGCGCCGGATGTATCGAGTTTCGCGTCGGAACGGGCCGGATTGCCGGCGCGCCGCAAGCCCGCGACGGCTCGCGCAGCTCGCCGCCCGGCGGGTGAACGGACGCACGGTGCGTCGCCTGGCCCGCCCGGCGGCTCACGCATCGCGTCCCGGCGCCCCCCCGCGCGACGGGTGGCCCGCCCGGCGGGAACTCCAGCGCGCGCTGCGACCGTTCACCCGGCCAGCGGGCCGCAGGGCGGCCGCAGGGCGGCCGGGGCGGCCGGGGGCGGGCCGGCCACCCGGCCCCCGCGATCCCCCTACTCCCCCAGCTGCTCGAGCTTGTCGTCGCGACCGATGAGGATCAGCTCGTCGCCCTCGTGGACCGTCTCGTCGCGGTGCGGGTTGATCGTCACGTTCTCGCCGCGCCGGAGGGCCACGGGCGAGAGGCCCAGTCGCACCACCAGGTCGAGCTCCTTGATCGAGCGGCCGACGAAGGACGCCGGCGGACGCACCTTCACGATCCCGAACCGCGGCGCGACGTCCAGGTAGTCGATGACGTTTCCGGCGCTGAACGAGTGGGCGACCCGCTGGCCCATCTCCCGTTCCGGATACACGACACGGTCCGCACCGACGCGCTCGAGGATCGCGCCGTGCAGGGGCGTCGCCGCCTTGGCGATCACGTTCCGCACGCCCAGCTTCTTGAGCGCCATCGTGGCGAAGATGCTGGCCTCGATCGCGCTCGAGATCGCGACGATCGCGTGGTCGAACTCGCCCGCGCCGATCGCGCGCAGGGCAGCCTCGTCGGCGGCATCGAGCTGGACGGCCCGCGTGACGTCGGGGGCGATGTCGTTGACCGCCGTCTCGCCCGAGTCGATCGCGAGCACCTCGTGACCGAGCGCCATCAATTCGCGTGCGGCGGAGGTGCCGAAGCGGCCGAGGCCGATGACCAGAACGGACGTGCGCATGGGTCTCCTTCCGGCGGTCAGCCGATTCGGATCGTCTCGACGGCGGGCCGGAAGCGCACGGGCTTCTGGCGGGCCGTGAGGGCGAGGACGATGGTGAGTGGGCCGAGGCGGCCCGCGAACATGGCCGGGATCAGCCAGGCCCGGGCCGGATCCGGCAACGTCGGGGTGATGCCGGTGGACGCCCCGACGGTGCCGAGAGCCGACACGCTCTCGAAGAGGACGTTGACGAATGTCTGCCCGGACAGCACCACCAGGCCGAGGGCGGTCACGAACACCGCGGCGACGGACAGCAGCGCCACCGAGAGCGCCCGGTAGATGAGAAGGTGCGGGACCCGGCGGCCGAAGGCCTCGGCGGACGGCCGCCCGCGCGCCGTGGACAGGATCGTGAACAGCAGGATCGAGAACGTGTTGACCTTGATCCCGCCGGCGGTGGACCCGGATGCACCGCCGATGAACATGAGCGCCATCACCACGAACAGGCTGGCCACCATGAGCTGGCCTGTCGGCAGGGCGCTGAAGCCCGCCGTCCGCAGGGTCACGGACTCGAACAGCGCGTTGAGGACGCGCTGCGGCTCGGGCATGCGGCCCAGCGTGGCGGGATTGGTCCACTCGAACACCGCGATCGCCAGGGTGCCGATCACGATGAGGCTCGCGGTGGTGGCGAGCACGAGCTTGGTCTCGAGCGCGAACCGGCTCCAGCGGCGCTTCGCCAGGGCGTCGCCCATGATCGCGTAGCCGAGGCCGCCGAGCACGAGCAGGATCCCGATGGGGGCCAGGATCCACGGGTCGTCGGCGAACGACGTCAGGCTCTGAAACCCGCCGAACAGGTCGAAGCCCGCGTTGTTGAACGCCGACACGGCGTGAAACAGGCCGTACCAGGCAGCCGTGCCGGGATCGCCGCTCCATGCGAGGAACGCGACACCGAGCACGAGCGCTCCGATGCCCTCTGCGACGAGCGTGAACACGGCCACCCGCCGGATGACGGTCGAGACGGCTCCGAGGTCGCGGATGCCGGTCGACTCCTGGGCGATGATCCGATCCCGCAGGCCCGTTCGGCGGCCGACGAGCAGGAACAGCACGAGGGTCGACCCGGTCATGAACCCGAACCCCCCGAGCTGGATCAGGGCGAGGATGACCACCTCGCCGAAGGGGCTCCAGTGGGTGCCGGTGTCGAGGACGACCAGACCCGTGACGCAGACGGCCGACGTCGCGGTGAACAGGGCGTCGATGGGCCTGGTCCACGCACCGTTCTCGCTCGCGAAGGGCAGCGTCAGGAGCACGGTCCCAACGGCGATGAGCACGGCGAAGCCCGCCACGAGCACAACGGCCGGCTGGGGCGACGGCCTCGGCATGCGGACCTCGCGGTCCACCGCGTACTGCTCTGGCTGGACCCGCTCGACCCGGACCCGCACGTCGCCCAACCGGCGACCCTGCCGCTTCGTCATTGCGCCCGAGTCTACCCGTGGGTCATGCGGAGGACTGGCCCGCGCGTCGCGAACGTCGCGGCGAGTGAACGAAGCGGCCCGCCGGCGTCAGCCGGCGGGCCGCCTTGGGCCGCGTGGGAACGGAGGCTAGACCTCCTTGAACTCGCCCTCGACCGTCTCCTCGCCCTCGGGTGCCGGGGCCTCCTCGGCGGCGGGCTCGGCGCCGTCGCCGTCGCCGGTGCCGGTGCCGTCGGCCTCCGAGGCGGACGCCTGGTAGGCGGCAGTCGAGATGCGCGAGAGCGTCTCGACGATCGTCGTCATCCCGCCCTGGATCAGCTCCACGTCGGAGCCCTTGAGGGCCTCGCGCAGGGCGGCCACCTGGGTCTCGACGGTCGCTCGATCCTCGGCCGACACCTTGTCGCCGAGGTCGTTGAGCGTGCGCTCGGCCTGGTAGGTCAGCTGCTCCGCCTGGTTGCGGAGCTCGACCTCCTCGCGCCGCTTCTTGTCCTCGTCGGCGTGCAGCTCGGCGTCGCGGACCATCTGGTCCACGTCGTTCTTGTCGAGCATCGAGGACGCGGTGATCCGGACCTGCTGCTCCTTGCCGGTCGCCCGGTCCTTCGCCCTGACGTCGAGGATGCCGTTCGCGTCGATGTCGAACGTGACCTCGACCTGCGGGATGCCCCGCGGCGCCGGCGGGATGCCGTCGAGGATGAACCGCCCGAGCGTCTTGTTGTCCGTCGCGAAGTCGCGCTCGCCCTGGAGGACGTGGATCTCGACCTGGCTCTGGTTGTCGGACGCGGTCGAGAAGACCTGCGACTTGGAGGTCGGGATCGTCGTGTTGCGCTCGATCAGCCGGGTCATGACGCCACCGAGCGTCTCGATGCCCAGCGACAGCGGCGTGACGTCGAGGAGCAGGACGTCCTTGACCTCGCCGCCGAGCACGCCGGCCTGGATCGCGGCGCCGATCGCGACGACCTCGTCCGGGTTGACGCCCTTGTGCGGCTCCTTGCCGCCGAACATCGCCTTGACGGCCTCGACGACCGCGGGCATGCGGGTCATGCCGCCGACGAGGATGACCTCGTCGATGTCGCCGGCCTTGAGGCCGGCGTCCTTGAGCGCCGCGAGGACCGGCGCCTTCGTCTTCTCGATCAGGTCGCCGACGAGCTCCTCGAGCTTGGCGCGGCTCAGGTTCATCACGAGGTGCTTCGGCCCGGAGGCGTCCGCGGTGATGAAGGGCAGGTTGATCTCGGTCGTCGACGTCGAGGACAGCTCGATCTTCGCCTTCTCCGCGGCCTCCTTGAGGCGCTGGAGGGCCTGCTGGTCCTTCGACAGGTCGATGCCCTGGTCCTTCTTGAACTCGGCCAGGAGCCAGTCGATGACGCGCTGGTCGAAGTCGTCGCCGCCGAGGTGCGTGTCGCCGTTGGTCGCCTTGACCTCGAACACGCCCTCGCCCAGCTCGAGGATCGAGATGTCGAACGTGCCGCCGCCGAGGTCGTAGACCGCGATCTTCTCGTCGTGCTTCTTGTCCAGCCCGTAGGCGAGCGCGGCGGCCGTCGGCTCGTTGATGATCCGCTTGACCTCGAGGCCGGCGATCCGCCCGGCGTCCTTGGTCGCCTGGCGCTGCGTGTCGTCGAAGTAGGCCGGGACGGTGATCACGGCCTCGGTCACCTTCTCGCCGAGGTACGCCTCGGCGTCGGCCTTGAGCTTCTGGAGGATCATCGCGGAGATCTCGGGCGGCGTGTAGTGGTGCTCGCCCGCGACGACGCGGATCCCGTCCGACTTGGGGTCCTTCTCCACGTTGTACGGGACGAAGCCCTTCGACCGCTGGACCTCGGGGTCGTCCCAGCGGCGGCCCATGAAGCGCTTGATCGAGTAGACGGTGTTGGTGGGGTTCGTGACCGCCTGGCGCTTCGCCAGCTGGCCGACGACGCGCTCGCCGGTCTTCGCGAAGCCGACGACGGAGGGGACGGTGCGGTTGCCTTCCGCGCTCGGGATGACGGTGGGCTCGCCGCCCTCCATGACCGCGACGACGCTGTTGGTCGTCCCGAGGTCGATGCCGATGATCTTGCCCATGTGGCGGGTCTCTCCTGGTGTGGCGACGGGTGGGTGGTCTGGGTGGATCAGTTGATGGGGCCGGTGCTCGCGTCGCCGTCGGCGGCGCTGGCGACGGCAACGAGGGCGGGGCGGATGACTCGATCGCGGAGCCGGTAGCCGCGCCGGATCTCGCCGACGATCTCGCCCTCGGCCCGGTCGGTCCCGGGAACGCTGACGACCGCCTCGTGATGGCGCGGGTCGAAGGGCGTGCCCGGGGCGGCGTCGAGGGCGACCACGCCTTCGCTCTCGAGCAGCTGGCGCAGCTTGCGGTCGATGGCGGCGATGCCCTCGACCCACGAGTCGCCCTCGAGCGCCTCGGGCCGGTTCTCGATCGCGCGGTCGAAGTCGTCCGCGAGGTTGAGCACCTTGCGGATCAGGTCCTCGCCCGCGAGGCCCATGTCGCGTTCGCGCTCCTCGGCGGTGCGGCGCTTGAAGTTGACGAACTCGGCGCGCTCGCGCTGGAGGGCGGCCAGGTACTCATCGGCCTTGGCGATCGCCTCGTCGCGGGCGGCCATCGACTCCTCGAGCTGCGCTGCCAGGGCAGCCGGCGAGACGTCGAGCTCTTCGATGCGCTCTTCGGCGCGGGTCTTGCGGGTCATGTGCGCTCCGGGGTGGGTCAGGCGTAGAGGTGGTCGACGAGCTCGTTCATCAGCCCCGAGACGAAGCGGACGGTGCCGATCGCCTGCGGGTATGCCATCCGCGTCGGTCCGAGCACGCCGACCACGCCGACGGCCTGGCCCGGGTGCCCGTACGGGGCAAGGACGAGCGAGACGTCCGCCATGTCCTCGGCGGGGTTCTCGCTGCCGATGTACACGACGACCCGATCGGAGCCGGCGACGCCGTTGATGAGGTGCGCGAGGTAGACGCGGTTCTCGAGCGCCGCGAACACGCGGCGGAGCTTCTCGCTCTGTGCGAACTCGGGAGCGGCCATGACATTGAGCAGGCCGTCGCTGAACAGCTCCTCGATGGCTGCGGCGTCGAACTCCTGCAGCGAGTGCAGGACCCGCTCGCCGACCTTCCGCGGGAGGGCGGCCGACGGGTCCGCCTCGTCGAGGCGCGCGAGCACCCGCTCCGCGTCCGCGGCCGTGAGCCCGTCGAGCAGGTCGTTGAGGAATGCGGCGACCGTGGACAGCTCCGTCCTGGTCCGCGGGCTCGTCGAGGTTGATGAGCACCTGGCTGGAGCGAGCCCTCGCGCAGGACGAGGATCAGGCTCGCGAGGCGGTCGCTGATGCGAGACGAGGTCGAGGTGGCGCAGATGCGCCGCGGTGGGCTTCGCCGGCGTCGCGAGCCCGGCCGCCCGCGTGACGCGATGCGAGCGTCGTCGCGGCGAGGCGGAACCAGTGCTCGCTCGCGTACTCCACCTGGCCGAACTGGTGGCGGATCATCAGCTGCTCGACCGGCGGCAGCGGCACGCTGTCGACGATCGACTCGACGTAGTACCGGTAGCCCTGCTCGGTGGGCACGCGGCCCGCGGAGGTGTGCGGGTGCGTCAGGAGGCCCGCGGCCTCGAGCTCCGCGAGCACGGCCCGGACCGTGGCGCTGGACACGCCGAGTCGATAGCGCTCGACCAGGGCATGACTGCCGACCGGCGCCGCGGTGGTGACGTATTCCTCGATGACGGCCCGAAGGATCGCCTGGGAGCGAAGATCAAGGGGGCCGCTGGAGCGACGCACGCGACGCGCCATGGAGCCTCTCCTGCATTGGTTAGCACTCGACACCTGAGAGTGCTAACTGCGGTGGCGAAAGTCTAGCAATCGGTCCTCGTGAGTGTCAACGGCCCGTTAGGCGCCCGCATGGCCCGCGCACCCGAGGCGTCAGACCCCGATCGCGACGACCAGGCTCGACGTGAGCAGCACCAGCCCGACGGGGACCCACAGGCGGCGCTCGCGGGGGCTGGGCGAAATCGCGTTCACGAGGACGCTGAGCGCGGCGAACACGACCGGCACCCACGGGAGCCAGGGCTGGCTTGAGGTCCACCCGAGCGCGACAACGCCGGCGGCGTCCAGCACGACGAGCGCGAGCCCAGCGAGGATTCCGGCCTGGACGACCGCAAGCACGCGCATGCGCGGCGGAAAGCGGCCGGGATAGCGGCCCCCCATCGCCAGCTCCCCCCACGGAGCGCCGGCAGCGAGTGCCAGCTGGAAGCCCACCGCGACGATCGTCGCCATCACGTACGCGAGGACGGCGATGTACGTGAGCAGCACGGCTCAGTCCGGCAGGAGCGCGGTGAACCGGGCGCGCGCGGCCGCGGCTGACCGGTCGTGGAGCGCCTCGAGGGCCGTCTCGCGAAGCACCGCCGCGTCGGCCGCGCGGATGGCCCGCCGGACGGCCGGGAGCGACGCCGCCCCCATCGACAGCGACCGGACGCCGAGGCCCACGAGCGCGAGCGCCGCGGCAGGGTCCCCGCCCATCTCCCCGCACACGGACAGCCCGATGCCGGCCCGGTCGGCGGACTCCACCGCCATCGCGATCAGCCGCAGTACCGCCGGGTGCATCGCGTCCCGGTAGCGCTCGAGGGCGGGGTTGCCGCGGTCGACCGCCAGGGCGTACTGCGTCAGGTCGTTCGTCCCGAGGCTCGCGAACCCGATCTCCTCGAACCACCCGTCCGCGGACAGGATCGCGGACGGGATCTCGAGCATCACGCCGAGGTCGACGTCACCGGTCGCCACGCCATCGGCCGCAAGCCCCTCGCGGGCACGCGCGGCCAGGGCGAGCAGCAGGTGGGCATCACCCGCGTCGGCGACCATCGGCGCCATCACCTTGACCGGTCCGGCGACGGCGGCCCGGTAGCACGCCCGCAGCTGGGTCACGAACAGCTCGGGCCGGTCCACGGCGAGGCGCAGCGCCCGCACCCCGAGGAACGGGTTGTCCTCGGGCGGCATCGGCAGGTACGGGATCGGCTTGTCCCCGCCGATGTCCAGCAGCCGGATGGTGACCGGGTCGCCGCCGAACGCCTCGACGGCCTCGCGGTACGCCGTCGCCTGCTCGTCCTCGGACGGGCGGCGTGGACCGCTCGAGGAACAGGAACTCCGTCCGGAACAGGCCGACGCCACGGGCGCCCAGCGCTCGGGCAGGCGCCGCCTCGGCGGGCGTGCCGATGTTCGCGAGCAGCGTGACCACCACGCCGTCGCCGGTGACGGCGGGCAGCGACGCCTGCTCGAGGTCGCCCGCCCGCGCCGTCGCCAGCCGGGCCGCCTTGGCGTCCAGGCCCGCGACCGCCGCGGCATCGGGCGCGATCAGCACCTCCCCGGTCTCGCCGTCGAGGGCCAGCTCAACGTCCGGGCCGGCCGCAGCGAGCGCGGCGAGGATCCCCCTCGTCCCGACGACCGCGGGGATCCCGTAGGCCCGGGCGAGGATCGCGGCGTGCGCCGTGGGCGACCCCGCCTCCAGCACGATCCCGAGGATGTGCTCGCGGGGCAGGGTCGCGGTCAGCGACGGGGACAGGTCCTCGGCCACGACGACGGCCGGCGTCGGCAGCAGCGACTCCTCGACTGGGAGGCCGGCGAGGAGGCGCGCGATCCTGTCGGCCACGTCGATCACGTCGGCGCCGCGCGCCGAGAGGATCGGGTCGTCGAGCGCGGCGAGCTGGGCGGCGACGGCCGCGCCGGCGGCCTGGATCGCCGCGACGCCGTCCTCGCCGTCGTCGGCGATCCGCGCGGCCGCCGCGTCGATGAGCGTCGGGTCCCAGGCCATCGCCGCGTGGGCCATGAAGATCGCGGCCTCGTCCTCGTGCCCGGCGGCACCGACGCGCTCGGACAGCGCCATCAGGTCGTCAGCGGCGACGTTCGCGGCGTCGCGGAGGCGCGCGATCTCCGCGTCCTGCGCTCCCGGGGCAACGCGACCGCCGGCCGGCAGCTCCCGTCGACGCACGTGGACCCACGCGCCGCGGGCCACGCCCGGCGCCGCGGGCACGCCGGTCAGCCGACCCGGCTCGGTGATCGCCATCCGCCCGTACCTCCTCGCTCGGCCGGCCCGGACGCGTGCGGCCGACGGCTCCCATTGTCCGGCACGGGCCCGCCGCGCGCAGCCGTCACACGAGGCGCGCGAACAGCTCGTTCGAGAGCAGGCGGCCGGCGGTCGTCAGGCGGACACGCGGGGCCGTCCGGGCCGTCGGTCCCGGCCACGAGCCCCGCCGCCCGGGCCCAGGCCAGGTGCGGCGCGAGCGGCCCGGCTCGCGCGTCGGCGAGCGGCAGGCCGGCGTCAAGGCGCAGGCCGAGGATCACCGCCTCCATCGCAGCCGAGGCCGCGTCCACGGGCTCGGCGCCGCCGGGCGGGAGCGAGGGCGAACCACCGGCCGCCGGCGACAGCGCCCGGAGGTAGCCGTCGAGCCGGCGCGCGTTCCAGCGCCGGACGGCGCCGTCGAACGCGTGCGCGCCCGGGCCCACCGCCTCGTACGGGCGGCGCTGCCAGTAGACGAGGTTGTGGCGGCTCTCGTGGCCGGGCCGTGCCCAGTTCGAGATCTCGTAGCCGCGGAACCCGGCAGCGCCGAGGCGGTCCACGGCCAGCGAGTACTGGGTCGCGGCGGGTCGTCGTCCTGCTCCCGAACGGCGGCCTCGCGCCAGCGCCGCGCGCCCGCCCGTGTCGGCAGGTGGTCGCCGAGCGGTCCCGTCAGGCCCTCCTCGTCCGGGTCGTCGAGGGTGAGGGCGTACGCAGACACGTGGTCGACCCCCAGGGCGATCGCCGCGTCCAGCGTGGCGCCCCAGGCGTCGACGGTCTGGCCCGGCACGTCGTACAGCAGGTCGACCGAGACCGAGGCGACTCCCGCGTCGCGCGCCTCGCGCACGGCGTCGGCGACGTCGGCCGACCGGTGGCGCCGCCCGAGGCGGCGGAGCAGGCCCGGCTCGAACGCTTGCGCGCCCAGCGACAGCCGGTTGACGCCCGCCGCGACGAGCGCCCGGGCTGTCGCCACGCTCGTCGGGGCCCGGGTTGGATTCGATCGTGACCTCCGCCTCGTCCGCGATGCCGAAGCGGGCCCGGACGAGCTCGAGGATCGCCGCGATCGACGAGGCCGGCAGGAGCGTGGGCGTCCCACCGCCGAGGTAGACGGTCTCGAGCGGCAAATGCCCGCCGAACGATCGCTCGACGGCGTCGGCGCGGAGCTCGATCTCGGTCAGCAGGGCCTCGGTGAACGCGTCGACGCGCGCCGCCGGCCCGCGCGCGGCCGACCCGGCGTACACGACGAAGTCGCAGTACGGGCAGAGCGAGACGCAGAACGGGATGTGGACGTACAGCGCGACCGGCGGCCGCGCGACGAGGCCGGGCTCCCCGATCGTGGTGCTCAGCGGTCCCGCGTCGCCCCGCGGGAGCCGAGCACGTGCCAGCCCTCGGGCGTCCGGTGCTTGCGCTCGATCTCCTCGTCCTCGGTGCCCTTCGCCTTGGGGAGGCCGGCATGCCCGGTGGTGAGGAAGATCGCGACCCGCGTGATCGCGTGGCCCAGGAACGCCGCGCCGATGCCGCCCGTGACGCCGGTGAGCCAGCCGCCCGCGAGGCCGATCGCCAGCACCGTGACGAGCATGTACCAGGGCCGCCCCGACGCCCCGAGCCGCGTCGCGAGGGCGTAGATGATCGCCTGCGTCAGGTTCGCGAGGTTCGGGTCCATGCCGGCGTCATGAGCAGGAAGCTGAACAGCATCCCGCGGAAGATCGCCTCGTCCAGGAACGCCGTCGCGACCGCGTTGAGAATGGCCCCCGGGTACGAGGGTGAGACCGGCGGAACCGGACGTAGTGGTAGCGGAAGAACGCGATGCCCATCGCGATCGCGGTGCCGATCGCGCCGTAGGCGAGGCCCAGGATGATCGCGCCGAGCCGGTCGCCGAGGCTCAGGTACAGCCCGTTGGCCGGATCCGGGTGGATCTGCAGCACGACAGAACACCAGGCCCATGCCGAGGGTGTACCAGGCGAGCCGCCGCAGGAGCGACGGCTTGCGGCCCCAGCGGTCGATGTCGTCGTACTCGGCAGCGTTGAAGCGCTCGGCGTCGAGCCGCAGGATGACGAGCAGCAGGGCCAGCCCCAGCGACCATCAGGATCCGCAGGAACTCCGGAACGTCGTCGAGCGTGGGCAGGTCCGGCGAGGATGTCCATGGCACCGGCTCAGGCGCGGGGCAGGACGCGACGTCATTCGTCGCCCATGCGCAGGATCGCGAGGAAGGCCTCCTGCGGGATCTCGACCGATCCCACGCGCTTCATCCGCTGCTTTCCTTCCTTCTGCTTCTCGAGCAGCTTGCGCTTGCGGGTGATGTCGCCACCGTAGCACTTCGCGAGGACGTTCTTGCGCATGGCCCGGATCGTCTCGCGGGCGACGACGTGGCAGCCGATCGCCGCCTGGACGGGCACCTCGAACATCTGGCGCGGGATCAGCTCCTTGAGCTTCTGCCGTCAGCTGGCGGCCGGTGAGCTGGGCCCGGTCGCGGTGGACGATCAGGCTCAGCGCGTCGACGGGCTCGCCGTTGACGAGCACGTCGAGCTTGACGAGGTTCGCCGCGCGGTAGCCGGTCTCCTCGTAGTCCATCGACGCGTAGCCCTGGGTCCGGCTCTTGAGCTGGTCGTAGTAGTCGACGATGAGCTCGGCCAGCGGCAGCTCGAAGTGCATGTGGACCCGCTGCGGATCCAGGTACTCCATGTTCTGGAAGCTGCCGCGGCGGCCGGTCGTGAGCTCCATCAGCGCTGCCGATGTACCGGTCGGGCGTGACGATGCCGAGCTTGACCCACGGCTCCTCGATCGACTCGATCTCGCCGACGTCGGGGAACTTGGCCGGGTTGTCCACGGTCGACCCAGCCCCGGTCCATCGTCAGCTGGACGCGGTACTCGACCGACGGCGCGCTCGCGATCAGGTCGAGGTTGAACTCCCGCTCGAGACGCTCCTGGACGATCTCCATGTGGAGCAGGCCCGAGGAAGCCGCAGCGGAACCCGAAGCCGAGCGCGACCGAGGACTCCGGCTCGTAGGTGAAGCGACGCGTCGTTGAGGTGGAGCTTCTCGAGCGCGTCACGGAGGAGCGGGTAGTCCGGGCCGCTGAGCGGGTAGAGGCCGGCGAACACGAGGCTCTTCGCCTCCTGGAACCCGGGGAGCGGCTCCGCCGGCGGGGCGCGACGCCGACGTCACCGTGTCGCCGACCTGGGCCTCGCGCACGTTCTTGAGGCCGGTCGCGACGTAGCCCACCTCGCCCGCGACGAGCCTCCTGACCGGGACGAGCTGGGGGCGGAAGACGCCCAGCTCCAGGAGCTCCGCCTCGGCGCCGCTCGCCATGAGGCGGATGCTGTCGTGGTCGTGGAGCGTGCCCGAGGCAAGGCGGACGTAGCAGAGGACGCCCTTGTAGGCGTCGTAGTGGGAGTCGAACACGAGTGCCTGGAGCGCCGCGGCGGGGTCGCCCTTGGGCGGCGGGATCCGGGCCACGATCGCCTCGAGGATCTCCGTCGACGCCGCGGCCCTCCTTGGCGGAGGCGAGGATCACCTCCTCGCGCGGGATCGCGAGGACGTTCTCCAGCTCCTCCATGACGAGCTCGGGCTGGGCCGACGGGAGGTCGATCTTGTTGAGCACCGGGATGATCGTGAGGCCCTCGCGCATCGCGAGGTGGACGTTGGCCAGCGTCTGGGCCTCGATGCCCTGCGCGGCGTCCACGACGAGGATCGCGCCCTCGCACGCCTGCAGGCTGCGGCTCACCTCGTACGCGAAGTCGACGTGGCCGGGCGTGTCGATCAGGTTGAGCCCGTAGACGAGCCCGTCGGCGGCCGTGTACTCGAGCCGCACGGCGCGGGCCTTGATCGTGATCCCCTTCTCGCGCTCGAGGTCCATCGAGTCCAGGACCTGGCTGGTCATCTGGCGCGCGTCGATGGTGTGCGTCAGCTCGAGCAGGCGGTCCGCGAGCGTGGACTTGCCGTGATCGATGTGCGCGATGATCGAGAAGTTCCGCAGACGGGACTGGGGGATGGTCACGACGCGGGAGTGTAGCGGGTGGCGATCCGGACCCGTCCGCGGTGAGCGTCTCCCGGCGGGGTCGCGGGGTCGCCAACGCACCTGACTCCGACTCCGACTCGTCGGTGAGTCAGGAGGTGCCGGTCCGTGCAGGAGACCGCCGTCGACCCCCGGGTTTCCGTGTCGTTTCACGCTCGGTTGGTGCGCCCATGACTCACGGGCGAGTCGCGGGCGTGGCGGCCGCCGCTCAGGCATGGGTCGGGGGCGCGCATACTCCACCGATGGCCGTGCCCGCCTCGATCGTCTACCCCGACTGGCCGCAGCACGACGCACGTCTCCGCGGGGCCGTCCGCGGGTTGACGGCCGAGCAGCTCGCGATCCGGGCCGGTCCGGACCACGACCCGATCTGGGCGCTCGCGGCGCACGTCGCCGGCGCGCGGGCGTACTGGCTGTGCGGCGTCTTCGGCGAGCCTGGTGCGGAGCGAACCCCGTTCACCGAGCCGTCAACGGGCCTGGGCTGGGAGGACGAACCCTCGCACCCGAGGTCCGGCGAGGAGCTGGACTGGGCGCTCGAGTCCACGTTTGCCGTCGTGCGCGACTGCCTTGCCCGCTGGACGGTCGACGACCTCGGGCACGCCGCGGAGCGGTCGTTCCGCGGCGTGACGGTGACCCACACGCGCGCGTCCGTCCTGAACCGCCTGTGCAGCCATGACGCGTTCCACGCCGGCGAGATCTCGCAGCTCCTTGGCCTCCACTCGCTGCCCGAGATCGATCTCTGGCGTCGACCCGCATCCTGAGCCCGTCACGACCGGTGCGGCGCCTTCCACTCTCCCACCGGCGGTCGTTCGTCCGGCGGCACACACGCCTTCGCGACGTCGAGGGCGCATCGGGGATCCGGCTCCATCTCGCCGACGACGTCGAACCCGTCTGGCACGAGACCGAGCAGGTCGTCGGCGCCGAGGGCGAGCCGATCCCGTTCTGGGCGTTCGCGTGGGCAGGCGGCCTGGCGCTCGCACGGTATGTCCAGGACCACCGCGACGAGGTCGCCGGCAAGGACGTCCTCGACTTCGCGACGGGCAGCGGTCTCGTGGCGATCGCGGCGGCGTGCGCAGGTGCCGCCCACGTCACCGCTGCCGATGTCGACCCGTTCGCGGAGGCCGCCGTCGAGCTCAACGCCCGCGCCAACGGGGTCCATCTCACCTTCATCCGACGCGACCTGCTCGATGCGCCGCCGCCGGCCGTGGACGTCCTGCTCGCGGCGGACACCTGGTACGAGGAGCCGCTGGCCCAGCGTGTCCTTCCCTGGCTGCGCGCGGCCGCGGCGGCCAACGTCCGCGTGCTCGTGGCCGATCCGGGTCGTGCGTACCTCCCGTCGGCCGGCCTCCAGGAGCTCTGCAGCTACGACGTCCGCACGACGACGACGCTCGAGGACCGGGAGATCGTCACGGCGAGGGTCTTCACACTGGCCTGACCGGCGGCGTCGCGCCGGGTACGATGGCGCGACTCCCTACGCAGCCCCCCGAGCGAGGTTCACCGGTGCCGCCCTCCGCCGCCCTGTCGCCCGAGCTCCTCGACGGGTACCGCCGGTTCCGGTCGAACCGGTACCAGGTCGAGCGTGACCGATACCAGCGCCTCGAGCGGGAGGGCCAGCGGCCGACCACGATCGTCGTCGCCTGCTCCGACTCCCGGTCGGCGCCCGAGACGGTGTTCGACGCCCTGCCGGGCGAGCTGTTCGTCGTCCGCAACGTCGGCGGGCTCGTGCCGGTGTACGCGCCCGACACCCGGAGCCACGGCGCGAGCGCGGCGCTCGAGTTCGCCATCCTGTCGCTCGGCGTCCGGCATGTGGTCGTCATGGGCCACGGCCGCTGCGCCGGTATCGCCGCCGCCTTCGACGGGACCGTGCCGCTCACGTCGAGCGACTTCATCGGCACCTGGGTCGCCGGGCTCCGCGACCTCGTGCGCGAGCTGGACCCGGCGGATGCCGCGGACCCGGTGCAGGCGCGACGCACGCTGGAGCACCGCTCGGTGGAGCAGTCGATCGTCAACCTGCGCACGTTCCCGTGGATCCGCTCGCGGGAGGAGGCAGGCGGCCTCGTCCTGCACGGCGCGTGGTTCGACATCGCGCTCGGCGAGCTCCATGGGCTGACGCCCGGCGGCTGGCTGCCGGTCGAGTGACCGCCGGGCGCGGGACGGACCACGGTCGACGGTTTACGCTGGCGCCCACGATGACCAGCACGTCCGACGCCCGTCCGCCGATCGACCAGACCCCGGCATGGCGCGCCATGCTCGAGCACCACGCGAGCGTCCGCGATCGCCACCTCCGGGACCTGTTCGCCGAGGATCCGGGACGGGCCGACCGGTTCACGGCCGAGGGCGCCGGGATCTTCCTCGACTACTCCAAGCACCGGATCACAGACGAGACGGTCGAGCGCCTGCTCGACGTCGCGCGGGCGGCGGGGGTCGAGGAGCGCCGCGCCGCGATGTTCGCCGGCGAGCGCATCAACACGACGGAGGACCGCGCCGTCCTCCACACCGCCTTGCGGGCACCCGCGGACGTTCAGCTGTCCGTCGACGGCCAGGACGTCGTCGCGCGACGTCCACGAGGTCCTCGACCGGATGGCGGCGTTCGCGCTCCGCGTGCGGCGCGGCGAGTGGACGGGCTTCACGGGATCGCCGATCCGCAACGTCGTCAACATCGGGATCGGCGGGTCGGACCTGGGGCCGGCGATGGCGACCGAGGCGCTGCGCCACTACTCCGAGCGGTCGATGCGCTTCCGGTTCGTGTCCAACATCGACGGCACGGACCTCCGCGACGCCACCATCGACCTCGATCCGGCGGAGACGCTGTTCATCGTGGCGAGTAAGACGTTCACGACGCTCGAGACACTGACCAACGCCCGCTCGGCGCGCGCCTGGCTGCTCGCCGTCGCTGGGCGACGAGGCCGCCGTCGCGCGCCACTTCGTCGCGGTCTCCACGAACGAGGACAGGGTCCGCGAGTTCGGCATCGACCCCGCCAACATGTTCGGCTTCTGGGACTGGGTCGGCGGCCGCTACTCGATGGACTCCGCGATCGGGCTGTCGCTGATGGTGGCGATCGGCCCGGACGACTTCCGGGAGCTGCTCGCGGGCTTCCGGGCGATGGACGAGCACTTCCTGCGGGCGCCGCTCGGGCAGAACCTGCCGGTGCTGATGGCGCTGCTCGGCGTCTGGTACGCGAACGTGCTTCGGCTTCGAGACCCACGCGGTGCTGCCGTACAGCCAGGAGCTCTCGCGCTTCCCCGCCTACCTCCAGCAGCTGGACATGGAGTCGAACGGCAAGACGGTCCGGCTCGACGGGACGCGGGTGACCTACGACACCGGCGCGATCGAGTGGGGCACCGCGGGCACGAACGGCCAGCACGCCTACTACCAGCTGCTCCACCAGGGCACGCACATCGTCCCCGCGGACTTCATCGGCTTCGTCAACGCCACCACCGAGATCGGCGACCACCAGGACCTGCTGATGGCCAACCTGTTCGCGCAGGCCGAGGCGATGGCGTTCGGGAAGACCCGCGACGAGGTGGTCGCGGACGGGCGTCCCGGCCCACCAGGTCGAGGCCCGCGTGTTCGACGGCAACCGGCCGACGTCCGTGCTGCTCGCGGACCGCCTCACGCCGAGGATCCTGGGCGCGCTCGTCGCGCTCTACGAGCACAAGGTGTTCGTGCAGGGCGTGATCTGGGGTCTCGACTCGTTCGACCAGTGGGGCGTGGAGCTGGGCAAGGTGCTCGCCACCAGGATCGCCGCGGAGCTGACGGCGCCGGCCGGACCCGGACCCCGCGCGACACGACGCGTCCACGACGGCGCTCATCCACCGCTATCGGGCGCGGCGGCAGCGCGCCGGCTGACGCCCACCACGACGCAGCCTGCGGTGCGCCGGCGCACCGGACCCGTTGACACCTCGCGCGGCACCGCGGAAAGTTCGTGTCCCGCCGGGGTGAGCGGCTTCACAGGAGGGGAACATGCGTCGCCTGGCATCGGTGGTCATCGCGGCCGCGGCAGCGGGGCTCGTCCCGGCCACGGTTCTCGCCACGCCGCCCGTCGGCACCTGCCCTGCGCCCGCGTCGCGGTACGAGCTCGTGGATCGGGGCGGCTGGTGGGCGAACACCGTGACCGGCTTCGCTGAAGCGGGGATCGCCGTGTACTCGTCGCCCGGCATCTACAGCGCCGAGTTCGAGCAGTTCGCGGTCGACTTCGGGTTCGAGAGCGCTGCCGCGCTGGAGGCGTACGTCCTGGGCGAGCAGTTCGAGCAGCTCGACAAGAATGGCAACGGTCTCGTGTGCATGAAGGACCTGCCGAACACGCCGGGATCGCCCGGGTACCTGTTCCAGCCGACGGACGACAACGCCTCGGCGCAGCGCTGACCCGAGTCGATCAGGCGGGCGCCGACTCCTTGCCGGCTCCAGGCGTGAGGATCCCGCCAGCCAGCGGCCCACGACCTCGGTCCGCTGCTGCTCCTTGCCGTTCAACGTCACGCTCTCCCTCACGGGGTGAGCCTGAAAACGTCACTAAGCAGGCATCCCTGACAAAATCGCTGAGCAGGGACGCCTGCTGGCCGACGCGGACGTCCTCTGCTACCATTCGCCGTCGCGCCTCGGGCAGGCTACGCTCGCGCGCGCCTTCTCTTCCGCACCACATCGAAACGGAGATCCTGGACCTTGGCTAGAACGCCCCGGAAATGGCAGGGCGCCCGCACCCCCTCCGGGCTCAAGCGCGTCCGCCAGGCTGAGCGCCGGCACGCCATCCTGCAGCCCCGCCGGTCCGCGGCGAAGACGCTCACCGCCAAGGCCGTCACGGTCGCCACCACCCAGCCGGAAGGCGCCGACGTCGCCCTGTCGCTGAACGAGGCCATCTCGGCCCTCGATCGCGCCGCGAAGTCGGGGGCGATCCACCCGAACGCCGCCGCGCGCCGCAAGTCGCGCCTCGTGCGCAAGGTCAACGCCGCGATCGGCGGGACCACGGTGACCAGCGCCCACGTCGCGAAGAGCACCGGCAAGGCCGCTGCCGCGAAGGCCGCCAAGGCCCGCATCGCGGCGGGCAAGGCCTCCAAGGCGAAGGGCGCCCAGACCGCGGCGGGCAAGGCCCGTGCGGCCCTGTCGCGCACCACGCGCGCCGAGGCTGCGCCGACCCCGGTCGCCGCCCCCGAGGCCGCTCCGGCCAAGACGACGAAGGCCCCCGCGAAGGCGAAGGCAACCGCGACCAAGGCCCCGGCCAAGACCGCGACCAAGGCTCCCGCCAAGGCCGCCGCGAGCAAGCCGGCGACTGCAAAGGCCGCACCGAAGACGACGAAGGCCAAGAAGGCCGAGTAGCCGCTCCGAACGCGCAACCGAACGCCCCGGTCACCGACCGGGGCGTTTTCGAATTCCCGAGTGGCAGTGGGGCCGTCGCCGGCGCGGCCGGAGGCCCGGTTACCCGGGCGGTGTCGCCTCGCCAGGTGGCTTCGTGCCGTTGGTGATCCGGAAGACCGCGCCACCGGCGACCGCAGCGAGGACCGTCGCGATCCCGAGGCCCAGGGCCGTGTTCAGCTGCTGGTTCCAGTAGAAGGCGCTGAACTCGTCGACGGTGGTGATGCCCGCCGCCTCGAGCACCTCGGGCTGGAGGTCCACGTACCGCTGGTACACGCAGTCGGCGCCCGAGGCGCACGTGAGTGGCCCTCCTGACGCCGCATCGCGGTAGCCGTTGTCGACCGCGAAGAACAGGCCCTTCACGGCGACGAACACGAGCACCAGCGTGATCGCGGTTGCGGCGCCGGCAAGGGCCGCGTTGGCGAGGATGCGCCCCCACGGCCCGCCCTGGCGCTCCGAACGCGAGTTCGCGTAGTAGCCGATCGTCAGGCCGGCAAGCCATGCGACCGGGAACCCGGGCGCGATGACGCCCGTGTAGATCGCCTCGATCGGGATGACGAGCAGGAACGACACCCCGATCGTGACGGCCATGCCGACGCCGACCCAGGCGGCGGTGATCGCCCCGCGATCGACGAAGCGGCTCACGGCGCGGCCACGGGCATGGCCCGGAGGACGCGCCGTGCCACGAGCGGCAGTGCTAGAACTCCCCGCGGCCGGCAGCGCCCGAGAGCGCCGCGCGACCCAGGTACCGGGCGTCGTCGCCGAGCTCGTCCGCGATCCGGAGGAGCCGGTTGTACTTGGCGACGCGCTCGGACCGCGACGGGGCCCCGGTCTTGATCTGGCCGGTGCCCATCGCCACGACGAAGTCGGCGATGGTCGTGTCCTCGGTCTCGCCCGAGCGGTGGGACACGACCGCGGACCAGCCGGCGCGGCGCGCGGTGTCGATCGCGTCGATCGTCTCGGTCAGCGTCCCGATCTGGTTGAGCTTGATCAGGACGGAGTTCGCGGCCTTCTCGACGATGCCCTTGCGGATGAAGGCGGGGTTCGTCACCAGGAGGTCGTCGCCGACGAGCTGGACCTTGTCGCCCAGCCGCGCGTTGAGCGCCGTCCAGCCTGCCCAGTCCTCCTCGCCGAGGCCGTCCTCGAGCGAGACGATCGGGTACTTCGCAACCCAGGCGGCCCACAGGTCGACCATCTCGCCGGAATCGAGGGTGCGGCCCTCGCGCTCCAGCCGGTAGCGGCCGGTCACGCCCTCGACGCCCGTCCCCTCTTCGAGGATCGAGCTCGTCGCGGGATCGAGCGCGATGCCGATCTGCTCGCCCGGCTTGTAGCCGGCCTTCTCGATCGCGCGGAGGATGACCTCGACGGCGGCCTCGTTGGACTTGAGCGACGGCGCGAAGCCGCCCTCGTCGCCCTGGCCTGTGGCATGGCCCTCGTCGTGGAGGATCGTGCGCAGCGCCGCGAAGATCTCGGCGCCGGCGCGCAGCGCCTCGGGGAACGACTCGAGCCCGACGGGCATCACCATGAACTCCTGGAAGTCCGTGGAGTCCTGGGCGTGCTTGCCGCCGTTGAGGATGTTGAACATCGGGACGGGCAGCACCCGTGCCCCGACCCCGCCGATCCAGCGATAGAGCGGGACCTCGTGCGAGGATGCGGCCGCGTGTGCGCAGGCGAGCGACACGCCGAGGATCGCATTCGCGCCGAGCTCGCCCTTGTTGGGCGTCCCGTCAAGCTCGAGCAGCACGTCGTCGATGCCGGCCTGGTCCGCGGCGTCGAAGCCGAGCAGCGACGGACCGATCCGCTCGGTCACGTTGGCGACCGCCGTCAGGACGCCCTTGCCGCCGAAGCGTGCCTTGTCGCCGTCGCGAAGCTCGACCGCCTCGTTGATGCCCGTCGACGCGCCCGACGGGACGGCGGCCCGGCCCAGCGAGCCGTCCTCCGTGGCAACGTCGACCTCGATCGTCGGGTTGCCCCGCGAGTCGAGGATCTCCCTGGCGTCGACCCAGGCGATGGTGGTGTCGCTCACTTGGCCTTCTCCGGTTCCCGGTCCAGCAGGACCGTCACGCCCGGCAGCTCCTTGCCCTCGAGAAACTCGAGGGAGGCACCGCCGCCGGTGCTGATGTGGGTCATCTTGTCGGCGAGCCCCTGCTGCGTGATCGCAGCGACGGAATCGCCACCGCCGATCACGACCTTGGCGCCGTGCTCGGCGCGGTCGGCCAGGAAGCGGGCGATCGCCTTGGTCCCGTGGGCGAAGGACGGGATCTCGAACACGCCCAGCGGGCCGTTCCAGAGGACCGTCTTCACGCCCGCCAGCGCCGTCTCGATGTTCTCGAGGCTCTGCTTGCCGAGGTCCACGATGTGCCAGCTCGCCGGGACCTTCTCGGCCGGGATCGTCTTGTACTCGGTGCCGCGGGTGACCTCCTTGGCCACCACGACATCGACCGGCAGGACGACCTGGACTCCCTTCTCCTCGGCCTCGGCGAGGATCGCGCGGGCGTCCTCCACGCGGTCCGGCTCGGCGAGGCTCTTGCCCACCGGCTTGCCCTGCGCGAGGAGGAACGTGTTGGCCATCCCCCCGCCGATGACGAGGAGGTCGACCTTGGCGACGAGGTTGCGCAGCACCTTGATCTTGTCGCTGACCTTGGCGCCGCCGATGATCGCGGCGAACGGGCGCGCGGGGTTCGTGACGAGCATCCCGAGGTTCGCGATCTCCTTCTCCATGAGGAAGCCCGCGTACGCCGGGCGGAGCTTCGCGATCCCGACGGTCGACGCGTGCGCCCGATGCGCGGTGCCGAAGGCGTCGTTCACGTAGACGTCGCAGTAGGCGGCGAGCGCCTCCGCGAACGCAGGATCGTTCTTCTCCTCCTCGGCATGGAAGCGGAGGTTCTCGAGCAGCAGGACCTCGCCGTTGCGAAGGCGCCTGATGGCATCCTCGGTACCGGCGCCGAGGGCATCGCCCGTCACGGGAACGGTCTTGCCCAGCAGCTGGCCCAGTCGCTCGCCCACCGGGCGGAGGCGGAGGCTGTCGGAGACCTTGCCGTCCGGCCGGCCGAGGTGGCTCGCGAGGATCACCCGCGCGCCCTGCGCCTGGAGGTGCCTGATCGTCGGGATCGCCGCGCGGATGCGCGTGTCGTCGGTGACCCGGCCGTCCTGCAGCGGGACGTTGAAGTCCACGCGCACGAAGACGCGCTTGCCCGCAGCGTCCAGGTCCTGGACCGTGAGCTTGTCCATGTTCGGTTCCTCCGGGAGCCGGTCCGCCGGCTCGAGGTCTCGGCCGGCCCGGGACGAACGCCGCTGGCGCTGCCCGGGCCGTCGGGACCGAGGTCAGGCGAGGGTCATGCCATCCGCTGGGCGACGAACTTCGTGAGGTCCGCGACGCGGCAGCTGTAGCCCCACTCGTTGTCGTACCAGGCGATGACCTTGACGAAGTTGCCGCCCATGACCATGTTCGACGGGAGGTCGACGATCGAGGAGCGGGGATCGCCGCGGAAGTCGGACGACACGAGCGGCTCGTCGGAGGCTCCGAGGATCCCGGCAAGCGGTCCGGCGGCCGCGTCGCGGAAGGCCTGGTTGAGCTCCTCGAGCGTGGTGTCCTTCTCGAGCTCCGCGGTGAAGTCGACGACCGACACGGTCGGCGTCGGGACGCGGAGGCTGAAGCCGTCGAACTTGCCCTTGAGATCCGGGATCACGAGCGCCAGGGCCTTCGCGGCGCCGGTCGTCGTCGGGATGATGTTCAGGCCGGCCGCGCGAGCGCGCCGCGGGTCCTTGTGGGCGACGTCGAGGATCTTCTGGTCGTTCGTGTAGCTGTGGATCGTGTTCATCAGGCCGCGCTTGATCACGAACCTGTCGTGGACCACCTTCGCCGCGGGCGCGAGGCAGTTCGTCGTGCAGCTGGCGTTGCTGATGATGTTGTGCCGGGCCGGGTCGTAGGCGCCGTCGTTCACGCCGAGGACGATCGTGACGTCCTCGCCCTTCGCCGGGGCGCTGATGATGACCTTCTTCGCGCCGGCGTCGATGTGCGCCTTCGCCTTGGTCGCGTCGGTGAAGCGGCCGGTCGACTCGATGACGATGTCGACCCCGAGGTCGCCCCAGGGGAGCTGCGTCGGGTCGGCGACCTGGAGGACCTTCACAGCCTTGCCGTCGATGACGATCGAGTCGTCGGTGTGGGTGACCTCGCCCGGGAAGGCGCCGTAGGTCGAGTCGTGCTTGAAGAGGAGCGCGTTCATCGGCACGTCGACGAGGTCGTTGACGGCGACGACCTCCACCTCCGGCGTGCGCTCGATCAGCGCCTTGAGCGACTGCCGGCCGATACGGCCGAAGCCGTTGATGCCAACGCGAACGGTCATCGAGGGACCTCCTTGGATCGGGGACGCTGTACGTCGAGCGCCTGGGCAGACGCGCTCGACGAGACGGATGGACGACCGATGGGACGAGCCCGGCGCTGCCCCGCGACGAACGCCGGTCGAGGCGACGTCGGGAGCGCTGCGGCGGTCGCCCTGGTGGCGACGGCGGCGGCGACCCCGAATGACCGGTGCTCGTGTGAGCTCATCCCCGTTCGATCGGAATCCACGACGAGGTCAGGTGCGACGGCCGTTGAAGCGGACAGGGCGTGACCTCGGAACGAATGGATCGAGCGTGTCGGGTGAATCCTAGCAAATGGCCCTGCACGCTCCGCCGACAGGCGGCCCGGTTGCGGCAGGCCCATTGGCGTGGAGCCGGACACCATTGAGCCCCCTCCGGCAGTGCCGTCGGGGGCTCAATCCACGAGTGCGTTCCGGCGTCAGCCGCCGATCCTGAAGACCTTGCCGCCGCACACGGGGCAGGTGCCCTGCATCGCGGGCTTGCCGTTCTTCATCGTGATCTGCTGCGGGTTCTGGACTTCGACCTTCTTCTTGTCCTTGACGCAGTAGGCCTCTGCCATTAGTCGGATCCTCCTCACGCAGACCGCGTCACGAGAGCACGCCTCTCGGATCCGCGGGATCGCTGGGTCTGGCGCTCAATCCTGGGACCAGAGTGACGGGCGCCAGCGCGCCGCTCCGGCCTTGAACTTCTGGCGGTCGAGCTCCGCGAGGATCAGGAGACTCTCGAGTCCCGTCTCCACCGCGGCGGCCTCCGCCTTGTCCTTGATCTCGCCGTCGACGAACTCGCCGGTTCGACGGTTCGCGTACACGGCGCACACGACGCCGGCACGACAGCCACCGAGGCCCGCGAGCACGAGCAGCGCGGAGGCTTCCATCTCGAAGTTCAGGATGCCCTGCCGGGTCATCTCTTCAGCGAGGTCAGGGTATCGGATCGGCAGGTGGGGAATGGGCCGTCCCTGCGCACCGTAGAAGCCGGGTGCGGTGGCCGTGATTCCCACGTGCGCGGCGATGCCCCAGGCGGCTCGCGGCTTCCTCGAGGGCGAGGATCGCCTCGTAGTGGGCGAGCGCCGGGTACGCCTCGTGGACGAACCAGTTCGTCGTGGTCTCCAGGCGGACGCTCCCGGTGGAGATGACGAGGTCGCCGAGCTCCATGCCGTCCTGGAGCGCGCCGCAGGACCCGATCCGGATGACCGTGGGCTTGTCGGCGATCGCGAGCAGCTCCGCCATGACGATCTCGACGTTGTCGGTGCCGATGCCGGTGGAGAGCGCGGTCACGCGCAGACCCTTGTACATGCCGGTCGCGCTCGCGAACTCGCGGTGGCGGTGCTGCCGCTCGACGGAGTCGAAGTGTGCCGCGATCCGGTCGACGCGGTCCTGGTCGCCGGGGAGGAGGATGTAGTCGGCGACCTCACCCGGGCCAAGCCCGATGTGGTACTGCCGCTCGCCGGCGGGGACTGCGACGCGTGCGTCCGCGTTCGGCAAGGGCTTCGCTCCTGCTCGCTCACGCACGTCCGGCGTGAGGCTGCGCCCGAGAATAGGGGCGCGATTCGAGGGGCGTCAAGCCGCTTCACCCACGCACGGCCCGTGCGTGGGCCGTGCGTGGGCCGTGATGTCGCCGGTGCGGGACCGCGGCGGGCCCTCCCGAGAGGCCCGTGCGCCGCCTCATCCGGACGACCCCGAGGGCCCGGCGGGAGCGGTCCCAGGGTCCGCGGCGGGGGCCACGACAAGGGCATCGATGCGTGCCGTGATCCGCTCGCGCAGCAGGCGCTGCGAGCGGCGCCGGCGAGCGATCGTGATCGCGAGCCACATCGTGGCAGCGAGCGCGAGCGCCGCCAGGCCCAACGAGGCCGGGGCGATGCTCGTGCCCCGGCCGATCGCGGTGGGGACGGCGTCCCCGGCGGCGTCGCCATCCGGGGCCGCCTGCGTCGGCAGTGCCTGCGCGCCGCCGAGGTCGCCGACCAGCTCGACGTCCGCGACGTCGCCGACGACGAGGACGATCTCGTCGCGTCGCTCCGGGATGCCGACGGCGTTGAGCGCGTCGCCCGGCCCCACGAGGTCGAGGACCTCGGCAGCCGCATCGGCAAGGACGAGGCGCGCGACGGCCGTCCCGTCGTCGAGCCGCAGTCCATCGGCCTCCACGCCCGTCACGAGGCCGCCCACGCGGACGCGCTGACCGACAAGCGCCGAGAGGTCCCGGAGGTCGGCGTCGGGAACGGCGGCCGCGATCCCGGGCGCCGCGGAGCCCGCTCCCGCGAGCGGCGACTGCGCGCCCGCAGCCGGGCTTCCGGTCGCGGCCGGCGATGCCGGGCCCAGATCGACGTCCGAGGGCGCGCGCGGCACGACCGCGAACCGCCGGTCGGTCGCCGTCGGATAGGGCCGCTTGACGATCCCGGTGATCGTCGCCGTTCGGCCCTCGACGACGAGCGTCGCGGCGATGCCGCTCCCCGCGAGTCCGCTCACGGGGATCCCGACCCCTCGCGTCGTCCTGAGCTCGGCGGTCCAGCGATCGCCGCTGCGGTGGACGTCCGCGATGGTCCCGGCGACCCTGACCAGGCGCCACTCGGTCGCGGCGCCGGGCGCACCGGTGAGCGTCCGCGCCACCACCGAGCCCGTTCCGAGCACCCGCGACTCGGTCACCGTGAGGCGCGGCGCGCCCCACGCCCGGCCCATCGTGCCGGTGAGCCGCACGCGTGCCCCGGACCGCATCGCGGTGTCGGCGTCGGGGAGATACGCCTCGACCGCGCCGCTCGAGTCCTGGACGATCGTCCGTCTGCCGCTCGCGTCGAGGAGCAGCCGGTCGACGGTCAGGACGCCCTCGACGCTGACCCGCTGGCCCTCGCGAAGCAGGGCCGTGGAGATCCTCAGCACCGAGTCGCTCCCGGGGCTCGCCGATGTGGCCGGCGACGGCGACGGGGCGGGTCCGGGCTGGCTCACCGACGTGATGTCCGACCGGTCGCGGACCCACAGGCGATACCCGTCGAGCGCTCCCTTGCGTGACGCACGCTGGCCGACGATGCCGGTGAAGGTGGCGCTCGTGCCCTTGCGCAGGATGGTCTGGTCGATGCCCGCGCTCGCATCGGCGAGGATCCTGAGGGTCGCCCCGTCCGGCCCCGTGATGGTGAGCGCGATGTCGCCGCTGGTCGCCTTCGCCGGCGCCGCGGTCACGGTGCCGCGGATGCTCGCGAGGCGCCCCTCGGTGGCCTCGCCGACCTGGGACGCCGTGATCCCGAGCGAGGCAGGCAGCGGCCCGGTCCCGGCGACTGCGATCCCGGCGGTGGCCGGCCGCAGCTCCGTCTGCCCGTACGGGTCGGCGATCTTGCCCCGGACCTCGATCTCCGTTCCGCGTCCCGGCGGAGCGACCCCGTCAGGGAGCCGGACGGGCATCCCCCCGGTGGCGTCGGCGATGACGAGGAGGGCCGGCGTCCCGAGACGGCCCGCCTCCGCGACGACGACGCCCCGGACGAGCGCTTCGTCGCCCACGGCAGCGAGCCGCGCGGCGGCGATCGTCAGCGGGGCCGTGGACGGGGTCGACGTCGGCAGGGGCGTCGGCGCTGGCGTGCCCGTGGGAGCCGGCGTGGCGGTCGGAGGCGTCGTCGGGATCGTGCTCGGCGTCGGATTCGTCGACGGAGTTGGCGCTGGCGATGGCGTGATCGTGGCGCGATCGTGGGCGACGGCGACGGGGCCGCCTGGACCTCGAGCTCGCCGGCGAGCGTGGCGTGGACGCGATAGCCGGTCGTGCCCGTGCCGCTGCTGTCGCGCTGCCCCAGGGGCCCGCGCGCCACGACGATGTCGCCCGCCTGCGGGGCGGGTCCGGCAAGGGCATCGCTGCCGACGATCACCCGCACCGGCCCGGTCCCGTCGTCCACCGTCAGGCCGAGGCCGTCTGCGAGGTCGTCGGGCGACCCGGTGACGACGCCCGCGACCTCCAGGCGCTGCCCCTCCAGCGGCTCGGACGCCGCCCCCGTCGACACCGCGAGCGCCTCCGGCAGACCGGCATCCACGATCACGTCGATCGCCGTGCCGTCCACGCGCAGGGTGCGCTGGCCGTACCGCGTGTCGAGGCTGCCGGCTGCGCGCACGAGCATCCCCGATGGGATGGCCGCCGGATACGCGGCGTCAAGGTAGAGGGCGATCCCGCCGGTCGTGTCCTGGACGAACCCGCTCCGCCCGGACTCGAGCGCGCCGAGCGCCGTCGTGAGCACACCCTCGATCGTCACCTGCTCCCCGTCCGATCGGACGCGGGCATCGCCGATGGGAGTCACTGGATGCGGGGTCGGCGTCGGGGTCGCGCTTGGGTGTGCGGTGGGCACCGGCGTCGCGGTCGGATCCGGCGTCGGGTCCGGACTCGGGGTCGGGACGGGGGTCGGGATTGGCGTAGGGTCCGGCGTCGGGGTCGGCGCGACCGTTGGATCGGGCGTCGGATCGGGCGTCGGATCGGGCGTCGGCTGCGGGGTTGGATCCGGCGTGGGCGTGGACACGGGGGTCGGCGTGGGTGATGGGCTCGGCGACACGGTGGGTGCCGGCGTCGGGTCGGGCGTCGGTGTCGGCGAGGGGCCCTGCGTGGGTCCCGGAACCGGGGCCGCGGTGAGGTTCTGCGGTACTGGTTCGGTGGTGACGATGACGTCGCTCGCGTTGTCGTTCGTGTCCGTCCAGTTGCCGCCGGTCCCGCCCGGGAGTCGCTCGATCGCGGAGCCGGCCGGCGGCGCCGGCGCCGCGGCCCCTTCCACGAACACGTTCGTCGCATCGCCCCACCCGATCGCGTCCAGCGGGGACCCGCCCACGGCGCGCAGCACGATGGACCCGCCCGTTCCGGCGAGCCCGCCGGAGTAGACCGCGTCCGCGAGGGAGGCGAATGCTCCGAGGCTGTTCGCGAGCAGCACATGCCGCCCGGGCTCCACCACGACCGAGGAGGTCCACGCGGCCTTGCGGGTGACGGTCGCGCCGGAGCTGGTGACGTACACGACCTCGAGCCCGACGAGGTCCAGCGGTTCCGGACCCGCGTTCGCGAGCTCCACGTACTCGTCGGACGCGGAGGCGCCGCCGGTCACGATCTCCGCCACGAGCAGGCCGCCGGACGGCGGCCACGCGACGGCGGCCACGGGAGCGGCTGCCGTCAAGGGGACGGCGCCGGGTGCCGCGGGCGCGGGCCCCACCAGCACCATGACGATGAACACTGCGGCGATCGCCGCGAGCAGGGCACGCGCCATCGAGGACCTCCGGGCGGGAGACATCGGCGGCGGGACAGGGCCTGGCGGGCGATCCGGAGGCGATCCTAGGCGTCGCCACTTATCGCCGGCTCACCCCGGAACGCGGGCAACAGGTACGATGCTGCGGCTGCGACGCCGATCCCGCGCGCGGCATCGCCCGACAGGAGGAGTTCGTTGGCCCGCGCCAAGCGCACCGATCGCACCGAAGCCCGACGACGTCACCGCGCCGAGCAGGTCGCCCTGGCGGGCGACCCCGCGGTCACCACGGAGGTCGCCGCCAGGTCCGCGGCAGCCCCGGCGACGAGCAAGGGCCCCACCGTCGAGCGGCCGAGCATCACCGGTGCGCTCCGGGGCGCGTTCCGGCCCGTCGACCTCGCGGGCGACCTCCGCGCCCTGCCGAAGCTGCTCCTGCACTGGTCGTTCTGGGGTCCGGCGGCCGCGACGCTCGTGACCACGGTCGTCTACATCTTCTCGGCGCAGGGCCGGACGGCGGACACGACCAGCGACACGTGGTGGGTCGTCGTGAACCTCGCCTTCCAGATGTTCGTGTTCCCGCTCCCGGCCCCGGCCGGCTCGGCGTTCATCGCCGGGTTCGGCGCGCCACGTGCGGCCTGGCTGGTCGGCCTGATCATCGGCGTCATCTCGGCCGCCTGCTTCGCCGTGATCATCGGCTCCGTGTCCGCGACGCTCACGTCCTCGGACGCGACCGTCGACGTGAGCTCCTACGCCCTGCAGGGCTTCCTCGTGGCGCCGGTCGGCGCGTCGCTGTTCGCTGCGGCTGCCGCCTGGTACAAGCGGTTCCTGAACCTCGCGAACCCGAACCGGCGGCAGGGCCGCGCACCCGCGAAGCCGCAGCAGGGCCGCGGGGATATCACCCGGGATCGCCTGAGCCACTGACCCGTCGGTCCGCCGCGCCTGCGGACGTCTTCGGCGTGCGTCCCATCCGGCCGGAGCCGTGCCGCGAAGAGAAGGTGGACACGGGTCTCGCCCCGGCGTCGGCGGCCTCGTAGCGGAAGCTCGGGCCGCGCCGGGGTCGCCGCCGGCGGGGCGAGACTCCAGGTCGTCCCGGGACGGCGTCGGGCTCCTCCTTCCTCACCGGCGCCGTCTCGCTCCCTCCCTCGCGGTGACCCTCCTCCGGGCCACCGCGTGCCCGGCCGCTAGCCGAGGCGACGCATGCCGGCCTGTCCAAGCTGGCGGACACCGGACGGCGACGCCGGCCCGCCGACACGGTTCGCGGCCTCCACGAGCGGCTCCACGGCCCTCGCCACGACGTTGACCACGTTCCCCTCCCGCTGCAGGTCCCCGTCCACCAGCAGCAGCGCGTGCCGGCGGACCACCGACCGCAGCCGCTGCCACGTGTCCGGCCAGAGCGTGACGTTGACCATGCCGCTCTCGTCCTCGAGTGCCAGGAACACCGTTCCTCGGGCGGTCATCGGGTGCTGGCGGGTCACGACGAGCCCGCCCAGCCGGACGGGCCCCGGTCGCAGATCCGCGAGCGCCGCGTTCGGCACCGCGCCAAGCTGATCCAGCGCATCGCGGAACAGCGAGACCGCCTGGCGCCGGGCGTCCATGCCCACCACCGCGTACGCATCGCCCAGCCGCTCGGGCTCCGTGAGCGGCGGCAGCGGCGGCGCCTCGGTCGCCGGGAGCCGCAGGTCCATCGGCCGCCCGGCGGCCTTCTGCCGGCCGCGGCCCCGGACCGTCCGCCCGTCGACACGCCCCTTCGCCGCCCCGGCCACCTCGCGCAGCTGCCACAGGAGCTCCCGCCGCGGCCGCCCGAGGGAGTCCAGCGCCCCCGCGCGGATGAGCCGCTCCACGACCTCCTCGGACAGGCCCGTGCGCTCCACGACGTCCGCGAGCCCTTCGTACGGCCCTCGCGCGAGCTCCGCGTCCAGGCGGTCGGCCTGCTCCTCCCCGATCCCCTTGACGAGGTGGAGACCCAGTCGAACGCCCCAGCCCGTCACCGACTCCGCCGCCCAACGCTCGCGCGAGGCCGCGCCCGGGATCACGCACGCGGATGCGCGCACGGGCCGCGGATGCGCGTCGATCCCACAGTCCTCGGGAACCGGCTCACCCTCCTCGGAATCACGAGATCCGTCGTCGCCGGCCGGCCCGGCGAGCGCCCAGCCCGGCCGACCCACCCACTCGGTCGTCGTCCGGTAGGCACTCCGGTTGACATCCACGGGGAGGATCGCGACGCCGTGGCGCTTCGCGTCGTTGATCAGCACCTCCACGGGGTAGAAGCCCATCGGCTGGGCGTTGATCAGGCCCACGGTGAACTGCGCCGGGTAGAACAGCTTGAGGAAGCTCGATTCGTAGGCGGTCCGCGCGAACGCGGCGGCATGCGACTTGGCGAAGCCGAAGCTGGCGAAGGCGGCGCACTGGCGGAACAGCTCCTCCGCGTCGTCGCGTGGGAGACCCTGCTTCGCGATGCAGCCCTCGACGAACTGCTCGTGGAGCTTCTCCATCTCCCTGCTCGAGCGCCAGGTCCCCATCGCGCGCCGGAACCCGTCGGAGCCCGCGGGCGTGAACCCCGCGACATCGATCGCGATCCGCATCACCTGCTCCTGGTACAGGATCACGCCGAGGGTGTCGTGGAGGATCGGCTCGAGGCTCGGGTGGAGGTAGCGCACTGGCTCGATGCCCTGCTTGCGCCGCAGGTACGGGTGGACCGCGTTCCCCTGGATGGGGCCGGGACGGATGATCGCCACCTCCACGACGAGGTCGTCGAGGCTCGCCGGCCGCGACTTCGGCAGCGTCTGCATCTGGGCCCGGCTCTCCACCTGGAACACGCCGACGGTGTCCGCGGCCTGGAGCATCTCGAACACCTCGGGGATCTCCTCGGGGATGTGGTCCAGGTCCAGGCAGACGGCGCAGTCGTGCTCGATCAGCTGGACGCACTCGTCGATGGCCGCGAGCATCCCGAGGCCGAGCAGGTCGAGCTTGATCAGCTTCATCGTCTCGACGTCGCGCTTGTCGTACTGGACGACGACCCGGTCCTTCATCGTCGCCCGCTCGAGGGGCGCGATGTCGATGAGCGGGGCGGCGGTCACGAGCATGCCGCCCGTGTGGATGGACAGGTGGCGGGGGAACCCGTCGATCCGGGCGCACAGCTCCAGCCAGCGCTCCCAGTCGGAGAGGTGCGCGACCGAGCCCCGGTGCCGCTCCGGGTCCGGCGGCGGGGCCGCCACGAGGCGCGCGACGCTCGAGTGGGGCACGTGGTGGGCGTCCACGGACCGGTCGTAGCGGCGGTCCTCGGGCACGAGGACCCCGGTCTCCGGGTGGATCTGGCGCTGCGCCTCGCGATACGGCGCCCAGCGCTCGGTGCCGTGCTCGTTTCCCGCCCCGTATCCGGTCCCGCGGCCCGCACGAAGCCACTCGACGCTCGCGGGGGAGTCGCCCGGACCACCTTCGTCGTCACCACGCCCGCCCGACCGGATGGCCGGCGCGGACCCCGGGGCACGCTCCCAGGTGCCGGTGTCGCGAGGGCTGTTCCGCGCGCGCACCGCGCGCGCCTGCTCCTCCCCCACCGCCGAGCGTTCCCCGTGACCCGCTCCGGAGTCAGATCGAGCATCGGTGAGCGTGGCGATGCGCGACAGGTGGTCTGTTCCGGGCAACACCCCGCTCGACGAACCCTCTGCCGACTCCACCGTGAGTCGCGGGCTGTCATCCGAGCCACCCGGGAACCGCGGAGAGCCCGGGGCCGCGCTCCCGAACCGCCCGCCGCGCACGTGGTTGAGCTGGCCCATCGCATCGGTCAGGCCGCGCTCCGCGGCCAGCGCCGCCGACCCCGCAGCCGCCACCTCGGCCACCAGGCGACGCGAGCCCCGCACCGCGTCGCCACCCGGAGCCCCCGTCTCCTCCCCCTGCCGAGCGAAGAACTGCGCGAACCCGCCCTCCGCCTCGAGGTCCCGGCGGACCATCACGGAGTCGTACGTCTCGAGCGCCTTCGCCACCCGGTCCACGAGCGGCCGCGGAAAGCCGAGCGCGTACCCCACCTCGCGGACCGCGGACCGCGCCCGGTAGGTGACGAGGTTGCAGACCATCCCCGTGTGCTCCGCGCCGTAGCGCTCGTAGACGTACTGGATGACCTCCTCGCGCCGCTCCGAGGAGAAGTCGATGTCCACGTCCGGGTACGCCGTCCGGCCCTCGTTGATGAACCGCTCGAACAGCAGCTCGTGGCGGATGGGGTCCACGCGGGTGATCCCCAGCACGTACGCCACGATCGAATCCGCCGCGCTCCCCCGCCCCTGCGCCGGGATCTTGCGCGCCTTCGCGAACCGCATCAGGTCCCAGCAGATGAGGAAGAACTCCGCGAGCCCGGTCTTGCTGATCACGTCCAGCTCGTGGGCCAGCTGCGCGACGACGGCCGGCGTGAGCGGGTGGTACCGGCGCCGCGCGCCCTCCCAGCACAGCTCGGAGAGGTGGCTGAACGCCGTCTGGCCTTTCGGCACTGGGAAGCCCGGAAAACGGTAGCGCTCGAACGCGAGCTCCACGCGGCAGGCGCCGGCGATCTCCGCGGATGCGGCGATCCCCTCCCGCCAGCGGCGGGCGAGCACGGGATCCGAGGCGGCGGTCGCAGGGTCGCCGGGCGGCATCGCCAGCAGGTCCGCGGCGCCCTTGAGATACGACTCGCCGTCGGGCCGCCGCAGGTCCGCGAGGTCCGCGAGCGACCGCCCGTGCCGGATCGCCGTCAGCACGTCCTGGAGCTCCCGCCCCTCGGGGAGCGCGTAGTGGACGTCGTTCGTGACGACGACCGGCAGCCCCAGCTCGTCCGCCAGGCGGGCGGTCTCGGACGCGAGCCAGTCGTCGTCGGGGAGCAGGTGGTGCGAGAGCTCGAGGACGAAGCCGCTCGCCGCCGCCGAGTCCCCCACCCCGAACATGGCCGCGTACCGTTCTGCAAGCGCCCGGGCCCCCTCGCGGTCCCCTGCCCGCAGCCGTCGGCCGAGCTCCCCGTCCCGGCACCCGGACAGGGCGACAAGGCCCTCGTGGTGCTCCTCGAGCAGCGCGTGGGTGAACCGCGGCACGGCCTTCGTCCCCGCGAGGTTCGCCCGCGAGACCAGCCGGCACAGGCTCCGCCAGCCGGTGGCGTCGCGCGCGAGCAGGACGAGGTGCGGACCGCGCTGCGGCTCACCGACGCCGCGATGGTCCTCCTTGACGATCGACCGGTGGCCCGGGAGCCGGGCACGGTCGGGGCGCGGCCTCGCAGGCTGCCCGTCCACGACCTGGGCCGGCGCTTCACGCACGATCGGGCGTCGGCCGGGGCGCCACGCACGCCTGGCCGGGATGACGATCCCCGCCGGGTCCGGGACCGCCGCGTCCAGCAGCTCGATCTCGATCCCCACGACCGGGTGCAGGCCCGCAGCCGCTGCCGCGGTGGAGAAGCGGACCGCGCCGTACAGGCCCTGGTGGTCGGTGATCGCCAAGGCGGACAGCCCCAGGTCCATCGCCCGCGCGACGAGGTCGTCCGGCGCGGAGGCCCCGTCGAGGAACGAGAAGTGGCTGTGGCAATGGAGCTCTGCGTACGGCTGGGTGGCGGAAGGGGCCACGAGGCGATCTCCGGGGGGGCGGGGGCAGATCGTAGAACATCTGTTCTGTTCATGCCAGTGGGTCCCGTCGTGCGACGCGACCTTCGGGCCCCGCGCCGACCCGGACGAATCGATGCCCGATCGTGAAACCAAACAGGCCCGCCGGACGTCACATGCGCGTGATCGCAGACCCCACCCTCCACCCCCGCCGCTTCGTCGCCTTCGAGCTCGTGGTGCGAGCCCTGGCGATCGCGCTGGTGACCCTGCTGATCCTTGGACTCCTGCCCGCGATCGCGGAGGCGGCCGCGTAACCACATCCCGTTCCCGTCGGCCTGGGGGCTCACAGGAACGATCGACGGCGATGGTCGTTGCGATGGCGACCGTCGACCTGTCACCGGACCCTGGGCAGTCCGGTGACCGAGCGAGAACCCCTGCCGCTGGGGCGGCAGGGGTTCTCTGTTCTCCAACCGTGCATCGAGCCCGCCCGACCTCCGGCCGCCACCCCGCTACCATCACGCCAATGCCTCACCTCGTCGTTCGCCCCGTCGTCCTCCTCGCCCTGACCGCCGCGCTGGTCCTCGCCGCGTGCGACTCGTCGGCGACGGGCTCCCCAGCCGCACAGACGGCCGGAGCCGGGAGCGAGGCCCCTTTGGCGACGCCGGTGCCGGCCGCGAGCGGGGTCGTGGAGCCCTCCCTCACCCCGGTCCCGGGCGGGCAGAGCGGCGATCCGGGGGAAGTGCCGACCCGGATCGGGATGGCCCAGACCGAGTGGGGCGAGATCCTCGTGGCGCTCCCCGCCGCGTTCCCGCTGCACCCCGACGCGGAGCTCCTCGACCTGCCCGAGGTGACGACCGCGTCGTTCTCCGTGCCGGTCGATGTCGAGGCGGCGACCGCGTGGTACGTCGAGGCGCTGGGCGGCCTGGGGTATCGGCTGGAGGTCTCGAGTCCGCTGGAGAACGGCGCCCAGGTGCTGGACGCGGCGGCCGATCTGCCGGAGTGCCGCATCCAGATGACCTTCCGTCCCGAACAGGATTCGACGATCATTGGCGTGCTGTACGGGGCCGGCTGTGCCGGTCTCGGCGGCTGACGAGTCCCCGAGGAGAACCCGAGATGGAGCCGAAGCGGACCGACTACCTGGGGGCAGGACTGCTGACCCTGGTGCTCATCGCCCTGGTCGTGCTGATCGTCGTCGCCGCCCTGCCGAGCTGATCCTGCAGACTCGGCGAATCGCAACTACGCTGTGGTTGTTGCGGATGACCGCAACAGGAGGGGTCGCCGAGGCGTCCTTGCGACGGCGACCGGCCGGGAGTCCGGCCATACGGAAGGGGGACCACAGCGGTGCAGTCGGCTCGACCGCGCGACATCGGGGCGCTCGCCCTCGTCGTCGGCCTGTTCCTGGTGCTGTTCGTCATGTCGCTCCTGCTCGGGTCGCCCGCCGTCCTCTGACGGCCGGCCCCGGCACCGACGGGCCCGCCAGGCGGCCTCGTCTTCGTCGACGCCGCCAGCTCCCTTGCCGGTCCCACCGACCGGTCGCCGCCATCCCTCAGTCGTACAGGCGTTCGAGATGCCACGTGCCGGCGACCCGGTCCAGGTAGACGAGCGCGAGCCAGCTCCGGCCGACGACCTTGAAGTAGTCGCGGGCGATCGGCTCCCGCCACCACGACTCCTCCACCCGCCAGCGGTTGCAGACCTCGACCGGCTCGCGGTGCCCGTTCCACGAGAACGCCACGAGGCGCCCGGCGTCGTCCAGCTCGGCATCGATCGACGGATGCTCACGGAGGAGACGGGTCACGGCGCGTCCTCGCCCACCACCGCCGCACCCGCGACCGGGCGCCAGCGCCATCGCTCCTCCGCGAGCGGTGCCTCGGGGTCGGTCACCTCCACCCGACGGACCCGGTCCGCCCCGAATGCGATCGCCAGGCGGGCGAGCTGCCACGAGAGACGCGCGTCGCGGGCCGCCTGCGGGACGAACAGCGGCAGCTGCTGACCCGTCGCCGCCTCCACCAGCCCGAGCTCCAGCTCCAGCCGCGCGACGGCCGCGGGCGGGACCTGCTTCTCGAGCCGGGCGAACAGGAGCCGCTCGATCGCCTCGGCGTCCGCGGTGGGCTCCGGGAAGCGCTGCTCGAGGCGGGTGATCTCCGGTGTCCCGCGGCGCGCGAACGCGAGGTCGCAGGTGACGGCGAGCCGGGCGAGTCCCGCCGCCTGGCCCCGGGCGTGCAGCTGGTCCGCGAGCGCGGCCGCGAGCCGGTGGAGGACGAACCGGACGGCGTCCAGGCCCTCCGCCGGGGGCTCGAGCGGGATCCCCAGGACCATGCGCTCCGGCGCGCGACGTGGACGGAACCGGTCCGTCTCCTCGCCGCGCGCCCGGGCATGGAGCCTCGCCCCCTCCTCGCCGAACCGGGCCACCACCGCGGACCGCGGCAGGGCCGCCACCTGTCCGATCGTCCGCAGCCCGAACCGCCCGAGGCGGGCCCGGATCTCCGGGTCCCGCGTCAGGAGGCGTGCCGGATAGGGCGCGAGGAACCGCTCGTCGTCGCCGGGCGGGACGAGGGTGGGGATGCCGCCCTCCGGGGCGTGGGCCGCCGCGACGCTCGCGGCGAAGCTCGTCCCGGCGATCCCCGCCCGGGGCGCGGCGGGCAGGATGGGCGCGAGCGCCTCGCCGATGCGGGCGACGAGCGCCTCCTCGATCCCCCACAGGCGGGTCAGCCCGTCGACGTGGACGGCGATCCGGCCGAAGCCGGCGTCACGGACGTCGCTCGTGCCGGCGATGCCCGGGCTGAACGCGGCGAGCCGCTCGCAGACGGCCTCGAGCACATCCCGGTCCGCGTCAGGGGCGAGGTCGAGGAAGGTCGCCTCGGGCGCGAGCCGGTGCGCGCTCCCGAGCGGGATCCCCCGCCGGACGCCGAGCGCCCGCGCGAGCGGGTCCGCGTCCACCACGGTCCCGTCCGTCCAGGGCTGTCCGCCGAGGACGATCGGGCCGGGCGGCCACGAGCCGGAGGTGCCGTCTCGCGACGGGGTCTCCATCCGGCTCCGCGCCAGGCGGAGGGGCAGGTGGGGCCAGAGCAGGTGCAGCAGGCGCATGGGTATCAGGCGATGGGAGGGGGCCTTTCAGGCGGGTGTCGGGAATCGGTGGCGGGCCTTCGATCGGGGGCGGTGCCGCGTCCCCGTGGATCGACCGGATGCCCGGTGGCGCGGCGGGTGCGGCGAGGCCGTCCAGCAGCGTCTCCCGACGAAGACAGGCGTCGCGGATGCCGCCATCCGCGTACAGGATCTCGAGGTCCGCACCGCGGCCCGGTGGCCCGTAGCGATTGCGGGCGATCGTCACGGCGCTCCGCCGCCCCACGACGTCCCGGCCGAGCCTGATCCAACCCGCGGGCCGGAGCTCCAGGCGCAGGCCGCTCGCCTCCTCGACCGCGGCCGTCAGGCTTCGGCCGAGGGTCACCGGCTCCACCACGACGATCAGCGTCCCGGCACGTCTCGCCAGCGCTGCGAGCCGGCCCAGGCGGTCCCCCACCCGCTTCCCCGCGACCGCCGGATCCCGCCCGTCCGGCAGGTCCACGACGAGCAGGTCCACGGTCCGGGCCGCCAGCAGCGAGCCGGACATCGCCAGCGCCTCCTCGAGGTCCACGGGCGTGAGCACCACGAGCCACTCCGGCCGCACGCCGCGCGCGACGGCCTCCACGGGGTCGAAGGAGCGGGCGAGGTCCAGCCACGCGACGATGGAGCCCGCGGCCTGCGCCTCTGCCGCGAGCCGAAGCGCGAGGGTCGTCTTGCCGGAGCCGGCGTCACCACGCAGCGCGACCGTCGCGGAACGCGGGAGCCCGCCCGTGCCGAGGATCGCGTCCAGCGCCGCGAACCCGGTGGAGACGATCCGCCCGTCGGCATCCGCCGCCGGCGTCGGCCGCCGCTGCGGCGCGGGAACGAGCCGCCCCGGACCGGGGATCGCGATGGGGTCCGTTGCTGCCTCGTCCGGCGGCAGCTCGAGCGGCATCGGGGCCCGCGCGAGGGCTCCCTCCGTCTCGAGCCCGAGCTCCCCGCCCCGCCGCGGAGCCGCGCTGCCCCAGCGTGCCTGGAGCGTCGCGAGGGCCTCGGAGACGTCGGAGGAGCGGTCCATCGGACGTCCGATAATAGAACGGATGTTCTACTCAGTCAAGGTCCGAATTGGCCCGACTCGAGCATCCCGCCGTGTGCCGCTCGGAGGGTGAACGGATGCATCGCGCATCGGACGCCGCCCCGCGGCACGTCCGACGCAGGCCACGCGATGCATGCGACAGACGTGCCGTTCTGCGGGTGGGCAGACGCACCGCGCTCGTACACCCGCCCGGCGGCACGTGGCGGCCTGGAGGCACCGCGCCGAGCTCCCGCGCCGAGCGCCCTACCCCGAGACGGCCAGGACCACCAGCCCCGCGCCGAGCATCACCAGTCCCAGCCACTGCGACGGCCGGAGCCGCTCGCCGAGGAACGCGACCGCGATCAGCACCACCAGCGCCGGCCCGAACGAGCTCGCCAGGCCCACCAGCCACGTCGCCGAGACCTCCAGCCCGATCGTGTAGGCGACGAACCCGATGAAGTCGAACGTGCCCGCCAGCACGACCAGCACCACCGCGCGACGCGACAGCCCGCCGCGGGGTCCCAGCAGCGGCCCGAGCAGCCCGTCGCGGTTGCGCAGCGCGATGGCCAGCAGTGCCACGCCCACCACCGTGTTCGTCAGCCGCGAGCCGAGGATCACGGGCAGCCAGCCGTGCTCCTGGATCGGGGCCGCGAGCGCGACCGTCAGCACCGCGAACAGCACCATCGTGACCAGCGCCACGAGGACGCCGGGGCCCACGATCCGCGTCGCCCGCAGCGAGCCGGCAAAGACGAGCCCCGTCAGCACCACGCCCGTCGTCGAGATCGCCGCCCCCAGCCACTGCGCAGGGAGGAGCGACTCGCCGCGGAAGAGCACCGCGAGCACCACGGTGAGTCCCCCGTACGCGGCCACGACCGGCGACACGACGCTGATCGGGCCGATCCGCAGCGCCGCATAGAACGACAGGTACGCGAGCGCCGCGATGAGGCCCAGCCCCAGTCCCGTCACGAACCCCGGCAGCGCGGACCCCGACAAGAGCGAGCTGTTCGCGACGGCCACGAATCCGAGCAGAATAAGGCTCGTCGCCTGGGTCCCCGCGAGGACGCCGACGCTGCCCACCCGCCGGGAGGCGAGCGCCCCCGACAGATCGGTGAAACCCCACGCGAGGGACGCGAGCAGGCCGAGGACGAGGCCGATGGGCATCGGCGGAGTCTAGGGACCCGGGGCCTCGGCCGGAGCCCCGTTGCGTGCTACACTTCCCCGCCGTCCACCCGGTCAGCCGGGTGCGACTCCCGTGGGGATGTAGCTCAGCTGGGAGAGCGCCGCGTTCGCATCGCGGAGGCCAGGGGTTCGAGTCCCCTCATCTCCACCATTCGTGGGTCGGTTGGGCAGGTGGTGAGCCCAAGGGTCTGTAAAACCCTCGCCTTCGGCTGTGGCAGTTCGATTCTGCCCCGGCCCACCAGCATCCTGGAATCGAAACGCCCGCCGCGATCGCGGCGGGCGTCGTCGTGTCATGGGCGCAGCCGCCACGCCCGGCCGTCGTCGGGACTGTCCGCCACCAGGAGCCCCAGATTCGCCGGGATGCGGCGCCCCCGCGTGCCCGATGTCCGAATTGCCCCGATCAAGGCAGCTGACCCTCTGGAGCGCACGACCGAACTCCACCATCCTCCGTCCTCGAGACAGCGAGCCGGGGGCGGAAGCAGAGTCTCGCTGCATGACGAGGGAGCATGGAGATGATGATCGGTCTGCGGCTGCGCAGGAGCGTGATGATGGCGATCGCAGCGGGAGCGGTGGTGGCCGCGTCGGCTGCTCCAATCACCGTCCAGGCGGACGGGAGGGGAGCGACCATCGTCCGCGGCATCCAGCACGAGTACGGCACCTGCGGCGACGGCACCGGGTACCTGATGACCGGCGACCTCCAGGGGTGCTGGTGGATCGACACCATGGACGTCAAGCCGACCCGGGGGACGTTTCTCGCGACCGGCAGCGAGCACTTCACCGGCTGGATCGGTTCGCGGTACGGCACGCTGTACACGACGTACACGTTCACCGCGCAGTACGACGGCGACACCGAGCTCCACGGCCGGTGCCACCATCCCGTCGTTGGCGGTACCGGTGACTTCGCCGGGATCACCGGTGTTCTGAACTTCACCGACGTGGTCGACGAGGATCCGGTCTACTACCCCTACTGGGGCAACCTCCGGTTCCGGGGCGAGGCCACCACGCTGACGTTCGCCATCGGCCCGTCCCCGGTGAACGCAGCTGCGCCGGGCGCGGGGATCTCGCCCTGCTGACGGAGCGTCACTGAACCTGGACGCCCGCGGAGATCGGCGCGTACTTGCGCCGGTACGCCGCGGGCGTCAGCCCCGTCGTGCGCCGGAACAGGCGCCGGAAGAACGTCGGGTCCTCGTACCCGACCTCGTACCCGACCTGGTCGATCCCCGCCGCGCCCTGCTCGAGGATGAGACGTGCCGTCTCCATGCGCACCGCGTGGACGTGCTCGATCGGCCGCCGTCCGGTCGCGGCGATGAACCGGCGTGCGAACGTCCGGGGCAGGAGGCCGGCCTCCGAGGCCATCGCGGAGACGGGATGCGGGACGGCGTAGTTCCCGTCGAACCAGGAGACGGCGCGCACGATTGCCGCGTCGTCGCCGTGCATGATGCGTGTCATCGCCGAGTAGGGAAGCTGGCCGTCGGGGTGGCAGTCGAGCAGGAACACCTTCGCGGTCTCTGCCGCGCGCGCCGACCCGCAGAGCCTCGCGATCAGGTGGAGCGCAAGGTCCTGCCACGAGGTGACACCGCCGCTCGTGATGATGCGCTCCTGCTCGTGGGCAAGCTCGAGGACCTTCTCGGGGCGGAAGCGGACTCGCGGGTAGGCCTCGCGGAAGAGCGGGCCGTACGCCCAATGGCTGGCACACGAGCGACCGTCGAGCAGGCCGGCCTCCGCGAGCAGGACGGACCCGGTGCAGACCGTGCCGATCAGGGCGCCGCGCGCGTGCATCCGGCGCAGCCAGGCCGTCTCCACCGGGTACTTGCCGAGGGGCGCCTGCGTGATCGGCGCGTACATGTCGCAGATGACGACAACCTCGACGTCCTCCACGTCGTCGACGGCCGCGGCGGGCTCCACGAGGACGCCCCCAAAGCAGCGGAACGGCTCGGCCGTGGCGGCCACGATGCGGACGTCGAGGATCGAGTCGAGTAGCGTCCCGACCGTCATGTCGGGGTATACCGCGCCGACGGAGAGGAGCACGTCGTAGAGACCGTACAGCACCGACGGCGACGACTCGGGCGAAGCGAGGAGGGCGATCCGGGTCCGAGTGGTTCCTGTTGTCACATTTGCCCCTGTTCCAGCGAGTCACACCCTTCCAGCATGGCAGGGCGGCGTGCCGATTGGAAGCCACCAAGACGGATCGAACCCAAGGGTCCGCAACCCTCGCCTGTGGCTGTGGCAGCATGATCCTGCCCCGGCCCACCAGCATCCCCGAAATCGAAACGCCCGCCGCGTGAGCGGCGGGCGTCGTCGTGACGGGCGATTGCCGGGTCTCAGCCCCAGGGGAAGGGCTCGGTGTCGGACCAGGGCCCGAGCACGAACGGCTCGCCGGGCCAGCCAGCCGTACCGCCCGTGACGAGCAGCGACGTGCCGGCCCTGGGCATCTGGAGCCGGATCGCGAACCGCCCGTCGCCATCCTCGGGGAGGCGGAACCACGAGGAGTCGATGCACACGTCGAGCGTCCGGTGGCACCCACCCGCGGCGGCGGTCCCGTCCAGGTAGCCGGTCAGGTCCATCACGTCCACGATCTCGCCCTGCTGGATCTCCGTTGCCGTGATCAGCGGCATGACGTCCGACGCCTCGACGACGATCTCGAGACGATCCTCAGCCTTCGCGTCGGTCCCGCGGACGACGAGCCGCCAGGCCTTCGCGTCCGGGTCGGCGAGCGTGACATCCACGAGGTCGGCCGCCGGGAACTCGACGCTGAGCTCCGGACCATCGCCGCCGCCATCCACGTCGCCGGCGTTCGGGGACGGGGCCGGCGTCGGGATGCCGGCGGGCGTCGGGACCGGGGTGAGCTGGGGCCGATCGTCGGGCGTGGCAACGGCGGACGCAGGCGGGGTGAGCGGCGCGGCGGCGCCCGGACCGGCACAGGCGGCGGCGATCAGCAGGACGGCCGACGCGGCGAGAAGGAGCGTGAACCGCGGGGACATGGATCTCCAGGCAACGGGTGCGATGGCGGTGCGGGTTGAGCACCCCTGTGACGAGCGAGCCTGGCGATATGGTTCCCCGTTCCGGCGCGAATTTCGACCGTCAAATGACCACGATCGGACGGGACGTGCATCCCGTCGGGCGCTCCCCGAACCCTACTCCTTCACGGGCCGCCCGTGGACGTCGAGTCGTCAGTCGAGCGCGGCGTGGAGCTCCGGGGCGTGACGCCGGAGCCAACGACGCCAGGCAACGTGGTCGGGGACCCGGGTCTCGAGCAGCGCCCAGAACGCGGGGCTGTGGCCGAAGATCCGGAGGTGGCACAGCTCGTGCGCCGCGACGGCCTCGAGGGCGGCGGGCGGGGCGAGGATGAGCCGCCAGCTGAACGAGAGCGCGCCGCGGCGCGAGCAGCTTCCCCAGCGGGACGTCGTGTCCCGGATCGTCACGCTGCGGGGCATGACCCCCAGCGCGTCCGCGTGCGGGGCGAGCGCATCGGCCAGCGCGGCCCGGGCCCGGCGCCGGAACCAGGCCTCGAGGATCTCGGCGGTCAGACGCCGGTCACGCGCGACCCGCTCCACGAGCAGCTCGTCGCCGTCGTCGTCACCGACCCGTGAGACACGGGAGGCGCGGACGCCACGCGGTGCCTCCACGACCCGGATCCGGTGCGGCTCGCCGAGATACGGGACGAGGCGGCCGTCGTCCACCTCCGGACGGTCGTCGAGGCGGGCCCGGGTCGCCTCCTGGCGCGTCAGGTGCCGCCGGATCCATCCCTCGCGCTCGGCGAGGAAGCCGTGGACGAGGTCGTCGGAGCGCCCCCACCCGCGCCGCGCCGCCACCGGCAGGGACACCACGACGCCTCGCTCGGGGTGGATCGTCACGCGCAGGCGTCGAGCGCGTGGCGACCGTCGGAGCGTGTACGGGAGATCCCCGCCGGGAAGCCGCGCGATCGCGTCGATCTCCACGACCTGGTCCTGGTGGGACGACATCGCTCAGCCGCCGCGCCGCAGGAGGCGGCCGGCCCGCTCACCCGTCTCGACGCCGTCGAGGATCGCCGGCCGGCCGTTGACGATGACATGGCGGATCCCGGCCGGGTACTGCGCCGGCCGCTCGTACGTGGCGGTGTCGATCACCGTGGCCGGATCGAGGACGACGAGGTCCGCGGCCCAGCCCTCGACGACCCTGCCGCGATCGCGGAGGCCGAGGCGCGCCGCCGGCACCGCGCTCAGCTTGGCAACCGCCGTCTCGAGCGGCAGGACGCCGCGCTCCCGGACGTAGCGGCCCAGGACGCGGGCGGTCGAGCCGTAGGCACGTGGGTGCGGCACCCCCTCGTCGAGCACCGGGTGGCCCGGGCGTCGCCCGCCGGCGTCCGTGCAGACGGCGATCCACGGCACCCGCATGATGGTCTCGAGATCACCCTCGTCCATGCAGTGGAGGACGATCTCGACGCCGAGGCGGTCGTCGGCGAGGACGTCGAGCGCGAGGTCGACCGGGTCCCGGCCGAGCTCCTCGCCCAGCGAGGCGAGGCTCCGACCTCCCCACTCCGGCCGCGACGTGCTGCGGGCAATGACGATCCCCTCCCAGCCGGGGTCCTGGGCGACGTTCTCCCAGCCCGAGATCCCGTTTCCCTGGAGGTCGCGGACCCGGGCGCGGGTCGCAGGATCCCGGAGCGCGGTGGCAGCCTCGTCGGGATCGAGGGCGAGGATCGACCCCGGGAGCATCGTCGCGAGCGTGGTCGAGGCGGCGGTGTACGGGTACTGGTCCGCCTCGACGTCGAGGCCCTCGGCCCGCGCCCGCTCAAGCCGCTCGACGAGCGCGGCGCCCTCGCCCCAGACCGCCCTCGCGCCCGCCTTGAGGTGGGAGACCTGGAGCCTCGCCGGGCGACGGGCCACCTCCGCGGCCGCCCGAGCGGTCGCGATCGCCTCGTCGATGGCCCCGTGCACACCGTTCGCCTCGTTGCGCATGTGCGTCGCGTAGAGCGCGTCACGCCGGTACGCCGCGGCGACGAGAGCCGCGATCTCGTCGGCCGAGCCGTGCATCCCGGGCTGATAGATGAGGCCGGTCGAGATCCCGATCGCCCCGGCGTCGAGCGCCTCGTCGACGCAGGCGACCATCGCCGTCAGCTCGGCCGGGGACGGGGCGCGGTCCGAGGCACCCAGGACCGCGCCGCGCACCGTCCCGTGGCCCACGAGGAACGCCACGTTGGGGCCGAGCGGGGTCGCCTCCACGGCATCGAGGAAGCCCGCGAAGGTGGACCAGTCGGGGTCGATCCCGAGCGGCCCGAGGTCCGGTTCGAGGATCGCGCGGGAGGCGTCGTTGAGCGGCGCCAGCGAGAACCCGCAGTTCCCCGACAGCTGCGTCGTGTAGCCCTGGTGGAGGTGGCTCGCGAGCGCGCCGTCGATGAGGACCTGCCCGTCCGAGTGCCCGTGCGGGTCGACGAAGCCCGGGGTGACCACCATCCCCTCGACGTCGAGGACGCGACCCGCGGACCCGTCGTCGAGCGCCGACAGGTCCCCGACCGCCGCGATCCGGTCACCGGACAACCCGACGTCGGCACGCCGTCCCGGGGTGCCGGAGCCGTCGATGAGCGTGCCGTTGCGGAGGACGAGGTCGAAGGTCATCGCGGCGATCGTAGCCGCGGCGCGCGGTGCCGTGCGGCTACGCCTGCGCGATCACCCCGATGGACACACGGAACCCGGCGCGGCGCTGGAGCGGCGGCATGAGGGTCCCCTGACCCACGGGCTGGTCGCCCGGGAACCACGTGACCCACTCGCGGTTGAACGCGTCGAAGTCGGCCTGGTCGCGCAGGCACCAGTTCGCCCAGACGACCTTGTCCAGCGACGTGCCGGCTGCCTCGAGGACCTGCTGCAGGTTCTGCAGGCACTGGTGGACCTGCTCCTTGAGGGCGGCGCTCACCACGCGCCCGGTGTCCGGGTTGACAGGGCCGACGGTCGTGACGTAGACCATGCCGCCCGCCGTGACCGCCTTGCCCAGGCCGGGGGGCGGATCGGCCATCGAGGTCGCGCCGTCGCCGCCCCAGCGGGACTTGATCGGCCGGACGGTCCGCTGCCGGGTCTTCGCGACCGCCTCGGACGGGATGCCGAAGTCGCCGGGCGGGAGCTCCACGCCGTTGCTCGAGAACTGGCCCATGAACGTCGGCCGGATGCCGGTGGCCTTGAGCTCGCCGAGGATCTTCCCCTCCTCGACGCCTGTCTGGTCGAACGCGAAGATGTCCTGGGTGAGGATCTCGTCCTCCTCGATCCCGTACACCTCGGTGATGTTGACGATCCGGCGGGACCCGTCCTTGAGGCGGGCGGTGTGGACGATGAGGTCCACGGCGGACGAGATCTGCTCGCGGATGGCGCGCAGCGGCATCTCGTAGCCGGTCATGAGGACCATCGTCTCGAGGCGGCGGAGCATGTCGTCGGGGCTGTTCGCGTGGCCCGTCGAGAGCGAGCCGTCGTGCCCGGACGTCATCGCCTGGAGCATGTCCAGGGCCTCGCCCGAGCGGCACTCGCCGACGATGACCCGGTCGGGGCGCATGTGCATCGCGTTGCGCAGCAGGTCCCGGATCGTGATCTCGCCCTCGCCCTCGAGGTTGGCTGGTCGGGCCTCAAGCGTGATGACGTGCTCCTGGCGGAGCTGCAGCTCGGCGGCGTCCTCGATCGTCACGATCCGCTCGCCGTTGGGGATGAAGGACGAGAGCACGTTGAGGGTCGTCGTCTTGCCGGAGCCCGTGCCACCCGACACGAACACGTTGAGCCGAGCCTCGATGCAGGCCCGGAGGAAGTCGAACATCTCGGGCGTCGCGGTCCCGAACCGGACGAGGTCCTCGACCGTGTACGGACGGGCGGAGAACTTCCGGACGGTGATGACGGGACCGACGAGCGAGAGCGGCTCGATGATCGCGTTGACGCGCGACCCGTCGGGCAGGCGGGCGTCGACGCGCGGGCTCGTCTCGTCGATGCGCCGGCCGATCGGAGTGATGATCCGGTCGATGATGCGGAGGACGTGCTCGTCGTTGAGGAACACGCTGTCGACGCGGGAGATCTTCCCGCCGCGCTCGATGTAGATGTGGGTGGGGCCGTTGACCATGACCTCGGTCACGGTCTCGTCGTTGAGGAACGGCTCGATCGGCCCGAAGCCGCGGACCTCGTCGATCAGCTCCTGGACGAGACGCATCCGCTCGTCGCGGGTGACCGCGTAGCCGTGCTGGTTGATGACCCGGTCCGTGACGCCCTCGAGTCGGCCGCGGATCTCGTCCGGCGGCGCGTCGAGGATGGCGTCGAAGGCGTGGACCACCTCGGCCTGCAGCTGGACGCGCACCTGGGTGAGCATCTCCTCGCGCTGCTGCGTCGTCCCGGTGGGCACGACCGGCGCGGGAACGAGGGCGGCCTCGGGCTCGCCGTCCTTCTGCTGCGCCCGTGCGACCCGTTGCATCAGCGACATGGACCAGGACCTCCCCGCAGCGCGTCAGCGCAACGATCCAGGCGCGCGGGTAGAGGCCTGACTGGGGCCCCGAGCCCGTACGCGTGCGCGGAGCATAGTACGAAGGTCCCGGGGAGTGGTTGCACGGCGGCACCGGAACATCGGGCGCCCGGGGGCGGTGCGGTGCGCATGGCTGTGAAGCCCGACGGTCCCGAGCAGTTGCCGGCGCGCACCGCCCCGCGCGACCGGGTCCAGGGCGGTCGCGCGCGAGGGAGCGTGCGCTATACTGCCGCTCCGGCGTGGGGCTATAGCTCAGCTGGGAGAGCGTCTGAATGGCATTCAGAAGGTCAAGGGTTCGAATCCCTTTAGCTCCACCAACGCCCTGACAACGCCGACACTCGACCCCTCGCCGGGACCGGCGGGGGGTTCGTTTCTTTCCACGCGAATGGGGCCAGACGTGACGACGAGCGACAGCACGACCAGCGACGAGCGCGCCGCCCACGACGGGCACGGCCGGATCGAGCGCTACGATCCGGCGTCGATCGAGCCGAAGTGGCAGGCGCGCTGGTCCGAGCTCCGCCTCTACGACACGGACCTGCACGACGAGTCCCGGCCCCGCTACTACCTGCTGACCATGTACCCGTACCCGTCGGGCGCGCTGCATATCGGCCACTGGTACATCAAGACCCCGACGGACGCGATCGCCCGCTACCGGCGGATGCACGGCGACAACGTGTTCCTCCCGATCGGCTTCGACGCCTTCGGGCTGCCGGCGGAGAACGCGGCGATCAAGAACCGCATCAACCCGCGTGACTGGACGATGGCCAACATCGAGAAGATGCGCGGCCAGCTGCGGAGCATGGGTGCCACGTTCGCCTGGGACTCCGAGGTCGTGACCTGCGACCCGTCCTACTACAAGTGGAACCAGTGGCTGTTCACCCAGTTCCTCAAGCGGGGCCTTGCCTACCGCGCGGTCTCTCCGGTGGACTGGTGCCCCAACGACGGCACGCTCGCGCGCGAGCAGGTCGAGGGCACGGATCGCCGCTGCTGGCGGTGCGGCGCGAAGGTCGAGAAGCGCGAGCTGGCGCAGTGGTACCTGCGGACCACGAACTACGCGGACGAGCTCCTGGACTTCTCGGGGATCGACTGGCCGGAGCCGATCCGGATCATGCAGACGAACTGGATCGGGCGGTCGACGGGCGCCGAGATCGTGTTCGAGACCGCGCCGTCACCGCACCATGACGGCGGGAGCGAGCTGCGCGTGTTCACCACGCGCCCGGACACGCTGTTCGGGGCGACGTTCATGGTCCTGGCGCCCGAGCACCCGCTCGTCGCGGAGCTGACCTCCCCGGAGCGGCGGGCCGACGTCGAGGCGTACGTGGCGGCCACGACCGCCAAGACGGAGATCGACCGCCTGTCGACGGACCGTGAGAAGACCGGCGTGCCGATCGGCGCGGACGCGATCAACCCGGTCAACGGCACCCGGATCCCGATCTGGATCGCGGACTACGTGCTCGCGACGTATGGCACCGGCGCGATCATGGCCGTCCCCGCCCATGACGAACGCGACTTCGCGTTCGCGACGGCGTACGGGCTGCCGATCGTCCGCGTGATCATGCCCCGCGACGGGGACCCGAACGAGCCGCTGACCGAGGCATTCGTGGACAAGGCCGGCGATATGGCGGTGGCGAAGCCGGGCGGGCTCCACGGGGCGTTCAAGACGCTGCGCACGGACCTGCTGGGCAACGACGCGGTCAACGAGCTGGTGATGGTCAACTCGGGCCGTTTCGACGGGCAGACCGCCGCCGACGCCTACGACGACATCGTGGACATGCTGGCCGAGCAGGGGAAGGGCAAGCACGCCGTCACCTACCGCCTCCGCGACTGGCTGGTCAGCCGCCAGCGGTACTGGGGCACCCCGATCCCGGTCATCCACTGCGAGACCTGCGGGCCGGTCCCCGTGCCGGACGAGGATCTGCCGGTCCTCCTGCCCGAGACGGTCGACTACCGCGGCAGTGGCGACAACCCGCTGACCCGCGACGAGGCCTTCCTCAACGTCTCCTGCCCGCAGTGCGGGGCGGCCGCCCGCCGCGAGACGGACACGCTCGACACGTTCATCGACTCCTCGTGGTACTGGTTCCGGTACCTGTCGCCGGCGAACGACGAGCTGCCCGTCGACGTCGACATGGTCCGCAAGTGGACGCCCGTCAACCAGTACACGGGCGGCGCCGAGCACGCCGTGATGCACCTGCTGTACAGCCGGTTCTTCACCAAGGCGATGCGCGACCTCGGGCTCGTCCACGAGCGTGAGCCATTTGCGAAGCTGTTCAACCAGGGCCAGATCCTCGGCGCGGACGGCGAGCGGATGAGCAAGAGCCGGGGCAACGTCGAGGACCCCGACGCGCTCGTCTCGCGGTACGGCGCCGACGCGGTGCGGCTGTACCTCATGTTCATGGGTCCGTGGGACCAGGGCGGGCCGTGGAGCGCGGGCGGGATCAGCGGCCCGGTGAAGTTCCTCAACCGGGTGTGGGCGATCGCCATCGATCCGCACGGCCGCGAGCCGGGCGACAGGTCGGGCGGGGCGCTACCGGACGGCGAGGACGAGGCCGATGCCCGAGACCGGCTCCGCGGGGCCGCGCACCGGACGCTGCGGGACGTCACGGAGGACTACGAGGGTTTCCGGTGGAACACGATGGTCGCGAAGCTGATGGAGCTGAGCAACCTGCTCGTCCGCTACCGCGGGACGTCGGTCGCCGGTCTCCCGGAGTGGGACGAGGCGGTCCGGCTGCTGCTGCTCATGCTCGCGCCCGCGGCGCCGCACATCACCGAGGAGCTGTGGTCGCGCCGGGCCGCCGCCCGCGGTGAGGACTGGGCGTCGATCCACGTCCAGCGCTGGCCCGACGTGGACGAGACCGCGATCGTCGAGCAGACGCGCGAAGTCCCGATCCAGGTGAACGGCAAGCTGCGCGACAGGGTCACCGTCCCTGCCGGCATCTCGGAGCTCGAGCTGGAGCAGATCGTCCTGTCGCGCGACAAGGTGGTCGCGGCGCTCGGGGACCGGGAGCCCGCGCGGATCATCCACGCCGGCGGCGGCCGCCTGGTGAACATCGTCCTCAAGGGGTAGTCCCCCCGGGCGGTAGCCAGCTCAGGACGCCGATGGCCTGACGAACGGCCACGGGTGGCTGCGCATCGCGAGCGCCGGTGCGGGCGCGGGCGGGAGCAGACCCGTGGGGCAGTTCCGGCTGCAGACCGTGACGCTGACGGCGGCCGATTCCTCCCCCACACCGGTCGCCGACGCCGTGGCCTCGAACAGGAGCGAGCTGCCGCCCTTGGTGCCGATCGTGAGCGCGACGCTCGACGTCTCGCCCGGCTCCAGCCCGCCGATCGGACAGGTGATCACCCGTCCTCGTGGGGTGCACGAGACGCTGCCCGACTCGACCCGCTCCACGGTCACGCCGCCCGGGACGCGCAGGGAGAGCACCGCGTCCGGAGCGGCCACCCCGCCGACGCTCTCGACGTCTGCCGTGACCTCGAGGGCCCCGCTTGTCTTTGCAGGCACCGGATCGCGGCTCGCGGTGAGACGGAGTGCGAGCGCCGGTTCACCCCCGGCGATCTCGATCGAAACAGCCTCGAGGACGGCGACCGACTCCTGCACGCCCAGGACGAGGTGCTGCCGGATGGGGATCGCGTCGGTGACGCCGACCTGCTCCCTGACGACGATCGAGAGCGGTCCGCGCACGCGAGGCCCGTCGGCAACGGCGACATGCTCGTGGACAAGCAGCGTGAGCGGCCTCCGCGCGATCGGGTCGTCAGCCACCGCGACCCGCTCGGTCACCGTGATCGCGATCGGGTCCGGCCCGCCGCCGGGACGAAGATCCCAGACGACGGGGAGCGCGACGCCGGCCTCGTCTTCGGCGGTGCCCACGATCAGGCCGTCGTCGTTGACGTCCCACGCGCGGCTCGCGACACCGCCCAACGTTCCGAGATCGATCATGCCGTCGGCCGGCGTCCACAGGAAGGCGTGTGCGTCCCCTGACTCGGTGGCGCTGTAGCCCACGACCCAGCCGTTCGTGTTCGAGCCGCCCGCGTCGCTCCAGGGACCGCCCAGCGTCCCGAGGGTGGTCGGCTGGGCGGCGGGACTCGACCAGACGGCCGCGATCTCCACGGTCCCCACGCCGATGCTCCCCGACACGACCCCGGATTCGATCCGCGTCCCGGAGCTGTCGTTGCCGGCGAGCAGGACGAAGTCCTCGGGTCGGACGCCGGTCGGTGTCCAGGTGTAGGTGTCGGCGAAGCCTCCGGTACCAAGGACGATTCCCGCTGCGCCCGCGAAGACGTCGACGTCAAGCGGGGTGAACTCCTGTCCGTTCGGCGCACCGGGCAGCACCTGGAACGGTCCGCCCGGGGGCAGGAGGAAGCCGCAGCCCGTATCGCCGCAGGTCACCGAGTTCGCGGCCCGGAAGTCGCCCACGATGTTGCCGGCATCGTCGACGGCCCGGGCCCGCACGGTCCCGCCAGCCAGGAGGCCAGGTGGATCGCCAAGGTCCTCTGCGCCCGCGCCCGGCGACCAGCGGAACGCACGCTGGCCGGTGGGTCCGTCGTACTGCCCGACCACGACGTCGTGGGCACTCAGGTCGCGAGAGAACGAGGCGCCGTCGGTGAGCGCCGCGGTGACGTCGACGGGTGCGCCCTCGCCGTCCCAGAAGAAGGCGCGTCTGCTGCCGCCGGCGACCACGGCGGCACCGGCGACGTGTCCGGCGTCGTTGATCGCCTGCGCGGTGCCGCTCCCGAGGCCCGGGATCGCGGCGAGCGGGACACCGGTCGTCGACAGCCCGGTTTCCCCGAGCACGCGGGCAGGCGGCAGGGATGTGGCCGCCATCACGAGGATCGCCGCGCATGCCGCCAGCCGGGCGCCGCGCGGCACGCCGAGGGGTCGGCTCGCCTGGGCAGCCCTTCGCGTCAGTGGTCGCGTCGCCCGCATGGGAGGACTCCGCCGTCGCGCCCAGCCCTACGCTGACGGACTGCTGAACGTGATCTCGACGGTGACCTGGATGGACTGGCCCGCAACGATGTCCTCGAACGGGCCCACGCCGGTTCCCGTGAAGGCCGCGGGGATGATGGTTGTGGAGAGCTCGCCCACCACCAGCCATGTCTCCACGTAGTTGATCGACCCTGCCTGGGTCGCCTCGACCGTGCCGGACAGACTGACGCCTCCGTCCATCGGCATGGCCGTCAGCCTGGCCGTCCCGGGATCGGAGGCCGCGAGGGGCGAGCTGAGGAAGCAGCCCGTGCCGAGCAGGGCATTCCGGTCCTGAACGGACAGAAGGAGATCGAGGTCGAACGAGCACGGTCCGACGCCGGCCACCGGGTCGCCGCCGGGGTTCAGGATGTCGGTCTCCCCGAACACGACGGACCACTGGATCGTGGACGGTGCGGTTGGGCTGTCGATCCCCAGGAGGGCGCCGAGTGCGTCAGCACCGGCATCCTTGAACGCGTTCCGGAACTCGTACTCGCGATCCACCGTCCCGTCCGGATCGAGGATCGCGATCTTCCAGTTGCCGTGGACCGCGATGCCCTCCGCCTGGGCGGAGTCCTCCGCACTGCCACCGCTGCTGCCGGCCGACGCCGCTCCACATCCAACGAGGACGGCGGCGAGCCCGAGGCTCAGGACGGTCAGACGCATGGAACGCATCAGGTTCTCCTCGGCAATCCGGATCAGGCACGCACGGGCGCCGGCCGGCTGGTGGTGTCGGCTGGACGCGATCGCGTTCGGAACAACGGCGCGGGACGCCGGACGAGCAGATCGAGGCACGCGAAGCGGTCACGATTCGTGATCGTCGACCCCTGACGACCCGCCCGCCGGCGGGTGCTCGTCTCCGAGCCTTCGCGGTCTCGCATCGCCCAGCCTCCGCTCGAACGCCCCGTGGGAGGACCCTAGCGAGCAGTGCTAAACAATTCCTAAACGTCGATGACGGCGGTCAACACCGTCGACCATGGGTTGCGGCGGCGGGCTCGCGGCGGCGCAGGCGCGGCGCCTACTCGGGTGCGATCACGAACTCGAGCCGGCCCTCGTTGAGGATGTAGAGCGTCATCCCGCTGCCGTACACGTTGTAGCTCGAGGCACCCGAGAGCGCGGTCACGAACTGCGTGCCGAGCGAGTCCTCCGGGCACATGGCGAGCGTCGACGCGCCCGGGATGATCGTGATCTGCGGATCGTTCACGACGTACTCCGCCTGGACGACGTTGCAGTCGGCCTGGATCACGGCCGTGCCGTCATCGTTGAACGTGATCGTGTAGCGGGACTGGTCCGCGGCCGGGATGACCCCCTGAAACGCGGGCACGGTCTCGGTGATCGACGTGAGCTGCCACGTCCGACCGGTCAGCTCTCCGCGGACCAGCGAGCACCCGGCAACGACGCTCGTGACGAGGGCGAGCGCTGCGAGGAGCACGAGGACCGCGAATGGGTTGCGCATCGGGCGCGGATTCGACTGGCTGGTCACGCGTCGTCTCCTCGGGCGGCTGCAAGAGCAATGTGCGACCGGGTGACGACGGCCGACACGGGAACGATAGCGCGCGCATCCGGCTCCGACATCGCGCGCTTGGTCTGAGCGGCGCGATGGGCGTCACGTCGGCGCAGTCGCGACCCGGACGACGAGGGTACGCTGAGAGGCGCGAGGGGATCCTCCGCGTTGTGACCGAGGCATAGATGAGAGACGTCAAGATCGGGGCCTTGTGCTGGAACCAGTACACGGACTGGCCGTCGCTGCTCCACGCGGGCGTTCGCGCCGATGAGCATGGCTATGACTCGCTGTGGACCTGGGACCACCTGTACCCGATCATCGGGGACTCGACCGGGCCGAACTTCGAGGGCTGGCTGACGATCACGGCGTGGGCGCAGGCGACGAAGCGGGCGACCGTGGGGCTGATGGTCGGCGCGAACACCTTCCGGGCGCCGTCCCTCACGGCGAAGATGGCGACGACGCTGGACCACATCTCGGGTGGGCGGGCGATCCTCGGGATCGGCGGCGCGTGGTTCGAAGAGGAGCACGAGGACTTCGGGCTTGAATTCGGCTCGGGGTTCCCGGAGCGACTCCGCTGGCTGGGTGAGGCGTTGCCGGTGATGCGCGGGATGCTGGATGGCACGGAGCCCACGGCGAGGGGCGATCACTACCACTCGCAGGACACCCGCAACCTGCCCGCTCCGATCCAGCGGCACCTGCCGATCTGCATTGGCGGCGGCGGCGAGAAGGTCACCCTCAAGCTGGTCGCGAAGTACGGCGACATGAACAACGTCGGGGGCGGTGTGGCCGCCGTCCGGCGCAAGGACGAGATCCTGATCGGCCACTGCGAGACCGTCGGGCGCGACCCTGCCGAGATCGAGCGGACGACCGGCATCGGGACGGTGTTCATCCGCGACGACCGCGCCGAGGCCGAGCGGCTGTTCAAGGCGGCGTTCGACCGCAACCGGATTGCCGCGCCGTGGACGGATCAGCCGGTGGGGACGCCGGAGGATGTCGCCGAGCGGCTCGCCCCGTACCTGGATCTCGGGTACCGGCACCTGATCGCCGGCATGCCCGCGAATTACGACGAGGAGTCGATGGTCCGCTTCGCGACGGAGGTCAAGCCGCTCCTCGAACGGGGCTAGTCCGGCTGGTCGGCGCCAGTCGCAGCCGCGTCGCCCTCGTCGCCGACCGAACCCGCGGCCCGGCGCTTCGAGCGGAACCGCCGCACCTTGGCGCGGTTGCCGCACGAGCTCATGTCGCACCAGCGACGCCGGCCGCCGCGCGAGGTGTCCTCGAACACCCACCGGCACCCGTCGTTCGCGCAGACGCGGAAGCGTCCGGTCTCGCCCGTCGCGATCGCGGCGACCAGCGGTTGCGTGAGGGAGGCGAGCGCTTCCGCCGTCGCGTCCGGATCGTGACGATGGCCGACGGCGACGCCGGCGATCCCCTGCCGAAGCTCCACGTGCGGGGCATGCACGAGGACGTCGTTGAGGGCCGCGACGGCGGCGGCCTGCGCCCCGCGACCCTCGACCGCGGCGTCCCACACCTCCCGCAACGCGGCGCGAGCGCTGCGGATCCGCTCCAGCCAGGCCTCCCGATCCGGTTGCGCCTGTGCCGCAAGGGCGCCCTCGTGCGCGATCGAGCGGCTCGCGAAGAACGCGATGGCGGCATCCGCGGTCTGGAGGCTGTCGGCGGGCACGCCGTCGGTGAGCTCGATGGTGTTGATGAGGTCCAGGCACGCGTCAAGATCGGCCACGTGGGCGTGACCGATCGTCTCGGCGGGGATCGTGGGGGCGGTCGTGGTGGTGGTCATCGGCCTTCGGTAACCAACATATACCTGTTGACGGGTTACGCGCAACCGGGTAGACTGCGGTAACTGTTCTAAATGCTCTGTCCGGTTACTGTCCGGACCTTCCGGAGGCTCCCGTGGACGCCCTGATCCCCTTCGCCCTGTCCATCCTGGCCGTGCTCGGGTTCGTCGCGACGATTGCCGGCGTCGAGAGCCGGGACGGGTTCGACCGAGACGGCTGGGACGACGCCGTCGACACCCGCAGCCGCTGAGGAGACCCCGACGATGTGGCAGATCCAGGCGCAGATGGCGCTCGACATCGCGCGAGAGCGCGCTCGCGAGGCACAGCAGGCGCGCCTCGCTGCACAGGCACGACGATCACGCGAGGCCGAGGACCGTGCCCACGGGGTCGTCCGAACGTCGCGGCTCCGGGCCGCCCTCGTCGCGGCGCTTCGAGCCGTGTCTGGCGCGTTCGGGTCCGTGTCCGACGCGGCGTGCGCCGCGGCCACACGCCTCGACCGTCGGACGGCGTAACGTCGGCGGCACACGCAGCGAGGAGAGGTTCGGATGCGAGACGTCGCGGCAACGTCCTGGGGCGACGGACGGATCGACCTGTTCTGGCGCGACGATGCGGGCGCCCTCTGGCACCGCTCGTTCGACGGCGCGGCATGGGCTTCACCCGAGCCGCTGGGTGGCGAGCTGGTGTCCGCGCCCGCGGTCACCTCGTGGGCCGTCGACCAGATGGAGGTGTTCGCGGTGTTCGCGGACGGCACCCTCTGGAACCGCTACTGGGACGGCGAAGCCTGGCACCCGTGGGAGTCGCTGGGCGGCTCGCTCGCACTGGGGCCGACCCCCGCGGCGTCGTCCTGGGGCGCGGACCGGCTCGACGTCTTCGCGGCCGGCGTGGACGGGACGACCTGGCACCGCTGGTGGGACGGCACGAGCTGGGTCGAATGGGAGCGCCTGGAGCCCTAACCCGACGCGCGGTCTGGGGGCGGCGGCGGGAGGAGCGGCACGTCGACCTCGGTGACGAGCACCTCGGGCTCGGTCGAGCGGCCCGGCCGACGAACCTTGCCCAGGGCGGCACCTGCCGCGCCGAGCGCCGTTCCGCCGACGGCCTTCGCCTTCGAGCCGGCACCCCGGGCCGCACGACCGGTCGCCTTCGCGGCCGGCGCCGCCTTGCCGGCCACCGCCTTCGCGGCCGGGGCTGCCTTGCCGGCCATCGCCTTGGCGGCTGGCGCTGCCGTTGCCGCCCGGGTGGCGGCCGCCTTCGCGGCAGGTGACGCCCGCTCCGCTGCCGCCTTCGTCGTGCGGACCGCGACACCGGCACCCGCCGTCGCCGCACGGCCGCCCGCGGCGACGGCGCGCTTCGAGCCCCGGTATCCGGCCCGGCCGATCCAGGCCGTCGTCGCCCCGATGGTGCGCAGGTCGTCCGCGAGGTCCTGGTCACTGAGCCCGACGGCCACGAGGTGGGCCTGGCGCTGCTCCGTGCTGAGCCCGGCCAGCGCCACGCGGAGCGCGGCGATCGCCACGGCGATGTCGTCCAGCTGGCCGAGGAGCGGGATGACGCCGGGCACGAGGTCGATCGGCGACGCGAGGTAGCCGGCAGCCCCGACGACCGCCGCGCGGCGGGCCCTGCTGAGCAACGGGTCCTTCGCGAGTCGCCACGACAGCCGCAGGTACGCGGGCATGCGGCGGACCATCGCGGTGAGGCGGTCGCGCGGGAACGGATCCTCGGCCATGCGCTGCTCCTGTGTCAGCCCGATCCTAGCCCGGGTGGGCCCGGCGCGCGGAGACCCGGTCCGCCGCCACCGCGTAAGTCACAGATAAGTGCGGCGGCGTAGCCTCCGGGACGGACCTCCATCCCGCGTCGGAAGTGCCCCCCACGCGGGGTGGATCGTCCAGCCCCACCGCCCGCCGCGGCCCGCCGGGGAGTTCCGATCAGTGGAGCCTGCCGGCGCGCCGTGGCGCGTCATCGAGAGTCATGCACCTGAGCCGTCGCCACCGACCCCGGGAGACGGCACGCGGGACCTGCCGCTGGGTGCCATCGGGGTCGTCATCGTCGCCGCCGTCATCGCGATCGCTGCCTTCCTGCTCGCAGCGCGATCCGACCCCGTCATCGAGGTCGACGGTGCGACGAGCGTGAGCTCCGGGCCCGTCGGCGAGGGGGGATCCAGCGCGGCGGACCCGGAGTCCGGGCTCGCGCTCGTCGTCGAGGTGGGTGGGGCCGTCGCCAGGCCTGGCGTCTACCGGCTGGCCGCCGGGTCACGCGTCGGCGACGCGATCGAGGCCGCGGGCGGGTTCGGGCCACGGGTCGACGTCGGTCGCGCGGACCGGGCGTTGAACCTTGCCGCCCCAGTCCGGGACGGCGACGAGATCCGCGTCCCTGGACGCGACGATCCCGATGCCGGCGAAACCGGCCCGGGTCCGGCAGACGGCGCCGCCTCCGGCGGGCTCGTCGATCTGAACCGGGCGGCCGCCGACGTCCTCGACACGCTGCCGGGGGTCGGACCCGCGACCGCCGCAAAGATCATCGCCGCACGCGAGGAGCAGCCCTTCGGATCGGTCGACGACCTGTGGCACGCGCAAGGTGGTCGGACCGGCCACGCTCGAGAAGCTCCGAGCGCTCGTCACCGTCGGGCCATGACCCGAGGCACGGCCCTGCCGCGGTCGGGATGGCTGGCGGTGGGCGTTGCCGGCGCCGCTGCCGCCTGCGGCCCCGGCGGTGCCGCACCGATCGCGGCTCTCGTCGCAGGGCTGCTCATCATCGCGCTCGCCCTGCTGGTCCGCCCGGGCCCGCGACACGGGTGGCGCGTGCCGCTCCTCGCGATCGGGACCGGCGCGGCGCTGCTCGCTCTCCGCGTGGCCGCCGGGCCCGCTACCCCGCCAGCACCGCCGCTCCCGGTGGAAGGCGGTCCCTGGCAGGCCGCGGTCGAGGCGGTCGGGTCACCACGGGACGGGCAGCAGGTCGCCACGCTGGCGCTCCAGACCGGCGCCGGTGAGGTCACGGTGAGGGCGACGCTCCCCGCCTACCCCGTCGTCGCGGCGGGCGCGATCGTGGCTGTCGACGGGCGCCTCCGACCCCCGCCCGACGATCACCCGTACGGCGAGTACCTGCGGCGGACCGGCGCGTCCGGGACCCTCGACGCCCGTGTGCTCCGCCTCGTGGTTGCGCCACCGGTGTCGCTGCAGGCGTTCCGCGACGGGGCGGGCGACGGGCTGCGCAGGTCGCTCCCGGAGCCCGAGGCAGGCCTCGCGGCCGGGATCCTCATCGGCCTCCGGGAGCGCGTCGACCGGGACCTGGCCGCGGACTTCACGACGGCAGGGGTGAGCCACGTGGTGGCGATCTCGGGCTGGAACATCGCGATCGTCGCGGGGCTCGTCGGGGCGGTCATGCGGGGCCGCTCCCGCCGTTTCGTGTCGATCGCGGTCCTCCTCACCGTGTGCGCCTACGTCGTCGCGGCGGGCGCGTCGCCGTCCGTCGTCCGGGCGGCGGTCATGGCCGGGGTCGTCCTGCTGGCGCCGGGAGTCAGGTCGAGCAGGTCGGGCCGCCGCGGCGCTCGGGGCCGCCGCGGCGATCCTGCTGCTTGCCGACCCGGCCATGATCGGGGACGCGGGGTTCCGGCTGTCGGTCCTCGCGACCGCGGGGCTGCTGGCGTGGGCGAACCCACTCGCGCAGCGTCTCGGGCGCGTGGGCGGCGGACGGATGCCCCGGTGGCTGGCCGAGAGCCTCGGCATCTCGCTTGCGGCGCAGGCGGCGACGCTCCCCGACGTCCTTGCGACCTTCGGGCGCCTGTCGATCGTCGCCCCCGCGGTCAACCTGGCGGTCGTGCCGCTGGTGCCGGTGGCGATGGCGGGCGGCGTGCTAGCCCTCGCCGGCGGCGTCGCGGCATCGCTCGGCGCGCCGGCGATCCTCGCAACGCTCGCGGGGCTGCCGGGCTGGCTCGTGCTCCACGTGATCGTGGCATTCGTCCGCATCGGCGCGGCGGTCCCGTTCGCCGCGGTCGCGCTTCCGCCCGGGATCGCCCAGGCGGCCGGAGTCGCCGCCGCGCTCGCACTGTTCCTCGTCCCGACGTTGATTCGCCGCGCACGGCAGCTGCGGAGACCCAGGCGACCGTCGACGCACCCGCCGATCACGCGGTCGAAGCGGCGGCCCGTCCGCGGACCCCGCTCACCGGTCGAGCGTGGCGCGCTCGTCGCGGCGGCGATCGTGGTGGCGATCTCGGCGGCGGCATTCGGTGACGCGGCCGGCCGGACGACCCGGCTCACGGTCCTCGACGTCGGGCAGGGCGACGCGATCCTGCTCGAGACCCGCACGGGCGCGCGGATGCTCGTCGACGGCGGCCCCGATCCCGAGCGCGTGCTCGTCGCCCTCGACGAGCGGATCCCGCCGTGGGATCGACGGCTCGACGTGGTCGTCCTGACGCACCCGCACGAGGACCACGTCGCGGGGCTCGCCCGGATCCTCGAGCGATACGCGGTCCGACGCGTGTACGAGCCCGGGATGCGTGGACCGGGCCCGGGCTGGGCCGCCTGGGACGCGAGGCTCCACGATGGGCCGCCGCGCGGGATCCTCGCGACCGGGGCCGCGATCCGGCTCGGTGAGGTCGCCCTGTCGGTGCTCTGGCCTGACCCGGGCACGGTCCCGCTCGAGCCGCCCGACAGCGGCACCGGGATCAACAACGTGTCGATCGTGCTCCTCGGCGAGGCGAACGGACGCCGGTTCCTGCTGACAGGTGACGTCGAGGACGGCGTCGACCCCGAGCTGCTGGCGCGCGGCCTGCCCCGGCTCGATGTGCTCAAGGTCGCCCACCACGGGAGCGCGACGGCGACGACGCAGCCGCTGCTCGACGTGCTTCGTCCGCGGGTCGCCGTCGCGAGCGCGGGCGCGGGCAACACGTACGGGCACCCGGCACGGTCGACCCTCGCACGGCTCCGTGACACCGGCGCGCGGGTGTTCCGGACGGACGAGGACGGCTCGGTGACCGTGGAGCTGCGCGAGGACGGTCTCCGCGTGACCTCCACCGGGGCACGGCGCGCGGCTGCGAGGCCGGTCGGCGCGCTTGCCGCCGTGCGCAACATCCAGCTGCCCCTGTTCGCCTGCGCGATCCCCATCGCTGCGGGGTCGCCTGCTGCGATCGACGGGACGGTCGGGGTGCCACGGACCGCCCCGGCCGCCCCGCGACCAAGCCGTCGCGTCGACGCTGCACCCGGCGTGACCGCCTGGGCCGCCCCCACCGGCTACGATCGGGGGCATGACGATCCCCGGGCGCCGCGAGGCCGCCCACCTGCTGCGCTCGCTGGCGCCGCCGGAGTGGTTCCTGCGACACGCGTGCGCCGTCGCGGACACGGCGGCGTGGTTGGCGGCCCGGACGGCGGTGAACGGCCGCCCCGTCGACGCCCGCCTGGTCGAGGCCGCCGCGCTGCTCCACGACGTGGACAAGCTGTCCCTGGCGGCAGCGCCTGCGGGCCTGCGCCACGGCGACGGCTCCGCGGCGTGGCTGGAGGCGCACGGCATGGAGGAGCTCGCGCCCGTGGTCCGTGACCACCCCGTCACGCGGCTCGCCGAGCCCGGGATCGAGACCTGGATGCGCGAGGCGAGCGCGGAGGCCCTGATCCTCGCCTATGCCGACAAGCGGGCGGGGCAGCGCCTCGAGCCGATGGAGGTCCGGTTCGCCTCGTGGCGGCGGCGATACCCCGCAGGGCCATCCGAGCACGTCACGAGCGGGCAGGACGACCCGCCGAACGGCACCGGCTGGGACCACGACGTCGCGGCGCTCGTCAGGCGGCGGGCGGAGGCGCTGGAGCTGGACGTGTGCGCGGCGGCGGGCGTGCGGCCGGGCGAGGTCGCCCGGCTCCGCTGGTCACGGCGTGCCCTCCGGGCGGCCGCATGAGCGGCGACGTCCCGCTGGTCGCCTACTACCGCGGGGACGACGGCTGGTCGCTCGACCGCGCCGCCGATCTCGTCGCGGGGCGCCTCGAGCAGGCGAGCGGTGCGCGCCCGGACCGCTGGCGCGTCCCGGGCGCCGAGACGAGCGCGAGTGCGATCGGCGAGCGCGTCGCGACGGCGACGCTGTTCGGCGGCGGGACCGTCGCGATCGTCGTGGACCCGGCGCCGCTCCTGCGTGCGAAGGCGGAACGAGAGGCATTGGAGGCTGCGATCCGGAACGTCGCACCCGGCAACGCGCTCGTGTTCATCGAGCAGGGCGATGCCGGCACGAAGCGCTCGGCCGCGCTCCAGCACCTCGAGGCCGCGTGCCTCAAGGCGGGTGGAGAGGCCCGGACGTTCAAGGCACCACGTTCGAACGAGCTCGCCGGCTGGATCGTCGCGCGCGCCACCGAGCGCGGCATGCAGCTGGAGCCCGGGGCCGCGCGAGAGCTCGCCCGGCGGGTGGGCGGCTTCGTCACCGAGGGCGACGTCGACCGGCAGCGGCAGGGCGCGCTCGCGGTCGCGGAGCTGGACAAGCTCGCGCTCTACCGCCCGTTCGATCCGGTGCGGGAGGAGGACGTCAGGGCGCTCGTCGCGGAGGTCGTGCCCGATTCGACGTGGGCCTTCCTCGACGCCGTGGCGGAACGGCGGGTCGCGGTCGCCGCACCGGCGCTCGACCGGCTGCTCGAGACCACCCCCGAGCCGGTCATCACGGTCGTGCTCCACCGGCGCCTCCGGGAGCTGCTCATCGCGGCCGACCTCGTCGCGCAGCGGACCAGGCCGCCGGACATCGTGAAGGCGATCGGCGGGCACCCGTTCCGCGCCCAGAAGCTGGTGGAGCAGGCGCGGGCCTGGACGGTCCCGGAGCTCGAGGATGCGCTCGAGGGCGTGCTCGAGCTCGACGCGATGGTCAAGGGTGCGCCGGGGGCGGGCTCGACCGAGCGGCAGCGGCGGCTCGCGTTCGCCCTGTGGCTGGAGGAGCGGGTGACGCCGGGCGCGGCGCCGGGTTCAGGCCGTGGCGCCCGGACGTCCGGGCAAGGCAGGGCCTAGGTTAGCGGCTGGCGTCGATAGCCGCGCTGGCCACGGCGGCGAAGAGGTCGATCCAACGCCTGTAGTCGATGCTGCCGTAGTCGATCCCCATGCGCACGATCGTCACGTCCGCCACGGGGTCGACGTAGATGAACTGCCCCTTGTTGCCGAGCGCGGCGAAGGCGTGATGCTCTGGGAAGACCCACCAGAAGGACTGATACCCCTCCGCGGGATCGGTCGTCGTGTCGACCGCGGTCGCCTCCGGTACCCACGCCGCCGGAACAACCTGGCGTCCCGCGATCCGCCCCTGGTGGGCGAAGACCAGGCCGAGCTTGAGGAAGTCGACCGCACGCCCGTTGATGCCGCTCTCCATCTTCTCGAACCCCGACCGCTCGCTGTCGAGGCTCCAGGAACCTTCGGCCTCAGCGCCCATCGGCTGCCACAGTCGCGTCGCGAGGTATTCGGACACATGCATGCCGGTCGCCCGTTCGAGCACCATCCCGATCAGCAGCGGGTTGAAGTTGTTGTAGTGGAACTCCTCGCCGGGCGGTCGCTCGATGTTGGCGGCTAGGGCGGCCGCCCGGAGGTCGGGAGCGTAGTACGTCGTGGTGTCGTCGCTCCAGGGCAGGTAGAACGCCGCATAGCGAATGCCCGACGACATCGTGATGAGATGGCGGATGGTGATCGCCTGGAACCTGGGATCGCGGTCCAACAGCTCGGGAATGTAGGCCGTGACGGAGTCGTCGAGCTTCAGGCTGCCCTCATCGGCAGCGATCCCGACCAGCGTTGACACGAAGGACTTCGCCACGGAGAACGACGTCTGCGTTGCCTCGCGCGATGATCCGTTCGGGTACGCCTCGTAGACCAGGGTCTCGCCGCGAGCCACGAGGAAGGCAGTCGTCAGGTTCGCTTCGAGGAAGCCTGCCAGGGGCTTGCCCTCGAACTCGACCGATGCCACCCCCGCGTCAGGCCGTCCCGGCGAGACCAGGTCCACCGGCTCGGGCGCCGCGGCCACCGTTCGCGATGGGAACCGCTGCCAGTCATCGACGTCGGAGTCCAGCCAGACGATGTACCTCGCCACCTGCGAGGTATCGAGGCTGAGTCGGGCCCATCCATAGAGCACGGGCAAACAGGCGACGACAACCAGGGCCGTGACGCCGATCCACTTCAGGCGCCTCACGCTGCTGCCGCCACCACGCGGGTGCCGGCCGCCCAGTCGTGCAGCGCCCGGTGTCGGCTGTCGGCCACCATGACCAGCAGCGACACGAGCACGAACAGCTGGGCGCCGATCGAGATCACCACGAAGACGGCCGACGTCGATCCCGCGACGAGGTGGAAGACCGCCGTGTGTCCCAGCTGCCACGGCAGGAACTTCACCCCTGATCGGACGAGTGCCCGTCCATAACCAAGCGGCTGGCCGGTTGCGTCGGTGACGATCAGGTGGAGACGGCGCTTGCCGAAGGTCGCCTGTCGGGTGGAGCCCTCCTGATAGCTGAAGGTGAGGATCACAGGCAGGATCAGCGTCAGGAACGCCTGCAGATCGAGCGACCAGGGCGACCTGGGTTGGGACCCGGCGATCGCGTTGAGCCCGATGCCGATGACCCCTGCAGCCACCGCCCACGCGACGATGACGGGCACATCCCAAGCCAGGGCCGGCGCGCGCTTGGAGAATCCCGCGCATCTCCGGCGTCGCTCCGGTTGCCTCTGCGGCCGGGTCACCGGGAGTCTCCAGCGGAACGAGGACCTTCGGTGGCGATGCCACCGATCACCGCATGGCTCGTGCGCTCCAGGACGGCGTGGGCAAGGTCCCTGGGGAGCGCAGGGTTGGCCACCGCCAGAGAGGCGATCCCGTGCACGGTGGACCAGAGCATGAGCGCCATCAGCAGGGGATCCCCGGGCGCGATGGTCCCCTCGGCGATGCCGCGCTCGAGGTTGTCGGTGAGCTCGGCGAGGCCGGCCGACTGACGCGGGTCGGCGTCGTCCACGGTCGACGGCGATCCCGCCGGGGTCATGAACAGGATGCGGTAGTGCTTCGGGTGGGTCACCGCCCAGTCCAGGTAGGCGTGCCCGCGGGCAACCAGCTCATCGATCGCGCCCCCTCCGGAAGGGATCTGGACCTCGAGCGCCTCGGCGAACCGCTGGTACTGGCGGCGGCACACCTCCAGCAGGAGGCGCTCCTTCGACGGGAAGTAGTAGTAGAGCGCCGGGGGCGTGCAGCCGACGGCGTCAACCACGGCCTCGATCGAGACCTCGTGCGCGTCGCCGACCTCGAACAGCAGGCGATCGGCGGCGTCGAGGATCTCCCGCCGCAGCGCGCCCCTGTGGCGTCGATTGCTCATTTCGCCCCTTGACATACTTAGTCTGCCTAAGTTATAGTGCCACTATGTTAACCGGTTGTCAAGCTGTTCGGACGGAGGAAACCAATGACCCCGCTCGTCTTCCGCCTGTGGGTCGCAGCGACCCCAGAGGGTACCCAGCGCACCGTGGCACGTGACGGCGAGGGCCGTCTCCTCGGTGGAGAATCACGACCGAATCGCGCCCCGGGAGGGGGAGCGATGACTCGCCGGCGGGTGTTGGTCACCCGCTTCCTGGCGCTGGTGGGCATCGCCGGCCCGATCTGCTACATCGCGTTCGTCTCCCTGCTCGGTCTCCTGTGGGCGGGCTACGACCCGATCCGCCAGACCCAGAGCGAGCTCGGCGCCGTGGACGCACCGCACGGGCTCCTGATGAACGTCGCCGGCTTCATGGCCCTAGGCGTCGTCATCCTGGCCTTCGCCGCCGCCTACCACCTCGTTCTCCGGCCAAGCCCCTGGAGATGGGTTGCGGCCGGCTTGATGGTTGTGGCCGGCGTCGGCATGGTCACGGTCGGGTTCTTCCCGTGCGATGCCGGGTGCGTTGACGTCACGCGGACGAGCAAGCTGCACTCGACCTTCAGCATGCCGGGTGCGATCGGCCTGCCGGCGGCCGTGATGCTCAGCTCGCTCGTGTTCCGGAGCGACGGGCGGCTCGGGCCGACTTGGCAGCTCTCCTCGCTCCTGCTGGGGTTGGCCACGCTCGCGTCGGGGCCCATCGTGGCGGCCGGCCTCATGCCCGATCATCTTGGCCTGCTGCAGCGGATCGGGATGTGGGCGCCGGTCCTCTGGATGTCGGCCGTGTCCCTGCGGCTCAACGCCATGGCGCGGCCGCCAATCGGGGCAGGCGTCCCTTCCTCGCCTGCGAGAGCTGATGTCTGAGTCGGTCATCTCCGTGCACGGGCTCACCAAGCGATACGGCTCCACGGTCGCGATTGCCGACGTGTCGCTCGATGTGCAGCGCGGCGAGATCTTCGGGATCATCGGGCGAAACGGTGCCGGGAAGACGACGACCGTCGAGTGCCTGCAAGGGCTTCGCCGCGCAGACGGTGGGCGTCTTCGAGTCCTGGGCCTTGACCCTGCGACCGACGCGATGCGACTTCGCGGACGCGTGGGGTGCCAGCTGCAGGAGTCGGCGCTGCCGCATCGGATCAGGGTCTGGGAAGCACTCAGGTGGTTCTCGTCATTCGCAGGCGGCACCGGCGACTGCAACCGGGGGATCGAGGAGTGGGGCCTGCTCGAGAAGCGCAATGCCCACTTCTCCGATCTCTCCGGCGGTCAGCGCCAGCGCCTCTTCGTCGCCCTGGCCCTGGTGAGCAATCCGGAGCTGGTCTTCCTCGACGAGATGACCACCGGCCTCGACCCGATCGCGCGTCGCGCTGCATGGGACGTCATCGAGGCCATCCGGGCGCGGGGGACAACCGTCGTCCTCGTGACGCACTTCATGGACGAGGCCGAGCGCCTGTGCGACCGAGTCGCGGTCATGGACGCGGGTCGAGTGGTCGCGCTGGAACCCCCCGCCGCCCTCATCGGGCGCGCCGGCCGGGCTGTCATCCGGTTCGGCCACCCCGGTCCCGGTCTCGAGTGGCTGGAGCAGATCCCCTCGGTCCTCGAGGTGTCGCAGCGCCGCGGCGAGGTCGAGGTCACCGGCACGGGCCCGGTCCTGCTCGACGTCGCCGCCGGCCTGGCGGCACGCGGCATCCGGCCCGATGACCTGCGCGTCCACCAGCCGACGCTGGAGGACGTCTTCCTCACGATCACCGGCACCCCACTCGAGGACTGAGAGCATGCGTGCGCTTGCCGTTTCAACCTGGATCGAGGTGAAGCTCTTCCTGCGCGAACCGCTGACGGTGGTGTTCACGCTGGCGCTGCCGCTCCTGTTCCTGTTCGTCCTCGGCGGGATCTTCGGCAATACGCCCGACTCGGCCGTGTTTCGCGGCGCCGGGCCGCTCGACTTCTACGTGCCCGGCTACCTGGCGCTCGTCTGGACGGCCGTCGGGCTGCTTGCTTTCCCGGTGCAGATCGCCCGCTATCGCGAGGATGGCGTCCTCCGGCGCTTCCGTGCCTCTGGCGCTCCCATGCGCACGGTGTTCGGTTCGCAGATCGCGCTCGCCTTCCTCGTTGCCGCCGGGGGTGCCGTCCTCGTGATCGGATCCGCGACCATCGTCTACAGCATCAGACTCCCGCAGTCGGTCGGGGGCGTCCTGGTCGCGTGGGTCCTGTGCGGCATCCTCTTCTCCGCGCTGGGACTGCTTCTCTCGTGCATCCCTTCCTCGCGCGGAGCGCTCGGGGCGGGGCTCGGCCTGTTCTTCGTGATGATGCTGCTCTCGGGCGTCGGACCCCCGCCGGAGGTGCTGACCGGACCGATGCGAGCAGTGAGCGACATCCTTCCCCTGACCTACATGGTGCGGCTCCTGCAGGACCCATGGCTCGGCCTCGACGCGAACTGGACCGACGCCGCGGTGGTGCTCGGCTTCACCGCCGCAGCGCTCGCGGCCTGGCGCCTTCTCGTCCGGTGGGAGTAGCGGGCATCACGCCGCCGCCGGAGCGCCGCCCGGCAGGAGGTGGCAACGAGTCGCGTTGCCGGTGAAGCCTCGACGGTCGTGCGCCGTCGCGACGGACGCGCGCGGGCCATCGTTCCTCGTTGCGAGCGGGACCCGCTCCCGTCTTCGGCGCATGTGCCCACCCGGACCTGGACGAGCAGGCGGCTCCCCT
>CAVQRM010000007.1:0-16446 GCA_963715245.1 uncultured Chloroflexia bacterium
GAACCACTGCGTCTGGAGAGGAACGAGTTCGACCTCGATCGCCCGGCGCCTGCGGCGGCGGAGGAGATCCAGGCAGGCGTTGACGAGCAGCCGGTGGACCCAGGCATCGAACCGCTCCACGTCGCGCAACGTGGGCAGGTCGCGCCAGGTCCGGATCAGCGTCTCCTGGACCGCGTCCCGCGCGAGTTCCGGGTCCCGGAGGATCAGGCGTGCGGCCGCGTCCAGGCGCGCGATGGCCGCGTCGGCCAGCGTCGCGAAGGCGTCATGATCGCCCCGCTGCGCTCGCTCGACGAGACCTCGCTGGTCCACGGTCGCCTCTGGCTGTGGTGCGGCGCAGTCTGGTGGCTGCGCTCAGTAGCCTATGGCGTCGCCGTCCTGGGATTCGTTCCCGTCGGGCTCGCGAGTCAGTCCCAGCGGAACGAGCGCGCGGTCAGCAGGACCGCCCCGGCTGCCCAGATCGCCAGCACGAGCCATGGCTCCGGCGACGGCTCCATCGATCCCAGCGCCATCCGGAGCGTGTCCGAGAGCGCGGCAGCCGGCAGGATGGCAGCCAGCGAGGCGAGCGGATCCGGCAGGTGCGAGATCGGCACGACCACGCCGCCGAGCAGCAACGCGGCGATGAACAGGCCGTTGGCGAGCGCCAGCGTCGCCTCGGCGCGGAGCGTGCCGGCGATGAGCAGGCCGAGGCCGGCGAAGGTCGCGATCCCGAGGGCAAGGGCGGCCAGCAGGAGCATGGGGGACCATCCGGCGCCGGGACTCCACGCGAGTGCCCCGATCGCGATCACGACCAGGAGCACGACCTGCAGGGCGACGATCGCCGCGACCGCGACGAGCTTGGAGGCGACCAGCCCGGCCCGACCCAGCGGCGATCCGCCGAGGCGCTTCAGGACCCCGTAGTAGCGCTCGTAGGCCGTGGCGATCCCCAGGTTCACGAGGCCAGTGGCGATGACGGCCAGTGCGAGCGAGCCCGGCAGCAGGAAGTCCACCGGTCGCGTGCCCGGGACGGTGATGAGCGACGTGGAGGCGAAGAAGACCAGCACGGCAGCCGGGATCACGACGATCGCCAGGAGGTTCTCGCCCCGGCGCGAGGTGAGCCGGAGTTCGGTCGCCGCCTGGGCGACCGTCGATCGAAGGGCCGTGGCCGGCGCGCTCATGCGCTGGCCCCCACGAGGTCCAGGTAGGCGTCCTCGAGTGAGCCGCCGACGGTGCGCGATCTCGACGATCAGGCGGTCCTGCATCGCACACGCCGCGGCGACGGCGGCCACGAGGAACGGGGACGGCGCGACTCCCTCGAGCTCGTACCGGCCCGGCTCGATCTCGCGGATGGGAGCGGACGCCGCGTGCGCCACCGTGGCGAGCCCCGCGGCATCGAGCGGCCGGTCCAGTCGGAACCGGAGTCGCGGCGCGAGTCCGGCCGCGAGGGTCGCCGGAGTGCCGCTCGCGAGCACACGGCCGTCGGCGAGGACGACGATCCGGTCGGCCAGCCGCTCCACGTCCACCAGGTCGTGCGATGTGAGCAGGATCGCCAGGCCGTCCGAGCGCAACTCGCCGATGAGCGAACGCACCGATGCCCGTGCCTCAGGGTCCATGCCGGACGTCGGCTCGTCGAGGATCACTACCTCGGGCCGGCCCACCAGGGCGACGGCGAGGCCCAGACGCTGGCGCTCGCCACCCGACAGGCGTCGATACGGGGTCGCCACGACGGACCGGAGCCCCAGGCGCTCCAGGAGCTCGTCGGGGTCTCGCGGGTCGCTGTGGAACCGTGCGTACTGCCGGAGGGTCTCGAGCGGTCGGGCGCGCATGTCGAATCCGCCGGACTGGAGCATCAGCCCGATGCGGGCGCGAAGCCGACGGTCGTCGAGGCTCGGGGCGGACCCGAGGACGCGAACCGTGCCCGCGTCCGCGCGTCGGTAGCCCTCGATGATCTCGACGGTCGTGGTCTTGCCGGCGCCGTTCGGCCCCAGCAGCGCCACGAGTTCGCCCGCGCCGACGCTCAGGCTCACGCCGTCGAGCACGGTCCGTGCGCCGTACCGCTTGACGAGTCCGGCGACGGTGATGGCCGGATCGGGGGCCCTGGAGGGCACGGCACCGGGCACGGCCGGCTCCCCGGGCACGGCCGGTTCCCGCCGGCGTCCCTCAGCCCCGGTCACGGGGCGATCTTCGCGTACTGCCGGTCGAAGTCGGCCTCGCGGATCTCCCCGATCTGGATGGAGCGGACGATGCCGTCGGCATCGATGAAGTAGGTCTGGGGCCGACCGGCCACGCGGTAGGCCGCCTTGATGGCCTTCTCCGGGTCCTCCACGGTGGGCCAGGTCGCTCCGTAATCGGTGACGAACCGGCGTGCCGGTTCGGCCGGGTCGTCGGTCAGCACGCCCACGATGACCAGACCGTCGTCGGCGTGCTGAGCCTGTTTCTCGATGAGCAGCGGGAACTCCTCCCGGCACGGGACGCAGGACGGGCCCCAGAAGTTGACGATGACCGGGCGACCGGCATACGTCGCGAGGTCGAACGGCTCCCCGTCCAGGGTGGTGCCCACGATCGGCGGGGCCGGGCCATCCACGGTCGCGCGAGCGTCGCTGGAGCCACTGCCCGAGTTCACGTACCACCACACCCCCACCGTCGTGACGAGGGCGATGGCAAGGGCGATCAGCAACGGTCTGCGCGTGGTGAAGCCTCGGGCCCGAGCCCTACTGGAGGGTCGCTGTCCCCGTCATTGACGGGTGGACCGTGCACAGGAAGGTGTACGTGCCGGCGGGCAGCGCCGGCACCTCGTAGACGCGCGTCTCGACCCCGTTGAAGATCTCGCCCTTCCATACGCTCGTGCCGGATGAGTCGAGGAACTCCACGTTGTGGGGCGTGCCGGCATCATCGTTGATGAGCGCGATGGTGAACGGGGCATCCGCCGGTCCGGTGATCTCGGTCTTGTCGAAGGCGATGTTGAAGGCGGTGAGCACGATATCCGCTTCGGGCCCGGCAGGCGCCTCGGAGGCATCCGGACCGGCGGGCGGCGAGCCAGGTTCTCCGGAGGGGGTGGCCCCTTCCCCGCCGCTGGCTTCCCGGGGCGGGATCCAGCCGGCCTGGATGAACATCGCGCCGACGAGCAGGATCGCCAGGCTCGCCAGCAGGAGGGACGGGGTTCGCGGCGGCGGGATGTTCTCCAGGTGGCCGGTCGTGTCCGCCTCGACGGTCTTGACGTACTCCTTGCGGGCGTCCACCAGCCAGCCGAGCAGGGTGGCGATCAGGGCGATCGACACCCGACGGCCAGCAGCCACCCGCCGAAGACCAGGCCCAGCATCAGCATGGTCGCGCCGATCGCGACGAGGAACGGGCGGAAGGACGGTCCGGGCATGTGGACGCCCTCGGGCGGTCCGTCGTGGATCGACCACCGGCAGGGCCGTGGCGGTTTCGCCCAGGTCGTGGTCGTAGATGCGTACGGCCTCGGCCAGCCAGTACAGCAGCGTGACCGCGAGGACGATCGCCCCGACGATCAGGACGACGCCGCCGAACACCAGGCCGAGGAACAGCGAGAATGCGCCGACCGCCGCCAGGATCGGCGCGAACGAACGGCCCGGCATGTGGATCCCGGCCGGCGTTCGCGGCTCGATCCGGCCCTTGCCCCGCTGGGCCGGTGCCGCACGCCACAGCGCGCAGGAACACCCAGCAGCAGGACCGCGACGACGAGGATCATGACCAGGATCGGCAACAGCGCGATGACGCGCCCCAGTCCGGGATGACGAACTGGGCCGTCAGCTCGCAGGATGCTCGGTCCAGAGATCACGCGAGCATGCTGAGCGGTCACGCTCAGTCATTCGGTGAACCGGCGACGAGGACGTAGGCCATGATGGCCATCGCGACGCCGAGCGCCAGGAGCATGGTCAACCCGGCGTAGTCCACGTGAGCCAGCCACCCACCGTGGGGACCGCCCAGTAGCACCACGGCGATCACGACGAAGATGATCCCGATGAGGGCCGCGTTGCGCGGGTGGCGGAGGGGATGCATGCGGTGCTCCTCGACTTGCCAGGGAGCAGGTAGAGGAGCGAGAACAGCAGGATCCAGACGACGTCGACGAAGTGCCAGTACAGCGACGCGGCCTCGACTGCATCGTGGTGGCGGGCCGAGAACTGGCCGGCCATGCCGCGGTAGAGGACGACGCCCAGCATGATCACGCCGCCGAAGACGTGCGCTCCGTGGAAGCCGGTCAGGGTGAAGTACGTCGTGCCGAACATCCCGGCCGAGAGGGTGATCCCCTCGCTCGCCGAGCAGGGCGTAGTCCAGCCCCTGCATCAGCAGGAAGACGATGCCGATGACGAATGTGACGGCGATGCTCCGCAGGAACCCGACCCGGTCGTCCCGGCGGATGGCCCACACGGCGAACTGGCAGGTGAACGACGACAGGATCAGCAGGATCGTCGCCGGGCCCGACGAGTGGCAGGATCGCGAGGTGGAAGGCCTCACCGGTCTCCGGGTTGATCGGCGGCCATCGGGGCCGCTCGCGCGTACGTTGAAGTAGGCGGCGAACAGACCGGCGAAGAACATCACCTCCGAGGTGATGAACAGCAGCATCCCCAGGACGGGGTTGCTGATCCCGCCCTTGGTGTCGTGGGCGAGCCCGGCGACCGGGTTGTGCTCGGTCGTGGTCAGCGCCTGGCTGTCGATCGTCATCGTCATCCGCTCCTAGTGACCGGCCTGCTGCCCGTGGCGGGCATCGAACAGCGGGCGCTCGGAGCGGATCTCCGGGCAGTCGGTCGAAGTTGTAGGCCGGTGGCGGGGAGCTGGTCGCCCATTCGAGGGTGTTCGCCTCCCACGGATCGTCGCCGGCCGGCGTGCCGCTGCGCAGCGAGATGAAGATGTTCCACAGGAGCGGGAGCATGCTGACCGCGATCAGGAACCCGCCGACCGTCGCGGCCAGGTTCAGGTCGTTCCAGCCGGCCGTGGACGCGTAGTCGGCGATGCGCCGCGGCATACCGGCCAGTCCCAGCTCGTGCATCGGGAAGAAGGTCAGGTTGAAGCCGATGAACATCAGGACGAACTGCACCTTGCCGAGGGTCTCGTTCAGCATCCGCCCGGTCATCTTGGGGAACCAGTAGTAGAGGCCGCCCATGATCGCGAAGACCGAGCCGCCGAACAGGACGTAGTGGATGTGGGCGACGACCCAGTAGGTGTCGTGGATGGCGAAGTCGACCGGGACGGACGCGCTGAACGCGCCGTTGATGCCGCCGATCAGGAACATCGTGAGGAACCCGATCGCGAACAGCATCGGCGTCTTGAGGTCCAGTTTGCCGCGCCACATCGTGAAGATCCAGTTGAACATCTTGACGCCGGTCGGGACGGCGATCAGGAACGTCATCAGGCTGAAGAACGGCAGGTACACGGCGCCGGTCGTGAACATGTGGTGGGCCCACACGGAGAAGCCGAGCGCCCCGATGGCGGCGGTCGCGAAGACGAACGCCTTGTAGCCGAACAGCGGTTTGCAGCTGAACACCGGCAGGATCTCGCTGATCATGCCCATCGCCGGCAGGATCATCACGTAGACCGCCGGGTGCGAGTAGAACCAGAACACGTTCTGATAGAGGATCGGGTCGCCGCCGTTGGCCGGGTCGAAGAAGCTCCCGCCGTAGTTGCGGTCGATGAACAGCATGATCAGGGCGCTGGTGATGACCGGCGTGGCCAGCAGCACGAGCACGGACGTCACCAGGATCGTCCAGACCAGGATCGGCATCCGGAAGAGGGTCATGCCGGGTGCGCGCATCTTGAAGATCGTGACCAGGAAGTTGATGGCGCCCAGGATGGAACTCGTTCCGATCAGCGATCAGAGCGACGATCCACAGGTCCTGGCCGGCGCCGGTCGCTGCGAGCGCCCGATCCTGCGCGAGCGGGCTGTAGCTGGTCCAGCCGGCGGCCGCCGACCGCCGTGAAGAGGCTGAGGACGAGGCAGGACACCGGCGAGCGGCAGCATCCACAGCGACAGCGCGTTGATGCGGGGGAACGCCATGTCCGGTGCGCCGATCTGGAGCGGCACGACGTAGTTGCCGAAGCCCGCCAGCATCGGGATCACGAACAGGAAGATCATGAACGTGGCGTGCATCGTGAACAGCTCGTTGTACGCCTGGTCCGTGACGAACTGGAGCCCCGGCTGCGCCAGCTCGACGCGGACCCCCAGGGCAAGCACGCCGCCCAGGAAGAAGAACAGGAACGAGTTGATGACGTACATGATCCCGATCTTCTTGTGATCGGTCGTCGTCACCCAGTCGTACAGGGTGCTTCGGTAGGTGGGGGCAGCCGGGTGGAGCGCGGTGGTCGCCACGGGTTGCTCCTCAGTTCACGGTGAGGGTGCCGGTCATGTTCGGATGGACCGTGCAGACGAAGGTGTACGAGCCGGCCGCGAGGGCCGGGACGTCATAGACGCGTTGTCCACGCCGTTGAAGATCTCGCCTTGGAACACGCTCGACCCCACCGGCGTCCTTGATCTCCACGTTGTGCGGGATCCCCGCGTCCTTGTTCTCGAAGTCGATCTTGAACGGCGTCCCGGCGGGCGCGCTGAGCTCGGACTGCTCGTAGGCGATGTTCAGCGCACTGACCACGAGCGTGGGACCCTGGACCGCCTCGCCCGACGGCTCCGGCGCCCCGGACGTGCCCGGGACAGCGCTGGGCGGCGGGGTGGGCGTGGCGCTCGCCTCCTCGACCTTGGCCGCCAGCCAGGCGTCGAACTCGGCAGGGGTCAGCGCATGGACATCGAACAGCATCACCCGGTGGCCCGAGCCGCACAGCTCGGCGCATTGACCGCGGAACGTCTGGCCGGCGTCCTCCTCGTTGACCGTGAACTCGAACGTGTTGACTCTCCCCGGGACCACGTCGCGCTTGAACAGGAACTGCGGGACGTAGAAGGCGTGCAGGACGTCCGGGCTTTCCAGGCTGAGCAGGACCGTGCGCCCGGCCGGGACTGCCATCCCGCCGTCGTCGCCGGTGGGCAGGAGCTGGGTGTACAGCACGTTCTCGCCGGTCTCGTCCAGGTAGTCGAAGGTCCACTGGAACTGGCCGGCGACGGCGCGGATGCGCGTATCGGGGTTGGCGGAGACAGCCTCGACCGTGTTGAGCGTCTGCCACGAGACGACGAACAGGAACGCGACGATCAGGGTCGGGACGACCGTCCAGACGATCTCGGCCATGTTGTTGCCGTGGGTCTGCGGCGGAAGGGTGTCATCGCCGGGCCGGCGGCGGTAGCGCAGGACCGTCCAGAGGATCAGCGCCTCGACGATGAAGAAGATGACGACGGCGATGAGGAAGACGATGGTGTAGAGCTCGCGGATCGCCTCGCCCTGCGTCGTCACCGCCTCCGGCGGGTAGAGGCTGTCCACCACTCGCTGCGAGAGACCGAGCGGATCGCCGCCACTCAGGAGGACGACGGCCACCACGCTGATGAGCAGGATGGCCCCGATGACCACGGCCGTGGTCGCGGTGGAGGAGCGGCCGGTCCTGGGGGAACTCGCCATGCAGGTCCTCAGCGAAGGTGGGGAGGCACGCGCCCGGACCAGGCACGTGACCATCTGACGGTCGCGTCCGGACCGCCCGCGGCCGAACAGCGGGCATGATACCCGAGCGTCAGCGTCGTGCGCGTCGACTTCTCGACGATGGGTCGATCGGACCGGTTCGTGGGACGATGCGCTCGATGACCCACCGGATGATGCGCCGCCGCCGGCCATTCATGGCCGCCGTCACCGCTGCCGGCAGCTCGGCGGCGTGGCTGATGGCGGCGGCCGGAGCGGCTGCCCACGGCGAGACCCCCGATGTCCCGCCCGACGCCGCGAACCTGCTGCTCGGCTGGACGTTCGAGACGCTACCCACGCTCGCCGTCGTCATCGCGGTGGGCTGGTGGTGGTGGGCGGTCCGAACGGTGAACGCGGCGCATCCAGCCAACCCCGTGCCGCGGCGACGGTCTGCGGCCTTCGGCCTGGGCATGGCCGCGATCGCCGTCGCGCTGCTGTCCGGGATCGACCGCTACGACACGATCCTCTTCTCGGTGCACATGGTCCAGCACGTGCTGCTCGCCATGGTCGCGGCGCCGCTCATCGCGCTCGCCGCGCCGATCACGCTCGTCCTCCGGGTGGCCTCGCCGGCGACCCGCAAGCGCTGGATCCTGCCCGTGCTCCATTCGCGGGTCGTCCGCGTGCTCGCGTTCCCGGTCGTGGCCTGGATCCTGTTCGCGGGCGTCATGTGGACCGCCACTTCTCACCGCTGTTCGATGCCGCGCTGGAGGACCCGTTGCTCCATGACCTCGAGCACGTGCTGTTCCTCGGGACCGGGCTGCTCTTCTGGTGGCCGGTGGTCGCCCTGGATCCTGCCCCGTGGCGGATGCCCCACCCGGTCCGTGCCCTGTACGTCTTCCTCCAGATGCCGCAGAACACGTTCCTGGCGGTCGTGCTCCTCGGCGCCACGTCGGCGCTCTACCCGCACTACGAGACGCTCGTACGAGCGTGGGGCCTCGCCGCCACTGGCGGATCAGCAGATGGCCGCGGGGATCATGTGGCTGGCCGGCGACACGATCTTCCTCGGTCGCCATCCTGGCCATCCTGGCCGGGTGGATGCGCTCCGAGGCGCGTGACGCCGTCCGCGCGGATCGACGGGCGGAGGCGGAGCTCGCCCGGATCCGGGTTCGCGAGGGCCACCTGGCGGACCGGCTCGCGCGCGAACGCGACGAGGTTCAGTCCGGGAGCGGCGTCGCCAGGTAGCGCCGGTACGCGTCGGGGTCCACGTTCCCGCCACTGACCACCCCGACCACCGGCCCCGGGTGGTCGAGGAGCCCGACCTCCCGGGCCCGATAGGCGATCGCCGCGACGACCAGCGCGCCCGATGGCTCCGCGACCAGGCGCGCCGCCTCGGCCGCCAGTCGGACGCCCGCCGCGATCTCCGCCTCGGTCACGGTCACGATGCCGTCCAGGTACGCCACGCAGGTGGGCGAAGGTCCGCTCGCCCGAGCGCCTGCGTCCGGGTCCCGTCGGCGATCGTCCGGGACACGTCGGCGGCCGACCAGCGGACGATCTCGGCCGCTCGCGAGCGATTCGCGGGCGTCGGCGGCCAGTTCCGGCTCGACGCCGATGACGCGGACGGTCGGTCGGAGGGCCTTCACGGCGGTCGCGACCCCGCTGGCCAGTCCGCCGCCACCGATCGGCACCAGGACCGTCGCGACGTCCGGCAGGTCCTCGACGATCTCGAGGCCGACGGTCCCCTGGCCGGCGATGATCCGGTCGTCGTCGTACGGCGGGATGATGGCGAGGCCACGCTCGGAGGCGATCTGCTCCGCCTTCGCCTGTCGCTCGTCCGACGCGGTCCCGACCACGACGATCTCGGCGCCGTCGGCGGCCACCCGCTCGCGCTTGATCGGCGGCGCGTCGCTCGGCATCACGACGACGGCCGGGCAACCTAGCAGCCGAGCGGCGCGGGCGACGCCCTGGGCGTGGTTCCCCGAGGAGTACGTGATGACCCCACGTCGTCGCTCCGTCTCGCTGAGCGACGCGACCGCGACGTACGCGCCGCGAAGCTTGAACGCACCGATCGACTGGAGGCTCTCCGCCTTGAGCAGCTGGCCGGATCCGGCGGGCCCGAACGGTACGAGAGGAGTCCGGATCGTCACCCCGCGCAGTCGCTCGGCCGCGGCGCGGATCTCCGGATGGTGACCAGGTCAGACCGGGTCCCGGCGCCGGTCACCGCCGGTCGCGGTCGATCGCGCTCTGGCAGTCGATGCAGTGCGCGGCCCAGGGCAACGCCTCGAGGCGGCCCACGGCGATCGGCCGCCCGCAGCGCAGGCACGCGCCGAACGTGCCGGCATCCAGCCGGGCCAGGGCCGCATCGACGAGGGCGAGTTGCTGCGTGGCCCGGTCACGCAGCGCCAGGTCGCGCTGCTGCTCGAAGACCTGGCTGGCCGCGGCGGCCTGCGACCCGTAGGTCATCTGCCCGGGCGCCTGGATGGTCTCCTCGACGTCCGCGAGCAGTCGGGCGCGCTCCTCGAGGAGCGCCTGTCGGATCCTGGTGGGGTCGAGTCCGTCCATGCGTATCAGTCTATTCCGGCGGCTGCCGACACGGCCGGGCCGCGCTATACTCCCTGGGAGTACCCGACAAGGAGGTTCCCATGGCCATCGCGATCGATCCCGTGTGCGGGATGGAGGTCGACGACCGCGACCTCGCTGTTGTCGTTCGAGTACGAGGGCACGACCTACTGGTTCTGCGGCAAGGGCTGCCTGCTCGAGTTCAAGGACGATCCCGACAAGTACCTCGCCGAGGACTACGTCCCCTCGATGTAGCAGCCGAGGGTCAGGCGATCGACCGAGGGGCGGTCGGCGTGCGCGTCGAGCGTCGAGAGTCTGTCAAGGTGACGGCTGCTGGACGGCGTACCAGCTGCAGCAGCCGGAGCCGCGACTCACCGCGTGCACGGCCGTGGCGTCACGGTCCACGGTCATCAGCCACGTGATCCCCGGGCTCCCGGTCCCGGCGTTGACGATCGCGGCATAGAGGATGGCCCGCCCGCCATCGACCCAGCTGGCGCCGCCGACCTGGTCGGGCAATGGCAGGCGCCGAAGGTCGCTCCCGTCCGGCGCCATCGTGTGCAGGAACGAGATCTCGGGCCCCCGCTGGTTCTCCGCCCAGATCGTGCGGATCGGGAAGGTGCCGAAGAGGATCTCCGTGCCGTCCGGGGACCAGGCGGGATCGCCGGCCACCAGCGCGTCCGGCGTGAGCCTCCGGAGAGCCGTGCCGTCCGCCTCGATCCGCCAGATCGCGCTCGCCGTGTCCTCGTACATCGCACCTCGGGAGGCAACGGCGAAGGCGATGGACGCTCCATCCGGGGAGAAGCTCGGGTGCAGGATCTGGCGATCGGCCGGTTGTGCCGTCGCGCGGAGCTCCGACACCCTCCCCGTCTCGAGATCCCGGATCGCGAGGACGGACCCGCCGCGCTGACCGGCGGGCCCGGGGGCGGTGCGCACGAACGCGAGACGGCGGCCGTCCGACGAGTACGATGGCTCGGTCTCTCCAAGGCAGTCGGGCGGCCGGCAATCGGTCGATACGAGTTCTGCCGAGGTTCCCGAGGCATCGACCCGCCAGATGCGCCAGTCGTCCGGCGCCTCGACGGGTACGGCCGCGAACATCACACTCGTGCCGTCAGGCGCCCAGGTCGCCGCGACCTGCATGCCCGGCACGGCCGGTGCGAACTCCGACGTCCCATCTGCGGTCAGCTGGAGGAGGCGGGTCGGCCCTCCGATCGTTCGCCGCTCGTGGACGACCAGGCCACCTCCCGGAAGAGCTGCCAGTCCGGATGGCTGCGGTGCGATGGCCAGCCGCGGCGCGGCGACCCTGGGCTCGGCGCTCGGCGGACCGGACGGCGCCGATGTGACGTCCGCCGCGATGGCGTTCGGCGCCGCGAGGTCGTTCGCCGACGGCCGCGGTGGGCCGCCCGCTACGAGGACCGAGCCGCCCACGGTGCCGCCGACGACAAGGGCCGCGACGAGGAGAGTCGATCCGCGGCGCGCGACCCGGTTGGGACGGACGCGAATCGTCGGTCGGGCCGAGATCCGGGCGCGCTCCTCGACGAGGCGCTCGTAGAGGGCCTCCCTGAACTCCGCTCGCGGTGCTGCCGGCGCGTCGACGGCCCGCAGGTCGCGGCGGAGCCCGTCGTCATGCATGGTCCGCCTCCGGATACCGATCGCGGAAGCTATCCCGGGCTCGGCGCAGCAGTGATTCCGTCGCATCTTCGCTCCGGCCAAGGGCGGCGGCCACCTCCCGGACGCTCAGCCCGTCGACGTGCCGCAGGATCAGGGCCGCGCGTTGGAGCGAGGGCATCCCACGGAGTGCCCCCAGGATGGTGTCGCGTTCGGCCACGGAGCGGTCGAGGCGTCCCTCGTGCATCTCGATCTCGCGGACGACCAGGCGCAGATGGCGGCGCTCCTGCCGGTCGCGCTCGCGATAGTGGTCCGTGAGCCTGTTGCGGGCGATCGAACATAGCCAGGTCATCACGTCGGCCCGGCCGTCGAATGACCGCCAGTGATGCAGGGCCTGGATGAACGTCTGCTGGGTCAGCTCCTCGGCGAGGTCGACATCCCCGCCGCAGCGACCGTACAGGTAGCCGTAGACACGGACGACAGCAGCGTCGTACCAACGTCGGAAGGCGGCCGGGTCGGCGAAGGCCGCGGCCAGTTCATCGGCACGATCTCGAGCTGCGGCGGTGGCGGGCACGTCGACTCCGGTACTCACGGACACCACACGGTCGCGGGTGACCTGAACAGGTTAGACGTCGCTCGACACGGGAATCCGTCGCGACGGAAACGCCTGTCCGGGGGCGTCCAACCCCCAATGCGGTGGACTGCCCCGCGAGGATGGATGGAGGCGACGAGATGTCGAGGAGACTGGGGCTCCGGCGAGCCATGATCGTGACCCTGGCGCTGATCGTGGCGGCGAGCGTGCCGGCCACGGCGAGCGCGGGAACGGCCGATGGGAACCACTGCAGCTTCCCGGACGGCCCCGACTTCAACGAGCTCTGGGGGGTAACGGAGGCGATCGTCTGGTTCCCCTGCCTGGAGATCGGGAGCGGGCAGGACTGGCGGGTGGCCGGGCTCTGGGGTGTGAACGCCACGTTCAAGAAGGTGCCCAAGGAGTTCGTGCCTGCGGGCGCCACGCCGCTCGACGATTACCTGGCGAAGTTCGAGGGCGTCAAGATCGTCGTGGACCCCGGTACCTCCAGCGAGAGGACCTACCGGTTCACCGACACGAGTCGCCTGATCGTGCAGGAGACCTCCTTCGGCGCCAGCGTGAACGTCGTCGCCATGGGCGTCCTGGCCCCGCTGAGCGTCGGCACGCACGTCGTCGAAAGCTTCATGATGCTGCGCGGGATGCATTGCGACGGCTTCAGCAGGGACTGCATAGGGCCTGGTGACGTGCTCCACTTCAGTGGCGAGGTCACGGTGACCGCTGGGAACTGACCGAAACGCCTGTGCGTCGAGCGCCGCCGCGGGATGGGGTCGCGGCGGCGTTCCCCGACCCGGCATCGGCGCGTCCGTCGCCGGCGCACGTAAGTCGCAGCTAAGCGGCCTGGGCGATGATGGCGATCCGCGGTCCGGTCGGGCACTCCTCGGAGGGATCGACCGTCGGACGCATCCCGGCCGATGGCCGGTGGAGGTTCCCCGATGGAGCGACTGCGCGCGACACTGATGGCGTTCGCCTGGTCCGCGACCATGGTCCTCGCCCTCGTGTTCGAGGGAGGACAGCGCTGGAGGTAGGGCGTCAGAGGCGTGCGCCGGCCACGCCCGAGCTGATGCGGGTCGCCAGGTAGACGGGGATCACGGAGACCAGGATCAGGACGAGCGCCACGACGTTGACGACCGGCAGCTCCGTGGGGCGCTGGATGGCCGTGTAGATCCACATCGGCACGGTCTGCGTCCCCGCGCCGGCGGTGAAGTTCGTCACGATGATCTCGTCGAACGAGAGGGCGAAGGCGAGCAGCGCGCCGGACAGGAGGGCCGTCCCCATGCCGGGGAGGGTGATCCGTCGGAAGGTCGTGAACCCGTCTGCGCCCAGGTCCCCGGATGCCTCCTCGGGCGTTCGCGGCAGGCGTCGGAGCCGGGCGATGACGTTGTTGTAGGCGATGACCACGCAGAACGTCGCGTGTCCGACGATGATCGTGAACAGGCCGAACTCGACCCCGAGGGTGACGAAGGAGGTCCGCAGCGCGATACCCGAGACGACGCCGGGCAGGGCGATCGGCAGCACCAGCAGGAACGAGACGGTCTGCTGGCCGAAGAACGAGTAGCGCTGCACGGCCAGCGACGCGAGCGTGCCGAGCACGAGCGCGAGCATGGTCGCGACCGTCGCCACCGCCAGCGAGTTCATGATGGCCTGGACGACGTTCGGGTTGGCGATCGCCTCGCCGAACCAGTGCAGGGTGAAGCCGGTCGGTGGCCAGACCTGCAGCCGGCTCGGGTTGAAGGCATAGATGGCCAGGATGACCAGCGGCAGGTACAGGAACGCGATGACGACGGCCGTCACCACCCGGAGGGCGATCCTGATCACTCTCGGTTCGATCATCGGGACCTGCTCATAGCGACTCGAAGGCGCCCAGGCGCCGGGCGACGAGGAGGTAGATGGTCATGATGATGATGGGCAGGAGCGCGTACGCCGCGGCCACGGGCAGATTGCCGAGGCTCGAGTTGTCATAGATGACGTTGCCGATGAACTTCGCGTCCGCGACGAGGTCTGGGGTGATGTAGTCGCCCAGCGTCAGCGAGAACGTGAAGATGGAGCCTGCCACGAGTGCCGGGAAGACGAGCGGCAGGACGACGCGACGGAACGTGGTCCCGGGGCGCCCGCCGAGGTCCGAGGAGGCCTCGAGCAACGACGACGGGATCCGCTCCAGGCCCGCGTAGATCGGCAGGACCATGTACGGCAGCCAGAGGTAGCTGAAGACGAGCCAGGCGTTGCTGAGTTCGTCCAGGCCGGGGCTCTCGACGCCCAACGGCCCCAGGGCCCACTGCAGGAAGCCGTTGCCCTGGAGGATGGTGCGCCATGCATAGACCTTCACGAGGTATGCCGCCCACAGCGGCATCAGCACCGCGATGACCAGCATGCTTCGGACCCGCGGCGACGCGATCCGGGCCATGTAGTAGGCGATGGGGAAGGCCAGCAATGCGTCCGTGACCGTGACCAGGATGGCCATCCCGATCGTCCGGATGGCGATCGTCCGATAGACGTCGTTGGTCAGGATCGTCTCGAACGCATCCAGCGACCAGGCGAACGGCTCGACCTGCCCCGTGAACGCATCCTTCTCCCAGAACGCATTGAGCAGCAGGATGAACAGCGCGCCCAGATAGGCGATGGCGAGCCAGCCGAGCGGGCCGGCGAGCAGGAAACCGAGCTGCAACCGCCGGCGAGGGTAGAAGCCACGTCGCGATCCGGCGGCCCAGGCTGCGACCGCTGGCCGGTGTCCCGGCAGGCGCCGGCAGACCCGGGGCGGCATCCGGGAGGGCGGCGGGCGTTCCGGGTTCGGTCATCTCGTGAGGCCGGTCCGCTGCGCGCGGCGACGTTCAGCGCCTCGCTCGGCGCGGGACATCGTCGAAGCAGGGTCGGTGGGGCGAAGGGCTCCCCGGTCGCGCCGGGGAGCCCTCCATCCGCGAAGTGTCGAACGCGGTCGACTCACGCGCCGCGCAATGTCGTCCAGGCTTCGACCCAGGCGTCCTGGTCCTTGCACTTGGTGGCCTCGTCCTCGTCGGCGCAGTCCGCCTGAGGCGTCGTCCAGTACCAGATCTTGTCGTAATAGGCCTCGTCCGTCGCATGCGTCAATTCGCAGTGGCCAGGCGAGAGGGTCTCGGCGTAATCGCAGGCGGCCTGGCTCGTCGGAGCCTCGCCGAACCAGACGGTGGCCTGGCCGTTCGCCTCGGCGGAGGCGATGTGGTCCATCCACAGGTACATGCAGTTGGGGTTCTTGGCCTTGCTGGCGATCATCCAGGTGTCCGACCAGCCGGTCGAACCCTCGTCCGGCAGGACGCCCGCGATCGGCTGGCTCTCCGCCTGCATCAGGTTGACCTGGAACTGCCAGGAAGTCCCGACGACGACGTCGCCGGCGCCGTATGACGCGACCTGGTCGCTGTAGGTCCCCCAATAGAGGGCTCCGGCATCCCGCTGCGCTTCGAGCAGCGCCACCGCGGCAGCGAACTGATCGTCATTGAGCTGGTACGGGTCCTTGATCCCAAGGTCCGGCTGGGTCGTCATCAGGTGCAGCGCCGCATCGGCGATGTAGATCGACGAGTCGTAGACGCTCACCTTGCCGCCGTACTCACCGTTCCAGACCGGGTCCCAGCTCGTCGGCGCCGTCGTGATCACGTCGGTGTTGTACATGAGCAGGTTGGGTCCGCGGCCGTGCGGGACTCCGTACGGCACGCCGTCCAGCGAGTTGTGCGTCTTGTTCTTGAGGCCCTCGAAGACGTTCGCGTAGTTCGGGATCAGGTCCGTGTTGACCGGGGCGACGATCCCGCCGGCCATGAGACGACTCGTCGCGTCGCCCGAGAACGAGCCGCCGTCGTAGTCCCCGGACTGCATGAGCGCCACGCCGTTGTTGGAATTGGTCATGTCCGTGGTGTTGACCTTGCAGCCGGTCTTGTCCTCGAAGGGCGTGACCCAGTCGAAATTCGGATCGACCGCTCCGCGCTCGGCGTAGCCAGCCCAGATGATCAGGTTGAGCTGACCCTCCCCGTCACCGAGCTCCGCTTTGGCGCTCGGGGCGGCGGAGCTGCTACCTCCACTGCAGGCTGCCGCGAGCAGCGCCGTCGCTGCCAGCAGTCCGACGACCTTCCGGTTCCTCATCCTCGTGCTTCCTCCTCCATCCGTCCGAACTCCCCGTCCGCGACGGGGAGTTCGTGCTGTCGCTTCCACATCAGGCGGACAGCGTTGCCCTGTTGCGCGAGCGCCTCGCCT